>NZ_JAGGPP010000049.1 GCF_018613755.1 Arthrobacter sp. ISL-72
ACCACATCTTTGGACGCGTTCCATGTCGTGAAACTGGGATCGGCCATGGTCGACGAAGTCCGCCGCCGCGTCCAGCAGGACACCCTCGGGCACCGCGGCCGCGAAGGGCCCCATTTCTTTCTTCCGGCGCGGCACGGTGCACCTGGGGATGTTCGTGTCTGGCTGGGCCGTTAGCCGGATAAGGCCCAGGAGCTGGTTTTTCGCTGCGGTGCCATCTTCGAGTGACTCGGTGGGCAGCGGCGGTCGGAGTCGCTCACAGGAATGATGCTGAGTAGGACTAGATGGAAAGCCGTGACTGAACCTGCAGTGTGCGGCGGCCCCATCCGCAGGCCTTGTGGAACGCCGAGGACGGTCCATAGCTACGGGACGACGGCCGAGGCACCGGTCGAGCCGGCGTTGTTGGTGCCATTCGCCGAATCCTGTCGTCGCGGAGATCGGCCACGCCGAGGACCTTCCCAATGCGGGGCGGAGTGACCATCATCATTCATGCTCGATGCGTTGCCAGGCACGAGTGGCCAAGTTTTTGGACAGCCGACAAGGCGGAACCTGTGCTCGTCGATGAACAGCTTTCTGGGACGCAGCTTGTCCCCGACGTGAGGCCCAATGGCCGGCATGTTCAGAACCCGCTAGCCTCGATTTTTCATGAGGATGAGTGATGGTCGCTGGTTTGCGGCCGGCAGGTTGAACGGGTTGTTTTCTGTTTTCGGGCAGTGTGGTGTGGCCCGTGGGTTCGCTCTGGGATGGCGCCGGTTCCACTTCCGGTGACGGGCTGGTCGTCGGGATGGGTTGAGCGCCCGCTCACCCGGGGGCAGCAGGCAGGAGCTGTTTAAGTTGTACGGGGTTCTCCAGCAGCAGTTTCAGAAGGTCCTTTTCCGGCGCTGATTCCGGTAGCAGCAGCTGGTTTCGGCGGGCGCGGGTGATGATCTTGCCTGCGGTCGCGAAGATCCGGTAGCGCCAGCGTTTGATGTCCCAGGCCTTGGCGTGGTGACCGTTCGGAAGGGCAGCGAGCTGGAGCCAGGAGACCAGATTGAAGGCCAGCGCGGCGATGTTCGCCCAGGCCGGTGTTTTTCAGGGTCTTGATCCTGTTCTCGCACCGGCCGCGGGCACGGTGCCTCACGTCCAGGAACGGCCCGTGCCACCGCGGCGAGTTGGTCAACAGCGCGGTGATCCGGTGCCCGTCGACATCGACCAGGGTCGGCTGCGCTCCGGGGTGCAGCGGCTCTGCCCGCAGAAACAGTTTTGTACCCGGCGGGTAGTCCTGAAGTGCGATCACGTCGGTGGCGTTGATGACCCAGGCGTCGGTGCGCTCCGCGCCGTTCTGGTCCAGAGCCGGCTGCCAGTTCGTTTTGTCGTTGATCCAGTCGATCATGTGTGCCTTACCGAACGGGAGGGCGTAACTGGTGGAGAACTGCACGCCGAGGCTGTGCAGGTGCCAGAGGAACTTCCGCGAGGCCCCGGCGCTGTCGGTGCGGACCAGCACCTTCTCCCCGGTCAGGGCCCCGGTGTCGTCGTAGAAACTCTCGGGCAGTTGGGCCAGGGCGGTGTGGAAGACCCGGATGTGGTCCTCGGCGCTGTTTGCTCCGGCATTGCCGGGCCGCAGCACGCAGGCAAGGATTTCCCCGGAGCCTTGGCCGGTGCCGTAGTCACAGGATGCGATGAACGGGGCGAACCCGTAGCCGCCTTTGTAGGTGCCGGCAACGTTTTCCTTTTCGGAGTGCGAGGCCACGAGTGTGGCGTCAATGTCGATGATGAGCGGATCCGCGGCCGTCGCGGACAAGGCCGGGTTCCGGTCTCCGGAGGCGTTCCAGGCCCGGGTGCGCAGTTCCCTGGTGAGGGTCTCAAATCCGTAGCTGAACAGCTCCGGGTTGACCACGGTGCGTTCGAAGAACCGTGAAACGGTCGCGTTCGAGGGCAACGGGCCGAAGACCCCGGGTGAGGAACGCAGGATGTCCAGGTCCGATGCGTGTTCGCCTCCGGCGGCGAGCATCGCTGCAAGGGATCCGAGGAGCCTGCCGGAACGATGCCGTGCGCCGGAGGGAACAAGCTGGCCGAGCCTGTCTTCGCACAGTGCCCCGAATCCCAGGGCATCCATGAAGCCGGTGAGGACCTTAACTCCTGCGTGGGAGATCAGCGACTGGCCGGTGAAAGTGACCGGGACGGACGGAAAAACGGGCGTAGACTTTTGCATCGAAAGGGTGCTCCCTCGCTCGGCGAATAACGGTCTCGACAACCACTATTTTCCCAGTTCAGAGCACCCTTTCCCTGTTTAACCACGCGCACTCAGCGGTGCGCCATGAAAACGCCGGGCTAGACCCAGCCAGCAGGAGTCCCTGTGCGCTGCGGCCGCCTCGGTGGTGACCTCGCCGGAGTCATTGACCGAAGAGAGTGTGTTCTGCTGCCAGCGCATGGAGCGGGCATGGCGCGGGGGCTCAACGGGGGTTTCGGTTATCGGTTTCGCGCGGGCAACCGATTTCAACACTGAACAACGGCAGCTGGGACCGGATCACTGCGACCGGGTTATCGCGGATTGGTTTGCCCGGTGTCAGTCATAGCGTACTAGGACCCTGATTTACAAAAACCGCGGCAGTCCTCTGTCTAGTTAGCATTCGTGTTGTCGCCAGCAATCAACATCCCGCTCCTATCGGGCTTAATCTGGCAAGTTCCAGGATCATCCCTATGATCGGGCACGAGGGGAGAGCCGCGGGAAATTTCCGGAGCAATAGCCGAGTAGAATTGTGGAGACTACACGCACAACACTTTGGCGGAGGCCGAGAGATCGCCTCCCGCAGGCGATCGACTCAGGGGGCCCCGGCTTGGATTTACGCGACTACATACGCATCTTCCGTCGCAATTGGATTCTAATAAGTGCCATGACGCTGTTTGGGCTTATCGCGGGCGGGGGCGGTGCGGTCCTGAGTACCCCGACCTACGTGTCCGAAACTCAGCTCTTCGTTGCCATCCAAAGCTCAGGTTCCGTACAAGAACTTCAGCAAGGCAACACATTCGGGCAGGCGCGGGTGCAGTCATATGTCAAAACCGTCGATTCTCCTGTTGTCCTGCAGCCGGTAATTGACACACTCGGTCTTGGTAAGACCGCCGAGGAGCTTGCTCGAAATGTGGAGGCCACTACGGATCTCAACACAGTGCTAATTAACATCTCGGTCACGGACAACTCTCCGGTGCAGGCCGCTGCCACAGCAGAAGCCATTGCGAATAGCCTCATAAAGGTTGTAGACACATTGGAGAAACCCAAAGAAGGCGGGACCTCGCCGGTGAATCTCTCCATCACTATGCCCGCAACTGCCCCCACTGAGCCCTCGGCCCCAAACACTAGGTTAAGCCTGCTGGTCGGCCTGCTTACCGGCCTGCTGACCGGTGCAGGCGCCGCCGTACTCCGAACGACCATGGATAACCGCATTCGCGGTGAAGCGGACCTGCGGAATGTAACTAACGCACCGCTTTTGGGGGGCATCTCATTCGATCAAGATGCCGCCAAAAAACCCCTTCTAACCCAAGCAGCCCCACAGAGTCCGCGCGCGGAGTCGTTCCGCCAACTGCGGACGAACCTGCAATTCGCCAACGTCACCGGGCAGGCGAAATCTGTTCTTGTAACGTCCTCACTCCCTGGAGAGGGAAAGAGCACTACCGCCACGAACCTTGCCATTGCCCTGTCGCAGGCGGGGCAGGCGGTCTGCTTAGTGGACGCGGATCTCCGGCGCCCCATGGTGAATGACTATTTAGGACTTGACCGTAATGCAGGTTTGACAACGGCCTTGGTTGGGGCGGCAGACGTAAACGACCTGCTTCAGCACTGGGGAGACAACGATCTCTACGTCCTGACGTCCGGGCAAATTCCTCCTAATCCGAGCGAGCTCCTCGGGTCAGCTGAAATGAAGCAGCTGATAGTTCACTTGGAACAGGCCTTCGACACCGTAATTGTTGATGCTCCGCCTCTCTTGCCCGTCACGGATGCTGCTGTACTTTCACAAAACGTTGGAGGAGTTGTCGTTGTTGTAGGGTCCCAAAAGCTTCGGCAGCAAGATTTGGAGAAATCCATAGCGGCCCTGGAAATGGTCGGCTCCAACATCCTGGGAATCGTGCTGAACAGGTTGCCAGTGAAGGGCCCAGACGCGTATGCCTATAGCTACTACAGCCATGAAGACAATCAAATCACGAAATCCCGGGACCGGAAGCGCAAGAGTGCGGGACGGGAGCAACTCAGGAACCCAGGCATCGACGTCGGGATATCCGGCCAGGATGAGCGCTCGGTAAGTGCATTTTCAGCAGCAAGGACCGGCAGTAGAGAGTTGTAACGGTGCCTCACGGGCATACATGGATCCGATCAGCCAATAACGGCTAAAGAAACGCAACCTGATGCAACTTCTATTGACCGCATTCGGCTGGTAGCACCTTTCTCGAATCAGACTAGTGGGTGGAGGATCAGCGGCTTTTCACTTCGTACGGTCCTATTTCGATGTTTCCGGATTGCAAGGGGCGGGACCACGAGATGCGGGGCTCAGTTACCACCGCGAGCAGGCTGACGCACCGACCCGGCAACGGGAGTCGACCGGGCCACAGTGGCTTGGATCGCTTCCCGGATCGGGGTTGAGGGATTCCTGCAGCACGTTCGTGACCACCTTAGGGCGCGGACGTTCCAGCCGGTCGAGGTACGTCAGGTTGAGATTCCCAAGCCGAGCGGGAAACTGCGCAAGCTGGGGATCCCGACGGTGACCGACCGGGTGGTGCAGGCTGCCCTCAAGCTCGTGCTGGAACCGATTTTCGAGGCGGACTTCCAGCCGTGCTCGTACGCGTTCCGGCCGAACCGGCGCGCGCAAGATGCCATCGCCGAGATCCATCACTTCACCACCAAGCGGTACCAGTGGATGCTGGAGGCCGGCATCGAGGCGTGCTTCGACATGATCGATCACGTCGCGTTGATGGACAGGGTCCGGGCAAGGATCGGCGACAAGCGTGTGCTGGGGCTGGTCAAGGCGTTCCTCAAGGCCGGGGTGATGACCACCATCGGTACTCGCGAGGCCACGCACACCGGCACCCCGCAGGGCGGGATCTTGTCCCCGCTGTTGGCCAACGTCGCCCTGTCCGCGCTCGATTACCACTTCATCCGGGCGTGGGAGCAGCAGATGGCGACTGAGCCCCAACGGCAGCGCCGCAGGCGACACGGTCAGGCGAACTACCGTCTGGTCCGGTACGCCGACGATTTTGTCGTGCTCGTTACCGGGCAGCGGGAACACGCCGAACGGTTGCGGCAGGAGGTGACAACCGCGCTGTCCCCATGGGCCTGCGGCTGTCGCCGGAGAAGACCCAAGTGGTCCACATCGACGACGGGTTCGACTTTCTCGGCTTCAACATCCGCAGGATGCGCAATCGGGGAAGCAACAAGTGGTTCGTGTACACCCGGCCCTCGAAGAAGGCGATCGCCTCGATCAAGAGCCGGGTGAAGACCATGACGTACAGATCGACCCTGCACAAAGAGCCCGGATACCTGCTGGACTATCTGGGTCGGATGCTGCGAGGGTGGGCGAACTACATCCGACACGGAGTGTCCAAGGCCACGTTCTCCGCGATCGACTCCTATGCGTGGGAGCGGATCACGGCATGGCTACGGAAGAAGCACCGCATCGGATGGCCAGAACTACGGCGCAGGTTCTGTCTGCCCGGAACCTGGCGGCTCGCCGTCAACGGGACAGGTTCAAGGGCGCAGCCAGCGTCTCAGTCATCCGTTACCGCTACCGCGGCTACCGGATCCCGACCCCGTGGACACCCTCAGCCCCCACCGGCTGAGCGACAATCCTCACGTGGAGAGCCCGGTGCGGTGAGAATCGCACGCCGGGTTCGGCGGGCGGTCCGGGGAAACGGAACGGCAGCAATGCGGCCCTTCGCAATTAGGCATGGTTGGTCTGTTTGATCCGGTAGGGGCGGTGGCCGTCGGCTGCGAGTAGGCATCTGATTCGGTAGTTGGTGAAGTTTCGGAAGCCGCGCGCGATTCTGCGGGTTGTTTCGATGACGCCGTTGAAACC
>NZ_JAGGPP010000050.1 GCF_018613755.1 Arthrobacter sp. ISL-72
GGTCCCTGCAGAAAGTCCCGTCATGACAGGGGACCTGCACACGGTCTTCGAGCCGGCCTCTGTTACGGCCATTGTCCTGGTGACCGGGCTTCTCATGGGCGGCCTGGGGATGTTGTGGATTCTGGCACAGATTCCACGAAGGAATCCCGCCGACAGGTACCGGCTGCATCAGAACCCGGCCTCTGGAACCACGCTATGTGATGCCTCGGTGCTGGCCTCCGCCGTGGAAAACCAGATCAATACCCTGCCCGGGGTCGTGGGTTCCTCGGCGCTGCTGCGCGGCACCGCCAGGGAACCGGATCTCACGATGAAAGTCACGGTTAACAACCGCGCCGACATCCAGGACGTCCTCCACAGCATCAACACCAGGGTCATTCCGGACCTCTCCACGGCCTTGGAGACACCGCTGCGGCGGACAGGAATCCAGCTCGAGGTCAGCGGCCGCAATGCCGTTTCCGGCACCACCGTGGAGACCACCGGAACCGTCATCTACTAAGAACACGTCCGCCCGATGGTGCACTGTGTTCCGGAGTCCTGGAAGCGGCAGACGGGTTTGTGACTCGTCGGTTACCCCTCCGGACCGAACTTCTCCCTGCGACATGAAGGAAAACCTGTGACAGCTACTGCGCCCAACCGCTTGACCGTGACCGCCGCTGACCGTGAAAGCATGGACCGTCAGCTCGACGAGGCAGCGGATGCCGCCCGGATCCAGGCCCTGAGCGAAGGACGCCACGGCATTCTCGTCACCTGCCCCGGACATGATTTCTTCACGGTCGCGCTCAGTGTCGCCGTACCCTTCGGCCTGACCCGCGAACACCAGGCGTGGTGAAGCAGGCCTGAGGGCCGCCGGGGAGAGCTCCAGCAGACTTACGGAGGGTCTGTCTGCGTGCACCCGCGCATGGATACTGCGAAGGTCACTGCCCTGGATCTTCATCGGTTCACCGCAGTGGAGGTAGCCGCCGCCGAGCTGCAGAACGCCGGGTTGGTTCCGGCTGCGCTTCAGGATCCGGGCCATCTGGGCGACCGCGGCGGCATGGGTTTAGAAGGATGTCGGCCGGTGTGGAAGGCTTCGAGAATTCTGTCCGGGATCGGCCCGCGGGAGGTCATCTGGTGCCCGTTGTCGATGGCCCACCGCCGGATCCTGCCGGTGTTGGGGGCCCGGGCGCGCGGCCGCCGGATTTCCTGCCGGCGGTCCCGGCGACCCGGTTGGTCCTGCGTCCGGCGGGGATGTACGGGGCAAGAAGGGACCTGAGCGAGGAGGCCTTGGAGATGGAAACGTAGATTTCGTGACTGGTTTCGTCGAGAGCGAATGCAACCCTCTCATCAGCGGCGCCGCCGTCGGCATCCTCGATCAGGATGATGGTTGACTTCCTGAGCATGAAGACCGGGTCCTTCCGCTGAAATGTCTCCTGTTAACCAGTTCCATTGAACCCTGCCCACGAAGCCGGCAGGGTGCGTCGGCGTCCGCGCCCGGAGGGAAATCCGGCCTACTTCATGTGGACGAACCTCAGGGGAAGCCGGTGACAATACTGCCCCGATGCAAGGCTGGACCGGTTTGGCCGCATCCGGCCCGGGCCGGATGCGGTGCGGGCTCAGCCGGGCATTTCAAGGCGGTGACCGCGCAGCACGTAGCGTACCAACGCCGCGACGGTATCCGGCCGGACCTGCCCGCTCAAGGCTGGGTGGCGTCGAAGAAACGATGCTCTGGTCCGGTTGGCGCGGCCGGATTGGCCTTGGCCTGGATGAAGTCGCGGTCCTCCTGGGAGAGGGTGGTTTCGCCGTGCTGGTCACAGTCGGGTCTCAGACAAATCTTCCTTGATGGCTCCTTCGCGGGCCATTTTTGGTGGCAGTTACTTTTTGGTGGCAGTTACTGTTGCCGGCTTCCTCCTTCTTGAAGTGCGGCGGCCGGGTTGGGGCTAGTTACTCTGCATGGTTTCCTCTGGCCTGCACGACATAAACGGTTGTGGATTTGGGGCGAGATGTCCAGTGATACCGCCAAGTAGCTGGGTCGTCATATCCATTCATTGCCTGTGTGTTGGTTGACTACATGACTGAATGGTGAGGCGCCGAGGTGGTGTCTGTGGAGGGGCGATGCCGGGCCCTTGTGCCGGGCGAACACTCCGCGCGACCCGGAAGCCCTCCGCACGCCGATAAGAACCCTTTCGTCAACCAGCGGTCTGAGGGTAGGGACCGCGGTCAACGGCGGTGACAACCTGGTGCATGTCAAGTGCATCGGGGAGATAGTAGGACACCTGCTTGACGTGGGCACAGGGGAGCACTTGCAAACTGCCCTCGCCTACCTAGACTGCGGCCGCAGCGGGCGTGACACCAGCCACGCATTCTCCATGCGTCGTGGGAAGCTCCATTACCGGCTTGAACGCATCGGCCGCGCAATGATGCATTGGAAGAGTCCATCGAATGATGGAGCAGGACGTCGAGGAGTTCCCGGGTGCCGTCCTCGTCCCCGTTGACCCGGCGGGACGCAGCCCAGATGCCTCATGGGCGCTGGGACTCCCGTGCCCGGCCGGAGGAGCGGTTGAACCGGGAAGCGCGCCGGGTTTGGACTTGAGAACCTCAAGGTAGTGGGCCAGATGGACTGACTGCCCGTACTTGGCCGCAATCCGCTGATGCCTGGTGGTACCGGTACCGCGCCATCGAAGACCACGACCTCGGGCGCACGCTGTGCGTCATCCTTGCCGCCTTCGATGGCTGGCTTCCGCCGCGTGGGGCCGGGCGCTCAGCTAGCCCCGGCCCCAAGCGGCGGCGTGGTCAGTTGGTGCGGGCGGGCTCGTTTGAGACGTCGGCGCTTCGGCGGTCAAAGACGAGTGCTCCAACTTCCTGTTCGGCCTGATTCCGGATGGAAAGGTCCATGCCTGAGCGGTCCCGCACCAAGGAGACGGACACAAGGGAGACAAGCGTCATCCCGACCAGATAGAGGGAAACGGCCTCGGTTCCGCCTGTGGCCTGCACCAGGGCTGTGGCGATTGTCGGGGCAAAGGCGCCGCCGAGGATCGCACCCAGAGCGTAGGAGATAGAGACGCCGGAGAAACGTACCGAGGCAGGGAACATTTCCGAGTACAGGGCAGCCTGCGGCCCGTACGCCAGTCCCAGACCGAAGCTAAAGATGGTCAGCGCCATATAGAGCATTGCCAGGGAACCCGTGTTGATCAGCCAAAAGAGCGGGAAGCAAGCCAGTAGCTGAGCGCCGAATCCTATGAAATACGTCCGTTTGCGGCCGATCCGGTCTGAGAGGTATCCGGCCAGGTAGGTGAAGGCGAGCCAGATGGCAGAACCATAAGCGACTGCGACGAGCACGTCAGTGCGTCCGTGACCGACAGCGGGGCTGGACGCGTAGCTTGGAATGAAGCCCCCGGTTGCCATGTACCCTGCGGCGTTGTTGCCTGCGAAGATCAGGGCGGCGATGATCACGAGCAGTCCGTGGCGGCGGAACAGCTCCACGATCGGTATCCTGGGCTGTCTCTTGGCTGCGGCGATTTCCTGGAAAACGGGGGATTCGTCCACCGCGCGGCGTACGAAGTAGCCCACAGCAATAAGCACGATGCTCAGCAGGAAGGGCACGCGCCATCCCCACTCTAGGAAGGCGGATCCGGGGGAAATCACACCGGTCATGAGCGCCGTGACGCCGGACGCCAGCAGCAGCCCTAGAGGGACGCCCAGTTGGGGGAATGCCCAGGCCCGTCCGCGGCGGTCGCGGGGAGCATGCTCAACTGCCATCAGGACGGCGCCTCCCCATTCACCGCCCGCGGAGATGCCCTGCAGGATCCTCAGTAGCAGGAGCATGACCGGCGCGGTAACACCAGCGGTGGCATAGGTCGGTAGGAAGCCGACCAAGGTGGTTGCTGCGCCCATGAGGACCAGTGTCAGCACGAGCATGGCCCGGCGGCCGATCCTATCGCCATAGTGGCCGGCCAGGAAGGCGCCCAGAGGCCGGAAGAGGAAGCTGATCCCGACAGAGGCGAACGACAACAGCAGACCGATGGAGGCACCGGCTGGCTCGAAGAACAACTGCGCGAACACCAGGCCGGCGGCCGTGGCATAGATGAAGAAGTCGTACCATTCAACGGTGGTGCCGATGACGGTGGCGAAGGCGACGCGACGTTGGTTCGCCTTCGAACTGTGGGTGGACATGCTCATGGTTCTCCAGTTGGTGTGAGCGGGCGTAACCCAGGGGGAAACCCGGGGGATCGAACTGTGGTGCAGATTTGCCGGTGGAGCCTGAAAGGCTTTATCAGGTGGAGACCGGAATCACCGGAGAATGCTGGCGATGGTGCCGATCGTGGTTCCGGCAATCACCCTGCGGGCCGCCTGGCTCAGGCCTTGGGTCGTGGGTGCGCATGCGTGCTCTGAAACGGTGACATCGCCACCCAGTGTTAGCGGTCGACCAAGGCTGAGGGTGTGGTGGTTGAGCGGCTGGTGGGCACGCCAGACAGCTCAACGGATGAAAGCTCCTTCTGCCGCCGCGGCTGCAGTAGGGGTGCAAAGAACGCAGCGAGCTCGGTTGTTGCCTTGAGCGGCAGGACGTTTGCCACGTACTGGTCCGGGCGCACGATCACGACGACGCCGCCGCGGTCGAGGCCGCGCAGTTCGAAGATGTCCGCGCTCGGGTCTGCAGCGTAGACCTTTTCATAGTCCGTGAGCTGGAACGGGCCGACCGTGGGTTTGAACACTGCCGGAACGGCAGCGATGTCAACGCTGGTGTGGTCCTGCTGGTAGATCACCTTCACGTCAAACCACGCGTCGGGGTCGGCCCCCGAGGGAGTGACAGCAAGCGGGGATTCTGGCGAGTTGGTGATCCACTCGGCGAACCGCTCTGTGGGCGACCCGGTGCCGGCCTGGGACGTTTGGGGCGTCGCCGCGTCAGCGAAGATGTAGATGCGCCAGCGGCCGTCCGCGGCTGCGTGGTGGCCGAGGTGTACCGGGTTGGTGTCGGCGACCCGCACGACGGGCGCCGACTTGAAGCGCTTGCCGACCGGAAAGCCGGTTGCCAGGTGCTGGTGTTCAGGGGAGGCCACGAGCGCTGAGGGGGCGTATTGGGTCATAAAGCCGGCGGGAAATTCAGCGGTACGCACGTAGAAGTCCTCGAGTTCGGAGGGGTCTTCGAATTCCTCGGGCTTCTTCGCCATGAGCGTTGACCACTGCTTGTCGAAGTCGATGAGATTCTTCGCCACCACCTGGCGTTCCTCTGAGTAGGTGGTAAGCAGGGTTTCCGGGCTGCGGCCCTCGAGGACGTGGCCGAGCTTCCAGGCCAGATTGAAGCCGTCCTGCATGGAGACGTTCATGCCCTGCCCGGCCTTGGCACTGTGGGTGTGGCATGCGTCGCCGGTGATGAACACGCGCGGTGTGCGGGTGCCGCGGTCCTCCGGCAGGACGTCATCGAACCGGTCCGTGAGGCGGTGGCCCACCTCGTACACGCTATGCCACGCGATGTCGCGGACGTCGACGGTGTATGGGTGGAGGATCTCGTTCGCTTTGTGGATGATTTCCTCGGTGGAAGTGCTGCGCACTGCGCCCTTGTTGTTGGGGTCCACCTCGCCTAGATCAATATACATGCGGAAGAGGTGGCCGCCTTCGCGAGGGATCAGGAGGATGCTGCCACCTGTACCGGACTGGATTGCGCACTTGATGCGGATATCTGGGAAATCCGTGACCGCCAGGATATCCATCACGCCCCAGGCATGGTTGGCCTGGTCTCCAGCAAGCGTGCAGCCGATAGCCTGGCGCACCGTGCTGCGTGCGCCGTCAGCACCGACAACGTATTTGGCCCGGACGATGCGCTCCTGCCCCTCCTTGGGGCCGGAGGTGTGGAGAAGGGTCACTGTGACGGGGTACTCCTGCTCGTCCGCGACGTTGAGGGAATGGAACTCGAAGCCATAGTCGGGTGACATGCGTGTGGGCGAGTTGGCCATGAACTCGGCGAAGTAATCCAGCACCGGGGCTTGGTTAACGACGAGGTGGGGGAACTCGCTGGTTTCGGCGGGATCATCCGGGGTGCGGGCAGTGCGGATGATGCGGGAGGGGTCCGCCGGATCCGGCTTCCAGAACACCGTCTCGGTGATCCGGTACGCCTCGGCGATGATCCTCTCGGCAAACCCGAAGGCCTGGAAGGTCTCGACTGTCCGGGTCTGGATTCCGTCGGCCTGGCCAATGGCGAGCCTTCCGGGGCGGCGCTCCACGATGCGTGTGGTGACACTTGAGAATTGGGACAATTGCGCGGCCGTGAGCATGCCGGCAGGTCCTGTGCCGACAATCAACACATCGGCCTCATCGGGAAGCTCAGCCGGCCTGTTGATGCCGACTCCTGCTGCAGGCTGGACCCGCGGGTCCCCGGAAACGTAACCGTGATGGTGAAACTGCACGGAGTCCTCACTTCGTTGTAAGCGGTTGACGTCGAAGCTCCTCAGAACTAGACGCTTGGTATCTGAAATTTGACTATCCACGCCCGCCAGGGCGGTGCGGACTCTCCAGGGTTTCGTCCCTGGTTACTGCTACTTGTTGCGTGGCTTCACCGGGACAGGGCCCTGAGCTGAAAAAACGTCGGGCGGCCGACACGGAGCCCGCGAACATCGGAACCAATCTCATGGCGGCGTCGCGGTCTGATGCCTGTGGTCGATAGGCGTACGCGTCCAGTTGCCAGTGAACCAGCTGAACGTTCGGGGGTGTGCGTGGGAAATTCAGGGGCTATCCGGATTCAAGGCGCCCTGAAGTCCTAGGAACGAGGCGGGTGGTGTTGTAGAAGCTTCCGCAAGAGTTCAGTAAGGATGGTTGCTTCGGTCCTTGTGAGGCCATCTGCCCAATCGCTTTCACGCAGACTGTTCTTGCGCGCGAGCTCTGTTACGCGGGCCTCCCCGAGTGGAGTGAGCCGCACAAGCGTTTTGCGCTTATCTGAGGTGTCTGCCTCTCGGGTCACCAGCCCATACTTCTCTAAGGTGTTGAGCAAGCTCGACATAGAAGCAGTTGAAACGCTCGACAGCCTTGCTAGCTCGTTGGGATACCCTGCTCCAACAGCTCGAATTGCGAATAGAAGCCTGAACGCAGAAAAACTGAGGCCTTCGGGGCGGTGGACGCTGACTTCGAGGTCGGTAGTGATCCTGTTAGCCAGACGTATCAGGTTGAAGCAAAGGGCCATGGCGGCGGCGTCGTACTCGGGAAACATCTCTCTCGTGGAGTCGTTCGCGAGCTTTTCGAATGCGATGCCACTGAGTTTTTCATTCTGTTGGGTTGTCAACTCGGTCATCGTCTCCTTTAGTGATTCATGCTCCTGCGTAGCCCCGAGCGTTCGCACTTCTGCAACGCAGCGTTCCTCGTCCTTGCTGCCGTTCACGATATTGTTCACCCCGCCCCCGTCATATCTCGCCCAGTGAGTCCTCTGAAGCACCCAACGCCTGCTTCTCTCACAAATTTACTAGAAGTCTAATAAATTGGCAATGCCCTCCTCGCTTCATTCTAGGTCAGGATGATCCCGTCCCGCTCGCGGGAATACACGAAGATTCCGGCTTGTACACTGATTCTCGGAACGGAAGGTCAAATCAGAGGTGACTTAATATAGATAGATATCTAACTATCTCGTACAAGCGCTGCTGTCGCTGAGTGTTGCCCTCTTTATCCGATACCGGGTCACCGAGTCGCCGGTCTTCCCGGCCGCTAAAGGCGGCCAACGCGGCCGCCGGCTTTCCCACGAAGGGGCACCCATCATGCAGGCGCTGCGCCGGTACCCGAGGGAACTCGGAATCTCGATCGTCGCGGCTTCGCTCCCACTTTTCCTCCATCCCTGCTCGCGAAGTTCACCCTGTGCGCTCGTCAAGTTTTTGAGACAGGTTCGTTGTTGTTTTGGTTAGGCGGCCAGGGGTTTCTGGGCGCTGGTTTGGTGGGCTGTGTGGGCTGTGGCCGGTGGGATGCCGCCGGCCCGGCGGTTGGGTCGGCGGCGGTTGTACCAGCCCTCGATGTAGTCCATCACGGCGGTCCGGGCGGCAAGCCGGGAGCTGAAGCGTTCGTGGTGGTAGAACTCGGTTTTGAGGTGCGAGAAGAAGTTCTCGGCGACCGCGTTGTCCCAGCACACCCCGACCTTGCCCATGGACTGCGTGACCTGCTTGTCGGCGCACCATTTCTGGAATTCGTCGGAGGTGTATTGGGTGCCACGGATGCTCTCCTAAGTGTCAAGCAGCAGTTCGGTGTTGTCTGGTGTTCGGGACGATGTGCTGGCGGCCGGGGTCGAGGATGAAGTAGACCTCGCGG
>NZ_JAGGPP010000051.1:0-907 GCF_018613755.1 Arthrobacter sp. ISL-72
TCTTGCGGACCGTTTCGGCGTACAGCCAGACACCCTCATCTTCGAGGTCGTCCCGGGCCACGCCGGTGACGGTGGCGTAGCGCAAGGCCATGGCCTGGACCGAGCGGGCCACCTTGGTGGGTTCAAACATGTCCACCGGGGAGGGCTTGCCGGTGTCAATCTGGCAGAAATCGCAGCGGCGGGTGCATTCGGAGCCGCCGATCAGGAACGTGGCTTCCTTGTCTTCCCAGCACTCGAAGATGTTCGGGCAACCGGCCTCCTCACACACCGTGTGCAGGCCTTCCTTTTTCACGAGGTTCTTGAGCTGGACGAACTCCGGGCCCATCTGGACCTTGGCTTTGATCCACTCCGGCTTGCGCTCCACCGGGGTGGCCGCATTGCGCTGCTCAATACGCAGCATCTTTCGGCCTTCTGGTGCCAGTGTCATTGTTCTCTTTCCTTAGTGCAAATCAGCAGGCCACGACGTTGACGGCGAGGCCGCCCATCGCGGTTTCCTTGTACTTGGAGCTCATGTCCTTGCCGGTTTCGCGCATGGTCACGATCACCTCATCCAGCGATACCCGGTGCGTGCCGTCACCCCACAGCGCCATTTTGGCGGCGTTGATGGCCTTCGCGGCTGCGATGGCGTTCCGTTCGATGCAGGGGATCTGGACCAGCCCGCCGATCGGGTCGCAGGTCAGGCCCAGGTTGTGCTCCATCGCGATTTCGGCGGCGTTTTCCACTTGGGCGGGGGTGCCGCCCATCACCTCCGCAAGCCCGGCCGCGGCCATCGACGACGCCGAGCCCACCTCGCCTTGGCAGCCCACTTCGGCGCCGGAGATCGAGGCCTGCTCCTTGTACAGCACCCCGACGGCGCCGGCGGCGAGCAGGAACTTCACCACGACATCGTCACGGTCCTGCTGGGTGG
>NZ_JAGGPP010000051.1:1014-5473 GCF_018613755.1 Arthrobacter sp. ISL-72
CCTCGCGGATCTCCTCCTCCGAGCGGCTGTCTTCTTCATTCACCCGCATCACGTCGCTGATGCTCAACGAGGTGTTCTCACAGTGCTTCAGGAGTTCCGCTGCGGTGCGGAAGGGCAGCGGGAGCTCCTTCTTGGACTCGTCGAGCTCCTGCTGGGCTGCGTCTTCTTCGCCTTCACGGACGATGAAGCCGCCGCCGACGGAGAAAAACGTGGCACTGTGCAGGACCCCGCCGTCGGCGTCCGACACCGTGAAGGTCATCCCGTTCGTGTGCCGCGGCAGAACGGTCAGCGGGCGCAGGATCATGTCCTTCACACCGTAAGGCAGAGGAACACCGTCGCCCTCCCCCGCGCCGGCCAGCTGGAGCGTCCCGGTTTCGGCGATCGAGGCCAACCGCTCCTCAACTTCCTCCGGCAGGATCTTCTCCGGGTGGAAGCCCTCCAGGCCAAGCAGGATCGCCGTCATGGTGCCGTGGCCGTGCCCGGTGGCCGCCAGCGAACCGTAGAGGTCCAACCGCAGCGAGGCCACTTTCTTCAGCGTCCCCGCAGCCTTGAGCTCCTCGGCGAACACAGCAGCAGCCCGCATCGGACCCACCGTGTGGGAACTCGAGGGCCCAATACCAATGGAAAACAGGTCAAAGACGCCAACAGCCATGGCTTCAATCCTTACTAGATCACTGCGGTCGGGTGGGGCGGGTGCGGTCTTGTGCTGGGGTGGAGTTTTTGTCCAGATAACGGGGCCAAACGGGCGGCGAAGTCCCGATATCTGGACAAAAACTCGTTCCGAGCCGGTCAGCCGAGGTTCGTGACTGCCGGGTAGAGCGGGTGGGCGGCGGCGAGGGCCTCGACACGGTTGCGCAGTCCGGACAGGTCCGCCCCGGCGTCGGCGGTCAAAGCCTCGGCGATGATGTCCGCGACTTCGGCGAAGGCGGCTTCGCCGAATCCGCGGGTGGCCAACGCCGGGGTGCCGATGCGCAGGCCGGAGGTGACCATCGGCGGGCGGGGGTCAAACGGAACCGCGTTGCGGTTCACGGTGATGTCGATCGCCGCGAGCCGGTCCTCGGCCTGCTGCCCGTCGAGCTCGCAGTTGCGGAGGTCCACCAGGACAAGGTGCACGTCAGTGCCGCCGGAGACCACGTTGATGCCGTGGGCCGTGACGTCCGGCTGGACCAGGCGCTCGGCCAGGATCCGGGCGCCGGCGAGCACGCGCTCCTGGCGTTCCTTGAACTCCGACGAGGCCGCGATCTTGAACGCCACGGCCTTGCCCGCGATGACGTGCTCCAGCGGCCCGCCCTGCTGGCCCGGGAACACGGCCGAGTTGATCTTCTTGGCGACGTCGGCGTCGTTGGTCAGGATGATCCCGCCGCGCGGACCGGCCAGGGTCTTGTGCGTTGTCGACGTCGTGACGTGCGCGTGCGGCACCGGGGAGGGGTGCAGCCCGGCGGCGACGAGGCCGGCGAAGTGCGCCATGTCCACCATCAGGTAGGCGCCAACGGAGTCGGCGATCCGCCGGAACTCGGCGAAATCCAGTTGCCGGGCGTAGGCGGACCAGCCGGCCACAATGAGCTGCGGCTTGTGCTCGAGGGCCAGGCGCTCCACTTCGGCCATGTCGATCCGGTGGTCCTCTTCACGGACCTGGTACGGGATCACGTTGTACAGCCGGCCGGAGAAGTTGATCCGCATGCCGTGGGTCAGGTGTCCGCCGTGTGCCAGGTTCAGGCCCATGATGGTGTCGCCCGGCTTGATCAGAGCGTGCATCACCGACGCGTTCGCCTGCGCACCGGAGTGCGGCTGAACGTTCGCGTATTCGGCGCCAAACAGGGCCTTCACCCGGTCGATGGCGAGCTGCTCGATCACATCAACGTGCTCACAGCCGCCGTAGTAGCGCTTGCCCGGGTAGCCCTCAGCGTACTTGTTGGTCAGCACCGAGCCCTGCGCCTGCATCACGGCCACTGCGGTGTGGTTCTCCGACGCGATCATCTCCAGGCCACCGCGCTGGCGGCCCAGTTCGTCGTCGATCTTCACCGCGATCTCGGGATCCAGCACGGACAGGTCCGCGTCCAGCGACGGCGAGACCACCTGTTCGAAAGCCGCCGTTGCGGCGCCGGCGCCGCTCACAGCTCGCCGCCGTTGGCTGCCGCGTACTCTTCAGCGGACATCAGCGGTCCCGCTTCGGTCACGGCGACCTTGAACAGCCAGCCCGCACCGTACGGGTCGCTGTTGATCAGTGCCGGGTCCCCGACGACGGCGGTGTTGATCTCGGTGACCTCGCCGGTCACGGGGGCATACAGGTCGGAGACGGACTTCGTGGACTCCACCTCGCCGCAGGTCTCCCCCGCCGTCACAGCGGAACCGACCTCGGGCAGGTCCACGTACACAATGTCGCCCAGCGCATCGGCAGCCACAGCAGAAATCCCAATCCCCGCCGGCCCCCCGCCATCAACGGCAACCCACTCATGCTCCGCGGAGTACTTCAGTTCAGCAACAACCTTGCTCATTTGTTTTTCCTTACGTCTTGTCTAACTAAAAATGGATCGGCGGGAAAACGGCCCGGCAAGCTCAACCCCAATAACCGAACTTGCCGCTGGCGCCATATCCCCAGCGCCTGTGGCTCTCGAAGGCGCCGTCCGGCCGTACTGTCCGGTCCACCTTCCAAAGGCGACCTGACAGGGCCCCTTCGGGGCTGGCATCCGGAAGCGGGCGTCCAAGGGAGCGTCACGTCCGCCCAGCGGGCGTCTTCGCGACCGAGCCCGCGGAGGATGTCAGCCCCGACGGGCCTCGGCGGCCCAGCATTGGGGACCGGGGCCTGCCGGTCCCGGATCAGGGAACGGCTGAGGCACCTACGCGAGGAGCTCGGGCTACTTGGAGCGCTTGTAGAAAGGCAGTGCGACGACTTCGAACGCCTCGGCCTTGCCCCGCAAATCAACGTCCAGGGCGGTGCCAGGCTCGGCGAATTCGACGTCGACATACGCCATCGCAACCGGGTAGCCCAGGGTGGGGCTCGGCTGGCCGGAGGTCACTTCGCCCACCACGTTCCCGTCCTTCAGGACCGGGTAGTGGCTGCGGCCCGCGCGCCGGCCCAGGCCCTTGAGGCCCACCAGCCTGCGGCCGCTGGTCGACCCGGCGCCTGCTGCCTTCAGTGCTTCCAGGGCTGCGCGGCCGACGAAGTCGGACTCCTTCGCGAGGGACACCACCGGGCCCAGGCCTGCAGAGTAGGGGTTGCCCTCGCGGGACAGTTCATTGCCATAGAGCGGCATCCCGGCTTCGAGGCGCAGCGAGTCCCGGCAGGCCAGGCCGGCAGGGATCAGGCCGTGTCCTTCGCCGGCTTCGAGCAGCGCGTCCCAGAGACCGGCCGCGTCCACGTTGGGGATGTAGATCTCGAAGCCGTCTTCACCTGTGTATCCGGTCCGGGCCAGCAACAGCTCCTGCCCGTTTATTTCCACTTCGACGGCAGCGTAGTACTTCAGGCCCGTAACCAGTTCATGCTGCTCGGCCGGGACCAACGTCAGCAGAATGGCCTCCGCGTTCGGCCCCTGGACGGCGACCAGGGAGGTCTCGGCAGAAACGTCCTCGACGGCGACGTCAAAACCGGCGGCGCGCTCCTTCAGCGCAGCGGCGACGACAACGGCGTTTCCGGCGTTCGGGACTACGAGGTACTTCTGCTCGCCGCGGCGGTAGGAGATGAGGTCGTCGATGATGCCCCCGTCTTCCTGGCAGATCAGCGAGTACTTTGCCTTGCCGACGGCGACTGCGGACAGCTTGCCGGCCAGGGCGTAGTCCAGGAAGGCGCCGGCGTCCGGGCCGGTGACCCAGACTTCGCCCATGTGGGAGAGGTCGAACAGGCCGGCAGCGTTGCGGACAGCGTGGTGCTCGGCGAGTTCCGATTCGTATTTGAGGGGCATCTGCCATCCGCCGAAGTCGGTGAAGGACGCGCCGGCCTTTTTGTGCTGCTCATACAGAGCGGTGTAGTTCTCGGTCATGATCAGTCCTTAGTTTTGAAAGTCTTCGATCGGAGGGCAGGAGCAGACGAGGTTGCGGTCGCCGGCTGCGCCGTCGATGCGGCCCACGGGCGGGAAGTACTTGTCCTGCTTGGCGTGGGCCGGGAAGGCGGCCTGCTCCCGCGGGTACTGGCGGTTCCAGTCGGAAGACACGACGGCGGCCGCGGTGTGCGGTGCGTTCCGCAGCGGGGAGTCCTCCACCGTGAAGTCGCCGGCAGCGACCTGCTCAATCTCGGCGTGGATGGTGATCATCGCGTCGATGAAACGGTCGATCTCGCCCAGGTCCTCGGACTCGGTCGGCTCCACCATCAGGGTGCCGGCGACCGGGAAGGCCAGGGTGGGGGCGTGGAAACCGAAGTCGATCAGGCGCTTGGCCACGTCCTCGGCAGTGACACCGGTCCGGGCCGTGAGCTCACGCAGGTCCAGGATGCACTCGTGCGCCACCAGCCCGCCCTCACCGGTGT
>NZ_JAGGPP010000052.1 GCF_018613755.1 Arthrobacter sp. ISL-72
TCAAACCGGAGAACAGGCCGGAGAATTCAGCCCGTCGCTGCCTCGACTGCCCCTTGGTGGACAGCTGCGCATATTCGGCGCCCAAAATTTATCGCCGCTTCCTCGGTGATCCCGTAGGTGAGCGTTGGCCCTTGGCGGTGCTAACTCCGGAAGTCGACGAAGCGGCCGTTATGGAGGCCTTGCGGGACGGCCCCTACGGCCAATGCGTGTACAACGGGGACAATGACGTCGCGGACCATCAGGTGGTCAATCTTGAGTTCGACGACGGGGCGACAGCTTCGATTACCGTTTCGGCATTCACGCCGCTGGACTTCCGCAAGACGAGGATCATGGGCACTGAGGGCATGATCACTGGTGACGGCCAATCTCTGGTGATCGATGACTTCCTGACCGGGGCCTCACGGACGCTGGATCTCGCCCAGCAAGGGGGGGCGTCCGCGGCCGACGGGCACGGTGGCGCCGATGATGAATTAGTCGCCGCATTCCTCGGCGCCGTGCGTGCCGGGCTTGCGGCCAGGAAAACGGGTGTGCTGGATCAGGGCGGGTTGACCGTGGTCAGCAGCGCTCAGGCCAGTTTCGATTCACACCGCGTTGTGTGGGCCGCCGAGGAGTCCCGCAGACTGGGAACAGTCGTCTCAGTCGAGGCCTGAGAGTCCCAAGATGTGCGTATGGAAGTGTTCGCGGGCAAGGTGAACACCTCCCGTGGCCACTGCGCCGGTGCCGAGTGCGGAGAGTTGTACTGACGGAACATAGACGCAGTACTTGTCCAGCTCCGCCCGGACGGCCGCCAGTAGGGCCGGGCCTTGATTGCGGAATTCTCCTTGAATGACGACGGTCTCCGGGTCGACAGCCAGCACAAGGGCTGAGATGCCGGTGCCCAGGGCGTGCCCGTACTCGGTGATGTCCTTCTTGCCGGGGGCATCGGCCCATTGAAGCACGGGAAGGGCGCCTATTTCTCCTGCAGCCCCGTGACGACCGCGAAGCAGGGACCCGTTGATAATCAGACCCGACGATATCCGTCGGCCGGTGGTGACCACTACCACCGACCCGGCTTGGCTGGATGCGCCTTCACGGTGCTCGGCCAGAGTGGCCAGATTTGCATCGTTTTCAACCAAGGCGGCAGTTTCAAGGCTCCGAGAGAGCTCCCTGGCAAGATCCAGTCCTACCATGTCAGGCACGACTACCGAGCGCTGAATAACGCCGTCAGCTGACACCACACCTGGGAACCCGCACCCTAGTGACCAGATGCGCGACCCGCGAAGCCCCGAGCCGATGACGGCCAGACGGACTTCCTCGATGATCCGGTCCAGGTCCAGACTCTTCGTGGATACCGTATCGAGACGCGAGAGGTGTTCATGGACGACGGCGCCCCGGGCGTCGGCGATTTTGACGACAATCTTGTGGACACCCACATCAAGCCCGACCAGAATTCCAAAGTCATTGCGGAATCGAAACCGCCTGGCTGGTCGTCCCAGACGACCGGTTCCGGACATGCCCGGGGCTAGCTCCTCCACCCACCCCTGTTCCATGAGTTCAGATAGCGCTGCCTCCACGGTAGGGCGGGACACTCGCGTTCTCCTGACGATGACGGCCAGTGTTTCCAACGAATTGGACTCAACTAGGGCGCGCAGGACGAGGCGTCGGTTCAAAGTCCGCAGCAGGCCCGGGTCGCTGGGGGATGGAAGTTCAAAGGTCACCGCACGATTCTACTGATAACCAGCGGAAAGTTGTGTTCAGCCTCTCACTTGACACGCCCCCTATCAAAGATCATCATTTATGTAATGTTCTTGCATAAAGCCAGAATACTCGAAGGAGAACTATGAAGAAGTCAATCCTGACGCTTCCGGCCCTGGGCTTCGCTGCAGTTGTGGTCATGAGCGCGTGCGCACCGGGCAGCTCCTCTCCAGCGTCCTCCACGACCCCGGACTCCGTTTCCACCCAAATCCCTACCTCGGATGTTGCCATTGAACTGGCCACCACTCCGGAGTCGGGGGCTGCAACCAAGAAGATAGCCGAGGCATTCACCAAGCAGCACCCCAATGTGACCGTGAACGTTACGGCCACGAGTTTCGAAGACTACAACAAGGGCATAAACCTCCAGCTCGACTCCGACAAGGCACCGGACATCGCCCTCATCAACGTTGTGGGCAACACGGTGAAGAACAATCTGGTTCTCGACTTAGATGATTACAGCAACTCCTATGGCTGGGAGAAGGTATATTCCTCTTCCGGGCTGAGCCAGTGGCGTGTAGCCGAGGATGGCAAAACTCTCGGAACCGGTCCGCTCTACGCGGTTCCCTCAGGTTTCTCTGAAGTTGGGCTGTACTACAACAAGGCCTTGGCGGCAAAGATTGGCATTGGTGATGCGCCAAAGACCCTGGCCGATTTCGAAGAGGACATGGCCAAGGCCAAGGCCGCTGACGTCCTGCCGCTGCAGGTCGGCAACGCGCAGGGCCACGCCGCCTTTATCGTGCAGTCCATTGGCCAATCTGTCGACGGGGCGACGAATGCGGCAAAGTGGGCATTCGGCACCAAGGGATCGACCTTTGACACCGAAGGGAACAAACTCGGCGTCCAGAAACTTCAGAAATGGTCCAAGCTCGGATACATTCCCGATGCTGCCAACAGTGTAGATCTGCAGGGCGCGGTCGCCAAATTTGGCGCCGGCGAAGGCCTGTTCTTTGTCGACGGCAACTGGGATGCTTCCAAGATCTCCGACGCCCTCAATGCTGATGCCGGTTTCGCGGTCTTCCCGGGGAAGTCCACTACGGCCATCGGCAGCTCGGTCGGCTACGCGATCTCCGCGAAGTCCAAGAACAAGGACACATCCGCGGCATTCCTAAACTTCATGAACAGCCCGGAAGCGGCGAAGCTGCAGTTCGAGCAGGGCTTCCTTCCCGCAGACACGACGGTCGTATCTGCCACTCCCGGGACTGTCCAGGTGGATCTGCTCAAGGCATTTGGTGAGCTCCGAGATGCCGATGGCATCGTGCCTTTCAACAACAACGCCACGGCCACGATGGACAAGGCGCTGACCGCCGAAACACAGCGACTCCTCGGGGGACAGTCCACCACTGATGAATTCATCAAGGCCATTCAGGACAATTGGACCAAGGTGCACCATTAAAACTGCCGCCGGCCCGACAACGATATTGGATATTTCATGATTACAGAGCCAGCAGCCTCCACCAGGAGACCGGCAAGCACCGACGCCAGCTTCCGCACCTCGCTGGGGGTCGCCAACCGGCGAACGAACCTCCGCCGCCGACGTCAGCGCTTGACAGCGGTTACCTGCCTCGCCCCCGCTCTGGTCTTCTATCTGGCATTCGTTGTCGGGCCATGGCTGCAAAGCGTCTGGATTTCCCTGTTCGACTGGGATGGCATAGGCGACGCGAGCTGGGTCGGTATGGCCAACTATCTGGAAGTCTTCACCGATGCCTCCTTGCGGTCATCCATCGTCAACGCCTTCGGATTTATCCTCTTTTACACGGTCCTGCCGCTGTTTTTCGGCCTCGTCCTTGCCGCGCTGACCTCCGGCGCCCGAGGCAAAGGGCTGGGAATCGTACGGACAGTGCTGTTCCTTCCGCAGATCCTTCCACTCGTTGCCGTAGGTGTAATTTTCAAGTGGGTCTATTCCCCGGACGGGCCGCTGAACCAGCTCCTGCACGCGGTGGGAGCCGGAAATCTTGCGACCGGCTGGCTGGGTGACTTCACCTGGGCTTACCCCAGTGTTGGCCTCGTCGGTACTTGGGTGACGACAGGTTTGTGCTTTCTGCTGTTCCTCTCCGGAATCGGCAAAATTGATGCAAGCCTCTACGAGGCGGCGCGGCTGGACGGGGCCAATCCCGTCCGCGAATTCTGGCACATTACCGTCCCGGGTGTCCGCGGAGAAATCGGCGTCGCCGTCACCGTGACAGTCATTGCCGCGCTTGCTAGTTTCGATGTCGTTTATGTCATGACAGGCGGCGGGCCCGGCTACACCACGATGGTGCCGGGGGTCCAGGTTTACCAGCTGGTATTTACTGACAACCGCGTCGGTGCCGCCAGCGCACTCTCTGTCGTCTTGAGCGTGATAGTCGTGGGAATAGTGGCCGGCGTGAATGCCGTGATTAGGAGAACCAAATGAGCGACATTGCCACGAAACCGCGATCACAGTCTATGGCTGGGCGGCAAACGTCACGGCGCGTAAGCCGGCTATTGCTTTGGGTCGTACTGACGATAGCGGCAGCATCGGTGCTGATACCTTTCGGCGCCATCGTGCTCGCGTCCCTTCAGGACCCGGCATCGTTGACTGTAAGCCTGGCGTGGCCTGACCGGCTCCATTTCGAGAATTATGCCAATGCATGGAGCACCGCGGGATTCAGTTCATTGCTGGGCTCCAGCGCCCTGATCGCGGGTGTTGTCGTCCCTATTGCGCTGTTATGTGCCAGCCTAGCCGGCTACGCTTTCGCAACGGCCCCCTTCCCGGGGAAGAGTTGGCTGATGGGTCTGCTCCTGCTCGGACTGGCCCTTCCCCACGAAGCCATCATCATCCCCCTCTTCTTCGGCATGAAGAGCGCAGGGCTGCTGGATAACCAGTTGGCCGTCATCCTTCCGCTCATCGGAGCTTTCATGCCATTCGGCACTCTTTGGATGAGGTCGCATTTCGAACAACTTCCCGAGGAACTCTCGGAGGCGGCCGAAATGGACGGAGCTTCAACAACTAGGACCATGCTCAGCATTCTTCTGCCGGTGTCCTGGCCCGCACTGACAACGCTGGGCCTGCTCTACTTCATGTGGGCCTGGAACCAATTCCTCCTGGCCCTGATCATGCTCCAGGATCCGGCCCAACGCACCGCCGCCTCCGGATTGGGTAAGTTCGTCCAGCAATATGGAACCAACATCCCATTGCTGGCCGCAGGCACTGTCATTGTCATCGTGCCCATCATCCTGATGTACCTCATCTTCCAGCGGCATTTCATCACGGGCATGGTCAGCGGGGCCGTCAAAGGCTAGACCGCGCCCTCGAACTGCGGGTTTGCGTTCAGCGGCGCCCGAAAACAGCCCGGAACAGGTCCTGCCCAAACAGTGACCGCGGAAACTGCCACCGAGAAGCCCAGGAGATATGGATACCCCAGCCGAGAACCAGAACGTAGTAGTAGCGATCGACATTGGGGGCACCACCATGAAGGGCGCGCTGTTCGCCGTTGACGGACAGTCGCTGGACGAACTATCTGCCGCAACATTCAAGGGCTCAGAAACCCCCTATTCAGTTCTGCTGAGACTGATCGATTCGCTGATCCAGTCGGCTGGAGCGCTTAATGCGAATTTACTGGCCATAGGCATCGGCGCGCCCGGGCTGGTCAATCCAGACGACGGAGTCGTGAGTTACGCATCCAATCTGAAATGGCGCGATCTGCCCCTTCGGGATCTCGTGGCCGAGCGATTTGGTCTTCCCGTCATCATTGATCACGACGCCCGGACCGCGGCACGATACGGAAGCAGAACAACGGCCGGCCCTGAGGAACTTCATCTACATCCCTATCGGAACAGGGATTTCCGCAGCCCTTCACTTCGCTGGGCAGACCTGGCAGGGAGCCGGTGGAGCCGCAGGGGAATTCGGCCATATGATGGTCAACTCCGGCGGTGAACGGTGCACCTGCGGCCAACGGGGCTGTCTGGAGACGTACGCCTCAGCCTCCGCCATCCTGCGCCGATACAAAGCCAGGGGAGGCACCCGGGCGATCACAACGGAACAAATCCCACCCCTGCTGGCCGACGACAGGAGCGCCGCGGCAGTCTGGTCAGAAGCCATCGAAGCCTTGGCACAAGGAATCAGCGCCCTGACTGCGATCTTTGACCCTGAGGAAATCATCATCGGCGGCGGTCTCTCGTTGGCTGGGCCGGCACTGCTGGACCCATTGCGGGCCGCCACGAGCCTTCGCCTTGGCTGGCGAGATGCGCCGCCGATCTCGCTCTCAACAGCCACCTCCCGCGCAGGCCTGCACGGTGCAGGCCTCATGGCCGGTACAGTCCTGTCTCCAGAGCCACGTGCCTCCTATGCAGGCTAAGACTTCTACCATCTTTCCGGGGCAGATTCCCGTGATGCACAACCGATAGAGTGGCAAGGCGAACAAAGTGCAGTCCTCACGACATAATCCCTGGGATCCCGGTACCCGCATCAAGACCCTTACGCGGGAAACCCGGAAGCAGAATGCCAGATTCTTCCAGAATCAGGAACCCGTCCCGACGCACTGCATCACCCATCGGAACCATCATGGAATCGATAGTTGCTGTTCGCACAGGAAACCTCTACGGCCGCGGCCGTAGAGGGCCCGATTTCCAGCATGTGTCCAGCCTCCGTCCTTGCAAATGCACCCGGACATCACGGGATTCCGCGGGACGCGATCTCAAGCTCAGAAACTAGTACGACTTCGTGCTGGAGAACCTTGCCAAGTGCCGCTGGGCGACACGGCTCAACGCCATGCCTTTTAACCTCGCGTTCCATCGCAGTTGTCCGTTCCGGGTTTAAGGGTAACTTCGTTTGACATTGCGTCCAAGGATGTCGTTCCTCGTATCGCACCCGTCGCGCCCCCATGGCGAATCCGTGGCGTCGGTCCAGGCCGGCCCGGGGCCGCGGGGAGGACTGGGCAGGGGGTTTCAGTGCTCGGAGGACATCTCCCCCGTCGAATCTCAAACACCGATAACGGACCTTTCGTCAAGCTACCGCTCCATGGCGGGGGGAGAGGTCACGACGTCTTCCGAGTACGGCACCGGGGCCTGAAAGAATGGCCTGCATGGACAAACTTGAAGCCAGGATAGGCAGTGGACCGGAATCGATCCTGGAGGTTCACGTGGAGCTGATCGACAGCGAGCCTAAAATTTGGCGTCAGCTGGAAGTCCGGGGCTCCATGGCTCTTGACCAGGTACACCTGGTCCTGCAGGCAGCCTTTGGCTGGGAAGACGCGCACCTGCACAAGTTCACAACCGATGACCCCTTCGCACCCCTGCGGCCCGTCAACGGCGAAGTTCCCGAAGTCCTGCAATGGCTTCCCGGGCAGGAGTGCGAAGAACCGCAAGACAGGCCCGAGGAGGATTGCTCCCTGGATCAACTGCTCGCGCTGGGTGCGGGCGCAGCGTTCTACGAATACGACTTTGGCGACAGCTGGCTGCACCGGCTCGAGCTGGTTTCCCGCCGGCCTGCGGAGCCGTCCACTCCATTGGCACGCCTGATTGACGGTGCCCGCCGCGGACCGCTGGAAGATTCGGGAGGATTCCCCGGATACGAGCAGATCATGGACGCCTTGGCGGACCCGTCGCATCCTGACCACGCTGAACACTCCAATTGGGTGGTTGAAATAACCGGATCGGATGAGCCTTTTGACCCTGCCTTCCTGGACATCCCCGCCGTGAACCGGGCGCTGGCCGACAAGTTCTGAGCCACGGGGTTTGGGGAGAACAGGCCCGAGCCCGGTGTCAGGCACAGCCCGTGTTGCGGGGTGCGGCGTTGCAGTAGGGGTGGCTTGTGGAAAAGTGAAATATCCGACACAAAGGTCGTGTTCTTCGACGTGACTTGTTAGTAGATGACGGTTCCGGTGGTCTCCACGGTGGTGCCGGAAACGGCATTGCGGCCGCTGACCTCGAGCTGGATTCCTGTCCGCCGCAGCGGTGTCTCCAAGGCCGTGGAGAGGTCCGGGATGACCCTGGTGTTGATGCTGTGGAGGACGTCCTGGATGTCGGCGCGGTTGTTAACCGTGACTTTCATCGTGAGATCCGGTTCCCTGGCGGTGCCGCGCAGCAGCGCCGAGGAACCCACGACCCCGGGCAGGGTATTGATCTGGTTTTCCACCGCGGCGCCCAGCACCGAGGCATCACATAGCGTGGTTCCAGAGGCTGGGTTCTGATGCAGCCGGTACCTGTCGGCGGGATTCCTTCGTGGAATCTGTGCCAGAATCCACAACAACGCCAGGGCGCCCATGAGAACCCCGGCCACCAGGACAATGGCCGTAACAGAGGCCGGCTCGAAGATCGTGTGCAGGTCCCCTGTCACGACGGGACTTTCTGCAGGGACC
>NZ_JAGGPP010000053.1 GCF_018613755.1 Arthrobacter sp. ISL-72
GACGATCCGTCCGGATAGGGATAGTTAATGGTGGGCATCCCGCAAGGCGCGGCACCGCGCACACCGCCAACATCGCGCCATGCCAGCCCTGACCTGGAAAACCATCCCAGTAGCCGTTCCACGATCAGGACGCTCAAGCCGATGTGTTGTGTCCGTTACCCGTAACTGCGTCTAACCCTGTTCTGAATCGCCGCTGCTAACTGGCACGGGCCCCTGTGCTGCAAGGCCATCCTTGGAGTTATCGTTGGCTGCAATGAGACCGGCCGGCAGATAGTTTTCAGGGTTCACAGGTTGGACTGCGCGTTCATCGATGACGTAAACGGGTTCCTTGCCAACAACTCGAGCGCCGCTGCTTTCAACAAGGAGTCCCGACCTCTCCGGGATGCCCAAGACCGGTTTGTTCTGCCGCCTATGCCACATCTTCGCTGTTGCTTCCTCGTATGCTGTGTAGTGAGGGAGCACAGTGACCCCTGAGACGAGACGTAGGCCCGTGAACTGCTCGAGTTGTGTGTTGTTGTCGTCGTGAGTGGCGGCGATTTCGATACTGTCGGAAGCGAGGATGGCCCCTGCACTTCCGCCGTACAAGGAACCCCCTGCTGCTACGAACCTCCGTATCGGATCAATGAAGGCATGCGAGGCAACGTGGGCTAGAAGGTGGAATGTGTTGCCTCCACCGATGAAGAGCAGATCGAAATCGAGGAGTTCGTCAGGGGCGTGTCCGTCCAGGTCGGTCCAAGTGGTTAGCTGATGATCGGGCCAGTGCTGTGCCAGATTTCCTCTGAGCCAGGCGTCCGCGCCGTTCAGCATTTCCCCGTCCAGTGCGAATGGCCAGTAGAGGATATTCGCGTTGAGTCGAAACATCTCCGCCCAAAGCAGGTGTTCGTCATCAGGCGAGCCTCCGCCGCCCAGGTAGATGGTGCCACGCATGGCTTATTGTTTCTACGGCGCTCCGATACTGCAAGTCAGTGGCGGCTGGAGTGTTGGCACGATCGAGCGAAAATAACCGCTATTGCCGTCGGCGCTTCTTCGAAACGTCTCTCTCAGGGTTCCCCGCCCGTGAACGACAAATAGGAGTCCTTATGGCGAGACATCCGCTGAATGAGGAGTTAATCTCACAGTATGAAGCCTCGGGGCCCACTCCTGCTTGCACTAGGCGTAGTTGCGACAGTGCTGGCAGTTGCCGCCCTACTCGGCCACACGCCCGGGATAAGCCGGGCATGTCCAGCAATGGGCTGGGCGTACGTAGGTGATGTGGAGCTGGTCTTCTCGATCCCGCCGGAGTCCGTAGCAGCTTGTTTTGGGGATGGATGCACTCCGCTGCAGGTGGTCATCAACCCTGATGGAAAATGGCTGGTGCCGCAGTCCTCGCCGTACCTGAACCCACCAGTCAGTGTCACCTCTATTTATGTGGAAGCCGTGGCCACTTCAGGTGGCCGGATAGCCCGTGATCTCCCAATAGAAACGGAATCAACCGGCGAGCACCCCTTCGGACCCGAGTGCGGCGGACCTTTCAGGTTCAAGCCCGTGCACGTGGCCTTTGGCTAAAAGCATCGAACTCATGGAAGCTGCCTGACCTTGTCCGGCGACCTCGCCCCGTGCGTCGGACAGTTCTCAACAATTCCGAAATCAGCCCGATCGCTTCGATGCCCCAAGTAAAGAGCGTGCCCCTGAAGGGTAGACGTCACTCAGGGGCCTAGAAGCATGCCTCCCTTCTTCCAGCGACGTTTAGAGTTCGGGGTGATGGGGATCTTTTCCTCTTTCTCGCCAGTATTCGTCTCGCTGACGGAGAACAAAGCGTGTCAGCAGAGCGATGGAAATTATCGTGAGAGCCGCTTGGAGGCCGAGTATCAGCCAACTCCATGGCTCAACGAATGACAAAAGAATGTTCAGCCAGGAAACGACGAGCACGCTGAACATCGCCACCAGCATGAGCCGCTGCTGTTTCCGGTTCCACTCCTGTATGCCCTGACTCATGCCCTGAGCCTATTGATGCCGCTAGAGCTTGTCACCACATAGCCATCCAGGAGCACCGTCACGCGACTCCGCGAACGGCAAGCCAGACAACGCCCTCCGGATTCGATCCCCGATCACGGCCCTGATCGTCATCCAGCAACCTGCAAATTCGGCTTCTGAGCCAATTCGCCCGTGTGTCGGGCCAGCCGTCAGCCCCGTCCCCCCGTCGGGATGAACATGCTGCAACTGCCCGGTTTCCGTTGCTTTCCGCATGGGCCGCCCAATCGTTGCCGCTGATCGCTTTTTGGCTGCGTCCCGTTGCAGTGTCAATTTTCGGCCCGGTCAGGGTTCCCAAACGGACCGGCTTGCGGGCAGTGGGATGACACAGAGCGCTGAGGAAAAATGCTGGGCATCAATCGTCGCGAACTCATTCGAGGGAGTGCCGCGCCCACGGTGTTCTACAACGAAGCCGATAGGACGACTGACGGCTTGATGTGACGGATTTAGCCCAACTGTCTACTACCTGCCAAGAATTATTCAAGCTGCTAGTTACACTTTCGGGATTGCCGGACATTAACCGGGTATGAGCTTTCAAACAGTCCGGAAGGATAGATCGAATTTGGAGCGGGAGAAGCGTTTCTTGATAGCGCATGCGGCCGCTCATGACCGGATCTACCGTTATCTCCGCCGACGAACTGAGAACGCTGCGACTGCTGAGGACCTGTGCGCAGAGGTTTTTCGGATTGCTTGGGAGAAATCGACTGACAGCGAATCCCTGTCAGTGATGGTCCTTTTCGGTGTTGCTCGTAACGTACTTCGAAACCATGACCGGTCGTCAGCCCGCTCCGCAAAGCTCATAGGAGAACTCCGGCCGGAGCAGCACGGTGACCCCGAAGCCCTCTCGCGGGATTCTCCCCTTCAGGAAGCTCTACACCGACTGAGCCCGGAAGACCGCGAAGTTCTACTCCTGACTTACTGGGACGGCTTCAACTCCAGAGAGATATCCGACCTACTGAATACCAGCGCTACGGCCATCAGGATGAGGCTGCACCGAGCCCGTAAGGCACTGGGCCACCTAATGCAGACAGAGGGGGCAGAACAATGAATCAAAAAACCTTAGACGAACAAGTAAGACGCCACATGGCTGCTGCAGATCCAGCGGCACATATTACGGACCAGGAATTGGCCGCGAGCAGGGAGCGTTCCCTCAGAACCTTCCAGACAGCGGCGACGAGTCCTTCGGACCAAATTTCCCCCACTGGCAGCCTGGAGTATACTCCAACCGTCGTCTCGCTCTCCGCTAAGCGGAAACGGCGGACGCGGAAGTGGGTGACGTCATTGGCTGCAGCAGCTGTTCTCGCTGCACTCGTTGCTGGAGACATCGTAGGGCTTGCCGGTTGGCGAGGAAGTGCCACCGCCGATGCCGCTGAAGTTCTCAATACGGCGGCGGAAACGGCGATTACCAGCGCCGATCCTGTCGTGAATCCGGGGCAGTACCTGAGGGTCAAAAGCACCAACGTCTGGTCAACTGAAACCTGGACTGAGGACGGTTCCAAATACCAGTGGCTGGATACAGAAAAAATGGATATGTATATCCCGACTGACCGGACTGCTGAGTGGGTGTGGCTGCGTTCGGGGCGTGTGCCTACAACGTTCTTCGACGACAAGGCACGAAATTACGTCCTGGAGCAGGGCATCCAAGCCCATTCTGAGACGCTGCGGGCGCCCAAGGGGGAGTTCTATGGGCAGCCCGGCGGCATACTCACTACGGATATGTCTGTCTTCCCCCGGGATCCTTATCGGCTCCTGAACCACATCTACATACGAACACTGGGTGCAGGGCAGTCCGTGGATGGGGAAGCATTGGTGTTCATCGCTGATCTTTTGCGAACGGGACTCGTCCCCGCAGATCTCCGGGCGGCACTGTACAAAGCCGCGGCCATGATTCCCGGGGTGACGATTACGGAAGGGCAAGCGAACCTGGACGGACGAACAGGCGTGGCCATCGGTCGGACGGAAGGCACTCTTAGCCGACAAGAGATCATCATCGATCCCAAGACAGGCCAACTGATCGGGGAACGCCAAGTCCTCACGACGGATTATGGCGCGATGAAAGCGGGCACGCCCATAGCGTGGACTGCCGTAGAAACCTCCGTGTCAGATACCGCTCCCTAATAAACGGTCTGCTGATCGCATTGGCCACCTTGAAGCGGTTGAATAGTGGATCACTCCGGTCCCCATGTTTTGAACGTCCGGTAAAGGATCCGTATACGGACACGGAACGGCTGTGCAGACGACTTCTGACATTCCGTGCAGACGACTTCGGAAAATGACACGGATCCTCGGAAGGACGCGTAGTCTGGTTGTCTCGTAAGTTGTTCCAAAACTCGCGCCATAATCGCCCGTCACAAGGGCAACTTTTCGGTACGGGGCCGGCAGCGAAGAAATCCAGTTTTTCCGGGGGCTGATGTGCACCAAACCAGCAACGAAGACATCACGAAAGCCTTCAACAAAAACGCCCGCGTCTATGACCGGTGGATGGGCTTCTTCGAGCGCTATATCGCCGATGGAGCCCGGGGTTGGGCCGTGTCGATGGCCCACGGGGCAGTAATCGAGATAGGAGTGGGTTCGGGTCTGAACCTCCCGCTGTACGGCCCGGGGGTGGAGCATGTGACCGGGTTTGACCTCTCCGAGAAGATGCTCGCCATCGCCCGCAGACGCGTAGCGGAAAAGCGAATCGACCGCGTCGAGTTACATCACGGCGACGCGCAGACCCTGGACCTACCGTCGGAAAGCGCCGACACCTTCCTTTCCACCTTCACGTTCTGCACCATCCCCGATCCGCTGGCCGCCAGCCGTGAGGCCTACCGTGTACTCCGCCCGGGCGGGGTATTCGTCCTTGCCGAACACGGGCGCTCCACGCGCGCCCTGGGTCGCGCCGTCATGCGGGCTATCGAACCACTAAGCATCCGCGTCAGCGCCGATCACATCACCCGCGACCCTGTACCGTACCTAACGAGCGCGGGCTTCACCATTACCGAAGTCCAGCGCGGCGGACCAGGCGGCATCGTCTTTCGGATACTTGCCCACAAGCACGACACCTATGGAGACCACTGAGGGTGGGCCAGTTGTGACTGTTCCCGGCAGGGTGCACCACCCGTCGGATTAGGGCATACCCCAGATGGACGTCAAAGAAATGCCAGTGATTGATGCGTGGACTTCAACGCTTGGTGGCGGCATTCTGTGATCGCTCGGTGTCGCATGCGCCGGTGCTGAATCGTGTTGCGAATCCAAAGAACTTTACTCAGGTCCGAGAAATGACCACTTGGTGACGTAGGGGCTTCAAAGACCGGCGAAACGCTACACTGCCCACATGCACCCCCTGGTCCTGATGGGTTTCGTCCTCGTGGCAGCAGTGTTGTGGGTGGGAGTCGTCCTGTGATGCTGGTGGGGCTTGATCGTGCACAACGTCAGGCCACGCAAGAGGTTCCGCACCATGGCAGAGGAAGGCTAAAGGCCGCCGAGCCTTGGAAGGGCTTGCTGTCAGGACGCAGCAGGCGTTTAGAGCTGGCTAAGGGACCGGAGTCCTGAAGCCAGCTCATTGCCTCCGCCTTGGACGTGAAGAACCGTGTAGGACAAGGGACCTGCCCGGTGCTGAGTTGATAAGCGACAAGAATCCGGTCAACGGGTCCTGCGCCCAGCAACGCGATCCTGGAGGCGGCGCAGGGCTCGGCGAACAGATGCAGGACGCAGCCGGCTTCGAGTCGGACAATACAGTCGCCCAGCGCAATCTCATCCGTCCTCTACCTCCTGCGGTGCGGGTGGGCATGTCAGGATTCCCCACATTATCCTGCCAGACTCGCTCGTCAGTCCTCGAAAACGCAGGGGGACTTCGGGGCTTCCACTTAGGCACCTTCTCCGTGAACAGGCCCCGTCGCTGGGGCGAAGAAGTTCAGAACCGCCTCGGATGTTTGGCCCAGGTCCATCGGAACGCCCAGGGCGCTGCGGCAGCCCCAGCTGCCAAAGCGCTGCTGATATTCCTGCCAGGAGACATCCGTGGCCACGTCGGGCAGAAGCACCGTGGCTGGTGCAGAGGACTTCGAGCGCTTCCGTGTCAGGAGTCGCCTGTGCCAGCCCCGTACTTCCGCAGGATCCAGTGCAGACGAATTCTGAAACCGACACCTACCCCTCCAGGCTGGGCGGGCCCGCAGTCCGGTTCATGTCTCAAACCACCTCCGGACCGGACGCCTGATGGCCCCGCCCCAATTGAATGAGTGCGGGGCCATCTCAGGATTCCTGCGCGGATATGCCGCGCCGCCCAGACCCATAATGGACGGGCTGGCTGATCTTGCCCTCCACCCCTACATTGTCAGCGGGGTCCGGGCGCCCCGCCCCGGCGGTCCGGTTGAACTGGCGGCGATACTTTGACGCCGAGGCCTCCCCGCTGGCCGCCGTCCCTCCAAGCCAGGGTTGGCATCCGGAATGCACGCATGCCTGCCCTCTGAGATTGGTCTACTGGGCCTGGTCCGGCGGTGCTGCGGCATGCCTTCCAGAAGGCGCCGGCCTGGTAGTAGACAGAGGTGCTGTGTCTAAGAACTGGAATTCCGTCGCAGCGGGGACGCTGACAGTTCCGGCGGCCTCCGCTTTCTCCCGGGATGAAGTCATCGTCGGTTCGGGAGATGACAACCTGGCCGTGAGGGTCACACACCATGTCCCCGTGTGCGTCCTTGATGATTTTGGCCGAGATAGCGGGTGGCAAGGTCAGTCCGGCCCGGATTTTCCAGAAGCCACGTCCGCGCAGAGAATCTCAACACAGCCGTGAGGATCGCCCAACGGACAATCTGCGTTCATTTGAGCGCCAAAGGTATTCCGGCCCGAGGCCGCGGCGTACGCTGGTGACAAAGCGGCACCGTACCCCGACGAACCACATAATGCGGGTGCCCGCCGGGCCCATTCATCGGTCCTGGAGGTTCCCGAACTGAACGGTTCGCGTGAAAGCGAAGGTTGTAGAGGGTAATGAAGGCTCTGATCTGGATAATCGGCACCGCAGCAGTGCTCCTGTTTATCATCGGTCTGGTAGTCAAGACGCTCGGATTTCTCCTGGGAGTAGCACCGGTCTTGATAGTCGTGGCCCTTGGCCTGCTGCTACTGAAGCGTTCTCGCGCACGCCGCATCCCACGCTAGTCGCGACGGTCTTATTCAAGCAGGGCGTCGCTCCCCCGCCAGCTACTGGCTGCACCGCAGGGACGACGGGCTGGAGTCAGACCACGAGGTGATTCATGCCAACAACCCGGACCTGCAGATGCCTCTCAACCCGTGGGTTGCAACACACCAAGACAAGACACACCCGCTCCCCCGCTACTGTGAGTGTTAACTCCGTTTGGCGGCTATTTCGCAGTTCAGAATGGCGGTGGGATGTCGCGTCAGGTTGGATGTCACGTCAAAGATGAAGGCTGGGAGGGGCATTCTCGCCCCGAGTGGCCGCGACACGGCTTCAAGGCCCCTGGATGATTACGGGCTGATCGGAACAACGGCCAGTGCCGGCTTGGTGATTTGTCGGAATGCGGCTGACGGCGCCACCGTAGCGACGTGCCCGATGCTCAGTCTCTGTTGATTTATGGAAAACGCTCGGGTGTCACTGCCCGTGCATCCGGACGGTGCCGCGAGGAGATGACCACAGCAATTGGGTCTCATCCGGTTTGACCTTGTGCTTATGCGCTGTCGGGTCCTTACTGGTGGGAGGAACCGAACCATCCGGTAGAGCTCGTCGCGCGGCAGCATGTGTTCCGGCCACACAGGTCCCCTCCATACGTTGCAGATTGAACCGGCAAGCGGGTTCCAGCCAGGGATTATTGGAGGAAAATCGATGTTCGCTAGAGTCAGCACCTATAAAACCGGCCCGGAAACCACCGCAGAAGCACCCACGGAAGACATCGTCAAGAGGGTGCTTGAAATCCCCGGATGCCGGGGAATCTATTACTTGAACGGGAAGGAAACCGACAAGGCCCTCTCCATTACGCTGTGGGATACCGAGGAAGCTCTGGCTGCGAGCCGAGAGGCGGCAAACAAAATCCGGACAGAGACCAGCGATGCGCAAAAAACGCAGATCCTTGAAGTGGAAGAATTCGAAGTCACTACCAGCAGTCTCAAGGACTGAGCGTCCGCCGATCGCCGGACCCTTCCGTCATCGCCAGCTCCCCGCCGGCAGACGGCGGGGAGCTGCGGGATTGCAGGACCGGGTGTTCGCCAAAGAGGTCCGGGTCCGCCGGGACTTCCGCCACGTTCACAACCCGGGATGCAACCGCACTCGGGCTGTCGCGGCTTCGCGCGGCACCCTCGCCTTCATGACTCCGCGGGAGCGGTGTTGCCTCCTTCGGCCAGGTTCCGGATGTTCAGGCGGTTCGGCCCGGTGAAAAGCGCCGCGCATTATGTTGCCAACTTTTCTGTGAACCTCCACCGTTGAGTGCATGAGCAGCGATCCGGAGGCGGTGGCGCAACGGTGGATCAGATCCCTGTCAGCGCATGACCTGGAAGCGGCCGTGGATTGCTTCGACGCCGCGTATGTTGACGAAGCGCCCGCACGCCGCGGGGAATCCGTGCAGGGGCAGGACTCGGTCCGACGAAATTTCAGCATGCTTCTTAGCGACCTGCCTGATCCCACTGCGAACATCTCCCGGACTGTGGCGGACGGCGATGATGTTTGGATGGAGTGGAGCATGCGTGGAACACGCCGGGATGGCACGCTCCTGGAGTTCGTGGGGGTCAACATCTTTCAGGTCACAGACGGCAGATTCCGCTCGGGTCGGATCTATACGGAAATTGTGCGCGCCGCCGGTGGAATTGATGCGCAGATCAACCGTATGACTATGGGGAATAGCTAAGGCCCCGATCGCGCTCCGAACCCCAGGGTCCAACGGAGCAGTACCTGGCGCACCTCAGTTGAGCCACGGAGCTCCGGGCACCCGGAAGGGGCCCATACCCTCGAGCAGTGTCGGCCCTCCTGCGACCCAAGGCACCGCTATGTGTCATATTCGATCGTATTTGCTACAAGCGGGCCGGTCCGTCCACGACTCCGGTGCACCTCCGATTTTTGTAGCAAAACCCAGTGCCGGTTTCTGTGTTCCGGTTCTTCCGCTGCTTCACGGGTATTGATACTTTTGGGCGCATGGGAGACCTGCTGGGTTATGCCCGGGTATCCACCGGGGACCAGGATGCGGCCCTGCAGCACGACGCGCTGACCGCGCCGGCTGCTACCGCATCTTCACCGACACTGCCTCCGGTTCCCTGTCCTCCCGGCCGGAGCTGACTAGGGTTCTGGACCAGCTGCGCCCCGGCGACACCTTGATGGTGTGGCGCCTGGACCGGCTGGGACGCTCAATCCGGCATCTGATCGATTAGCTGGCCGTGCTGGAGGAGCGCGGTATCGGGTTCCGGTCCCTGCGGGAAAACATCGACACGACCTCGTCCGGCGGCCGCCTGGTCTTTCATATCTTCGCCTCCCTGGCCCAGTTCGAGCGGGACCTGATCCGGGAGCGGACCAACGCGGGTCTGGAGGCGGCCCGCGCCCGCGGGCGCCGAGGCGGGCGGCCCGCCCTGCTGACCAGGGAGAAGCTGGAGACGGCTCCGCGCCTCTATGCCCAGAAAGACATGACGGTCCAGAAAATCGGCGAGGTCCTCGGCGTCAGCCGGACCACCGTCTACCGGGCCCTGCACCGCGAACCCGCGGCCGCTCCGCCGCGCCGGCGCAGGCCGGGCGCGGCGAAGCGAGCGGTGTAGTCATGGGTGAGGGCAGTCCCCGCGCGACGGCGCTGCCTCCGGGCCTGCGGGCCGGGCCTTGATCCGCTGGGCCGTCGTGCGCCGGCACGTCGAGGACGGGGTGCCGCTGGGCGTTCTCGCCGCCGCTGAACAGATCGGCTTACGCACCCTGCAGCGCTGGCTTGGGGCCTACAGAATCAACGGCCGCCCCGGCCTGGAACCGGCGGTGCCACGGAAACGCGGCCGCCGCTCACCTGCCGAACTCGTTTCGCTGATCGAGGGACTCGCCCTCGTGAAGCCGCCCCGGACAACGGCTGCCATCTTCAAACAGGCCAACATTGTGGCCGCCGACCACGGCTGGCCCGCTGTTTCCTACAGTACGGTCCGGTCCATCGTGGCCGGTCTCGATCCCGGCTTGGTCACTCTGGCCCGCCAGGGTCCCGTGGCATTACCGAGCATCTTGGCCACGAGAGGCACGGGGCGGCTGAGAGCGGGAACGTGCGCAACGGGATCCGGTCCAAGACCGTGTTCACAGAGGTGGGCCCGGTGGAGATCGATGTGCCACGGGACCGGGAGGGCAGCTTTGAGCCGCAGATTGTGAAGAAGCGCCAGCGCCGCCTGGACGGGATCGACGAGGTCGTTCTGTCCCTGACCGCGCGTGGGCTGACGACTGGGGAGATCGCGGCGCACTTCGACGATGTCTACGGCGCCACGGTCTCCAAGGACACCATCAGCAGGATCACGGAGAAGGTCTCGGAGGAGATGGCCGAATGGGCCAACAGGCCCCTTGACCGCGTCTACCCGGTGCTCTTCATCGACGCGATCCACGTCAAGGTCCGCGATGGGCAGGTGCGCAACAAGCCCTTCTACGTCGTGCTGGGCGTGACCGTAAACGGAGAACGCGACATCCTCGGAATCTGGGCCGGAGACGGCGGCGAGGGCGCGAAGTACTGGCTCGGGGTCCTGACCGAGATCAAGAACCGCGGCGTGGAGGACGTGTGCATCGCCGTCTGCGACGGGCTCAAGGGCCTGCCCGAGGCCATCACCACGGTCTGGGAGCAGTCCACCGTCCAGACGTGCGTGATCCACCTGATCCGCAACACCTTCCGCTACGCGCCCCGCCAGCACTGGGACGAGCTCTCCCGGGACCTCAAGCCCGTCTACACCGCCCCTACCGAAGCAGCGGCCCGTGAGCGGTTCGGGGAATTCGAGGCCAAATGGGCCACGAAGTACCCGGCCATCGGGCGGCTCTGGCGCAACGCCTGGGCCGAGTTCGCCCCGTTCCTTGACTGGGACGCCGAGATCCGCCGGGTGATCTGCTCGACCAACGCGATCGAGTCCCTCAACGCCCGCTACCGGCGTGCGGTGCGGGCACGGGGCCACTTCCCAAACGACGCCGCGGCGCTGAAATGCCTCTACCTCGTGACCCGCTCCCTTGACCCCACAGGGCAGGGCCGGGCACGATGGGCCACGAGGTGGAAGCCGGCGTTGAACGCGTTCGCGATCGCATTCGAGGGCAGAATCAACTAACCACAAGCCAGGCCAGACCCACCGTTAATCTGACAGACCCGCAGGTCACTCCCCTATTGCAGGCCCGGCGCCACCAGGTGATGCGCTGGGGGCTGTCCGGTATGGGCGGGCCGCCGCCGGTGACCACAGCGGAAGCTGCTCCCTGCGGCGGCCCGCCCAAGCTTTTTGCGCAAGCCTCCACCTTCCCGGCGCTCATTTGAGTAGATGAGTGCCGGGAAGGTGGAGGGGGCTAGGCCGCCAGTTGGGTGTCGAACAGCTGTTCGGCCAGGCGGATCAGGTACTCCGGGTGTCCGCGTCTGCGCCGTGGTTCCCTTCGCCGAGGAAGACGTCGTTTCCGCAGAAGATGTCCGCGAGGTAGAGCCCGGTTTCGCGCAGGAGGTGCCCGGCGCGGATGTTCGGGGGCAGGTTGATGATCTTGCCTTCATCGTTCAGGTAGGCGTGCCAGTTGTAGGTAGCGCTTGCCGTTGGGGTCCGTCAGGGTGGTCGACGTTGCGCTGGGGTAGGCCGGTGTCCAGATGCTCTGCGCAGTGGTGCCGGTGCCGTAGGTGATCTTCGAGGTCCGCCCCGAGGCGTCGTATTCGAAGGACGTCGCGGTGGTCCGCCCGTCCGTGTAGGCGGAGAGCTTCCCTGCGTTGTTAATGCCCTCATCACAGAGAACGGGAACAGGAGCAAGCCCGGATCCTGCGGCCAGCGGACATGTCCTGGCCGGTCCCGGTTACTGTCCGCCCTAAGGCCCGGGCGCCCCAAAGCAGGCCAGGCCCGGCCGGCGCCGCCCGGAGATCCGCGCCTGCTCGATACCGGCCGGCGCGGCGAAAATCCCGAAAACCGGCTTCCCCGATGCCCTCGTCGCGTCCACGGCCATGGCCCTGGCCGGCGGGTACTTCCAGCCGGCCTCACCTTCGGCCGGCTCATGAAGCAGTAACAGCGCCGCATGCCGGGCCCGAGCCGGCCCGGCTTCCACGCACCAAGGTGTCCCCGGGCGCAGGCCTTCAGCAAGGAGCGCGGCTGCCGGGGGCAGAAATTCAATATGCCGAACACACGAGCCGGCACCTCTCGCGGGGCCGTCCGTTCCATGGGTATGCCCTGCGTGGATCTTCCCGGCAGTCCATGCGGGGATTGCCCACCTATTGGCACTGTTGACCGGGGCGGCGGTGCCGCACGGCCCCGCCGATGCCGCAGCCGGATTACCAAGGGTCCGCGGCGCCGCTCTTCGCTTGGTTCTGCAGCCCAACGGAGCAGCCGGGTCTGGCGGCCGCCATCGAAGCCGTCGCCTGGCTCTGGCCAGCGTGCGACGATGCCGCATGAAAACCAACGCCGGTGGCTCCGCCGCCAACCCCAACCGGTGGCCTTCAGAAACCACCCATGCGGGATCACGATGTGCACAGGAAGGCAGCATCGATGGAGATGAACCTCAGGGACAACTGGCACAGGCTCAGTGCCGCCACGCGGCAATGGCTTAGCGATAACCCCGGCTGCCTGATCCTGCCGCGGACACTGGTCGCCACCATCTGTGAGGAAACCGGCCTGAACCCCGACTGCGACCGGCACGGCGAAACCACCCTCTCCCAGGAGGACCGCGACTTTATCAGGGCCCAGGCCAATCCGGCCTCGCCAACCGGACCGGAGCATCGTTTCTTCGACTCAAACCAGCCTTGAGCAGGCGCACCGAAGCCGGATACCGTCCCTGAAGCGCCGCCGGACCGGACCCGGTGTTCTGCAGTTCAGCAGCGGCGGCCGCCTTCATTGCGGTGAACCGGGGAAGATCCAGGCAGCGACCTTCGCAGTATCCATGCGCCGGTGCACGCAGACAGACGTCCGTGAGTCTGCTGGAGGTCTGCCTGCGTCGGGGTGTGGGTCCCGCCGGGGTCCGGCTAGCTCTGGGCCGCTGCAGCGGCGGGGCCGGCATCCGGATCCCCGTCGTTGGGGGCCGGGGCAGTTGCCGGTGACACCGGCTCTTTATCGGGCGTCCTAAAAGAGCGCCACGCGGCTGCCCCGGACACTGCAACGGCCAGCATCCCGGCAATCAGCCACACCTTCCGGGACGCCGTCCGTCCAGTCGCAGCCGGGCCGGGCCCCGTGATGACAGGGGCGGCTTTCGGTGCCACCCCCTTCAGACGCTCCTGGACCCGCGGGGTCAGTGTTTCCACTCCGCCGGCAAGCTCGTCAGCGATCCGGCGCAGAGCCGCCTGGATCCGGGGGGACGCGGATTCAATACCGGTATCCAGCCCCGCCACCGTTCTTTGCAGTGCTGCCTCCACCCCCGGAGTGGCCCACTCCCTCCCTTTGATCAGCTGGGTCCTGAGGTTCTCGGAAAGATGCCGGGCCTGATCGGTTTGGGCCGTGGTTTTTGCCGCGCGCATGAGTGCCTCCCTCGATGAGATGGATCCCCATAGCCTACGGCGGACAGTGCCGTGGAAACAGGCCATCCCGGTGGTGACAGCCAACAGGAGTGCCGGGCCTCATGAGGGGCGAAGGCGCCTCGGACCGGCCCTCGGGGCCTTCTGCTCCACGGACCGGGCCCGTTCCGGGTGGGAGGCACCCCCTCCAGCATCCCCACTCCGGCGTCCCATGCTTCCGGCCAGCCCGGAAGGTTCTGCCCTCCGGAGGCTTCCGCAGCGGCCGGGGCAACCGCGGCGGCCGGACTTTCGCGACGCCGCTGCGGCAACGGTGAAAGGGTGCAGCTCCCGGCGGGGAGCCGCACCCTTTCGGGCAATGCGTGGGTTGTTGCAGTCAGTCCTTTTTGAAGGCGTCCTTGACCTTTTCGCCGGCCTGCTTCAGATCGGACTTGGCCTGGTCGCCTTTACCCTCGGCCTTGAGGCTGTCATCGCCGGTCGCTTCGCCTGCGGCTTCTTTGCCCTTGCCGCCCAGCTTGTCCGCGGCGTTTTCGATTTTGTCATCCAAACCCATGGTGTTTCTCCCTACGGTTCGTGCCCCCGCCGGCACGACGCCGGCGGCTGATACCTCCATGCTAACCGCCACCGCCGCCGCCCGTCCGGGGGCAGGCAACGCCGGCCGGCCGCGGACCGCCCCGTTACCCCGCTTCAGGCCGGGATTGGCGGAGCCTATTTTCCCCGGAAGCTTGCCACCCCGATAGTAAGCAGTGCTTATGGCAGTGCTGCGGGGGCAGCGGCCGGATGGCCCGGCAGCTGTGGGTCCGCCCGCTCTTTCACCCCTGCGATACCGGAAACACATCCAAGGAGAGAACCATGTTCACCAGGGCCAACATCGACGGCCTGCTCAACGCCGGCGGCAAGGTCCTGACCACGACGGGGACAAGATCGGTTCCATCGGCCAGGTCTACACCGACGACGACAGCGGTGAGCCCACCTTCGTGACGGTCAAAACCGGGCTGTTCGGCACCTCCGAATCCTTTGTCCCGCTCCAGGGCGCCAGCGTGGAGGGCGACGATACCCTCGTCCCGAACGCGGTGGACGGTACGGTTGCCAAGGCCAACGCAGAGCCCGGCGGCATCAGTCTCCCCGAGCAGACCTGGACCGACCTGTACAAACTTGCCGCGGACAGCGGCTTCGACCTCAACCTCGGAATCCTCTAACCAGCGAGCCCTAGGGTCAGAAAGTCCCATGCCTGGCCGATGCAGGAGATCCGGATCGCAGATCTCCCTTTCCCTTTCGGTAGCATCGCCACCATGACTATGTGCTGGTTCCATATATGCTTCACGCCCTAAATTTTGGACCGCGGCTATTTCTCGTCTGACTGTTTGGGAAAGCGCTGGGGATGTTTAGGATTTCTGCCGCGTTCGCGCCAGTATTCATCGCGTTGCCACAACGAAAACCGCGTGACCCAGATGACGTACAGCGTTGTCCCTGCGGCAAAGACGGCAAGCTTTATCCAAACCCACGGCTCGGAATCGATTGGCAGGAAGTTTAGCGTGATCATGGCTAACGCCAAGGCCCCACCAAAGTAAGCGATTCGATTCAGCCGCCGTCTACCCTCCTGATTAACTCCGACTGGCGGCGGGCTTGCCGGCGGTTTTATCGGAAATTGCGATGCCATGAATGAACTGAAACACGAAGGGTACGAATCCGGTAGTGCCCCGTTTGGGGGACCTTGAAAGTGGCCTTCTCAGAAGCTCACACGCATACGGCTGAGGATTTTCAGGATTCCCGAGAAAGCGTCTCGCTGAACGTTCCCCCAAACGGACCGGTTAACGGGCAGGCTCTGGCACCTGTACGGCCCCTAATGTCGGAGGTGGCCGGTAGATTAGCTTGGTATGCCCTGGGCTTCGCGTTGAAGGACTTCAAATGACCAACACACTACTCGGCTCCTTGAGGGAGCAAATCCTGGACGAATCAGAACCTCTAGCAGGGCTCCTGCGCAAGTGCCTGCTGCTCGGTGCCGAAACCGGCTCTGAGTCATTGAGGCAATGGGCAAGATACGAGCTCTCCGGATATGACGACGACGCTGAAGTCCCAGCTACCGGGTGCTGCCGTCGCCACCGATAACGGTGAGCTCAATTAGTGGGAATACCTGGGCCAAAGGTCAGACGTTCAATCGGCTCCAATTGCCCGTAGAGGCCCAGAAGGGCGTGCCGGAGTCATTTCAACTCCGTCAGCCCATCGAAGAGCTGGAAAGTCTCGCCGGGAGCTCTTCGATCTCCTTTCCAGCACGGGTCTGGCCTATGCTCAGGCCATTTGGAACGATGAGCTTGGCCCGTTCCAGCAGATCCTGAGCATGTCTTACTCACTTCCCGGTTCGATGCTCACAGGGATTCTAGGTCAGATTAGAACGCAACTCGTCGACGCCGTTGCCGACCTGACTGCAGAGACTCCGCTGACCGAGTTGCCAAGAAAACAAGATGTGGACGCTGCCGTGGGCCAGCACATCGGGACGCAATACAACACCACAATTCAGACCGCAAACGGTCCTACTGCCATCGGCTCGAAGGCAAAAGCCAAGGCCGAGGGGTTAAGTGTCGACGATGCGATCAGGCTGCTCGACGTCGTTCAGTCCACGGCAAAGGGAGTAGCTGACGACGAGAACCGATCGGATCTGATTGCGGCGGTCTTGGAACTGCGCGTAGCAACCCAGCAGGAAACACCGAATACCGGCGACGTGTGAAGAAAGCGGGCAAACTAAACGCCATCGCCGCACGGATTGGTGCTCCGGCCGTCAGTGCAGCCGTCAGTGGCGCGGTAGAAACAATTACTACGCTGGCGCTCTCCGGCGCCTTCGGGTGATCAACAGGCAAGCTGGAAGCATGGCCGTTGAAGGATCCTTTCCGTACGGAGCATCTGCTTGGCGTGGTGGTCAACTGGCCCTCGGTGTGGCCTGACCGATGACTTTTCCGCGCCGTGCTGGTCTGTACAACGAATACCGACTCACGGGAGACTGACGCCATGCGCAAACTGACCTTCGGCATGAACCTGAGCCTGGACGGCTACATCGCCGCGCCCGGCGACGACCTC
>NZ_JAGGPP010000054.1 GCF_018613755.1 Arthrobacter sp. ISL-72
CCGTTCCGAACATGATTTGTTGGGTGACCGTGATGTTCCCGCTGCCGCGTACTGGGGCGTGCACACGCTCCGGGCCGTGGAGAACTTCCCGATCACGGGCCAGCCGCTGTCCTCGAACATGTACCTGGTCCGGGGCCTGGCCGCGGTGAAACTCGCCGCCGCCCGCACCAACCGCGAACTGGGCCTGCTCGATCCCGAACGCGCCGACGCCATCGAAGCGGCCTGCACCGATGTCCTGAACGGAAAACTCAGCGACCAGTTCGTCGTGGACGTCATCCAGGGCGGCGCCGCGACCTCCTCGAACATGAACGCCAACGAGGTCATCGCCAACCGGGCCCTGGAAATCCTCGGACACCCCAAGGGCGACTACGCCCGCCTGCACCCGAACGACCACGTCAACCTCTCCCAGTCCACCAACGACGTCTACCCCACCGCGGTGAAACTCGGCACCATCTTCGCCGCCCGCGAACTGCTCGCCGCCCTGGAAGAACTCGAAAACGCGTTCGCCGCCAAAGCCGCCGAGTTCCGCACCGTGGTCAAAATGGGACGCACCCAGCTCCAGGACGCCGTCCCGATGACCCTCGGCCAGGAATTCGGCACCTACGCCGTGACCATCGGCGAGGACCGGCTCCGCCTGGCCGAAGCGGACCTGCTGATCCACGAAATCAACCTCGGCGCCACCGCCATCGGCACCGGCCTGAACGCCCCGGCCGGCTACGCCGAAGCAGCCTGCCGGCACCTGGCCGAAATCACCGGCCTGCCGCTGGTCACCGCCGTGGACCTCATCGAAGCCACCCAGGACGTCGGCGCGTTCGTGCACCTCTCCGGCGTCCTCAAGCGCGTCGCCGTGAAACTCTCCAAAATCTGCAACGACCTGCGCCTGCTCTCCTCCGGCCCGCGCGCCGGCCTGGGCGAAATCAACCTCCCGGCCGTCCAGTCCGGCTCCTCCATCATGCCCGGCAAGATCAACCCGGTGATCCCCGAAGTGGTCTCCCAGGTCGCCTACGAAGTCATCGGCAACGACGTCACCATCACCATGGCCGCCGAAGCCGGGCAGCTCCAACTCAACGCCTTCGAACCCATCATCGTCCACAGCCTCCACAAGAGCATCTCCCACCTCGAAGCCGCCTGCCGCACCCTCACCGCACGCTGCATCCGGGGCATCACCGCCAACACCGAACACCTCCGGCTCACAGTGGCACAGTCAATCGGCCTGGTCACTGCGCTGAACCCCCACCTTGGCTACGCCACCGCCACCGCCATCGCCCAGGAAGCCCTCGCCACCGGCAAGGGTGTCGCCGAACTTGTCCTCGAACACAACCTGCTGACCGCCGAGCAGCTCGAAGAACTCCTCAGCCCCCAACGCCTCGCCAACCTGAGCAAGTAGTCCCGCAGAGCCAGCACCCCGTCCCGTCAGGGAGCAGGGGGCACACCGTCGTGCCCAGATGACCCCGACTGACTACAGAAAAAACGGAACCGATGACGAGGACCGTTCCTTCACCGGCCGCCATCCCGGCCCCTACCCAAGGATTGACTATGAGAAACAAATCAACGATGTGGATTCTGGCAGCGCTCGTTTTTGGAATCGGCAGCGGCCTGCTCCTCCACTGGCTGCTTCCGGCTGACGCACGCGGTTCCGTCGTGGGAGTTCTCGACACCGTGACGCACATGTTCCTGAACCTCATCAAGATGATCATTGCCCCGCTGATCTTTGCCACCCTCGTCTCCGGCATCGCAGGAGCTGCCAAGTCCGCCGGAGTGGGAAAGCTCTTTGGACGGTCGATGATCTGGTTCCTGTCCGCCTCAGTCCTGGTTGGAGCCTTCGGATTCATCACCGCCCACGTACTCAACGTCGGTGACGGGCTCAACCTGATGCCGGGAGGTGACGCGGGGATGGAGACGAAGCCCCTCGATTACCAGGAGTTCATTACACACATCATCCCCACCAGCGTCTTCGCTGCCCTGACCGCCAACAACCCGCTTCAGATCCTGGTATTCGGCGCTCTCTTCGGCATCGCCCTGCTGAATCTTCGCAAGAAGGGCCGGTCATCGATAGCGGATGCCATCGATGAACTGATGGGCGTAATGCTCAAGGTCACCGGGTATGTGATGCTGGCGGCACCCGTCGGCGTCTTCGCCGGCATCGCGGCGGCCTTCACCTCCCAGGGCCTCGACGCGTTTGCCACCTATGCCTCGTTCATCGGCGGTTTCTACGTTTCCCTGTCGGCCCTGTGGGTCGTTATGGTCGCCGTTGCCGTCGCTTTCCTCGGACGAGCGGCCTTCCGTCTGGTCCGGATGGTGCGCGAACCCATGGTGATTGCGTTCGCTACCTCCAGCAGCGAAGCTGCTCTGCCGAAGCTCATTGAGGGCCTGACCAAGTTCGGCATCGAGAAGCGCACCACCGGTTTCGTGCTGCCGCTGGGCTACTCCTTCAACGTGGACGGCTCAATGATGTACATGACCTTCGCGTCGGTCTTCCTGATGAACGCCTATGGCATCCACATGGACCTTGGCCAGCAAATCGCCATGACTGCCATGCTCCTGCTCAGCAGCAAAGGCATGGCCGGCGTGCCGCGCGGATCGCTCGTCGTCGTAGCCGCCGTGGTTCCCGCATTCGGCATCCCCGCCGCCGGAATCGGTGTCCTGCTGGTGATCGACCAGCTCCTGGATATGGGCCGTACCGCCACTAATATCCTGGGAAATGCCATTGCCACCGCGGTCATCGGCCGCAACCACGACAAGGCAGCCGCCCTCCTCGATCCGTCGCCTGCCGAAACAGCCCACGAGGCCGCGCAGGACACCGAAAACAGCAGGGAGCCTGAGCCCGTTTCGATGCACTGATCCCGCCCGGCCCGCCAATCCCAACCAGCGAACCAATTTGCACACTGGATGAAAGGCATGGAAATGACCGCAGACTTTGAGCTCCGGAGTCCGACGGATCTGTACCCCTTTGAGCGGAGGGAAAGGGCGCGGAGCGGATCCATCAGATCCCAGATCGTCGGCTACCTGGCAGGCAATGGTGCCAGCAAGCTAGCCGACATCAGCAATGGCATCGCCACCTCGCGGGACTCAGTCAGATACCACCTGGCTGCGCTGGAGGCCGCTTCGGTCGTCCGTTCCGACATTTCCGCGGGAGCAAGAGGTCGGTTCACTCCCTTCTACGCCCTCACGCCCGAAGAAACAGAGTCGGGCTCCTAGCCGGACGGCGCCGGTTACCAAGTGAGCGGACGACGGCGGGAGGTCCCGCCGTCGTCCGCTCACTCATTTCGCGCCGAAAGCGGGAGTTTTTGTCCAGATAACGGGGGTTGAGGGCTTCAAAAGTCCGATTATCTGGACAAAAACTCCATTGCTGGGGCAGATCGCGGGCGCCGTCCCGGCCGGTCTTTCACTCGCACTGGCCCGCACTGACCGCCGTATTGGTTCCGGGACCTAAAAGAGGCCGTTGGATTTAGGTCAGCTTCCATATTTTCGGGGATTAGCAGTGGATAGCATTGGGTGGACCGGACAGAGCCGTCCGGGCTCGAGTCAATGTCAGAAGGAAGCACATGGCCGCAGCTACAGTGGACGACATCCTGTCGGATCTCCCTCTGGGTTTCGCGAGCCTCATCCTTCGGCCGTCCCGCGCGGACTCTCCGATCGAACGCTTTGTGATCGTAGACGCCGACGACGAGACTTCCGACGGGCGGGCGGCGTTCGTCCTGCTGATCGGAGTTCGCGGACGCTCCGCCCTGCCCGCAGTGCGTCGCCTGTTGAAGAATCCTCCCCTGGTGCTGGCCGTCAAAGGCGGCCCCGGGGAACTCGGGGAAGCGGAAGAACTGCTCCGGGGGGCCGGAACGGGCCTCCTGCTGGTGGACCCGTCCGCCGACTGGGACCGGCTTCTCTCAATCGCGAAGGACCGGATCGAGCCGCGCAGCTACCAGAGCGAAGTCCTGACACTGCTCGAAGAAGACCTGTTTGCCGTCGCCCAGACGACAGCCCGCCTGACCTCCAGCCACGTGGTCATCGAGGACGCCGCGAACAAGGTCCTGGCGTACTCCACGGTCACCAACGACATCGACGAACTCCGCAAGGCCTCGATTCTGGCCCGCCGCGGCCCCCGCAAGTACGAACTGCTCCTCAAAGATCTGGGCGCCTACCGCGAACTGCACCGGACCCGCCGGGCTGTCCGTGTTCCGGCCAGGCCCCAGGACGGGCTGAGGGAACGCGTCGCCATCGCCTTGTTCGCCGGCGACCGGATCATGGGGTACATCTGGCTGCAGGAAACCGGGGACGGGTTCCGGTCCGATGTTGACTATGTGCTGACCGGTTCGGCAGCCCGGGCGTCAGCCGAACTGATCCGCTACCGCAACCAGCAGTCAGTACACATGCGCGAGGACCGCATCGCCCGGATCCTTTCGGGTCCCGCGGAAGCCGCTGCAAGCGCCCACAGCGAGAAAATCCCCGCTGACCGCCCCAGCGCACTGATGCTGATCGGCATGACATCCGCTGCAGCACAGGAGGACGACGCAGCGCTCAAACACGGAGAGCTCGCCAACCTCGCCTCGATCCACGCGGCTGCGTACAAACCGTCCGCGATCGTCGGACAGTTCAAGGGCGACACTGCGGTGATCATCCCGGCGCTGCAGTCCGCCAACGCCGAAGCCGGACTCCGCAGCCTTGCCGAGGCCATCGTCAGGGACGCCGAAAAGCACCTTGGCACCACTCCGTTTGTGGCAGTGGGGCCTGTGGCCCCCGATCTGCTGTCGATTCATTCCGTGACGGCGCAAACGGAGGCGTTGCTGGGCTGCGTGCGGCGGTCCGGGCATGCTTCCGTGGCCACCGTTGACGATTTCGAGGTGGACATCCTTTTTCACGATGCAGTGGAAAATTTCTCCGCCTCGGCTTCGGCGTTCCGGCATCGCAACCTCTGGGCCCTGCTCCGCAACGACGGCGAGCTGGCCGAAACCCTCCGCGCCTATTTCGACGCGTCGCTGGATGTGGCCGAATGCGCACAGCGGATGAAGCTGCACAAGAACACCGTCTACTACCGGATCAGCAAAGCCAGCCGGGTAACCGGCCTGAACTTCAACGATCCCCGCCATTCATTGGTCGCCCTCCTCCATATCCAGGAGTGGGCCGGCAAAAATAAGGAGCAACTGGGCAAGAAATGATGACAGCACTCGATTCGCCGCCCGTCGGCGTGGTCCTGGATGACATCGTCCGCAACCACCGGCCCCGGAGCGCGGCGGGGTCAGTCCCCCGGGGCATCCCGCACCTGTCATCCCCGCCGTTCGACCGTTTCGGGATTGCGGTGGCCACGACGTCCGGGGAGGTGTTCAGCTCCGGTGACGCCGATGTCCCGTTTTCAATCCAGAGCATCTCGAAGGTGTTCTCGCTGGCGATGGCACTCGGCGCGGGCAACCCGGATGCGCTCTGGTCACGGGTCCTTCGTGAGCCCTCGGGAACGTCCTTCAACTCCTTGGTGCAGCTGGAAGTGGAGCACGGCATTCCCCGTAATCCGTTCATCAATGCAGGCGCCCTGGTGGTCACCGACCACCTGATGGAAAAATCTCCCGACGCCGCTGCCGAGGTCCTGCGCTTCCTCGCCGGCCAGGTGGGTCACCGGAATGAAGGCAAGGGCCCCTTCATCGACGAGCTGGCTGCCGGGACCGAGCTGGCCCACAGCAGCCGCAACCTCGCTCTTGCCCACTTCCTGACGGATTTCGGCAACCTCAGGCGGCCCGCCCAGGCAGTGGTGGAGAACTACGTCAGGCAGTGCTCCATCATGATGAGCTGCACCGAGGTGGCCAAAGCAGGACTGTTCCTCGCGCAGGACGGGCAGGGAGCGCAGGGAACTGTCGTCTCCCCCAGCCAGGCCAAACGCATCTGCTCCATCATGCTGACCTGCGGCATGTATGACGCTGCCGGCGAGTTCGCCTTCCGGGTGGGCCTTCCCGGCAAGAGCGGTGTTGGCGGCGGGATCCTGGTGATCGTCCCCGGGGAGTGCTCCATCTGTGTCTGGAGTCCCAGGCTGGACTCCAAAGGCAATTCCCTGGCCGGAACCGCCGCCCTGGCGGATCTGTCCGACCGTACCGGCTGGTCGGTTTTCTGACCTCCCCACTGACCTACCCGCAGATTCAACTCCCCCAACCGAAGGATCCCCCATGCCTGAATCCCAGCAAGGTGCCACGAACACGGCGGCTGTCACGGACCATACGGTTCCGGCCCAGGCGCATGCCACTGAAACCCTCCTGCACGCCGAGGACAAGGGCTACCACAAGAGCCTGAAACCAAGGCAGATCCAGATGATCGCGATCGGCGGCGCCATCGGCACCGGCTTGTTCCTCG
>NZ_JAGGPP010000055.1 GCF_018613755.1 Arthrobacter sp. ISL-72
GGGGCCTGCTCCCACGGCAGGCGTTCAACGGCTAGTTGGCTGAGCATTTCCCAGCGGGTCTTCATCTGGCGGCGGTGGTGGCGCAATGCACGGTGGTAGTCGCCGCTGTCGATCATCAGGGCCAGCGCACGCTGCATGTGGCCCGGCGGGTGGCGAACCTGGTATCGCCGCACTCGCCGCAGTTCCCTGACTAGTTCCTCCGGCCCCACCAGGAAACCGAGCCTCAGGCCAGGGGCGAGGAATTTGGAAAACGTGCCCAAATACAGCACATCTCCGGTTGAGTCGAGGGCCTTCAGGGCCGGGCTGGGGCTGCCCTCATATCGGAATTCGCTGTCGTAATCGTCCTCGATGACGACCGTCCCGGAGATGGCGGCGAGCCTGAGCAGACGGCGGCGGCGCTCCATGCTCAGAGTGACATTGGTGGGGTGGTGATGGCTGGGCGTGAGATAGATCAGCGCTGTGCCGCTCAGCGTATCCGGGGGCTGCAGGCCGTCCTGGTCCACATTGATTCCGTACACTTGGGCACCGGTGCGCAGGAAGATGTGCCGGGCATCAAGGTAGCCCGGATTCTCGATGCCGACGCGCTGATGCGGGCCGAGCAGGGTCCGGCCGAGCAGGTCCAGCCCGTGCTGGGAGCCAACGGTGATCAGGATTTCCGCCGGCGTGGCTTCTATGCCGCGTGCCGTAAGGATCTCGCGCCTGATCATCTCGATCAGCATCTGATCATCGGCGCCGATGCTGTCCTGAAGGCTGGCGAAGGCATGCGGCTGGTAAAGGGCTTCACGGAGGCTTCGGACCCATGCAGTGGCGGGAAAGGTGTGGACATCGATCTGGCCGGCGACGAACGGGTAAGGGTACTTGTCCCAGTCTGCCGCCTTCTCAACATCGGGGACGCCTTCGTCGGCATAGCGCCGCATCCTGGAGGACCAATCGATGACGGGCTCGTTCACCGTAACCTCGGCCTCGGCGGCAGCCAGCATTTCGGGGTTCACGAAAATCCCCCGGCGCTCATGGCTGAGCACCAGGCCCTCGTTGAGCAATTCCTGGTAGGCGAGGTTGATGGTGTTGCGGGCAACCTTGAGTTCGGCTGCCAGCTCCCGGGAGCTTGGGAGCCGGCGGCGCGGATCGAAGACACCCGTGGCAATGCTGTGCTCTATGACGCGGCGGACCTGCCGGTACAGCGGTTCGCTTGATCCGCGGTTTACCTCGATCATTGTCCTTGGCACGCGTTGGCTCCTCGAAAGCGCTGTGGGCTATAGCAGCCCAAGATGGCGGGGGAGTTCGGTGACTCCCCGCCAGAAAACTTCGCTCCGCTTTAACGATAATGCGTAGCGTGGGTTGCGCTTGAAAGTGTGGGTTGCGCTTTAATGCCGCTGCTCTTGCCAACAAAGACAGGGAAGGACACGTTTCCCTATGATGCCCGAGCTAATCCGGGACTGGAGCTCTGGACGGCAGGCACGCGGAAATCCGGTGGAACGCAAAGACAATCGATCGCAGAAGCGTGGACCTTGCAGCCTGCGATGGCAGAACCCTGGCTGGCTTCCGACGGCGCGACCCGCGCTGACCCTACGAAAGGGCCGAACGCTACAAGTGTGGCTGGCGGAATACGACCCGCCCGGCCTCTTATGAGGCGTTCTGAGACGGGCTGGCAGAACCTTTCTCATGAGAGATCGAGGCTGACACAATCGGGGAACACTAAGCGGAGGACTAAGCCAATGATTCATTGGATCGGCCGCCGCAGTTCCGGGCCGACCGCGCGCAAGCCGCCGGAGCTCCCGCACTTACGCCGTGCCCGTTATCCCGTTACCTCTTTCATAGCGCCCGCTCCTGCTGGCAAAATGAGGGTGTCTTGGCCGCTCGGTCCCGGCGTGGTTTCTGCTCCCAGTCATAGAGGATCCGGGGTGTTGTCGCCGCCCGCCGCCAAACGCCTCACGGACGCCGTTTCACCGCGCTCCGGGAACCGTCGTGGTCGTGGGCCCAGCGCGGCCCGGATGGTGCTGCCTAAACGCGCAGAGCAGCTGCTGTCCCTGCGTCACAACGCGATGCTATCGCCGCCCTGGTTGAAGCCGTTGTGGAGGCTCACCCTCTTCACAAGGTCCTGACCTCGATGCCCGCGATCGGCGTCAGAACCGGCGCCCCGCGTCCTCACGGAAGTCACCCCTAAACACTTCGCCAGCGCACATCTGGCCTCCTAGGCCGGCATCGCACCCGTCACCCGGTCCGGCACCTCCATCCGGGGCGAACACACCAGCCAGCCGGTGCTGACCCGGTAACGCCGAATTCGGCATGGGAGGCTGCACCAACCCTTGCCGCCTCCCGTGCCGAATTGGCCGGAGCCTCACCAGCGACCACCACGAACTAGATGTCTGTGCATCGTCGCTGACTGGACGGATAATCGACGCACTCGGGCTGATGCATTGGCCCTGGAAGCGAAAGCTGAATGTTTAAGTAGAACAGAGGGGACAGATCAAGGAACCGACAACGGTGCCGGGAAGAACGTGAAAGCATTTGCACCATGGTCAACAAGATCGCGTACCAAGGTGAAGCTGGCGCCAACTCGAATATTGCATGCACGGAAATGTTCCCCGAGATGGAGGCAGTTCCTTGCGCCAGTTTCGAGGACGCATTCGAACTCGTAACGAGCGGCGCGGCGTGACCTGGCCATGATTCCCATCAAAACTCGATAGCTGGACGCGTGGCGGACATCCACGCGCTCCTTCCAGCATCCGATCTTCAGATCGTCGGAGAGTACTTTCTGCGCCTCCGGTTCAATCTGCTCGGCATTCCGGGCAGCACCATTTAACAGGCAAACGAGGTGCACAGCCACCTGCATGCGCTGGGGCAGTGCCGGAAGATCATCCGATCGTTCGGACTGAAACCCGTCATTACAGGTGATACGGCAGGCTCTACCCGTGAAGTCCGCGACTGGAACGACCCTTCCAAGGTCTCGCTTGCGCCACCGCTGGCCGCAGGCCTATACGGTCTCGACGTCTTGGCCTCCGGCGTCGAAGATGATCCTACGAACACCACCCGTTTCGTCGCACAGGAGCGTCCGATACCCAGTCGTCGCGCCTTCCCCGGACCCGTGATCACGAGTTTCGTGTTGCGGGTCCGGAACGTCCCGTCCGCGCTGTACAAGGCGCTGGGCGGTCTCGCCACTAACGGCGTCAACATGTCGCGGCTTGAAAGCTACATGGTCGGCGACGAATTCTCCGCGACTAAGTTTATGGCCGACGTCGATGGGCACCCAGATGAATCACCGTTGCGCAGGGCATTTGAAGAGTTGGAATTCTTTACCACGGAGGTGGGAATACTGGGGGTTACGCGGCTGATGCCTACCGATCCAAATAGTCGCACACAAGAAGGCGATAATGATCCCTCACCCCTGACCGGGACTGGCCGCCGCTGGCTCCTCTTTTTCCGCGTGATCTGGCCCTGTGCACCCCAACGACACGTGCGTAGGTTGGGGCTACACCTGAAGGAGTGATCGGAATCACTCCGTCACAATGCTGTGCGGACCGACCTCCGGTGGACCTTAGCCTGGCGCATCGTGGCACAGGCTCCGAACAGGTTTCGTCAGAGCATCTTGGAGGACACGTGAATCAAGTCGAACCCCGGCAGGCTGAGAATGCCGGCCTTAGCAAAGGCCTCAAGAACAGACACATGAATTTGATTGCCATTGGGGGTGTCATTGGTGCCGGGCTATTCGTCGGCAGTGGCGTTGTAATTAGTAGCACCGGCCCGGCCGCAATCATTTCGTTCGCCATCGCAGGCGTCATCACTTTGCTCCTCATGCGGATGCTGGCTGAAATGGCCGTTGCGCGTCCGGTGGTGGGCTCTTTTTATGTCTATGCGCGCCAGGCTTTAGGCCAGCGTGCGGGCTTCACCACCGGCTGGATGTATTGGTATTTCTTTGTGATTGTCGTTGCCGTTGAGGCGATTGCCGGTGGTCGGATCATCCAATTGTGGTTTCCCATGGTCCCGCTGTGGATGCTCAGCCTGGGCCTCATGGTGTTGCTGAGTGCAACAAACATGGTGTCGGCCCGTTCCTTCGGCGAGTTTGAGTACTGGTTTAGTTCCATCAAGGTCGTTGCCATCGTGGTGTTCCTGGGGTTGGGCGTCCTCTGGATCACGGGACTTTGGCCCGATTCCACCCCGGGGTTGGCGAACCTGTTTGACCATGGCGGGTTCACCCCGTTGGGCTGGGGCGCGGTGTTGGCGGCAGTTGTTCCGTGCGTGGCCTTCTACACCGGCGCGGAGATCATCACCATTGCTGCAGCCGAATCGGAAAACCCGCAGTTGGCCGTCAAGAAGGCCATGCGCTCAATTGTTGCCCGCGTCGTTACCTTCTACGTAGGGTCGATATTTGTTGTGGTGTGCATACAGCGCTGGGACGCTGAAAGCGTGGGGGTTAGTCCCTACGCAGCGGTGCTGGACGTGCTGGGTATACCGGCAGTCTCCACTGTCATGAACTTCATTGTCCTGACGGCTGTGCTCTCCTGCCTGAACTCCGCTCTGTACACAACCTCCCGCATGTTATTTGCCCTCACCCGCAACGGTGACGCGCCCAAGTTCTTTACCAAGCTTTCCAAGGGTGGCGTCCCGCGCCGCGCCATCCTGCTGGGTACCACTGTGGGATACGTCTCGGTTGTCTGCGTATATGTGTGGGGTGACGTGGTGTTCGCTTTCCTGGTGAACTCCTACGGCGCTGTGGCGCTCTTTGTTTACCTTGTGATCGCTGTTTCGCAGGTCGTGCTGCGCAAGCGACTCGACCGCGACGACCCCGCTGCGCTGAAGCTCAAGATGTGGCTGTTCCCGTGGCTGAGCTACGCAACCATCGCGCTCATGCTGTGCGTGGTCGCAGCAATGGCCGTTCTGCCCAGCACACAGTCGCAGTTCCTGATGAGCGGGGTGACGTTGCTGGTCATCCTCGCCAGTTATGAGGTGCGGAGACGCTATGGCAAGCCGGCAGGCGAAGCGGACGATGTCGCCGTCGTGCTGCCCGTACGCGCAGCAGAACCGTCCGCTTCAGACGGGCGGGAAACTGACGTGGATAAGAAGCCAATGGTGGCCCGCAACTGATTCTTGAGGCAGGACAGCCGTCCAGCTCGCGAAACCCGCTGCGGAGTGTGCCAATGGGGGCACCCATCCGCAGCGGGCTTTGGCGTTTAACGGCCCTTCGCAGATGAGCGTG
>NZ_JAGGPP010000056.1 GCF_018613755.1 Arthrobacter sp. ISL-72
ACCGCCTGAATCCGCCGATCCTCCACCGGGCACCCCACCGTTTATTTAGCTGTGCCTCGCCCGTCTTACAACCTTCGCAAAGGCATGGACGGGTGGAATGCTGAAGGCACGAGCGTTGCCTTACGCCGTAGCGGACATTGGGGGAACAGTAATGCAACGGAGCCAGCCGCGGTTATGGCAGTATGCAGTTCCTCTCCTATTTGTTGGCATGCTGCTGACATCTTGCGGTGATACGAAAACGGGCGGGCCGGGAACCGCCGCCCCCGTCTCCGTCGAATCCCCTACGTCCACCAGATCAGCTCCTGGTTCCACCACCACTTCCCAGCCCCAAGAAACGTGTGCGGCGTTCCTATCGTCGGCCCCATGCACGAAATACACGGGCATATCGGGCACCGCGAACAACGAAGCCCTCCCTTGGGTAGCCTCCGGGGGTGTTAACGCGCAGCTGGCCGCCGTAAACGGAGAACTTCTGCTGTCCGTGACAACCAGATGCGCACCCATGAGTGGGCCAGCGACAATCACCGGTACCACGCTCACCGTCAGGAACATAGCAATCGGCGCGAGTGGGTGCACCGAGGATGGGGGCGACCAGCAGCAGTGGGTGCTGGAATTCCTGAAGCGGCCTATTGAACAAACCTTTAGCAACGGGACTCTCACCTGGAAGAGCGGAACTGACACGCTCAACTTCAAAAGCGAGTAAACAGATTTCCGGCAGCGCTCCCCACAAACACCTACGGACTAGGCCATATTCTTCTAAGCGTCGCAGACCAAGAGCCTTGGACGAGGCGGAGGGAATAGTCTCAAATAGCGATCCTTTATCGGGCCCCTGCACGCCAGCAGGAATCTAGGTCAGGGCCCGTTTCCAGGCGTCTTGATTGCGTAGGACATATTCTGCCGCAGCGTGCCAGTGCGCGCCGTGTCCGTTGACGTACATGCCGGACCAAGGCTGGAATCCGGTCTCATGTGAGGACTTCAACAGCTCGTGCATGGCCGCCGTCCTCTTTCCCAGGGTCTCGGGCAAAGCTTTTCGTAGCAGCTCGTCCGCCCCATAACCGTCGATAACAGCGCGCAGTCTCGCAGCTGCCTCCGGAACCGGTTGGCCTTCAAAGAGACCTCCAAAGGACTGCGCTGCATATGCAAGGTCCCAGAGGCGCGTACTCGGGCCCGCCGCGTCCCAATCGATGAACACCCACCGTTCTCCCATAACGAGGTTCCACGGAGCGAGGTCGTTGTGGCACATCAGGTTCGGATTCTCGGCAGGAAGCAAAACGTTCCATCCGGTCGTATCCGGGAGTTCAAATCCTTCGCTGGCATCGTGAATCTGACGAATCAAACGGCCGACCCGCAGGAGGTCATGCTGTCCTAGTGGCAACTGGTCAAGCGCAGAGACACCCTCGACGTACTCGGTGACATGCCGCCCAGCGTGATCTTTGCCCAAGGGTTTGGGAACGTCGAGGCCAGCTACTTGGAGGGCTTTCAGGTACTTCTGGACAGTGGCGGAGTTTTCCAGCCACGGTTTGCGGACCGTATCGCCAACACGAAGGACACTCTCTGAGGCGTTTCCGCCTGCAAGTTCTTCAGCGTCCTCATTCACCCGAAGAACGCTACTGCGTGCCAACAAGCTGGCCAAGCCAACTCCCGGGCGGAGCCAATATGCTTCCTGCTAAGGGATCCGCTTGCGGGCTTTAGCCATGCACTCGAAATAGAGTCACTGGATGCTAACGCCACAACCGACTGATCGATTGCAGTTCCGTGAGATGACTGATGCCGACCTCGACAACATGACCGCGTTGCTCGGAGATCCCGAGGTGATGCGCTTCTACCCTGCGCCCAAAGTCCCAGGAGGAAGCAGCGAGCTGGATTTGTTGGAATCAGGAGAACTACGCGGAGCACGGGTATGGCCTGTGGATTGTCGAGACGCATGACGGAGAGTTCATAGGCGACTGCGGGCTGACCTGGCAGCAGGTGAACGGAGTACAGAAGCTTGAGGTCGGGTACCACGTGCGCTCCGACCTACACGGCCAAGGGTTCGCGACAGAAGCAGCCACTGCTTGTCACGACTACGCCCGAGAACATATTGAAGCCACCGAACTGATAGCTATCATCCATCCGGATAACCGGGCTTCTGAGCGGGTAGCTGAGAAAAATCGGAATGCACCGCGTCGCTGATGATCGAGGCGGGAACATCCCCGTCCGAACAGTGCTCAGCATGCAGCTGTAAACACGTCCGAGTGTGTCCGCTGGAGGATCCTCCAGCGTGCGTTGGGCACAGTTAGACCGCGGCGCCTTTGGTCCCTCAGCGGCTTAATGACCCTTAAATGGTGTTGGCGACTGTACTTCCCAGCTGCCTGATGCGTTCATCGTTGCGCTGGTAATGCGTCCACGGCCCGATCCGCCGACTGGTGACCAGTCCGGCGCGCTGCAAAATGGCCATAAACTGCGAGGCGGTCGACTGGGACACACCGGCCCGCGCCTGAATGTGCTTTAGGCACACTCCGATTTCCTCGGCGGGCTGTTCCTGTGGGGGGAATGACCCGGGATCCTTCAACCAGCTCATGATGCTCAGACGCGTGGGATGCCCCAACGCTTTGAACACCTGCACCAGGTCGTCCTCGTTCAACTCGCTCATCCCACCAGCATATCGGTACTTCACGATTTGCCGATACTGTGATACTGCTTAGATCGGCAATCAACGATATAACGATACGGAGTAAAACTTGGATACGAAGACTGCTTTGGTGGTTGGGGCGCGTGGCGTCATCGGAGGGAACCTCGTTCAGCATTTGGCGGGGTTGGGGGACTGGGACATCATCGGGCTGTCCCGCCGCGGGGGAGTGGACGCAGGTCGTGTTCGGCATATCGCGGTCGACCTGCTCGACCGCACGGATACCGAGGAAAAACTGTCAGGGCTGACTGCGGTGACGCATGTGTTCTACGCGGCGTACCAGGATCGCCCGTCGTGGGCTGAGTTGGTTGCCCCGAACCTCGCGATGCTCGCTAACACGGTCGAGGTCATCGAAGCCGTAGCTCCGGGTTTGGAGCATGTGTCGCTCATGCAGGGGTACAAGGTGTATGGGGCGCATCTTGGTCCCTTCGCGACGCCGGCCAAGGAGGACGCTCCGGCGCACATGCCGCCGGAGTTCAACGTCGACCAGCAGCAGTTCCTCGAAGCCCGGCAGGCTGGTAAGGCCTGGACGTGGTCGGCGCTGCGCCCATCGGTGGTGTGCGGGATCGGGCTCGGTAATCCCATGAATCTCGCGATGGTCATCGCGGTCTACGCATCCATCAGTAAGGAACTCGGGATCCCACTGCGATTCCCGGGCAAGCCCGGCGCCTACACCAGCCTCATCGAAATGACTGACGCTGGCCTGCTCGCCAAAGCCACCGTATGGGCTGCCACGGACCCGGCCTGCGCGAACCAGGCTTACAACATCACTAACGGGGATCTGTTCCGGTGGGAGAGCATGTGGCCCAAGATCGCCGCGTTCTTCGACCTCGACACCGCCCCGCCTCTGCCCATGTCCCTGGCCACGATCATGGACGACAAGACGGACCTCTGGGACACGATGGTGCACAAACGCCATCTCGAGCCCATTCCCTACGGTGACGTATCCTCATGGGCCTTCGGGGACTTCGTGTTCGCCTGGGACTACGACGTCCTGTCCGACAGCTCCAAAGCCCGCCGCGCCGGCTTCCACGACTACATCAACACCGAAGACATGTTCATGAGCATCTTCCAGAACCTTCGCAACCAACGCATCATCCCCTAACGCCCGAGCCTAAATCCCTCATCAACCGTTCGGAGAAGGATCGGCTTACGGACGCTGGTGCGGCCTCGAGTGACCTTAGAAGGTCACCACAAAGTGACCAAATCCGCGCCTGGTGCCCAGGGCGACGCGTTTAGTGAATTTCATGGTCAGGGTTCGCTGCGTCATACAGCACGCGGGATTCGGCGATTGCGGCCCTTTGTTCCAGTGACCAGTCGGCCAGTGCCTTGACCAGATGGGTGAGGCTCACCCCGGATGTGGTGAGCGCGTACGAGACCTGAGCGGGAACGGTGGGAAACACTGTGCGGGTGACCAGGCCGTCCCGTTCCAGCCTGCGGAGGGTCAGGGTCAGCATGCGCTGGGAAATGCCTTGGACCGCTCGTTGGAGTTCCCGAAACCGCCTGTCCCCGGAGGCCAACTCGACAACGACCAAGACTGACCATTTGTCTCCCACCCGGGTCAGGACGTCCCGGATCCCGCAGTCTGGGTGGTCCTGCTTTCCGCAGGGCTTCAACGCTGCGGTTACTCCGATGTTCGTGAGTGACACGAAACTGCCTCCTTGTGGCACTTCTTCGGCTTTGACAGGCTCAGTCTAGTTACTGAAGAGAACCACGAAAGGCCCCACCATGATCCTCGTTACCGGCAGCACAGGCGCCCTTGGCTCCGCCATCCTCACCGCACTGACCACCCAGGGAGTCAAAGCGGAAGGAAGCAGCCGTTCTCTGCAGGCCGGCATGCGAGTCATCGACTTTGACCGGCCCTCGACGGTGGACTTCACTGGTGTGGAAACACTGGTACTCGTCTCCGCAGGGGAAGCAGAGGATGACGTAGTCATCGCCCGCCACCAAGCTGCTATCACCGCAGCGCAACGTGATGGCGTCACTCATATCGTCTATACGAGCCTGACATCATCAGGGGATCACCTCGCATTTGCACTGGCCCACCGGTGGACGGAAAACCACCTGCAGGAAAGCGGGATTAGCTGGACAATACTGCGCAATGGCCTCTACGCCGAACTTTTCGGCTCCATGCTCACCTGGTCAGACGGCCGCCTTCACTCAGCATTCGGAAACGGAGCCCTCGCGGCCGTGGCCAGGGAAGACCTCGCCGCCGTAGCCGCGATCGTCTCCACCACACCCGAGAACCATGCCGGCCAGACCTACGACCTCGTAGGGTCTCCCATCACCGCAGCTGAAGTGGCCGCGGCCCTCAACACAAACCTAAACGACACGCCCCTCGATAAACGCCGCGACGAGCTGCTAGTCGCTGAACTGAAGCCGTTCCAGCCCGCAATGCTCATGTCCATCTACACCAGCGTGCGACACGGATTCCTTGGAAATACCTCCGGGGACCTTGAATCACTCCTCCGACGCCGACCCAAAGACGCCATTACAGTCGCGGCCTCCGCTACTGCTACCTCTGGACCCTCCGCTCCCTGAAAAGACCAAACGACCGAATGCCCGGTGGAGGATCGTTCAGAAAATTTACTTTGGTCAGTCGATTTTTATCTCAGTGATAATCCGATCGAGGGCGTTCTGTGTGGCCGTAAGGTTCGCGATTGTGTCAGTGATTCTGGCTCGTTCCTCGAGCATTCGGTTCCGCAGCATTGGCGTCCTCGCACCGGGATCGGTCATGCACGGCAGCAAATCGACCATCGTCGCGCTGCATATTCCGGCAGCGAAAAGCTCCTGGATTAGGACAACGCGGGCGGGCGCGGCGGTACCGTAGACTCGTTGCCCTGATCCTGTGCGGTCCGCGCTCAGCAGGCCTTGCTCTTCGTAGTACCGCAGTGAGCGGACGCTAACCCCTGTCGCGGCTGAAAGTTCTCCGATGCGCATTACGCCTTGCCTCTCACATTGGTGTCAGGTCTTAGGGTACGAGCATGACTACAGAGAACGGAACCAAACCTCCTGTTCGGCAGCTGCGCCTCATCGTCGAAGTTGAAGATTATGAGGCTGCAGTCACCTTCTACCGCGATGTGCTTGGCCTCACCGAGCAGGCCGCGTTCGAAGGCGACGGCGACGCCCGCGTCACCATCCTCGAAGCGGGCCGCGCCACGCTCGAACTCTCCAATCCGGCCCAGGTCCGGATGATCGACAAAGTCGAAGCTGACGGGAGACCAAGCGCAAAAATCCGCGTCGCCTTCGAGGTAGACGATTCCGCCACTGCTACGACGGAATTAGTGGCCGCCGGTGCCACGCTCCTAGCAGAGCCTCGAGAAACCCCCTGGAAGTCAGTAAACTCCCGGCTGAGCGCCCCTGCAGGGTTGCAGGTCACACTGTTCCAGGGGTTGGAACAAAATCCAGGCCCGTAGCATCCGGTCAATCTCAAAGCCTTTAACGCAGGGTGTGCTGGCGGAATAATGCCCAGGCAAAGCCAACGCCGCCTGTTCTAGCCCCAAGATCCCTCAATAAGACCAAGGTCGCCCCAAAGGAACCATGCCCCGCCATCACTTCAGTCCTCAGCTCCATCAGTCCACGGCCCCGTTTTCCCACTATGTCGAGCACGGGAACATCGGATACACCGCCGGCATCATCGGCCAGCGCCCTGACACCGGAGAACTCGTCTCAAACGATGCCTCCCAGCAGTGCGACGTAATGCTCACCAATCTCCAGATCCTGCTCGACGAACAGGGACTGACATTCAACGACCTGCCACGTACCACTATCTATCTGATTGACTACCAAGACTTCGAAGCCATCAACGGCGTGTATTCGAGGCGACTGCCAGAACCGTATCCCGTCAGAACCACGGTTCAGGTGGCAGCCCTTCCGCTAGGAGCCTGCTGAATTAG
>NZ_JAGGPP010000005.1 GCF_018613755.1 Arthrobacter sp. ISL-72
GGGGCCTGCTCCCACGGCAGGCATTCAACGGCTAGTTGGCTGAGCATTTCCCAGCGGGTCTTCATCTGGCGGCGGTGGTGGCGCAATGCACGGTGGTAGTCGCCGCTGTCGATCATCAGGGCCAGCGCACGCTGCATGTGGCCCGGCGGGTGGCGAACCTGGTAACGCCGTACTCTTCGCAGTTCCCTGACCAGTTCCGCAGGTCCCACCAGGAAGCCCATTCGGATCCCTGGTGACAGGAACTTGGAGAACGTGCCCAGATAGAGAATGTCGCCGGTGGAATCCAAAGCTTTCAGCGCCGGACTGGGGCTGCCCTCATAACGGAACTCACTGTCGTAATCGTCCTCGATAACGATAGTGCCGGAGGCAGCGGCGAGCCTGAGCAGACCACGGCGACGCTCCATGCTCAGAGTGACATTGGTGGGGTGGTGATGGCTGGGCGTGACGTACATCAGGGCGGTCCCACTGAGTGTCGTCGGCAGGCAGAGTCCATCCTGATCGACGTCGATCCCATAGACCTGCGCTCCGGTGCGGAGGAAAATATGGCGGGCGTCCAAATACCCTGGGTTCTCGACGCCAACGCGTTGATGTGGGCCGAGCAGGGTCCGGGCCAGCAGGTCCAGTCCTTGTTGGGAACCGATGGTGATCAGGAGTTCGTCAGGGCCGGCCTCGATTCCGCGCGCCGGGAGTATCTGCTGCCGGATCATCTCGACCAGCATGGGGTCGTCTGCGCCCAGGCTGTCCTGGAGGCTGGCGAAGCGATGAGGCTGGTAGAGGGCTTCCCTGAGGCTACGTATCCATGCAGTGGCGGGAAAGCTGTGAACGTCCACCTGGCCGGCGACGAACGGGTAAGGGTACTTGTCCCAGTCTGCTGCCTTCTCGACATCGGGGACGCCTTCGTCGGCATAGCGCCGCATCCTGGAGGACCAATCGATCATCAAGTCCTTTGCCGGCAACTCAGCTTCTACAACGGGTTGCATTTCCGGGTTCACGAAAATCCCCCGGCGCTCATGGCTGAGCACCAGACCCTCCGTGAGCAGTTCCTGGTAGGCGAGATTGATGGTGTTGCGGGCAACCTTGAGTTCGGCAGCAAGCTCCCGGGAGCTGGGCAACCTGCGGCGAGCGTCGAAGATACCCACAGCGATCCCGTGTTCGATGACCCGGCGAACTTGCCGGTACAGCGGCTCACTGGAGTTGCGGTCGATCTCTATGAGCGTCCGTGGCACGTATCGCCTCTCAATTAGCTCGATGAAGTATCAGGACCTAACGAAGCGGGGGAGTCCAGTATGAACTCCCCCGCCAAATATTTCCTTTTGTCTTAACTTCGAGCCACAGCTTCCAGGGAATCAACGACCTCGATGCTGTGGGCGGCCCCAACGGCGGCGTTGGTGAGGCGCCCGGCAACGGTGGTGAGGCCTGCCCGCAGTGCTGCGTTTTCAGCCACAGCCCGCTCGACGCCCTTGTCCGCGATCTGCAGCACGTACGGCAAGGTTACGTTGGTCAAGGCGTAGGTAGAGGTGTGGGGAACGGCGCCCGGCATGTTCGCGACGCAGTAGAAGACCGAGTTGTGCACGCGGAAGGTGGGCTCCTGGTGCGTCGTCGGATATGAATCCTCGAAGCAGCCGCCCTGGTCGATCGCGATGTCAACGAGGACACTGCCGGGCTTCATGCGCGAGACCAACTCGTTAGAGATGATCTTCGGGGCTTTGGCTCCCGGGACCAGCACGGCACCGATGACCAGGTCTGCCTGGACCACTTCATGTTCGATTGCGAGCTGATTCGCCGCGAGCGTGCGGACGCGTCCCTGATACATGCGGTCTGCAGCCCGCAGCTTGTCCACGTTCTTGTCGAACAGGACCACGTCTGCCCACATGCCTGCAGCCACTGCGACCGCATTCATTCCCGAGACGCCGGCGCCGATGACGACAACGCGGGCCGGTGCCACGCCGGAGACGCCGCCGATCAGTACACCGCGCCCGCCTTCAGGACGCGTCAGGCACTGCGCGCCCACGAGGGGAGCCAGCCGGCCGGCCACTTCGCTCATGGGGAACAGCAACGGCAACGAGCCGTCTTCAAGCTGCACCGTTTCGTAGGCGATGGACGTGCTCCCGGCCTCCAGCAGGGCCATGGTGCAGGCCTCGTCGGCGGCCAGGTGCAGGTAGGTAAAGAGCGTAAGGTCCGGCCGCATTCGGTGGTATTCCTCGGCGATCGGCTCCTTGACTTTGAGCAGCAAATCAGCGGTGGCCCAGACTTCATCGGCGGTCTGGAGAATGCTGGCTCCGGCCAGCGTGTAGGCATCATCTGAGATGGATGACCCTTCTCCAGCGCCGGTCTCGATGAGCACTTCATGCCCGTGGGCAAGCAACTCATGAACGCCGGCTGGCGTGACGGCTACTCGGTACTCATGGGATTTGATTTCCTTCGGGATGCCGATCTTCATTGTGACCTCCGTGTCGTTGATGGTGCTCTCGCTAGATCCCGCGGTACGGGCTGCGCAGCATTATCGAAGTATGGAATGAACCTGCAGGGACCAGAAGAACCAGAAGTATGCCGGGTGAGGGAACCAGACTGGTCCCATCACCCAGTGACCATTTGGTACTGATGCAGAAAAAAACCATGACCTAGGCTTCGATCATCGCTACTCACCGCAACAAGAAGGAGATGGTCTTGGATTCCTCCACACTCCGGGCACTGGCCCGACGGCACCTCGGACCCCACTTCACCCGCAAGGACGTCTGGGACAGCGAGTTCCCGATTTTTGTCCGTGGTGAAGGAAGCTACCTCATTGACACTGAGGGAGACCGATACTTGGACGGACTGGCAGGGCTCTTCTGTGTCAACATGGGCCACGGACGCCAGGACATCGCCGAGGCAGCCAGCGAGCAGATCAGCACCTTGGCCTACGCCTCCAACTGGGGCTCGGCGCACCCTCCCGCCATTGAGGCCGCCGCACTCATCGCAGACCTGGCGCCGGGCGATCTTGGCACCACATTCTTCGTCAACTCCGGCTCCGAGGCCGTGGAGACAGCCCTGAAGTTTGCCCGCCAGTACTTCCGCAGCCAGGGCCAACCGCAGCGCACCAAGATCATCAGCCGCGACATGGCCTACCACGGGACAACCATGGGTGCGCTATCGATCACACAGCTACCCAAGATCAAGGACCCGTTCGGCGAACTCCTTCCAGGCATCCGCAAGGTTCCCAACACCCTCGGCTTCACCGGCGACTGCGGCAAGGTCACAGAACTTGACTGCTTCCGTGCCATAGAGCGCACGGTCCTGGAGGAGGGTCCCGAAACCATTGCCGCAATCTTTGCCGAGCCAGTCCAGAACGGTCGCGGTGCCCTGGTGGCACCGGACGGCTACTGGCCGGCGCTGCGCGCCTTGTGCGACAAGTACGGAATCCTGCTGGTCTCGGACGAGGTCATCTGCTCCTTCGGCCGGCTGGGCCACTTCTTCGGATACGGGGTGACCGGGGTTGTCCCGGACATGGTCACCTTCGCCAAGGGGTCCACCTCCGGGTACGCACCACTCGGCGGACTCATCGTCCGCGAGCAACTTGTCCAGGAACTGTTCAACTCTTCCAAGGGCGGTGTCTTCACCCATGGCGCCACCTGGGGCGGACACCCGGTATCCACCGCAGTCGCGGTCGCCAACATCACGGCCATGCGGGATGAGAACGTTCTGGGCAACGTCCAGGAGCAGGGCCCCAAGATCATGCAGGCCTTGGAATCACTGAAGAGCTCGCACCGCTGCGTCAAGGCAGTCCGCGGCATGGGCTTCTTCTACGCGATCGAACTCATGGCAGACAGCTTCGGCGGCCGCGAATTGACCGAAGCAGAATCGCTGAGGGTCCTGCGTGAAGTCCTCCCCGAATCGTTCAAACGAACCAAGGTGATCCTTCGCGGCGATGACCGCGGCGCCACCATGATCATGATTTCACCGCCGCTGGTTGCCGACGCCGACGTCCTGTCCGCGCTGCTCCACGGCGTGGACGGAATGCTCAACGACGTCGAAAAGGCCATCCAGCCCTAATAAGTCGCCGGTATTCCCTGTGGAGGCTTCCCCCGCGGAGGCCTCCACAGGCTCGATATGAGAGGCACGAAGCCATGACTACGGCGATGATTGATCAGCGGGCATCGCCGCCCGCGGGAAGCGCCCTGTTCGAGCGCTGGCGCCATGAACTTTCCGGCCGCGGTTGCACCGTCGGGTTCTCGGACGGTGAAGACGAACGTGCCATCCGTGCGATCAGCACCCTGGCGACCGAGGGAATTATCAGGCCCGGGCTGATAGGCAGACGTGCGGAAATCCTAAGATTGGCCGCCGATCTAGGCTGCCGCCTGCCTAAGGATGCCATCCTCGACATCGACGAGCTTGCCCACGACAGTGCAGTGACCACAATCATCGGCGATGCTTATGCCAGGAAACCTGAAGGACTGGCATACGTACAGCGCGAGCCCGTCCATATTGCCGCAGCAGCCTTGCGGGCCGGATATATTGATGCCTGTGTCGCCGGGGCGGGGACACCTACGGCAAACGTGCTTCGTGCCGCCTTGCGCGTGGTGGGGCTGGCTCCCGGTTGCACCACCTTAAGTAGCTCCTTCCTGATGCTGCTTCCCGATGGACGGCAACTAACGTTTGGTGATTGCGCTGTCATTCCAGATCCTTCCCCCGACCAGCTGGCGGACATCGCCGCATCGGCGGCTGCCACACACCAGGCCCTGACCGGGCAGGAGGCAAAAGTGGCGTTGCTGTCCTTCAGCACAAGAGGCAGCGCAATCCACCCGCACGTGGACAAGGTCAGGGCGGCGATGGACATCCTGCGGGCCCGCCACCCGCTGCTCTACGTGGACGGCGAACTGCAGTTTGACGCTGCACTGGTCCCCGGGATCGGCGCGACAAAGGCGCCCGGATCGGATGTCGCCGGGCAAGCCAATGTGCTGGTATTCCCCAGTCTGGATGCCGGAAACATCGGCTACAAGATTACCGAGCGCCTCGGCAGGGCCGTCGCAGTGGGCCCCATCCTGCAGGGCCTGACCGCCCCTTTGAATGATTTGTCCCGGGGCTGCAGCGCGGAGGACATTGCCGCCGTCGGCCTGTTGAGCGCTATGCAATCTCTCGCCGCGCCGGCTTCGGGCATCCCTGCAAATTCCGTCGCTGCGGCAACCGGCAGGCCGACGATTCCACATGCAACAGCCTGAGATTCCAGCCGCCATCCCACTTGCTGCTTCGAAAGAAAGGAGATCCGATCCGAGCACGGGCACGCCCGCTCCGGATGGATCGTAGATGACCATGACACAAGACGTTGCCACCGCCGCAGGAAGTGAAAAGCAAAAGCAGGCCGGACTTCTTTTGCGAGGTCTGCGCCATCACCGGCTGCCCGGGCTGGGACTCGCAGCCGTCGCCGTCGCCGTCGCGTGGCTCATCCACGCAGCAGTCCCGGCACTGCCGTTCCTCACGGTGTCTGTCATCCTGGGCATCCTGTCCGCGAACCTGCCGGGGATCAGCGCGGCAGTCGAAGGGGTCATGCAGCCTGGCCTAGTCCTTGCGGCCAAGCGATTCATGCGGCTGGGCATCGTGCTGTTGGGGCTGAAGCTCAGCCTGATCGATGTCGCTGCCCTGGGTTGGACGACGCTGGGGATTGTGGCTGGCATCGTCCTGTTCACTTTCGCGGGGACGATTCTACTGGGCAAGGCTCTCAGACTTCCTGGCGATGAACCCGTGCTGCTCGCCGCTGGCTTTTCCATCTGCGGCGCCTCAGCCATCGGGGCCATGAGCGGTGTGACGAAGACCGACCATCGAGGCACTGTTGTTCCCATTGCGCTTGTGACCCTGTGCGGTACATTGGCCATTGGTATTCTGCCCGCCCTCAGCGGCCCGCTTGGCCTTGACGCTGCCAAATTCGGGTACTGGGTGGGAGCTAGCGTCCACGATGTTGGCCAGGTTGTCGCCACAGCGCAGACAGCAGGTACAACAGCCTTGGCCGGAGCGCTGGTCATCAAGCTCACCCGCGTTCTGATGCTGGCTCCTATGGTGACAGGGGCTGCGCTCGTACAGCGCTACCGCCGAGGGAGGGCGTCCAGCGGCACAGAGGAGGCCGACGCCAAACTTCCGCCGCTGATTCCGCTCTTCGTGGCAGGGTTCATGGCAATGATCGTCGTGCGGACGTTTGTCATCCTGCCACATGTGGCCTTGGAAGTCGCTGCAACGGCCCAAGAACTGCTGCTTGCAGCAGCCCTGTTCGGGCTAGGCGCGTCGGTGCAGGTACGCTCGCTCCTCCAAACAAGCGGCAGGGCGATCCTAGCTGCCATGCTCTCATGGGGCTTCATCGCAGTACTGGCTTTCATAGGCGTGCAATTTATCCAGGACGGGACACCATGAGCCCCGCAGAACTCATCATCTCGGCGCTCATTATTGCCGTCGCCGTGGTGGCGCAGGCCAGCACGGGGTCAGGATTCGGCATCGTCGCTTCTCCGCTACTGCTAATGCTCAGCCCACACCTGGTACCCGGCCCGCTGCTGCTGGTCTCTTGCGTGGTCATGGCGTTCGTTACCTGGCAGAACAGGAAAGGACTGCGGCACCTGGATCTCAAGAGCGCCCTTGGCGGTTGCCTGCCCGGCGCCCTCGCAGGACTGTGGGTGCTGCCCCTGCTGAACGGCAAGTGGACCGGAGTCATCGTCGGCGGGCTGGTCGTGGCCAGCGTGCTGGCCGGACTCGCACGGTTCCAGATCCCGCAGAACCGCATCTCCCTGATCGCCGCCGGCGTGGTCGGCGGCGTGCTAGGAACGGTTGCCTCGACGTCGGGGCCGCCGATCGTCGTGGTGTACCGGGCCTCGGACCCGGACCGCTATCGCGCCAACCTCTCGCTGTTCTTTCTCGTCTCATCCCAGGTCTCTTTGCTCGTCTTGATCGCATTCGGGGCATTCGGCACGGCGGATCTGCTGGCTTCCTGCTGGCTGCTGCCGGGAGTAGTCCTCGGTGCACTCGCGTCCGGGCCCGTGGTGAGACGGCTTTCCGCAGCAGCAATCCGTCCCGCAGCCCTAGGCCTATGCCTGATTGCCGGAGTGAGCCTGGTCGTCAAAGGTGCCCTCGCCTGACGGGTTCCTGTGAGCCCCCGACGCCTGAGGATCCTCGATGCGGCCGGCAGGTCATGCGCGGTGAGGCTCGAGCAGGTACGGTCCCGCAACAACCAACAAGAACTCGGAAGCAAGAACCAACAAGAACTCGGAAGCGAGGAGCAGTGAAAACAGCAGAGCTGGGCGTCCCGTCCACGGGCAGCAGCCGCGTCAAGCGCGGCATGGCAGAGATGCTCAAGGGCGGCGTCACCATGGACGTCGTCAACGTCGAACAGGCCCGCATCGCCGAAGACGCCGGTGCCGTGGCCGTGATGGCGCTGGAACGCGTTCCGGCCGACATCCGCGCCCAGGGCGGCGTGTCCCGCATGTCGGACCCGGACATGATCGACAAGATCATCGACGCCGTGTCCGTGCCGGTCATGGCCAAGGCCCGGATCGGCCACTTCGTCGAAGCCCAGGTCCTGCAGTCGTTGGGCGTGGACTACATTGACGAGTCTGAGGTCCTGACCCCGGCCGACTACACCAACCACATCGACAAGTGGAACTTCACCGTTCCCTTCGTCTGCGGGGCCACCAACCTCGGTGAGGCGCTGCGCCGGATCAACGAGGGTGCGGCGATGATCCGTTCCAAGGGCGAGGCCGGCACCGGAGATGTCTCCAATGCCACCACGCACATGCGCCAGATCCGCGCGGAGATCCTCAAGCTCGCCGCCCTGCCCGACGACGAGCTGTACGTTGCGGCCAAGGAACTGCAGGCACCGTACGAACTCGTTAAGGAGATCGCCGCCTCCGGCAAGCTCCCGGTGGTGCTGTTCACCGCCGGCGGCATCGCCACCCCGGCCGACGCGGCGATGATGATGCAGCTCGGCGCCGACGGCGTGTTCGTCGGCTCGGGCATCTTCAAGTCCGGCAACCCCGCCCAGCGCGCCGCCGCCGTCGTGAAGGCCACCACCTTCTTCGACGACCCGGACGTCATCGCCAAGGCCTCCCGCGGCCTGGGCGAGGCCATGGTCGGCATCAACGTCGACGAGATCCCGGCCCCGCACCGCCTTGCCGAACGCGGCTGGTAACGGTGAAGCCGCAGGCCCTCGAAGAATCCGCCGAATGTGCCACCTATGGACCCTGGCAAATCGTGCCGCATGGACTCGGCGTCCAAGTTACGTTGGACGGCAGATATCTCGGGCAGGGGACCATTGATGGTTGCACGCCTGATGGTTCTGTCCTTTGGGTGGCACTCGGGGGAGTGGAGGGTAGACGCCTTTTCCACTGGGACGACGACGTCATCATCCAACTTAGCTGATCAGCACCCGCCCGCAGCCGTTGTCAAAATCAGGCATTGAGGCGATATGCCTCCCGAGTAACCACGCCACACCGGCCTTCGACCCGTTAGATTCTCGATGCTTATGCCAGATGAACAGATGCCCGCTTCGAGCTGGAACCGCAACGCCGCCGCCCCGACGTCGTCCGCTGCCGCCCCTGCAGTGGACGTCATCAGCCTGGGCCGCCGCGTGCGGTACCTGCGCAAAGCAGCGGGCATGACGCTCGATGACCTGAGTGCCGCCGTCGGGACCGCCCCCAGCCAGCTGAGTCTGATCGAGAACGGCAAGCGGGAGCCGAAGCTGGGGCTGCTGCAGCAGCTTGCGACGGCCCTCAGCGTGACCATTGACCAGCTGCTCGGGGCCGAGCCGCCCAACCGCCGTGCGGCTCTGGAGATTGAGCTGGAACGGTACCAGCGCAGCCCCATCTACGAGTCCCTCAACCTGCCGAAAATCCGCATCAGTTCGCGGCTTCCGATGGATGTGCTGGAGTCCATGGTGGGGCTCCAGCATGAGCTGGAGCGCCGGCTCAATGAGCAGGTGGCTACGCCCGAAGAGGCCCGCCGGGCTAACGCCGAGTTGCGCGCCATGATGCGAGAGCGGAACAACTACTTCCCGGAGTACGAGGCCGAGGCTCAGAAGGTCCTGGCCTCGGTGGGACACACCAGCGGGCCGCTGTCCCACCACGTGATCGCGGACATCGCGACACACCTCGGGTTCAGCCTTCACCATGTGGGCGACCTGCCCCATTCCACCCGTTCGGTTACCGACCTAAAGAATCACCGAATTTACCTGACGCAGAACCAGCGCTCGGACCATGACCCCCGGTCAGTGCTGCTGCAGGCACTGGGCCACTACGTCCTGGGCCATCTGACTCCGCTGAATTACGGGGATTTCCTGATGCAGCGCGTGGCCACCAACTATTTCGCGGCCGCGCTGATGCTGCCGGAGCAGGCCACCGTGGAGTTCCTGCAGCGGGCCAAGCAGGCCAAGGAAATTGCAGTGGAGGACATCCGGGACGCGTTTGCGGTGTCCTATGAAACCGCCGCCCACCGCTTCACCAACCTCGCCACCCAGCACCTGGACATCCGCACGCACTTCCAGAAGACCCACAAGAGCGGCATCATCTACAAGGCCTACGAAAACGACGGCGTGACGTTCCCGCAGGACCACACCGGCGCCATCGAGGGACAGCCCTCCTGCAAAAACTGGACCAGCCGTGTGGTGTTCGACGTCCCGGACAAGTTCAGCGCCTACAACCAGTACACTGACACCCCGGCCGGAACCTACTGGTGCACGGCCCGGACCGAGCGGTCCGCGAACGGCGAGTTTTCGCTCTCCGTGGGAGTCCCGTACGCGCAGGTCAAGTGGTTCCGCGGCCGGGACACCACGGAGCGGTCCAAATCCACCTGTCCGGATGAGAACTGCTGCAGGCGCCCCCCGGCATCGCTGACGTCCGAATGGGCAGGCAACGCCTGGCCGTCCGCCCGCACCCACTCGCACCTGCTCGCCGCCATGCCGCCAGGGGCGTTCCCCGGCGTCGACGAAACCGAGGTCTACTCCTTCCTGCAAGTTCAAGCGAATCGCTAAGACACCGCTACGCTACGGCCCCGGCATCAGAGCCGGAAAGACAAGCGATCGTCCTATTGCTGGACGGGAGCGGACAATGCGCGGCTGTGAACTCTGGAGGCCGGTTACTCTGCAGGGAGGAGTGCCCCCGGACACAGCGACGCTGCCACGACTTCCGGCAGAGTACTTTGGATCCTTTTTCGGGGCTACCCTTCCGCACGAGCTGCTGTACGACGATTGGCACTATGTGGACTGGGTTCATGTAGGGGAGGACCGCTGCGGTCGCTACTTCCCCGAGTTGCCGCCGTCGTTCGTGTGGCTGATGGAGGCGACGGCGCCGGTCTGCTCGTTGAGCAGGACCTTGTCGTTGCGTTGGTGGGGGAAGTTAAACATGGCATTCACGGAGCCGGCGGTGGCGTCGGCGGATGAATCGCCGATCCGGCCGGTGCGCCAGTTGTCCTCGATGAAGCGCAGGATGGAGGCCTGGTCGGTCTGGGTGTGGTCCACGAAGTTCTTCTTCGCGTAGGGGGAGATGATCACGAGTGGCTGGCGTACTATATGCCGGCCCGGGCGGGTCAGACCCGGTGGGCCCGGGTGACGAAGTGGTCAACCCGGCGGTCAGGATACCTTTCCGCCCG
>NZ_JAGGPP010000006.1:0-276376 GCF_018613755.1 Arthrobacter sp. ISL-72
TCCTACTCGGGGGCCCAACCAAATCTTAAGTGCAACGACGTGGAGCCTCTGCTAAAGCAGGTCGGCAAGAAGGTCGTGAAAGTTGACGTTACAAGGTGTCAAGTACCTCAAGTGCAACAAAGGCTAAGCAGTAAGTAGACGCTGAAGGGTCCCGCCAAAAGGTTGGCGGGGCCCTTCTGTCCGTCTGACACTTTCCCGGATTTGTCGCCGACTCTTCAATGTCGAGTGGGGGAACCTTGAAGAGTCCGCCGACAATGTAACGCGGTTGTGCACTACCGGATTTATCCGCCGTGCGCAGCGGCCCGACGTCCGCCCGGTAGCCTATGGGCGTTTGACTTTACAAGGGGGAAAGCATTGTCCAAGAAGCTCAGCCGTAATCCGTTCAAGCGCCGTCCGGTGTCGAAGATGCTGCCGGCTATCGGACTTTCCGTTCTGGCTGTTGCTACCGCAGCCGTCGTTGCGGTTGCTGTCATGCCCAGCCCAGGCGAACGTGGGGCGGCGGCCTATGTGACCCCGAGCAGTCAGTCCGCATCCAAGGCTGCCACGCCCACCACTACGCCCACCCCGGCCCCGTTGAAGATCAAGCTGCCCGCTAACCCGAGTGTGCTGATCGTGGGTGACTCATACACCGAAGGTGTAGGCGCTGACAGCACCGATCAAGGCTGGGCTCATGTCGCGGGCACAGAGCTGAACCTGAACCCCGTCATTGATGGAGTCAGGGGGACCGGTTTCGCTTGGGGCGGCGGGGCTGACAACAGTGAAGGCCGTCAGTACTCCGTGCGCCTTCGTGAGATTGCCGACGCGCAGACCATCACGCCTGACGTGCTGGTCCTCCAGGGCGGGCAAAACGACACCCTGTTGAAGAACAATCCCGAAGTGACCAAGGCCGTGACTTCCACAGTCAGCGAGGCCAAGAAACTGTGGCCCAACGTGCAGATCGTCATCATGGGACCGTCCGCGCCGGAGCCTTTGGCTGCCACGATCTCTGGAGCCAGTGACACCGTCCGCGACGGTGCGAACACCGCTCAGGTGCCCTACATCGACGCGGCCGGCGAGCACTGGTTCACCGGGCAGAACAGCCAGAGCTTCTACGCGGACGGTTCCCACGTGAACAACGAGGGTCACCATCTTATTGCTGACAAGTTCGCCGCGCACTGGCGGGAACTCACGAAGCCTTAGCGCGGGCTGATCGCGGAGACGATCGAGTCGGCCATGAGTGAGTGGCCCTTGTTGCTCGGGTGACCGTCACCGACTGCCTGCCCGTAGGTGTTGAGCTTCGCGGACTCGATCCGGGTGTGCAGGTCAATGACCGCCGCCCCGTTGTCCAGTGCTGCCTGCCGGGTGATGTCCACGAACGTCTGCCACGTATCGGTGTATGTGCCGATGTCCTCATAGTCGAGGATCAGCGCGCGATGGACGGGGCTATGGTCGCGGAGTTCTTCACGTACCAGATCACATCCCGGAGCCGGGCGTCGAACGTCGCAGGGGCCACGTTGGTCGTCCACTCGTTGATGCCCAGCTCGATCGTGACAAGGTCGGGTGCGATGTTCCACAGTGCCCCGCATGTCCCCGCCGCCGGCCGCCACCGTCAGGTTGTCCTTGAAGTCCGAGGCTTTCCAGCCGTGGTGTGCGGCGTCAAAGACCTGGATGCCTGCCGCCTCGTCGCCGTTGTAGACGATAATTCCAGTCACGTAGGAGGCGGCACCAGCGGTGGAGCAAGCACTACATCCTGCCCTCGTTCAGGAACAAAACCTTGGACAGTATCCACCGCACGGATGTGCAGGAGGCTGTGGGGGAGTGGTCCGAGTCTTTGGCGCCGTCCACGGTGAAGGTCACCTATGGGTACTTGGCGTCGATGTTCAAAGCTGCTGTCCTTGACGGGGTTGTGGCCGCGAGTCCGTGCGTCGGGATCAGGCTGCCCACGGTCGAGGACGTGGCTGTCGTTCCGCTGCGGACTGAGAAGGTCCAGGAGTTGGCGGACAGGATCTGGCGCCCGTACCGGCCCATGGTGGTCTTCTGCGCAGCTACCGGCCTCCGCTCCTCTGAGTTGCGGGGTCTGACGTGGGACCGCGTCGACTTCGACACGTCCATGATCAGCATTGACCGGCAGCTCATCGGGTACAACTCGTCGGATCCGGAGTGGGGGCCGCTCAAGACGAAGGCGAGCCGGCGCCGGATCCACATTGGGGACCAGTCGATGCAGCTCCTCAAGGACTTGCGGGAGGGTCCGGTGGGTGCGGGTGACGTGATCTTCCATTCGTCGGGCAGGGCTGTCACCAGGGGGGCGGCCGGGGAGGCGTGGAGGGACGTCCGGAAGAAGGTGAAACGTCTGGGGGATGGGTGGCACGAGCTGCGCCACTACCACGCCTCGCAGCTGATTTCCGGGGGCATGTCCGTGGTGGCGGTTGCCCACCGGCTCGGGCACAAGGACGCGACCGAGACGCTCATAACCTACGCCCACCTGTGGCCCTCGGACGACACCCGGGCGGCTGCCCTGACGGATGGGCTGGTAACCCTCGTTGCCCATGAGTTGCCCATGACCGGGCCCGGATCCCAGTAGTAGCAAGGGATTAGTCAGAACCCGGCGTATTGGTCAACCCATCCACCATCTCCTTGCCTTTCCTCCCGGGAAGCGTCATGTGAGTGACTTCACGCTCTTGGAGGCGGTGGAGGCCCCGCCGCCGCCCTAGAATGGATATTGAACGTAGAAGTTCTGCCGCCGGGTCTGCGTTCGCAGCCGGCGGTTTTCTTTGCGCTTCTCCAAGGTGTCCGGGGTGGACCGAATCCCCGCCGATGCCTGTGCCCCGGAATACCCCCGGTGGCCGACATCCGCATACGAGGACGTATGTGGTTGACCCAAGGAAGGTAGTTCTGTGAGCCAGACGTCAGATTCTTGTCTTGATACGTGGATGGGCCGTGAGGCACTCGCCGAGGCCATGATCCCGGTGATCGGCCGGCTGTACCGCGAAAACAACGTGGTGACCTCCATCCACGGCCGCAGCCTGATCAACAAATCCACCATGAACATCCTGAAAGCGCACCGGTTCGCGCGCAGGATGAGCAAAGACGAGCTGCTCCTGGAAGAGACGGCGCCGCTGCTGGATGCCCTGGCCGGGCTGGACCTGGGTGCCGCGGCCATCGATATCGCCCGCCTGAACCAGAAGTTCAAGACCGAGGCCAACGGCGCGAGCCTGGATGAATTCCTGCGTGCCGAGCTCGCGGAAATCGTCGGGAAGCGGGGCGGCGATGACCGCACCAGCACCGACGTCGTGCTTTACGGCTTCGGCCGCATCGGCCGCCTGCTGGCGCGCCTCCTGATCGAAAAGGCCGGTGGCGGCCACGGCCTCCGGCTCCGCGCCATCGTGGTTCGGCGCGGCTCGGACAACGACCTTCTGAAGCGGGCCAGCCTCCTGCGCCGGGACTCCGTCCACGGCTCCTTCGAGGGCACCATCAAGGTGGACACCGGGAACAACACCATCACGGCCAACGGCGTGCAGGTCCAGGTGATCTACTCGGACAACCCTTCCACCGTGGACTACACCGCCTACGGCATCAAGAATGCACTCGTGGTGGACAACACGGGACGCTGGCGCGACGCCGAGGGCCTGTCCCAGCACCTCCTGAGCAAGGGCGTTTCGCGCGTACTGCTCACCGCACCGGGCAAGGGCGAGCTGAAGAACATCGTCCACGGCATCAACCACGGCACCATCCTGGATTCGGACAAGATCGTCACCGCGGCGTCGTGCACCACCAACGCCATTACGCCGGTCCTGAAGGCCATCAACGACAAGTTCGGCGTGGTCCACGGACACGTCGAGACGGTGCACTCCTTCACCAATGACCAGAACCTGATCGACAATTTCCACAAGGGCGACCGCCGCGGTCGTTCCGCTGCGCTGAACATGGTGATCACCGAGACGGGTGCCGCCAAGGCTGTGGCCAAGGCTCTGCCCGAACTGCTGGGCAAGCTCACCGGAAGCTCCATCCGCGTCCCCACCCCGGACGTATCCCTGGCCATCCTCAACCTGAGCCTGGAACGCGGCGCTACCAAGGACGAGGTCAACGACTACCTGCGGCAGATGTCCCTGCACTCGGACCTGCGCAAGCAGATCGACTACATCGATTCCCCCGAAGTGGTTTCCACCGACTTCGTCGGCTCGCGCCGCGCTGGCATTGTTGACGGACTGGCCACCATCTCCAACGACAAGAACCTGGTCCTCTACGTCTGGTACGACAACGAGTTCGGCTACAGCTGCCAGGTGGTCCGCGTGATGGAGGAAATGGCCGGCGTCAACCCGCCGTCGTTCCCCGTCAAGGAGCCGGCTGCAGCGCTGGCAGCGACCGCCGCGGTCTAACAGCCGGATCTGAGGTTTCCCGGCCGGTGCTCTGGCATCGGCCGGGAAACGGACCCAGAATGGACTCATGGAACAGGAATCGACTCTCGAACATGAAACCACACTGGAACGCGCCTTGGATCTGGCGCGGAAGAACCATAAGGAAGCCACCCGGCTCCTTGAACAGGCCAAGGTGGCGCATGCCGCGGGAGAGATTCCGGAGAGCAGGGTCAAACAGCTCGAAGACCTGCTGGATCTCGCCGCCGTTGACCTCAAGCGTGTGATAAAGGAACAGTAACCGCTCCTCCACACTGTGGATATCGGCCACATTGTCCGTGGCCTGGCCTAGGCTCGTCGGGTGCAGAGGAAACACCGCCCGGCCGGGCAGCCATGACCGTCAGCTGGACGGCGTACCGCCGTGCCCGGCGCCGTTCCCGCCAGGCCTGGACGGTACTGGTTGTGCTGGCCGTGGGTCTCGTGTCAGCCGTTTGCTGGTTTTTCACTGCAGGCCAGTTTGCCGTTGCGGAGCCGGCCGTCACCGGTCCCAGCGAAGCTCCCGTGCTTGACCCGGCGTGGATGAAGGCAGTGCCCGCGGTCCGGCCCGTGCCGGCGGGCCGCGCGGCCGATGCGCTCGAAACCCTCGAAGTGAAGGGCCGGGCGGCCAGCGACACCTACGAGCGGACGGCCTTCGGCCAGGCCTGGCTCGATGTGGACCGCAACGGCTGCGATACGCGCAACGACATCCTGCGGCGCGACCTGCACGGAGCACAGTTCACGGAGGGATCCCGCTGCCGCGTGGCGGCCGGTGAATTCCACGAGCCCTACACCGGGGCAGTGGTGACGTTCACTAGGGGTGCGGAGAGCAGCAAAGCGGTGCAGGTGGACCACGTCGTCGCACTCGGCGATGCCTGGCAGAAGGGCGCCCAGCAGCTGACGCCGCAACAGCGCCAAAGCTTCGCCAATGATCCCGTTAACCTCATAGCCGCAGACGGTCCGGCAAACCAGGAGAAAAGCGCTTCAGACGCCGCGGGCTGGCTGCCGAAGAACAAGGCGTTCAGGTGTCATTACGTGGCCCGGCAAATTTCGGTGAAGGCGGCCTACGAACTGTGGGTGACGCAGGCGGAAAAGGATGCCATGAAAGGCGTCCTGGCATCCTGCCCGGAGCAGCAGACCGTCATTCCGCGGCAGGACACAGGGTAGGACGCGGGGAACGGGCAGCATTCCGGCTGCGCTAGTGGCCGAACGGATCCGGGTCGACGCCGGGCATCCACGTCAGTCCGGGAACTCCCCAACCGCTTCGCTTGGCCTGCTTCATCGCCTTCCTTGCGTAGCGGTCCATCAGCCGGTTCACATAGAGTTTGCCATCCAAGTGGTCGTACTCATGCTGGATGATCCGGGCGAACCAGTCCGTGGCCTCGAAGTCCACCGGGTTCCCGTCGCCGTCGAAACCCTGCACCCGGGCCCACTCGGCACGCTTGAGCGGATACTGGCCGCCGGGGAAGGAAAGGCAGCCCTCCACTTCCTCATCAGGATCCGGAACGGCGCCGGACACCTTGGACAAGGTAAGGACGGGATTCACCAGGACGCCAGCGGGGGGTGCGCCGTCGTCATTGGCATATTTATAGACAAAGATCCGCTTGCCCACTCCCACCTGGGGAGCGGCAAGGCCCACTCCGTTGGCGGCGTCGTTCGTCTCGAACATGTCAGCGATGAGCGCGCGGAGTCCGTCGTCGAAGACTTCCACTTCGGCGGCCCGGCGGTGGAGAACCGGCTCGCCCCAGATAGTGATCGGCAGAACGGTCATGTCAGGTGGTTCCTTTTGGTGCTGTGCGATGAAACACGTAAAGGCCGCACCGGATAACCGGTGCGGCCTTTACGTCAGGGCGGAAAATCCTGCCCCGCATGAGGGTGAGCGACGGGGGTTGAACCCGCGACCTCCTGGACCACAACCAGGCGCTCTGCCAACTGAGCTACGCCCACCATGCGCCTCACTCGACTGTCCGGTTATCCGGCTGTCTTGGAAGGCAACGTCATATAGCTTACCTGCTCCGCGGAGGTGTTTTGGCCACTTTTGCCTGTTTTGGAGAAATTTCCCCCAAACGTGGTGCAGATTACTTTTCGACGGAGCCGGCGGGGGTGCCGGCGGAGCCCATCACGGCTTTCGAAATCCGCTGCGCAGTGGCGCTGTCCGGTCCCGGCGCGGGGACAAAGATGGCCTCGCGGTAATACCGCAGCTCATCAATGGAATCCTTGATGTCGCCAAGGGCGCGGTGGCCGCCGTGCTTTGCCGGAGCCTGGAAGTAGGCCCGCGCGAACCAGCGCCGAGACAGTTCCTTGATGGTGCTGACGTCGATGACCCGGTAGTGCAGGTGCTCCACCACTGCGGGCATGTCCCGGGCAAGGAAGACCCGGTCCGTGCCCACGGAGTTGCCGCCCAGCGGCGCCTTGCGCGGATCCGGAACCCACTTCTCGATGTACTCCATGATCACGGACTCGGCCTCGGCCATGGTTTTGCCGTGCGGAAGTTCTTCCAGCAGTCCGGAGCGGGTGTGCATGTCCCGGACGAAGTCGTTCATCTGGGCAAGAGCGGCATCAGCGGGGCGGATGACGACGTCGACGCCGTCCCCGAGGATGTTGAGTTCAGAGTCCGTCACCAGGGCGGCAACCTCTATGAGGGCGTCGTTCTTGGGGTCCAGGCCGGTCATCTCGCAGTCAATCCAGACAATGCGTTCGCTAGTTATAGGCACGTGCCCAGCCTACCGTTTCACTGCTGCAGAGCTGTCCGATGCTAGGATTTCGGGTACGTGGCGGTGCCCCTTTCTATGCTGCCGCCGCCCCCGCTTCCGCCGGCCTGACCGGTTACCGCCGGGTGAAAATATGCCCCACAACGGATTGGACCACCCTGAGATGACGGCGCGTGTACCTGCGGCGGGAAATGTGGCTGCCGGTACGTTACCGGAGCCGGCTGCGGCCGAAGTGGACAACGCCCTCTCGCCCCTTCTCGCCGGGTTCGCCGGCTCGATGTTCATGGCCATCGGTTCACTGGGCGTCGGGTGGCTGGCACCCGTTTCCGAACTTCGCCGCCTGCCGCTGTTCATCTGGATGCGCACCGAAGCCGTCGGGGTGGCACTGTCCATCGTGCTGTTGGCTGTCGGCGGCATGCTCCTGGTCCGGGCCTGGCTTCGCCTCGGCCAGCGCGTCCGGGTGTGGGGTGCGGGTGCCCGCAAGGCAACCCTGCAGGCGGTGGTGCTGTGGGGGCTGCCCATGATGTTCTCCGTGCCGCTCTTCAGCCGGGACGTCTATGCCTACATCGGGCAGGGCCGGTTGATGGTTGAGGGCTTCAACCCGTACGAAAACGGTATCTCGGCGCTGTCCAACTATTTCCAGCTCGGTGCCGACAAAATGTGGACCGAAGCGCCGGTTCCCTACGGCCAGCTGTTCCTTTGGATCGAGCAACTGGTGGTCTGGTCCACAAACGTGCAGCCGGAGGCGAGCGTCATGCTGTTCCGCGTCGCCGCACTTGTGGGCGTGGTCCTGTGCATGGTGTACGTGCCCAAACTCGCGGAGCTGCACGGTGTTAATCCGCACCGCGCACTGTGGCTGACCGCGGCAAACCCGCTGTTCCTCACCAACTTCATCGCCAGTGTCCACAACGATGCGCTCATGATCGGGCTTGCGCTGGCGGGGCTTTACTACTGCGCCACGAGGCGCGTGGTGTTCGGCCTGGTCCTGGTGACGCTGTCCATCTCCGTCAAGCCGATCACCATCGTGTTCCTGCCTTTCATCGGACTCCTGTGGGCCGGGAAGAACGCCGGCTGGCCCCGCAAGTTCGTTTTCTGGGGACTCACCGCAGGGATCAGCCTGGCCCTGCTGTACGCCATGAGCCTGGTGAACGGCTTCGGCTTCGGCTGGGTGAACGGGCTGTCCGCTCCCGGCAGCATCTGGATCTGGTACGCACCGGTTGGCCTGCTGGGGCTCGTGGTCGCCTCCATCTCCAACGCCTTCGGGCTGGACGGCTGGGGACTCGCCAAATGGGTTTACGACGCCGGGAAGCTGCTCGCCGTCGGAATCATCGGCTGGCAGATCTTCCGCGGCGATCACGACCGCCTGATGCGCCGGCTCACCCTGGGGTTCGCGGCGGTGGTCCTGCTCGCCCCGATGATCCAGTCCTGGTACGTGGTGTGGCTGATCCCGCTGTTTGCCGTCACCGGCATCCGGGACGACTGGCAGGTGAAGGCCCTGTACTTCATCGTGTCCTTCTTTATGGTCTACGCCATCTCCGACCAGCTGGAAGTTTTCCCCTACCTGCAGACGGAGGACCTGGGCCTTCCGCTGGCCCTGGCGCGCAACGCGGCGGCGATCATCGCGCTCATGTTCGCGCTGTACCTGATCTTCCTGGATCCCAAAACCAAGCAGCTCTTCAGCAAGCCGGATGAGCCGGTGACCACCCGCCCGGTCATCTGACCATCACCCTGCGGTCTCCGCTTCGGCGGGCCGGAGGGCCTGGTCCTGCTGCGGAAGGTTCCGGAGGGCCTCCCGGCGCGAAAGCGGGCTGAGGGCCGCTTCGTGCCGCTCCACAAGCTGCGTGACCCACACCGGATCGGTCTTCGAGTATTCGCGCAGCGCCCAGCCGATGGCCTTGCGGATAAAAAACTCCCGGTCTGCAAGATTGGGCTCAATGACGGCGGCGAGCAGTTCCGGATCGGTGGCGGTCTTTGCCCCTAGCTGCGCAATGATGGCCGATCTGCGGATCCACAGGTCGGGGTCTTCGCTCCAGCTGCGGAGAATGCGTTCGAGCTCAGGACGGTGCGTCCGGAGCAGGTCGCAGATCCGGTGCGCCACTCCGTCAACGAGATCCCACCAGGAGCCGCTCCGGATGATTTCCTCGTACACCGGAAGCATCTCAAGCCGTCCCTTGGCCAGCCGAGACCCCGTCAGGTCGATGGCGGCATAGCGCTCCTCGCGGAATGATGCCGAACGCCAGAGACTTAGAACCGTGGCGCGAAGCTCCTCAACGGAGCCGCAGGGCCACCTTTCGGCGGAGGCCTTGGTGATTTTCCGGACCTCCGGCACCCTGACTCCCAGTGCCGGCATGTCCGACTTCAGGTAGGCCTGGGCGCCGGCGGCCCGTGCCGGGTCGGCGGCGCCCTGCAGCTGCCGGCGGATTCCAGCAATCAGCTCCTCGTTCACCATGCTGGCAACACTACTCACCACAGAAACAGTTGTCATGCACTAGAATAGTGAGCGCTAACACGGCCGCCTTTTCGCTCTCAGGATGCATATGACTGCCACCGAACACCACCTCAGTTTCGGCCCCTACACGGCCATCGCCACCTCCCGCGGAGGGGCGTTGCGCGAGCTGCGGCACGACGGCCGCGATCTGGTGATCAGCTTCGGCGCAGACGGTGCCATCCCTGACTACCGGGGCGTGATCTGCGCCCCGTGGCCCAACCGGCTCGCTGACGGCCGCTACAGCTTCGACGGCCGGGACTTCCAGGCCGAGGTCAACGAGGTGGAGCGGGGGACTGCCCTGCACGGCCTGGTGTTCGGAGCGGTGTGGGAACTGCAGGAGCGGACCGCTTCGTCCGTCCGCCTTGGAACCCGCATTGAGCCAGGCGAGGGGTATCCGGGCCGGCTTGATGTTTCGGTGGAATACGAGTTGCGGGCCGACGGACTGCGCAGCACCGTCCGCGCCAGGAACATTGGCGCGGACGCGGCGCCCTACGGAGTCTGCCCCCACCCGTACCTGCTGGCCGGGGCTGCCCCGCTGGACGAGTGGGCGGTACAGATCCCGGCTGCCGAATTCATGGAGGTCTCCGCCGACCGGCTGCTGCCCAAGGGCATGGCCGGCGTCGAAGGCCACCCCTTTGACTTCCGCACGGAAAAGGTCCTCGGTGCCATTGAAATCGACCACGCCTTCACCGGCCTGATTCCCGACGAGGACGGACTCGCTGCGGTCCGGGTATACGACCCCTCCGGATCCGGAGTGGAACTGGAGTGGGACATGCGGTGGCCGTGGCTGCAGATCCATACCGCAGACAAGCCGGCGGGTCCGTCCCGGCTCGGCTTCGCCGTGGAGCCGATGACCTGCCCGCCTGATGCCTTCAACGGCAGCGACCACGTGATCCGGCTCGCTCCGGGCGGGTTCCACGAAGCCAGCTGGACGATCCGCGCTCTCAGCCGTTGAGGGCGCCTACTCGTTGAGGTAAGTCCTGGCATACCGCCGGTACTGTTCCAGCACCCCGGGCGCGCCGCCGTCGGGTGCTGTCACTTCCTTGCGGACTGACTTCCATCCCGGCCACTTGCCGGTGAGGACGGCAGCCGCCTGCCGCGCGGCGCCGTCGGCCACGTATTCGCCGGGTTCAGGCACCACCACGGGAAGGCCGAAAACGGAGGCCGCAATCTGCTGCACGGCGGCGGACTGCGCCCCGCCCCCCACGAGGATGATCCGGACCGCCGTGACCCCCTGCGCCTGCAGGGCGGCCAGCCCGTCAGCAAGGGAACAGACCACGCCTTCGATGGCAGCCCGGGCAAGGTTGGCGCGCGTGTAACTGGCAAGGGTGGCGCCGTGGAGGGACCCTGTCGCATTGGGAAGGTTGGGCGTGCGCTCGCCTTCGAAATACGGCACAAGCGTGAGGCCGCCGGAACCCGCGGGGGCGGCAAGGGCCAGATTCGTCAGGCCGGCCAGGGTGACACCGAGCAGTTCTGCGGTTGCGTCGAAGATCCGCGTGGCATTGAGCGTGCAGGCCAGCGGCAGGAAATTACCGGTGGCGTCGGCGAAGCCTGCCACCAGGCCGGTCGGATCGGCGGCCGGGGTTTCAGAGACGGCAAAAACAGTCCCCGACGTTCCCAGCGAGACCACCACGTCGCCGGGCCGTGCGCCGACGCCGAGCGCTGCCGCCGCGTTATCGCCCGCGCCGGGGCCGATGAGTGCCCCGGCAGGGGTCTCGCCTGCCGCTTCCAATGAACCGACGACGGCGGGAAGCACCGGGACGTGCCCCAGCACCTTTTCGAGCACTCCGGGCAGGTAGTTTCCTGATGCGGTGGAGAAGTACCCCGTGCCGGAGGCGTCGGACCGGTCCGTGCGGAGCAACTGCAGGGAGGAGGGACCCGTACCCGGGCCGTGGCCGGCAAGGCGCCAGCCCAGCCAGTCGTGCGGGAGGCAGACGGCGGCAACGCGACGCGCATTTTCAGGTTCGTGACAGGCCAGCCAGCGGAGCTTCGTGATGGTTAGGGACGCCACCGGAACCGTTCCTGTTGACTCGGCCCAGAAGGCGGCGCCGGCCTCCGCGTTGCCCTCCCCTGCCTCGGCGATAAGCTGCTTCGCGTCGTCGGCCGAGCGCGTGTCGTTCCACAGCAGCGCCGGGCGGACCACTCCGCCAGCGGAGTCCAGGCACACCATGCCGTGCTGCTGGCCGCCCACCGAAACGGCCGCGACGTCGCCAAGGCCGCCGGCCTCCTGCGCGGCTTCCTGCAGGGCGGTCCACCAGTGTTCCGGGTCGACCTCACTGCCGTCGGGGTGGGCGGCGCGGCCCTGCCGGACCAGGGCGCCGGTCTCCGCATCCCGGATCACCACTTTGCATGACTGCGTGGAACTGTCGATTCCTGCTACCAGGGGCATGGGGTTCTTTCTGCAAGGATGCCGCCGGACCCGGCAGTCCGGATCCGGCGGCATAAGTGGGCTGGTTGTGGGAAGCGGGCCTAGCGGGCGCCGAGCAGGTGCTCGATGGCCAGCTGGTTGAGGCGGACGAACGCGAAGGACCGCCGGGCGGCGGCGTCGGCGTCGAACTCCGCGAAGGCGGAGGCATCCGCCAGCAGTTCGGCGGCGCTCTCACCGGCGGCGAGCGTGGGTTCGCCGAGTTCGAAGACGCCGGAGGCCGCCAATGCTTCCTGGACCTGCGGATCGGCGCGGAATGCCACGGCGCGTTCTTTCAGGAGGAGATACATGGCCATGTTGGCCTTGGCGGATTCCCAGACGCCGTCGTAGCCGTCGGTGCGGGAGGGCTTGTAGTCGAAGTGCCGCGGGCCGTCATACGTGGGGCCGCCGTTGGGGAAGCCGTTCTCGAGCAGGTCCACGGTAAAGAAGGCGCTGGTGAGGTCACCGTGGCCGAAGACGAGGTCCTGGTCGTACTTGATGCCGCGCTGGCCGTTGAGGTCGATGTGGAAAAGCTTGCCTGCCCACAGGGCCTGGGCGATGCCGTGTGTGAAGTTCAGTCCGGCCATCTGCTCGTGGCCGGTCTCCGGGTTCAGGCCCACGATGTCGCCGTGTTCGAGCTGGGCGATGAAGGCCAGGCCGTGTCCGACGGTGGGGAGGAAGATGTCGCCCCGGGGCTCGTTGGGTTTGGGTTCGAGGGCGATCCGCAGGCCGTAGCCCTTTTCCTTGATGTAGGCCGCGGCCGTGTCCACGCCTTCCTTCATGCGGTCCAGGGCGGCGGACAGGTCCTTCGATCCGTCGTATTCGCTGCCTTCGCGTCCGCCCCACATCACGAAGGTCTCGGCGCCCAGCTCGGCTGCCAGGTCGATGTTCTGCAGGACCTTGCTCAGGGCAAAGCGGCGGACGGAACGGTCGTTGGAGGTGAAGCCCCCGTCTTTGAAGACCGGGTGGCTGAACAGGTTGGTGGTCACCATGGGGGTCTTCAGGCCGGTCTCAGCCAGGGCCGCCGTGAAGTTCTTCAGGATCAGCTCACGCTCGGAGGCCGTTGCGTCGAAGGGGACCAGGTCGTTGTCGTGGAAGGTGATGCCGTAGGCACCCAATTCGCTGAGCTTGTGCACGGCCTCGACCGGGTCCAGGGCCGGGCGGGTGGCGACGCCGAAGGGGTCGGCCCCGGTCCAGCCGACGGTCCAAAGGCCAAAGGTGAAGCGGTCTGCAGGGGTGGGCTGAAGAGTCATGAAGCGTCCTTGGTTCGGAGTGTGAGGGCTGAGGCTTGCGCCTTAGCCGCTAATTAGTTTTCAATCTGAACTATATGCACCATGATTGACTTAGGTCAATGATTAAGGCGGCGGACATGTCACTGGAAAAAAGCGCCGAGGGCGGTACGGGACGGCCCGCGCCCGGCCGCGTCGAGGATGTGCGGCGTGGAAACCTGATACGGATCCTGGCGTCCATGGCGGAGGCGCGCACTGATCCTGACACCCGCCCTACGCGGGCTGACCTCGCGACCCGGACCGGCCTGACCAAGGCCTCCGTCTCCAGCCTTGTCGCGGAGCTGTTGGACGCGGGGCTGCTGGCGGAATCCGGCACCACCCGGGACGGGGAACGAGGCCGCCCGGGAGTGGGCCTGGAGCTGAGCACCAGCCGCGGCGTGGTGGGCATGGAAATCAACGTGGACTATATCGCGGCCGGGCTCCTGGACCTCGGTGGGACGCTTCGGATCCACAGGACCTTGGAAAGTAGTAACCGCGGCCAGTCGCCCCCATCCGTCATGGCCCTGCTGGGCGGCCTTGTGCGCGATATTGCAGCCGAGGCATCCGCAGCCGGAATCGAGATTCTGGGTGGCGGGCTTGCCGTTCCGGGGCTGGTGGATTCTGCGTCGGGCACTGTCGCCAGTGCCCCCAACCTGCAGTGGCGCGGCGTTGGCTTGCAGCTTGAGCAACTGCTTCCGTCCGCGCCGTTCGGCTTGGCGCTGTACAACGAAGCCAACTGCGCTGCGTTGGCAGAGCTTTGGTACGGGCATGGACTGGATTTCCGCGACTACCTCTTTATCTCGGGCGAGGTGGGCGTAGGCGGTGGGCTGGTGATCGGCTCCGAGCTGTTTGCAGGTCCCCGCGGGCAGGCCGGGGAGGTGGGCCATGTGGTGGTTGAACCGTCCGGCCCCGACTGCTCGTGCGGCGGCCACGGCTGCCTGGAAGCGTTTGCCGGACAGGAGGCCGTTTTCTCCGAAGCCGGCATTGCGCCGGGCGCCGCGTCCGTACGGCTGGCCCGGCTCGGCGAACAGCTCGCCGCCGGAGACGCGGCCGCCGTGGCGGCAGTTTCCAGGGCAGGCCACTACCTCGGCATCGCGGCAGCCTCCACGGCGCGGTTGATGAACCTGTCCGCCGTGGTGCTGGGCGGCCACTTCACCCCGATGGGGCGCTGGATCCGACCGGCCCTGCAACGAAGCCTCGCGGAATACGCGCCGGGGCTCATCAGCGATGCCCGGGTGGAAATCTCGGAACTCGGGCAATCCGCCGCGCTCCTGGGGGCAGCCGGAAGCTCCCTCCGGGCCGTCCTTGCTGCGCCGTTCACCCTGACGCCGGCGGGCCGGTAGCCGGCTGGAACCCCGGTTGTCAGGCCCGCACCGCGAGCCGGACCACTGCCCGGCCCGGCACCGCATCGCTGACCAGTTCGAAGCCGGCGGCCAGGAACAGCTTCAGCGTTCCCTGGTAGAGGTCGACCGGGCCGGCCTTCGGCCGCAACTCCGGAACCACCGGGTAGCCCTCCACGATGCCGGCTCCGTGAGTAGCGGCGTGGCCGACGGCGGCGCGAAGGAGCGCTGCCGCCACACCGCTGCGGCGGTGGCCCGGCGCGACGACAAAGCAGCTCACCGACCAAACGGGCTCCCCAAACCCGTCCCCGGGAGGGCCAAGGACAGCAGGACCTGCCGCCTTCACGACCTGTGAACGCAGGATGCGCGGGTAGCAGTCCCGGGGTTCGACTGCGCACCAGCCCACCGGCTGTCCGCCCCGGAAGGCGAGGACTCCGGGTGCCGGCGCGCCGTCGTCGAACTTTTCCCGCAGTTGGTTTTTGCGGTCCCCGGGAGTGGAGTCCTTCCACTCCGCGCCGGTGAGGGCAAAGAACCTGCACCAGCAGCGCGAGGGTTCCCCGCGGATTCCGAAGAGGCGTTCGACGTCGGGCCAGTCGGCCGGCGCCGTGGTCAGGGGGCCCGGGACGCCGGATTGCTCGGCATTCATGGAAACAGGCTAAACCTTGTGGGAGCCTTCCGGGCGGGCCGGGTCGGGACGGCGCTGAGGCCGGCCGGCCTTCCGGGACGGCCGGTCAGGGGGTCCACTCGGTGCTTCGGCGCAGTGTTACCTGGCCTGTGACGACAGGACCGCCGTCGTGGTGTCCGTCCTCTCCGCCGGATCCGGAACCCAAGGTGCTCAAGGTGGCCAGGCGGCCGATTTCCTCGAGCGGCAGGCGGACGGTGGAGAGGCCGGGGCGGAAGTCCCGGAGGGTTTCGATGTCGTCGAACCCCGCGATCAGGGCGTCGCGGGGAACCTTGAATCCCTGCGAGCGCAGCGCGGCGGCCGCGCCGATGGCCATGACATCGTTCGCGGCAAAGATGCACAGGTTTGGCTTTGCGCCTCCGCGCGCCGCTTCGCCTGTCCGGGCGTTCCGGATCCGTTGAGCCAGTTGGAGCCCCGCCTCGTAGCCGCCGGCGCGGTTGAAAGATGCGCGGAGGACTTCGGCAGCGGGCCTCCCGGCGGCTGCCAGGCCGGACTGGAAACCGCGGATGCGGTCGTCGGAAGTGATCAGGCCCTCCGGTCCGCCGATGATGACGAAGTCACCCGAATGGCTCGCTGCCAGCTTGCCGGCAAGGGCCGCTGCCAACTGCTCGTTCGGCACCTCCACCAGGTGATAGCCTTCCAGCGCGCCGGCTCCCACGACGGGCTGCCCAACCACGCCGACATGTCCGCCGTTGCGGCAGTAGCGGTCCAGTTCGGCGGCAAGTTCAGCATTGCCGTTGGCATCCTCCGGCCGGCTTGAGCGTGAGCCGGCAATGACAATGGCGTCGGCACGCCTGGCCGCGAATGCAGCTACTGCTTCCTTCTCATCGGCCGGGGTTCCGCCCGTGGTGGCCAGCAGCACCATCTTGTGCTGTTCGCGTGCCACTTCCTGAACCCCCCGGGCGATGGCCGAGAAGTAGGGGTCCGCGATGTCGTGCACAATCAGGCCCACAAGGCCGGAGCTGGACTTGGCAAGGGCCTGCGCCTGGGCATTGGGAATGTAGCCCAGGGTCGCGGCGGCCTGCCGGACCCGCTCGGAAACGCCGGGACCCGGTTTTCGGGCAGACCCGTTGAGGACGCGTGATGCAGTAGCCGGCGAAACACCGGCCAGTCGTGCCACCTCGGTGAGGGTACTTGCAGCCACGGGTATCTCCTGTTCAACCAACATGCTCGTAGTGCTCATTATGGCAGTTGCGGCGACTTTCGGGAAAGCGCTTGCCATCCCCGGCGCGAGGATGCATGATGAATGCAGTGGGAATGCGCTTTCCCAACGAGCACTACGAGCTTACGATCAATGGAGGACACATGGGCTTCGAAACAAAGACGATCCGTATCGCCATGAACGGCATTACCGGCCGGATGGGCTACCGCCAGCACCTGCTGCGCTCCATCCTCCCGATCCGCGATGCCGGGGGTTTTACGCTGGAGGACGGCACCAAAGTGCAGGTGGAGCCCATCCTGGTGGGACGCAATGAAGCGAAGATCCGGGAGCTGGCCGAGCTGCACAAGGTTTCGGAGTGGAGCACCGACCTGGACGCCGTGATCAAGGACCCCACGGTCGATGTCGTCTTCGATGCGTCGATGACCAGCCTCCGCGCCGCCACGCTGAAGAAGGCCATGTCCGCCGGAAAGCACATCTTCACCGAGAAGCCCACCGCGGAGACCCTGGAAGAGGCCATCGAACTGGCCCGCATCGGCAAGGAAGCCGGAGTCACGGCGGGCGTGGTCCACGACAAGCTGTACCTGCCCGGCCTGGTCAAGCTGCGCCGCCTCGTGGACGAAGGTTTCTTCGGCCGCATCCTGTCCATCCGCGGCGAATTTGGATATTGGGTGTTTGAAGGCGACGTCCAGGCAGCCCAGCGCCCGTCCTGGAACTACCGCAAGGAAGACGGCGGCGGCATGACCACGGACATGTTCTGCCACTGGAACTACGTCCTGGAAGGCATCATCGGCAAGGTCAAGAGCGTCAACGCCAAGACCGCAACGCACATCCCGGCCCGCTGGGACGAAGCCGGCATGGAATACAAGGCCACGGCAGATGACGCCTCCTACGGCATCTTCGAGCTCGAAACCCCGGGCGGCGACCAGGTCATCGGCCAGATCAACTCCTCCTGGGCCGTGCGCGTCTACCGCGACGAACTGGTGGAGTTCCAGATCGACGGAACCCACGGTTCCGCCGTCGCCGGCCTGAACAAGTGCGTCGCCCAGCAGCGCGCGCACACGCCCAAGCCGGTCTGGAACCCGGACCTGCCCGTCACCGAGTCCTTCCGCAGCCAGTGGCAGGAAGTGCCGGCCAACGCCGACCTGGACAACGGCTTCAAGCTGCAGTGGGAAGAATTCCTGCGTGACGTCGTCGCCGGCCGCGAACACCGCTTCGGCCTGCTCTCCGCCGCCCGCGGCGTCCAGCTGGCCGAGCTGGGCCTGCAGTCCAACGACGAGCGCCGCACCATCGACATCCCGGAGATCACGCTCTGATGACCTCGCTGATCCTTCCCACGCACGACGGCGGAACCCGCGAGTACCGGCTTCAGCAGGCCACCGCCTGGTCCCGGCCCTCGGCGCCCATCACGTCACGGCATGCTTACGCCGCCGCCCACGTCATCCCGGAAGTCACCGCCGATAACACTCCCGGCGCTCCGGCCCGGCTCGACTGGGACGCCACCCTGGCCTACCGGCACGAGCTGTGGTCCTACGGCCTGGGCGTGGCGGATGCCATGGACACCGCCCAGCGCGGCATGGGGCTCGACTGGGCCGCCACCGGGCAGCTGATCAAGCGCACCGGCGCCGAGGCGGCTTCGGTTGTCGCGGCCGGTGGCGGCGCCACTGCCGGTAAGTCCGTCCGCGACCTCGTCTCCTGCGGCGCCGGGACTGACCAGCTGGATCCCGCTGCCCTGCCATCAGGGGCCGCCGGCATCAAGGCCGTGCTGGACGCGTACCGCGAGCAGGTCGCCGTCGTGTCCGAGGCCGGGCCGAAGGTCATCATCATGGCCTCGCGGGCCCTGGCCCAGGTGGCCAGCGGTCCCGAGGATTACCTGAAGGTGTACTCCACCCTGCTGCAGGAGGCGGAGAAGCCGGTGATCCTGCACTGGCTCGGAACCATGTTCGATCCGGCCCTGGCCGGATACTGGGGTTCTGACGACGTCGCCACGGCCACTGAAACGTTCCTGTCCCTGATCCGCGAGCATGCGGACAAGGTCGACGGCGTCAAGGTCTCGCTCCTGGACGCTGCACACGAAGTTGCGCTGCGTGGGGCGCTTCCCGAAGGCGTCCGGCTCTACACCGGCGACGACTTCAACTACCCCGAACTGATCGACGGCGACGGCACGCACCACTCGGACGCCCTCCTGGGCATCTTCGCCGCCATCTACCCGGCAGCCTCGGCGGCGCTGCAGAGCTATGACGCCGGCGACGCCGGAAAGGCCCGCGCCATCCTGGACTCCACCCGGGAACTGGGCAAGCACATCTTCAGCGCCCCCACGTTCTACTACAAGACAGGCATTGCGTTTATGTCTTGGCTCAACGGCAAACAGCCGGGCTTCCAGATGGTGGGCGGGCTGCACTCGGGCCGCTCGGTGGTCCACCTCGCGAAGACCTTCGAACTGGCCGACCAGGCAGGGCTGCTGAAGGACCCGGCCCTGGCCGCGTTCCGGATGTCGGACTACCTGCGCATCAACGGAGTAGGAGTATGACATTGAATTCAGGACCGTCCCCTTTTTCCAGGCTTTCCCTGAACAGCGCCACCACCAAGAAGTGGACACTGGCCGAGGCTGTGGACGGCTGTGCCCGTGCTGGGATCCCCGCCATCGGCCCCTGGCGCGACCGGGTGCACGAAGCCGGCGTGGACAATGCGGCCAAGCTCATCAAGGATGCCGGCCTGCGCGTGTCGTCGCTGTGCCGCGGCGGCTTCCTGACCGCGGCCGACGCCGAGGGGCAGGCCGCCGCGCTGGCGGACAACCGCGCCGCCATCCTTGAGGCGGTGGCACTGGACACCCGGGAGCTGTTCCTGGTGGTCGGCGGGCTCGCGCCGGGGGAGAAGGACGTGGTTGCCGCCCGCCAGCGCGTCGCCGACCGCCTCGCTGACCTGGTGCCGTTCGCCGTGGAGAACGGCGTCCGGCTGGTGCTTGAACCGCTGCACCCGATGTACGCCGCGGACCGTGCGCTGATTTCCACCCTGGGCCAGGCCCTGGACCTTGCGGCGCCGTACGGCGCGACGGCGGTGGGCGTCGCCGTCGACACCTTCCACGTGTGGTGGGACCCGGAGCTGAAGGCACAGATCGAACGGGCCGGGCGGGAGGACCGGATTGCCTCCTACCAGGTTTGCGACTTCAACCTGCCCATCGCCGCCGACGCACTGCTGTCCCGAGGCATGATGGGCGACGGCGTGATCGATTTCGCGACCATCGGCACCTGGGTCCGCGACGCCGGATATACGGGCGACATTGAAGTGGAAATTTTCAACCAGGAAATCTGGGACGCCGACGCGGACGCCGTCCTGGCGACCATGAAGGAGCGCTACGCGGAACTCGTCCTGCCGTACGCCTGAGCGGCCGGCTAACCGGCCGCACCCAGGTCCTGCCGGCCCGGTGCCGCGCATCGCGGTACCGGGCCGTCTCGGCTGTCCCTTAACACGGCGGTCAGTGGCGCGTATCGTCGTGGCAGGAGGAATTCACATGACCGATCAGATCAAGGACGCGGAAGCGTCCGTGCTCGTGGAAGCTCCCCGGAACCGGGTCTGGAAGGCCCTCACCGATCCGGGAATCGTCAAGCAATATTTCCTCGGCACGAATCTCACCACCACCTGGCGGGAAGGCGACCCCGTGACTTTTGCGGGTGAGTGGAAAGGCAGGAGTTACGAGGACAAGGGCGTGGTGCTGGAAAACAGGCACGAAGAACTGCTGCGCATCAGCCACTACAGTCCGCTGACAGGGCTTCCGGATGTACCGGAGAATTATCACACGGTGGAGTACCGGCTGGATGAGAAACCAGCGGGTACGCAGGTGACCATCACGCAGGGAAACAACAAGAGTAATTCCGAGGCCGAGGAGTCCGCCAAGCTCTGGGAAATGGTGCTCGGGAACCTGAAGGAACTGTTGGAGCGCTGACTAATGACAGAGATTCCCGACGAAGACGGCAGCGCCCGAGGGGACGACGGTATGTCCCGGCCGATGGAGGAAGCCGCGCGCGACTCGGTGGCGGGCGACCTCGCCGCAACGATCGAGCCGGAAATCGCCGGGCTGGATGACACCCCGGAAGGACATCCCGGGGGCGCCGACCCCGGCGGCGCCGACCACGGATAATTAGTGTCGGTTCTGCAAGTTCCTACCCGGACCGTTCGGTCAGCACTCTCCTCCGGTGCGCCGCGGCGCGGAGCTGAATAATTCTGGCTGCTCCTGCAAGTGCCACCAGAACGCCGCCGCCCACCGCCGCGATGAAGAGCGCGACGCCAAGCGACACGGCTCCTTCGAGGCCGAAAAATCTCACCTGCACGTAATCCTGGTTCTGCAGGATAAAAACGATGAGCAGGACCATGAGCACCAGGGCTGTGGCTACGGCTGCCCAGACCATGCCCGCACGCGTCACGCGCCGGTCCTCGGCAGCAGGCTCCGTATTGCGGGGGACGGCCGGGGCAGTGGGATCGTATGTCGGTAGGCCGGTACCAACTTCCCGCCCTGGTTCCGTCCCTGGTCCGGATCGTCCGGTTTCGCCCGGGTCGCTGCGGCCTACTCCGGGGCTGGGCGGCGGTGCTGCCGGGGCAACTTCATTCGGATCTTCTTCATACGAGTGCTCAGTCATTCGATCCATCCTCTCCGGTCCATCCTCTCCGAGGCTACCGCCGCGGCGGCAGGTGCGGCGCCGGCGCCACATCGGTTGAGCCGGCGCCACACTGAAATCATAAGCATGCTTAGCGTGAAACGGCGGCAATGTACTCGGAAGACGAAAAGCGGGCCTTCGCCTGCGTTGCCGCAAGACGAAAGCCCGCTTCCATTTTGTGCCCCAGGAGGGAATCGAACCCCCGACCGGCGGATTACAAGGTTGGCGATTCAGATGAAGAAGAATCATCGAATGTCATACCGTTCACCCCACATCGCTGGCAGCCCGCTGGTGACCAGCCGCTAAGGAAGACAGCGTGAACCCGGCAATGGCGCCGGCCGCTGTCGGAACCATCATCCAGTATGCCGAGGACCTAGCCGAGCTTCCCCTCCTGTCCGTCATCATGGCAGACCCGGGAGGGCAAGACCCCCGGGAAGAAGAGCGACGCCTCGTCCTGCAGCGGCGGGCGGACTTCGGTTCAGAGCCTGCCTGGTATGCGGCCAAGGGGGTCGGCGTCTCCGCCGTCGGACCTGACGGCGTCGAGGACCGAACCCACTACGGGCCGTTCCTGGTCATCTGGCTGCCGCCCGCCGTCGAGGTCGCCGCGTGAGCGCCATCCAGTTCGCCCCAATGCCGGCCCCAGAGCCGGACAGCGAACCCCTGACGTCCTTCCGTGAGTGGCGCCGCGCCGTCGATGCCGCCGCCGCCCTCCGGGACGCCATGAAAGGCCGGCGCGTCCGCTTCGTCGGCATGTTCCGCAACGCTTCCCATCAGCCCACCGGCCGGATCAAGGACGTCACGTCCGCCGGCTTCAAGATCCTCTGGGACGGCTCGACCGTCGCTGAGTGGATCGACCCCGACAGCGTGGTGTTCATCTAACCCAGCGCGCATAAAAGCCGGTCCAGGATGTTCGAGCATCCCGACCGGCGTGGCAACCAGCTCCCGGCTACGGAACTCTGATCGCGGCACAAGTCTATCTACTGCCGCGCCCAATTTCCATACCCTCAGCTGTGCTGCCCGAAAACATATCGAGGCGGTACGGCTACCCCGCCTGGCAGCACAGCCACACAACACGCTAAGCCTGATTTCATGGGCTGTTTACTGGGTCAGAGCCAGTTCCTTTTCGAGCGCACGGGCAGGGTCCATAAAGCGAGCCTGAAGGCCGCACATGCGAAGGAGTGCCAAGACCGACCGTGAACCAGATTCACCAGATCCGTGCGCACATGCCGCCACTGCCCAGGAGTAATGCCCTGGGCCTTGCTAGCTGCTCTCCAGCAGCCAACCGACGACAACCGACCGACCGACGCGGTGTCTCACCAGCTTGCCTTGAACGAACATCAGAATCTTTTTTCCCGTTGTTCCGACAAGGCAGGCCCCTGCCCTCCTCGCCCCTCCCTCCCTCTGCGGTGATGGCAACGAAAAAGAAAAGGGCCTGCATAGCAGGCCCTCAAAGGAGGTCAAACCTTCCAGAATATCGACCTCCAAACAAGGTCAATTCGGTGTAAAAACGTAGCGAAAACACACACTAATACGGGGGCAATAAATGAACACGGAAGACACGCTGAAGTACTGGATTGCTTGCATGAAAGCAGCCGACCTGACACCGAAGACGATCCGCGAGCGCGTGATCTTCATCCGCCAGCTGGCTCGGGACGCGGACCTGTACACAGTGACCAGGCGGGAGCTGATCATCTGGACGGCTGCTCAGAACTGGTCCAACTCGACGCGCGTCCATCGCCGTTCCGGCCTCCATACGTTCTTCGCCTGGATGCAGGACGAAGAGCTGCGCTTGGACAACCCGGCCTACCGGCTGCCGAGGGTCGCAACCAGGAAGCGTGAGCCCAACCCCTTCAGCGTCGACGAGATCAACGCCCTGCTCAACGGCGGGATCTACCGGAAGACCCGGGTCATGGTCGCCCTGCACTATTACCTCGGATTGCGGGTCTCCGAGATAGCGGCCGTCAACGGCGATGACATCGACTGGGACGCCCGGACCCTATCCACGGTGGGCAAGGGCCGGAAGGCGGCCACCCTGCCCGTACCGGCGGCTCTCTGGCCCCTTTTCCTCCAGATGCCACGGAATGGCTACTGGTTCCCCAACCGGACAGCGAACAAACTGCACGCCGCCGGGGAGGGCCACATCATGGGCAACTCCGTCTCCGGCCTGATCGGGGACGCGATCAAGCGGGCCGGCCTCAAGCACCGGCCCCATGACTTGCGGGCTTCCCTGGCCACTGAGATGCACGACGCCGGAGTGAGTTCCTTCGTGATCCAGAAGGGCATGAGGCATTCGAACATGGACACCACCACGATCTACCTGCGGCTGAGGCCGGAGCAGCTCCGGCACGGCTTCGACCAGCTGCCCGCCGTCACCATTCCCGAACGCTCCGGCCGTCAGAAGGCCGTACAGCTCGCGGCCTGACATGCCAAAGGGTCCGGACACATCGTGTCCGGACCCTTTTTCGCGCGTGCCCCAGGAGGGAATCGAACCCCCGACCGGAGGATTAGAAAGCCTCTGCTCTATCCCCTGAGCTACTGGGGCCGGGCGGCATTAATCGTAGCAGTTACTATTTGCTTGGGCCGTCGTCGCGCCCTTTCGACATATAGGGGGATTTCTAACATGAATGCCAACACCCAGCAGAAGTTCGATATTGCCGTTCCAGGCACAGTGGATAGCGTCTACGCCACTGTCTTGAAGGTTGTCTCCGAGGGCGCCTACAAGAAGGTGGAGCCCGCGGAATTTACCAAGATGGTCTCATTCCGGACGGGAGCGTCGCTGATGACGTGGGGCCAGCGCTGGATCGTTCAGGTAGCCACCGGGGTGGACGGCCTTCCGCACGTCATCGCCACCATCACCCCGCGCAACGGAGGCCAGCAGTTGGATGCTGCCAGGATTGCCAAGCTTTCAAACGAGTTCTACCAGAAGATTTCCGCCGCCGCCCAGGTCAGCTAGGCAGCGCCCGCCAGGAACGCCGCCACGGTGTGATTCGCGTGCCGGTCCAGGTTGTGCCGGCCGCGGTCATACCTCGCCGTGATCCTCGGGTCAGAGTGCCGGGCGGCGATCTGGACATCGCGGAGCGGGGCGCCGGCATCCAGGCATGCCGTGACGAACGAGTGCCGGAGCCCGTGCGGAGTGATGTGCTTATCGATCCCGGCCTTCCGGCACAGCCGTGCTACAACACCGGCCGCGGCCTTGCGGTTCATTGGCTGGCCGTTGGACTTCCGGAGCAGCAGCGGGCCGGACACCCTTTCACCGGCTGCGGCGTCCAGGGCGCGGATGACTTGGACGGGCAGCGGGACCGTGGCCGGCTTCCCACCCTTGCCGACCAGCTTCAGCACGCGGTGGCCGCGTTCCTCGTGCCGGTAGTCCTCCACCCGGACGGCGCACGCTTCGGAGACGCGGAGCCCAAGCATGCCCATGAGGACGATCAGCGCACCGTCAGTCGGGTGGGATGCCTTCGCCGTCTGAATCAGCGCGCCCAGCTCCATCCGCTCCAGCCCCAGGGTGGAGGATTCGTCCATGTACAGCCGCGGGGTCCGGAGGTGCTCGGCTGGCGACTTCACGATGTAGTCATCGATGGCCGCGAAGCGGTAGAAACCCTTCACGACCGAGGCGTGATGGGCGATCGAGGCCGGCTTGTTGTGGCGATCCTCCTCGAGGTAGCGGAGGAAGATCTCCAGGTGATGGCGTTTGACGTCGGTCAGCAGGTCCAGCCCGTTGCCCTTGCACCAGCGCCACAGGACCCGGAGCGTGTGCTCGTAGGTCTTCCGGGTGGTGCCCGCGTAGCGGGCGAGGTACCCCGCCACGGCCAGATCGGTGCTGGTCAGGTTCCTGTTTGAAGGCAGGCCAATGAGAGTAGTGTTATCCACGTCGTCATCCATTCGTGCTTAGGGGTGCAAATGGTGACGGCATAAAGGCCCGTTCAGTCTGCCAAGGACTGGGCGGGTCGCCGTCGTTTTGGGAAAGATCCCAGAGTACGCCGAAAGGCCCCTCCCGGGCAATAGCCGAGAGGGGCCAATCAGTTATTCGAGCTGGTGCATAACCGGATTTATGTGCCGGGTATCAGAATACCGAAGCGACGGCCTGCCGAGCGGTCAGATACTGGATCTCATCCTTGCTCAGACCAGCTTTCGCGGACAGATCCGTCACCCGCTGGAGTCGTTCGCGGTACATCGCGGACCTCCAGTCCTCACCGTGCATCCGCTCCGCCTGTGCAACCTGCTTGGCATAGAACTTGATCATCCGGGCGAAACCGAACGTCTCCACATGGGCTCCTGGCTGTTAATGTTGGGTCATGACTGTTGGGGGACTGATTCGGCGGGCGTTGAATAGCGCCAAGTACAAGGGCGATCTGTGCCGTGGCGCCCGCCTGCGGCTCTGGATCAGGGCGTGGGGCGGGACCTGCGGCAAGGGCCTTGCGGTCGCCAAGGGCGTTCGCCTGATGCGCCCACCTACCGCCGGCTGGCATATCGGCTCTGACGTGTACCTAGGCCACGGCGTCATCCTGGACGTAGGCGAACACGCGAGTCTTCGCGTTGGCGATGGCGTGAAGGTTTTTCACCACAGCCTGATCGGCGCGTTCGATGAAGTTACCATCCGGGATGAAGTGCAGATAGCAGAGTCCGTGACCATCCGGGATCACAACCACGCTACCCACAACATTGACATGCACCGGACGCTCGTATCTGATCCGGTGACCATCGGCGCCGGGGCGTGGATCGCTCGCGGTGTGGCAGTGCTGGCAGGCGCAACCGTGGGCGAAGGTGCCGTGGTGGCGGCGAACGCGGTCATTACCCGCGGAACGTGCGTGCCGCCCATGTCAGTGGTCGGTGGCGTTCCCGCCAAGCCACTGAGCAAGAGCGGCACGCGCCTATCAGTTGCCGGTTAGTGCCCGGTCCTGCACCCAAGTGCCAGGGCTTCCGGCCGTGACGCAAACCCAGCCCTTCACGACGTACTTAGAGCCCGCCGTTCCCGTTTCTGCCGGCGCCTTGTTGGTGACGTAATCGCCCACGGCCCAGGTTCCCCAGGTCGGGGCTGCTGAGCGGCTGTAGCCGGTGAGCCGGGTTATTGCCGTTTCCCCGTTGACATCCGGGCTCGTGATGCTTCCTGACAGCATGTTCCCGCTGTAGTCCATCAGGGACACGGGGTAGGTGGTGCCGTTGATCTGGAGCGGAGCGCCAATCGTGCCAGCGCCGATCTGCCGGAAGATGTTCTGGCTGACCTTCGCCAGAACCACGGAGAGCTGCGCGATTCCGATTCGGATGGCGGCCGTCTTCGCGGCCCCGTCTGCACTGGTGTTGATGAACTGGTTACGGACGATTTCCACGACCTGCGCTGTTGCCTGGCTGGCGTCGAAGTTGTCTACCCGAGCGCCCCAGTCCTTCACGTCGCGGATGATATTGTCGGCGATGCGCACGGCGCGGACATCGGATGCTGCGCTGAGGGTGACGAACACGCCGCCAAGGTGATCGGCGATCGTGTTTCCGCTGACGTCAACGGAGCCGGTGACGAACTTGTCCACGTTCACGCCGTAGACGGTGGTGTTGAGGACTCCGGCCTTGTCGATGGTGTTGCCGATGATCTTGTAGTCGCCGCCGCCCTTTGAGCCTGCGAGGATGCCGCCACCGACACGGTTGCCACTGATGGTGACGTTAGCATTCTGGTTGGTGTTGGCGCTCTCGATGACCCGGACGCCGAGCCCGGCGATGTTGGTTGCGAGGTTGTTGGCGATGAGGAGGTCTGAGAACGGGAACCCGGTGGACTCGCAGACGCACCTGTAGGCGTCTGCCACGCGGGTGCCGCCGCCTTCCACGACGTTGTCGGCGATGACGGCCTGCTTGACGTTGTGCATGACGATCAGTCCTGTACCGTCTGTGCGCCAGGCGTTGATGCGCTGGACGATGTTGCCGGTGATGACTGCCCGGTATACCTGGGTCACGTCGGACTGGTAGGCCTGCACCTTGATGCCATCCTTGCCAGCATCAACAACATGATTGCCCCGGTAAAGGACGTCGTTGCAGCCCTCAGTCTTGGTGCCAGTATCGGATGTGTTGCTGATCTGATTGTCGAGGATGTGCACGCGGTTGCACTTCTGGACAAGGATGCCGATACCACCGATGAGCGGGTCTGTGCCCTGGTCGCCGCGGCCTGCTACCCGGTTGCGGGCGATGCGGACGAACGTTGTGGGGACGAGGGTGGAGCGGCCAACGTAGATCGGGTGGTGCATCACGTCGTCTACCCAGTTATCCTCGACCGTGACGTAGGTGCCGCCCGTGACGTTGATGCCGGTGCTGGGCGCGTTGTAGATGCGGTTGTTTCGGATGGTCACCGATACCAGGGCGGATATGACGGTGCCCAGTACGGTGATGGTCCCAATGTAGTTCTGCCAGTTCGGGAAGCCTGCTCCGCCGTTGAGAGCCGTAGCGTTGCCGTCTATGGTTAGGCCTTGAATGACAACTGGGCCGGTGGGGTCCAGTACGCGCAGCATGTCCCTGCCGTCTCCCTGCGCGTAGGTAGCGAGGGGCTTGATGACCGCGCCGGGCGCGCCTGTGATGGTAATCTTCCCTCCACTACGCTGGACGGGGTTGTCGATGCGGTAGACGCCCTTGGGGAAGAACACGTTGTCGGAGGCGGCAAGCGCGGCGTTGAGAGCCGCCGTGTCGTTGGTCGTGCCGTCGCCTTTCGCGCCGTAGTCCTTGACGTTGGTGACCAGCTCACCCTTACCAACAGGCCGAACACCTCCGTCAGGGGCGTACAGCGTTGCCGCCTCAGTCTTGTCCAGTTTGGACGTTTCCACGGTCTTAGCTGCGTAGCTTGTGCTGCCAGACGCAGGGGCATATGTGGCAGAAAGCTCCGATGCGGACAGCCGCGGGGGCAGGTCCGATTCCTGCAGCGTCACGAAGCCCGTCCGGCCGCCGAAGCCCAGGACAGCAGCCGTCGGGGCGGTGACCGGGATGGACACCGGGCCGTCCGGGACCAGGTCCAGATCGATCGGTCCCGTCTGCCCCAGCAGGGGCTTCAGGTTCTTGCTCCAGTTGATCGGACGCTCGTTGCCGAACTCCCAGGACGCGCTGATCTGGTACGCGAAGTCCGTCACCGCGTTGCCAGCCGAATCGATGAAACCGGACTGGTCCACGAACGGAACCTGGAACTGACCCAGCAGCCCGGCCTCAGCCGTGAAGGAGTCGGAGAACTCCGGCAGCGGCTGGCCGGTCGCCGCCCAGATCACCCGCGACGTCGGCTTCACCGTGACCTTCGTGACCACGTCCTTGCCCGTCGCAGTCAGCGGGATGCCGAACGCAACCGTCGCCAGCTGCATGCCTGCGGGAAAGCCCATCAAAGGCTCCTACTCTGCCCGGCGTCCGGGCGCTCATTTCGTGCGGGAGGAATTATCAGTCTTGACACGGATGCTAGACCTAGACTGTTACGCCACAATCTTTTTTGTGACTAATCGGCTGTCAGTTGTGGGAGGCACCGCACGCCGGGCAGACCTGCCGGACGGTCTGGACGCCGTCAGCGTCCACGGTGTGGGCCGGCATCCACGGCGCGCCGCAGGCCATGTGATGGGTTTCGGCTGACGGCGTGTGCTCCGTCAGCAGCTCGGGCAGTTCCTCAGACATTGGGCATCCTTCCTGCTGCGTGGTCTCCGGCGGGTTTGGCTGACGTCGCCGCTTCGATTGCCGGGCTGACACCGGTTGGTTTCCACAGGGTCTTGTAGCTGGTGCCGGCGGCGAGGAAGATCAGCAGGGCAAGGCGCAGGATGTCCGGGGTGCTGAACAGCCCAGCCACATAGGCTGTCACCGCGGCCACCACCAGGTAGAAGGCGAACGCCACGAGGGCTTGCCGCCGTGTGCTCCAGCGGGACTGCTGGATAAGGCTGATCACCGGCGGGCTGAAGAAGCCAACGGCGAGCGCCCAGAGGACCGGGTTACTGAGGTTGAGGAAAGGGTCCATCAGCCGTTCACGCCCTTCCCGACCAGCGCCATGACATCGATGCCGATGGAGTTCAGGTCCGGGATGGTCTGGACTTCGCCGTCCTTGTAGAAGGGACCCAGGACTTTGTTGCGGGCGAGCCACTGGGAGGCGTTCATGGTGTCGAGGGTCCAGACGGGGCGGCGGAGAATACCGTCACCGGCCCAGACCTGGGGGCTGGAGCCGTTCGTTGCGAGCACTAGCATTTTGTCCTCCGTGGATATTGGGATGTCGATGACGGGTGTGATGGTGCCCTGCAGGGCGATGGTGCCGACGCGTGGCCGGATGTAGCCGATGAGGCCCTGGCTGGGGAGATGCTGCAGGATGGTCGGCCCGGTCGTCCATTCCGGGTACGGGTTGTTCGGCTGGGAGTCGCTGCTGTTCCCGGACATGCACAGCTTCCAGCCGCCCTTGTCCTGGACGCCCACGGCCACGTGCGTGGCCGGGTAGTACCAGTACGAGTCGCCCCAGACGACGATGTCGCCGGGGAGCATGGGCTGATCCGGGCTGATCAGTTCGTAGGCTGCTGCGATCTCCGGACTCTGCGGGAAGGCGTCCACCATGTTCCCTGCCCAGCCGGGCCAGCGGCCGGCGCCGCCGGTGTTGATCACGGGCAGGCCGAGAAAGCGTGACCAGTGCGCGGCCGTGTCCCAGCACTGGGCGCCGTAACCCTGCGTCGTTGGCTCCCAGTCCTCGTTCAAGTACTGGCCGTTGACCTGCGGGATCCACAGGCCAAGGTTCTGCTGAATGTCGATCATGGGAGAACTCCTGGTGTGGAACCTTCGCAGGTGTAGGTTGCTGATCCCGGCGGGTTCGGTGTGCATGTGTAGGTGGTGCCGGTGCGGTCGGTGAATGTGAAAGATGCAGGCGCCGGACCGGTGGCGCCGGTTTGACCGTCTGCTCCTGCGGGGCCTCTGCAGGCGTCGTTTGCACATACCTGCTGGACGGCGGCGAGGATTGCTTCGGCGGTTGGTGGAGGCCCCTCCTTACCGTCGGCACCGGCCGGCCCTCGGCATGCGTCGTTGGCGCACACAGTTTGGACAGCCGCCAGGACTACCTCGGGAGCGGGCGGCAACGAGACCCCGTCTGTGCCATCCTTGCCGTCTTTCGGCGGTGCGGCATCCTGTCCCGCCGGACCGGTGCAGCGCCCGTCTGAGCAGAACCGCACAAATGCTGCGGCGATGTCGTCAGGGGTCGGCGGCTGCCCGTCCCGTCCCTTGCAGTTCCCTCCTGCGCAGTACGCGCGAAAGGCCTCTACAAGGTCCGCCTGGGATGGTCCGCCGATCGGAACGGGCGGGGCCGATGGCGCGATGGTAGGTTCCCCAGCTGCCTCAGCCCATTTGGCGCAGAGGTCCCGGTCGTAGATCTGCCGGTCGCCTTCACCGCAGAGCGCCTTCCCGGCCTCCTTGGCGATCTCCTTCTTCTCGCCCTGCTGCTGCTGGGCGAACGTCGCGTTCTCTGACGCGAGCCTGGCGTTATTCATGGACAGCCAGAAGGCGACTACCGTGACCACCCCGAGGAGCAAGGACAGCACGGTGAGGAGCATCTTCCAACGCTTATCGGACTTGCGGGACCGTGCCGCCGCTGCGGCTGCTGCCCGGAGTTCCGGGTCGTCGTAGTCACTCATGCGCGTCTTCTTCCTTCGGCCAGTCGGCAGGGTCCGGAGTGATCTTGTTGGCGATCAGCTGCTCCCGCCACGAACCGGCGGCCGCCTTGACCCGCGAGGCGTAGCGGCGGTCCGCTTTCGCTGCGGCCTCGGCGTCCTTCTTCTCGGCCTCGAGTGCGGCTACACGGGATTTCAGGAGTTCTTCCACCTTGATCTCCCTCCGTTCGCGCTTCTTGTCGGCGCGGTCGATGACCTTCCATGCGCCGCCGCCGACGGCAACGAAGGCGGCCGTAATCGCGGTGATGAGCGCTGCATCCACACGTCTGGCCCTCCTACGGTCCTTCGAAGACGGCGGTCACGGTGGTTTCTCCCGACGATGCGGACATGACGGACGCTGAACCGCTGACCACGTCGTAGCCCACGGTGATCACCAGGTTGCCGCCCGCGTGGACGAAGTCCCGCTTGTTGGGCTCGTACGTTGACGGGGTGCCGGTGAGGTCCTGCCGCTTCTTGTAATAGACGGAGGAGCCGGACGGGCCCGTGGCAACGAACACCCGCCCCACAGCCGAAGTCGCCCCGTACAGTCCGGCTTCACCCTCGATGCGGTACTTCCCTGCGGGAGCGTTGGTGATGGTCCCGGAGACAAGGCCCGTGTTCGCGCCGCTGAAGGTGGAGTCGCTGCCGGCGCCGCGGCTGAAGGACCACGTCTGACCGTGGTACCACCAGACAGTGCCGTTCCACGTCTCGATCCGGCCATTCTGGTCTAGCCTCTTCACCTGCTGGCCGACCGCCGGGGTCGTGATCTCTGCCCGCTCGGTGGCATCCCGGACCGGGATAGCAGCGCCGCGGGCGGCTGTGTGCCGCCAGACCTGAGACGTGGTGTTCGACCCCTGCTGGAGAGCGGTGGTCGTGGCGAAGACCCTCGACTCGGCCAGGACCATGGCACCCGACGGAAGCGAGCCAGTGGGCTTTGACGGCGAAGCCGCGGCCGTTCCCTGGATGACGCCGAGGATCGCCTGGTTGTCGGCGTCACCCTTCGCCGTGTCGTTCTGCTTGATGTACAGCAGGTCCCATCGGGAGTCCGTTGCCGGCGCGGCGATGGTTGTGACGTTGGTGGTGCCCGTGAGCGTCGGTGTGTACACACCCTCTGACGCTGTCCGCGAGATGACTGACTCGTGCGGCATGACGTCCCAGGACATGCCATCATCCCGGGGGACCACCAGCACGGTAGTTGCCTGCGCCAGGACGCCCGAGCGTGGGACTCCCGGGGCGTTCTCCGCGTACTGGCCGGCCAGCTGGAGGCGGTGCTCGACAGTGGTTGTTCCGACGCCCGCAACGGGCGCGACGCCCGGTCCACGATTCACCGTCATAGTGTTCCTCCCAATGCAATGACCGCGGCCTCAAGGGCGGCGATCCGTTCGTCTTGTCTCTTCAGGTGCTGGTCCTGGTCCTTGGCCACGTCGAGCAGGGCCAGAGCCAGCAGGTCGTAGCGGATGCCGTCAATCTGGTCGTCGTACCAGACCACGATTTCCGGCACGAGTTCGTAGACTTCCTCAGCGATCAGCCCGTATTCGTTGGTTGCCCCGGCGATCATCTGATCGGGGCCTTCCTGCCCCTCCGGAGTGGGGATCCTGACCGGCTTCCGGTCGAAGATCTTCGGCTCCAGCTGCAGCACCTTGGCAGGGTCCACCGAGTAAGGCCTGACGTTCTGCTTGTACCGCAGCGAAGACGTGTTCTTGCCCAGGTGGTTGCCGCCGTCGTTACCTACCCAGACGGCGTAAAACGTCGTGCCGGCCACGTTGTTGTTGAAGGCGTAGGCCGACCCGTCCGCGAGCGCCACAGCGGATGTGACGTCGCTGCCTGCGTGGGTGTGCGCGGAGGGTGTGAAGGTGGTTGGCTTGCCGGTGATGGATGCCCAGGATGCGGAGGCGCCGGTGACGAGCTTGACCCAGACGCTGTTGATGCTGTCCCAGATTTCGCCGCCGAAGTTGCCGACGTCGGAGAGCAGGGCGCCGAAGCGGGCCATGGGGTTGCCGGCGTTGTCTTTGATGACGAACGTTCCGTCGGATGTCTGGAAGATCCCGACTGTGTTGCCGGCGGCGTCCACGGTGCGGAACCCGGTTTCGTCTACGCGGATGCCTTTGCCTGTTTCGTCGGAGATGGACATGGACCGTTGGGGTGCTCCGCGTTCCTGTTCGAAGATCCGCCGGTCCTGTTCTTTCTGGCGGTCGTTGAGCCTGGCGCGGGCGTCCGGGTCGGGGATGGAGCGGGGGGCGTCGGTGGTCATTACACTCCTGCCGGCATGGGTGCGGGGGTCAGATTGACGGTGTTGCTGTTGTCTCCGTCGATGGCCATCAGCCGGACCCGGCGGGTGCCGGGCTCCAGCATGGGGTTGCCGGTGGGGACGATGAATTGGGCGAAGTCGCCAGGGAGATATCTGCCCAGCAGTGGATTGGTGTTGGCGCGGACGCTGACGTCCCATGTTTCGATGGGGCGGCGGGCGGCGGCCATGGCGGCGTTGGCGTGCCCCTGGAGGATGGTCAGGTTCTCGACGTCTTTGGATGCGGCGTCGGCTTCGGTCCACGGGTAGCCGGCGGTGGTGATGAGGTTGAGGTCCTGGGCGGTGGCGAGTTTCATCTCCAGTTCTGATCCGGCGCCGGGCTGCCAGACACGGTCAGCCATGGCGGTGCCGTCTTCCTTGACGCCGATGTCGGAGACGCCAGACTCGTCGACGGTGCCGTCCCAGGTCCAGTCGTCCCCGCCCTGGTACAGCAGTGGTGAGGCGGCGGTGCCGTGGGTCATGACCCATTCGATGCGGGTCGGGTCGGCGCCGTTGTATCGGGGCTGGAATCGGATGTCAGGGCCGTTCTCTACTTGCGTGAGCTTCCGCAGGGTCTCGCCCAGGAACGCGAGCTCGTAGCCTTTGTAGCTCCGCTCGTTGGTGCCGGCGGTCGTGGCGGCGGGCAGGATGATCGGCAGGCCCGGGTTGAACGGGTTGCCGGCCACGCAGAGCCTGACGAGTTCGCTTGCGATGCTGCCCAGTGACAGGCCGGACAGGCTGAGTACCGAGCGGGTCACCGCTGTGCCGGCGTTGATCTGTGCCCAGTTCAGGACCTTGACCATGTCGAGCAGAGACCAGATCCCGGACGCGCCGAGTTTGAGGGCCCCGGTGGATGCGTTGTAGTCGCGCTTCCAGATCGGTCCCGCCTCGAGGATGCGGTCACCGTAGGCGACGGCGAGGTACTGCTTCTTCACTGCGGTGAAGTTGCGCAGATCCTTGTTCCGCAGTTCCTCGGCGTAGGCCCGGACGGTGGCGTCGATGTCGCCGGCGCCGTTGAGCCGGAGGCCCCAGCTGTGCGATGCCACGGGCAGGTCACAGGTAATTTCACCGGTGACCATGTTCCCGACGAAGACCCGGAATGCGGGATCTACCACCATGCCGGTCTCACCTCCGCCGTCAACGTCGCGCCGGTGGAGCCGACGGCTTCAAAGAGCCAGGTCCCGGAGGTGCGCCTGGCCAACCGTGTCCATTGCCGGACAGTGAGCTTCGCTGACATGTCCGCGTACCCGTCAAGTTCCACCGAGGCGTCCGAGGAATCGAGCCGGACCGACTGCCCGGGCAGGATCGGCGCCGAGTACACCAGCCGCTGACCGGATTGCACGTGCGTGATCGTGAAACCGTTGGGCATCGCACCGGTCACGGTGAACGTCGGGGCCGTGTCCGCGGTGCCGGTGTTCGTCAGGGTCAGCGTCCCCGGGTCCCCGAGCGCGCCGTAGTCCAGAGGGTTATCCAGCGGGTAGGTGAGACCCCCGCCCGGGCTTGCTATCCCGGTGATGGCGTTGACGGCCGCCCCGTACTTCCGGGGCTTGGGGCACCAGAACTGCAGCTGGTAGGTCAGCGTCGTGTCGTTCTTCCAGGACAGCTTGGGGTCAGCGAACAGGTAGGCCCCGGCGGACATATCCACCGTGGCCGTGTCCGTCACATCGAGCACCCCGGCCAGCCCGTCACCGAGGACGGCGGCCAGCTGCTGCGCGGCGAGCGCGGCAGCTTCGATAGTGGGTGCGCCGGCGTCGCCCTCAAGGGTGACCAGGCGGGCGTCCCGCCAGCCGCGTTCGGAGAATTCTCCGTGCGCGCCCATCCGGGAGACCCGGTCACGGCGGACAGCGGGCCCGTCATCCCAGCCCTTCAGGTCATCAAGCCAGAGAGTGAACCCGTCCGGGCTGGTCCATCCCTCGGTGCTGAAGACCAGCCCGTCCACGGTCACGGTGCGGATGCCTGCCATGTCACCCCTTCCATGCCAGTTGTTCAGCGAGCGCCCGGGCCATCGTTTCCTCTGAGCCCGGGACGGTCTCGACCTTGATGGGGCGCTGTTCCCGGATGGCCTGAATCAGGTCATCGATGGTGGATCCGCCGGAGGCGCCGGAGCGGGAGCTGCCGACGGTTCCGGTGCTGCCGAACCCCGTGGCCGTGGCGAACTCCGGCACGGTCACGAGACTGGCCATGCGGTCATCGATCCGGGACTGCGTCCGGCCGACACCGACCAGCACGCCCTCACCGATGTTCTCGCCGAAGCCCGCGAAGACCTTCGACGGGGACGCGATGCCCAGAGCCTGCTTGAACGGTCCGACGATCCATCCAGGAACCATGCTCAGGAAGGCGTTGCCGATGGTCCCGGCGAGGGACTGCACGCCGCTGATCAGGCCCTCTACGATGTTTCGGCCGATGCCGTACAGCCAGTTGCCAGCACCAGACAGGATGCCCATGATTTGGGAGCCCAGTCCGCCGAGGACGCCGAGGACGTTCCCGACCATCCCGGACACGCCGGAGACGATGCCGCCCCAGACGCCACCGAGGAAGCCGGCTACCTGTCCGAAGACCCCGCTGATGAATCCCCAGGCTGCACCGAACCCGGAGGATATGGCTCCCCATACGGCGCCGACAGCGCCGGAGATTACGGCCACGATGGTGTTCCATACCGCGCCGACGAATCCGCCGATGGCGGTGAACACTCCGGAGATGAATCCCCACACGGCGGTGAAGACTGCGGAGACCACACCCCACACGGCTTGCAGCGCGCCGGTGATGATGCCGACGTACCAGTTCCAGATCCCGACGAAGAACCCGCCGATGGCGGTGAACACCGCCACGATGTTGTTCCAGATCGCGGCGATCTGGTCCCCGTGGGTCTGGACGAAAGCGGCGATGATGTTGCCGACCAGGGACGTAATCCAGTTCCAGACGCCGGCGATAAAGTTCCCGATGTTGGTGAACACCGAGGAGACGAAGTTCCACACGGCGGTGAACCCGGCAATGATGGGATCCATTACGGTGTGCACGCCCGTCATCACTACGGCGGCGATAACACTCCAGACCCCGCCGAGGAATCCGACGATGTTGTTCCACACTTCGGTGACCCAGTTCCCGAGGCCGCCCCAGATCTCGTTCCACCAGTTCCCGAAACCGCCGAGTACTTCCATCATCCAGTTCATGAACCCGCCCCAGGCCTCGGTGAGGAACGCGACGACGGCGTCCCAGTTCATGACCAGGGCAACGATGGCGGCGATCAGCGCCACGATCCCGACGATGATCCAGGTGATCGGGGACATGGCCATGACGAAGTTGACGACGGCGATCACGGCGGCGAGCGCCCCGAGCGCGAGTACCCCGGGGCCGATGATCGGGGCGAACTGCTGGAGCCCTTCAAGGATCGGTGTGAGGATGGGGAGCATCTGCGCGCCGAGCTGGCCGAGGGTTGTCTCGGCGGTGCGCTGCAGGTCCTTGAATGCTTCGCCCGGACCGGAGTGCAGCTTGTCGCTCAGTGACCCTGCGGACCCTTCCACGGTGCCGAGGGCTTCCTGGGAGTTGAGCAGGGAGTCGATGAACTTGGGAATCTCGGCGGTACCGAGATCTTCAATAGGTGTGCCGAAGAGGGCGAGCGCGGCCTGTGACTGCTGGGCCGGGTCCTTGATGTCGCCCAGCCCCATGATGATCTGGTCGAAGGCTGCCCGGGCGGTGTCGCCGCCGGCCAGCAGCTTGTTCGTCATGTCGGTCTGGTCCATGCCCAGGGACTCGTAGGCGCCGGCCGTGGCTTCGGACATGTCCGTTGCCCGGATGGTGAATTCCTTCAGGGCGTCGCCGGTCTTGTCGATACCGAACGCGCCTTTGGCGGATGCGTCCGCGAGCATGGTCATGGCCTCGCCGCCGGACATGCCGAGGTTGGCGAACATCGGACCGTACTCGTCGATGGCGTCCAGCACGTCTTCGCGGACGTTGACCGGGACCTTGGACAGTGTTGCGGCCAGCAGGTCGGCAGCTCCCGCGCCGTCCTTCGCCAGGCCGGTGGTTATCATCTGCCCGGCAATCTGCGCGGTCCGGCCGACGTCCAGCTCGAAGGCGCTGGAGAGGTCCATGACCTTTGACGTGACGGACTGGATGTCTTCTGCGGACTGGCCGGAGAGTCCTTTGATGGAGGACAGGGTTGCACCGACCGCGGCCGAGACGCCCTCGAAGGAATCGCCGTAGCCGTCCGCGTACATCTTGCCTGCGGTCTCGCCGGCCTTTGCCGCTTCCGGGCCTGCGAGGTTCAGCCCTGCTGTCATGGTCGACGTGATTGAGTCCATGTCAATGGCTGTGTGCAGGCCGGACATCAGCGCAGCGCCTGCGACACCTCCGGCCGCCGCTGCCGTCATGGGGCTGAACAGCTTGGAGGTTGCCTTCGCGCCGGCCGCACCGAGCTTGCCGGCCATTGAGTCCGCGGAATCAGCGACGTCCTGGAAGGTCTTATCGACGCCCTTGGATGTTGCGAGGATGTCGAACAGCAGTTGCTGTGTTGCCATCAGGGACCGCCTTCCTTATCGTTGCCGGGCTTTGTCCTGCTGTTCTTCCCAGGCTTTGGCGTTTGCGACGAACTTGAGCCACATCATGTAGGGCAGGTCCCAGACGTTCAGCGGGGTGATGCCTGGCCAGACATGCGAGATCGTGGTGATCCACCGGTAAATGGATGCCTCGATGTCGTCAGCGTCGTCTAGCTGTTGGCTGCGGCTGGCTCTACGCCCGGAACGGAATCCGTCCGGGCTACCGTAGGGTCCTCCGCTGCGGTTTCCTCCGGCTCCGTTTCGAAGCCGATCTTGGAGAGCGGGAAGTCGTTGGCTTCGCTGACTGTCACCGACTCGCCTGCGTGGCGCTTGCACAGCCAGACCATGGCCTGGAGCGCGAGCAGGTTCTCTTCGTCCTCAAGGAAGTCCAGCGGGTCCGCGGCGGTCCCGTCCTTGGGTGCCTGGTCCTGCATGCGCTTGAAGGCGTCCCGGAGCGACTTGATGCCAATGCCGGTCTGGACTTTCAGGACGTACAGGTTCCGGAGCGTCGCTCCCTGGATGGCTTCCTGCAGCGGGTACTTCTTGTCTCCCACAATGAGCTTCACGCTTTTACCCTTTTCCGTTGAGTGCGTCGTCGATGGCGGCGAGCGCCTTGTCTTTCGCGTCGATGCGTCCGGCCTTGATCGGCTCCCACCAGTACGGCTGGCCGAACTGCGAGACGAACGATTCCTTGTTCCCGAACACGGGATGCCGGATGACCTTCTTGTTCCAGCCCTTGACCATCACTCCGCCGACACCCTTGTCCGCCCGGATGCTGATGCCGGAACGGGTGGCGCCTGCGACGACGCGGGTCTTCAGTGAGGCCTTCACGCGGTTGCGCATGCCGGTGCTGCGGCTGCGGCCGGCGGCCTCTGCCTTGTAGACGTTGACCGCCCGGAGGTAGGTCCTGCCTTTGGAGTCCTTGATCCGGCGGACTGTCTTGCCGCTGCGCTTGGCGTTGCCGGGCTTGGCGCCGGAGAGGATGGCGCGCTGTTCCTTGATGATGTCGTCGCCCACGCCGCGTAGGCTGCGGCGCAGGTTGCGCTGTACAGCGGGCCCGATCTCTTTGGCTTTGGCCAGCGCCTCCCGGATGTTCGGGGAGGTGATGGTGATTTCCGGAAGATCAGACCCGCCGCCGCGCTGGTGCGCGGAGCGTGCCATCAGATGGTGGCGTCGGTGGTGACCAGTGCGACGTAGATCGGGGACCCGGCGGCGAGGCCGTCCAGGACGGTGAAGTCGATGGACTGCTTTACCGGGGAACCGGCGGCGGACTTCGGCAGTTCACCCTCGAGGCGGATGTCCGGGAAGTGGAACTGCAGCGCGTACTTCGCCGAGGTCCCGATCGTCGTGGTCGAGAGGAACGTCAGCGTCATGCCCAGCGCGGTCTGGTTCAGGTAGGCGTCCCGCAGCACCGTGTCCGCGTACTCCGCCGTGACCTTGCCCTTGACGTCGGCCAGGCCAACGACTGGCTTGCGGTTCCGCTTGCCTGCGCCGCCGAAGGTGAAGCCGCCGTCGTCAATCTTGTTGTCGAAGGAGACGGAGAATTCCTCGATGGTGGCCGCGGTGGTTCCACCGGTGGCGAGTGCCGTCGCCGTGGGCGGGGTCTGCGATCCGCCGATGGTGATCGCGCCCTCCGCGAAGTGGAACAGCTCGCCGCCGACGACATACGACGGGGCGGCGTACGCGACGTCGGTCTTGACTTCCTTGGCGTCCCAGCTGGTCTTCAGCTTCACGATGTCAGCGTTGGACGCGGAGAACTCACCGGAGGTGCAGACCGCGCCGAGGAACGTCATGGCCGTAGCCGCGCCGCCGCCCAGGGTGGGGATGCCCTTCTGAATCGTGTAGCTGTTCAGCGGGTCCGTAGTCGTCGGGGTGTACAGCTGCTGGAAGACACCGGTCTGGCCCGGGACAGTGGTCGAGACCGCCGTGCCGAACAGGGCTTCGAGGAAGATCCCGAGTCCCTTGCTCACCAGTTCGATGTTGATGTCGCCGCCGGCGGACTGCTTGGCCAGGACTCTGCGGCCGGAGCGGGCCACGCGTGACCCGACGCGCATACCGGCGCCCTGGACGAACGTGGGGTTCCACGCCAGGGACTCGTCGATGAACTCGGGGAACCGGTCCACGGTCACGCCGGTGCCGTACGTGGTCTCCTTCTTCAGGCCCACGGAGCAATCAAGCTGGGTCGTCACTGGTCTTCACCCTCTCCTTCGCCGCTGGCTTGGTCGCCTGCGTCCTCGTTGTCGCCGTCGTGGCTCTCTGCCCCGTCGTCGTCCTGCTGGGCCGTCAGATCGGCGGCCAGCGTCTTGGCGGCCTTGTCTGTGGGCTGGTAGTTGTCGGGCTGGAGGAGCAGGACGCGGGCCTGATCTTCGGTGACGTCGACAATCTCGTCGGCTTCGATGACTCTGCGCAGCAGTGGGACGTCGAGCGCGCCGAGCGGGGAAATGTTCTTGAGTCTTGGCATGGGTTTCTCCTAAGCCGATATGCGGGCGTTTGCGGTGAAGGTCGCGACGACTTCCGTCACGCGGCCCTGGTCAATCAGGTCCTCCGGCGTTGCGCCCTCTGACTCGTGGGAAGTGAGGAAGCATTGCCGTACCGTGCCGCCGACCGTGGTGTCTGTCATCCGGACGTAGTGCTCAATGCGGCGCAGCAGGTCGTAGGCCCGCTCGGCTGTCTGGATCTCGGCTTCTTCATCGCCGCCTAGGAAGCACGAGACCGTTACTTCGACCGTGAGGGTTTCCTCACGGCTGCGGTTAGTGGAGAGCGTCGCCGCCTGCTGACCGACGGACACCCTGCCGAAGGACACGATGTCGTCAGGCTGGTAGGTGGCCGGCTGGCCGAAGACCACATAGACGTGTTCGGTGTCATAGCCGCCGGCCATCAGTTCCTTGACCGCCGCGTAGAAGGCCTTCTTGAACGCAAGGCCGAGGGTTGCCTGCGTGAGGTCCGGCGCCGTCATGCGAAGCCGCCCATCTGCTGGTGCGGTGCGCAGAGCTCGATGACCCTGCGGGGGACCGCGTAGCCGGACGGGGTGAAGGCGTCGGTGTCCTGCTGGACGCCGCGGATTGTGCCGCCTCCGGAACCCTGCATGCCTCCCTGCCACCAGAAGCGGACCAGCTCCCGAGCCGCCAGCCGGATGTTTGGCGGGATCTCTGCGCTACCGATCCGGTAGGTGACAACAAGCTCGCCACCAGGGAAGACCGTGACAGCGCTGCGGGTTCCTGCATACACAAGACCCGATGCGAGATCCGGAACATAGGCTGTCACAGCCGCGCCATCGGCAGTGATGCCAAGGATCTCTGTGGGCAGGTCCGGCAGCACGACGGCGCTGTCACCGCCCCACGTGGTGTAGGTCTTGGTTGCGGCCAGCATCGGACCCGTAATGTCCTCGATGACCGGTGTCGCGGCCGCGAGGTACAGGCGCAGGTCCTGGGCTTTGGCGGGGTCCGCGTTGGACGGCAGCCGCAGACCCGTCAGCACCTCATCCAGTGGAATGAGGAACTGCGGATCTGCGGGCCATACATCCAGCACGTCGGTGTAGGCGCCGGCACCGCCCGCCGTCCAGCTCAGCAGATACCTGCCGGCCATCGGCGGAACGAACTCAGCCTGCGCTGACTCCCGGTACCCGGTCACTTCCGGGGCCGGGTCCAGCGTGGTGCCGTCCGGCTTCTTGACCGCGAGCGCGTATGGTCCGGTGTCCGGCGCGGTGGGCCATTTCACCGTGGCTTTCGCGCCGAGGTCAAGGGACGCCATTACTTCTTAGCCGCGGCTTTCGCTTCGGCGTCTGCGTCAGCCTTGGTCTGCTTGGCCTGCTCCTCGAGGAGCTTGGCGGCAGCAGCCTGGGCGTCGGCTTCGGCCTGGGCCTTCGCCGCAGCCTGGGCATCCGCGGCCGCTTTGGCGTCGGCAGCAGACACGCGCAGCGGCTGGTTGCCGCGGGCGGTTGCGGTCTCGACTCCGGAGGTCGTGGCCGTTGCGGTCTCGACATCGGGGTTGACGGCGAGGCCGCTGGCGAGCAGCTGGCTGGCTTCGTCTTCGGGCAGGTCTATGGTCTGGCCGGGTGCCGGCCAGTCTTCGCCGTCGCGGGTCCCGGAGATCTTGCCGACCAGCCGGACTGTCTTGTTCTTTGCAGTCATTACTAACTCCTTTGGAAGGTGTTCTGCTGTGCGTTGAGGGCGGCATGCGGGCCCGGGGTTTCAGGGTCCGCACGCCACGTGGTTACCGTTGGCTAGGAAGCGCCGCCGGCGAAGTGCTTGACCGCTCCGGTCTGATCGACCAGGACGCCGTCGCCGCGGATGATGGCGCGGTAGGTGATCAGGTCCTTGTCGAACGCGAAGTCGTCGGACCGCTCGAAGCGGACGCCGTTGACGATGCGGGCGAAGTAGGCGGACATGTCACCGAACGCGACGGACTTGTTGCCGAGTCCCACGCCGGGCATGTTCGGGTCGGTGAAGACGGGCTTGCCTTCGATCATGTCCGGCTGGCCGGCGATGATGGACGGCTCCCAGAGGTAACGCCCGCTGGAGTCCTTGAGCTTGCGCAGCGTGGCAGCGGTGCCGTCCTTGATCAGCCAGCCCGCGTTCGGGCTGTTCCGGTACGGACCGATGACCGAGTAGAACAGGTCAATCAGATCGTCCCAGGTTGGTGCGCCGCCGACGGCGGTCGCGCCAGTCTTGCCCAGCGTGGTGCTGGTGATCAGGCCGGAGGGCTCGTTGGTCCCGGTACCGGCGACGAGCTTGGCGCCGAAAGCATTGCCGATGGCGCGGCCGGCCTGGCGGGCAATGAAACCCTCGAGGTCGAACGCGGAATCGTCAGCCAGTTCGCGGCTGAGCTGGGAGAGGTCGCCGTACTTGTAGGCGTACAGGGACCGCTTGGCCAGAACAGGCTCGGACGTGGGGATGGTCTGGCCTTCACCGACCTGCGCACCGGTCGGCGCGGAGATGGTTACGGGGACGCTGATCTCTTCACCGCTGGAGGTGTAGAGGATCGTCGCACCCGCCGAGAGGATCGCCGAGGTTTCGATGGCGTGCTCCATGAGCTGGCCGTAGAAGGTCGTCGGCACGGTGTAGCCGCCGGCGGACGGGGTGCCCTTGACGAGCGCCCGTACTTCCTGGCGTTCCTCGTGGGTGGGCGTGTACTCCCATGCGCCGTTGCGGCCCTGCAGCATCTTGCGCAGCAGCACCTCCGCGGCGTCCTCGTTGCGGTCCTCGCCGCGGCCCGGGACCTTGCCCAGGGAAGCGGCGATGTCGCGCTGCTCGTTCTCGAACGCGACGAGACGGTCAGCCTGCGAGCGCAGGGAATCCATCTCGGCCGTGATGGCGTCGAAGGACTGGGACTCTTCGGCGGTGAGGGCGCGGCCCTCAGCATCCGCAGCGTCGATGATGGCCTTGCCCTTTTCGTGGGCTGCTGCACGCTTTTCGAGCAGCTTCTTTGCGAGCGTTTCGCTCATGGCATTCCCTCCTGGAAATGTCGAAGTGGATTTAGTGCGGTGAGGTGCGGGTGGATTTCGTCCTGCCCACGGGCATTACTAGGCGCGGTGGAGGAGATCCAGCCGGCGCCGGTAGAGATCCAAGCTCCGGTGGGTTTCGCCCTGCCGTTGCTCTTCCTCTGCCCGCTCCTCATCGGTGCGGGAATCTGGGGGAGTGAGGAGCAGCTTGCGCAACTCCTCCGGTGCGGTCTCGCGGACCTTGGCCACGTCCATGTGGAGGCGGTCAGCCAGCGAGCGCAGGCCTGTGGTGGTGTCCCGGTAGGCGGGGTTGTTCACGGGGGCGACGTCGACCAGCTGGACGGCCAGCAGGGTCCGCAGGGGGAAGCCCTCCGGGGTGAAGTCCCAGTCGTCGGCCACGGTGCGGAACGCGAAGCTGGAGTAGCGGACGTCCTGGCGCTTGGCCAGCTCGCGGACATCCCTGCCGCTGGTGGTGTCCGGAATGTCGACGTCGTACCGCAGCCCTGTGCCATCCACCTCGAGCCGCAGGGTGCCAGCCTCGGTGGTTCCCAGTAGGTGGTTGTCGTCGTGGTTGTACCGGGCGAGGACGGCCACCTGGTCGGCCAGCGACTTGTTGAAGGCCGCGGGGTCCACGCGCTCCACAAAGCCGCCCAGGTTCTGGGAGAGGCGGTTGAATACCGAGGCGTACCCGCTGAGCGTGCCGAGTCCGTTGGACGTCTCGCGGAATTCCACGGGAAGGCTGATATGGCGAAGCTCCAGATCACGCACCGGAACCACCTCCGTTCTGTAGTTTCTTCACATTGCCGAACCAGAGTTGCCACTGGTCGATCTCGGTTGGGGTGAGCATCTCGAAGTCCTCGAAGTCGCGGACCTGCTCCAGGCTGTAGGCGCCGATCCTGAGACCGACCTCGTAAGCCTCCATGCGGGACTTGAGATCCCCGCGGACGTTGGCGTTGAGGTTGAACTTCACGTACAGGCCCGGGTTCAGGAGCCTGTTCAGATGGTGCTCCAGCCGGACCGCCGTCGGCTGCAGAGCCCGCCGGCTGAACTTGAGTTGGTTCAGTTCCTCGGTCGTGTACTTCAGGCTGCTGCCGGAGTCCCCGCCGATCTCCTCTGGCGGAACCTTGTAGATGGCGGCGATCTGATTGGCCGTGGCCTTGATCGATTCCAGGAACTGGACATCGGCCATGGTCAGCCCGAGCTTGCTGTAGTCCCAGTCATTGCCCGAGACGAACACATCTCCATTGGCCACCGAGGACTTGAAGCGGCTCTTCACGACGGAGGACTCCAGGGCCGACAGCTTCTGCACCGTGTTCTTCAGGTGCCCGGAGGGGACACCCGAGCGGCGGTAGACGTTGGTCCCGAACTGCTGCGCACTCTGCGCCATGTCCAGCTGCACCTGGAACTGCTCAATGGGGGACAGCCCGACGATGGACCCGGGGAGGACGTACTCCGCGATGTGGACCACCGAGGCGTACTCCAGAGCCTTGCCGTTGTGAATGTACTGGGGGACAGCCTTGGACTCATCCACGCGGATGCTGTCCGGGTGCAGCCACTGAACCTTGGATGCCCCGAACCGGTCGTAATCGATGATGGTTCCGAAGGCGTTACCCCGGAGCTTGAGGGACGTAACGCACTGGTGGAGCCAATCAACGCGGGTGCCCAGCAGGTTCGGGTTCGGGTTGGTGACCAGCCCGGGCTGGACTGGGAGCCCCGAGCGCGTTCCGGACTGGGCCATCTCGAAGGCCGAGACCGGCGTGACGGCCAGTGAGTCAGCGATAAGGCTGGTTGCTGCGTACACCGGGACCACCCGAAGGGCCGATTTCATGCCCCTGGAACCGAGGCCTGACCCGCTCGCGAAGCTGCCGCCGAGGACACCGTCAATCCCTGACCCGCCCGAGCGCTCCTCATTGCGGAAGAAAAGACTCATTGGCTGGCCCTCCAGGAGATAGCAAGGCAGGCGAGACCGGCCACAGCGAGCGCCGCCGGCACGTAGACCAGGGCAACAGCGGTCACTATCAGTGCTGCGCCGAGCACATCCAGAGCAGTCGTTAGCCAGGCGCGCATGTCTCAACTCCTTCTAGAGCACTGAATCCAGTGCGTTGTACGTCGCGCCGGCCTTCTCTTTGAAGAGCCAGCGGGCGAACACCACGGCGTAAAAGCCCGAGATGTCAGCCAGTGTTCGGTTGCGGGCGAAGATCCAGGCGCGGCCGCCGACCGATTGCTTAACCGCGTTGGTCATTGACGTGTTCAGCAGCGGGTCATTTTCGAACCGCAGTGCACCGACCAGGGCGTCGTCGTAGAACCCGCCGCAGGCATCCACCCGGTTGGGTCCGGACACCAGGATGACTTCGAATCCCTCGGCTTCCAGATCCTTGCGCAGGGACTTCGCAGCGCCGTTGCCGTCCAGCGCCACGATGTTCCCGCCGAACTGCGAGCGCAGTTTCACCAGCGCAGGGACGACGCCGGCGGTCCCGAGCAGCTGGTCGTACAGCTCGAGGAAGCAGGTCTTGCCCGGAACTGTGGACTCGGCGGCCATGGCGATGGACGTTGTCTCGCGGTCAGGTGATGTGTCGATGGTCCAGAACGGGGTCCCGGTCCAGGCCTCTTCATCGCCTTGGGTGTAGTTCGATTCCCACGCCGACGTCGGGATCACGCGCGGCGGGACCTTGGGTTTCGGCCACCAGCCGAGCCAGGCACGTTCCCATTCGCTCAAATTCTTGGATGCATCCCGGAGCGACATCACACGGTCAAGGCTGATGGTGTGCCCGACGCCGGGGTGGGTGTTCGCTACCGACTCGGGGTCTTCCGGGTCCCAGTCATCCGGGGCCGAGTACTCGATGTAGCAGGTCCGGGTCTCGCGCTTGGATTCCACTAGGGCCCGACCGACCTCGACCTTGTCCTGGAGGTAGCCGGAGTTCGCGTTGCCGGCGGCCGACAGGATCCACAACTGGGAGCCGATCACGGTCATCAGGGTGGGCTGCAGACCGCCTTCGAGGGTGTTGTCCGCGTGGGCATATGCCTCATCGATGTGCCCTTCATGGTTCATGTCGCCGTGGCCGGCATTCTCGGACACCGTATCGATGGCCAGTTCGGCGCCGGTCTTCCACCGGACGGCTTCCTCACCGCCACGCCAGCGCGGCTTCTCCAGCGTCTCCTTCAGAGGGGACCGGTACAGCGGGAGGTAGAAGTCATCCCGGAGCCGCTTGAGCGCCTTCAGGCGATTCTGTGCGGTGTAAATCATCCGCCCGTCAACGGTCGTCAGCGCCCGGTGGGTGAGCTTGGCCCGGCTGATGGTGGTCTTCCCGGCACGGCGCAGGACGACAAGGATGATCGTGTCGTACCAGAAGGACCCCGTTGCCGGGTCAATCTCGCAGGCCACGGCCAGCGCGTCCCGCTGCCAGGGCATCGGAGCGCGGCCCGATGCCTCCATGACTTTGCAGACTGCGCCGCCCAGGGTCTTCCGTTGGTAGTTGCGTTGGGTCGCGAAGCGCGGCGGTGGGTTCCTGGCGTCAGTCATCCGTCGTCAGAAGCGCGGACATGTCCCAGCTGCTGCCCGAACCTGCCGCTGTTTCGACCCGCCGCAGCCGGTCGAAGACGTTGAACAGGCGGGACTGCATGCCGCTGATCAGGTCCGGGCGCTCCAGCTGGGGGATCTGATCGAGTACCCGGGCGTTGTACTTCGCCAGAACCAGCAGTGTTTTCTTGAACGGCGGCTCACCGATCAGAGCGTCCAGCTCCGAAATAAGGGTGGTCTCGATCGGGCCGGCGGGCGCGTTCCAGGCAACGGCCATGGAAGACGGCTCGATCTCCGGAGGCGCCGGGAAGAAATGCTGTGCGGCTTCCACGTCGGTTGCATCCTGCAGCTTCTTCTTCGCCCGGTAGGCGGCGTTGTCGTCGCTCTTCGCCTGCCCGCAGGTGTCGCACCGGCAGCCCTTACGGTATCCGGTGAGTCCCGGCTTGTCGCCGTGCTTGATTACTTTCGATCGCTGCTTCGTCAAGGCTGCCTCCATCAAAAGTCCGGGCCGGGTTTGCCCTTTCAAAAAGGGAAGATCAGGTGATTCCCAAGGGAGAGAAAAAATGGAAGACGCGCGGGTCGCCCACACGCCGAATTCCTAAAAAATCCGCGTGATTCCGGCGTTTTCAGCGTGGTCGGAGCTTCGTGCGGGGTCGTTCGAGGCGCTGGGCACCGGCCTTCAATTGCCGGCGACGATGGTTTTCTTTCTTCACGTTGCACCCGAGATGCATGGGCTGAAGGTTCCACGGTGCGGTCGGGTGGCCGCCGTCGATCAGGGCGACGATGTGATCCAGTGACGGGCCGAGCGGATGCCGAGGCCGGAGACCGAACACGATCTCTTCATGACACCATGCGCAGATCGAACCAGGTGGACAGAACATCTTGACCAGCCGCTGCCATGGCCGGCCTGACCTCCCGCGCTTCGGGTCCCACTCATCAAGCGTCGGCACTTATCACCAACCTTGCACATGCGAAGAGCCCCGGCCGGGTATCCGGTCGAGGCTCTTTGGGGACAACTATCCCGTCGGATTTAGGGTACTACATTTAGCGTCCATATCTTCTTCTCCCGCGCATGTCTTCGAATACTGCGAGGACATCGCCGGGGAAGTAGAGGCGGCGCCCCGTGCCGATAGTGGACACGTGGTCGAGGACATAGCGCAAGCGGCCGAGCTGGACCCAGTTCTCGAAGTCCTTCTTCAGAATCGATACCCTGGCCTTCTGCTGCAAGTACTCGCGGACTTCCCTCGGGCTCATGGGCTTTCCCCTTGCACGTTCCCGCAGGCGTGCCAGGATGTCCCGGACTTCGTGGACAGTGCCGCAGCTCTTGCACTTCACGGTTAGGTCATCCGGGTGGGCAGTCAACTGGCCGTCGCACTGCGTTCCGCTAGGGTCAAGTTCCTCCCCGCATTCCCCGTAGACCCGATGATCTTCCGGACCCCAAACGAGATCCCGCGCCTGCTTGACCCAGATGCGCGCCATGTACAGCGTCTCGCCCGCTTTGGGATTGTCCATCGCTTCGGCATGGGCCCGGGCCGGGAGCTGACACAGCCATGCCTTCAACAGCATCGCGTCCAAGTTGATTGCCGGCTTTGATCCTGGGTGACCACCACCGCCGCCACTCGATGCCGCATTGCGGGTCACGCTTGTCCTGGCAATGGGTCCATCGATCAGCCGCACAAGGGCCCCGACATCTTCGAGCAGGCTGTCCAGCTCAACGATGCAGCTCGTGCAGAGGTAGAGCGTGGTCAGCCGGTGGCAATCCTCCGTGGTGCAGCTCGTCATGCTTCGCCCCTGAGCTCTCGCGTGATCCGCCCGGACTGCAGGTGAGATGGACGCCACACCGCAGCATCGAGGCCGGCCAGGGTCATGCCGGTGATCCATTCGAACTGGGCCGGGGCCACCAGGCCTGTCTCGGTCTTCAGCTCCCGGAACAACGCCCGGCCGCGCTGCTCGTTGATCATGACGAGATCCGGGAAACCCGGGGCCGAGCGCCGGCTGTTGTGGGTGTGGTAGATCAGGCGGTACCCGTGGAGCTTGGCCAGGTCGATGACCTGCTGCTGGAACTGGGATTCAGTCAGGGGCTTGTGCGATGAAAGTTCTTTGGTGGGCATGCTCAGTTCCGTCCTCTGGAGCGGGGGCGTCTGCGTCTGGTTTTGTTCTGAGGCTGAGGTCTGGTGGGCGGATGGGCTTCCTGCCCACTGCCTCCCTTACCTGCCTGACCCGTCCCGTCCCTACCCGTCCCGACATATCTGGATCCGGGATACCTGTGTCCTGGGTCAGGATTCGATTCGGGGGTCGATCCGTACTCGGTCGCGGCCGGTGGTTCCGTTGCCGCTGGTGCGGCCGGGTGAACCGTCGCCGCTGGAGTCGTTGGGGTGCGCGTGTAGCTTGGCTGCACCGGGGTGCCGTGCTTCTCAATGAAGGCAACCGTCGCGGGCCCGTAAAGGGGCTCCGCCGGAACCGGCAGGGTCTTCCATGTACTCTCTGGGTCGTCGCCCCTCTTGCCGTTGCACTCGCGGCAGCAGACGACGAGAGTGTCCACCGTGCCGCCTTGGCCGGGATTGATGTGGTCGTAGGTGGCGCCTCGACCGGACTTGTTATCTCCCCAGGCAACGGACTTGCCGCAGTAGCGGCAAGCGTCGCCGTCGCGCATTCGGACCCTGACCGTCAGTTCAGGGTTGCGGGTGTCGCGTTTGCGCTGGTTGTTCCACTCGCGCTCGGCCTTCAGGATCATGTGGAATAGGTCGTTGTCTTCTACCAGTTTGAAGGCCTTGCGCTGCTCTCCGTCGATCTCTACCTGCACTTCAGTGAGGTAGCCGCAGTACTTCGCCGCTGCAATGAGAGCGTTGTACCGGGCGAGAGATCCGGCCATGTGGCGGGCGGTGCCCACCGTGATGATGTAGTCCTGCTCGTAGGCCGCCGCCTGCGTGGCGCAGCGGCCCACGAATCCAAAGCATTCGTTCAGAATCCGGTCGTCAGCGTCCTCCATCTCCACTGCTGCCAGGACGATCGGGTGATTCGCCGCCGCGTCGCCCTGCTTCAGCCATGGCACAGGATGGACCTACTTTCGATACTTGACCGTTCTTCCGGTCGTGGATTGCCTTGACCAACGCGATGCCCTCTGGATCGGCGAGCGCCGGGGGATCAGGTTCGTTGATGATGATCGGGCGGCTCGACGTCGGGATGGTGTACCTCATTGGACTTCGGCGTGGGCGGTGATCTTCGCCCGTTTGGTGTAGAGGTTCACGTGGATCATTTCGCCGCCTGAGGTGATGCTCATCCACCAGTGGTTGTCGTCCATGGCTTCAAGGTGCACCGAGGCATTGCGGGCTACCACCTCGTCCAGGACTTCTTTCTCCGTGTCGGTGTCCACGTAGCGGACCTCCGGTGGCTCAGCTGAGGTCACGCCGGTGCCTTCGCGGAGTGCGTCGATCACAGCCCGGGCCATCTGGCGGTAATGGTTCTGCCCGTCTTCGAACTGGACGTTCCACGCATAGGACGGCGAGACATCCGGGAACTCGGCCGCGCACAGTGATTTCGCCGCCCGTTCCACGGCTGCCTCAGTGAACATCACCGCGTCCGGCCGGCCCCTCTGGCTTTCGGTAGCCGGCGGCGAGGATCGCGTTGGCCGCTTCGGTAGTCGTCGTCATCACGCTCTGCGGCGTTGCCTGCGAGTTCCGCAAGCTCGCCGCGCATGGGGGCCAGTTCGTCGCGTTCACTCATGCTGCCACCGTCGCCGGAACCTCTTCGCGGGTGCGGACGCTCGGTGCACTGCCACCGAACAGCCAGCCCGTGAACGTCTCATGCGTCACGGAGTCGCAGTCAAGCAGCATCAGTTCCGGATCATGATCAGGGGTGGCGACATGCCAGTGCCAGTGGTTGCCCTTGTGGACTTGGGCGTCGAGTGCAAGGTGCACGCTCGATCCGAAGGTTTCATCATCGTCCCCATGGCACTGCCGCAGGTATTCGATGACAGCCAGTCGCGCACTGGACTCATCGCCGCCGAAATAGGTGGCAGATCGCTGCACGATCCACATGTCGCCGTCTTCGCCAAGCTCGGTCACTTCGTATGTATCGTTGATTCGATCGGTCACAGGTGGGGCTCCACAATCTCTGATACTCGGTTGAATACTGCTTCGGTGATGTCGTGCACGTTGCCGCCCTTGCCGGAGGTCACGGTCACGGACCCGTGGAATCCGGTGGCGTTGCGGAGGAAGTCCGCGCCTGGGCTTGGTTCGTCGGGTCTCTTGCCGCCGCCGGCATGCGTGATCTCGGGGAGGCGGTTCATCCATCCGTCGCGCCACTCTTCGAGCTCGCGGGCGACGGTGGAGCCATCTTCCGACCGGATGGGCATGAGCAGCCCGAGGAAGGACTCTCCGCAGCTGATCAGGATGCGGCGTGCGTCTTCGGTCGGTTCGATGACCAGTGGCTCGCCGTAAGCCGCCGAGGCGGCAGCGAACATTCGCACGAGTCGGCCGGCGGCCACGAGACGTTCGGGCATCACGCGATCGGACAGCGCCGCCTGGATCAGGAGCCGTCCGAAGGCAATGGGGTAGTCGTGGTCATCCTCGTGCGGGATCTTGAACTCTTTGCCGGGGAAGAGGCCTGAGACGTCCAGGAAGGTGATGGTCTCCGACTTGACCGTGATGCGGAGCGTATCGCCGATCTCATCCTCCGGCTGCTTGCCCTTGGCTTTGAAGATCTGGAGCAGCTCCTTCGCGACGTCGATCGGCAGGTTGAAGGCGTCGTCGTTGACATCGCCGGTAAGGCCTTCCGAATCCCAGATGGACGCTACGGCGTGGCCCAGTGTGACCGTGTTACTGGCCGTCACGTGCAGGATCCCGTCCGTGGCTGTGAAGTGCACGACGGCGAGCGCGGCGGACAGCTTGGCTTCGGCTGCGTGGGGGATGACGGACATGAGCGCTTGGCGCAGGTCCAGCGTGTTGACCGTGAGGATCATGCGAAAACGCCCGATACGAGGATGGCGGCGGTGAGGGCGAGGTAGTTCCAGAAGTTCATGTAGCGCTCATTTCTCCGTGGGTCGGACAGTCGGGGTTGGTTGGTCGGGGAGTGAAAGGGCTGTAGCGCCATGGCTGGCAGCTGCACCCGGGGTTCCGGTTGGGCGGCCGGGTCCAGCTCTCGGCGTCGCGATCGTGGTCCATAGCACTGCCTCCTTTGGCGGTGGTTTTTGTTTCGTGGGCCCTCCCGGATTCGAACCGGGGTCTTCCCTATGGGGGAATCGGGATGCTCTGCCTGACTGAGCTACGGGCCCTGGTGGCGCCGCCGTGGTGGCCGGCGCCAGGTGCTGCTATTCCGGCACGTCTACCGCGCCGCGGGAACGGCGGGCTTCCATGAACTTCTGCAGTCCCATGTCGTTGGAAGGACGGACTTCACCGGGCTTTGCCCGACGTACTGCCGGCGGTGGCGGTTTGAGAGCTGTGCCCGTCTGGACTGCCTGCCGCGCCTTGGCCTGTTCGGCGGCCGCTGCTTTCACTTCCGCGCTGCTCGGCTTGGGGAATGGGAAGCGGGCGTACAGGTGGCGGGCTTCCTCGCCGTTCTCCAGCTTGACCTTGCGGACCGTCGTTTCGCAGCCGTTCTGCCGGAGGACGTTCGGCGGCGTCTTCGCTTTCCAGTCGGTCTTGAGGAGCGCCCAACGCCCTGGGTGGATCTTCAGCTGGGCAATGACTTCGTCGTACTGTCCGGGCCTAGTCCGCTCCGTGGGCGGGTCCTGCCAAGCCATCTCGGTCATGATCAACGTTTTCCTTCCTGTTAGCAGCGGCACTGGCCGTTGTGGGGGTCCAAGACTTTCTTGCAGCTGTCGCAACGGTCGGCCGTTGCCGGCACTGACGTGAGCGGAGGCGGCTTCTCGCTCACGCGGCTTCGATTCCGTTCAGATTGGTTCCGGAGTCCCGGCAGGCACCGATGGTCAGATAGCCGTAGTCGAAGGCCGTTTTCCGGTCGTTGAACTCGGGCTCGGGCAGCGGGTGGAACACGGTTGCGCTGTCCCAGCAGGTCAGCAGCCACGTGCCGGCGGCCGTCTGCCGGACACCGGCCCGCGGATACTTCATCTCGACCCCCTTGGACCCAACGAAAGGTGCATCCGGGCGAGTCGTTTCCGGGGCAAGACCGTTGCGGACGTCGGTGATGTGGTTGAGGACGTCGGCCTTGGCTTTCCACATGAGTCCGATGGGCTGGTCTGGGGTGATGACGGGGGAGATGTAGCCGCAGGTGCAGACGGGGAAGTTGTCCTGGTTGCGGGTGAGCTTGTGGTCAGTCATCTTCGTGTTCCTCTTCCTGGTCTTCGTTGGCGTTCTCTGCTTCGCGGAGGGCTTGGTGGTGGTCGAGGGCGGCTTGTTCGGCTTCGGTCCACTGGTATCCGTAGATGTTCTGGAGTCGTTCCCGCCATGTATCGGTTGAGGCCCATCGGCTGGCGCTGTCGCTCCATGCTGCTAGGTCGGTCATGTACATTTCGCGTTCGAAGGCGTCTACGTGCATGAGGGCGACTAGCTGCGGAATGTTGAGTCTCGCGATGGCATCGACGACTTCCTGCTCATCGATGCTTTCGTGGTCGATGTCCAGCCAGGGCGCGAGGTCTCCGAGGCTCAGCCGGTCCGTGATGAAGTCCAAGAGCAGTGTCTTCGTCTGGTCGGCGGCCGGGGTCTCGATGGCGTTCTTGAGGAATGCGGACCGGACTTCCGCGGCGGTTGCAAGACCGCGGGTAAGTTCCTGGGCGCGGATGTCGGCGGCGATCTGCTCAGGGGTCCGCTGGGGCGCGGTGTAGGTGGTGCCCTTTTCGCGTTTCTTCAACCAGGTGATTTCGTCTTTGGTTTCGTCGCAGATGGCGGACCAGCTGCCGGCTACTGCTTCCGCCACGGTCATCTCCGAGTAGGAGACGCGCCAGTCGGTCCATTCCCATGTCTGCCCGGCCGGGCGTTCGATAATGTCTACGCCCGCGCCCTGAAGCTCGGCGGTCAGGCGGGGCAGGTTCTCCAGCCAGGCCTTGGTCTTGGCTTCCTTGGCCAGTTGGAACGCCCACTCGTTGGGCTTGTCAGCGACGCGGAGCAGGCGCTTCGTGGCGGCTTCGTCGTCGGTGTAGTCGACCAGCTCGAGTGCCTGGTCAATGTTCAGGGTGCGGTCCTCGATCTTGTCCTTCGCGTCCTCGGAGAGTTTGGTGAGGGCGATGCGGGACCGGACCAGGCTCTGCGAGCGCCCGGTCGCTTTGGCCACGGACTTGACTGTGTATCCATCGAACTCGAGGAGTGCCTGATAGGCGTTTGCTTCCTCCGTGATGGTCAGGTCAGTGCGTTGGGTGTTCTCGACCAACATGGCTTCGAGCTGCTTGGGCTCGGTGTCGATGTCGGTCCGGATGACGCAGGGCAGGGAGTCGACGTTGGCGAGCTTCGCGGCCGCGTGCCGGCGGTGCCCTGCGATGATGACGTACCGGACCTCTTCGCGGCTTATCTTTCCGGCAGGTCGTTGCGTGAGATCCGGGGCGACGACGAGCGGCTGCAGAATGCCCTGGGCGCTGATGCTGTTTGCGAGGTCCGTGACGATCCCGACGTCCTTGCGGACGTTCTTCGGGTGGATGGCCAGCTGGTCGATGTGTAGCTCTTGGAAGGTGGCGCTCATCGTGTGGTCTCTTCTGCCAGGGAGTGGCGGTAGTTCAGTGCGAACGCGAGTGCGGCCTGGAGGCAGGCGATGCCGGCGTTGATGTTGCCGTCCTGGATCTCGCGCAAAGCCCGGGTCGTTTGGTCCTCTGTGTCCAGCCACAGATCTGGTTCCCTGTCGTCGCCGACGACGCTGAGGGCGGCGCCGGCGGCGGCCAAATGCTCGCTCGCTTCCTTCGCAGCGGCGGCCAGCTCGGCGCGGGCCTGTTCCTGGCGGGCCGCTTCGATGTCCTGCCGCAGCACGGACTGGAACGGGGCCGGCAGGCGGTGCCCGTTCGGAAGGTAGGCTTCCCTCTTCGCCGGGGCTTGGACGGCGGACAGCGGCACGTTGCCGAGCCACCCCTGTTCGGTCTCCACTGGCTGTTCGGTCATGATCCTTGTCCTGTCTCTGTTTCGATGACGAATCCGGCAGCGCCGGTAACTACTGCGAGCATGCCGACCAGGTAGGCGGCGTTGAATGTGGGGAACGCGGCGACGATTGCCAGCAGGCCGGCGGCGAGGATGAGTAGGTAGGCGCGGCGGCGATTCCGGCCGACCCGCGCCGATGGGCGGCTCACTGCCCCGCTCCGGCGAGCGCGGGCTGGCGGTACTCGTGGATGGAGTAGTTCGCCCTGGGGATGCGGTCCACGATGATCTGCTGCGCGTGGACGTCCACCGCGAGCGCCTGCGGTGCCGGCCACTTGGACCGGGCATAGGTCAGGAGCTGCGCGGAGAGCTCGTTGTTGTCCCGGTAGTGCAGGTCTGCACGGTCCTTGTAGGGGCGGTGGCCGATGGGCTGCACGACGGCGAACCGCTTGATACGGGCCTTCACCGCTGGGCCCCTACCCGGTTGAGCGCCAGCTCCAGGTTCGCTTTCACCTGGGCTACATCCTCAGCGTTGGCGACATTCACGACGGCGATGGGTCCGGGGCCGGGCTTGGGGGTCTGCGCGTCCGACGCCTCGCGGGCGGCGCGGATGTCGCGGAAGGCCAGCTGCTCCAGCTCGTCGCCGTAGCGGTCCACCGAGGCGTTGACTTCATTGACCAGGTTCGTCGTGTACTTGCGGAGATCCTCGAATGTCTGCTCGATGTGGTCCACGGCCATGTCTGCGTTGCCGGTCCGGTCGAAAGCGCGGAGCGTGCGGACCGCGGAAGCCAGCTGGTTCGCGGTGACGATGACGTGCTCGGCCAGCTGGTGCCGCCGGGCCTTCTCCATCGACAGGTACTTGTCGACCAGCCCGGCCTTGCCGCCCTGGCGGCGGTCCTCGGCGCCGAAGAACAAGTGCCTGGGCGGGTCAACGGCGGGAGTCTCTGGCGTGCTTTGAGCGTCCATTGATAAACTCGATTCTGATTCGAGCGTCAGAAGTCCCAATGAATTGGGGGCTGACGATTGGATTTGATACGGGCGGTCCAGTGAGTTCTTGGCGGAAGGAACTGGACCGCCCTATTTACTGCCTGCCTACGGGCTCTACCCGGCAGGACAACTGCGGGGAGTCAGGCAGACTCGGCCTGGGCCCGAATATCTTCAGGCAGTAGTTTCGAAACGGGGACGCTGAATGCGTTGGCGAGAGCGAATAGCTCTTCGACGTCGATGGGGGTTATCCCCAGATACCGACGGTTGGCGGAGGACTGGCTTACGCCCAGGGCCACGGCGATGTCGCGCTGGGACATCTTGAGACGGGCGGCTTCCGCACGTACATTTGCGGCTACCCGTTCGGTGACTGTTTCACTCATGAGTACGAGTATTACCCAGAAATGCGTACTTTACAACCCTGAGAAGTGAGTACTCGTGTACCTGTTTCCAAGTAGTCCGTAATCTGGCAAATGAGTGGTTGATTTAACGGTAAAGTGATTATTTATCCCGCTCGCTGTTGCATGTACCCAGTCAATGGGTATAGTTCATTTCATGAGCACAGCAATCAACGAACAACACTCGTCCGAGTCATTGTCTGTTGCGGTTGCCCGGCGTCTACGGGGTCAACTCGCAGAACGAAATCTCAAGGGCTCCGGCCTCGCCCGGCTGACCGGCCTGCCGCAGCAGACCATCTCAAGGAAGCTGCTGGGTGGAACGCCCTTCACGCTCGATGAGCTTCAGGCAATCTGCGAGGTCACCGGCATCAGCCTGGAATACATCCTCTTGGGACTCCCGACATCCACTGGTCCCGTTCCCCCGAGGGACGGTGAACGCACCCCAAAATCTGAGGCGGTCTCGAATAACAAGCCTTTGGATTAGAAGGCCGCTGCTCTATCCCCTGAGCTACTGGGGCACGCTTGGCGTCTCCGGACTATTCCGGCGATGCCTAGAAAAGTTTACAGTGCCCGGCGCCATCGACCAGTCAGCCTGCCCGCGGCGTTTTGGCCTGGCGATAAGGTCCGTCTTCACCCGAAGTTTTGCACATAGCGAATGCTGCCTCTCGCCCCCGGTGCTTTCCTGCCCGAAGCTGAAGATGCCTGCTAGGGCACATCATTCGAGACAGGACACCAAGATGACTGACAACATCACTGTCCGGGGCTTCGTTGCCACGGAAATCAGGAGTTCCACAACTCCTGGGGGAGTCGCCACCGCATCGTTTCGGCTCGGCTCCACGGACCGGCGCTATGACCGCGCGTCAAGCACATGGGTCGACGGTAATACCAACTGGTTCACAGTCCAGGGCTACCGGCAGCTTGCCGGCAACATGGGGTGCAGCATCAAAAAAGGCCAGCGCGTGATCATCGTTGGCCGGCTCAAAATGCGGAGCTGGGAGAAGGACGGCCGCATCTACCACGCTGCGGAGATCGACGCCGACTCCGTCGGGCATGACCTCATGTGGGGCTCCGCCAACTTCATCCGTACGGCAGGGAACGCCGCCCAGGCCGAACGAGGGCAGGGCCAGCCAGGTTCCACATCGGCGGAGCAGGACGGCAGCATGCCCGGCAGCGAGGAGCCTGACGACGCGCGGGAAGGGAGTGAGAACGGACAGGACGACGACCCCGCCGCCGAAGGGATCTTCATCGACGATGCAAACGGCGAAATGCTGCAACTCGATTCAGAGACAGGCGAACTCACGGGGACCGCCCCCTGAACATGTCCCGCTGATGCCCCGGGTGCGGCACCGTTCCCCCGCGGTGCCGCATGGCAGAATGACAAAGTGATTCGAGCACAGAGACCCCACCTTCACCGCGGAACCCCGCTGCCCGTAAGCGGCGCGTCCGGGAGCCGGCAGTCAGGAGGCCAGTGGCGTGTCCGCAGCATGCGCCTTCGGTTTCTCGCGGTGCCCGTGCTGGTGGCGGGCCTGGCGGGGTGTAACGGTGCGGATTCCGGCGCATCGGCCCCGTCGTCACGGCAATCGACCGCCGCAGCGGAAGTGCCGGCCACACCAGCGGCGGCGCCAACCCCCGCCGCGACGGCTTCTACCGCCTCGCCGGGCGGTGAGCCGGGGCTCGACCCGGCGACTGAGCGGCTGAAGGAAACGGTGGGCAACGCGCTTCAGGGCGTGGCCGGGGCCAATCCAAAGCCGGGTCAGGACCAGCTGACAGCAGCCCTGACCGGCGCAGGCATACCGGCCGAGTCATTGCAGGTATCAGTCAGCCGCACTCCGACCGGTCTGGAAGTGGATGCGATTGAGGCCGCTGCATTGCAAGGCCAGGATTGTGTGATCGGCCAGATCCGCGACGGAAGCGTCGTGGTCACCGTCCTTCCGGTGCTGGCGACCGGAAAATGCTTCGTCGGCGGCTGAGCCTGGACTGAGCCTCAACCGGTCCATTGCGTAACTGAAGTCCGTTTTCCGCTGCTGTCGGGCTTCGGAGCCTGAAGCGAATGTGAGTTAACCCCGCCGACCCACTAGATTTGGAACCATGGCGGAATTTATCTACACAATGACCAAGGCCCGTAAGGCTGTTGGCGAAAAACTTATTCTCGACGACGTAAGCATGTCCTTCTTCCCGGGTGCCAAGATCGGTGTTGTTGGCCCCAACGGTGCCGGTAAGTCCACCATCCTCAAGATCATGGCTGGCCTGGACACTCCCTCCAACGGTGAGGCACGGCTCAGCCCCGGCTACACGGTAGGCATCCTGCTCCAGGAGCCGCCGCTGAACGAGGAGAAGACCGTCCTCGGCAACGTCCAGGAAGGTGTTGGCGAGATCTACGGGAAGATCCAGCGCTTCAACGCAATCTCCGAGGAAATGGCCAACCCGGACGCGGACTACGACTCCCTGCTGGAGGAAATGGGCCACCTTCAGGAAGCCATCGACTCAGCCGACGCCTGGGACCTTGACTCGCAGCTCGAGCAGGCCATGGATGCGCTCCGCTGCCCGCCGGCCGATGCCGACGTCACCCTCCTCTCCGGTGGTGAGCGCCGCCGCGTTGCACTGTGCAAGCTCCTGCTCCAGAAGCCGGACCTCCTCCTGCTCGACGAGCCCACCAACCACCTCGACGCCGAAAGCGTCCTGTGGCTGGAACAGCACCTCTCGTCATACGCAGGCGCCGTCCTCGCCGTCACCCACGACCGCTACTTCCTCGACCATGTTGCCGAGTGGATCGCCGAAGTGGACCGCGGTCACCTGTACCCGTACGAAGGCAACTACTCCACGTACCTGGAGAAAAAGCGCGCCCGCCTGGAAATCCAAGGCAAGAAGGACGCCAAGCAGGCCAAGCGCCTTACCGAGGAACTCGAGTGGGTCCGCTCCAACGCCAAGGGACGCCAGACCAAGTCCAAGGCCCGCCTGGCCCGCTACGAGGAAATGGCCGCGGAAGCGGACCGTACCCGCAAGCTCGACTTCGAAGAGATCCAGATCCCGCCGGGACCCCGCCTCGGCGGCCTGGTGCTCGAAGCCAAGAACCTGCAGAAGGGCTTCGAGGACCGTACGCTCATCGACGGCCTGTCCTTCACGCTGCCGCGCAACGGCATCGTGGGCGTCATCGGCCCCAACGGCGTCGGCAAGACCACCCTGTTCAAGACCATCGTGGGCCTGGAACCGCTCGACGGCGGCGACCTGAAGATCGGCGACTCGGTCAAGATCTCCTATGCGGACCAAAGCCGCGGCGGCATCGACCCCAACAAGACCCTCTGGGAGGTCGTCTCCGACGGCCTGGACTTCATCCAGGTGGGCCACGTTGAAATGCCGTCCCGCGCCTATGTGGCGGCCTTCGGATTCAAGGGCCCGGACCAGCAGAAGAAGGCAGGTGTCCTCTCCGGTGGTGAGCGCAACCGCCTGAACCTGGCCCTGACCCTCAAGCAGGGCGGCAACTTGCTGCTCCTCGACGAACCCACCAACGACCTCGATGTCGAAACCCTCAGCAGCCTCGAAAACGCCCTGCTGGAATTCCCCGGCTGTGCTGTCGTCGTCTCCCACGACCGCTGGTTCCTGGACCGGGTGGCCACCCACATCCTGGCCTACGAAGGTGACGAGGAGAACCCGTCCAAGTGGTACTGGTTTGAAGGAAACTTCGAGTCCTACGAGGAAAACAAGGTGGAGCGCCTCGGCCCGGACGCGGCCAAGCCGCACCGCGTCACGCACCGCCGCCTGACCCGCGACTAAGGTCGGAATGCAAAAGGCCGGTTCCCTGGGGAACCGGCCTTTTGCATGCCAAGCTAGACCTTGTCGGCCTTGCGCATCTGGCGCTCGATCACCTTTGTCTGCAATGCGCCGACTACTTTGTTCTTCAGGTCCGTCGGCACCCGGACCATGCCTTCCTGCGCCACCGATGCAACGTGCTCCCCGTCCCGGCTGAAAATCTTGCCGGTGGCCAGGCCGCGGGCGCCCTGGGCGCTGGGTGATTCCTGGACATACAGCAGCCACTCATCAACGCGCACAGGCCGGTGCCACCACATGGCGTGGTCCAGGCTGGCGACACTCATTCCCGGCGTGATCCAGCTGAGGCCGTGCTTGCGGAGGATGGATTCGAGCAGCGTGTAGTCGCTGGCGTAGGCGAGGGCTGCGCGGTGCGTGTTGGCGTCGTCCGGCATCGGCCCGAAGGTCTTCATCCAGACGGCATTGCGGGCTTCCCGCTCCCCCTTGGCCGACACGTACAGCGCCGGGTCAACGTGGCGTATGTCGAAGGGCCGCTCGTAGGCCCAGTGCCGGGCCACCGGGTGGTCGTACTTTCCCAGCAGGTCGGCCGTGCTGGGCAACGACTCCGGGTCAGGTATTCCTGCCGGCATCGGGGACTGGTGGTCGATGCCCTCGTCCTCCTCCTGGAAGGAGGCGATCATGGACAGTATGGGCGTGCCCTCCTGGTATGCGTGGACGCGGCGGGCAGAAAATGAGCGGCCGTCCCGCAGCCGCTGGACGCCGAAGGTAATGGGCTTGTTCGCGTCGCCCGGGCGCAGGAAATACCCGTGCATGGAATGGACACTGCGGGCGGGATCAACGGTCCGGTTTGCCGCGATGAGCGATTGCGCCAGTACCTGCCCGCCAAAAACACGCTGCCGCGGCTGCCGCTGGGACGGACCCATGAAGATGTCCTCGTCGGTCCGGGCACCCTCAAGCGTGCCGAGATCGAGGAGTTCAATGAGCGAGGATGTGGGATCCTCGGTGGGCAACGCCTGCAATCCGGCTTCCGCTTCAGTCATGGTTTGACTCTAGACGTCGCCCCGGCGCTCCTCAACCGCGGCTCAGCCGGTAGAGTCCTTAATGTGTCTGATGTCCTAACCCAGTCTTTCCGGTTCGCCGATCCCCGTGATCTGGCCGATCTCCGTACCTACGCGACGCGTGCCAAGGCAATTGAAGACGGCGCCATCCGGCTTCAGGCCACGGGCTGCGTGCTGGCTGCCTACGTCTGCGTGCTCCGCCCGCGGCTGCTGGGCGAGTCGACGCCCACCATTCTTGGCCTCCGCACCATGGCGCTGGCCGAGCCGGCCGCCGCCGACGTGACGGTTCCTCTCGCCGCGGTGCTGGACCGCCTTGCCCGGGCGGGGGACAACGACGTCGAACTTCCGATTCCGCCCATGACCGTCACCGAGTCCTGGGCGGGGGTTGGAGCGCCCAGGTCCGGCTGGGAGCTTATGGGCGCGCTTCCCGACGCTGAGCTGAGGGCGGCCGCGGAAGCCGGCATCACGGAGGTGGCCGGTATTGTTCCGGACAAGCCGGGCGCCCTGATCGTGAACAATGCCCGCGCCAATGTGTGGGGCCGTGAGCTGGCCGGTTCCGGCGGCCTGCCTGCCGGCGCAGCCTTCGCCGCCCTGACCCTTGGCTTCCTGGGCGGCGATGAGCAAAAGCTTTACCGCGCGGGACGCTGGTTCCGGCTCAGCGGCAGCCGCGGCCATGTCCTGGCCCGGACAGGCGCCGGCCTCCGCCTCTGACTGGAGGACCCCGGAACCCGCTTAGGTGTCCGACGCGCTGTTCACCATGGACAGCGCGGCCCGCTCCATGTAGTCCCACAGCGTGTTTTCGTAGAGCGGCGGCAGTTCGAGCGAGTCCACCGCCGTGCGCATGTGGTGGAGCCACCGGTCCTTGGCCGCAGGCGTGACCCGGAACGGCATGTGCCGCATCCGCAGCCGCGGGTGGCCGCGTTCCTCGCCGTACGTGGTGGGTCCTCCCCAGTACTGCTCGAGGAACATGAGGAAGCGCCTTTTGGCCGGTCCCAGGTCCTCCTCCGGATACATGGGCCGGAGCAGCGGGTCGGTGGCCACGCCGTCGTAGAAGACATCGATGAGCTTCACGAAAGTCTCATGACCGCCCACGGCGTCGTAGAAGTTGTCCGTGTAGCCGGGCTGGCTGAAGGGATCGTTCTGCATCAGCATCTTCGGTTGTCGTTGTTCGGGGGTTGGCATGCTCATGGCTACTCTCCGGCCTTCTGCTGCTTTGCTGAATCATGGTCCGGCACTTCCACGGAGTCGTCCGCCGGCGCCACGTAGTTGCCCTGGGAACGGTTGCCCACCCGCAGGATCTCGCCGTTGCGCAGGTACCAGATGGCGCCGTCGTCGGACCGGACGCGGGTGATGCGAAGGCCCATGGACTCCACCCTGCCCACGACCTCGCTGGTTTCGATGATGTCGCCGATTCCGTACTGGTCCTCGATGGTGATGAAGATGCCGGCCAGGAAGTCGCGGATGAGCTGCTGGGCGCCGAAGCCGATGGCGACACCGAGGATACCAACGCTCGTCAGCAGCGGTGCGATGTCCACGTCCAGGTTCTTCAGGACGTACATGATGGTGATAACGACGATCAGGACACTGGCCACGCTGTTCAGCAGCGAGCCGATTGTCTTGGCCCGCTGGACGCGTCGTTCATGGTCCAGTGCCCTCAGTGCCGGCGCTACCCAGCGGAAATGCGGTTTCTTGAAAAACGTTGTGCCGGCTGCCACACTCTTGGTGATTCCGGCGATCAGGAACGACGCGATGAGCCAGATCGTGACGCCGATTCCAATGCTGATCACGATTCCGGCGACGTTGATATCGGAGACGTCCGGTGCGGCTGGCGTGGTGATCGTCGACATGAAGTACATCGGCAGGGGGGCTCCTTATTGCTGACCGGCTTCCGCCGGGCATACCGGGGTTCGCCCGGCGCATAACACTCTGTTCACCTTCAACAGTAGCGCCGTAGCGCGGCCGCGGGCGCATCCTGATGCGCTGAACGGGCACCGCCAGAAGCCTCGGTCAGGCCCCCACCACCGTGGCGGGCGCGTGCAGCACGGGAAAGTTGACGCTGCGGGCAATGAAGCAGACCTTGTTTGCCTCCTGGTGCAGTTCTTCCATAAGCGCGGCGTCCACCTCGGCGGCAACCGTCACCTTGGGCCGGAGGGTGACGGACTCAAACTGGCCGCTGCCGTCCCGGTTGGTCCGCATCAGCCCCTCGGCCCTGTCTTCGTAGGCCGTCACCACCACGCCGTGCTTGACGGCCACATGCAGGAACGACAACATGTGGCACTGCGACAGGGCGGCCAGCAGCAGCTGTTCCGGGTTGTACCGGGTCTTGTCGCCATGGAATGTGGGATCCGCGGAGCCTTTCAAAACAGGAAGGCCGGCGAGTTCGACGTCGTGGTCCCGGGAGTAGCCCCGGTATGTGGACGTTCCCTCACCCCGGTTCCCGGTCCAGCGGACAGTCACGGCATAGCGGTGCTCGTCAAGGGCCATGCCGCCTACCCCACGTCGGCCTGGCGGGCACGCAGCGCGCGGGCCACGCCGTCGCGGTTTTCCAGCATCATCCGCCGCAGGGCGGCACTTTCTTCGGGCAGCGTGGCCAGGAAGTCGTCGGTGCGGTCCACCGTCGCCTGGGTGGTCTGCAGCGACGGATAGAGCCCGACGACGATCTGCTGGGCCAGTGCGTGCGTGCGGTTGGCGACGATGCCGGGAACGGCGTCGAAATACTTCTCCGTGTACGGCTCCAGCAGCGCCGGGTCCAGCACGCGCGTGAAGCCCGCCACCGCGGACGCCTGCAGGGCGTTCGACAGCTCGCCCTTCACCACGATGGACTCCCACGCCTCGGCCTTGGCCCGGGCCGTGGGGATGGCCGCCTTGGCCAGCGCGGCGGCGTTCTGGCCGTTCGCGGTGTTGTCCTGCGCGAGTTCGGCGTCGATGCGGTCCTGGCCGAACCGGCCGCCGGCCACGAGCGAGGCGAGCAGCTCCCACCGCAGGTCCTGGTCCACGGTCAGGCCGGGCAGTTCCGCAGAGCCGTCCAGCAGGGCGGCAACGGTATCCAGCTGGCTGTCGCTGCGGGCCAGCAGGGCGTAGGACTTAGCGAACTGCAGCTGCGCATCGGAGCCCGGGGGAACGGTGCCGGCAAGGTCCCACAGGGTGTCGGCCGCGGCAACTGACGTTTTCTCCCGGTGCTCTTCGGCAACGTAATAGCTGAGCGTTGTGGCCAGCTGGCGGAGCTGGACCAGGATCACCGAGGAGTCCGATTCGGACGCGATGTTCGCCAGGATCAGTTCGACGTATCCGCGCGCCGGCGTTTCGCCGTCGCGGGCGGCGTCCCAGGCAGATCCCCAGACGAGCGTCCTCGGCAGGCTTTCACGGAAGTCCTTCAGGTGGGCCGTCGCGGTGGCCAGGGATTGCGGGTCGAGGCGGACCTTGGCATAGGCGAGGTCGTCGTCGTTGAGCAGGATCAGGTCCGGCTGCTGCAGCCCGGTCAGGGCAGGCACGTCGGTGCGTTCGCCGTCGACGTCGAGTTCTTCGCGGTGCACGCGGACAAGCTGCCCGTCGGTGATGTTGTAGAAGCCGACGGCCAGGCGGTGCGGCCTGATGGTGGGCTGCTCGGCCACCGCGGTCTGTACGATGCTGAAAGCGGTGATCGCACCGGTGGAATCCACCGAAACGTCCGGGGACAGCGTGTTGACCCCGGCGGTCTCCAGCCACAGCCGCCCCCACTGGTCCAGGTCCCGGCCGCTGGCTTTTTCCAGCTCCACCATGAGGTCGCTCAGCTCGGTGTTTTTCCACGCGTGCTTGCTGAAGTATTCACGGACGCCTGACATGAACTGCTCCGGTCCCACCCAGGCAACCAGCTGGCGGAGCACCGAGGCACCCTTGGCGTAGGTGATGCCGTCGAAGTTCACCTCAACGTCCTGCAAATTGTTGATCTCGGCGAAAATCGGGTGCGTTGTGGGCAGCTGGTCCTGGCGGTATGCCCAGGATTTCTCCACCGAGGCAAACGTGGTCCAGGCGTGGTCAAACTCCGTGTTCTCCACGGCCGCCAGATGGGACATGTACTCGGCGAACGATTCGTTGAGCCACAGGTCGTTCCACCAGCGCATCGTGACGAGGTCGCCGAACCACATGTGCGCGAGCTCGTGCAAGATCGTGATGGCACGGCGTTCGATCTGCGCGCCCGTGACCTTGCCGCGGAACACATAGCCTTCCAGGATGGTGACGGCGCCCGCGTTTTCCATGGCACCGGCGTTGAACTCCGGGACGAAGAGCTGGTCGTACTTCTCGAACGGATAGGGGCAGCCGAACTGCGCCTCGAAGAACTCGAACCCCTGGCGGGTCAGTTCGAAGATGTTGTCCGCGTCGAGGTACTGCATGAGCGACTTGCGCGCGAACACACCCAGGGGAACGACGCGCCCGTCGGCGCACTTCACCTCGCTGCGCACGGACTGGTACGGGCCGGCGATCAGGGCCGTGACATAGGAGGACAGCCGGGGAGTGGCGGGAAACTCCCAGACCGAGCGGGCGCTGCCGTCTTCGGCCGGAATGGTTTCGATCGGGACCGGAGTGGGGGAGTTGGACACCAGGTCCCAGTGCGACGGCCCGGTGACAGTGAACGTGAAGCTCGCCTTGAGGTCGGGCTGTTCGAACACCGCAAACATCCGGCGGGAGTCCGGCACCTCAAACTGCGTGTACAGGTAAACCTCGTTGTCCACCGGATCCACAAACCGGTGGAGGCCTTCTCCCGTGTTCATGTACGGGGCCTCGGCCACGACCAGCAGGTTGTTCTCCGCGGCGAGGTCCGGCAGCTGGATGCGGACGCCGTCGGACACCTCGGCCGGGTCGAGCTCGATGCCGTTGAGCATGACGCTGTGGACCTTGTGGGTTACTGCATCGATGAACGTGGAAGACCCGGGGCGTGCGCTGAACTTCACGGCCGTGGTGGATCCGAAGACCTTGTCACCCCGGGTCAGGTCCAGGCTGACTTCGTAGGATTCAACGGAAATGAGGTCGGCGCGCTCACGGGCTTCGGCGCGCGTCAGGTTCATGCCTGGCAAGGTGGGGCCTCCAGAATAGGGTTGCGTTCCCGGCCGGCAACGGTCATTGCCTGCACTGTGAAATTATTCTTTCACTTCATTGCGCATTGGCAAGTTAGGTGGATCACAGCGTGCCGCTGCGGGGTAGCGTGGGGGTATGGGAAAGATCAGGGATTCGGTGGACGCCAAGGCACTGCGGTTCGCGATCGGGTTTCCGGTGCTGCTGGCCGCCGCATTCGTGGTCTGCGCACTTCTGCTCCGGCCGGACGTGCCGGACCCCATGGCGGTCCGCTGGTCCGACGCCGGTCCGGTCGGCTTTGCGCCGTTTTCCGCCTTTGTGGCAGTCGGCGCCCTGATCATCACGGTGGTGGGGTGGCTCGCCCTGGGACAGGCGGCACCTTTGAGCCGGCCCACTGTGATGCGCCGCTTATTGATGGGCGCCGGACTAAGCGTCACTCTCTTCGTCACAACTGCACTGGCCGCGGTGCTGGTGGGCCAGGCGGGAATCGCCGATGTCCGTGAGGCCCGGGTCGACATGTCGGCATTGGCGCTCGGGAGCGGGGCGGCCCTGGCCCTTGGGGTCATCATGGGCTTTGTCTTCAAAGCGGATGAACAGTGGTCCGTCGACGACGAACGCGCGCTGCAGGAGGCCCTGGACCGTGAACTGGACCCCGAACTCGCGACCGATTCCGTGCGGTTGTGGGTACACGCCCGCAGCTCGGTGTTCGTGATGCTGGGCGTGGCCTCGCTCTTCCCGGCAGCCCTGATCTCCATCGCCCTGCCCTGGCTCGGTGCCCTGCTGGTGGTCCTGGCCGTGCTGGCAGCCGCCTTCCTGTTCGCCCGGATCATCGTTGACCGGAGCGGGCTGCGGGTCTTCGTCGCGGGCTTCGTCCGGGTGATGGAGGTTCCGGCGGCCGCAATTTCCTCGGCGTCGCCGGCTGAGGTCCGTGCCGCAGACTACGGCGGCTGGGGCTACCGCCACCACGGCGGGACCACCGCGATGCTCGTCAGCAGTGGCCCCGCCGTCGTGGTCAACCGCGCTGACGGCAAGAAAGTGGCTGTCAGCGGCGGCAGCACGGACTCCGCGGAAAGGGTGGCCGCGGTGCTGTCCCGCGTGGCTGCCCGGGCGCGCGGGGAGAAGCGCCCGCCCCAGCCGTAACATCCCGGGCGGCACCTGCGTCCTAGTACGCTTGGATCCGACCCCCGAAGCAGCCCGGAAGCCTACCGGTGCTCATGACTGAACGGATACCGCCGTGACCACAAACCCCGACTTCCCGCGCGTCCACATAGCCACCGACCACGCCGGAATGGAGCTCAGCGCCCACCTGGTGGCCCACCTCACGGCCAAGGGCTATGACGTGGTTGACCACGGACCCAAGGTCTACGACGCCCTGGATGACTACCCGTCGTTCTGCATCAACGCGGGACTTGCTGTCGTGGCGGACCAGGCCGCCGGCGTCCACGCTCTGGGCATCGTGCTGGGCGGCTCGGGCAACGGCGAGCAGATCGCGGCCAACAAGGTCAAGGGCGTCCGCGCTGCACTGGCCTGGAACCTCTCCACCGCCACCCTTGCCCGGGACCACAACGACGCGAACGTCGTGGCCGTCGGGGGCCGCCAGCACAGCGTGGAGGAAGCCACGGAGATCATTGAGGCCTTCCTGCAGGAACCGTTCAGCAACGACGAGCGCCACGTCCGCCGGATCGGCAAGATCGCGGCCTACGAGAACACCGGTGAGGTTATCGCCTAGTGCCCGAGGGGCATTCCGTCCACCGGCTGGCGCGCCAGTTTTCGGACGTATTTTCAGACCGGCGGCTCGCCGTTTCCAGTCCGCAGGGCCGCTTCGCCGACGGAGCGGCCCTGCTGGATGGCCGCATCCTGGTCGGCACAGTGGCGCACGGGAAGCACCTGTTCCTGCACTTCGACCACGGGCTGGTCCTGCACGTGCACCTTGGCCTCTATGGCGCCTGGGACTTCGGCGGTGACGCCACCTTCCGCGGAGCCTCCAGCATTGGCGCCCCCCGGAAGATGGGGGAGCGGGAGGTGTACGACGACGGCCCGCCGGCCGGAGCTGAGCAGGCCGACGCGGCAGAGAACCAGGGCGCTTTCGGTTACACGGGTCCTCCCGCGCCCGTCGGCGCCGTCCGCGTCCGGCTCGCCGGAGACCACGGCTGGGCGGACCTCAGGGGCGCCACCACGTGCCACGCGATCACCGAGGAGGAAGCCGATGCCGTGCTGGGTCGGCTGGGACCGGACCCGCTTCGCAACGTTCCGGGGGACAAGGCAGGCTTCGTTGCCGGCGTGCGGGCGCGGAAAACGCCGCTTGCGGCGCTGCTTATGGACCAGAAAGTGATTGCCGGCGTCGGGAACGTCTACCGCGCTGAACTGCTCTTCCGCCAGGGCCTCCATCCCTGGCTGCCCGGCCGTTCCCTGGAGCCCGGGGCGGCAGGGCAGCTGTGGGACGACACAGTGGCGATGATGTCCGACGGCGTCCGCGACGGCAGGATCATCACCACGCCGCCCCGCTACTGGACCGATCCGGGCGCGGGGCTGCCGGCACCGGAGGAGTCCCACTTCGTGTACCGGCGGCAAGGCCTCGAGTGCCGCGACTGCGGGACCCCGGTGGCACTGGCTGAACTCGCTGCGCGCAAGCTGTTTTGGTGCCCCACGTGCCAGCGGGGATCCTGAGGCAACAAAAAAGCCCCTCCGCAGAGGGGCTTTCTTGTTGTCCTGCCTGGTGTCCTGCAGGGCTGTCCTGGAGGGGACGACGGGAATCGAACCCGCGTAATCAGTTTGGAAGACTGAGGCTTTACCATTAAGCTACGTCCCCGGAAACACTCATCCACCAACATTCTAAATGCCGGATGGCAGTCGGTGCATTTTCCGGTCGGCTGCTCGAGCCGGATATAACTAAACCTAATTCAGGGCCCCAGTGTCAAATGTGCATATCCGCTCGATATGACCGTAGACTGTTCTGTGCACTTACGGGGTGTAGCTCAGCTTGGCTAGAGCGCCTGCTTTGGGAGCAGGAAGTCGCAGGTTCAAATCCTGTCACCCCGACTCTGCAGCTTGTCAGATCATTGCGTTTGCAGAACCCCATCCCACAAAACCAGGAGTACTTAGACTGTGAAGAGCGCTGTCGAGAACCTCACCCCCACGCGGGTCAAGCTCAATGTTGAGGTCCCCTTTGAGGAATTGAAGCCCAGCATCGATGAGGCATACAAGACTGTTGCTTCGCAGATCCAGGTCCCCGGCTTCCGCAAGGGTAAGGTCCCCGCAAAGCTGATCGACCAGCGCGTTGGCCGCGGCTACGTGCTGGAAACGGCCATCAACGAAGGCCTCAACGGCTGGTACCAGGAGGCCGTGCAAGAAACCGGCATCCGTCCCCTGAGCCGTCCCGAGGTTGAGATCACCGAGGTTCCGGACCCGACGGCCACCGACGGCGAACTCAAGTTCCACGCTGAAGTTGACGTCCGGCCCGAGATCGAGCTGCCCGACTACGCCGGCATCAAGGTTGAGGTTGCCGCGGCTGAGTCCTCCGAAGCCGATGTTGACAAGGCACTCGACGAACTCCGCGGCCGCTTCGGCACGCTCAAGTCCGTGGACCGCCCGGCTGCCGACGGAGACTTCCTGACCATCGACATCACTGCCTCCATCGACGGCGCCGAGGTTGACTCCGCCTCCGGCCTGTCCTACCAGGTCGGTGCCGGCACCATGCTCGAAGGCCTCGACGAGGCCGTGACGGGCCTCAGCGCCGACGAGGACGCCATCTTCGACACCACCCTCGTGGGCGGCGACCACGCCGGCGAAGCTGCGCAGGTCAAGGTAGTGGTCAAGTCCGTCAAGGAGCGCGAGCTTCCCGAGGCCGACGACGACTTCGCCCAGCTGGCCTCCGAGTTCGACACTCTGGCCGAACTGCGTGAGGACCTCGCTAAGCAGGCTTCCGAATCCAAGGTTGTCGAGCAGGGTGTCGAGGCGCGTGACAAGGTCCTGGACAAGCTCGTTGAGCTGGTTGAGGTTCCTGTTCCTGCGTCGGTCGTCGAAGAGCAGCTCGAGCAGCACTTCAAGGCCGAGAACTCCCACGGTGAAGGCGAGCACGACACCGACGAGCACCGCGCCGAGGTCAAGGCCAACACCGAGCGTGCTTTCCAGAACGAGATCATCCTTGACGCCATCGCTGACAAGGAAGAGGTCGGCGTCAGCCAGAACGAGCTGATCGACTACATCGTCACCACCGCCAGCCAGTACGGCATGGACCCGAACCAGTTCGCCCAGATCATCGACCAGTCCGGCCAGGTTCCCATGATGGTTTCCGAGGTCCGCCGCCGGAAGGCCCTGGCCGTTGTGCTGGGCCAGGCCGAGGTTACGGACTCCGAGGGCAACAAGGTTGACCTGAGTGACTTCGTGCGCCCCGGCGGCGAAGAGGTTCCTGCCGCTGAAGCTGAAGAAGCTCCCGCCGTCGAAGGCGAAGCCGCCGCCGAGGAAGCTGTTCCCAGCGACGACCCGGCAGCAGTGAAGTTCTAACTCGCGCTGTCTCTCAACACCGCGCGGAAGCCCCCGGATCCTGGTCCGGGGGCTTCCCCATTTAAGCCGGATCTTCCCCCTGGAAGTACCGGGGCCCCGGGCCGCCGGCGGCAATCGTGCGCCGTCAGCGAACAGTGCGATCCGCGAGAACAAAACGTCAGGGAAACCGGTTAGTGTCCAAGTAGTGATTTTCAGTGGCGTCGTCCCGTGACGCCACCGTCGCCAGCGAGAGGTAAGTACATATGTCACAGCAAGCAGGGGCACCCCGGATGGCAACTGTCGATCCGGCAGCCCAGGACAACTACATCTACAACCGCCTGCTGAAAGAGCGCATCATCTGGCTTGGCTCCGAGGTCCGCGATGAGAACGCCAACGCGATCTGCTCGCAGCTGCTGCTGCTGTCGGCCGAGAACCCCGATAAGGACATCTACCTGTACATCAACTCGCCGGGCGGCTCAGTGACCGCCGGCATGGCCATCTACGACACCATGCAGTTCATCCCGAACGACGTCGTCACGGTCGCCACCGGCCTCGCCGCCTCGATGGGCCAGTTCCTCCTGTCCTCCGGCACCAAGGGCAAGCGCTACGCTACCCCGAACGCCCGCATTCTGATGCACCAGCCGTCCGGCGGCATCGGTGGCACCGCCTCGGACATCAAGATCCAGGCCGAGCTGATCCTGCACATGAAGAAGGTCATGGCGGAACTGACCGCCGATCAGACCGGGCAGGAGGTGGAGACCATCCTCAAGGACAACGACCGCGACAAGTGGTTCACGGCTCCCGAGGCCCTTGAATACGGTTTCTTCGACAAGATCGCCGCGCACGCGGGATCTGTGGCCGGCGGCGGCGGCACTCAAAACGCCAGCGGCGCGGACAACTAACCGGCACGACAGTAATGATTCCAGGAGAAATGAACATGAACTACAATTTCGGATCGACTGCCGGGAACCTGCCCACCAGCCGCTACGTCCTGCCGCAGTTTGAGGAGCGTACCCCCTACGGCTTTAAGCGCCAGGACCCGTACACCAAGCTGTTCGAGGACCGCATTATCTTCCTTGGCGTACAGGTGGATGACGCCTCTGCTGACGACGTCATGGCCCAGCTGCTGGTGCTTGAGTCCACCGACCCGGACCGCGATATCACGCTTTACATCAATTCGCCGGGCGGTTCCTTCACGGCCATGACCGCGATCTATGACACCATGCAGTACATCCGTCCCGAGATCCAGACGGTGTGCCTTGGCCAGGCTGCAAGCGCCGCGGCCGTGCTGCTCGCAGCAGGAACGCCGGGCAAGCGGCTGGCACTGCCGAACGCGCGCGTCCTGATCCACCAGCCGGCACTGTCCGGCGGCCAGGGCGGCCAGGCCTCGGACCTCGAGATCCAGGCCGCGGAAGTCATGCGGATGCGCTCCTGGCTCGAGGACACCCTGGCGAAGCACTCAGGCCGGACCTCCGAGCAGGTCAACAACGACATCGAGCGTGACAAGATCCTCACGGCGGCTGAGGCGCAGTCCTACGGCCTGATCGACCAGGTCCTGGACTCCCGCAAGATCAAGCCGCAGGTGATCTCCAGGTAAAATGGCACGACACGCGGAGCCGGTGCGGTTCATGGAAAATGGACCGCACCGGCTTTCGTTTTCAACACGTAAGGTTCCACCCCTCAGGCCGAATGTGACCTAGAGTGGAACATGTCACGGCCGGACCTTCCGGACCCACCGTGATTCCAGCAACCGGTGCAGTGCTGCGATAGCGGCAAGATACTAAGGGGTTCACATATGGCTCGGATTGGCGAGAGCACGGATCTGCTGAAGTGCTCTTTCTGCGGAAAGAGCCAAAAGCAGGTGCGCAAGCTCATTGCCGGGCCCGGCGTGTACATCTGCGATGAGTGCATTGAGCTCTGCAACGAGATCATTGAAGAGGAGCTCGCGGAAGTAGCGGACCTCGGCAGTTTCGAGCTGCCCAAACCGCGCGAGATCTTCGACTTCCTGCAGGAATACGTCATCGGCCAGGAGCCCGCCAAACGTTCCCTCGCCGTCGCGGTGTACAACCACTACAAGCGCATCCAGGCCGGCCACGCCCCCAAGAGCGGTAGCCTTGCCGAAGGCGTCCATCACGACGACGTCGAGATCGCCAAGTCGAACATCCTCCTGATCGGCCCCACCGGCTGCGGCAAGACCTACCTCGCCCAGACCCTCGCGCGTCGCCTCAACGTCCCGTTCGCCGTCGCGGATGCCACGGCACTCACCGAAGCCGGATACGTCGGCGAGGACGTCGAAAACATCCTCCTGAAGCTCATCCAGGCCGCTGACTATGACGTCAAGAAGGCCGAACAGGGCATCATTTACATTGACGAGATCGACAAGATCTCCCGCAAGAGCGAAAACCCTTCCATCACCCGGGATGTGTCCGGTGAGGGCGTGCAGCAGGCGCTGCTGAAGATCCTGGAAGGCACCGTGGCCTCGGTTCCGCCGCAGGGCGGCCGGAAGCACCCGCACCAGGAATTCATCCAGATCGACACCACCAACGTGCTCTTCATCGTCGCCGGAGCCTTCGCGGGGCTCGAGGATATCATCGGTTCCCGCTCCGGCCGCAAGGGCATCGGCTTCGGTGCGCCGCTCAACGAGGTCAAGAACAACTCGGACTCCTACGGTGAAGTCATGCCGGAGGACCTGCTGAAGTTTGGACTGATCCCGGAATTCATCGGCAGGCTTCCCGTCATCACCACCGTGTCCAATCTGGACCGCCCGGCGTTGATCCAGATTCTCTCGACACCCAAGAACGCCCTCGTGAAGCAGTACCAGAAGATGTTCCAGCTCGACGGCGTCGAGCTGCTTTTCGACGACGCGGCGCTGGACATGATCGCGGACCAGGCACTGGAACGGGGGACCGGCGCCCGTGGGCTCCGCGCCATCATGGAGGAAGTCCTCCTGCCCGTCATGTTCGATCTTCCGAGCCGTGATGACATCGCGAGCGTTGTTATCACCGCCGACGTCGTGGCAAAGAAGGCGCAGCCCACCATGATCGCGCACGACGTCGTGGCCAAGCGGCGGAATAAATCCGCTTAGTTTCCCGCTGTGGTTGAAGGTGCGCCCGGCGCCCCGTGACCTGACGACTTTTTTCGAGGAGACTTCCTGTGCCTGAAACCACTGTGAGCAAAGCCGACTTCTGGTTCGACCCCCTGTGCCCCTTCGCCTGGATCACGTCCCGCTGGGTCGGGGAGGTCGAAGGAGTCCGCGACATCAGGACGGAGTGGCACGTGATGAGCCTCGCCGTGCTGAACGAGGGCCGTGACCTTGAACCCGGGTACCGCGAACTGATGGACAAAGCCTGGGGCCCCGTCCGCGTCATCATCGCTGCCCGGGAGCAGCACGGCGACCAGGTGGTCAAGCCGCTGTATGACGCCATGGGCAGCCTGATCCACGACGGCGGCGAGAAGGACTTCGGCATCGTGATCGCCAAGGCCCTCGCGGAGTGCGGGCTGCCGGCCGGGCTGGCGTCGGCAGCATCCTCCGACGCCTTCGATGAGCAGCTCCGCGCCAGCCATGAAGAGGGTATCTCGCTCGTGGGCCAGGATGTCGGAACGCCGGTGGTGGCCTTCAACGGCACGGCATTCTTCGGTCCGGTGCTGACGCGCATTCCCCGCGGAGAGGAAGCCGGCCGTCTGTGGGATGCATCGGTGACCCTGGCCGCCTACCCGCATTTCTTTGAGATCAAGCGCAGCCGCACGGAGCGGCCCGAATTCAACTAGCCCGGCGGCCGGGAGAATTACTGTGATGTAGTTCTTCCGGGCCCCTTGCGGTTCGCCCTGGGTGGGACAACAATAGTTCTTACCCACTTCGAAAGAAGAGGGACACGGAAACCAAAGATTCAGTGACACGCATCTGACGCAGCCTTCGGCAAAGTCAGAAGCTGGCTACCAGTGACGAGGTAGTAAGACCTGAAATTCCGAGGATTCCGCCAGATTGTCACAGACGTCACGAGACAATCGAAAAGTCGAAGCCCCACCAACCGCGAAAAGCTGATGGGGCTTCCCCTTTGCCCAAAAATTAGGACACAGAAAACGAAGCCCCGCCGGCACAGGAGCCGGCGGGGCTTTCATTGTTTTGCGGAAGCTGCAGCTGTCAGACCGTTGGCGCTTCTTCCGGCTGTGCCAGCACAACATCGCTGACGGTGAGTTCACCTTCGCCGGCCACGAGGGTCAGCTCGCGTGCATTGGAGGCTGCCTTCAGGTCGGCAAGGCCTGCCTTCAGCTGCGTGGTCAGTGATTCCGTGGCGGTGATCGTCGCGGACAGGACCTCGGTGCGCTGCTTGACCTTCGCTTCGGACTTGGCCTTGCGGATACCGCTCAGTGCAACGCCCACGGTCGCGAGCATGGTGGTGTCGCCGTCGGACACTTCCAGGGCAGCGGGCCATTCGGCGCGGTGCACTGAACCGCTGCGCCACCAGCCCCAGACCTCTTCGGTTGCGAAAGGAAGGAACGGAGCGAACAGCCTCAGCAGGGTATCCAGCGTGGTGGCCAGGGCGGCCAGAACGGACGCCTGTTCCGACTCACCGGCGGCACCGTAGGCACGGTCCTTGATGAGTTCCACGTAGTCGTCGGTGAACTGCCAGAAGAAGCTTTCGCTGATCTGCAGGGCCCGGGCGTAGTCGTAGTTGTCGAACGCCTTGGTCGCCTGCGCCACCACATCCGAAAGCTGGGCCAGCAGTGCACGGTCCAGGGCATTGGTGAGCACGGACAGGTCCGTTGAAACCACCGAGTTTTCGGTGGCGCCGAGGTTCAGGACGAACTTCGAGGCGTTGAGCAGCTTGATGGCCAGGCGCCGCCCGATCTTCATCTGGGCGATCTCGTATGCGGTGTCCACGCCGAGCTTGGCCGAGGCCGCCCAGTAACGGACAGCGTCCGAGCCGTACTCGTTGAGGACGTCGGTGGGTACCACAACGTTGCCCTTGGACTTGGACATCTTCTTGCGGTCCGGGTCCAGGATCCAGCCGGAAATGGCGGCGTGCTTCCACGGCGCACTCTTCTGCAGTGCATCGGCACGGACCGCGGAAGAGAACAGCCAGGTCCGGATGATGTCGTGGCCCTGGGGGCGGAGGTCGAACGGGTAGACCTTGGCGAACAAGTCCTCATCCCGGCTCCAGCCGCCCACGATCTGCGGTGTCAGGGATGACGTTGCCCAGGTGTCCAGGACGTCGGCGTCGCCCGTGAAGCCGTTCGGCTGGTCGCGCTGGGACTCGTCGAATCCCGGGGCGGCGTCGGCGGCCGGATCGACGGGCAGCGACTCGTCAGACGGCAGGACGGGGTTGTCGTAGTCCGGGTTGCCCTGGGCGTCCAAGGGGTACCAGACCGGGATGGGCACACCGAAGAAGCGCTGGCGGGAGACCAGCCAGTCCCCGTTGAGGCCGGCGATCCAGTTTTCGTACCGGGAGCGCATGAACGACGGGTGGAAGTTGATCTCCTGGCCGCGTCCGATGAGGCGTTCGCGGCGTTCCTCGTCACGGCCGCCGTTGCGGATGTACCACTGGCGGGACGTGACAACTTCGAGCGGCTTGTCGCCCTTTTCGAAGAAGTTCACCGGGTGCGTGATTTTCTTGGGTTCTCCATCCAGGAGGCCAGCCGCGGCGAGCAGCTCAACCACGGCTTCCTTGGCCGAGAAAGCGGTCTTGCCGGCAATCGCAGCGTAGGCTTCCCGCCCGGCGTCGGTGGTGATCCACTCCGGGGTCTCGGCAATGATGCGGCCGTCGCGGCCCATGATGGCGCGCGTGGGCAGCTGAAGTTCGCGCCACCACGTGACGTCGGTCAGGTCACCGAAGGTGCACACCATGGCGATGCCCGAGCCCTTGTCCGCCTTGGCGAGCGGGTGGGCCTTGACCTCAAGCTCGACCTCAAAGAGCGGGGACTTCACGGTCTTGCCGAACAGCGGCTGGTACCGTTCGTCGTCGGGGTTTGCCACCAGGGCTGCGCAGGCGGCCAGCAGCTCAGGGCGCGTGGTCTCAATGAAGATCTTTTCCCCGTCTTCTGTGAAGAAGGGATAGCGGTAGTAGGCGCCGGCAACTTCGCGGTCCTCAAGCTCGGCCTGAGCAACGGCGGTCCGGAACGTCACGTCCCAGAGGGTGGGCGCCTCCGCCATGTAGGCGTCACCCGCTGCGAGGTTGGCAAGGAACGCTCGCTGGGACACCGCACGGGAGGTGTCATCGATGGTGCGGTAGGTCAGGTCCCAGTCGACGGAGAGCCCGAGGGTCTGGAACAGGTTCTCGAAGACCTTCTCGTCCTCTACCGCGAGTTCTTCACAGAGCTCGATGAAGTTCTGCCGGGACACGACGTCGAAGTCGCGCTGGTTCTTGGCCGGCTGGGCCGGCGGACGGTAGCCAGCGTTGTAGGGGATGGCTGGGTCGCAGCGCACACCGTAGTAGTTCTGGACGCGGCGTTCGGTGGGCAGGCCGTTGTCGTCCCAGCCCATCGGGTAGAAGACGTTCTTGCCCGTCATGCGCATGTACCGCGCCTGCACGTCGGTCTGCGTGAAGGAGAACATGTGGCCCACGTGGAGCGAACCTGATGCCGTCGGCGGGGGAGTGTCGATCGAGTAGACCTGCTCGCGCGTCGTGTCCGGGTTGAACTTGTAGGTTCCTTCACTCAGCCAGCGCTGCGTCAGCGCAGCCTCCAGCCCTTCCAGGGCGGGCTTGTCCGGAACGTTGATAGGGGCAGTGGTGGGCGTGTCTGTACCCTGTTTGTCTTCAGCCATGGAGCAATTGTTTCATGATCTCTTCCATCGCCTGCGCGGATCCCTGCCGTAGCATCCCGGTATGGACAGTGCAGCCCGCCACCTGGCGATGAAACGTGTCTACGATGAACCGGCCGACGACGACGGTTTCCGGGTGCTGGTGGACCGGCTGTGGCCCCGGGGCATCAGTAAGGAGCGCGCCAGGCTGGACCTCTGGCTCAAGGACATCGCGCCGTCGGCGCCGCTGCGGACAGAGTTCGCCCACATGCAGGAACGGTTCGCGGACTTCCGGAAGCAGTACGAGGCCGAGCTCGAAAACAATCCGGCCGTGGACACCCTTCGGGAGCTGGCAGGGAAGCACCGGCGGGTCACGCTGCTGTATGGCGCCAGGGACCCGGAGATCAACAACGCCCGTGTGCTTCTGGAGTTCCTGCGGCGCTAGGGTGTTGCCATGACTGAGGAAAAGAACACGAAGGCAGCAGTAGTTACAGGCGCAAGCACGGGAATCGGCGAGGCCACGGTCCGCGCGCTGCGGGCTGAGGGGTGGAAGGTCTTTGCCGTCGCGCGCCGGGAGGACCGCCTGGCTGCACTAGCGGAGGAGACGGGCGCCGCCGCCGTACCCGCGGACATCGCGGACGATGCCGATGTCGAACGGCTCCTGGCCGAAGTGACGCAGGCCGGCGGCATCGACACCCTCATCAACATTGCCGGCGGTGCGCGCGGCGCGGACCGGATCGCGGATGCCAAGACCGATGACTGGGAGTGGATGTTCGACGTCAACGTGCTGGGGACCATGAAACTGACCCGCGCCTTCCTTCCCATGCTGCGCGCCTGCGGGGAAGGGACAGTCCTGAACCTGACTTCGACGGCGGGACTGGCCGCCTATGAAGGTGGCGGCGGCTACAACGCGGCCAAGTTCGCCCAGCACGCCATGACGGGTGCCCTGCGGCTCGAAGAGGTGGAACACAACGTCCGCGTCATCGAGGTTGCACCGGGGCTGGTGCACACCGAGGAGTTTGCGTTGAACAGGCTCGGCGGCGACCAGGAAGCCGCCGGCAAGGTCTACCAGGGGGTCGAGAAGCCGCTGACGGCTGCCGACGTCGCCGACGTGATCCGCTACGCCGTCACCGCGCCACACCACGTGAACCTGGACCAGATCGTGATCAGGCCGGTGGCGCAGGCGGCCAACTACAAGCTCATCCGCAAACAGGGCTGAGCCGGCTCCGGTTACCACAGAAGGCGCCAACTCTGGGTAGAATCGAGTATCAGCTTTGACCCGGCCATCACCGGTGAGCTTCCGGAAGAACCTCCGGTGCCTGCAGCGCAGGCTCCGGACCAGTAGAACCGGACGGGTAAGCCCGTCACAGCAGCAAATGAGCGGCCGACGCCGGGACAGCTCCACTTTCGTGGGGATGCGCCGGCGACGGTAAGTGAGGTGGTACCGCGGTGCCGGTGCTGTTGGAAAGCAGCGCACGGGCCGTCCTCGCATCCTGAATGATCCACTTGTTCACCAGCTCAACCCAGGATGTCGAGATGACCTATTACCCCAAGGCCTCAGCCGCACCGTCAGGCACCGCCGCCAGCACCTCTGCTTCCAACACCTCCGGTGTTTCGGCCTCCGTGAAGTTTCCGGAGATCGAAGAGCGCATCCTCAAGTACTGGGACCAGGACGGCACCTTCCAGGCGAGCATCGACCAGCGAAGCGCCGACCTTCCCGGCGGCGCCACCGGCAGCAACGAATTCGTCTTCTACGACGGTCCTCCCTTCGCAAACGGCCTGCCGCACTATGGCCACCTCCTGACCGGCTACGCCAAGGACCTGGTGGGCCGCTACCAGACGCAACGCGGCCGCCGCGTGGAGCGCCGCTTCGGCTGGGATACCCACGGCCTCCCCGCCGAGCTGGAAGCCATGAAGCAGCTGGGCATGACGGACAAGACGCAGATCGAGGCCATGGGCATCGACAAGTTCAACGACGCCTGCCGCGCCTCGGTGATGAAGTACGCGGACGAGTGGAAGAGCTATGTCACCCGCCAGGCCCGCTGGGTGGACTTCGACAACGACTACAAGACCCTCAACGTCGAGTACATGGAGTCCGTGCTCTGGGCCTTCAAGCAGCTGCATGAAAAGGGCCTGACCTACAACGGCTACCGCGTCCTGCCGTACTGCTGGAAGGACGAGACTCCGCTGTCCAACCATGAGCTGCGGATGGATGACGACGTCTACAAGAACCGCCAGGACCAGACCGTCACCGTGACTTTCCCCATCACGGCCGGGGAGTCGGAGCTGTCGAAGAAGCTTGCCGGTGTGCAGGCGCTCGCTTGGACCACCACGCCCTGGACGCTGCCCACCAACCTGGCGCTCGCCGTCGGGCCGTCCATCGCGTACGCGGTCCTGCCTGCGGGGCCGAACGGCATCAAGGCGGCTGCCGCCGAAGCTCCGGTTGCCGGGAGCTTCCTGCTGGCCGCTGACCTGCTGGGCACCTATGCCAAGGATCTGGGCTACGGCGACGGCACTGCCGGAGTTGAAGCTGCCGAGGCCGCGGTAACCGCCACCTACACGGGCGCGGAGCTGGAAGGCCTGCAGTACCAGCCGCTCTGGAACGACTTCAGTGACACCGAAAAGTTCGGCACCCAGAACGCCTGGCGCTTCCTGGTTGCCGATTATGTCACCACCACCGACGGCACCGGCATTGTCCACCAGGCGCCCGCCTACGGTGAGGATGACCAGAAGGTCTGTGAAGAGGCCGGCATCCCCGTGGTTCTGTCCGTGGACGAAGGCGCGAAATTCCTGCCGCTCTTCTCGCACGGCGACCTTCACGACATCGTGGGCCTGCAGGTGTTCGAGGCCAACAAGCCCATCACCCAGGTCCTCCGCGCCCAGGGCCGACTGGTCCGCCAGGCGAGCTACGAGCACAGCTACCCGCACTGCTGGCGCTGCCGCAACCCGCTGATCTACCGTGCGGTGTCCTCCTGGTACGTGGAAGTCACCAAATTCAAGGACCGCATGTCCGAGCTGAACCAGGAGATCAACTGGATCCCCGGGAACGTCAAGGACGGCCAGTTCGGCAAGTGGCTCGCCAACGCCCGCGACTGGTCCATCAGCCGCAACCGCTACTGGGGCAGCCCCATCCCGGTGTGGCAGTCCAGCGACCCCGAATACCCGCGCACCGACGTCTACGGCTCGCTTGCTGAAATCGAAGCCGACTTCGGCCGGCTCCCGCTGAACCAGGACGGCCAGGTAGACCTGCACCGGCCGTTCATCGACGAACTGACCCGCCCGAACCCGGACGACCCGCGGACCCCGGAAGAGGGCCAGTCCGTGATGCGCCGCGTCGAGGACGTCCTGGACGTCTGGTTCGACTCCGGCTCCATGCCCTACGGCCAGGTCCACTACCCGTTCCAGAACGAGGAATGGTTCGACACCCACAACCCTGCCGACTTCATCGTGGAGTACATCGGCCAGACGCGCGGCTGGTTCTATATGCTGCATATCCTGTCCACGGCGCTGTTCGACCGCCCTGCCTTCCGCAACGTCATCAGCCATGGCATCGTTCTGGGCTCGGACGGACAGAAGATGTCCAAGAGCCTGCGCAACTACCCGGACGTGTCCGAGGTCCTGGACCGCGACGGTTCCGACGCGATGCGCTGGTTCCTGATGTCCAGTCCCATACTGCGGGGTGGCAACCTTGTGGTCACCGAACAGGGAATCCGCGACGGCGTCCGCCAGGTCATCCTGCCGCTCTGGAACGTTTACAGCTTCTTCACGCTGTACACGAACGCCGCTAATGCAGTGGACGGAACAGCCTCCGGGTATGACGCCAAGCTGCGCTACGACGGCTACACGGACACGCTGGACCAGTACCTCATGGCCAACACCGGGGACTTGGTCCGCAACATGACCGCGCAGCTGGACAGCTACGACATCTCCGGTGCCTGCGACGAACTGCGCAGCTACCTGGATATGCTCACCAACTGGTATGTGCGCCGCAGCCGTCAGCGCTTCTTCGACGAGAGCACCGACGCCTTCGACGCGCTCTACACCGCGCTCGAAGCCGTCTGCCGGGTGTCGGCGTCCCTGCTGCCGCTGGTTTCCGAGGAAATCTGGCGCGGCCTCACGGGCGGCCGCTCCGTGCACCTCGCCGACTGGCCGGACGCGGGGCTCTTCCCGGCCAACGCCGCGCTCGTGGAGGCGATGGACCGGGTGCAGCAGATCTGCTCCACCGGATCGTCGCTCCGCAAGGCTGCGAACCTGCGCGTCCGCCTGCCGCTGCAGGAACTCACTGTCGTGGCACCCGGCGCGGATGCGCTTGGAGGCTTTGCCGCCGTCGTCGCGGATGAACTGAACCTGCGGTCCGTCCGCCTGCTCGACGCCGAGAGCGCTTCCCCGGAGGAGTTCGGCATCGAACAGAAGCTGGTGGTCAACGCCCGCGCCGCCGGTCCGCGCCTGGGCAAGAACGTCCAGCAGGCCATCAAGGGCTCCAAATCCGGCGACTGGTCCGTTTCCGAAGCCGGCGTGGTAACTGCCGGCGGACTCGAGCTGGAGCCGCAGGAATATACCTTGGAAACCGTGGTGGCGGAAGCTGCAGAGGGAGCAGGTTCCCGCGCGGCCGCCGTGCTGCCGGGCGGCGGATTCGTGGTCCTCAACACCGAGGTCACCCCGGAACTGGAGGCCGAGGGCCTGGCCCGGGACATGGTCCGTGCCATCCAGCAGGCGCGGAAGGACGCTGGACTGAACGTCAGCGACCGGATTCGTACCACCGTCACGGCGGCGCAGAGCGTCATCGACGCACTGGAGGCCAATGCCGGACTTATCAAGACCGAAACCCTGACCGTGGACTTGGGAACCCTCGCGGAAGATTCCGCAGAGCCGCGGGTCACCGTCGAAAAAGTAGAGGCCTAGAACATGACCGACGAATTCTCCGTGGAGAGCGTCTACGCCGAGCTGCTGGGCCGGGCGCCGGAAAACAAGATGGAGCCGCGCCTCGCGCCGCTGTTCCGGGCCATGGATGTGCTGGGTGAGCCCAACAAGGCGTTCCCGATCATCCACGTCACCGGCACCAACGGCAAGACGTCCACGGCGCGGATGATCGAGGCGGGGCTGCGTGCCCACGGCCTGAGCACCGGCCGCTACACCAGCCCGCACTTGTCCAAGGTGACCGAGCGGATCAGCATCGACGGCGCTCCGGTGTCCGATGAGACGTTCGTCCGGATCTGGGACGAAATCCGGCCGTACCTCGAAATCGTGGACAACGAGCTGGTGGCCGACGGCCAGCCGCGGCTGACCTACTTTGAGTGCCTCACCATCCTGGGCTTCGCCGTATTCGCCGACCAGCCTGTCAACGTGGCCATCATGGAGGTGGGCCTCGGCGGCATCACCGACGCCACCAACGTCGGCGATGGCCAGGTGGCCGTGGTGACTCCCATTTCGCTGGACCACACCGATCTTCTCGGAGACACCACGGAAGAAATCGCCCACGAAAAGGCCGGGATCATCAAGCCCGGCGGCTTCCTGGTCAGCGCCGCGCAGCCCGTCGATGCCGCGCAGGTCCTGCTCGAAAAGGCCCGCGAAGTCCAGGTGCCGTACCGGTTTGAAGGCGTGGAATTCGGCGTCGAATCCCGGACCGTTGCCGTCGGCGGCCAGGTGGTCACGATCCAGGGCCTTGCGGGACGGTACGAGGACTTGCTCGTTCCGCTGCACGGAGCGCACCAGGCGGAGAATGTCGCCGTCGCGATCGCCGCCCTGGAAGCGTTCTTCGGCGGGGAGAAGGCGCTCGACGCCGAGGTCCTGCAGGAGGCCTTCGCTTCCGTCACGTCCCCGGGCCGCCTCGAAGTAGTCCGGACCGCCCCGACCATCATCGTGGACGCCGGCCACAACCCGGAGGGCATCCGGGTCTCGGCCGAGGCCATCCACGAAGCCTTCAGCTTCACCAAACTTGTGGTGGTTGTGGGCGTCCTGAAAGAGAAGGACGCCGAGGAGATCCTCCGCCAGCTGAAGGAGTCCCTCGGCGACCTCGCCGCCGAATACTGCTTCACGCAGTCCAACTCACCCAGGGCAGTTCCGGCCGAGGACCTCGCCGAACTCGCGCTGGACCTTGGCTTCGGTGAGGAGAACATCCACGTTGCCGAAAAACTGGACGACGCCCTGGAATGGGCTGTGGAGCACGCCGAATCCAATGAGGACCTTGCCGGTGGCGTCCTGGTCACCGGTTCCATCACGCTCGTGGCGGAAGCCCGAATCCTGCTCGGAAAGACGGACGCCTGATGGCACGGCTCACCAAGGCGCAGCGGGAATGGCGGCCGGGCATGCCCAAGAAGCGGCGCTCCACCAAGGTCATGTTCGCCTCCACGGTCCTGGTGCTCGAAGGGTTCGTTGCATTCTTCGCCACGCTGGCGGTCTTCGGACTCCGGCGCGACGAGTTCCCCCCGGCCGTGATTCTCTCGGTGGGCATCGGGCTCAGCCTGGTGCTCGTGCTCACGTGCGCGGTGCTGTCCAAGCCCTGGGGTGTGGCACTGGGCTGGATCCTGCAGCTCGTCCTGATCTTCACCGGATTCATTGAGCCCATGATGTTCGTGGTCGGAATCCTCTTTGCGGTGGCCTGGTGGTACGGCATCCGCACCGGCATCAGGATCGACCGCGAAGCCGCCCAGCGCGACCGCGAGCAGGCCGCCTGGGAAGCCGAGCACCCGGCTGCCGGCAATGAAGGCACCGCCCAGACCCCGTAGACTAACCAAGAAACCCCCACCCACAACATTTTTGGAGCAGCTGTGAGCGTTGAGCGCACCCTCGTCCTGATTAAGCCCGACGGCGTGACCCGTAGCCTGACCGGCGCCATCCTCGGCCGGATCGAAGCCAAGGGCTACACCCTGACCGAGCTTAAGAAGGTCGATGCCAGCCGCGAACTGCTGGAGCAGCACTACGAGGAGCACGTGGGCAAGCCGTTCTACGAGCCGCTCGTGGAGTTCATGCTCAGCGGACCGGTTGTCGCCGCGATCTTCGAAGGCCACCGCGTCATCGAGGGCTTCCGTTCCCTCGCCGGCACCACGGACCCAACGACGGCGGCGCCCGGCACCATCCGCGGCGACTTCGGCCGCGACTGGGGCCTGAAGGTCCAGCAGAACCTGGTGCACGGCTCCGACTCCGTCGAGTCCGCCGAGCGCGAGATCAAGATCTGGTTCCAGGACTAACAGCCACCAGCGCGAGCGTACAGTTGAGGCCCCCGTTTCTTTGAGAAGCGGGGGCCTCAACTGTTCGTTCGCGCTTTGGGCGCTTAGTACCCGGACGTCCCGATGAACACCTGGATGAAGGCGAAGAAGATGGTGGCGATTACTGCCACGTACAGCAGCGCCGTGATGATCCAGCCGGAGTCGCCCACGATCCTTGCAGGGCCTGCCGGAACCTTGATGACTCCGTGCGTGATGTTCCTTGCCGTGACCCAGACAAAGAGCGGAATCATCGCGGCCCAGACCACCATGCAGAACGGGCAGAGGATGTGGATGGTGTAGAGGGCCTGCGACCACAGCCACACCACGAAAGCGAAGCCCAGCGTCACACCGGCCTGCAGGCCAAGCCAGTACCAGCGGGCAAACTTCGCACCGGCAAGGACAGCCACGCCCGTGGTGATCACGACGGCAAACGCCACGATGCCAATAAACATGTTGGGGAAGCCGAACACCGAACTCTGCCATGTCTGCATCACGGCTCCGCAGGAGACCCACGGATTGATGTCGCACGCCGTGACGTGGTTCGGGTCCTTGAGAACCTCAAGTTTCTCCAGGACCAGGGCGCCTGAAGCCAGCCAGCCGACGACGCCGGTGATCACCAGCAGCCATCCGAACTGCTTGTCCCGGGTCATGGGAGGCAGGCCTTCCCGGCCCGCTTCCCGCTCTTGGAGGCCGTCCACCCGGTTGTTCTGCGTGGAATTGGAGATGCTGGGCATGGGATGTTGCGTCCTTTTTCTCGAGGGCTCCTCGCCCTGATTGTAACGCCGGAGGCTGGACGGGCCCCACAGAGTCCGGCCGCCGCGCTTTGCGCGTATACGGATGCCCCCGCATCCCGCGTGTTTGAGTGAGCGTATGAGAGAATGAAGCTGGCTGGAATACGATCCACATTCGAATTCCGGTCCGGTTGCTTGTTTGTAAGACCGCCAATGATGAGCAGGGTACGCTCCGGATCCACGATAGATCCCGGCTTTCCCGCAATGCCATTGGACGGCACCTGGTTGTGGCTTTGCGGAACAACGGGTTTCAGAACAACGCTGCCGGCCCTCCAGGGCTGCCGCACCCCACTGCCGGTGCGAACCTGAGGGTATCCAATTGACTTCTGTCAACGCCTGCGGGTTTTGACAATATGTGCCCCAATGGGTGCCGGATGTGGCGGTGCGTCAGGGGCAGGAGTGTCGCCACATATGGATAATGACCAGGTTCTAGCCGTTAATGAAGAAACCGCCGCCAGCGCTGAGGCGGCAGCGTCCGAAGCTCCCAAGAGGGCCACCCGGACCAGACGAAAGGCCGCCCCGAAGGCGGAGGCCGTCGAAGCTGGCGAAGCAGGGGCAGTTCCGGGCGAAGCTACGGAGGCAGAGGCCGCCGCCGAGGAAAAGCCGCCGGCGCGCCGCAGCCGCTCCCGCAAGAAAGTAGAGCCTGCCGAGCCGCTTCCGGTGTTCGCCGACGACGCCACGCAGGTTGAGGCCACGCAGAGCGACGTGGCCCCGGCAGAGGCAATCCCGGCGGATGAAGCCCTCGCCCAGGACGTTGTTGAAAAGCCCGTTCGGCGCCGCGCCTCGCGCGCCAAAGCCCCCGCAAAAGCGGCCGACGCCGAGCTGGCAGCTGAGCCTGCTCCCGCCCGGGATGCCGAGTCCGTTGACGCCGCGCCCCTTGTCGAGTCGGCGGCGGAGGAAGAAGTAGTGGGCGCCGAAGCGCAGGCTCCGGCCGAACCGCAAGCAGCTGCGCAGGATCAGGCCCCTCCCGTGAAGGCCGAGGCCGCGCAGACCGAGCCCGAGCAGCCCGCAGCGGCCGAAGCGGCCAGCCCGGTCGGTGCGCTGTTCCTCGAGCCCGGCTCAGTCACGTCCATGATTTTCCAGGCACCCGACCTGAGCACCGTGGTCCGCCCGGCAGCCACCCCTGCTGCCGTCGAAGAAGCCGACGAGGAAGAGACAGACGAAGACGGCGACGTTGACGCCGGCGGCCCCCGCCGCCGCCGCAGCCGCGGACGCCGTGGCCGCAGCCGCGTGACGGACCGGGATGCTGCCGGCGATACTGAAGTTGCCGAAGGCGCCGCCGGTGACGAGGACGCCGATGAGGAGTCCACCCGGACTGCGGACGACGGCGTGACGTCTCGCCGTCGTCGTCGCCGCCGCCGCGGCGACCAGGACCTTGAGTTGACCGGCGGAGGAGATGACGACCCGCCCAACACCGTGACCCGGGTCCGTGCCCCCCGCGCAATCAGCGAGGCACCGGTCAGCAACCGCGTGACGTCCGTGAAGGGCTCCACCCGGCTCGAGGCCAAGAAGCAGCGCCGCCGCGAATCCCGCGACACCGGCCGCCGCCGCACGGTGATCACCGAGGCTGAGTTCCTGGCACGCCGTGAATCCGTGGACCGCCAGATGATCGTCCGCCAGCGCGACGACAGAATCCAGATCGGCGTCCTGGAAGACGGCGTCCTGGCCGAGCACTTTGTCTCCAAGACTCAGCAGGATTCATTGATCGGCAACGTCTACCTGGGCAAGGTGCAGAATGTGCTGCCCTCCATGGAAGCTGCCTTCGTGGACATCGGACGCGGCCGCAACGCGGTGCTGTACGCCGGTGAAGTCAATTGGGAAGCAGTTAACCTCGAAGGCAAGCAGCGCCGGATCGAGAACGCGCTGAAGTCCGGCGACTCCGTGCTGGTCCAGGTCACCAAGGACCCGGTGGGCCACAAGGGTGCGCGCCTGACCAGCCAGATTTCCCTGCCCGGCCGCTACCTTGTGTACGTTCCCGGCGGCTCGATGACCGGCATCTCCCGCAAGCTGCCCGACGTCGAGCGCAACCGCCTCAAGCGGATCCTCAAGGACCGCCTGCCGGAAGACGCCGGCGTGATCGTCCGCACCGCTGCTGAGGGCGCATCAGAGGAAGAGCTCACGCACGACATCAACCGCCTGCGTGCCCAGTGGGAAGGCATCGAAAGCCAGGCCACGTCCACCAAGATCCTCGCCCCGGAGGTCCTCTACGGCGAACCAGACCTCACCATCAAGGTGGTCCGGGACGTCTTCAACGAGGACTTCTCCAAGCTCATCGTCTCGGGCGAGGAGGCCTGGGACACCATCGAGGCGTACGTGACCTACGTCGCCCCGGACCTGGTGGGACGGCTCGAAAAGTGGACCAAGGATACGGACATCTTCTCGGCCTGGCGGATCGATGAACAGATCCACAAGGCGCTGGACCGCAAGGTCTTCCTGCCCTCCGGCGGCTCCCTCGTCATTGACCGCACCGAAGCCATGACCGTGGTGGACGTCAACACCGGCAAGTTCACCGGCAGCGGCGGCAACCTCGAGGAAACCGTCACCAAGAACAACCTGGAAGCGGCCGAGGAAGTGGTGCGCCAGCTTCGCCTGCGCGACATCGGCGGCATCATCGTCATCGACTTCATCGACATGGTGCTGGAATCGAACCGCGACCTCGTGCTGCGCCGAATGGTGGAGTGCCTGGGCCGTGACAGGACCAAGCACCAGGTCGCGGAAGTGACCTCGCTGGGCCTGGTACAGATGACCCGCAAGCGGATGGGCACCGGGCTGCTGGAAGTCTTTGGCGAGCAGTGCGAGGTGTGCGCCGGCCGCGGCGTCGTCACCCATGACGAGCCGGTGGAACACCGCCGCGCCAACACCGTTGCCGCGGAGCACCACGTGCAGCGGACGGAAACGCAGCAGCAGCCCGTCCGCACGGAGCGCAAGAGCCGCCGCCGCGGCAAGGGCGGCCAGCTTATTCCCGAAGCCGCACCGTCGATGCCGGCCCAGGTCCACCACGAGCCCACCGACGCCGAACGGCACGCCAAGGCTGAAGCTACGCGCCTGGCACTGGCGAACATCGCCGCCGCGGCACACGCCGCCCACCTGCACGACGCCGAGACCGGCCATGCAGCCCCCGCTGCGGCGGGTCCCTCCGGACAGGCATCGGGCGTCCTCGGTGCTGCCGCGGGACAGGATGCACTCGCCCAGCCAGCACCGGCTCACCCCGCTCCCGCCCAGTCCTCACCGCTCCGGCCGGCACCCGGCACAGCGCGGCCGGAAAAGGTATCGGAGACTGAGACGGCGGCAGCAGGACGTCCCGCTGCCGTGCTGACGTTCGGCGGCGAAAAGGTAGCGCTGCCGTTTGTCGAGCACGCAGGAGAGGCGCCGGCAACTGCTGCCAGCCTGACCCTTGACCGCCTGGCCGAGGCGTTTGCACACCTTGGCGAACCTGCTGCCCCGGTTGTGAGCCCGGAGGCACCGGCCGAACAGCCGGCTCCGGCAGTCCAGGCCCCGGCAGCGCAGGCCGCCGCAGCACAGGCCCCATCAGCGCAGGCCGCCGAACCGGACTACACCGATCACACTGCGGTGCAGGGCCGGGCACGCCGTCCCCGCCGGAACCGGAGCGCGAGCCGTGCCCAGGGCGCAGCGAACGAGACCTCGGTGGAACACCACGAGACAGCTCCGGTAGCCCCAGGCGGCCACACCCACGAGGCGAAGGCACCGGAACCGGCCAAGAAGGACGCCGTCAAGGCACCGGCCAGCGAGCCCATCATCCTGGGCGTCGGAGTCCCGGCTTCGGAACTCTGAGCCCACCAGCCGGCTGACAACGCGGGTGCCGCCCGGGAGCTGCGTAGCAATACGCCGCTTTCGGGCTGCATCCGTGAGTTCGTTTCGGGGAAACAGCTAGGCTAGGGGGACTGACACGGGGTGCCGCGCACAGGGCCGGCTGAGATCAACACCCGTAGAACCTGTCCGGTTAGCACCGGCGAAGGGATGTCTCCTTTGTCTTCATCATTCCTGCCCACTCCGGCCTCCCGGTCAACCCCGGCACCATCCGGGGCCCCTGGCCTGCGCACTACACCACGCGTGCTGGCGATCGCCGGCTCCGACCCGTCCGGTGGGGCCGGTATCCAGGCCGACCTCAAAAGCATTGCCGCCAACGGCGGCTACGGCATGGCTGCCATCACGGCCCTGACGGCGCAGAATACGCGGGGCGTCCGGGCCGTCCACGTTCCCCCGGCGGAATTCCTGACTGCCCAGCTGGAGGCCATCAGCGACGACATCAGCATTGACGCCGTCAAGATCGGCATGCTGGGGGACTCCGCGGTGATTGCCGCCGTCCGCCAGTGGCTGGGGAAGTCCCGTCCCGCCGTCGTGGTTCTGGATCCTGTTATGGTCGCCACCAGCGGTGACCGTCTGCTGCAGGAGGCGGCCGAAGCGGAACTGCGCGAACTCCTGCCACTCGCCGACCTCATCACACCGAACCTGGCGGAACTCGCAATGCTGCTCAACGAACCCATTGCTGACGACTGGGAGGCTGCACTCGTCCAGGGCAAACGGCTCGCCGCCCAAGCCGGAACCACCGTGCTCGTCAAGGGCGGGCACCTTGACGGCGGCGAATGCCCTGACGCGCTGGTCAACACCGGTGGGCTGCTTGCCCAGGACGTTGTGGAGGTTCCCGGCGAGCGGGTGGCAACGACGAACAGCCACGGGACCGGCTGCTCGCTGTCCTCGGCCATGGCCACCGCCCAGGCGCGGCTGGGGGACTGGGAGGCATCGCTGCGCGCGGTGAAGCCGTGGCTGCAGGGGGCGCTCCGGGAGTCCCGAGTGCTGGAGGTGGGAACGGGCAACGGTCCGGTGCACCACTTCCATCACCTGGCGCCAAAGGACCAGGCCGTTCCGGCCGAAGGGCAGTTCGCTGCGGCTCTGTGGCAGGACGCCAAAGCGGACCTGGAGGACATCTACCGCCTTGACTTCATCCGCGCACTGGCAGGGGGGTCCCTCACCGAGCAGCATTTTGCCTACTACCTCGCCCAGGACGCCATCTACCTGAACGGCTATTCCAGGGTGCTGTCCCGGGCTACCGCGCTCGCGCCGACCGAGGCGGAGCAGCTGTTCTGGGCGAGGTCGGCCCAGCAATGCCTTGAAGTCGAGTCCGAGCTGCACCGGAACTGGCTCAGCACCCGCACTGTGGATACCGGGCTGGGGCCCGTGACCAAGTCCTACGTTGACCACCTCCTGGCCTCGTCAGCCGCCGGCAGCTACGCCGTGCTGGTGGCCGCCGTCCTCCCGTGCTTCTGGCTGTACGCGGAGGTGGGCGCCACGCTTCACGGGCAGTTCCTGGCGGCAGGTTCTCCCACAGGCCACCCCTACGCCGACTGGCTTCGGACCTACGCGGACGAGGACTTCGCCGCGGCGACCCGGCAGGCCGTTCGGATCATGGACGACGCCGCCAGGGCCGCCTCCGCAACGGAACGGCAGGCCATGACCCTGGCCTTCCAGCAGTCGTGCCGCTACGAGGTGGACTTCTTCGACGCGCCGCGTCTGCACGCTGAACCCCGGAACGTTGCAAAGCCGGTAGGATAGTGGGGCACGGTTCCGGAAGTCGTTGCAGCGGCACTCTGGGTTTACACGGAGTGGCGCCTATCACGTACTACTGCCGGAGCCAGCCTCATTTGCGGCCGAAGGCAAAATTAGCGTATTCTAGATCTTCGGTGCTTACGCCAACACTTGGGTTATGACCTCAGGACAGTCAGTTTGGAATTCCAAATGGCATTGTCCTTGGGATAACTCATGGGTTCCCCCGGGGAATCCACCGGCGTTGAGGCACAGCGTGAACCAGGCCAAACAATTGGACCCAGGTTCCGCACGCAAATCTAGTAATAAACGTCGAGAGAAGTGAGTTCCCCAGTGGTGTACGCGATTGTCCGCGCAGGCGGCCGCCAAGAGAAGGTTTCCGTTGGAGACTTCGTTACCCTGAACCGCGTCCCCGGTGGAGCCGGCAGCACCATTGAGTTGCCCGCACTGCTCCTGGTAGACGGTGACAAGGTCACGTCTGCCGCTGCGGACCTGGCCAAGGTAACGGTTACGGCTGAGATCCTTCAGGACCTGCGTGGTCCGAAGATCGTCATCCAGAAGTTCAAGAACAAGACCGGGTACAAGAAGCGCCAGGGTCACCGTCAGGAACTGACCAAGGTCAAGATCACCGGTATCAAGTAACCTTCCGTTACTTTCAGGTTTTCAGCAGATTCCCCAGAATTTTTAAGGCAGGCATTTCAAATGGCACATAAAAAAGGCGCGAGCTCCACTCGCAACGGTCGTGACTCCAACGCCCAGTACCTCGGCGTCAAGCGCTTCGGCGGCCAGGTAGTTTCCGCAGGCGAGATCATCGTCCGCCAGCGTGGTACCCACTTCCACCCGGGCGCCGGCGTTGGCCGCGGCGGCGACGACACCCTGTTCGCCCTGACCCCCGGCGCTGTCGAGTTCGGCACCCGCCGCGGACGTCGAGTCGTGAACATCGTTGCTGCTGCAGCTGCAGAGTAACAACAAGATCTGAACCGGTGGAGCGGGCCATGATGGCCCGCTCCACTGGTCTTTTAACCGCATTACAATCAATTTGGGCGTCCAAGACGGTCAGGTTAAGCACAGAGGAGATTCACCGTGGCGAGCTTTGTAGACCGGGTAGTACTGCACGTATCCGGCGGTACCGGCGGCCACGGCTGTGTTTCCGTCCACCGCGAGAAGTTCAAGCCCCTGGGCGGTCCCGACGGTGGCAACGGCGGTGACGGCGGAGACGTCATCCTACGCGTTGACTCCCAGACCACCACGCTGCTGGACTACCACCACGCGCCCCACCGCCACGCAACCAACGGCGGGCCGGGCATGGGCGACTGGCGCGGCGGAAAGAACGGCGAAACCCTGGTCCTGCCGGTTCCGGAAGGCACCGTGGTGAAGACCAAGGACGGCCGGGTCCTGGCTGACCTCGTCGGCGAAGGCACCGAGTTCGTCGCGGCCGCAGGCGGCATCGGCGGACTGGGTAATGCCGCGCTGTCGTCACAGAAGCGCCGGGCTCCGGGCTTCGCCCTCCTCGGCATCGAAGGCGAGTCCAGTGACATCGTCCTGGAGCTGAAGTCCATTGCGGACATCGCCCTCGTGGGTTTCCCGTCCGCTGGCAAATCCAGCCTCATTGCCGCGATGTCCGCCGCCCGCCCCAAAATCGCGGACTACCCGTTCACCACGCTGATCCCCAACCTGGGTGTGGTGCAGGCCGGTGACGTCCGCTTCACCATCGCCGACGTCCCTGGACTCATCGAAGGAGCAAGCGAAGGCAAGGGCCTGGGCCACCACTTCCTCCGCCACGTGGAACGGTGCGCAGCTTTGGTCCACGTTTTGGACTGCGGTACGCTGGAAGCTGACCGAGATCCGCTCTCCGACCTCGCGATTATCGAAGCCGAACTCGAAAAGTACGCGGTTGACATGAGTTACGCCGGCACCGACGGCGAGGTTGTCCCGCTGAACCACCGGCCCCGGCTGGTGGCACTCAACAAGGTCGACCTGCCTGACGGCAAGGACATGGCTGAATTTGTCCGGCCCGAGCTCGAATCCCGCGGCTACCGTGTGTTCGAGATCTCCGCGACGAGCCATGAAGGGCTACGCCAGCTGGGCTTCGCAATGGCAGAGATCGTCAAGGCTGCCCGCGACGCTGTGGCTGCCACGCCGCCCAAGGTACACGCTCCCGTGCTGCGCCCGCGCGCAGTGAACGAGGCCGGCTTCAAGATCCGCCGCGAGGAGAAGAATCTCGAGCCGCTGTTCCGCGTACTGGGCGACAAGCCCGTTCGCTGGGTCAAGCAGACCGACTTCACCAACGAGGAAGCCATTGGCTACCTCGCAGACCGGCTGGCCAAGCTCGGCGTCGAGAACGAGCTGTTCAAGCAGGGTGCCAAGCCCGGCGACACCGTGGTGATCGGTGAAGACGACGGCGTCGTCTTCGACTGGGAACCCACGATGATGGCCGGCGCGGAACTGCTTGCGTCGCCGCGCGGCACCGACGTGCGCTTTGCCGACATCGGCGATCGCCCCACCCGCGGTCAGAAGCGCGAAGACCAGCAGGAACGCCGCGACGCCAAGGCCGCGGCCCGGGCAGAGCTCGAGGCCGAACGCAAAGCCGGTATCTGGACCGAATCAGTCAGCGGGCGACGTGCCGCACGGCCGCTGCAGGAGAGTGGACTGACCACCGAAAATGAGGAGTGAATCCCCACACGTGACCGATAATTCCGCAATTGTCATCGAAGAACCCAGGACCGACGACCGCAGCATGCTCGCCAGGGCGCGGCGCATCGTGGTCAAGGTCGGCTCGTCATCGCTCACCAGCATCAAGGGCGGAATCTCGGAAGAAGCGCTGATCGAGCTGTCCAATGCGCTGGCCGCTAAGTGCAACGCAGGCACGGAGATCATCCTTGTTTCCTCCGGTGCCATCTCCGCAGGCCTGGCACCACTGGGTCTTGTGAAGCGTCCGCGGGACCTCGCGACTCAGCAGGCGGCCGCAAGCGTGGGCCAGGGGCTCCTTATGGCCCGCTACACCCATGCCTTCGCAGCGCACGGCGTGACGGTGAGCCAGGTGCTGCTGACTGCCGACGACCTCATGCGGCGCAGCCATCACCAGAACGCCTTCCGGGCACTGAACCGTTTGCTGAACCTCGGCGTTGTTCCCGTGGTCAATGAGAATGACACCGTTGCGACCCACAAGATCCGCTTCGGCGATAACGACCGGCTCTCGGCTCTTGTTGCCCACCTGGTTCGCGCGGATGCGCTTGTGCTGCTTTCCGACGTCGACTCGCTTTATGACGGCCCGCCCTCGAAGGGGGCCAAGCGGATTCGGCAGGTTGACGGCCCGCAGGACCTTGAGGGCGTGTCCATCGGCAGTCCCGGCAAGGCCGGAGTGGGAACCGGCGGCATGCAGACGAAGGTCGAAGCAGCCATCATGGCCGCCGATTCTGGTATTCCCGCTTTGGTTACGTCCACGGGAAACGCCGCTGCGGCCCTCGCCGGTGAGGATGTGGGAACGTGGTTCTCGGTCAACAGCGGCCGCAAATCCGTGCGGATGATGTGGCTTGCCCACCTTGCCCACGTGCAGGGCCGCCTGCTTCTGGACAATGGGGCAGTCAAGGCTGTCCGCGACAACGGCGCCTCCCTGCTGCCGGCAGGTATTACGTCAGTCGAAGGTCACTTCGAATCCGGGGACGCCGTCGAAATGGTTGCCCCGGACGGCACTGTGATCGCCCGCGGCCTGGTCAACTACTCGGCGGATGAACTCCCGCAGATGCTGGGCCGTTCCACCGTGGAACTGGGTGAGTCCCTGGGCCGCGGCTTCGACCGTGAGGTTGTTCACGTTGATGACCTCGTTCTGGTCTAGACGGCAGATTCGCCTAGACTTGAATGATGACTGAGGCACTGATTCACCAAGCCGCTGAGAAATCCAACGACTCCGCGGAAGTAACTTCCGCGCCGGAAAAGGCCCAGCTGTCCCCGGCTGAGGTCGAGGTTGCCGTGTATGCCATCGCCGACCGGTCCCGCCATGCTGCCCGTAGCATGGCGCGCGCAAACCGGGCGCGGAAGGACAAGGCCCTCCGTGCCATCGGCGGAGCCTTGATCGACAGCAAGTCGCAGATCCTCGCCGCCAATGCCAAGGATGTGGAGTCCGGCCGCGCCAACGGAACCTCCGTCGCATTGCTTGACCGGCTGACGCTGAACGAGGCGCGCATCGATGCCCTGGCGGCCGCCCTGGAAAACCTCGCCGGCCTGCCTGACCCCGTGGGAAACGTGGTCCGCGGCCAGACACTGCCCAACGGCCTGCGCCTGCGCCAGGTCAACGTTCCCATGGGTGTCGTTGCCGCTATCTATGAAGCACGTCCCAACGTGACAGTGGACATCGCCGGCCTGGCGCTCAAAAGCGGCAATGCGGTGATCCTGCGCGGCGGCACCGCCGCGGCAGCCACCAACGAAGCCCTCATCAGGGTCCTGCGCGAAGCGCTCGAGTCGGTGGGCCTGCCCGCGGACGCCGTCCAGACCGTGGACCAGTTCGGCCGTGAAGGAGCCAACGTCCTGATGCGGGCGCGCGGCCGGGTGGATGTCCTGATTCCCCGCGGCGGCAGGGATCTTATTCAGACGGTGGTCACCAACTCCTCCGTACCCGTCATCGAGACCGGTGAGGGCAACGTCCACATCTTCCTCGACGAATCCGCCAATGAAGACATGGCAGTGGAAATCCTCCTCAACGCCAAGACCCAGCGGCCCAGCGTCTGCAACACCGTGGAGACCCTCCTGGTGCACTCCAGGTCCACCGTCCTGCCCGCCGTCGCTGCGGCCCTCCGGAAGGCCGGGGTAACGCTGCACGCCGACGAGAGGGTCCGCGCCGCCCTGCCGGCGTCGGTGGAATCAGTTCCCGCCACCGATGAGGACTGGGCCACCGAGTACATGGACCTGGATCTCGCAGTTGCGATGGTGGACAACCTTGACGAGGCAGTGAAGCACATCCGCAGCTGGTCGACCGGCCACACCGAGGCCATCATCACCAACGACCTCGCGAATGCCGAACGCTTCATTGCTGAAATCGACTCAGCGGCCGTAATTGTCAACGCCTCCACGAGGTTCACGGACGGCGGGGAACTGGGCCTGGGCGCCGAGGTGGGCATTTCCACCCAGAAGCTCCACGCCCGCGGTCCCATGGGGCTGACCGAACTCACTACCACCAAGTGGATCGTCCAGGGCGAGGGCCAGATCCGCAGCTAGCAACGCTGTAACATGGAACAGAAGTCCGGAACGGCGGGAATGACCGCCGTCGTCATTGTGTGAACTCATTAGGGGAAGAAAATGCTGCTGCAGCAGGTCGGCGCGTCCGTCGCCGAACATGAAGAACTGGCTCCGCTGTGGGCCGAACCGTGGGTCTTCGGTGTGTCGATCTTTGCCATCATGGTCGTCCTGATGTTTGTGACGCTGTCCTACACCAACCTGGGCAACCGGCACGAGGCAGTCGATGAGCATTCGGATCCGCACCGCCAGCACCCCAACAAGCACGACCACGGCCAAGGCCACTAACATCACTGCCGTCCTGAAGCGGCGCGGCGCCAAGCGCCGCCTGCGTCTGGGTGTGATGGGTGGGACGTTCGATCCCATCCATCACGGCCACCTTGTCGCTGCCAGCGAGGTTGCTGCGAAGTTCGGCTTGGACGAAGTCGTATTTGTGCCGACTGGCCAGCCGTGGCAGAAAACCCATAAGAGAGTCAGTGAACCGGAGCACCGGTATCTCATGACGGTCATTGCCACGGCGTCGAACCCCCGGTTCACCGTCAGCAGGGTTGACGTTGACCGCCCCGGCCCCACCTACACCATCGACACCCTCCGTGACCTCCGGACCCAGCGGCCGGATGCGGACTTGTTCTTCATCACCGGCGCGGACGCCATGGCGCAAATCCTGTCGTGGAAGAACATCGATGAACTGTGGTCGTTGGCGCATTTCGTCGGGGTCACCCGGCCGGGGCACGTCCTCGACGGGATGGGCCGGAAAGACGTCAGCCTCCTGGAAGTGCCGGCCATGGCGATCTCGTCCACTGATTGCCGGACACGCGTCGCGGCCGGGAACCCTGTCTGGTACCTGGTGCCTGACGGGGTGGTCCAGTACATTGCGAAATACGGCCTGTACGCCGGGCACTCCGAACCGGACAGCAGCGCTGCACTTATCGAGTTACCCGAACCAGCCAGTACCGAGTGAGTTGTTAGATGAGCCAGGAACAGCCTCCCCTCCGTAGCCGCCGCGAATTGCGCCAGGCCAGAGTTGAGCGCGCGGAATCACACCAGGAAACGGGGCCTTCAGTCCCGCCCCGGGTTCCTCCTGCCTCAAAAGTGCCCGGCAACGGAGCTCCGGAAGTTTCCCGTGACGAGGCCTTGAAAAAGCCCGGCCCCGGTGCACCGTCCGGTGGGCCGGCCACGGGGGCTGACGACGCACGCCCGGAAAGCGGGACCGGCCGGATACGTCGTGTTGCTCCGGGCCCGGTCGATTCGGTGCGGCCAGCTTCGGGATCCGAACGGTCGTCACAGAGCCGGGCGAGGGACCGCGCCGCGCTGCGGACCATCAAGGAACTCGCACAGAAGGAAGAACGGCTTTCCGGCGGCGGGCCGCCCACGCGGCGCCAGCTTCGCCTGCAACAGCTCCAGGCAGAGGCCGCGCCGGCCACCGCTGCCAACCTGATCGTCCCGCCCGCCCGCACGTCCGCACAGCGGACTGTGCCGCAGGCCCGGCCGGGACAGCCTTCGCCGCAGCCCGCAACTCCCCAGCCGGTCAGCCCGGAATCGAAGACGCCGCAGGCGACGACGGATAACAAGATCCCCGACGGAATGACCGTTGAGCAGGCACTCGCAGCGCGTTCCCTGATCGCCGAACAGGCCAGGAACCAGATCGCCAAGATGGAGCACATCGCGGCCAACGATCCCGAGGCGGTGGATCCGGAAATCCTTGCCGAGCAGATCGCCCTGGCAGAGCGCGCTGCAATATTAAACAAGCGGGCCGTGGCCAAGCAGAAGCTCGCCGAGCAGGCCAGCCAGCCAGCGCACCCCAAGACGGAACCGTCCGCTGTCAGCAACCTGGCCATGGTCACGCCGCTGGAGTTCGAAAAGGTTCCGGGCATTGACCGGCCGGTGATGAAAAAACCTGCAACCACCTACGTGCCCGTGGTCACTAACCCCGGCCAGCGGTTGCAGCCACCGAGCACCAAGGGCCCGCGCAAATCCGGCCAGACGAGGCGGAACGCCGCGTCGGTGGCAGGCCGGGCGGGCGTCCTTGCCCGCGCGGAGGCGGCCGCCCAGGCCGCGGCCGATCCTTCGGCGGCACCGGTTGCGGCGCCTACGTCCGGCGAGCCCTGGGCAGCTGAAAGCGGCGAAAACTTCGTGGACCGGCCCCGTGTGCCCGCCAATTCAGCCTATGGCCTGGAACCGCTGGACGCGGCCACCGCCGGCCTTGGCAGGGCAAACCGGATCAGGATGCTGCAGTTATGCGTGCTCGCGTTGGGGATCGTGGCCTTGATTGCCGGCGTCACCATGATCATCAGCGGCCTCGCGGGCTGATCACCTCTGGTAGGGCAGCGTAAGGTGCTGCCATCCCGCAACTGCGGTGCTGTTACCGACGGCGCCGCCCCTACATAGCTTCACACCACTACAAGGAGTCCCGTGACTGCAACCGAATCATCCATCGCCACAGCACGCGCAGCAGCGCGCGCCGCAGCGGACAAGATCGCCCAGGACATTGTTGGCCTGGACGTCAGCGAGCGGCTGGCCCTTGCCGACGTTTTCCTGATTGCCTCCGCACCCAGCGAACGCCAGGTCAACGCCATCGTTGACGGCATCGAAGAAGAACTGGGCAAGAAGGACCTCCGTCCTGTCCGCCGGGAAGGCCGCTCTGGCGGACGCTGGGTCCTGTTGGACTACTCCGACGTCGTCATCCACGTCCAGCATGAGGAAGACCGCGTGTTCTATGCCCTTGAGCGTCTGTGGAAGGACTGCCCCGTAGTGGACCTCCAGCTCGGCGAGAACGACTCGGCCAAGGCAGCGGTTTCCTCAGAGAGCGAGTAGCCCGGCCCGCCGCCACCCGAATATGCCCGATTTGGAATTTTCGGAATGGCTGTTCTAAGATATTTGAGTTGCTTCGGAGAGATCCGAACAAAGAATCGGGCCCGACAGCCAAAGCTGAAGGTGCCGGAGCAATACAAATTCGGGGCTGTGGCGCAGCTGGTAGCGCACCTGCATGGCATGCAGGGGGTCAGGGGTTCGAGTCCCCTCAGCTCCACCGGATAGTCCGCCGGAATCGAAAGATTCCGGCGGACTTTTTTTGTTTTCCGCCTCTCACCCGCCTCGGCGACGGCCTCGGTGAACTGCACGGCACGCGCCGTCGTCGATTGGCGTCTTACACGATTGTGGTTTAAGATAATCAAGTTGCTTACGGAGATCGCTCCGAAAGGAACAAGAATTTGGGGCTGTGGCGCAGCTGGTAGCGCACCTGCATGGCATGCAGGGGGTCAGGGGTTCGAGTCCCCTCAGCTCCACCAAATTCACCAGCAGAAGCCGCCCGACCGGGCGGCTTCTGCTGTTTAACCGCTCGACTACGATGGGAGCGTGAATGACGCCCTGCCCCCTTGCCCTGAATGCTCGAGCGAATACACCTATGAAATGGGTGCGCTTGGTCCGATGCAGCTCAAATCCACTGTGGTCAAGAAAGCCTAGGAAAATCGCCGGTTACGAGGCGGCAGGCCCCGACGCGGCGGAGCCGGTGGAAGCGGGGCTCCAGACCGCGGATGTGGTGGTCATTGGTGCGGGCCAGGCCGGCTTGTCCGCTGCCTACCATCTGCAGCGGCGAGGCTTCCTGCCTGCAGGCCAAACCTCGGGCGGAGAGATGGCCGCCGAGTTCCCTGGCTCGTATGTCGTCCTGGACGCCGAAGCCGGACCAGAGGGAGCCTGGAGGCACCGCTGGCAGAGCCTCCGGATGGCGACCGTCAACGGCATCAGCGACCTGCCGGGGATCCCCAAACCGGACATCGACCCCGCCGAGCCAAGCTCAGGCTTTCTCTCCCGCTATTTCGGTGACTACGAAGAGGGGCTCGGGCTGAACGTCGTGCGGCCTGTTAAGGTTCATTCGGTCTCCCGCGAGGACAACGACCCATCCGGGCGGCTGAGGATCGGGACCTCCGCCGGAAAATGGTCGGCACGGGCGGTCATCAACGCCACAGGCACCTGGACCAGGCCGTTCTGGCCCATCTACCCGGGCCAGTCGTCCTTCCGGGGAAGGCAGCTGCATGTGGCCGACTACGTGGCAGCCGAGGAGTTCCGCGGGCAGCACGTCATCGTGGTAGGCGGCGGCATTTCCGCCGTCGGCCTCCTTGACGAAATTTCCCAGGTGACGTCCACAAGGTGGTTCACCCGCCGGGAACCGGTGTGGCGTGATGCCGCTTTTGACCAGAAGGCGGGGCACGACGCCGTCGCGCTCGTTGATGAGCGCGTCCGGCTGGGATTGCCACCACAGAGTGTCGTTTCAGTGACCGGGCTCATCTCGACGCCTTCGCTGCGCGCGGCAGCCGAGCGCGGCGTCCTGGACCGCCACCCGATGTTCACCGGGATTGAGCCCACCCGCGTCCGGCTGGCCGACGGGAGCTTCCTGGCAGCCGGGGTGATCCTCTGGGCCACCGGTTTCCGGGCCGAGCTGGAACACCTCGCGCCGTTGCACCTGCGCGGACCGGGAGGCGGAATCGCCATGGACGGCACCCAGGTGGCGGCAGAGAAGCGGGTCCACCTGATTGGCTACGGGCCATCGTCGTCCACCATAGGCGCCAACCGGGCCGGGCGGTCGGCCGTGGCAGGCATCCTGAAGATGCTCGAACACTGCAGCCCTGACCCCGGCCCCGACCGCAGCCTTGACTCCGGCACCCCGGGGCGAGCGGATCCGGGCATCCCGTTTCACGGTAGGTTTACTGGGTAGCTTCCCACCAGGTTGAGGGGTGCCGGGAGCGTAAGAACGGCAGACAGAGAAAAGGCGGCAGCTTGCAGGTGGCGGACAACAGCGTGGAATCAGTCCTCTCCGGCTTGCGCCGGTTTCCCGATGTTGAGGCCGCCAACCTGCAGGCCTGGGATGCAACGGACAAGCTCCTGCTCGAAACAGCCGCGGAACTGCTGACACCCGGCAGCCGCATCGCGGTAATCGGTGACCGCTACGGGGCCCTGACGCTGGGCGCACTGGCCGCGTACGGCGTCAGGGACGTTCGTGTCCACCAGGACCTCATCACGGGGGAGCGGGCGCTGCGCAACAACGCCGCCGCCCTGGGCATCGCGGACGGCTTTGAGCAGTTGCCGCTCGGGCCGGCCCTGCTAAGCGGCGCCGACGCGGTGCTGATGCAGCTGCCGAAGACCCTTGCCGAACTGGCGGAAATGGCCGACGCTGTGGCCCGCTATGCTGCGCCGCACACTGTCCTGTTCGCCGGCGGCAGGATCAAGCACATGAGCCTTGGCATGAACACCGTTCTTCAACGCCGGTTCAGTGACGTCCAGCCCCAACTGGCCCGGCAGAAATCGAGGGTCCTGGTCGCCCGGAACGCCCCCCCGGTTACGGGAGAGCCGCCGTTTCCGGTCGTCGACCGGATCAGCGAGCTGGACCTCACCGTCTGCGCACGGGGGGCAGTGTTCGCCGGCACCAAGCTGGACATCGGGACCCGGTTCCTGCTGCGGTTCCTGCCCGACATGCCCTCGGCGGAGAACGTCGTTGACCTGGGGTGCGGGACCGGAATCCTGGCCGCGATGTATGCCAGAAGCCATCCGGGATCGGCAGTCACGGCGACCGACCAATCAGCTGCCGCCGTCGATTCTGCCCGGGCCACCGCGGAGGCCAACGGCCTGGCGGGGCAGGTCACCGTGCTTCAGGACGATGCCATGGACTCCGTGCCGGACGGAAGCGCGGACCTTATCCTGTTGAATCCGCCGTTCCACCTGGGAGCCAGCGTCCATGCCGGGGCGGGGCTGAAACTGATCCGTGCCGCGGGAAGGGTGCTGGCACCGGGTGGCGAACTCTGGACCGTGTACAACAGCCACCTGCAATATCTGCCGGCCTTGGAACGCTTTGTAGGTCCCACCCGGGTCGCGGGCAAAAACGCCAAGTTTACGGTTGCGGTCAGCACGGGGCGTACCCCGCACCCGTAGCACCTCCCAACCAGGTGGCTCGTGGCAAAAAGACCGGCCGGCATCCGGCACAGCAGGAAAAGCGCCCCGCCCCGAAGTCCGCGTGTGAGCGTACCGCCTTACGCGCGCGTAACGTACGATTCAAGCATCAGTAGTGCATAACCGAAGAATTTTAGGGGAATCCGTGACTGAGATCCGCACGCCGACACCGAGGCGCGGAACCAATTTGCCCCGCATGGGGGACTTCAATCTCACGGTGATTCTGGACGCCATCAGGCGCTCTTCGGGGGGCCTCAGCCGGGTGGAACTCGCCCAGATCGTGGGCCTGTCCCCGCAGACGATCTCCAACATCTCGCGGCGCCTGCTCGACCAAAACCTCATCGTGGAAGCCGGCAAGGAAGGCAGCGGGCCGGGCAAGCCGCGCACCATTCTCCGGCTGAACCCTGCCGGAATGTACGCCGTTGGAGTCCACCTTGACCCGGCCGTCACCACCTTCGTGGTGCTGGATCTGGTGGGGTCCGTGGTCAGGCACTCAAGGATCAATACCCCCGGAGCCAGCGACCCCGACGGGATCATCGCCATCATCGCCACCGAAATCAAGGACCTGGTCTCCGCCTCCGGGGTTGATCCGGAGAAGATCGCCGGACTGGGCGTGGCAGCCCCCGGCCCGATCAACCTTGACGAGGGCACCGTGGTGGACCCGCCGCTGCTGCTCGGCTGGGACCATGTGCCCCTGCGCGACGCCCTTGCCGAGGCCACCGGACTGTCCACCCTGGTGGACAAGGACGTCACCAGCGCCGCCGTCGCCGAAACCTGGGCGGGCGGCCCCAGCGGTTCCGGCAGTTTCATCTTTATGTACATGGGCACCGGCATCGGGTGCGGCATCGTCCTGAACGACGAAGTAGTCCGCGGCACCTCGGGCAATGCCGGCGAGATCGGGCACATCATTGTTGATCCCGACGGACCGTCCTGTGACTGCGGGCTGCGTGGATGCGTGAAATCAAGCAGCATCCCGCAGGTCCTGGTGGCGCAGGCCGAGTCCGCCGGCGTGCTGGAGGTTGTGCGGCACCCCTCGGGTGCGCTGGACATCCAGGAGAGCTTCGCGAAACTCTGCGACGCAGCAGACGCCGGGAACACCACGGCGGCCGGGATCATTGATCACTCCGCCGTCCTCGTTGCCCGCGCGGTGGCTGTTGTCACCAACACGCTCGACGTCGAGAGGGTGGTGTTCGGCGGACCGTTCTGGAGTCTTCTCGCAGAGAGGTACCTTGACCGGGTTCCGGACTTATTGACGGAGAACAGCGCGGCCCGCGAGATCCACGGCATAGAAGTTGTGGGCACGGGGGTTGGCGAGGACGTCGGAGCCGTCGGGGCCGCCTGCCTGGTGCTCGAGCACACTCTGGCGCCACGGGCCCAACGGCTGCTGCTTGAAGGCTGAGGATCCGCTCCCGCTGCTTTGTGCGGGATATTAACCTGAAATTTCATACAGGCTGGGGCCAGCTGGAGGATATTGGGGGCTGCAGCCGCTCGGAGATTGGAGCGTCATGCACCGCCCTGCCAAAATACTCATGGCACTGTTGTCCGCGGCAGTCCTGCTGGCAACATCGGCCTGCTCCCCGGAGCAGCCGGCCGCCGAGAACCGGGTCCTGAAGATCGTCTATCAAAAGACTGACTCCTTCACGGCCCTGGACACCCTGTTCAAGGACGCCAAGAAGGAATTCGAAGCTGCCAACCAGGGCACCACTGTTGAGCTGCAGCCGATCGAGGCGAACGACGACGACTATGGCACCAAGCTTGCGCTGGCCCTGAGGTCGACGGAAACCGCTCCCGACGTCTTTTACGAGGACACCTTCAAAGTGCGGTCGGACGTCGACGCCGGGTACCTCCTGAAGCTGGACAGCTACCTTGAGAAATGGGACGACTGGAAGACCTACAATGAAGCCGCCAAAGCGGCCGGCACCGGAGACGACGGCGGCATTTACGCCGTCCCGCTGGGCACCGACACCCGCGGCATCTGGTACAACAAGAAAGTCCTGCAGAAGGCAGGAATTTCGCTGCCGTGGCAACCCCGGAACTGGGACGAAATCCTTGACGCTGCCCGCAAAATGAAAGCGGCGGATCCGTCAGTGGTCCCCTTCAACATGTACGCCGGCAAGGCCTCCGGCGAGGGCACCGTGATGCAAAGCTTCTACGAGCTTTTGTACGGCACGGACAGTCAGCTGTATGACCAGCAGGAGAAAAAATGGGTGGTGGGTTCCCAGGGATTCACCGATTCGCTGGCGTTCCTGAAAACTCTCTACGACGAAAAGCTGGCGGTCACGCCCGCCGAGGCGCTCGACGCGAATGTTTGGAAGAAAGTCTTCGGCGAATGGCTGCCGCAGGGCAAAATGGGCGCAGTCGTGGAAGGTTCCTACTCGCCGTCGTTCTGGCAGAAGGACGGAAGTTACGAGTGGGAAGGCTACGCGGAAGACATGGGTGTGGCCAAATTCCCCACCCAGCGGGGGCAGGAACCGGGCGGCGTCAGCATGTCGGGCGGCTGGACCCTGGCTGTCGGTGCCGATTCCGCGCATCCTGACCAGGCGTTCCAGTTCATGACCACGGCGCTGAATAAGAAGAACTCTCTGGCGTTCACCATTGCCAGTTCCCAGATCGCGGTCCGGTCCGACGTCGCCGCCGAACCGGACTATCTGGCGGCCAATCCATTCGTAAAGGACGTGTCGGAGCTCGTTTCCGTCACCCACTACCGGCCCGCCACGGCGGACTATCCGCGGATCTCCTCCGCCGTCCAGGTTGCCACCGAAGCCGTGATCACCGGCGCCCTCTCGCCGGAGGCGGCAGCCGAGCAGTACGACAAGACCATCAGGGACCAGGTGGGTGACGCCAAGGTCCTGCAGAAATAACGCGTGGGTGCGTCCAAGCCCTTCCGGCAGCAGCTCCGGCTGCTGCCGGTTGTGCCCTCCGTCCTGCTGCTCCTCCTTTTCCTGGCCGCGCCTGTCCTGTGGTCCTTCCACGCGTCCTTCACGAACGCGGCCCTCACCGGCCGGAACGCCCGGAATCCGGCCTGGACCGGCCTCGATAATTACGAGCGGCTGCTGACCGACTCCGCATTCCCGGCATCGGTTTTCCTCACGGTTGTCTTCGTGGTGGCCTCCGCGATCGTGGGCCAGAACCTGCTGGGACTGCTGATCGCCGGGTTGATGACGCGTGCCCGGAAGCCCGTGTCCGCCGTCGTGGGAACGGCCGTGGTGGCGGCCTGGGTCCTTCCCGAGATTGTTGCCGCGTTCGCCGCCTACGCCTATTTCAGCAAGGACGGAACGCTGAACCAGCTGCTCGCGGGTGCAGGCTGGAGCGGTGCCGACTGGCTCTATGCCTTCCCCATGGTGGCCGTGGTGCTCGCCAACATCTGGCGCGGCACCGCCTTCTCCATGCTGGTGTACCGCGCCGCCCTCGCCGACGTGCCGCAGGACATCTCCGAGGCCGCCCTGATGGACGGCGCCTCGGGGTGGCAGCGCCTGGTGTTCGTCACCCTGCCGTTGATCCGGTCCAGCATTGCCACCAACCTCATGCTCGTGACCCTGCAGACCCTGGCCGTCTTCACGCTGATCTGGGTGATGACAGCCGGCGGACCGTCCAATACCAGCACCACCTTGCCGGTCCTTGCCTACCAGGAGGCGTTCAAGTTCGGAGACATCGGGTACGGCACCGCCATAGCGTCCGTGCTCATCGTCCTGGGCCTGGTGTTCGGGATTGCCTACGTCCGGCTGCTCAAGGGGGACAAGCGATGACGACGACGGAACGGACCGCGCGGCAGGCAGCAAGCGGGAGACTGGCCTCGTCGAAGCGCCGCCCGCGCAGCACCCCGGCAGACGCGGCGCTGATGCTGATCGGCGCCTGCTTCCTGCTGCCGCTGCTGTGGCTCGTCCTTGCCTCGCTGGATACGAACGCCGGCTACCAGACCCGGCTGCCCGGCAACGCTTCGCTCACCAACTTCGCAGCTGTCCTTACGCCGGAGTTGCTGCTCCGGCCGCTCTGGAACAGCCTGCTGCTTTCCGCCGGAACCGCAACAGTGACCCTGTTGGCCGCCGTGCTGGCGGCCTACCCGCTCTCGCGGTTCCAGTCCAGGTTCAACAGGCCGTTCCTGTACTCAATCCTGTGCGGAACCTGCCTGCCCATCACCGCGATCATGGTTCCGGTCTACGGCCTGTTCGTCCAACTGAGGCTGCTGGACTCCATGCCTTCGACCGTTCTCTTCATGGCGGCCACGGCGCTGCCAATGGCCATCTGGATGACCAAGAACTTCATGGACACGGTGCCCCTCTCGCTGGAGGAAGCTGCATGGATGGACGGCGCCTCCGGGCTGACGGCCCTGCGCACCGTGGTGCTGCCGCTCATGCGCCAGGGCCTCGGCGTGGTGTTCATCTTCGTTTTCATCCAGACCTGGGGCAACTTCTTCGTGCCCTTCATACTCCTGCTGTCCCCGTCGAAGCAGCCAGCGTCCGTTTCGATCTTCAGCTTCTTCGGCCAGCATGGAGCCATCGCCTACGGCCAGCTGGCCGCATTCTCCATCCTCTATTCGATTCCGGTCCTGGTCCTCTACGTACTGGTGGCACGCGGGGCCGGCGGATCGTTTGCGCTGTCAGGCGCGATGAAGGGCTGAAGCCCTTCAAGGAAGGAGCCCGTCAGTCGATGTCTTCGAAAACCGTTCCAAACGGGATGCTGTCGTCCAGGTGCGCCTGATGGTCATGGGGATGGAACACGACCCGCACCCCGTGCAACTTGTCGGCCGCCGACTGCATGAGGATCGGCCGGACGGTGTTGATGAAACTCTCGCTCTTGCCGGCGAGATACTCCTCGTAACTGGCTGGAAGCTGAATCATCCCCTCAGGATAGTCCCGCACGGCCCGCATGGGGAGGGCTCCCCATTGTGGAATCCGGAGCCGGCGGCTTGGATAGTATGGCCCGTGGCGGGCGTCATACGGCCGCCGGCGATTTGCGGCAGCAGCAGCGGCCGGTCATGAACAGTAAACCAGGGGGAATTCCAGTGCTTCAGACTACGGCCGCCGTCAGGATCGAAGCGGCGGAACTGGCCCGGGCACAGCAGATCATGGCCAGCATTTCGCGCAGCTTCGACGCGAAGGTCGTGGGGCAGGAAAGACTCCGGGAATCGCTGCTGGTGGGACTCATGACCGGCGGCCACATCCTGCTCGAAAGCGTCCCGGGCCTGGCGAAGACCACGGCCGCGCAGACGGTGGCGGAGGCCGTCAGCGCCGAATTCCGCAGGATCCAGTGCACCCCCGACCTGCTGCCCAGCGACATCGTGGGCACGCAGATCTACGACGCCGCGAAAGGCACGTTCGTGACTCAGCTGGGTCCCGTCCACGCCAACATCGTGCTCCTGGACGAGATCAACCGGTCCAGTGCAAAAACCCAAAGCGCCATGCTCGAGGCGATGCAGGAGCGGCAGACATCCATCGGGGGAGTGATGCACCGGCTGCCCACCCCGTTCCTGGTGCTGGCCACCCAGAACCCCATCGAACAGGAAGGCACCTACCTGCTGCCCGAGGCACAGATGGACCGGTTCATGCTCAAAGACGTCCTGGACTACCCCACACCGGCCGAAGAGGCTGAGATCATCCGCCGGATCGATTCCGGCGTCTTCACGGACGAGCAACGTCCGGCCGCCGCGGCGTCGCTGGACGCGGTCTCGGAAGTGCAGGAACTGGTCAAACGCGTCTACATCGACCCCGCGATCGTCAGATACATCGTCGGGCTGGTGTTCGTGACCCGGAACGCCGCGCAGTACATCGACGCCCGGCTGGCGGGGTTCATTGAATTCGGTGCCAGTCCCCGCGCCAGCATCGCCTTCAGCCAGGCGGCCCGCGCGGTCGCCCTGCTCAAAGGCAGGGACCACGTGATTCCCGAGGACGTGAAGGCGCTGGCCCACCGCGTCCTCCGGCACCGGATCATCCTTGGCTTCGAGGCGGTCGCGGAGCAGGTGCCGGTCGAAGCCGTCATTGATGCCGTCGTGGCCTCCGTCCAGACCCCCTGAGCGCCGTAGCATGCCCAGCCTACTGACGCGGGTCAAGTCGAAGATGTCCATCTTCGCGCACCGCAAGGCACGCGGAATGCTCGACGGCGAATACGGTTCCGTCTTCAAAGGCCGCAGCCTGGACTTCGACGACCTCCGGGTTTATGTTCCCGGGGACGAAGTCCGCGACATCGACTGGAAAGCGTCCGCCCGGCACGGATCCCCGCTCATTAAGCGCTACGTCGCCGTGCGGCGGCAGGCCGTGCTGCTGGTCACGGACACTGGCCGCAATATGGCAGCCTTGTCGTTCGGCGGCGAGGAGAAAAAGGACATCGCCGTGATGGCCCTGGGTGTGGTGGGCTACCTCGCCCAGCGCCACGGCGACGTGGTGGGCCTGGTCTGCGGTGACGGCAGCTCGACCCGGTCGCTGCCCGCCAAGGCAGGCGAGGCGCACCTGGAAAGACTCCTCCGTGACGTCAACGGCCACACCGGACTTTCCTCCCCGCCCAGCAGCCTGGGGGAACAGCTTTCCTACGTGGCCCGCAATTACAGGCAGCGCATGCTGCTCTTTGTCGTGGCCGACGAAGTGGTGGTGGATGCCGCGATGGAGCAGCTGCTGCGCCGGCTTCGCGCCCAGCACGAGGTCCTCTGGCTGACCGTCCGCGACGCCGAGCTTGCCGGGCCCGCCTCTGTGCGGCATGCCGGCGGAGGGGAACCCGCCGACGCCGCGCCCGCCGACCGTTTCGACGTTGCCGACGCTCTCCTCCTTCCCGGCAGGCTGGTGGTTTCGGACGCCGTCATCCGTGCCTACGCCGCGGCGCAGGAGCAGCGGGACATGAAACGCCAGGCGGTGCTGCGCAGGTTAGGCATTGCGCATGTCCATGCCGGCAGCAGCCACGATGTGCTGCCTGCGGTGTTCACGCTATTGGAACGGCACCGCCGTGGAAAATAGCTCCGGTTTCTACGCCCCGCTGGCCTACAGCGCCTGGCTGCCCTGGGCCGGCGCGGGGCTCCTGTTGCTCGTCGCCGGGTGGCTGGCGTTCGTCGTCGTGTCCACACGGCAGGGGACAGCGGCAGCGCCGGCGGCCCGCCCCGCGCAGCCGTCGGACCCTTCCGCCGTGAAGCGGGAGTATCTGCGCCGCATGGATGCCGTGGCAGCCGATGCCGCCGCCGGCCGGTTGTCCGCACGCGCCGCGCACCAGGAGCTCAGCCTGCTGATCAGGGGCTTTGTCCGCGACGTGGCGGGCATCGACGCGCCGCGGATGACCCTGGCGGAGCTCAGCCGGCAGGGCGTTCCTGCGGCGGCATCGGCCATCAGCAGCCTCTATCCGGTGGAATTCGGTCCTGAAGGCGGGGGCACTGAACCCCGCGACTCTGTCGCGGCCGCGGCCGAAACGGCCCGGGAGGTGGTCCGGACGTGGAACTGATCTTCTGGTGGATGATTCCGGTGGCCCTTCTCCTTGCCGGTGCCACATACTGGGCGCTCCGGAAAGGGCCCGGCGGCGACGAATCCGTGCCGCGGCCGGTGGCCCACAGCCACCGCCTTACCGAACTGCCCGAATACCAGGCCGCCGTCCGGCGCCACCGCCGCTGGCTCACCGTTGCTGCCGTGGCCGGGGGAGTGGCGATGGCAGCGGCAGTCGTTGCCGCGGCCCGTCCTGCCGAGCGGAGCACCGTCAGCCCGGAGCAGCGCAACCGCGACATCATCCTGTGCCTCGACGCCTCCGGCTCGATGAGCAGCGCTGACGCGGCAGTGGCGGAAGTGTTCGCCCGGCTGGCACAGGGATTCGACGGCGAACGGCTTGGCCTGACTGTCTTCGACAGCAGCGCAGTGCAGGTCATTCCCTTGACGGACGACTATGACTACGTGCAGGAACAGCTAAAAGTCGCCAAGGAGGCCTTCGACGGGACGCCCGGAAGCGCCGGATTCCTGGACGGCACCTGGAACGGCGCGGGCTCCTCCCTGATCGGCGACGGACTGGCATCCTGCGTGCAGGGCTTCCCGGCGACCGGTGCCTTAACGCCGGGAGGAACCGGCCGAACGGAGGAACGGTCGCGCTCCGTCATCCTGGCCACCGACAACTTCGTTTCAGGGGAGCCCATATTCACCCTTGAGGAAGCCGGTTCACTCGCCAGGAAGCAGGGTGTCCGGGTCTATGCACTCAACCCCGGGGACTTTGACTACGGAACCGACCCTGAGCAGCCCGGTGCCAAGCTGCGCGCCGTCGCTGAAGGGACGGGCGGAGCGTACTACCCGCTGGACAGCCCGGAAGCCGCCGCGGACATTATTCGCAGGGTCCAGTCAACGGAAGCCACGGCCTTTAGTGCTGCCCCGCAGGCCGCCGTGTCGGACCGTGCCGAGATTCCACTGGGCATCGCCCTGGTGTCCGGCCTGGTGCTGGCCGGGGCAACCTGGAGGCTGCGGCGATGACATTCCAACCCATTTGGCCCTGGTGGATCATGGTCCCGTTAGTGCTCGCCGTCGCCGGCCTTCCGGCGTGGGCGGCAGTTCGACGACGGCCCGGCCGCGTCGATTTCCGCGGCGGGTTCCTTCCGGCAGCACTCGTGCCGTTGCTGCTGCTGGCGTCGCTTCGGCCGGGTCTGCCCGGCGGTAGCGTCAGGGGTGCCGCAGCCGACCTCAATGTCTTTTTTGTCGTGGACACCACCAGCAGCATCGCCGCCGAGGATTACGGAAACGGAAGCCGCAGGCTCGACGGCGTCCGGAAGGACATCATCGCGATCGCCGGGGAGCTGCCGGGAGCCAGGTTCTCCATGATCACCTTCGACTCCCAGGCCGTTCTCCGGATGCCGCTGACCACCGACGCCTCCGCCCTCGACACACTGACCAGCGTGCTGGAACCGCAGGTCACTGTGTACTCCACGGGCAGCAGCGTGACCGTGGCCCGGACTCTACTCAACGAACGGCTGAAAGCGGCCCGGGACAGCCACCCGGAGCGTGCCCGGATCGTTTACTACCTTGGCGACGGCGAGCAGACCAGCGGCAAGGCGCCCGAACCAATGCGGGTGGACGCTTCCCTGGTGAACGGCGGAGCGGTGCTGGGATACGGCAGCGGGCCGGGCGGGAGGATGAAGGAGAAGGCCGGCTATTCATCTGCCGACGACGCCGGATACATCCAGGACCGCGGCAGCGGGAGTGCCGGCGACGCCGTATCCCGGATCGACGAGGATGCGCTGAGGCAGATTGCAGGGCAGCTCGGCGTGCCGTACGTCCACCGGGCTGAAGGGGATGCCGTCGCACCGATGATGCAGACGGCCAAGCCCGGGGTGCTCAAGGAAACGTCGGAGTCCCTCGAGGGCCGGGTGGAACTCTACTGGGTACCGGCCCTTGGCGCATTCTTCCTGGCCTTGTGGGAGAGCCTGCGGGTGCTCCGCCAGCTGCGGCAGCTCAGGCCCGCAAAGACGGAGGTCCGCCAGTGAACGCCCAGCCTGTCCCGGAACGGGCCGTGAACGGTCAGAAGCAACGCCGGTATCGTCTGCTGCTGATGTCCGCGGCACCCGGGCTGCTTGCCGTGGCCTTCGCCGCCAAGCTGCTGAGCGTCGGCTATCTGGGCGGCCAGGCTGCCAGCTCATTCAGCCGAGGCGACCAGGCAGCAGTTGCCGCCGCGGCGTCAGGCCTGGATTTCGCGAACCTCGTGGAACGGCACAAGGCGCCCTTCGCCGCCGCCGACGCCCTGGTGCTGGGCGGAGACTACGCAGGCGCCCGCGCACTTTTCGAAACCGCGCTCGCTGATTCCCCGCCGGCCGATGAGTGCAAGGTACGGGTCAACCTGGTCCTGGCCATCGAGCGGCTGGCGGACAAGAGCGGTGGGTCTGCGGCTGCCGGGACGGAAGCGGCCCGCCTCTACCGCGAGGGACTGGACGTGGTCAAGGCCGCCCCGCCCGGATGCTTCGACCCGCAAGGCGATACTGACAGGGCCAACGGGACCGACGGCGAGGGCGAACGCCTCAGCCAAGCCGAAGGGCGCCTGCAGGCCAAAGCGGACAAGCTGGGCAGCCAGGAAGCGGAACCCGGGGACGACGCCGAGAGCCGGCCCCAGCCCGATCCCGAGCCGCAGCAGAGCCAGCTGGACAAGCTGAAGGAGTCCGCGAAATCCGCGCAACGGGAACGAAACGACGGCATGCAACGGGACGAGTACCTCAGCGGGGGCAACTCGGACGCCGGCACCGACAAACCTTGGTAGGCTATGCGGGCACCAGCCGATTCCGGTCCTTCGGCGAACAATGTTCTGCACGGTAACGAAACAGAGCGTAAAGGTGCGTCTTAATTCGGCGGCCAGCTTGAACGCTCCGACGTGCGGGCCCTAGAGTCGTATACAAGTTACCGAGGTAACGTGTCAGCGATCCTCCGCCAGGAGGGTGTGGGTGCCCCCATGTGGGCCTGACATTTGCTCACGGACAACTTCTCATCAGGCGTAACAGTCGCGGCTGCGCCCTGCCGAAGTTCACTCCGTGTTCCCCAAACTCAAATTCATTGACGGTTCATCGTTTCCACGGTCCCGGGGACCAGGATACAGCTGCCGCCAATGGCTCACAGCCAAGGACGCAAATGTCACCACCTAGCCTTATTGACACACATCCGAATCTCTCCGACGCCGCACCGGTGGCACTCTCCTACGAGCTGTTCCCGCCGCGTTCTGCGGCTGCCGCGGAATCGCTCTGGACCACCATCCGCGAGCTGGAATCCACCGACCCGGACTACGTCTCCGTGACCTATGGTGCCAGCGGCTCAAACCGGGATACCGCCGTCGAACTCATCAACCGGCTCCTGCTGGAGACGACGCTGCGCCCCCTGGCCCACCTGACCTGTGTCGGCAACACGCCGCAGGAACTGTCCGAAATCATCGGTGAGCTGCTCGACGTCGGCGTCCGCGGGATCCTGGCGCTTCGCGGTGACCAGCCCAAGGACGGCGGCACCCCCGCCAGCGGTTCCCTGCGGTACGCCCAGGACCTGATCGAACTGATCCGCCGGGTGGAGCAGCGCCGCTCGGCGCTGCTGTGCGCCGGCAAGGTGGCGGTGGGAGTGGCCGCCTACCCCACCCGGCACCCGGAATCACCCACGGAAGCGCACGACGTCGAGGTGCTGCTGGCCAAGCAGCGCTCCGGTGCCGACTTCGCCATCACGCAGGTGTTCTTCCACACCGAGCAGTTCGCCGACCTCATCACGAGGGCACGCCGGGCCGGTGTCACGATCCCGATCATCCCGGGCGTGATGCCCCTGACGAGCGTTCGCCGGCTGAAGCGCCTGGGCGAGCTGACCGGCGTCGAACCCGCTCCAGAACTGATGGAGCGGCTTGCCGCTGCGGACACCGACGCCGAACGCCGCCTGATCGGCGTCCGCGCCACCGTGGACCTGGCGAACGCCGCCCTCGACGCAGGGGCGCCGGGAATCCACCTGTACACCTTCAACGAACACGCCTGTGCGCTGGACGTCCTGGACAAGCTCGCGCTGCCCCGCCCCGCCCGTCCGGCGAGCAGGCTCAATGCCATCGCACGCCGGCACCAGGAAATGGCGAGCTGAGGGACACCTCCGCCGCCCGCACCAACCCCGTCAGCACCACCAACCCCCGCTTTTGACAGCAACCTCCAAGGAATTTCACATGACTGAGCAGAACACTGCGTTCCCGTCCGCCTCCATCCTCGGCTACCCGCGCATCGGCCGCCGCCGCGAACTCAAGAAGGCCGTCGAAGCCTACTGGGCCGGCAAGATCGACGCCGCAGCCCTGGACGCCGCCGCCAAGGAAATCCAGCTGGGCACCGCCAAGCGCCTGCAGGGCCTCGGCCTGACCGAAGCCGCTGCGGTTCCGGGCACGTTCTCCTTCTACGACCAGGTGCTCGACGCCGCCGCCCACGTCGGCGCCGTGCCGGCCCGTTTCGGCAACCTCCTCAACGCTGAGGGACAGCTGGACATCGACGGCTACTTCACCCTGGCCCGCGGCAACAAGGAACAGCAGCCGCTGGAAATGACCAAGTGGTTCGACACCAACTACCACTACCTGGTGCCGGAAATCGGCCCGGAGACCAACTTCGCGCTGACCTCCAACCGCATTGTTGAAGAATTCGAGTACGCCCTCGCCAATGGTGTGGAAACCCGCCCCTACATCGTGGGCCCGGTCACCTTCCTGCTCCTGAGCAAGGCCTCCGATGACGCCCCGGCCGGGTTCAGCCCGCTGTCCCGCCTCGAGGACGTCCTGCCGGTCTACACCGCACTGCTCGAGAAGCTGGCCGCCGCAGGCGCCAGCTGGGTCCAGCTGGACGAGCCCGCCCTCGTGGTGGACCAGGACACCCCGGAGCAGGAAATCCAGGCCGCAGTCGCCCGTTCCTACGAGGTCCTCTCCGCCGCAGCCAAGCGCCCGCAGCTGTTCGTCTCCACCCCGTACGGTGCACTGAACGGCCAGCTCGGCACCCTCGCCGCCACCAACATCGACGCCCTGCACATCGACGTCTTCAAGGGCGCCGTACCCTCCGCAGCGGCACTCGCGGCCCTGGGCAGCAAGACCCTGGTCGCCGGCGTCGTGGACGGCCACAACATCTGGCGCAACGACCTGCAGGCCTCCGCAGACAAGATCGCCGAACTGAAGAAGTCGGTGGCCAAGCTGGCTATCAGCACCTCCACTTCCACCCAGCACGTCCCGCACGACGTCGAGGAAGAGGCTCAGCTGTCCGAGCAGCTCCGCAGCTGGCTGGCATTCGCCGACCAGAAGGCTGTTGAGGTTGTCACCCTGGCCGGCCTGCTGACCGATGCAGCCGCCGTTCAGCCGGCCATCGACGAGGCCACCCGCATCATCGCCTCCCGCGCCGCCGCCGAGGGTGTGCAGCGCGCCGACGTCCGGGCCCGCACCGCAGCCCTGACCCCGGCCGACTTCAACCGCTCCGAGTACTCGGTCCGCGAAGCCGCCCAGGAAGAGGCACTGCACCTGCCGCCGCTGCCCACCACCACCATCGGCTCGTTCCCGCAGACGTCCGAAATCCGTTCGGCCCGTGCCCGCAACAACAAGGGCGACCTCACCAACGAGCAGTACGAGCAGCTCATGAAGGATGAGATCAAGCGTGTTGTGGAGCTGCAGGAAGAGCTCGGCTACGACGTCCTGGTCCACGGCGAGCCCGAGCGCAACGACATGGTCCAGTACTTCGCTGAGAACCTCGAAGGCTTCGACGTCACGGTCCACGGCTGGGTCCAGTCCTACGGCTCACGCTGCACCCGCCCGTCCATCCTGTGGGGCGATGTCACCCGCAGCGCCCCCATCACGGTGGCCTGGGCGGAATACGCCCAGGCCCTGACCAGCAAGCCGATGAAGGGCATGCTCACCGGTCCGGTCACCATCCTGGCCTGGTCCTTCGTCCGCGACGACCAGCCGCTGGGCGAGACCGCCAACCAGGTCGGCCTGGCGCTCCGCGACGAGATCGCCGACCTCGAAGCAGCCGGCATCAAGGTCATCCAGGTGGACGAGCCCGCCCTGCGTGAACTCCTGCCCCTGCGCAAGGCCGACCAGGCAGCCTACCTGGACTGGTCCGTGAACTCGTTCCGCCTGGCCACCGCCGGTGCGGCTGATTCCACGCAGATCCACACCCACCTGTGCTACTCCGAGTTCGGCGCCATCATCGACGCCATCGACGGGCTGGACGCTGACGTTACCTCCATCGAGGCCGCACGTTCACGCATGGAGGTTGTCCACGACCTCGAGTCCCACGGCTTCGGCCGCGGCGTCGGCCCGGGCGTCTACGACATCCACTCGCCGCGCGTCCCGGGTGAGCAGGAAGTCACCGAGCTGCTCAGCACCGCGGTCAAGCATGTTCCGTCCCGCCAGCTCTGGGTCAACCCGGACTGCGGCCTGAAGACCCGCGGCTACGCCGAGACCGAAGAGTCCCTGCGCAACCTCGTCGCGGCCACCAAGACGGTCCGCGCGGAGCTGCTGGAAGCCGCCAAGTAGCCAACGGCACCACGCCCGACGGCGGGCGGTCACCTCACGGTGACCGCCCGCCGTCGGGCTTTAACTATCGATCGCTTCAGGACTCCCAGACGATTTCGTCGTCCACCACGCCGTCTTCATCGGCCGATGCCACCAGCACTTCGTCGGTGAAGTGCTCGCCCAGGGTGAAGTCCAGGACAAAGTAGCGTTCCGGCTGGCCGGGGTAGATTCCCACATGGCCGAGCTTCAGCGCCTTCAGGAACACGGCATTCGTCAGCTGGCTCTTGTCCTCGACACCGAACACCTTCCGCAGGTGCTCGTCCTTGATGGCATTGCAGTGGAAGTGGCGGTACTCCTGGGGGCTGGTGCCGTCCTGCTCCAGTTCCTCGGCGATCATGTCCCGCACCTGGTCCACGAGTTCGGGCAGGTACCGCAGCCGGTAGTCGACCTTGTGCATGGCCGCCTCGTCGAAGTGGTCATGCGCATTGATGTTCAGATCCAGCTCAACCGGCTGTCCGCCCAGTTCGTGTTTGACGGCAATGTTATGGTCCCGGCCGTGATTGAGTTCGATCTCACCAAAGTGCCGGCTCAGTACCTTGTTCATACCTTCAACATAGACCCGAAAAGCGGTGCATTCCAGCATCGGGGATTTTTTATCTGGGACGGTGGCCGGGCCGGTCTGGGCACGGGTACATTGATCGGATGCACAGTGCCGCCGCTGCCGTCGCCCGATCCCGTGCGCTTTTCGACAGCGGGATGAGCCGGCCGCTAGCCTGGCGCCTTGAACAACTGCGCAATCTGCGCAGGATGCTGACCGAACGCCGTGCGGACTTTTCCGGCGCGCTTCTCAGCGACCTGGGCAAGCACCGGAGCGAAGCCCAACTCACGGAACTCGGCTTTGTGACCGCGGAAGCGGCCCATCTGGAGCGGCACCTGGCAGGCTGGCTGCGGCCCCGCCGTGCGGATGTGCCACACGCCCTGCAGTCGGCCCGTGCCTGGACCGAGCTGACTCCGCTTGGAGTGGTGCTGGTGATAGGAACCTGGAACTACCCGGTCCAGCTCACCCTGGCTCCGCTCGCCGGAGCCTTGGCTGCGGGCAACACCGTCGTCCTGAAACCGAGCGAGCAGGCCCCTGCCACCTCGGCTGCCCTGGTCCGCTGGGTGCCCGAATACCTGGGCGGTGCCGCCGAGGTGGTGGCCGGCGGGATCCCGGAAGCCAGGGCACTGCTGGCCGAGCGCTTCGACCATATCTTCTTCACCGGCGGCCAACATGCAGCCCGCGCGGTGATGCGGGCCGCAGCCGAACACCTTACGCCGGTCACCCTGGAACTGGGAGGCAGGTGCCCCGCCTACGTGGACGGGACCGCGGATCTGGCGACGACGGCAAAGCGCATTGCCTGGAGCCGGTTCGTGAACGCCGGGCAGACGTGCGTGGCACCCGACTATGTCATGGCGGCGCCCGAAGTGCTGGACGCCCTTGAGCCGAAGCTTGTGAACGCCATCACGGGCATGTTCGGCGCGGACCCGGCGGGCAGCGGTTCCTATGGCCGGATCGTGGATGACCGGCACTTCGAACGGCTCGCTGCACTGGCGGACGGCAGCACGGTGGTCTACGGCGGGCAGCGGGACCGCGCCAGCCGGTACTTCGCGCCCACCCTGCTGCGGCCCCAGCCCGGGGACACCGTGCTGGACGAGGAAATCTTCGGTCCGCTGCTGCCGCTGGTGCCGGCGTCCGGACCGGACGAGGCGATCCGGACGATCAATGCCGGCTCCAAGCCGCTGGCACTGTATGTCTTCAGCTCCGACGAAAGCGTGCGCGGATCCTTCGCGGCGAACACGTCGTCAGGCGCCCTTGCCTACGGGGCGCCGGCTTCACACCTCGCGGTCCCGGCTCTCCCGTTCGGCGGGGTGGGCGGCAGCGGCATGGGCGCCTACCACGGTGAACACTCCGTCCGGACCTTCTCGCACGAACGGGCCGGCTTGGACAAGCCGGCGTGGCCGGACACCCTGGGGCTCGCCTATCCGCCGTACGGCAAGGCGAAGGACAGGCTGCTGACCGCGCTTCTGTCCCGTGCAGGGCGGCCTCGTTCAGGGTGGGGGAAGGGCCGGTCCAAGGCAGGCTAGGCCTTGCGGGCGGTCCCCAGGCTGTGCAACGTATCGGCCAGGAGTTCGACGAAGAGCTGGACGCGGGCCGTCTGCTTGTCATTGATCAGCAGCGCGAAGACGTTCCGGGCAAGCCTGATCTCCGGAACGTCGAGGACCACCACTCCGGCTGGCCGGTGCCGCAGGGCAAGCTCAGGAACTAGTGCGGCGCCAAGCCCGGCCGCCGCCATTTCCAGGCTGGCATGGAAGTCGTCGCTGTAGGCCACCACCCGCGGGTGCAGGTTGCAGCTGGCGAACAGCCGCTCGATGATCGCGGCATCGCTGGTGCCCGGATGATGCACGATCCAGGGCATGTCGGACAAGTGGTCCGCAGCCACTTTCGCCTCGGCGCGGAAACCCCAGGCCGCGGGTAGCACCACGCGGAACTCGTCGTCGCCGATCCATTGGCGGTTCACGGTGTGGGGCCAGGCCAGGCCGGACTGGCCCACCTGGTAGACCAGGGCAACATCGAGTTCGCCGCCGGAACGCAGTCCCTGGATGGTCTGGGACGGCTCCGCCACGGACACCCTCAGGTCGATTCCCAGCCCCTTCCACTTCGGGTTCCGCAGGATCTGCGGCAGCACATAGGTGGCCAGGCTGGGAAAGATGCCCAGCCGCAGCTCCTGGCTGGTGGCATCGTGCGTCCGGGAGGCGGCCGCCATCAGCGCCTCGATGTCTGTCAGCACCTTAGCGGCGTGCCGTGTCATCACCAGCGCGGCTTCGGTGGGGTGGATGCTCCTGGCCGAGCGCTGGAACAGATCCACCCCTGTGTCCCGTTCGAGGGCCGACATCTGCTGCGAAACAGCTGAGGCCGTGTATCCCAGCCGGTTGGCCGCCGCCGCGAACGATCCCAGCCGCGTGACCTCGACAAGGGTCCGCAGATGAACAGGGTTGATCAATGGTTGCCCTTCGCCTCGGAAATCCCGATTCATTGTGGCATATGCCCGGGGCCCCGGGATGCCGCCGAGGAACGGTTCCAGCAGATAGGGGCCCTGACGCAGCTTAGGGCCCCGTTTGTGTGCCCTGCGACACGCTTTCGGGACCGCCGCGACACGCCGTCCAACGCACGACACGCACGGGATTAAATGTGGCTAACTCCTCCACAGGGTGTGGATTTCGTCCTCGAAAACAGCTGAAATACGGACATTTTTCGCCCCCTTGCCTGTGGATTAACGGTGCATTAAATGACATACTTGTAATACATCATCTTGGGGTCAGCATCGGGGCCGTGCACTACATGTAGTATCGACATACAGGTCGAGCGGGCAGGGGCCAGCTTCGAACGGGGGTTCAGTTCGGGCAGTGCCCACCGCAACCGAGACTTCGCAGTCGAGATTTACAGAGCAGAGACTTAGAGCAGTGACTTCAACAAAGGGGACAGGAACCATGACCGTTACGGTTTACACGAAGCCGGCCTGTGTTCAGTGCAACGCGACCTACCGTGCGCTGGACAAGAAGGGCATCACCTACCAGAGCGTCGACATCTCGCAGGATGCGGATGCACTCGAGCGCCTGAAGGCCCTGGGTTACATGCAGGCTCCCGTAGTGGTCACGGACCAGGACCACTGGTCCGGATTCCGTCCGGACAAGATCGAGGAACTGGCGCTGAGCGCCGCCGCTTCAGTGGCCTAGGCTTCACACGCCGGTTCCGGCAGAGAACGCTACGTAGATGAGGTGACTCCCATGGCAGCGCCGGCACTTGCCGATGCGCCGGTCGCAGCGACGGCTGTGAACGCGACGCGGAGTCGCCTCATCTATTTTTCATCCACCTCAGAGAACACCTCGCGTTTCATCGAGAAACTGGGAGCCGATGCTGCCAGGATCCCGCTGTACGCCAAGGACGCGCCGCTTCTGGCCTGCGAACCCTTTGTCCTGGTAGTGCCGACCTATGGCGGCACCGGCGGCGAAGGATCAGTGCCGAAACAGGTCATCCGCTTCCTGAACAACCCGCAGAACCGCAGCCTGCTCAGGGGCGTCATCGGTGCGGGGAACACAAACTTCGGGGACAACTACTGCATGGCAGGCGACATCATCGCCGCCAAGTGCTCTGTCCCGCATCTTTACAGATTTGAACTCATGGGGACGCCGGAAGACGTCGACCGCGTACAGCAAGGATTGGAAAAGTTTTGGACACGACTGTCGCAGACACAGAAGTAACCAGGTCCGAAGGAAGGGACACGTCCATGGATACGGTCACCAGCGCTGTTGAAAAGCAGGACAAGCCCGCGTTGCCCGCAGCCTACAAGGGCCTGGGCTACCACGAGCTGAACGCCATGCTGAACCTGTACGGCCCCAACGGCGAGATCCAGTTCGAAGCCGACCGCGAGGCCGCGCACCAGTACTTCCTGCAGCACGTGAACAACAACACGGTCTTCTTCCACGACCTCGAAGAGAAGCTCGACTACCTCGTCAAGAACCAGTACTACGAGCGCGAGACCCTCGACCAGTACACGATGAACTTCATCCGCGAGCTCTACAAGCGCGCCTACAAGAAGAAGTTCCGCTTCGAGACCTTTCTGGGCGCCTTCAAGTTCTACACGTCCTACACGCTGAAGACGTTCGACGGCAACCGCTTCCTGGAGCGCTACGAGGACCGCGTGTGCATGGTTGCCCTGCACCTGGCCCGCGGGGACGAGCAGCTCGCACTGCAGATGGTGGACGAGATCATCGAGGGCCGCTTCCAGCCGGCCACGCCCACGTTCCTCAACGCCGGCAAGCGCCAGCGCGGCGAGCTGGTCTCCTGCTTCCTGCTCCGCATCGAAGACAACATGGAGTCGATCGGCCGCTCCATCAACTCCGCGCTGCAGCTGTCCAAGCGCGGCGGCGGCGTGGCGTTCGCGCTGACCAACATCCGTGAAGTCGGTGCCCCGATCAAGCAGATCGAAAACCAGTCCTCCGGCGTCATCCCGGTGATGAAGCTTCTCGAAGACAGCTTCTCCTACGCCAACCAGCTCGGTGCCCGCCAGGGCGCCGGTGCCGTGTACCTGCACGCCCACCACCCGGACATCTACCGGTTCCTGGACACCAAGCGGGAAAACGCGGACGAAAAGATCCGCATCAAGACCCTCTCACTCGGCGTCGTGATTCCGGACATCACCTTTGAGCTGGCCAAGAGGGACGAGGACATGTACCTGTTCTCCCCGTACGACGTCGAACGCGTCTATGGCATGCCGTTCTCCGACGTCTCGGTCACCGAGAAGTACTACGAGATGGTGGACGATTCCCGGATCAAGAAGACCAAGATCAAGGCGCGCGAGTTCTTCCAGACCCTCGCCGAGATCCAGTTCGAGTCCGGCTACCCGTACATCATGTTCGAGGACACGGTGAACCGGGAAAACCCGATCGACGGCAAGATCATCATGTCCAACCTGTGCTCCGAGATCCTCCAGGTTTCGCAGCCCACCACGTACCACGATGACCTGTCCTACGACGAGACCGGCAAGGACATCTCGTGCAACCTTGGTTCGCTGAACATCGCGAAGACCATGGATTCGCCGGACTTCGGCCTGACCATCGAGACGGCCATCCGCTCGCTCTCGGCCGTTTCCGACATGTCGAACATCACCTCGGTGCCGTCCATTGCCAAGGGCAACGACCAGAGCCACGCGATCGGCCTCGGCCAGATGAACCTGCACGGCTACCTTGCCCGTGAGCGGGTCCACTACGGCTCCGAAGAGGGCCTGGACTTCACCAACATCTACTTCTACTCGGTGGTTTTCCACGCGATCCGCGCCTCCAACAAGCTGGCGATCCAGACCGGCCGGACGTTCGGCGGCTTCGAGAAGTCCAAGTACGCGTCGGGAGAGTTCTTCGACAAGTACACGGAGCAGGAGTGGGTGCCGCAGACGGCGAAGGTCGCGGAGCTGTTCAAGAACATCCACATCCCCACGCAGGATGACTGGCGCGAGCTGAAGGCTTCCGTCATGGAGCACGGCATCTACAACCAGAACCTTCAGGCTGTCCCGCCGACCGGCTCGATTTCCTACATCAACAACTCCACCTCCTCGATCCACCCGGTGGCGTCCAAGATCGAGATCCGCAAGGAAGGCAAGATCGGCCGCGTCTACTACCCGGCGCCGTACCTGACCAATGACAACCTGGAGTACTACCAGGACGCGTACGAGATCGGCTACGAGAAGGTCATCGACACCTACGCCGCGGCCACCCAGCACGTGGACCAAGGCCTGTCCCTGACGCTGTTCTTCAAGGACACCGCCACCACGCGCGACATCAACAAGGCCCAGATCTACGCCTGGAAAAAGGGCATCAAGACCATCTACTACATCCGTCTCCGCCAGCTCGCGCTGGAAGGGACCGAGGTGGAAAATTGCGTTTCTTGTATGCTATGACAACCGATTTAGGTTGATTTACGAGAGGCTCGAGGGCAATGAAGGGGACGACGACGGCGACGGGCGGCTTGGTCTACGGCATCCGGCTTAGGCGGGAAGTCGAGTACCGTTATGTCGGTATTACGACCAAGACGGCCAGCCGTCGTTTCCATCAGCACCTACGTGTCGCAGCCGAGGGTCGCAAGACTCCGTTCTATGACTGGCTCCGTAAGCATGATGCGGCTGATCTCGTTGCAGATGAATTGGACTGGATCGAAGGCTTGCTGGAGTTGGGGCAGGCCGAGGTTGACTGGATTGCCTACCTTAAACGTGACGGTGATAGGTTGCTCAATATCTCCGAAGGCGGCCTTGGCCCGACGGGGGTGGTCTGGACGGAGGAGCAGCGCGAAGCCGCCCGCATCAGAAACACCGGTCGCAAGGGGCTGAGCCGGCCAGGCGCGGCCAACCCCTTCTACGGTGGGAAACACAGTCCCGAGCAGCGAGCCAAGTGGGCGGCCGAACGCCAGGGTACGTACTCCGGTGTGGAGAACCCTAACTTTGGTAAGTTCGGTGTAGACCATCCGGGCTTTGGCCGGGCAGTGTCGGATGAAACCCGCAGGGTCCTCTCCGAGGCGAAGAAAGGTGCTGGCAATCCGAATTTCGGGAAGAAATTGAGCGCGGAGACCCGTGCGAAAATGTCAGCCGCACAAAAAGGCAAGCCGAAGCCTTCCAGCCAGCGCAATGCCCACACCAGACATCACACAAACAAAGGCATCGAGAAAGCCGACTGCAAGTATTGCGTCGAGGACTCAGCCAAATCAAGTCTCTCTTCAGAAAGCGAGTCGGAGTCATGACCGAGAAAGTAAAGCTGCTTAGCCACGTCGAGGCGATCAACTGGAACCGCATCCAGGACGATAAGGACGTTGACGTCTGGAACCGGCTGGTCAACAACTTCTGGCTGCCGGAGAAGGTGCCGCTGTCCAACGACGTCCAGTCGTGGGCCACGCTGACGCCGGCCGAGCAGCAGCTCACCATGCGCGTGTTCACGGGCCTGACCCTGCTGGACACCATCCAGGGCACAGTCGGCGCCGTCTCGCTGATTCCGGATGCGCTCACCCCGCACGAAGAAGCCGTGTACACGAACATCGCGTTCATGGAGTCGGTGCACGCGAAGAGCTACTCCTCCATCTTCTCCACGCTGGCCTCCACCAAGGAGATCGACGAGGCATTCCGCTGGTCCACCGAGAACGAGAACCTTCAGAAGAAGGCCCAGATCGTCATGGACTACTACCAGGGCGATGACCCGCTGAAGCGCAAGGTAGCCTCCACGCTGCTGGAGAGCTTCCTGTTCTACTCGGGCTTTTACCTGCCCATGTACTGGTCGTCGCGCGCAAAGCTGACGAACACGGCAGACCTGATCCGCCTGATCATCCGCGACGAGGCCGTGCACGGCTACTACATCGGCTACAAGTTCCAGCGGGGCTTGGAGAGGGTCTCCGAGGAGAAGCGCCAGGAGATCAAGGACTACACCTTCGAGCTGCTCTTTGAGCTGTACGAGAACGAAGTCCAGTACACGCACGACCTCTACGACTCCGTCGGCCTGGCCGAGGACGTCAAAAAGTTCCTGCACTACAACGCCAACAAGGCGCTGATGAACCTGGGCTATGAAGCCATGTTCCCGGCTTCCGTCACCGATGTGAACCCGGCCATCCTGTCCGCGCTGTCGCCGAATGCTGATGAGAACCACGACTTTTTCTCGGGGTCCGGGTCTTCTTACGTCATTGGCAAGGCTGTTAATACTGAGGATGACGACTGGGACTTCTAGGTCTTCTTTTTGTAGATGGACAACCCATTTGGTCCTGTGACAAAGGACATGGTCCTTTTGAGAGATTCGGAGCAGGTTGGACTAATTCCGACAACTTGGGCTTCAGCCCAGCTTCCTCCGAAACAGCTCGGCCAGCGGAGTCACAACTTGATTGGTGAAGTGACAAGGGAACTTGGCCAGAGTGTAACGAACCATCAAGAGGAGGCGGAAATCAGTTTGAACCGCACCCCGGAAGTTGGATTCGAAATTGAGAATCCAACTTCCGGGGGCAGTTCTTTTATGGTCACGTATCGAAGACATGATGATGAGGTCCGTGGTCGCCTGGCCGCTGACTTGATTCAGCAGCCGCTGGCATGCGCGCCTTGGATGAATCGGCGAATCTGAAGATTGAGGACCGTTCCATCCTCACTCTCCGGAGCAACCAGCAGCCGAGTAAGGCGACGGGCAATTGCGTCGGCGTTCCCTGAGGAACGGGCTTCTTGCATGACCGGCGGCCCGTTGGCGATCGCCTTATGACACACTCGGCTCAGCCGTTCCCATTGATCTCACTCCCGTCGCATCTCTGCTTCGGTCGGTGACGCCTCCCGAGGGGCGAAGTGCGGCGTACCCAATGAAGAGCACCACGACCCTGGGTGCTGGGCGCGACATGACCGCCCCACGCTCAGGGTACGCACTCAGCGCATGGGCGGAAGCTAGCTGCCGGTGCTTGATGACGGCTACGTGTGTTTCGTCAACTTTAAGTAGGCCATTTCAGCGGTAAGAATCAGGCCGCTTCGGAACGTTTCCGGGCCGTTTCAGCAGTTTGGTTATTTCATGAACAAGAGCCTGGCACCCTCGGTATCGATCGGAAGGTAGCCCAGTTCGTCGATCGCCAGGAGCTGGTTTTTGGCCAGGGAACCGAGTTCCTTGTCCAGCCGGTCCTCGTCCTTGGCGCGGCGCAGCATCATGACCAGGGCGGAGGTGGTGAAGAACCTGGCTTGGATGCCTTGCCGGTAGGCGGCCGCGACCAGGGCGGTGGCCATGTGGGTTTTTCCGGTGCTTACGTCTCCGTAGAGGACCAAGTCCTGGGCCCGGGTGATGAACTCCAGCGATTCGAAGGGTTCTCGGCCGTAGCCCTCGGGGAACCTGACGCTGGTGTAGTCGAGTCCGGTAAGTGTCTTCATGTCGGGCAGTCTCGCGGATTTCAGCAGCCGTTGGCGGCGTGATTCCTGCCGGTGTGGCAGACATGCTGCGCTCCCAATATCATGTGACTTCGTCATCATCCTTGTGCTTGGGCGCACATGATGATCATCAGTCACGCTAGCAATAGGTGCCACAGTCTTTTTCAACCGTGAAAATACTTTCGGCCCTCTGGAGCATTGCCCGGCAGGAGCTTGCGTTGGCAAGGGGCAGTGTGCGTTCCGCTCAGGAGCGGAATTTTTCAAACTGAACGGTGCCAACGGGAGTTAGGCGGCTAACTGTTCGGTGGTTTCTTTGGGGTGGTTGATCCAGGCTGGTCCTGGGAGGGCGAGGATTTTGGGGTCGGTGGTGCTGGTGAAGCGTTCGGGGTTTTTCGCCCGGGCGGCAGTATGTGTTGCTGAGCGTTCATTGGCGGCACCTGCGGCGTGGCCGTAGTGGACGTTCGCGGGCGTGTGGAAGCCGATGCTGGAGTGTTGGAGGTGATGGTTGTACCAGTCCACGAAACCGCTGATAAAGAGTGCCTCGCTGTACGGATTATCATTCGACACCCGGGCCTGGAGTGGGACCGGGTGACCTCCAGGTCCGAGAGCAGCGCGGCGACGGTTTTGGAGGTCATGGACGTTCCCCGGTCCGCGTGCACGACCTGTGGGGTGCCGTGGATCCCGAAGATTCCCTTCATCATCTCCACGGCCAGCACCCCGGATTCTGTGGCGTGGACGTGCGCGCCGACGATGAACCTGGAATGAATGTCGACCATCATGTAGCAGTCAAAATACTTCCCCCTGACCGGGCCCGCGAGCTTTGTAATATCCCACGTGAACACCTGTCCCGGGGGCGTGGCCACCAGCTCGGGAACAGTCCGGGGCGGATGTTTGGCCAGCCGGCGCCGCTCCTTGACCTGCTCGTTTTCCTCCAGCATCCGGTAAAACGTCGACAAGGATCCCAGGTAGATTCCCTGGTTCAGCAGCTTTGTATAGACCTGCATCGGTGCCAGGTCCACGAACTCCGGTGAGTTCAGGGCCGCCAGAATCTCCGCCCTTTCGGCGGCGCTGAGCTTGTTTTGCGGGACCACCGGCGTCTGGTCCCGCGGCGGGACCGGTCGGCGGTTCGCTGTCGATCTGGAAACACCCGTCAATGAAGCTGCCCGGCGGGTGGGGATCTTCAGGTCCAGCATCGACCGGTAAGTGGCCATCAGCGTTGCTTGGACCGGGGCCCGTCCGGCAAATCCTCTGAGGCGCTCTCTAAGAACGCTGTAGTGTTCCCATCAGATCCAGGGCTGCCTCGGTCTTCTCCAACCGGCCTTGAGTCACCTCTAACTGGCGGCGCAAACGCGCGTTCTCGGCCTGCTCCGCCGAGAGTTTCCCGATCGATTCCCCGGCCTTCTTCCCGGCCAGGACGCCGGCGTCCCGCAACCGCCGCCACTCGGTCATCTGCGAGGAATACAGCCCCTCCCGACGCAGGAACGCGCCACCCTCGCTGTTCTCGCACGCCTTCTCGTACGCGGTCAAAAACTCGAGCTTCTGGACTGGGGTGAACGACCGGCGTGGCCGAGGACCACCGGCCCGCGGCCCGGAATTATTACTACTCACAGCACTATCTTCGCGTACTGCACTCAAAACTGGACTGGACATAATTACTGGATTCCTGGCTCGCGTCCCACGCGATTAAACGGACTTGCTATGAGCCGTTGGTACCGTTCCAGCCTGACACGTAGGGGAGTGGCTTCGAGCTTCGTCCCGGCACCCCACCTGCTTAACGTCGAGCTTCCGGATGCCATGCCGCCGGTGGCCGTCCGTGGATGTGGGAGGCTCGGGAATTAGTCGAAGCGGGGCGCACGATGGGAGCGGGTGTCGAGTGCGGCACGGGCGATATACTCGTCGACAGCCGCCTCGGGCACTCGGTAGGAGCGGCCGAATCGGACAGCTGGTATCTGGCCGGCCTGCACGAGGCGGTACACCGTCGCTTTCGAAAGCCGTGTCATGTAAGCCACTTCCGCGATGGTCAGGAAATGGTGTTGTGGACGGCCTTCCGTGCTCATGGTTCGCTCCTCAGGATGCACGATGCAGGATGCTTCCAGTTGAACAGAACGCTGAGCCGAACATAGCCACTATACAACTCCGGGCCCTGGCCCTGTTATATGCACCGGTCCGCTGGAACCCCTTAGACAGCTTGAAGTGCGGGCATCCTCACCTCCGCCGACCCGTCCGCCAGAGAAATGACCAACTCGAACCACACACGTGGCCAGAGTCACTCAAGACCGCCCATTTACCCGAGAATCAGTAGTTCGACGACCGGCGTAGCGTCGCCTCCGGGCTCGGGCTCGAGCTCGGGCCTGGCCTCGGCGGTGAGTCATCGGCGAACAGCTCGGCGACCCGGTTGTCAGTTCCGCCCTCACCAATATTCCGGGGCCGCGCAGGCCAGGGACTCGGCCCCGTTCTCCTCGGACCCGCCTGCGCGGCACGGGCGCCGGCATGTATGGTCAGCCTTTCCTCGGGGCGCCCTAGCCAACGGCGTGGACATAGGTTGGCGGCTAACTAATAAACGCTGTCAGCAAACTCATCACGCCGGCAGGCGGGGCTTCCCTCTCACGGCCAATATGACTTTCTCGCTTCACATAGCGGGACCTGCAACCCGCGCTGTCACTCCCGTATCAGAGGCCTCACCGGTTTATCTGATAACTGAGAGGTGAGTCTTCGAAAAAAGACATTTTCGTGTGTAACTTCTTCCCCGCATTCACCATCTTCGTCTTCCGATGCAGGCGTCTACTTCATTACTTGCTGGCACGTCATATCCGAGTAGTAGTGCTGTCTACTTTGTACTCTTTTTTCTTTAAAGACAGGTACTCACTACCTAGATTTTCCGGTCATACCGTCCCGTAATGTCTTTCCTGTTCAGCGCGTCGGCATCGGAATCAACGGAAGCCGGACGGCTGTGGAACATCCGTTAGGGAATCACGTTTAGTTAGGGAATCACGTTTATCCATCCCCGTAGAGCTGATCTAGAGGGCGACACTTAATAGTGAGGTGGAATGTTGGGTGCTCCAATAAGCGCCCAAGCCGCCGTCGTCGCCGGCCCCCGGGTATGTGACATATCATCGAAATGCCGGGGCAATATGATTTGCTATAGTGACCGTTCAAAAATTCAGAAATTCGCATCCCTGGGCGCAAACCGAAGAAATCCGCTTTGCATCAGCGGGCCGCAGGACTCCCTCACCCGCCGAGCCAGGCCGGCATGCGCGCCTCGCCGCTGCCGAGTGGCGCTGGAGGCCCCTTCCGGTGGCAGTAGAACCCCGGCGCTTCGGTCGAGAAGGGTAGCCCATGTCTAGGCATGCGGTCGGGGTTGCCAGGATTACGGCACTGATTCCAGCCCACAACGAGGAAGCACTTATTTCCGCTGCTATTCGCGGTCTGCTCGACCAGTCCAGAATCCCTCATAAGATAATTGTTGTTGCAGACAATTGCACTGACGGGACCGTCAGCGCTGTTGAGGCCATGGGGGAGCCCAGAGTCTTCGTCTTTGAAACCGCCGGGAATACCGACAAAAAAGCGGGTGCATTGAATCAGGCACTCGGTGTCGTGCTCCCGGGCCTGGATGATGATGATGTTGTTCTCGTCCAAGACGCGGACAGCATCTTGAACTCCGACTTCGTAGGGAACGCCGCCGTTCACCTGGACAGCGACCGTGGGCTCGGTGCAGTGGGGGGAACGTTCCGGGCCGTTCCAAGCGCTGGGGATGCCTCACTTATGACACGTTTCCTCGTGCATTTGCAAGACAATGAATACGCCCGGTACGCGCGGGACGTGCGTCGACTCAAGGGGAAATGCCTTGTGGTTACCGGGACGGCAGCCCTGTTCCGCGCATCCACGCTACGCAAGATCAGTGCCGCCCGCGTTGCCGGCACGCTACCTTCCGGTAACGGTGCCGGGGGTGTCTACGACACTACCGTCCTGACTGAAGACAACGAGCTGAGTTTCGCCGTCATGACCATGGGCATGCGGATCCTGGCACCCTCTGATTGTCTCCTCGTGACAGACGCCATGACCACATGGAAGGAACTGTGGGCGCAACGACTGCGCTGGAAGCGCGGAGCGGTAGAGAACTGTGTCCAGTACGGATTCACGAGCGTCACGGCATCCTATTGGGGGCGCCAGGCGTTGAGTATCGCCGGAGTCCTTGTCACCGCCGCCTACCTGGGGTCCCTTGTGTGGTCCTTGATATTCACCGGCGGCATTGTCGTTCAGCCGTTCTGGCTGGCCGTAACGGGGATCTTCGTCCTGGAACGCGGCATCACACTCAAAGACAAGGGCACCGGCCGGCGATTGCTGGCTGCCACCATGTACGAGCTTCCCTATGACCTGTTCCTGCAGGTAATCCATGCACGCGCCTACTTGGACAGCGTGTTCAAAACCAAGAAAGTGTGGTGACCGATGTACAGCAATCCAACATCCTCCCTGGCCGCAGGCGGCGCGACAGCTTCGGGTGCCATAGCAGCCTCTGGCGGCGGTGAGGCATTCTGGGTCGTCCTGGGGGGGTTCGCACTCCTCGCAGCCTCTACGGCCATATGGCGCATCGTTCCCCGCAAGGAAAAGTAGACTTCGCGGGAACGGGCTGGACACATGAACAGCGGTCTATTTCCTGAAAACCAACGTCCCGGGGCTTCCCTATATACGGCTCAGCGTTCCGTGCACTGGGAGGCATCCAGCCTCCGGCGGAGCCTGCCATGAGCACGAGACGCCGTTTGCACCAACGTTTGTTGCCCTCGCGGGAAGTAGCTGACATGACTAGACCATCCCAAAAGAGCGTGTCCCGCATCGTTCCAGCCCACCCGATACCGGAGGTCCGATTCGGGAGGGGCCGGCCATGCGTTGCCTGATTCCCCATGGTGATATACGGCGTCCACATTGGCCATCAGCGGCTCAGGGCGCGCGGCCCAGGTCGGCCGCATGTTCAGTGTCCCCGCGGAAATGTGGCAAGCGGCGGCACGGAAAAATCTCTGCGCCTTCTCTTTCCAGAAAGGACTCTCGTGACCGACGAAAATCCGCGACTCCTTGGGAAGCTCATTTTAGTGGGGTTAAACCATGACTCGTCTAACGTCTCTTATGGTAAGGCTTATTCGTTCCGCCGGGCTGAGGGCCCGTTGCAGGACCAGCCTCCAGGCCCTCGCGGCTCATCTGAATCGGTCCGCGGCAAAACAGCTCGCTCTGCTGACAGCTGTCAGCCTGATAATTCTTACCGCAATGAGCTTCCCAAAGGGCATTGACATGGCCTCCGGGACTGCTGCTGGCCCGGCGCCATTGGGGAGCTTCGCGTGGAAAGGGTTCAACTGGGAAAAACGGGTCTGGAGCGGACCGCCCCAGTACAACCAAATCTTTGACCCGGCCAACGTCAGCAACCCTGATGCTAATGGACACGTGACCCTGTCACTGTCCAACCCGACCGGCACAGCGCCGGCGGGTGCGGAGTTCCAATCGACACGTCAGGGATTCGGCTACGGAACCTATAGCACCACAGTGGAAAAAAGCCTAAGCCTGCTCCAGAAGGAAGTCGTCTGGGGATGCCTGTACACATACGATCCCCTGGCCGGTCCGGGCTATAACGAAATTGACCTGTGCGAAGCGTCGGCATGGGGAGGCGGAGCCATGTACGGACAGTCGTGGCCCGTCACACAGGGACACGGATACTGGTTCGATGCGGACAAGCCGACGGACGAGGGCAACAAAAAAACCGATTTTGAGGTGACGGACAACCCCATCCTTACCCACAAGATGGTCTGGGAACCGGGGAAGCTGACCTTCGAGACGTACGCCGGGGAGCGCTACACCGGCCAGCTGCTGAAGCGGACCGTCCTGCAGGGGCCCACCGTTCCCGTGCCTGCCCGGGAGGCCATTCACTTCAACCTCTGGGTAGTCGCTGGAGGAGGCGGCGATCCGGCGCATGTGCAGCCCGAGAAGGTCATCATCCGGGACTTCTCCTTCACACCGGCCTCCTCCGTCCGACCATGACTACAGTGCGGATCTGGCATACACCTTCGCCGAGCATGAGGACAAGCCTGCGACCTTCCGTGCCGGTAGCAATGAGCGCCTCGATGATCCGCGGTCCGTGCGATGTCTGCGGTACCCAGGGCCGTATTGAGCCTCATCTTCGATGCCTGTTCAAAGGCTGGGATCCTGCTCAGGCGGAAGCAAGCAGACCAGCGAAGTCAGCCCGACGACGACGCCGGCAGCCGCTGCCGCCCCGTCCGAGTCTGCCGCCCTGGCGCCTGCCCCAGCGGCCAGTGAGCCTCCGGCTCCTGCCGCTGCCTCGGCTGCTGCGGCACCCGCCGTCGGAACTCCATTCAGCGTCAAAATGCGGAATGGTGACGTCGCGAGAATCACCATTGTTTCCACGCTCAGGACGGATGCGGTGACGACGACGGCGCTCGCTACACCGGCTAAGAACGGTACCTACCTGCTCCTGGATGTGCTGTGGGAAACGGAAGCCGGCAAGACTTCGTCGAACCCGCTCTACTTCTCCGCCAAGGACGCGAACGGCCGGAAAGCGGACATTAGTATGTTTGCCGACAACCAGCTTGGATCGGGTGACGTTCTTCCGGGCGATAAGTCCCGCGGCTTCATTGCCTTCGACATCGCGGCCGGCCCTGCGACAGTGATGATCTCCGACCCGCTCCTGCAGGAAGCGGCACGGGTTCAGATCCCGGGCTAACTGGCATTAGGGGCCTCCCGTCGGATTGCCGGCGGGAGGTCCCTTGAATGTCTGGGTCAGACGCTTGGTGGCGGTTGGAAGGCTGACAAATGAACCTCAGCGGTACTTGAACCAGAGACGTCCACGCCGGTGCAAAAGCTGAGCGTCAATGCCTAAGCTGGTTGCATCGGATAGTCAGCTGCCGATGAAGGAGTGTGGGTGCCATGCCCAAGACCGGCAAGAACGATCATGCCCGGAAGGAAGAGCTTCCCTCGACCCTGCAGCGCTCTGAGCAGAAAGCCCAGGACACTTTCGCCAAGACCTACGATTCAGCCCTCGAGTCGTATGACAACGACGAGAGCCGTGCGGCCCGTGCAGCCTACGCATCTCTAAAGCACAGCTACGAGAAAGTGGGCGACCACTGGGAGCCAAAGGAGAAACGCGGCCCCTCCGACGAACGCGCGGCGGAAGGAATCGGTTCATCTGCGCCCACCGCCGGAGGCGTGGACGCGAACGCCTCGAAGGAGCACCTTTACAAGCGTGCCCAGGAACTGGACATCGCCGGGCGTTCGAAGATGGATAAGGACGAACTCGTCAAGGCGCTGCAGAAGGCCAACGATGCCGCAACCCGGAAGGCACGCGGGGACTGAACCCGTCGCGTAACCCTTAACCTTTCAAGGGCCGCGAGTAAGAGGATCCGGACGACGTCCGCTCCAGCACGCCGAAGTCGATCATATAGCGGCGCAGCATTACAACATCGTCGGTGTAGCTGAGCAGCCGTTCATTAACCTGCCGTTCGGTGAGGTTCTCGCCCGGCTCGATGGCTTCGCTGGCGATCCATGCCAGCAGCTCCCGCCGTTCCTCCCTGTTGGCCGGGTACCGCTCGATTCTGCCAAGGCGCATGAACCGAGCCACACCGGTCTGCGCGAGGCGTCTGGGTTGCTGGCTGAGAAGGTCGCGGAAGATCGTCTCGGAGGCCACCAGTTCGTTGTCGGGGGACCGTTCGACAAGTCCTGAATCGAGCAGGGCGGCGATGGCCCGCTCGCGTCGTTGGCCTGCCAGACCTGCCGCCACATCGGCCAGCCTGGCGCCGAGCACTATTTGTGCGTAGGCGGTCCGCGCGTCGTGATTAGCGAGGGCCGCCACCACCCGCCGCCAGTGCGGTCCGCTTTGCCTGGTTCCACTGCTCAAGCTGCTTCCCTCCGCCCTGGAGCTACAGTCCGCATGCTGCGGACGGCGCTGGCCGTCGGTGCGGACAGGCAAAATCGTAGTCCTGGCCGAGTTCAGCCGAAAGGGATCCCGCGGGCTAAGTGATGGCGCCGGGCCAGCGGTGTGATGTGAAATAGTCCTAGGGCACACGTCCCAAGGCGGGCCGGAAACGGCAGGCAACAACCTGGACCATTGCGCTGGCCGTGTTGGGCGCATGTCTTCCCGGAGTCATACCAATGGTTCAGGTGGCCCGCCCACTTCCACCGCAGGCGGGCACCTTCGCGTCATTGGCTTGGGCCTTTGCTAAGCCGCTGGTACGGCTGGGGCAACTTGCCTGACCGCTACTCCAGCCAGTCTGGTTCCTGGCAGCGGGGGAGCAGTGGAGCAGTAGCTGTGGCCGGTGGGTGTGGTGAATTCGATGGGGTGCCTTGGCCCTGGCCGTGGTCTTGCGATCCATCCGGGAGTTTCCTTGGTGTGGTTGCAGGCTTCGCAGAGACCGGCGCTGTTGCCCAGGGTGGTGGTTCCGCCGTCGTGCCAGGGAACAACATGGTCGTGGTGGCGGATGGGCGCATCGCAGGATGGCGTGCGGCAGGTGTCGTCGCGGGCCTGGATGAAGCGGCGGAGCCGTGCCGGGAAGAGCCTGGCCCGGGAGTCCATGGCGATGAGGTCTCCGGTGCCTGGGGCCGTGTACAGCCTGCGGAGCCAGATTTTGAGCTCCGCCCCGGAGTCGGGCATGCCCGTGGTGAGTCTCCGGGCCCAGCCGGCCGGCACGGTGCCGTAGCCGTTGAGGCGGGCCGGTTCGCTGTCGCCCTGGAAGAGGGTGCGGTCGGTCATGATGAGCTGGATTTCGACGCCGGTCACGCCGCCCGGGGCGCCGGTAGTGCGTTCGACCAGGGCGTCGGCCATGATCTGGCCGCGGGAACGGGCGTCGCCGTCGGAGTGCAGGGTATCGGCGTGGCGGCTGAGCGCGGCATGCACGGCGACTCCTTCGGAGATGGGGAGCAGCGCGGTCAGGTAGGTCATGGTGTCCGGTGCTGGGCGGAGGCTGACGTGCCGTTCGGCTGCGGCGTGGCTGGCCCGTTGCGTGACGGAGCGCGGGTCCCTGCGGTAGGAGGCGGCCCGGGCCGCGGCGATGATCGCCCGGTCTCCGGCGCCGGCGAAAGTGCCGGTGTCTGCAGCGAGTTCGTCGTCGACGGCGCACCGGTCCGCAGCGCTCAGGCACGCTGTTTCCTTCACCAGCAAAGTGGCACGCCATTCGTTCAGCTGCCCGGTGTCCAGGGCGGCAAGTGTGTGCGGCATCTCCGTGACGAGGGCTTTCGCCAGTCCCAGCAGGCGGCTGCCGCGGGCGGGCGACTCACGCCGGGCGAGGGCGATCTGAGCAGCCACTCCTTGGCCTTGTTCCGCTGCCGGAATTCCTGCATTGGCCTGGGATTGGCGTTGACTGGCATCGACGGCGACGGTTGCGCGGGCCTGCACACCGCTGATCGCTGACTTCAGGTCCTCAAGGCCGCTCAGCTGGCCGATCAGCCCGTCTGTGTCGGAAGACAACTGAAGGGAACGCACCGCGGCGACCAGGTCCTGCACGCTGGCACCTGGGACAACAGCACCCGGTACAGCAGCACCAGGGACAACAGGGCCGTCCGACGCCGCTGCCAGAGTAATCCGAGATTCCTGTATGCCGTCCATGTTTACAGTCTTCCGGTGACCTCTGACAATTTAGGCTCATTGATCCGTCTCACTGGGTAGGCTGAAGAGAAATTGCTCCGGCGTCGGCCCACAAGCTGGCCCATATCGTCGTCCCACCATGAGCAGGCAGGCACACCATGACAACGAACAGCAAGCACGGCCGCACGGGCAAAGGGGGTGCCAAGACGGCCAGCGAACGTACACGGACCGATCCTCCTTCCCTGAGCGCGTTTCGCGCCGGGCGCGCCGTTGACTCGCTCACGCCGCCGTTTGTCCAGTGGTTCGACGACGGTTCCCCCGGCGCTGCTGCTGCCGCGTTGGGGTGCCTGGAACAGGTCAAGGCTGTTATGGGCCGTTATATGCAAAGCACGGCCGCGGCCGACGTCGCACGTCTTGATCCAGTGATCCTGGCGGAGGCACTCGCCGCCGAGATCACCTCCGTGACGGGCGCTGATGCCGACGAAGCGGACGACGCCGGCCGGGCCGTCTACGTCGTCGCGGCCGTTCATGCCTTCGTCGATTTTCTCGCGGAAACGGGCCGTTGGGCGGGCTCCGCCGAGCAACTCGCTGAGGTCATCGACCTTCTACATGCCCTTGCCGGGGGCGGCGACGGCGTAGCGGGCTACGTTGATGTGCCGGACATTCCAGACGAGGACGCTCTCAGGGTCTTCTCTCAGCTTCCGCTTATCAAGCGGGCAACGGCGTTGCTTGAGTGGATCGGCGACGGCAAGCCGGTAACCGCAACCGGTGCGCTGCGCCTGCGGGATATTGAACCGGCCGCCGCCTGTGTCGGGGTCTCAGTCAAGGGCGCCTCCAAGCAGCCTGGAGCCGCGGTGGCGGTTGATGCAACTTCGCGGGATGCCGTGCCAACAGTCCGGAGCATGTATGAGGTGCCGCTGCTCGCTCAGCTGTGGGAGGCACTGGGCCGCACGGAACTGATCGAGACAGGCCCAACAAAGGCGCTGCCATCGGCCGCCACTGAAGTATTTCTAGCGGGCGGGACGTCGGAGCGGCTGCAGGAGCTGGTGTTTTTCACCGACCAGTTCCTGGACGCTGCCGTCCTCGGCTACGACCCCGAGCAGCAGTGGGAACGGGCGATCGCCGGAATGCAGGCATCGATCCTGCTGGCGGCGGCAACCGCTAATCCGGCCCGGAAGGAGCGCGTCCTGGCCGCACCGGATTATGCGCCCGCTGAGGAAAAGATGATGGCTGGGGTGCTGACCCGCGCGGCCGTGCGCGGCCTTGAAGAACTGGCAGATCTGGGGCTGTTGATCGTCGACACACACTTCCGGATACCGCCGGAGTTGATCCGCTGCATTGCCAATGTCTTCGACGACGCGTTGGTCCTGGAAGACCTGGGCCTGCTGGATCACTCCGGCCTCGATAACGTCCCCGCTTTCTGACTGTCAAGGAGATCCCATGAAATCCAACGAAGTTCTTCTGGACGCTTTCGGACGCATCCACGAGACGGTGGCCGCGACTCTCGCAGGGGTCGACGGCGGGATTCTGACCCGCAGGCCCGCGGGCAACGGTAACTCGATTGCGTGGCTGATCTGGCACCTTGGCCGCGTCGAGGACGCCCAAGTGGCCTCCGCGGCGGGCCTGGATCAGGTCTGGACATCGCAAGGTTTTGCGGACCGCTTCGACCTGCCACTGCCTGTGAGGGACACCGGCTACGGCCATACCACCGACCAGGTCGACGCCGTGAATTCCCCGCCGGAGTTGCTGCTCGCCTACTACGATGCCGTTCACCAGCAGACCGTGGACTTCCTGGAGACTCTCGATGACGAGGACCTCGACCGCATTGTCGACACCCGCTGGGACCCGCCCGTCACGCTCGGGGTACGCCTGGTGAGCACGATTGCCGACTGCCTCCAGCACGTGGGGCAGGCTGCCTACGCCAAAGGCTTGAAACGCGCAGAGGCCGGCGGCCGGTAATCAAGTCCCGCAGGCGGCTCGCACTAGCGGACTCTTCGGCTCACGGCGTGAGCGGGCCCCGAAGGACCTGGTGGGCAAGGTCAGCGTCGCCTTCAATGAGGGCCGAATCCTCGAGCTTGGACCGGCCCCAGAGGCCCAGATACATCGCTGGCACCGGAGCGGTGACGGATGCTGCGGCTTGGCCCGTGCCAACCTTCCAAGTGCTTGACCCGGGCACGTGGAAAGCCACGGCACCCGCCGGCTGCGGCATCCGCTCCAGCCTCATCTGCCGCGGAGTGAACATCGTCAGCACCTCGTCCACTCCGTCGAGCATGAATTCGGTACTGAGGCCCGGCGTCTCCAGTCCGGAGGCCTGGCAGGCATCTACGAGGTGGATGGCGTGCTCATGGGCCTGCCGCCGAAGCCAGAAACCGGCAGTGCGGGGCGGCGGACCAAAGTTCCAACATTCTGCCCCGGGATCCAGGGCGGTCATCACCTCAAGGAAAAGTGCTGCCCCCTCGAGAAACCATGCTGCGGCGCCTGTCACCGGAGGGGGCGCTTCCTCGACATACTTGCCGCCACGAACCACGTCCGCAGCCCAGCGTTCAATGGAACCGAGGTGCCCGAACAGCTGCTCGAGCGTCCAGCCCGGGCAGGCGGGAACGGTGCGCGACAGCACGCCTACCGGCTGGAGGGCGAGCATGCGCAGTCGGTCGACGAAGCCGGCCAGCTCGGCAAGATAGTTTTCGGGCGACATGCCAAGAGCCTAGCGCGGCGCGCCAGGCTCCATAGTGCAGCCGTACTTGCCGGGGTTACGATCGGGAGCGTGCAGCCTCTGAACCCCGGTCGATCCTGACGTCGAAGTCCAGGCCGACACCGTTGCCCGCGAGGCGGCGGAGCAAGTAGGCGCGGAGGGCGTCGTTTGTGGCAGTATGCGGGCTGCGGAGGGCTTCACCGCTGAGCAGGGCGTAGGAGTCGCCGACGTGGAATACCGTCAGGAAGCAGTCCTCCAGGTCATCCGTCCGCAGGTTCCGGACGATGTCCCGGAAGCTGCCTTCTGAGCCGCTCCTGGGCATGGTCGTCACCGAAAAGGTCACAGTGCTTGGCATGTTCGCTTGTCCTCTTAAGCCTTCAGCAGGGGACCATCCCCCGGCCTCTTAGACAGGCTAACGGCTGGTTTCCGCAGGCATAACCCTTACCGGGCAGTAAGTTGAGAAATTCATGAATTCAGCAATTTCCTGCGCGAGCATCCGGGCCGCCCGGCGCGCGGCCGCGTCATGTATTCCCACGCGGGAGATCTTGCTATGGTCGGAAGTGGACTGCCGGCCTGCGGTGTAGCAAGCATCTTCCGGCAACAGGACGAAGGTTGGTCATGAAGCGCACACGTCTTTCCGCTATCGGTCTCATCGCAGCTGCAGCACTCGCGCTCGCCGGCTGCGGGTCCGGGTCCACGACGCCGACCGGCTCGGCACCTGCCGGCGGCGCCGACACTTCGCTCAGCGATGTCACGAGCGCTGGCGAACTCAAGGTCGGCACGGAAGGCACGTACAAACCCTTCTCGTTCCACGCCGAGGGAAGCGGCGAACTGACCGGATATGACGTCGAGATCATCACCGCCGTCGCTGAAAAGCTCGGCGTCAAACCGTCCTTCCAGGAAACCCAGTTCGACGCCATCTTCGCCGGCCTTGAGGCCAAAAGGTTCGACGTCGTCGCCAACCAGGTTTCGATCACAGACGAACGCAAGGCGAAATACGAGTTCTCGGAGCCGTACACGGTGAGCACCGGCGTCGTTGTCACCAAAGCTGACGACAGCAGCGTCAGCTCCTTCGACAGCCTCAAGGGCAAGACAACAGCACAATCGCTGACGAGCAACTGGTACAAACTGGCCCAGGAAAGCGGCGCCAACGTGGAAGCGGTGGAAGGCTGGGCGCAGGCGGTGACCCTGCTCAAGCAGGGGCGCGTTGACGCCACCATCAACGACAAGCTGACCTATCTGGACTACCAAAAGACCGCGAAGGACAGCGAGATCAAGATCGCGGCCGAAACCAAGGACAAGTCGCTCAGCGCCTTCGCCTTCCGCAAGGGATCAACCAGCCTGGCAGATGCTGTAGACAAGGCGCTTGGCGAGCTGCAGACGGACGGCACCCTGACTAAAATCTCGCAGAAATACTTCGACGCCGACGTCACTAAATAGCGGTGCCAGAAGGTAGCGGGGCAGGTCCCGACGGCGAACGCGGCGCCTGCATATGACAATCAACTGGGACCTCGTGTGGAGCTCTCTGGGCCCTATCCTGATGGGGGCAGTCACCGGCACGATTCCGTTGGCCCTGGCGTCCTTCGGCCTCGGACTTCTGCTGGCGCTGCTGGTCGCACTGATGCGGTTGAGCAGGAATCCCGTCTTCTCTGCCGTTGCTCGGATGTTCGTTTCAGTCATCCGCGGCACGCCCCTCCTGGTCCAGCTATTTGTCATTTTCTACGGTCTTCCTTCGGTCGGCGTAACCATCGACCCCTGGCCCAGCGCCATCATCGCCTTCTCCCTGAACGTGGGAGGATACGCTGCGGAGGTCATCCGGGCGGCCATCCTGTCCGTTCCGAAGGGGCAATGGGAAGCCGGCCACACCATCGGGATGTCCCGCCGCCAGACACTGGGGCGCATCATCCTGCCGCAGGCCGCGCGGGTCTCGGTCCCGCCGCTTTCCAATACGTTCATCAGCCTGGTCAAGGACACGTCGCTGGCCTCGCTGATCCTCGTCACGGAACTGTTCCGCCAGGCCCAGCAGGTGGCGGCCTTCAGCCAGGAGTTCATGGTGCTCTACCTGGAAGCCGCGGTCATCTACTGGATCATCTGCCTGGTGCTTGCCGGCGGGCAGTCCGCCCTGGAGAAGAGATTGGACCGCTATGTCGCCCACTGAACCTGAGCTCGCGGACGACTCGGCCCTGCTCACGGTGCGGGGACTGCGCAAGGCCTTTGGCAGCCACGAGGTGCTGAAATCCGTTGATGTGGACGTCCGCCGCGGCGAAGTCGTCGCACTGATCGGGCCGTCCGGCTCGGGTAAGACGACGGTGCTGCGGTGCCTCAACGGGCTGGAAATACCCGACGCCGGAATCGTGGACTTTCTGGGCCAGCTCGCCGTCGACTTTTCCGCGCCGGTGTCCAAGAAGCAGCTGGCCGCCTTACGGGACCGCAGCGCGATGGTGTTTCAGCACTACAACCTGTTCCCGCACAAAACCGTCCTGGAGAACATCACCGAAGGCCCTGTCCAGGTGCAGAAACGTCCCAAGACCGAAGCGATCGCCCAGGCCAGGGAGCTTCTGGCCCGCGTCGGGCTGGCCGAAAAGGAGAAAAGCTACCCCTTCGAGCTCTCGGGCGGGCAGCAGCAGCGCGTAGGCATCGTGCGCGCCTTGGCACTGCGCCCGCAGCTCCTGCTCTTTGACGAACCGACGTCCGCCCTGGACCCGGAATTGGTGGGGGACGTCCTTACCGTCATCAAGGAGCTCGCGGACGAAGGCTGGACCATGGTGGTGGTCACGCATGAACTTGCCTTTGCCCGGCAGGTCGCCGACGAAGTCATCTTCATGGACGGAGGCGTCGTCGTCGAACGGGGCCACCCCGACACCGTACTCCGCGCCCCGCGGGAGGAGCGCACCCGGCAGTTCGTGGACCGGCTGCTGAACCCGTTCTAGGAAGGGCGGCCCTTGCCCGGTGGTGAACGGCAGAGGAGGATGTTTGGCAAACGGCAGGAGGCCTCCATGACGCAGCTTGGAAAGTTTGAGAAGTATCTCATCGAGGAATTCTTCGACGACTACCGTGCCGGTGCCATGAGCCAGCACACGTTCACACGCCGGGTGGCGTTCATTACCGGCAGCATGGCCGCCGCCGCAGGCGCCATGACCCTGGTTGGCTGCACGCCGCAGGAACTTCCGCGCAGCACCGATCCGATGCCTACACCCGCTCCGTCGGCGTCGTCAGCGGGAGGCGGCACTGCTCCCGCGCGTGCCGTACCGGGTGGTGCCAAGAGTCCGCTTTCCGTTCCCGAGGGTACCGCCGGCCTGGTGACCGAGACGGTGCGGTTCCCGTCCGGCGGCGCCGATTTCAGCGCCTACCTTGCCCGCCCCGAGGGGGATGAAGCCGGACCGGCAGTGCTCATCTGCCATGAGAACCGCGGGCTGACCCCGCATATCCAGGATGTGGCGCGCCGCTTCGCCAAAGCCGGCTACGCAGCCCTGGCGCTTGACCTGCTCAGCAGGGAGGGAGGAACCCAGAGCCTGGACCGCGACGCCGTTCCCGGAGCGCTGACCCAGGCCGGGGCAGCACGCCACGTGGCCGACTTCGCGGCCGCTTTCGACTACCTGAACTCACAGTCATTTGTCGTTTCCGGGCGGATTGCCTTGACGGGCTACTGCTTCGGGGGAGGCATCACGTGGCAGGCAGCGACGGAACTGCCCGGGCTGAAGGCCACGTCCGCTTTCTATGGACCCGCTCCGGACCTGGATAAAGTTCCCACCATCAAGCCGGCCGTTCTTGGCGTCTACGCAGAACTGGACGCCCGGATCACGGGAGCCCTGCCGGCGCTGCGGGATGCCCTCGCGGACACCGACGTCCGCCACGAGCTCAAGGTATACCCCGGCGTCGACCACGCATTCCACAATGACACCAGCGACCGGTACAACGAGGCGCAGGCCACTGCTGCCTGGAACGACACGCTGGCCTGGTTCGGCAAGTATGTCTAACCCTTCGCTCGCAACCGGAGTCGGCATCCGCAAAGGCATTTCGCTGCGGCTGATTCCGTCGGCGCTTGTCTCGCTCTCGGGCTTTGTCCTGTTCGTCCTTGAACAGGGCATGGCCGGGTACGGCGCGCTGGCGTTGGCGCTTGTGCTGGCAGCGATTATCGACCGGGCGCTCCTGCGTGATCTTGCCCTGATCGCTTCCGGGCTGGTGGCAATCAGCCTGGTGCCGATCACCACGGACATCAGCACTGAACACATGCTGGTCATGGGCACGGCGATGATCCTCGCCGTGGCGATTCCCTACTCAGTGTCGCGGTTTGTCTTCAAGGACCATGCGGTGAGGTTTCCGGTGATGACCGGGCACCCGTGGACGCGGACGGAGAAATGGTACCTGGCCGCCGTCGTCGTCATGGGTTATGCGCTGCTGCCGGTGTACATGGTCAGTACGGGGGTCTACCGCAACTGGCCCGCTGTTTCGGACCCGGAAGGAATCTTCCGGCTTTTCCTGGGTACCAATGCGCTGGGAATCTGGGACGAACTGTTCTTCATCTGCACGGCCTTTATGCTCCTGCGCCGGCACGTGCCGATGACGCAGGCCAATGTCCTGCAGGCGGTCCTGTTCACGTCGTTTCTGTGGGAACTCGGGTTCCGCGCCTGGGCTCCGGTGTTCATCTTTCCCTTCGCCCTCGTGCAGGCATGGATTTTCACCCGGACGAAGTCACTGTCCTACATCGTGGCCGTCCACCTGCTGTTTGACTTCGTGCTGTTCCTGGTCCTGCTGCATGCCCACAACCGGGAATGGATCGACATTTTCATTTACTGACGGCGGGACGCCGTCCGCCGCCGGGGTGTTCCTTTGCCGCTTGGGCAAAGGGAACCGGTCCAGATCGTTAGCAGCGACGACGACGGCGCCGCCCGCGCGGGCGGCGGCCTGGTCCGCCAGGAGGCTGGCATCGACGTACCGCGACGAGAAATGGGTAAGCACCAGCGTTCCGGCTCCGGCGGTGGACGCCAGCTCCCCCGCCTGGCCGGCCGTGAGATGGAGATACTGAGCCGCCAGCCCGGAGTCGCTGTTGCTGAACGTCGACTCAGCCACGAGGAGGTCCACTCCCTCCGCGAGTTCCTCGGCGCCGCCGCACTCCGCTGTATCCATAACGAAGGCGAAACTCTGGCCGGGGCGCGGAACGCTCACATCCTCCAGTCGTACGCCGCCGAACCGTCCCTCCAGCTGCAGCCGTGCGATGTCAGGCCCTGCGATCCCTGCCGCTGCGAGCCGGTCAGGCAGGAGCGTGCGGCCGTCCGGCTCGACAAGCCGATAGCCGAAAGTCTCGATCCGGTGCAGCAACGGCTGCACGTCCAGGCCCGGCGCGACAGGCCCGGCAGCGCCATGCGGATGGAGCCGCAGGTCAAGGCCGCGGGAGGCCAGGGAAACAAGTGCGCGGACCACCTCCTCACCGGCAGCCGGATAGTGCAGGTGCACCGGGTGCCGAACCCTGTCCAGGACCATGCGCGAGAGCACCCCGGGTAGCCCGTAGCAGTGGTCCCCGTGAACGTGGGTAAGGCAGATCCGCGTGACCTGGCTGACGGAGACGCCAGCGTGGATCATCTGCCGCTGGGTGCCTTCGCCCGGATCGAAGAGCAGGCCCTCGTCCTCCCACTGAAGCAGGTATCCGTTATGGTTGCGGGTCCGGGTAGGAACCTGCGAAGCGGTGCCGAGGACAACCAGTTCACGCATGGCACTGAGTGTCTCACGTGGCAATGTTGGGACAGAATAGTCGGATGACGGAAGCGGCCGACTTCGTGGATGCCTCGCTGCAGCGGGAAAGCTCCTGGCTCCGTGCAGAGGAGGCCGAGGCCCGGCTGGGGAGCGGACTGAATTATTACGGCGCCTCGGTGGGTGCGGTCCGGGGAACCATCCGTGACATGGTGCGCCGGTATCGTGACCTGGGGCATGATGACATCACCTCGCTCAGCACCGAACTTTGGCAGGTGCCGGTCTTCGAGCGCCGTTTGGCGGCGGTGGTGCTGCTGCAGTCCCGGGTTGCCCTGCTCAACAACACCGATCTCACCCGGATCGAGGGCTTTGTGCGGGAGGCGCAGCTGGGTGAGCTGGCAGACCCGCTCGCCGCCGACGTCGTCCGTCCCCTGGTCGCCGGGCTGGAAGGGCAGGCGAGGGCGCGGGCCCTGGTGGTGCTGGACCGCTGGGCGCAGGATCCTGACCCGTGGCTCCGGCGTGCGGCCGGACTGTCACGGCCGGACGCCGCTCAGCCGCCGGCCCGCCGCTCCACCACTGCATAGGCCTTGCCCTCGAGGAATTCCCAGTCAGTGACCACCAGAAACCCGAGGGCACCGACCCGGTCATTGAGGACCAGGATGTCAAAGCCGCCGTTCCGGGGCTCGGCATCCCAGGTGGCCACGTGCAGTTCCTTGCCCTCGAGGATCAAAAGCTCCGTGTTGACGCCGAAGTTCTCCTGCGGCTGATCGCTCGGCTGGCAGATGGCCACACAGTAGTTAGTCATCTACGGATTCTGCCTCATGATGGCAGTTACGCAGGGAAGGCGCTGTTGTAACGGAAGAGGAAGGCAGCCACCTGGTCCCGGTTGACGGGCAGTCCCGGACGGAAGGTCCTGGTGCCGTCGGATTCGGTCCAGCCGTTGGAGATTCCCTGGGATGCAAGCCAGGAGATTTCCGTGTAGAAAGCCGACTGCGGGGAGATATCAGCAAAGGGAGACGCCGTTGGCGTGTAGGCAGGGTTGCCGGCGAAACGGTACACAAACGCGGCAACCTGGTCCCGGTTGACCGCCACCGTGGGCCGGAAGGTCCGGGTGCCGTTGGCTTCCTCCCAGCCGGTGGTGATTCCTTGGGACGCAAGCCAGAGGATCTCCTTGTAGAACGGGGTCTGGGGCGTTACATCCGCAAAGGGTGAAGTCCCCGGCGTGTAGGCAGGGCTCCCTGCCAGCCGGTAGAAGAACGCCGCCATCATGTCCCGGCTGGCGGCCACGCCGGGACGGAAGGTTCGGGTACCGTCGCTTTCGCGCCAGCCGGTTGATATTCCCTGGCTCGCCATCCAGCTGACCTCTGTGTAGAGCGGGGAGCCGACCGGGACGTCGACGAACGAGGCCGGCGACGGTGACGGGGATGGTGAGGGGGACGGTGTCGGTGAGGGAGACGGCGAAGGTGAAGACGACGGCGACGGTGCCGGTGCGGGTGACTGGCCCAATGCCTGCGCCACTGTCCGGACCGACGTCGTGCCGTTTGCTGTCCTGGCCGCCAGCCACGTGACGAAGGATTCAAACAACGCCGGACTGATGGTCAGCGAGGGATCCGTTCCCACAGCGATTTCGTGGAAGGTCAGCTGCACCCATCCGCCGGTGGTCTCGGCGTCGGTGACACGGGCCTGCAGGTCCGCCAGAGTCCACGAGCTGGCCACCTGGTCCGGAGCCCGGGTGACCATGGGATTGGCCGGTGGGAGCGACTCCGCCACCGGGCAGTCGGCGCAGCTGGCCGGCGAACGCAGGTCGCCCAAGCCGCGTGAAGTGGCGAAGCCGCAATCCCGGACCGCTGATTGGGCGGTCGCATTCTCTGCGGCGAAGGGGTACGCGAAGTTCGTGACGGTGAAGCCCCAGCCTTCCAGTGTTGTCTTGCTGTTGCAGACTTCGGCACGGGCTGCGGTCGCATTGAGGGTGGTCAGGTCCGGATGGGTCACACTGTGTCCGCCGATTTCGTTGCCATCAGCGGCCAGGGTGTTCAGGTTCGCCCGGGTAAGGAAACCAGAGTTATCGATGAAGGAAGTAGTGATGTAGAAGGTTCCCACCAGCCCGTGCGCCTTCAACGCCTGCGCGGCAGCGAGCTGGCTGACGAGGCCGTCGTCGAACGTCAGGCTGACGATGGTCGGCTCCGCTGCTTTCGACGTGCCAGCGACTCCCACCACAGTACTGACGGCAAGCAGCAAAACCCCCACGATCGCAGTCCAGCGCCGGCCGTGCCAGCCTCCGGCTGAGGGCTCAGGGGGTTCCGCCAGGTGACGGGCCTGGTTGCGGACAGGGTGCTTCGACCAACGCATGATGCCTCCAAGCGTGTAAGTCCCCCCCGCAAGAACATGCACGTAGACTACGCCGCGCGGCGTGAAGGCAAAACACTCGAATTTATCGGCGGTTAATCCGAGTACTTCGACGTCCCTACTCGCATTTCAGGGTGGCGAGATGGCGAGCTGGGCTGCGCTCTCGCCCTGCGCGTATTTGATGCGCAGGCTGACATCGCGCGTGTCGGCGGGGACGATGAAGCGGACATCCCCTGACTTGCTTGAATCACCCGCCACGAGCTCGTTCAGGCCGGAATCGGGGGAGTAGTTGACCCCGCCCGCGCCTAGCCTGAACGTCGAGTCCCAGAAGTTGATGTCATACCTGCCGTGGTTCGTGCAACGGATGGTGAACGACAGGGCGACCTTGCCGGAGGCATCAGGGCGGACAGCGGCATCGAGAATTTCATACTCGACGTCGACCGACCGGTACTTGCGCTCGGCCGGCAAGGCCACGGTCCACCCCGCATTAGCGCCGTCACCGGAACGGCTTCCGCCGGGTTGCGGCGTTCCTCCATGCTGCGGGGCGCCGGCGGTGCTTGGGCCGCTTACCGGGGCGGCCGGTCGCCCGCCGTCGAACACGCCGAGTTGTCCCAGCCCAAGCAGCAGTCCGGTCACGGCGGTGATCACGGCAGCAGCGGCGGTCAGCAGACCGGGCAACGTGGTCCACCAGTTGGCAGGTTTTTCGTCGGGCATATGGGTGCCCCTCGGGATCGGCGAGCATTATGTCCCATGCACGGGCCCTGTTGCAGGTGCCCGGACCCTCGTACTCTGGTTCTTGGAGGTGATTGCCATGAAGGCAACCCAGGGAGACCGGATCACTATCCGGGGCAAGACGGTTGAATCCTCGGACCGCCACGGACAAATCATTGAAGTGAAAGGGCCGGACGGTGCGCCGCCCTACCAGGTTCGGTTCGACGACGGACACGAGACCACGGTATTTCCCGGCGGCGATTTCGTAGTTGACCGGAACCAGCCGCCGGCCTGACACGGCTGGCGGTGGTTCGCGGGCGGTGGTTCGCGGCCGGAGGTGACTTCCGGCCTCGGTAGTTCGCGGCCTACTCGGGAGCCTTCGCAAAGACGGCGGCGCTGACGAATTCGATGCCGACGAAAGGTTCGTTCCCTTCGACCCATCCGTCATGTCCGGGCGGGATGGTGTAGGAGTCCCCCGGAGCGATGTTGATCTGGCGGCCGTCGGTCGTCTGAACTACGAGGTTCCCGGAAACACAGAAGCCGACGTGGCTGTTTTGGCACGAATCGGTCTTCACCACCGGCTTGATGCAGTCGGACCAGCGCCAGCCGGGATCGAACTTGATCCGGCCGATCGTGTAATCGCCGACGGTCACAACGTCCACCTCGGTCTTGTCCGGGCGGCGTTTTTCGTCTGGCGAATTGTGCGACTTTACTTCCAGCTGACTGACAACGTTTGTTGTTGGCATTGCACTTCCTGCTTTCGCTTGGAGGCGGGGGAAGGTGCTGTCCCGGCAGGGGAACCAGCCGGACAGCGGAATCGGCTGGCCGAGGATGATGATCACCGGCCGGACCGACATTTGACGCGCTACGATGCCTAGCCTCCTCCGTTCTTTGCTGCTTGTCGAGACTCCTTTTTCAGACCCCGGACGGAGGCCGGGATCACGCGCCGTTTGCATTGCTAATCAGGAGTTTCGCTATATTCCTTAAGAGTCGTGAATTGGGTCGTGGTAAAGCTCGCTTTACCGAGTGAGATCGCTAGTTTGCCCAGGCACCGGAATTGGTCAATGACATGATCACAAACATCGCGCCAACAAAAGCGAAGAATCCGCCGACGAACCTCGCATATCCCGGAAGTGGCCGGAAACGACCGGGAATAGTCGATGCCCATCGATCTTGATAATGTGACAATAAGCACGAGGAAAAACAGGATCAAGGGAACTTTGCCGAGCACTTCCAAACGTTCCTGAACCGAAAGTACCGTGGCTACCGGCTGGAGTGTGAGCCATACTTTCCACATGGACGACGCAGCGGCGGGAAAACCAAACCGGATCCTGGTGATTATCGGGGCAATTATTACGGTGCTCGTAGTGGCGGCCCTGGCGGTGGTTTTCTCGCGGGGTGAACCCGTCCTGCTGGACGAATCCACACCCCAAGGTGTGGTGCAACGCTACTCGGCTGCCGTGATTGAAGGGGATGAACCTGCAGCCGCCGCCTACCTGACGGAAACCACCCGGACCCAGTGCGTCGACTTCCAGGGTGCTTCCAGCGGCAGTCTGCGGGTCACGCTGGTGTCCACAACGGAGCGGCCTTCATCCGCCGACGTGAGGGTGCTGATTGTGACGTCCAACGGCAGTGGACCATTCGGCAACTCGGAGTACGAAACCGAAGACGTGTTCGATCTCGTTAAATCGGACGGCAAATGGCTGATCGACTCAGCCCCGTGGCAACTCAGGACCTGCGCGAACCGGCCGGTGAAACCGTGAGTGTCCGGACGGTGCCAGCGCCGGCGGCCGGGTCGGCCCAGCCCACGATTCGGCGGCTGATCGTCTTCACTCTGCTGTTCGCCTTGGTGGTGGTGGCTGCGGCCGGTCTCAGCGGCCTCCTGGGCAGGCTCCTGGGCGCGGGCACAGTGCTCGTGGCGGGCGACAGGGCCGGCCTGGCCCGCTCGCTCGCTTTTACTCTGATTGGCGGCCCCATGGCCGGCGCCCTCTGGTGGTTCGTCTGGCGGCGACTGGATGACGCCGCTGAGCGCTCCTCCGTCGGCTGGGGCCTGTATCTGGCCATCACCTACGCGGTTTCACTCATAGCATCGGCAACAGCCTTGCTCGGTGCGCTGGCTGCCGTCATTGGCGGTAATTCGCTGGGATGGCAGCGTTCATTGTCCGACGGGCTGGTGTGGGCCGGTGTGTGGGTATTGCACCGCTGGATGTTGCGCCATCGGCGGAAGCGTCCGTCGCTGATGTCGGATGTTCCCATTGTGGTGGGGTCGATGTTCGGGCTCATCATCGGTGTGGGCGGAACCGTAACGGCGCTCGCAACCCTTCTCGACACAGCGATCCGGGGCCTCACGGCATCAGCTATAGTCGGGGATCCGTGGTGGCGCTTCGTGCTGCAGTCGCTGGTCTGGGCCGCCGGAGGTCTTGCCATTTGGTGGTGGCATTGGCTCCGTGAAGCCGGACGTCGGCTGAAGACCGGCTTCGCCGACGTCGCGCTGGTTGTGGTCGGAATCCTCGGTGCGATATTGCTGACCCTGGGAGGCATCGGCACTGTCCTTTTTGTCGTGCTTCGGCTGGCCTTTGACCGCACGGACCCGGCAAGCGGAATCGCGGAACCGCTGGGAGCAGCCATGGCTGCCGGTTCCCTCGGTTCCCTGGTCTGGGCCTACCACCGGACTGCGTCCCTCGGACGGGCCGAAGCCACGCTGCAGTCGGCGAAGCTCGTGACTTCCGGTGTTGCCCTGGTTGCCGCTGCCAGTGGCATTGGAATTGTGGTCAACTCGGCCCTGAGTATTGCGGCCACCCCGCTGGCCGGCAACGGCACACGTACCCTCCTGCTGGGTGGCATCAGTGCCTTGGCCGTCGGCGCTCCGCTCTGGTCGCTTGCCTGGAAGCCCGGTGTTCCGCCGGAGCCGACCGAGCTGGGGCGCCGGGGCCGGCGGGTCTACCTGATCGCGGTATTTGGCCTGAGCGCCATCGTCGCCGTCATCACGCTCTTGGTGATCGGGTACCGCGTCTTTGAATTCCTGCTCGACGACGTCACGGGCGGAAGCCTCGTGGACCGTACCCGCGCACCTCTGGGCCTGCTGGTAGCCACCGGACTTGCGGCGGGTTACCACTTCGCCGTTTGGCGGCACGATCGTTCCCTTGCCACAACCGCCCCCCGGAGGCGTACCGTCGGAAGGGTGATCCTGGTGACCGCGGGCGATCCGGAGCCGCTGGTGCGGGTAGCGGCGGAGGTCACCGGTGCGGCTGTCACCGTCTGGAGAAGGGCCGACGTCGGGACCTCCGGTGCGGCCCTGCCGGCCGGGGAACTCGCGGAAGCCCTTCCGGGAGAGATTGCGGACCGACTCGCCCGGGCACTGGAGGGCATCACGGCGGACCGTGTCCTGGTGGTCGCGGGACCCGGCACGGGAATCGAGGTGATCCCGCTGGCTACAGCGTGAAAACCGGCAGTGAGGAGCAAGAGTCCGTCTATCGACATCCCAAATTTCAGAGCGCGGGCGATCCGGGTTCGCCGAGCGGGTACTCGCGCTGAATCTGGGCGACCTTCGGATCGTTCTCGTCGGCGCCGTAGTCCGAGCTGCGGGTGATGTCCTTTCCTTCAGGGAGCTTCAGTGCGTGGAAGGCCAGGGACAGGCCGGCGGCAACGATAAGGTTTATGGCAAACGCCACGACAGCGATGTAGACCTGCACGTCGGTGCCGGGGATGGCCGCGATGGAGCCGCCAAAATGGGCTTTCGTGACGGGGTTGACCACGTTGTAGGCCGCGACGGTGCCATAGCTGATTCCGGCTACCCACCCGCCGAAAAGCGCCCACCGGTGGAACCAGCGGGTATAGAGCCCGGCCACGATCGCCGGGAACGTCTGCAGGATCCAGATGCCGCCGAGGAGCTGCATGTTGATTGCTGCCGACTGGTCCATGGCAATGACGAAAACCAGCGCACCGAACTTCACCACCAGCGACGCGATCTTGGAGACCTTTGCCTCCTGCCGTGGTTCGGCGTCGGGCCTGATCAGATCGCGGTAAATGTTGCGGGTGAACAGGTTTGCGGCGGCTATTGACATGATTGCGGCCGGGACCAGGGCGCCAATGGCGATGGCAGCCAGAGCGATACCGGCAAACCAGTCCGGGAAGTGATCCAGGAACAGCTGCGGCACCACGAGTTGCGGGTTCACTGCCCCGTTCAAGTCAACGGGCTGGGTACCGGCGTAAATAGCCGCGTAGCCCAGCAGCGCCAGGAACCCCAGCATCAACGAGTACAGCGGCAGCACGGCGGCATTTTTACGGATCGTGTTCCTGCTCTTGGTCGCCAGTACGCCGGTGATCGAGTGCGGGTACATGAACAGCGCCAAGGCCGAGCCCAGAGCCAGCGTCCAGTAGGCGGAGTAACTGCCCGCGCCCGGGATGAAGACCCCGGCGGGTCTGCCTGTCGCTGGATTGACCGCAGTGAGTTTGGTCTCAGCGGCGTCGAAGATGGTGCCCCAGCCTCCGAATTTGATGGGCAGGTAGATCACCGCAACGATCACTGCCAGGTAGATCAGCAGATCCTTCACCACGGCGATCAGGGCGGGAGCCCGCAGGCCCGATGTGTACGTATAGGCAGCCAGGACCACGAACGCGATGATCAGTGGCAGGTCCGTCAGCAGGACGTTCTGCGCACTGCCCAGGCCGAGGACGGTGAGCACGGCCTTAATGCCGACCAGCTGCAGCGCGATGTAAGGCATGGTCGCCACGATGCCGGTGACAGCGACGGCAAGGGAAAGAGCCTTGCTGCCATAGCGTCCGCCAACGAAGTCGGCCGGCGTGACGAACCCATGCCGGTGCGAGACGGACCACAACCGGCTCATCAACAGGAACACGATTGGGTACAGAACGATCGTGTACGGCACCGCGAAGAAACCGCTTACGGCTCCGGTGGCCCACATTGCCGCCGGAACGGCGACGAAGGTATAGGCGGTGTAAAGGTCGCCGCCGAGCAGGAACCAAGTCACCCAGGTCCCAAAACCGCGGCCGCCGAGGCCCCACTCGTCAAGGCTGTGCAGCCCTGTTTCCTCGTGCCGGCGCCACCGCGCAGCAACGAATCCCAAGGCCGCCACCAGGATAAAGAGAATGATCACAATGGTGAGTGCAACGCCGCTGATGGGGCGGTCCGGAACGGCCAGCGGCATTGCGGCCCCGGTCATGGCTTGTCCTCCGCGCTGGTCATGCCCCGCACGGATTCCCGACGGCGGCGATCCTCCTTGGTAACCAGCCAGTAAGAGATCCCCACCAGGCCCGCGGTGACCGGAATCCACATCATCTGGTACCAGTAGAAGAACGGCATACCGGCCAAGCGCGGCTCGTCGACCGAATATGCGGGCACAAACAGCGGAACCACAATGGCGATGGACAACAGGATTCCGGCGATGATGTACGGGCCGGGTCTGGCCGGCGCGCGGGTTGGCACATCAGGACTGGACATTGACGCCTCCTCATCGAGACGGGCCCCCGGAGCGGGAAGGCTTCCCGGGACGTGCCGGCGGCCTGCGGACCGTGTGTCGCGGCGGTCCTAAGCAACAGGATAGACACCGGATTTATTCTCCGACAGACCGCTAATGCCCGCCGTCCCGAATGGCAGGCGTCAGGACGAAGGTGTCCCCTGAATGGGGGTCGAATCCTGGCCATATTCGGCAGACACCAGGATGGGAAGGTGGTCCGACGCGCCGCGGGCTAGGGTCTCCACCTTCTCGATGTCCAGCCCCAGGGAGGTGGCAAAGTCGAAGTGCCCCTTGAAGACCTTGTAGCGCGTGTAGGTTCGCCGGTCGCTGAGGGATAGTTCGTAGCCGGAGTTCTTCATATGTTCAGTGAGGTTTTTGGTGAAGAACGGGTAATTGAAGTCGCCCACCATGAGTGTCATCAGTCCGCTTCCCATGCCGAGGAGTTCGGCGTGCGCCGCCTTGATCTGTTTGCGCCGCAGCGAATTGGAAGCCGTCAGGGGCGCGGCGTGGAATGAGGCGATCACCAGCTCGTGGTCTGTTTCGTTGTCCACCACCCGCGTGCCGATAAGACGCTCGTGTGCCGGGGCCAGAACGCGGTCGTGCAGCGACTTCTTCAAAGCGAAGGTGTTGGTTTCAAAGGCCGTGAAGCGGTCCATCCGGTAGTAGATGGCAAGTCCCAGCCTGTTGCCCTTGGTCGCGTCGGCCAGGTGAAGGGGTCCCAGCGTGTCCGGCAGATCCGTCGTGTCGCACTCCTGCAGGCACAGGGCGTCTATGCCGAAATCGCGTGCCAGATCGAGCAGTTCGCCGCTTGCTGCGTGCTTGCGAAGGTTGTAGCTGATGACTCGTATCAGGGGAATACCTCTTCCGAGCAGTAGTAAGGAGAACCAGTTCCTGAGTCTACCCAGTAGACGGTGCCCGGCACAGGAAGACACCGCAGGAAGACACCCCAGGAAGACACCGCAGGAAGACACCGCAGGATTGAGGTATTGGAAGACGGCCGGGACCCGCCGGGCCGCCGTTCCCTTCCCCCCGAAACGTGCCGCGTCGCGATTAAGACAGGTACGCCGCAGAAATAAACAAGTAGTGAATACGCATGTCCGGCAAAGCCCGCGGAACTAGTTTGAATCAACAGCTAACACGTGGGGATGTTCAACAGCAATGACACCCGCGGCAGTGCACCATAATGATGCGAGGCGGCGAAATGCGAGCAGTGATTACCGGCGGGGCAGGATTTCTTGGCTCTCACTTGTGCGGGGCGTTACTGGCGCGGGGCGACACCGTGGTTTGCGTCGATAACCTTTCCACCGGGCGGCTCGCAAACCTGGCCGGGTACTTGCAGCACCCGGCATTCACCTTCCAGGAAGGTGACGTAAGTGAATTGCTGGAGGTAGCTGGACCAGTTGACGTAGTGGCGCATCTGGCCAGTCCGGCGTCACCGCCTGATTATCATCGGTTTCCGTTGGAGACTCTCGCAGTCGGCAGCAGGGGCACGGAGAACGCATTGCGCCTGGCGGAGAGGAACTCCGCCCGTTTCATTCTCGCGTCCACTAGTGAAGTTTACGGCGATCCCGCCATCCACCCCCAGACCGAAAGTTACTGGGGAAATGTGAACCCGGTCGGACCGCGGAGTGTCTATGACGAGGCCAAGCGGTTCGCGGAAGCACTGGCAATGGCCTATGCCCGAAGCCGGAATGTAAATGTGGGAATAATGCGAATATTCAACACCTTCGGGCCTCGCATGCGTGCCGAAGACGGTCGGGTGGTCTCCAACTTTATTGCCCAGGCGCTAAACGGCGATCCGCTAACAATTTATGGTGACGGCTCACAGACCCGTAGCTTTTGTTATGTGGACGACCTGGTGAGGGGAATCCTACGCATGATTGACTCGGGTGCGACGGGCCCCATAAACCTAGGAAACCCCGTCGAAAAGACGGTTTACGAGCTGGCCGGAATTGTGCTCAAACTTACCGAATCTTCTTCCGGGGTTCAGTTCCACCGTTTGCCCCTTGAGGATCCTGTGCGGCGCTGCCCGGACATTGGCCAGGCAATGCAGGTATTGGGTTGGCAGCCGGAAGTATCCATTGAGGCCGGCATCCAACGAACAGTGGATTACTTCCGCCTCCGCAGAAGCGAGGTCGCGTCGGCGGCAGGTACGATCGCCGGACCGCAGTTCGAGGGTGCCGCAAACGAGGCCTCACGGAACGCTGCCAGCGCGGCTATCCCGGCTTGATCGGCCAGTCATGGGGGAATACACAGTGCTGGTCACAGGCGGCACCGGCTTTATCGGAAGCCACTGCTGCCGTGACCTACTCGATAATGGTTACGACGTCGTGATCGTGGATAACCTTGTCAACAGTTCCGGTGAGGTCATCGACCGGATTCTTGAGCTCGGGAACGGCAACCTCTATTTTTACTGCCTCGACGTCAACGACAGTGACGCGCTCGCGAGGGTATTTCAGCGGCACGCCGTTGACGTCGTTGTCCACTTTGCAGCCCACAAGGCCGTCCGTGATTCAGTGGGGCGTCCCTTGGAGTACTACACGAACAACGTGTCCGGCCTCCTTAGTCTTTTGGCCGCAATGCAGAGTGTCGGGGTTCAGCACCTGATTTTTTCCTCTTCGTGTTCCATATACGGCGATTCCAATGACAGTGCATTGACCGAAGCTTCTCCGCCCAGTCCGACGAATCCCTATGCCCGAAGCAAATGGATGTGCGAAGTGATCCTTGAGGATTTCTGTAGCCAACGTCCCGCATGGTCGGTGACCGCATTGCGGTACTTTAATCCGGCCGGCGCGCACTCCAGCGGGCTCCTGGGGGAGGCTCCCAAGGGTGTACCGAGCAACATCGTCCCGTTCCTTGCCCAGCTGGCTGCAGGCCGGCGTGAAGTGCTTGAGGTTTTCGGCTGCGACTACCCCACACCGGACGGAACGGCAATTCGGGACTACATCCACGTCTCGGATGTAGTGGAGGGGCATCGCCTCGCCTTGGAACGCGGACCAGACAGCGGGTTCCGCCGCTACAATCTTGGGACCGGAGTGGGCACGTCTGTCCTCGAACTCATCAGTGAATTCGAAATCGCCAGCGGTCGCCGTTTGCCGTACAGGCTCATGGGGCGGCGCCCCGGTGACGTACCTCAGCTGGTTGCTTCACCCGCACTGGCCAGAGCGGAACTTGGCTGGGTGGCGACACGAACGTTAACGGACATGTGCCGGGATTCCTGGCGCTTTCAGGTGGCCAACCCGTCCGGCTACGGCGCCCTCAGCCCTGGAGCCAGGAGCGAGGCATGACCACGGGAAAAGGGCAGCCTGTTCCGCCAGCGACCGTGGCGGACATCGCGGGCACTGCGAGCCTTGTTGTCGCTGCGACGTCGGCCGGACCAATATTTGCCGGCCGCAGGGCTCCTGAACGCCGTACCGGACCACGGACATTCTGCGCTGCCCTCAGTCCACGTGACCGGCTTGCTGTGGCCGCGCTGAGCGCTGTCTGGGCGGTTTTGTTCATTGCGTTTTGGCTCTGGTGGCTGAGCCCTGACCATATGGCTGGCCGGACAGGCCTTGTCCTGAATTCGATGTTCCTGATTTACCTGTCTTATTTGTCCGGGTACTTCGTGCTCATGGCCAACCGGCTTCGGCGGATAAATCCTGAGGTACAGGTGCCTGCCCTGCGCACGGCGTTTGTCATCACCAAAGCCCCATCGGAACCGTGGGAATTGGCCCGGACCACGCTGTTGGCAATGCTCAGCCAGGACTTTCCGCATCAGTACGACGTCTGGCTCTGTGATGAAGCACCAACTCCGGAGGTTCTGGCATGGTGCGGTCGGAATGAAGTCCGTGTATCCACGAGGAACGGTGTTGCCGGATACCATCAGCCGGAGTGGCCCCGGCGAACCAAATGCAAGGAAGGCAACCTTGCATTTTTCTATGATCACTGGGGTTATGCGGACTACGACGTGGTCGCCCAGTTGGATTGTGACCACGTTCCCGCGTCCACGTACCTGGCTGAAGTTGTCCGTGCTTTCGCGGATCCTGCCATTGGCTATGTGGCTGCACCAAGCATCAATGACTCGAATGCCGGAGATTCCTGGGCGGCGAGGGGCCGGCTCCACTGCGAAGCCACCCTTCACGGGCCGGTGCAGCTCGGCCATTCCGACGGACTTGCCCCGTTGTGCATCGGTTCCCACTACGCCGTGCGAACGCAGGCCCTGCGAATGATCGGAGGCATAGGGCCCGAGCTGGCCGAAGACTTTTCCACGACTCTCCTCCTGACGTCGGCAGGGTGGAAGTCCGCATTCGTCCATACCGCTGAGGCTCATGGCGAAGGACCACGCAACTTCTCCTCCATGGCAACCCAGGAGTTTCAATGGTCCCGGAGCCTTATGACCTTGTTTATGGACACGGCTCCGGGCCATCTTCGGAGGCTGCCTTGGCCTCTCCGCATACGGTTCCTCTTCGCGCTCGGTTACTACCCGCTGCTATCGATGGCAACGCTCCTGGGACTGGCCATGCCTATCATTGCCGCAGTCACAGGTGATCCTTGGGTCAAAGTGAATTACGGCGAGTTCCTTGCCAGATGGACGGCGGTTGATCTGGCCACCCTGACCCTGATGCTGTTCCTTCGCCGCCGGAACTTGCTTCGCCCCGAGAACGCTCCCGTGATCAGTTGGGAAGGTTGCCTGTACGCACTCGTTCGGTGGCCGTTTGTCGTCGGGGGCATCCTGGCGGCGGTTCTGCAGAAATTCCGGCCGGCTCCTGTGCAGTTCCGGGTCACACCAAAGACTCCGCAGGGCGCGGAGGTCCTTCCGGTGCGCCTCGTGTTGCCGTTCTGTGCCGTTTCCGTGGCGCTGGCTTTGGGGGCGCTGATTGGTGAGACCACAACCCGCGCCTATGGTTACGTCTTTATGTGCTCCATCGGGTCCGTCTGCTATGTGATTGTGGCAGTCTCCATTGCGGCGCTCCATGCTCTGGAATCTGCCCGCACAACCGACGGGCGGTTCTTCCGGGCAGCCCGGAAATCGGCATCAGTGCCGCTCGCGACGGGTGCGGGTGCCTCGATGCTCGCTCTGGCTTCCGTCATTAATTATCCTTCGTACCTACTGAGTGCGCTTGGCTACTGACGGGGACGTCCAAATGAGGTGGTTTCGTGGTCTGATTATCGGCGTCCTGGTAGCCGCAAGCGTCAACTTTGCACCATCCACACGTCTAATGGAGCCGCTTTCGGCGGATGTGCGCATGGTTGGCGCCGACTTTTCGTTCACGCTCCAGGAAGAAGCGACCAACAACCATGTGAGCGAGAACGGGGAAACCCGACCGGTCGAACAAATTTTGGCCGGCAATGGCGTGAATTACAGCCGGCTAAGGCTGTGGGTGAACCCCGAATCCGGTAAAAACGACCTGAGCTCGGCGCTGGCGATGGGGAAGCGTTCGAATGCCGCCGGGATGAAGCTTTTGCTGAATCTTCACTACTCGGACACCTGGGCGGACCACAACGACCAGGACCTTCCTGCCGCCTGGCGGGGTCTGGATATGGAAGGTCTGACCCTGCAGGTGCGTCGCTATACAAGGGAAGTCCTCCAGGCTTTCGCCCGGCAGGGGACGCCGGTGAGCATCGTTCAACTGGGTAATGAAGTCACCAACGGAATGTTGTGGCCCTTCGGCCAGATCTACAGTTCCGGTGAAGAACACTGGGAAGGATTTGCGGAGCTGGTCAAAGCGGGAGCGGCCGGCGCCCGGGAAAGCAACCCTGAAAATCCGCCCCTCATTATGCTGCACACCCATGGCGGCGGCGATTTGAAAGTTACCCGGCACTTTTTTGATAACGCCCGTGAGCACAACATGCCCTTCGACTTGATCGGTGTTACGTTCTATCCGTTTTGGGGAGGCTCGCTGGGGCGCCTGGGCAGGAATCTGGCGTACATGGCCGAACGCTACGACAAGGACATAATTGTCGTGGAAACGGGATACCCCTGGACGTTGGAAACCAGCGAGGACGGCCCCAATGTGGTTCGAAATGCCTCAATGTTGCCCCAATCCGCTGTCTACCCCCCGACGCCCGAGGGCCAGGCGGATTACTACCGGGGACTACGGAGGGTATTGGCTAACGTGCCCTCGGGCCACGGTGCCGGCTTTTTCGTCTGGGAGCCCGGATGGCTGCCCGGAGTAGACGCTGCCAGCAACGGCGGCAACGGATACAGCAATCTAACGCTCTTCGACTGGGAAGGCAGGGGCCTGCCAGGGCTCAAGGCGCTGAACCCTGTGAGGTAAGCAGTGCCCCTACTTCTTTCTTTTCGAATCGAAGGCCCGGCCGCGAACAATCCACCCGGAATCGCGACCGGGCCTCTTTTCGGACTGGTTAGCGGCCGCCGGGACCGCGTGCGGCCGTGTATTGACCGGCGGTGACGGTGCCTTGCCCATGGGCCCCGTCCAACGTTCCTTCGCCGATGCCGGCGGTGACCTGGGCGGTGCTGCCGGTGTACACGGTGTATTCCTCGCCGGCGGTGATGGCCGCAGAGGAATAGACCAGCGAGGCTGCCTGCTTGGCCGTCACGAACGTCGCCACCACGGCGCCGCTGGAATCCGCCACCTGGATGGTGGTGCCGGCCGGCAGTGCTGAGCCGAAGGTCAGCTGGACGCCCGACGGGGATGAGGAGGTTCCCGGGGTCACCGCCATGCCGGCGCTTCCGGCCCCGGCAACCGTGCCGCCGTTAACCACGAGTTCGCCGTTGACGTCCAAGGCACCGTTGCCGTCGTTGGTGGGGCCGTTGACCACGACCGTGCCGCCGGTGACTGTGGCGTTGCCGTTGGAGTCCAGGCCGTCGCCCTGGGAGTTGATGGTGAGCGAGCCGCCGGTGACTTCAACGGTGTAGTCACCCGCGGCCATTTCGCCGCCGCCTATGCCGCCGGGACCGCCGCCCATTCCGCCCTTGTCCGAGGGGGTGCCGGGGCTGCCCCCGGAGGCATTGACGCCGTCATCGTTGGATGTGACGTTTGTGGTCCCGCCGGAGATCACGATGTGCTGGGCTTCCAGGCCTTCCTCGGACTCTTCCACAGTGGCCGTTCCGGCCGCGACCGTGAGGCTGTTGAATGCCTTGATCCCGTCGTCGCCGGCTTTCACGTTCAGGGTGCCGCCGTTGACCAGCACCCAGCCCCGGCCTTCGTCTTCCTCGTTGTCCGACTTGAAGCCGTCGTCGCCAGCGGTCACGTGAGATCGGCCATGGAGTACAGCGCGGCGTTGGCTGCGTCCGTCCCCTGGTCGGCGTAGGTGGCGGCGTCGCTCAGGGCGTTGGAGGTTCCCTCGTTAAGGAAAACGATGGCCTCGTCGGCGCTCTGCACCACGAACGGGGAACCGGTTGAGCTGGTCACCTCCGCCCCGTCAAGGATGATCCGCACTACGTCTTCTTCGCCGGCGGCCACCACCACCCGGCCGTCAGAGAGTGAACCGCTCAGGCGATAGGTGCCGGCGGCGCTGATGGTGACTGTGTCGCCGTCGACCTTTACCGCGTCCGACGGCGTTCCGGCGGCCACGCTGCTGGCACCGTCCGCCAGTGTCACGGCTACTTCGGACGCGGCGTCCCAGGTCAGGTCGTCGGCGTCGTAGTGCGTGTCTGCCGCGAGGGTGTCAAGGGAGACAGCCTCCGCGGTACCGGACGTCGTTGACGTCCCCGAAGTGCTGGCGCCGGTGATGGAAGTGCCGGTGGAGGCCGTTCCGGCGGCGGAGCAGCCGGCCAGTCCCACGGCGAGGGCCAGGGCGGTGACGGAGAGGTAGGGGCGAAAGCTTTTCATGGTGTGTTCCTTCTGTGAAGTGCGGGGGAGGTAGATGGGGGAGGCAGGGGTCACGCGGCAGGGCGGAGGGCCAGCTTCCTGCGCAAGGTCCGGTTCCAGCGGTTGGCCGGAAGTTCCGGGCACAGGGCGGCCATGCCGGTGGCGAATTTGGAGATCCTGGAGGGCCGGACGCCGTTGGCCCAGAGATGCAGGTAAAGCGTGGTGCGGCGGTAGCGGGTTTCCAGCACGGGACCCAGCGGGCCGGCAGGCGTACCTCCGACGGTCGCGGCAAGGGTTTCGTGGACATAACTCCAGGCCTTCGGGCGTCAGCCGGTCGCGGTTGGTGGGCTCGTAGGGGATGCGTTCCTTGACCGTGGCCTCGCGGGCGCCTTCCGTCTTGACCTCCAGGAAGCTGATGGCGCTGTCCACATAGGTCCTGGTGCGGACCTTGTAGCGGCGCCGGCGTCCGAGGGCGGCCAGCAGGTAACTGTCCAGCTGTGCGGTGTCGAAGTACACCGAGTCGTAGGCGAAGCAACGCGAGCCGTCCATCTCCAGAACGCGGACCTCCGCGTCGAACGCCGCCAGGAGCTCCTGTGCCAGCGTTTCGGGGACGACGTACTTGCGGTCCACGCGGGTCTGCAGCGCAGCCTCTGCGTTCAGTTCTTCCAGCCCGACGGGCGGAAGCAGCCGGACGGCGCCAAGGACGCCGGCCTGCGCCTGGGCGCTCATGCGGCACCTGCCGGGGCGTGGACCTGGTCGGCCCCGAGGCCGGCAGGCATCGTCGGCGCGTTGCCCGGCGCCGGAACAGCAACCGCAGGCTCAAACATCCGGACCTCGGCTGGCGGGCGGCCGAAGGCGGAGCCGGGAGAAACCGCTGCCGGAAGGTAGGCATAGCGCACATCAACAATCGTCCTGTCGTTGACCAGGTCCAGCTCCTGCACCGTGGCCGAGTGCACCTTGCCGTGCACCACCTCTTCGAGCCGGGCGTAGAGTTCCTCATCAACGGCGATGGCACGGTCCAGGATCACCGTCTGGTGGCGGTAGGCCGGCAGGACCCGTGAATGGTCTCCGACGAACATCACCAGCAGGATCATGCCCATCAGCGCCAGCGGTAGCCAGACAGGGTCGATCCCGAGGCCGGCGATGAGGCCCAAGGCCAGGGCCGAGAAGTAGTAGGCCACCTCATGCTGTGCGAGTTCGGTGGAGCGGAGCCGGATGATGGACAGCACCCCGAAAAGACCAAGGCCGAGTCCGACGCCGGCGGCCGACCCTGAGAGCGCTGCGGCCACTGCCATCACGCCGACATTCATGCCCAGGTAGGACACCACGAGGTCGCGGCGCCGGTGCTGGCGCAGGTACAGGCCGAACGTCAGGATGCTGATGGCGGCCAGGTCGGCAGCGATAAGGAGGAGGGGTGTCATGGGATTCTCCGGAATCTGATGGGTGGATTGGTCTTCACGATCCACGGCCAAACTGTGCAGTTGCTGTGACGGGCCCTAGGCCCGAATATGAGTGTTCGCCGAACGTTCGTCGACAGTTTCCCCAGCGGTTTCCTCGGTGTCCTTCCCGGAAGAAGCAGTTTTTGGGTGAACAGGTACCGTTGCTGAACCACATAGCCCACCGCCAGCAGGATGGCTTCGGCGAGGACCTTGGCAGGCAACGCGGGAAGGGACAGCGCCTCCAAGGCAGCGATAAGCCCGAAATTGGCCGCGAGGAGCGCCACGACCAGGCTGAAGTAGCGGGCACCGGTGCGGGCCGCAGGCTTCTCCCGGCCGTGCCGGAACACCAGCCGGCGGTTGACTGCAAAGTTGACAGCCGAGCTAACTGCCCGGGCACCGACGACGGCCAGCAGCAACGAGTCGGTGGCCAGGGTGAGGAGCAGGAACAGCACAGAGTCCACAAGGAACGCCGTGAAGGACGAGGCCAGGAATTTCAGCAACGGGGCATAGATGCGGACGGAATCCGCCAACGGCCTGAAGTGCGACCCCGAGTTGCGGTCCAGGTACACCGTGGCGATATCCACGCATTTGATGTCATATCCGGCCTGCTTGGCTTCCAGCAGAAGGTTCAGCTCGTACTCGTAGCGCTCGCCGCGGACGGAACGCAGCCACGGGAGCATGCCGGCCGGGTAGCCACGGAGGCCGGTCTGCGTGTCGGAAATGCGCTCGCCCGTGGCCAGGGTGAACAGCAGCCTGGTGGCGCAGTTGCCGAACCTGCTGCGGGCAGGGACGTTGCCGGTGAAGCTTCGGCTGCCCAGGACCATGGCGTGTTCCAGACGCCGTCGGCCAGCAGTTGCTCGGCGATGGCGGGGGTGGTTTCGGTGATGTTCTCGCCGAAGCTGTTGTTGGCGGCTGACTGGAGGGCGGCGGCATCGGCCAGGACGACGTCGGCAACGTAGTAGGTGACGGTGCTGTCGCCGCTGCCGGTGGTCACCTTGGAAATGTTGATGTTGGAGGTGTCCGAAACGTAGGAGGTGCCGGTGGCGGCAGTGGTGGTGCTGGAAGCGGCATCCGTCCCGGTGGAGCTGGCTGGGGTGCTGGCCGCCGTCGTTCCGCCCTGGCTTGCCTGGTAGGCAGAAACGTCAGAGATTTCCACATGCTGCACCACAAACCGGTCCAGAGCCCAAGCGGTGGCTCCGCCTGCGGAAAGGGTGAGGGCAACAGCCCCGGCCACGACGGCCCGCCTAACGCGGCCGCCCTTGCGCTGGTTGTTCTTGAGAGAAGTCATGCCATTATTTCTAGGCACCGGACTTCTACGGGCCATGAGGCACGGATATGAGGAAGCTGTGAGCCCGGCGGCAACAAAGCAAGCGATAGTGTGTTCTGGGATCATCACCAGCTATGCGAAAGGGTCAACGTTGACTGCTGAACTGCCGGAACTTGCCGAGGGCGATTTCTACTACGAGTCGATGGGCGGCGGAAAGTTCCGCTCCACGATTCACGCCCAGGGCGCCTGGAACGTGCATGAACAGCACATGGCGCCCGCATCGGGGCTGATGGCGGACTGCCTGGAACGGCACGAACCCCGGGAGGACGTCCGGATGGCCCGTCTCAGCTACGAGATCCTGGGACTGATTCCGGGCGGCGAATTTGAGGTCGTCACCACCACCCTGCGGCCCGGCCGCACTATCGAACTCCTCCAGGCCGAACTCGTGGCCAACGGACGCGTGGCGATCCGTGCCACGGCGTGGCGGATGATCATCTCCGATACCACCGCGGTGGCGGCGGTCGAAGACGCCCGGATTCCGCGGCCGGACGAGTGCTCACCCTATGACGGCGCCAGCGTCTGGCCGGGAGGCTACATCCGTTCCCTGGAGATGCGGGTTGCCGACGGACACCGTCCGGGTGCCGGGAAGGTCTGGCTGCGCACGGGACACCCGCTCACAGATGCTGCGGACAGCGGCGACACGGCACGGCTGATGGGCCTCGTGGACACCGCCAACGGAATAGCGGCCCGGGTGCCTCCGGGCAAGGGCAGCTACGCGTTCCCCAACCTGGACCTGCAGATCCACATGTACCGGAAACCCGCTGGTGACTGGCTTGGCCTGGATAACGCCGTCTCGTTCGGAGCAGACGGCATCGGGCTCACGTCAACGGTGCTGCACGACCTCAGCGGGCCCTTCGGCCGGGCAGAGCAGATCCTGACCATCCGCAGGACCTAGCGCTCGCCGTCGAGCGCGGGACGCAGGCAAAGAACACGATCCCGGCAATGTAGGTCACGTAGAATACCACCGCGTACCCTAGATTGGGCCGCTCGGCCAGCAATTCACCGATTTGGCCGCGGTAAAAGGGGTTCATCGTCTTAAGCCAGATGGCATCGATAACGGCGAACGCGGCTGCGACCACCAGGAATTGCAGAATGACCATAAGGGAGCTTAGCAAGATGCAGCACGCGGCCGGCGCACCAGCCACGCTGACCATCGTCCGGCAGGAGGAGTCGCTGGGGGCTGCGCGGGACCTGGCATTCGGCATTGAATTGCTGGGCATGGCCAAGACCGGCAGGATCGGCCCGACCCTCAGGCTCTACCGCCCGGCTCCCACTGTGGCCTTCGGCCAGCGCGACGCCCACCTTCCCGGCTTTGAGGCAGCGGCCCAGGCGTGCCGGGAGCTCGGGTTTGAGCCGCTGGTCCGGAAGGCCGGCGGCCGGGCTGCGGCGTACCACGAAGGAACGCTGATCGTTGACCACGTGGAACCGCATGCCGATGCCATCGCCGGCGCCAAAAAGCGGTTCGCCTTCTTCGGCGAGCTGCTGGCAGACGCCCTGAGGAACGCCGGTGTGCACGCCGCAGTCGGCGAAATCCCGGGCGAGTACTGCCCGGGGGAGTTCAGCGTCCACGGCCAGCACCCGGCGGATCCCCAGCACCGGGTCAAACTGATCGGAACCGCCCAGCGGGTGGTCTCAGGCGGCTGGCTGTTCAGCTCCGTCATGGTGGTGGAAGATTCCGCACCGATCCGCAAAGTCCTGGAAGCCAGCTACGCCGCCCTTGGGCTGGACTGGGACCCGGCCACTGCAGGCGCCGTCGACGACCTCGTGCCGGGCCTCGACGTTGCGGCCATCGAAGCGGCGGTCATCAACACCTATGCCGGGTACGCGGCGTTGGCCTACGCGGACTTCGCGGGCCTGCAGGAGTAACGGGACTGGCGGCATGCAGAAGGCCGGGCACGTCCGGTGCCCGGCCTTCCGCAATGAACTGACGTCTTAGGCCGCGAGCCGGTTCTTGACCTCGGCTGCCGACGGGTTGGTGGCCGCCGTGCCGTCTGGGAACAGGACGGTGGGGACGGTCCGGTTGCCTCCGTTGAGCTGCTCCACGAGGTCGGCGGTGCCTTCAACTTCCTCGATGTTGATCTCGGTGTAACCGATGCCCTGGGCGTCGAGCTGCTTCTTCAGACGGTTGCAGTACCCGCACCAAGTGGTCGAAAACATGGTGATGGTGCCGGATTCGGGAGTGAAATCCACTGAGTTCTCCTCAAGCTCGTTGTTGCTCGCTGTTATCAAGCAGGTGTCTATCCCCTCAACCGTAACCCGGCGGCCGGTATTCCCCCGGCGGTCTCCCCGCTCTATTGACGCCGCGGGCCCGCCGCCGCAGCGACAGCGCGCTCCTGCGTTACCCCGGGTGACACGTCGGGGCGTGCGGTGGCATGCTGGTGGCATGTGTGGACGCTACGTGATGGCGAGGGCTGTCGGGGACCTGCTGGCAGAGTTCGATGCTGAACTGGAAGAGGAGCTGGCCGTACCGCCGTCGTGGAACGTGGCTCCGACTGCCGACGTGCCCATCCTGCTGGAACGGCTTGTGGACGGCACTCCGGTGCGGCAACTGCATGTTGCCCGCTGGGGACTGGTGCCGTCCTGGGCCAAGAATCTTTCCATCGGCTCGAAGATGATCAATGCCCGGAGCGAGAGCGTCCTGGAGAAGCCGGCGTTCCGGAAGGCGACCAAGTCCCGGCGCTGCGCCGTGCCCGCGGACGGCTACTACGAATGGAAGGGCGAAGGGCGCAACAAGCAGCCCTACTATGTCCACCCGAAGGACGGCCGGCCGCTGGTGTTCGCCGGGCTGTATGAATGGTGGAAGGACCCGTCCAAACCCGAAGGAGATCCGCAGCGGTGGATGCTCTCCACCTCCATCATGACCACCGACTCGCCGCCTGAAGGCTACGCCGGGGGAATGCTGGCCGAGCTCACCGCCCTGCATGACAGGGTTCCCCTGCCCATGGACCGCGAAACCATGCAGGCGTGGCTGGACCCGCAGGCCGATGATGCCGCAGGACTGGTTGATCTGGTCCGGGCCGGTGCACACGACGTCGCCGAAGGCTGGACGATCGACGCCGTCGGCACCGCCGTCGGGAACGTCAAGAATGACTCCCCGGACCTCATCCAGCCGGTGGGAAGCCTGTTCTAGGCGGCTGCCGGTCCGAGCCAGGTCCGGGCGGTCCTTTTTGCAGACTTGCTCTTGTCACACCGCCCTTTGTCACACTGTGACTTTGCCGCCGGCGTCGACCGTCCACGTGGGGTTGAAGGCGACTTCCCAGCGGAACCCGTCCGGATCGGCAAAGTACCCCGTGTAGCCGCCCCAGGACTGTGTTTTCGGCGCGGTCACCACTGTCGCCCCGGCGGCCGCAGCTTCGGCCATGACGCGGTCGACGTCGACCGCGGCGGCCACGTTGTGGCTCAGGGTAATGCAGGGGACCCCGGCGGGATTGTCCACGGCAGCCTCCGCCTGCATCTGGTCGGCCTTCCAGAGGGAAAGTATGAGGCCGTGGTTGGCCTGGATGAACACCACTTCACCGGGAACTTCCCGGTGTACCGGCCAGCCAAGGCCAGTGACGTAGAAGGCGCGGGAGGCGTCAACACTGCGGACGCCCAGTGAAATGAAGTCGACTCGAGGCTGCATTCTTAGATACTGTCATGCATATGCCCACAAATCACGGACACGACAAAGACGCCCAGGCCGACAGGGAGCAGCTGGCAGCTGTCCGTGTGGCCGTCGACGAGGTGGACGAGCAGATTGTCACCCTGATTGCGCGCCGTGAACGCCTGATCCGGATCTCCGGCACCCTGAAGGGCGATGACGCCGAAGTCCGCGCCCCGGGCCGGGTGGAAAAGGTCATTGAGCATGTCCGTGCCGCTGCGGAGAAGAAGGACATCGACCCGGACATCGTGGAGAAGACCTACCGTGCCATGATCACGGCCTTCACCGAGCTTGAGATGAAAGTTCACAACGCCAGCAGCTAACGGCCGGCGACTCTCCCGCCCGTTATCCCGGCCGGGCTGTTACAGCGATTCCTCCACCGGCACGTTGGCCTGGTACTCCCTGCCGTCCGCGTCGCTGAAAGCGGTCATCAGGTGGCCTTTCACCAGCCCCATGACCGTGCTCAGGGGAAAATGCCCGGTAATGGTGCTGCCTGAATGTTCAACGCCGCTGAGGTCAAAATTTTCCTCGGTGCCGTCGTGGCTGAAGCAGTAGAAGGACACAGCTTCGCCGTTCATAAACTCGATTCCCATTCTTCGTTGATGGGAATGATCCTCTGTGGCCGCCACCAGGCCCACCACATAGGCGCCGGACCCGGGGATATTGCCGTCAATATCAAAAGTCGCCACCAAGGTTGAGTCCTTGGCGGCGATCGCTACATGCTTCAGGAATGCGTCATGGGAGCTCATGGCTCAATCCTGCTCCCTGTGATCCCGTCCGTCCACCCCTGTTCCCACGGCGCCTCTCAGAACATGTAGTACCGGATAAACACGTAAGGCAGGCAGAGTCCTATGGTGACGACGGTGACCACGAGCCCGTACTTGGTGAACGTCCAGAAGGAAATGGGGTGGTCGTAGCGCTTCGCTATGCCGATGACGACGACGTTCGCGCTTGCCCCGACAGCTGTGGCATTGCCGCCCAGATCGGCCCCGAGGGCCAGCGCCCACCAGAGGGGCCTGGCGGCGTCGCCGCCTGCCTCCACAAGGCCATGCGTGATGGGAGCGAGCGTGGCCACGTAGGGGATGTTGTCAATGAGGCCTGACACCAAAGCCGAGCCTGCCAGCAGGGCCAGGGCGGCGACGTCGTACTGATCTCCGATCAGGGAAGCCATGGACTCTCCCACCGACTCGATCACCCCAAGGTTGACCAGGGAACCGACCATGATGAACAAGCCGGCAAAGAACAGCAGCGTCTCCCATTCGACATCGCCGAACACCTTTCGCGGTTCGAGCCGGGCAAGCAGCACAAGGAGGCCTGCGCCGAGCATCGCCACAACGGACGGTGCCAGGCCCAGCAGCGGTCGGGCAACGAATCCTGCCAGCACCAGCCCCACCACTACAACCGATTTGATCAGCAATGACTTTTCGCCCAGGGCCTCCTTCTCGTTCAGGGCCATGACGCGCGCGGCCCGGTCCGGATGGAAAAGGAAGGCCGAGCGGAACATCCAGCGGCACAGTCCGATGAAAACGACGAGGAGGACCGCGACTATCGGCGCGAGGTTGATGATGAAGTCGTTGAACGTCAAGCCTCCGCGGCTGGCGATGATGATGTTCGGCGGGTCACCGATCAGTGTCGCCGTGCCGCCGATGTTGCTGGCCATCACCTCCGCGATCAGGAAAGGAACCGGGGGCGCCGCGAGCCGCTCGCAAACCAGGAGGGTGACCGGGGCGGTGAGCAGCACAGTTGTGACGTTGTCCAGGAACGCGGAGAGCACGGCCGTGATGACCACCAGGATCACCATGATCCGGAACGGATAGCCCCGGGCCTTCTTCGCGGCCCAGATCGCGAGGAACTCGAAGAGACCGGTCTGCCGGATGATGCCGACAATAATCATCATGGCCAGCAGGAGGAAGATGACGTTCCAGTCGATCCCGCTCTCCGGCGAAAAGAACATTTCCGTGTCGTTCGTGGCACCGATCAGGACCATGGCGGCCGCGCCGCCAAGCGCCGTGGTCATCCGCGGGAGCTTTTCCGTAGCGATCAGCACGTAAGCCGCGGCAAAGACAGCGAGCGCAAGAACGACCTGGATCGTCACTGTTCCGCAACCCCGGGGCCGGCGCCGCCGGCAGTGGCCAGGACAGCGCTAATGACGGCGGGAAGCGTGACAAACATCGGGGCGTCCGGGGGCGAGTCGCGGAGCAAGGCGATCTGGGTCCTGGCATCGACCATGCGCGCCGCAATCTCTACCAGGGTGGCGTCGGACTCAACGGAAAGGATCTTCCGGACTGCGACGCCCGCGTCGTCAAGCATTTCGCCGACAGTCCGTTCTGAAATGTGTTCCCACAATTCGCCGGCCCCGGCCTCGTCGAAAACGGCGGCCAGCGAGACGTCGTCGAGAAGGTACCCGGGCAGCATGAGCCGCAGCACGTCCACCGCCGAGACTATCGCTGTGGGAACTCCCAGCCTGTTCGCAATGACAAGCCCCACCAAACCGCTGTCTGCTATCAGGCGCCCGGCTTCCACCGCAGTGGTCTCGCGGCGAACCACAGGCAGGGAAACTTTCAGGTCCACAGCACGCACGGCAACTCCTTAGTAACTCACGGGACGTAAAACGAGCGGTAGCGTAGCCCCATCCAACCACCGGCGCCCTCAGCGGGCCAGCGTCCCCAAAGCGTCGAGGGCTGTCAGGCATTTGTCGCTCTTTCTTCCGTGCCTGCCTGGCTGCCGGTGAACTGACGGGCTATGACCACGTCGGTCGAAGAGTGGGACAGGATGGAGAGCACGATCACCAGCGCAACAAGATGGTAAACCTCGTCCGCCAATGCGATTCCTGATTCCAGGATGATCAGGCCGTACACCACGGAGGCGAATCCTTTGGGGCCGAACCACATCGCGGCCACCTGTTCCCGCATCGTCAGCCTGGCCCCGAGGAAGGACACCAGAAGGGCCAAGGGCCTGGCGATGAGGAGGGCCAGGAGCGCGAAGATCCAACCGGCAAAGGGGATCTCACGGAACAGGAAGTCCGGGGTGATCAGGGCGCCGAACACCATGATGGCAGCCAGTTTCAGTAACTCGGTCACCAGTTCGCCGAACTGTTCAAACTCATGCCGGAGTTCCCTGCCCAGGCTGGCTACGGTAATACCTGAGGTAAAGGCGCCCAGGAAGAGGTTGGCATGGGTCGCCTCGCAGATCGCGAGCACCAGGAGCCCTATGGACACCGCCAGCAGAGGCTGCAGTGACGTCTTCGCCTGCAGGAAAGGAAGCCGTTCGAGTGCGAGAACGACGGCGGGCACCACGATGCCGACCAGGATGCCCAAAACGATCTCCAGCAGCAGCTGTTCTCCGTGGGCGTCGCTGCCCCCGGCCGCGGCCAGCAGAACGAGCACGATCGGCAAGGCTAAACCGTCGTTCACCCCGGATTCGACGTTTAGCAGGTGCCTCAGCCGGCCGGGCACTTTCTCCCTGCCCACGATGGCCGCGGCGAACACCGGATCAGTGGGGGCGAGGATGGCGCCGAGGAGGAAGGATTCAAGCCAGGGCAGCCCGGCAATGTAGTAGGCGAACAACGCTGTCAGGGCAAGGGTCAGTGGCAGCCCGAGCAGCAGGGCGCGGCCCGGCAGGCGCCACGCCGAGCGCAGGTCCCTGAATCCGACGCGCATCCCGTCCGTGAAAAGGACGGAGAACAGTGCAAGCTCGGCAAGCCCGCCTACGAGCGGATCGCCTGCCGAGACCGTGACCACACCGAGGGCTCCGGGCCCGAGCAGGAACCCGCCTACCAGGAAGAGCACGGCGGTGGACAGCACGGTCCGGTGGGCGCGCTCGGAGATGAGCACGCCGATGAGCAGCAGAATGGCGAAGGACAAAAGCAACGCAGTGTGCATGGACCCCTCCTGGACGGACTTTGCCCTCGTTCAGAGCAGGCCCAGTTCCCGCACGCCGGCGAGGACATCCTTCACGTCGACGGCCAGCAGTGCCGGATCCGGCTGGGCGGCAAAGGTGTCCCCTAGCCGCAGTTCCGCTTTGGTGAGGACCAAGTGCGGCCCCGGCGGCGGTCCCCAGATCTCCGGCGGAGCCGGCCCGAACAACACCACCGACGGCGTGCCGTAGGCGGAGGCCAGGTGCGCGGCGCCGGTGTCCGCAGAAACCACTAGCCGCGCAGCTGCGATGGTTGCAGCGAATTCGGCGAGACTGAGCTTTCCGGCCAGAACAGCAGTGTCAGGAAGCCCGGCACGGGCGCAAACGTCCGCTGCCCGCTCCTTCTCGCCGCTGCCGCCGGTAAACACAACATGGTGTCCAGCTTGCGCCAGACGGGAGGCCACGGCGGCGAAACGCTCGGCCGGCCAGAGACGGCTGCCGTAAGCCGCTCCGACATGCAGGACAGCTGCGCCAGGAACCGGGCTGGGCACGTGTGGAGCATTGAGCCGCAGGTCCAGCGGGTCAGCTTCAATTCCATGCCACTGCAGAAGCCGGACCCATCTCTCCCGCTCGTGGAGTTCCGGGCACCACGGCGGGCCGTCCCCGTAGGCGCTCCGGTGCCCGATCGTCTGTCTGGCCTTCAGCGCTTCAATGCGTTCCTGGCTTTCGGGCCCGCTGCCGTGCAGGTTCACGGCAATGTCCACAACCCCTGGCTCGGGGGACAGAGGCTCATCGAGCCCGTGGGTCGGCAGGAGGTCGTAGCCGCCAACGAGCCCCAGGGCTTCAGATAACCATCCCTGGGCAGCGTACCGGAGCCTGTGCTCAGGAAACGCCCGCCGTAATGCCTTGAGCGCCGGCACTGCCACCAACAGGTCGCCAAGTTTGAGCGCCCGCAGGACCAGGAGCTCGGGCCTCCCATCGTGTGAAGTCCCGGCCTCCACCGTATCCACCCCTTGCCCGCTCACTGGCGCTGCTTTGGCAGTTCTGTAGCCACAAGGCTGCGGACATCCTCATATACGCCGCTGACGCCGATCCCGGCAACCATGGAATCGTCGTGGGCGCAGCGCGGCGCCGTCCAGCCCACCTGGGTGACATCGACCCCGCAGGTGGGGCAGGAAGTCACCCAGGCCGCGTGGATGCGATGGCAGCTCCTGCCCAGGGCACCGGCGTTGATGACGTTACCGAACCAAAAGATACCCACGGTGGGCACGCCGAGTGCCTGGGCGAGGTGCCGGGGCCCGCTGTCGTTGCCAACCACCACCGCAGCGCTTGCCAACACGGCAACGAGGCCGGCCATATCCAGCTGACCGGCCAGTGAACGGACAGGCCCCGCTGCCGCGAGTTCCACTATCTGCTCAGCCAACTGCTGTTCGCCCGCGTCGCCGACCACCAGGACCTGGCAGCCGTCGGCCGCGCAGGCGGACGCCAGTTCAGCAAACCTTTCGGCCGACCAGCGCCGGCGGGGGTCGGTGGCGCCGGGGTGGATTACCACCAGCGGGCCCGGGGCTTCTTCCATACGCAACGGATGCGCAGTCAGGGCGTCCCCGGCAGGGGCGAGCCGTGCTTCCAGGTCCACGGGGAAGGCACCCGCGAATCCAGCAACTTCCAGCGCCCGCAGGGGCTCGTGCTGATAGTAAAGGTAAGGAACTGTCCGCTCGAGGCTGGCGGCATCGGGGGTCCTGGTACCTACCGTATGGCGCGCTCCCAGCCGGAGGAGGAAAGGATTGGAATACCGCCCGCCGCCATGGAGCTGGACGGCAAGGTCAAAGCGGCGTTCCCTCATGTCCTTGAAGAAATCCTCCAGTTCATCCGGGTTCTCCTTCCCCGGCCGGACACCCTCAGAGAACGGCAGCACCTGGACGTCGTTGACCGGACTGGACGTGGCACTGACCAGGGCACGGTGAAGGGGGGTGCCCAGCAACGTCATGGTGGCATCGGGATAGGCTGCCTTCAGCGCAGCCATGGCAGGTATGGCAAAGATCAGGTCCCCCAGACCTCCGCCGCGCAACACGGCGATACGGGACACGCCGTCGAACTTTTCCAGGACGGGACCCACACTCGTGCCGATGCGTCCGGCACCGCCGAACTCTGCCGTCAACTGCTCCACCAGCGCACCTTTCGGTTCCTGCACCGTCCCGGAGTGCCGTCCTGGCGACGTCCGGCCCGCTGCCCGTGGTGACACAATACGGTGCTTCGGCCGATTGCCGCTACCCGCGGGTAGCCGTGCCCAGCCCTTCGGTTATGGAGGGCCCCGCCGCCCGGGGGGCAGGGAACCCGGGATAACCCGCCAGGAGTATGTTTTGCCATTGCTCCGGCGTAGACTTGTTGCATTCGAAGATATATTCGAATCAGTTCTTTCAAATGCGTTGTTTCGAATTCATCATTTCAAGTGCTGTTCCGGGAGGCGCCAATGGGCATGTTCAGCGAAGGTGTGGACGTCGTCTGCACCCCCGCCGGCCAGCCGTCGGCACTCACCTGGGCGGGCAGGCAGTACATGGTCTGCGCAGAGCCTGTGCGCTGGTTTGAGCGGCGGCAGTGGTGGGCAGAGGAAACCCGGGCGCCGCTGGGAACCGGTCCGGGACTGGTGGACCATGAGATCTGGCGCGTGCAGGTCCGGCTTGCCGGGGCCAAGGAAGAACAGCAACAGAATGAAATCCTCACCCTCGACCTGACAAGGAACATCGGCAGCGGACGCTGGCGGCTGCTGCGGATTCACGACGCCCTGAAGCCGAAATCAGCATGAGCTTCACCCATCTCCACGTTTCCACCGCTTTCAGCGCGCACTACGGCGTCTCCTGGCCGGACGAGCTGGCCCAGGCAGCGGCCGCTGACGGAGCCACGGCGCTGGCCTGCACCGACAGGGACGGCCTCTACGGCACGGTCAAACACCTCAAAGCCTGCATGGCGTCGGGGCTGGATCCCGTCGTCGGGGTTGACCTTGCAGTCTTCGACGACGACGGCGACCACCGCACCCAGCTCGGCGGCCGCGTCGTTGTGCTCGCCCACGGACACAACAACGGTGCGGGCTACCGCGCACTCTGCCGGCTGATTTCGGATGCCCATGCCCGCACCTCCGGCAATGCCGGGGGAGTGGTTCCCGTCGCGGTGACCCGCGCCGAAATCGCCTCCCGGTCACTGAACCCGGAAACACTGGAGCCGGTGCTGACGGTACTGATCGGGCCGGACTCGGACGTTGGCAGGGCAATGGGCGGGCGGCGGTACCTTCGGCCCCGCACCCTGTTCAAACAGTGGCTGGATGCCATGCCCAAGGAAACAGTGGCAGCGGAGGTAGTGTCACACCTCAGCGCCCCGGGTGAGCCGTTAAGCACCGCCCGGGCAGTGCGGATGCTCAAGCTTGCGGCCGAGCACGGGGTGCCCGCCGTGCTCACCAATGCAGTGCGGTATTGCGCGGAGGACGGCGCCGCCACGGCAGATGTTCTGGATTCAGCCCGCACCCTGAAATCCCTGCCCGAACTAACCTCCGAGCCGCTGCTGCAGCCGAACGGCCGGGGATGGTTGAAAACTTCCGCCCAAATGCTCGAACTCGGCAAGGAGATCATCCAGGCCGCGGGCTACGGAGCAGCTGACCTCGGCAGGCTCCTCGGCCAAACCGAGGCGCTCGCGGACCGCTGCCGGATAGACCCCGTCACGGACATGGGATGGAAGCAGCCAGTTGTTCCGGAAGCGTCCGTCATCGGCATCGAGGGCGATCCCCTGGTTGAGTTGACCCAGCGGTGCGAGGCGGGAATCAGCCGGCGGTTCCCTGGGATATCAGGGCGGCCCGAGGCGGACATGAGGGCGCGGCTGGAGCATGAACTGCGGATCATCGCAAACCTGGGCTTCGCCTCCTACTTCCTCACGGTGGCCGAGGTTTCCCGAATGATCATAGACATGGGGGTCAGGGCCGCGGCACGGGGCTCCGGCGCCTCCAGCCTGGTTAACTACCTGATCGACATCAGCCAGGTGAACCCCCTGCAGCACGACCTCATTTTCGAGCGGTTCCTTTCCCGCGACAGGGCCACCCTCCCGGACATCGATATCGACGTCGAAAGCGCCGAACGACACAACGTCTACCGCCGGATCTTTGACCGCTTCGGCGCGGAACGTGTCACCCTCATGAGCATGCAGAACGGCTACCGCGCTCGCGGTGCCGTCCGGGACGCCGGGCTGGCGCTGGGAATGGACGACGGCGACATCGGCGAAATCGCCAAGCAGCTGTGGCGCTTTTCGGCACGGAACTTCCGCGAGGCGCTGGTGGAAAAACCTGAGCTGAAGGAGTTCGCGGGGCGGGTGGAGCAACGCGATTTCGCGGAAAACCAGCAGCTGGACCTGCTTGTCGACCTGACCGAGCGCCTCGACCGCCTGCCGAGGCACATCTCCATGCATCCGTGTGGCGTGATCCTTGGCGATGCCACCCTGCTGGACCGCACACCGGTCCAGCCAAGCGGACTTGGCCTGCCCATGAGCCAGTTCGATAAACATGACATGGATCCCATGGGGATGCTCAAGCTGGATGTCCTGGGTGTCCGGATGCAGAGCGCCATGGCCTTTGCCGTCAGGGAAGTGGTCAGGCTCCATCCCTCCAAAGCCGAAGTGGTGGCCGCCGGCGCCCACCCGACAGGGCCGGATGGCACCGGGCCGGATTACATCGCCGCTGACGGGCACATTGACCTCAATGCCGTGCCGCTGGACGATGAACCAACCTATGAGCTGATCCGCAGCACCCACACCCTGGGATGTTTCCAGATTGAGTCCCCGGGCCAGCGGGAACTGGTGGGGAAGATGGCCCCGCGTGAGTTCAACGACCTCATCATCGACATCTCGCTGTTCCGCCCCGGGCCCATGAAATCGGACATGGTCCGGCCCTTCCTCGAACACAGGCACGGCTTCGCCCCGGAGACATACCCGCACCCGGACCTGAAGCCGGTGCTGCAGGAAACCCACGGTGTGACGGTCTTCCACGAGCAAATCCTGAGGACCTTTGACGTGATGACCGGCTGTGGACTGGCGAAAGCCGATGAGTTCCGCAGGGCGTTGAGCAACGATGTCCTGGAATCCCAGGTTGAGGAGTTCTTCCGCCGCGAGGCAAAAGCCAAGGGGTATTCGCCGGATGTCGTAGACAAGGTCTGGGGGACCTTGAAATCCTTCGCGAGTTTCGGCTTCTGCAAAGCTCATGGTGCCGCCTTTGCCGTGCCCACCTACCAGTCGGCCTGGCTGAAAGCCCACCATCCCGAAGCCTTCCTGGCCGGACTGTGGGAACACGATCCAGGCATGTACCCCAAACGGCTCCTCGTTGCCGAAGCCCGGCGGATGGGGATCCCCATCCTTCCCCTGGACATCAACAGGAGCCAGGCGGAGTACCGCGTGGAACGGATCGCATCCGGACCGGAGGGTGGAAAACTGGGTATCCGGCTGAGCCTTAACGGCATCTACGGACTCTCCGGCGCTGAGCTCAAAAGGATCGTGGCGGGCCAGCCCTACGACTCCCTGGCAGACCTCCGTGCCCGCTCCCGTCTGAGCAAGCCCAGCATCAAGCGGCTTGCCCAGCTGGGAGCATTCGACGCCCTGCACCGCGAATCCGGGGGAGCCGCCAACCGGGCGGACCTCGTCCAGCACCTCCAGTCCCTCCAGGGCCGGCCCACCAAAAAGGGAGCTGAGGTCATCGAAGGCCAGCTGTCCCTGCCCCTGGGTGATGTTGAACTCAGGAACCTGAAACCGGAGCTGCCTGCTCCGAGCATGGTGGAGAACGTCAGGGCAGAGCTTGACCTGATGGCGGTCGATGTCAGCGAACACCTGATGTCCAGCCATCGGCCGCTGCTCGACCGGCTGGGGGTCACGACGGCGGACAAGCTCCTTGGGCTGCGCAACGGCACCGAAGTGCTGGTGGCCGGAGTCCGGATCGCCACCCAGACGCCACCTATGCGTGGCGGGCGCCGGGTGGTGTTCATCAGCATCGACGACGGCACGGGCTGCGTTGACTCCGTGTTCTTCCATGAAGCCCAGGAGCTGGCAGGCCCGCTGTTGTTCGGCACCCGCCTGCTCCTCATCCGCGGCAACACCCGCAGGACCGGGCCGCGGGGAATCAGCATCAGCGCCAGCATGGCATGGGACCTCAGCCGCCCTGAGACGCTCCCGTTCCCGGACAAACAACCCGCTGCCCCCTGGGAACCGGACCTGCAGCTGCGCGGTCCGCTGGACGGAATCAGCCGCAACCTGGCTATCACCGGACTGGGCAGCTAACTGCACTTCAGCCATGCCTGGCCCGCCGTGCCGCTTTGGTGGCCCTAACTCCCAACCGATAGCATGGACGAGGCTGGCTGTGGTCCCCGTATGCCACAAGCTACGAAGCCTTAACTTTGAATAGGAGACACCCGTGTCAGATGCCCAGAAGATCACCCTCATCGTCGACGGCGAAGAGACCAAGGTGACTACCGGGACCACCGGCGCGGAACTCTTCTTTGAGCGCCGCGACGTCGTAGTTGCCCGCGTCAACGGCGAACTGAAAGACCTGGACCAGCCGCTTCCCGAGGGCGCCACGATTGAAGGCGTCACCATCGATTCCCCGGACGGCCTCAACGTCCTGCGGCACTCCACCGCCCACGTGATGGCCCAGGCCGTGCAGCAGCTGCGCCCCGACGCCAAGCTCGGCATCGGCCCCTACATCACCGACGGTTTCTACTTCGACTTCGACGTCGCCGAGCCGTTCACCCCGGAAGACCTGAAGACCCTGGAAAAGATGATGCTCAAGATCATCAACCAGAACCAGAAGTTCGTCCGCCGCGTGGTTTCCGAGGACGAGGCACGCGAAGCCATGAAGGACGAGCCCTACAAGCTCGAGCTGCTGGGCAAGAAAAATGACGCCAACGACGCCGGCGAAGGGGTCAACGTCGAGGTGGGCGCAGGCGACATCACTATCTACGACAACGTGGACCGCAAGAGCGGCGATAGCGTCTGGTGCGACCTGTGCCGCGGCCCCCACCTGCCCAACACCAAGCTCATCTCCAACGCCTTCGCCCTCACAAGGTCCTCCGCCGCCTACTGGCTGGGCAACCAGAACAACCAGCAGCTGCAGCGCATCTACGGCACCGCCTGGCCCACCAAGGACGCCCTCAAGGCCTACCAGGAGCGCATCGCCGAGGCCGAACGGCGCGACCACCGCAAGCTCGGGGCCGAGCTGGACCTGTTCTCCTTCCCGGACGAACTGGGCTCCGGCCTGCCGGTGTTCCACCCCAAGGGCGGCATCATCCGCAAGGCCATGGAGGACTACTCCCGCCAGCGGCACGTCGATGCCGGCTACGAGTTCGTCTACACCCCGCACATCACCAAGGGGCACCTCTACGAAGTCTCCGGCCACCTGGACTGGTACAAGGAGGGCATGTTCCCGGCGATGCACATCGACGCGGAACTGAACGAGGACGGCACGGTCCGCAAGCCCGGCCAGGACTACTACCTGAAGCCGATGAACTGCCCCATGCACAACCTGATCTTCCGTTCGCGCGGACGGTCCTACCGTGAACTGCCCCTGCGGCTCTTCGAATTCGGTTCGGTCTACCGGTACGAAAAGTCCGGTGTGGTGCACGGGCTGACCCGCGTGCGCGGCATGACACAGGACGACGCCCACATCTACTGCACCCGCGAGCAGATGAAGGACGAGCTCACCACCACGCTGAACTTCGTGCTGGGCCTGCTCAAGGACTACGGCCTGGACGACTTCTACCTGGAGCTGTCCACCAAGAACGAGGACAAGTTCGTAGGCGACGACGCCACCTGGGAGGAAGCCACCCGAACCCTCGCCGAAGTGGCCGAAGCCTCCGGCCTGGAGCTCGTTCCGGATCCGGGCGGAGCAGCCTTCTACGGCCCCAAGATCTCCGTCCAGGCAAAGGACGCCCTGGGCCGCACCTGGCAGATGTCAACCATCCAGCTGGACTTCAACCTGCCGGAACGGTTCGAACTCGAGTTCCAGGCCGCTGACGGCACCCGCCAGCGCCCGGTGATGATCCACCGTGCCCTGTTCGGGTCCGTCGAACGGTTCATGGGCGTACTGACCGAACACTATGCCGGTGCCTTCCCCGCGTGGCTTGCGCCCGTGCAGGTGGTGGGCATCCCGGTTGCCGAGGCGTTCAACGACTACATGTTCGACGTCGTCGACCAGCTCAAGGCCGCCGGCATCCGTGCCGAGGTGGATATTTCCTCCGATCGTTTCCCGAAGAAGATCCGCACCGCCAGCAAGGACAAGATCCCGTTCGTCCTCATCGCCGGCGGCGAGGATGCCGAGGCCGGAGCGGTGTCCTTCCGGTTCCGCGACGGCAGCCAGGACAACGGCGTGCCGGTGGCCGAGGCCGTCCAGAGGATCGTCGAAGCCGTCCGCAACCGGACCAGCTAGCGGAAGCGGAGGACAGGCGAGATGCAGGAGACCACAGGCGCTGGCGGGGGATATCCGGGCGACGGCGACGTGACCGATGATTTCGGTCTGGCCGGAGTTCCGGATGCATTCCAGCGCCTGTGGACCCCGCACCGGATGGCCTACATCAAGGGCGGGCAGCACCAGTTCAAGAACCAGGACGACTGCCCGTTCTGCATGGCCCCTGAACGGAACGACGAGGATTCCCTGATCGTCTACCGCGGCCGTACCGCCTACGTGGTACTCAACCTGTTCCCCTATAACCCGGGCCACCTGCTGGTTTGCCCGTACCGCCACGTGCCGGACTACACGGACCTGACCGAGGAGGAGACCGCGGAGTTCGCAGCGCTGACGCAGACCGCGATGCGGGTCCTGCGGAAGGTGGCCAATCCCGGCGGCTTCAATCTCGGGATGAACCAGGGCGTTGTGGGCGGCGCCGGAATTGCCGGCCACCTGCACCAGCACGTGGTTCCGCGCTGGGGCGGCGACGGCAACTTCTTCCCCATCATCGCGCAGACCAAAGCCATCACGCAGACGCTGGACGAGGTCCGCCAGCAGGTAGCGGAGGCCTGGCCCGAGGACGAACGTGCTTAACCGGCACGCCCGGGGGTTCTTCACCGCGCTGTTCTCGCCGCTGGCGCGGTGGCTCCTGAAGATCGGCGTCTCACCGGATGCCATCACCATCGTGGGCACGGCCGGCGTGGTGGTCGGCGCCCTGGTCTTTTACCCGCTGGGCCAGCTGTGGTGGGGAACCCTCTTCATTACGGCCTTCATATTCTCGGATGTCCTGGACGGCATCATGGCACGGATGCAGGAGCGCGGCGGCCGCTGGGGCAACTTCCTGGATTCCACGCTCGACAGGGTTGCCGACGGAGCCCTCTTTGCCGGCCTGGCCGTCTGGTTCTTCACCGGCGGTGCGGACCGCGCGATCGCCGTCGCCGCCGTCGTGTGCCTGGTGCTCGGCATGGTGGTCTCCTACGCCCGGGCCAAGGCCGAAGCACTCGGTTTCCAAGCCAACGTGGGCATTGCTGAGCGCGCCGAACGGCTGGTGTCTGTGCTGGTGGTGACGGGATTTACGGGCATCGGGCTTCCGAGTGTGGTTCTGCTGGTCACGCTGGTCCTGCTGGCGGCGGCCAGCCTGGTCACCGTCGTCCAGCGGATCGCCACCGTGTACCGGCAGTCGCTGGAAGAGCCGAACGGCACTGCTTCCCAGCAGGCAGCCTGAGCATCTGCGCTGAAAATACCTGCCGTCCGGGCTCGTCCCATGGTGCAGTCGGGACCGCCAGGTAACCCGAATTCAGCAGCGTCCCGGGGTGGGACTAGTATTAGCAGTACCTGGTCATTGGATCCGGCAATCCGGTGTGTGCGAGTCGCGGCTCCTTGCCGCCTGCGCCGACCCGAAAGACCGGATCTACGTAATATCTAGCTACCCATAGGGGTTTTTGTGTCTACACCTGATGTAAGCAGCGAAGCCGGCTCGTCCGCCAACAGCGTCACGGGCAGCAGCCGCGTCAAGCGCGGCATGGCAGAGATGCTCAAGGGCGGCGTCATCATGGACGTCGTCAACGTCGAACAGGCCCGCATCGCCGAAGACGCCGGTGCCGTGGCCGTGATGGCGCTGGAACGCGTTCCGGCCGACATCCGCGCCCAGGGCGGCGTGTCCCGCATGTCGGACCCGGACATGATCGACAAGATCATCGACGCCGTGTCCGTGCCGGTCATGGCCAAGGCCCGGATCGGCCACTTCGTCGAAGCCCAGGTCCTGCAGTCCCTCGGCGTGGACTACATCGACGAGTCCGAGGTCCTGACCCCGGCCGACTACACCAACCACATCGACAAGTGGAACTTCACCGTTCCTTTCGTCTGCGGTGCAACCAACCTCGGTGAGGCCCTGCGCCGGATCAACGAGGGCGCGGCGATGATCCGCTCCAAGGGCGAGGCCGGCACCGGAGATGTCTCCAACGCCACGACCCACATGCGCCAGATCCGCGCCGAGCTGCTCAAGCTCGCCGCCCTGCCCGAGGACGAGCTGTACGTCGCGGCCAAGGAACTGCAGGCACCGTACGACCTGGTCAAGGAAGTTGCCTCCACCGGCAAGCTCCCCGTCGTGCTGTTCACCGCCGGCGGCATCGCCACCCCGGCCGACGCGGCCATGATGATGCAGCTCGGTGCTGACGGCGTGTTCGTCGGCTCAGGCATCTTCAAGTCCGGCAACCCGGCCCAGCGCGCCGCCGCCGTCGTCAAGGCCACCACCTTCTACGACGACCCCGACGTCATCGCCAAGGCCTCCCGCGGCCTGGGCGAAGCCATGGTGGGCATCAACGTGGACGAGATCCCGCAGCCGCACCGCCTCGCCGAGCGCGGCTGGTAACAGCAGCAAAGCATTAACCCCGACGCCGGCCGGTCACCACACAAGGTGACCGGCCGGCGTCGTACGTTCCCCGACTTCCCCGCCTCGCGCCTCGCTTTTCTCCCGTCTCACACTCCTGCCGACTCCGAGTTTTTGCCCAGATAAAGGGGGTTCAACCCGCGGGAAGTCGCGTTATCTGGACAAAAACTCGGATGGGTGGCCGGGGGATGGGTCGCGGGGGACGGGGGAGGGGACGCCCGGGGCGGGCGCTACTCCAGGCCGCGGCGCTTCAGTAGCGGCTCCAGCCTGGCGTCACGGCCGCGGAACGCCCGGAAGGACTCCAACGGCTCGCGGCTGTTGCCCCGCGAAAGCAGTTCGGCCCGGAAGAAATCCCCGTTGGCCCGGGTGAGCCCGCCGTTCTCCTTGAACCATTCCACGGTGTCCGCGTCCAGCACCTCGCTCCAGATGTAGGAGTAGTACCCGGCGGCGTAACCGTCCCCTGCGAAGATGTGCTGGAAATAGCCGGTGCGGTACCTCGGCGGGATCAGGTCATGCGCGACGCCGGCCGCGGCCAGTGCTTTGGCTTCGAACTCAAGCACATCCTCGCGGACCCTGGAGGTGTCTAGTACGTGCCAAGCGAGGTCAAGCAGCGCGGCGCCCAGGTACTCGGCCGTGGCGAAGCCCTCGCCCCAGAGCCGGGATTCATTGAGTTTGTCCACGATTTCCTGTGCGAGGGGCTCGCCCGTGACGTGATGCCGGGCGTAATTGGCGAGCACCTCGGGCCACATGATCCACATTTCGTTGACCTGGGACGGGTATTCCACGAAGTCGCGCGGTACAGCCGTGCCGGAGAACTTCGGGAAGGTCACGCTGGAAAACAGTCCGTGGAGGGCGTGCCCGAACTCGTGGAATGCGGTCCGGAGCTCGTCCAGGGTAAGCAGCGTGGGTTCCCCGGCCGGCGGCGTGGTGATATTCAGGGTGTTGATCACCACCGGCTGTGTATCCAGCAGCGCGGACTGGTCCACGAGTGAGTTCATCCAGGCGCCGCCGCGTTTGGATTCGCGGGCATAGTAGTCACCGAGGAACAGGCCGAGCCCGGAGCCGTCCTCGTTGCGGACCTCCCAGACCCGGACGTCGGGGTGATAGCCCTTGAGGTCGGGCCGCTCGTGGAAGGTGACGCCGTAGAGGGCCGTGGCGGCAAAAAAGACACCGTCGCGAAGGACCCGGTTGAGTTCGAAGTAAGGGCGCAGGGATTGTTCGTCCACGCTGTACCGTTCGCGCCGCACTTTCGTGGAGTAGTAGGCCCAGTCCCAGGCCTCGAGGGGATGACCGGCCACTTCGGCGAGTGCGGCCGCCTCGGCGTCGGCATTCCGGACCGCGGCAGGCGCCAGCCGGTTCATCATGCTCTGCACAGCTTCGAAGTCCGGCGCCGTCTGGCGGTCCACGGTGAGTTCGGCGTAGTTGGCGAAACCCAGCAGCCGGGCCTTCTCCGCGCGGAGGGCAACCATGGCCTTCACCAGGTCAAGCACATCAAGGCTGCCACCGCTGCTCCCGCGGCCGATCGACGCCTCGTAAAGGCGGCGACGGACTTCCCGGTTTTCCAGGGATGCCATGGCCGGCTGGTTGGTGGGCTGGATCAGGGTGAGGAGGTATTTCCCGTCATGGCCGGCGGCACGGGCTGCCTCGGCGGCGCTGGCAATGTCGTCAGCAGGCAGTCCGGCCAGTTCGGCGGCGTCGTCGAGAAGGAGCGCGGAGGACTTCATTGCCTCCTTGACGCGCTGGCCGAAGTCGGTGCCCAGCCGTGACAGCTCCGCATTGACCTCCCGGAGGCGTTCCTGCCCGGCGTCATCGAGCTGGATGCCGGACTGCCGGAACTCCTTGAGGTACTCCTCGACCAGCCTGGCGGATTCAGCATCGAGGCCGGCGGTGTCCACGGCCGCAATCCTGTCGAACAGCCGCCTGTTCATGTAAATCGCGTCCTGGTGGGCCGAGAACTGCGGGGACAGTTCTGTCTCGAGGGCGCGGATCCCGTCCGAGGCATCGGCCGACACCAGGGTGAAGAACGAGGCGGCGGCGCGCTGGAGGAGCTGCCCGGCGCGTTCCATCGCCAGAACCGTATTTTCGAAGTCAGCGGGTTCCGGGGTGTCCGCGATTGCCTGGATCTCGGCAAGGTGCTCCTTGAGCCCGGACTGGACGGCTTCGGCGTAGTGCGCCTCCTCGATGTCGGCAAACGGCGGAAGCCCGAACGGCAGAGTGCTGGGAGTCAGGAGGGGGTTGTTCATGAAGCAACCCTTTCATGTAACAGGTCGGTTCTCAATGGTGATTTCCCGGGATTCAGGAGTTTGCCGCCATAGGATGGCTGTCATGGGGAACAACGATGGCGGCCCGCGATGACGCTCAAAAAATGGAGCGCCACGGCGTCCGCTGCTGCTTTTGTACTGCTCACCCTTTCGTCGTGCGGCGTCCTCGCCGGTCAGGGCACCGACGGGCGGGGCAACGGGACAACGCCGACGACGGCGGCCTCCGGGCCGGGGTCGGCCGCAGCCACCCAAGCGCCGGCTCCCACCCCGGAACCCACCCCGGGCAAGGGTCCCGCGTGCCCCACGGTCAGGTGCACGTCGGTTCTGGTAACCGGGGACATGCTGGTGCACGCCCAATTGTGGGACCAGGCCCGCGTCGACGCTGCAGCCGTCGGAAAGCAGGGGCTGGACTTCACTCCTTTGCTTGAGGGCCAGCGGGCTTACATCGAGAAGAGCGACCTGGCCATCTGTCACCAGGAAACCCCGGTCGCGGATCCGGACGGTCCTTTCTCGGCCTATCCGTCGTTCAACGTGCCGCCCCAGATCACCGCAGCGTCGAAGAATGTCGGCTACCAGGGCTGCACCACCGCCAGCAACCACACCATCGACCGGGGTACCGAAGGCCTTGTGCGTACGCTCAACGCCCTGGACGCAGCGGGCTTGAAGCACACCGGTTCCTACCGGACGGAGGCAGAGTCTCAGGACATCCTCATCCTGCGGACGGAAGCCGCCAAAATTGCGGTGGTCGAGGGTGCCTATGGCCTGAACGGACAGTATCCGGAGTACGCCTGGCAAGTGGACATGCTGGACGCACCCACCATGATTGCGAAGGCGAAGAAAGCGCGCGCCCTTGGTGCGGACATTGTGCTCGGAGTTATGCATGCCGGGGACGAATATGCCAGCGCGCCCAATGCCCAGCAGCAGGAGACTGCCCATGCCCTCGTGGACAGCGGCGAGTTCACCATGGTGTACGGCCACCACACGCATTCCGTGCTGCCCATTGAGAACTACAAGGGAACGTGGATTGTGTACGGCCTGGGGAACGGCGTCACGGAACTGTCGCCCTGGTATGTGGTGAACAATGAGGGCCTGCTGGTGCGGGCGCAGTTCAGCCAGGACGCTTCCGGAAAATGGGCGGCGTCCGACCTCGCTTGGGTGCCGTCCGTGATTGTCCGCGATCCGTACCGCTGGTGCTCAGTGGCGGCGGACACACCGCAGGGACAGTGCGCCGGAGCGGAAGCCGATGCGGCCACCCGGCTGAGGACACGGACCGTGGTGGAATCCATGGGCGCTGCCGACGCGGGCGCCCGGGAATTGATCCTTTCCGACGAGCGGTAAGGGCCTGCGGGCCCACACAGCTTGCCGCAATGGCGGTGTTCCCTTCCCGCGAGCTCCTACGTTCCTGCCTTCGTATGCTCATGCCTTCGTATAATGCTGGCATGACCGAAGCTACGGACTACGTTGACCGTTTTTTCGACCGCTACGCAGCCGCGCTGCTGGCGCGTGACGCCAGTGTGATTGCGGGAATGTACGCCGTTCCCTCGCTGATTTTGTTTCCCGGCCAGTCCATACCCGTCAGTGACGCCGCCCAGACCGAAGCATTCTTCGCTTCGTCCTGGGGACAGTATGAGGGTGTCAACTCCGTGCAGAAGAGGATCGACATCATGGCTGAAGCCCCGGGAATGGTCTGGGCGGATGTTACCTGGACGTACAACGGCGAGACCCGCGAGCGTTTTTGCTTTCAGCTCGTCGAGAAAGCGGGCGGCTACCAGATTGCGGTTCTCACCCCAATGGCGTAACTCCCTCTGCTGACTGTCCCCGCCTGCTGACGCCCGCCTAGTGGGGGTCGACGGCGGCGAGGATCGCCGCGCCGAGGTCGGCCGGCCTGGTGAACTGGGGCCAGTGTCCTGTGGGCAGGTCCACGTACTCGACGTCGCGTATGCGCGCGAGCTCCGCGACGTAGGGATGCCCGGCGTCGATCCATTCCCTAAGGAGGGAGGAAGGGAACTCACAGGCGATCACCGTGGCCGGAACGTCGAAGCGGCGTTCATCGTGAAGCTGCTGGCGATCGTACGCCACCCCTTTCGGTTCAGGGATGGCGCGGGACCTGAACATGTTGCGCAGCCCGTCATCCAGGTCCGTCAGGTCGGCAGCGTCGAAGCCTTCCCACGGCGGAAGCGGCACGTCGTCGCCCTCCGCGGGAAGTTCATCGTTGATCACTCCGCCCTCGCCCAGCGGTCCGCTGTCCACATAGACCGCGCGGGCAACGCTGTTCGGCCGGGCGTCCACGGCGCCGTGGATGATGGCGCCGCCGCCGGAATGACCGACGAGCACCACCGGCTGATCGGCGCGGTCAACGGCCTCGACAACGGCGTTGATGTGGTCACGCAGGCCGACGCCGGCCCGGGGGGCGTCCCGGGCTTCCAAGCCGGGCAGCGTGAGGGGAAAGGTGCGATGCCCTGCAGCAACCAGCGGCGGGGTGACATCAGACCAGGATGAGGCGTCCAACCAGAATCCGGGAACCAGGATAATGTCCATGGAGGTACCCTACGCCGGACCGGGGACAAAAATGCCCAAGTCAGCTCACCCGGTCCACTCCGCAACGTGCCGGACATACCAGTGCTGCCAGGGAGTCTCCACTGCCTGGCCGTAGTGCTCGCGGACGAAAGACACAGCTTGTCCGGCGGGGACGCCGTCCAGGACGGCCATGCAGGCAAGGGCCGTGCCGGTTCTGCCGCGGCCACCGTGGCAGGCTATTTCGACCCGCTCGAATGCAGCCCGTTGCCATGCTTGGTTGAGGGCGTCGACGGCGTCGCTGTCGTTGACCGGCAACCAGAAGTCGGGCCATGGCACCCAGCGTTGCTCCCACGGAACGGGCGGCGGAACGCTGCCGAGCAGGTAGACGCCGAAATCAGGGTCGGGACCCGGCGGAGGCGGTTGCCGCAGTGGGCGGCCGCGGATGAGCCGGCCGGAGGGGAACCGGACGACGCCGGCAGCCCGTGGTTCCCATGTAGCCATGGAGTGAACTCTGGCACCGGATTGCCCTTAGGGGAAGTGTCCCGCAGACCCAAAGGAGGGGCGCCGCCCGAAGCGGGGCCCCTCCCGGTCGCCGCACAGAGCAGCGGGTCAGGCCAGTGCCTGGCGGTCAGAGACCGTCAGGCGGCCACCGGCTGCCTAGTGACGGCCCCGCCGGCCGTGGTCGTCGTCGTCGCAGTAGCTAACCCACTTCCAGTAATGACGGTCCCCGTGGCGCACCCTCTCCCAGTAGCCGTGCGTCTCACACCACCTCTTGTGATTCTTCCAGTTATGGTGGTCGCGGTCACGGTCGCGGCCGTGGTCCGTGTAGCTCTGGTTGGCCGAAACCGAAACGGACTTGAACCCAGTGTCCGCTGCAGCCGGTCCGGCAGCCATTGCGGTCCCGCCGATGCCGAGTCCTGCGGCGAGCAGGGTGGATGCGAGCAGTCCCATTGACCTCTTCATGAGATCTTCCTATCTTCTGTTCATTCCCATTGCAGAGCCGCAGGCTGACCCGGGCAGGCGGAATCGCCCCAAGTAATTCATGTGGCTTCCGGCGTGCCTCATAACGGGCTGTGCCGGGTTCAAAGATTCCTGTCGGAGGATGTCTGCGGTTGGTGGTCCCCAATAAGTGTGGCGGTACGTTCCATAAATCGGCGCGATGCCCCATTTTGCAGTGGCCTGATTCAGAGCGGCAACGCAGAGTCCTGCCGCATTTGGGAACCTCCGTGCCCCAACGGTGCGAGTCGTTTGTGCACGGATATGGATATTAAGGGCACCCCCGTGCCTACCCCTATATCCACAGCCCGGCTCGGGGGAGAGTCACCCTGAAACCTGGCTGTAGCGCTTGAACAACACCCTTCGCTACACCGATGTGCGGAGGTGAGTCCACCACTAACCATAGCCCTGGGGCAGAAATAACAATAGAAGCACGGGTATATTACACGGGGAAATCGAGTAGTATTTATCCGGGACGTGCCATCAACGTTCCGGGGTTGGTTTTGTGTGCGAATTGCCCGGGAGTGCGCATTCCCCGCAAACTATCCGCGACAATACCCGCTGATGTTACGGATCCGATTCTCCGGCGGAGTTTCACCGCGCGTCGGTCATTTCCTCCGGAACGGCCACAATATGCACCTCCGTGCCGTCCCGCAGCGCCGCAATGTCCAAGGGCGCGCCGATTGCCTCGGAAAAGAGCAGCTTCTGGAGGCTTTCCGCATTTGAAACGGACTTCCGCCCCACGCTCAGCAGGATGTCCCCGGCGCGGAGGCCTGCACGTTCGGCCGGTGATCCCGGCAGCACTTCGACCACCAGCAGCCCGTCATGATGGCCGGTACGGACCACCGAGCTCACCGGAAGTTGAACCGGAGTGTTGACGAGCCCAAGGTAGGCGCGCCGAACCCTTCCGTCGGAAAGAAGTGAGGCGATGATCCGCCGTGAGGTGGCATTGATCGGAACCGCCAGTCCCAGCCCCGCTCCGGCCACCGCCGTGTTGATGCCCACGATCCGGCCGCGGGCGTCCGCCAGCGCTCCGCCCGAGCTGCCGGCGTTGAGCGCGGCGTCGGTCTGGATGACGTCCTCGATCACGCGGCGGTTGCGTCCGGACCATACCGGGATGGAACGTCCCAGGCCGCTGACAACACCCGCCGTCACGGAGCCCGAGAGCCCCAGGGGATTACCGACGGCGATGACCAGCTGGCCGACCCTGAGGAGTTCGGCGTCGCCGAATTCCGCCGGCGGGGCGTTGGGTGCCTTGCCGTGGACGATGGCCAGGTCTGAAAGGGGGTCGGCGCCCACCACTTCAAAGGCGGTCCGGGTGCCATCGGCGAACACCGCGTGGCCCTTGCCCGCCGAGCCCACCACGTGGGCGTTGGTCAGCACGTACCCGTCCGAGGTGAACAGCACGCCTGAGCCTGCGCCGGCGCGGTATCTCCCGTTGCGTCCGTTGCCGGTCATTTCGACGGCGGCGACGTGCGGGGTGACGGTTTCCGCCACGCGGATGACCGTCGCGGAATACGAATCCAGCGGGTCTTCCGCCGCGTTCGTGCCGGTGACTCCGCTGTCTACTGTTGCCATGGTGCGCCTCCTGACGTGTTGCCTTACCTATGTCAACGGACGGGGACGCGGCGGTAGTCCGGTCAGTCGTACGCCGTCAGAGAAATCAGAAGTGGTCCCGCAGCAGCCGGTGCCGTAGCTCCGGCCAGGCCGTGGCAAACGCCGGGTGGAGCTCCCTGTGTTCGACACCGTGGGTAGGTATCCAGCTCAGCTCGATACTCTCCGGATCACTGATGGCAGGTTCGAAGGATTCGACGACCCGTACCGCCACTGTCGTGTAGGACCAGTAGCCGACGTCGAATACGGAGGTGAAGAGGACGCGGACGTTGTCCGGCGGAACTGCCGCTTCCTCATGAGCTTCACGCAGCGCGCCGGTCACGGCGTCCTCGCCCTGGTGCAGTGCTCCGCCGGGCAGGCCCCAGGTCCCGCCGTGATGGCTCCAGGTGGCCCGGTGCTGCAGCAGGATTCCCTTGCCGGCGTCGTGGACCAGAAGTCCGGCCGAGCCGAACCTGCCCCAGAACTTGCCGTGTTTGCCCTCCACCCAGGCGTCGCCTGGATCGCGGGGACCTGAGGGGCGGCGGAGGTGTTCCGGGAGGTTGGCGGCTTCGGTATTCATGGGACCAGTTTCCCATGGCGCGAAAGCTGGCGGGAGCTACCGCGGACGACGGGCGGCGTGCTCCCGCGCCAACTCGGCGTAACCGTCGTCGGGCGCGCCCGGAGTGAAGCTGCCGTATTTGCGTTCGGCAGCGGTGCGGATGAGGAAGTCGGCAATGGCGGGGTTCTTCGGCAGGAGGGATCCGTGGAGGTAGCTCGCCACAATGTTCCGGTAGCGGGCTCCTTCCTGGCCGTCGCTGCTGTTGTTGCCGGTGCCCTTGGCGGTTGTGCCGAGCGGCCGGACGCCCGGGCCTAGCCTCGTCTGGCCGCTGTGGTTTTCGTAGCCGAGGATGTCCCCGAATTCGGGTGAGGAAACCGTCACATTCCCGATCAGGCGTTCGTCGGTTCCGTGTGTTTCAACGTCCAGGACGCCGATGCCCGGGATGACGGCACCCGTCCGGGTTTTGAAAAACCTGCCAAACAGCTGATACAGCCCGCAGATCAGCAGCATCGGCGTGCCGTCGTCGGCCAGCTCCTTCAGCGCCGATTCCCGGGAGAGCAGGTCGTCCTGGATCACCAGTTGCCCGCTGTCCTGGCCGCCGCCGCCTACAATAATGTCGACGTCCTCGGGAAAGGGGTCGCCCACGTTGTATTCAAGGATTTCAGGTGTGTAGCCGTGCCAGCGGATGCGCTGCTGGAGGACCAGGACATTGCCCCAGTCCCCGTAGATGTTCATATCGCGCGGATACAGCTGCAGTACCCGGATGGTGCCTTTGCTGCCGGTTTCCTGGCTGCCGGCTGAGGACGCCTCGTCTTGGGACAGCGGGGTCACGAGACCACCTCCACAGTGGTGATTTTGGACAGCTCGCGGCGGATGGCCAGCATTGCCGTATAAGTACAGAATATGCGCTTGGGTTTGTCCGTGGCCCCCTCGATGAAGGCAGCCAGGGCGGGGACGATCTCCGGGTTCACGGACCCGACGGCTACCTCGTCATACTGCAGCCGAAGGGCCATGTCATAGGCCCGGGAACCACTGACCTGGTCCACCCCGCCGTCACGCAACGAATCAAATTCGACATCCCAGAGCCAGGACATATCACGGCCGTCGGCATAGTTGTCATTGATCGCGATCATCGTGGCGTAGCCGCCGGCTGGAAACGACTTCAGGCCAAGCCGGAAGCCGCTGGGGTTCTTGACCAGCACGAGGTCCAGCGGCTTTCCGTCAACCACCAGGCTTTCACCGCGGCCGAAGGCGGGCGCAACCTCTGACAGGGCCTTGAGCAGGCCGCCGTGGTCCGTTCCGGTGGTGCCGTTTCCGGCAACGCAGCGGGCTAGGACAAGCGCCGCTGCCGCATTGAAGATGTTGTAGACGCCGCGGAGCTTCATCCCGGTAGTGACCGTGGCGCCGTCGTACTCAAAGTCGGCGTCGTCCGCCCCCACGCGGCGAAGCACGACGTCGGCGTGCGGCTTGGGGGGCAGGTCCGGCACGGGGCTGCCCGGACCGGCGCGCAGGTCGTCGTCGTTCGGGAACGTGGTCAACAGGGAATCGTGGAGGCCGAAGTAGCGGACCTCGGGCCCGTTAAGGGTCTCCGCGATGCGGGCGACGCGCGGATCCTCGCGGTTCAGGACCACCGTGCCGGTGGTCTTGGCAGCGATGTGCTGCAGGAGCTGGGCAGTCTTGTCGATTTCGCCGAAGCGGTCCAGCTGGTCACGGAGGACGTTGAGGAGAAGGCTGTAGCGGGGCGGTACGCGGTTGACGAAGTGCACCGCGTGGGCCTCATCCAGCTCGAGGACCGCGATGTCTGCATTCAGGCGGCCCCGCCAGTCGACGTCGCCCAGAAGGGCTGCGGCGACGCCGCGGGTGAAATTGCTGCCCGTGCGGTTCGTGAAGACCTTGAGCCCCTGGCTCTCCAGCAGTTCAACAACCATCTTGGTAGTGGTCGTTTTGCCGTTCGTTCCGCTGACGACGGCGACGCCCAAGGGAAGCGTGGACAGTGTCCGCTGCATAAATCCCGGGTCGATTTTTTCGACCACCAAACCGGGGAAGGCAGAGCCTCCGCCCCTGAGCCGGGTGACCCGGCGGACGAGCTTGCCGAGCGGAACGCTGAAGTAAAGCATGCTCCGAATATATCCCAGCCGGGGCATGGAACCGGGCCGGCCGGGCCGCGGCAACACTCGTCCGGGCGCCGGGAGCACTATGCTGGTTGGATGACCAACCCCCCTTCCACGGACTATTCCCGCGTGGGCTCAGGCCTGCGGATCGGTGTCCTGGCGCTCCAGGGTGACTTTCGGGAACACCTGCGCGCAGCAGATGCTGCAGGCGCAACAGCCATCGGAATCCGGCGGCCCTCCGAACTCGACGGCATCGACGGCCTGATCATTCCCGGCGGCGAATCCACCGCCATCGATAAGCTCGCCCGGGCGTTCGAACTGGCCGACCCGCTGCGGAAGCTGATCGCTGACGGTCTGCCCGTTTACGGTTCCTGCGCGGGGATGATCCTGCTCGCAGACGAAATCGCGGACCCCGCCACCGACCTGGCAGGGAATCCGCAGCAAACGTTCGGCGGACTGGACATCACCGTTCGCCGCAATGCCTTTGGCCGGCAGCGGGAATCCTTCGAGACGGACCTTGAGTTCGGGGGATTGGGCTTCAGCGATACCGGCTCCGGGGTGCCGCCGGTGCATGCGGTGTTCATCCGCGGCCCTTGGGTGGAGCGCGTGGGACCCGCGGTTGAGGTCCTTGCCCAGGTGGAACCCGCGGACCCGGAGCATGCCTCCCATGTGGCCGCACTGCAGGGGACGGCTAGAATTGTTGCAGTGCGTTCAGGCCAGCTGCTGGCCACCTCCTTCCACCCGGAAGTGACGGGGGAGAAGCGCGTGCACGAACTGTTTATTCGAATGATCAGAGGAGAAGCGTAAAGCATGTCAGGCCACTCCAAATGGGCGACGACCAAGCACAAGAAGGCCATCATTGATAGCCGCCGCGCAAAGTCGTTCGCCAAGCTGATCAAGAACATCGAAGTAGCGGCCCGCATGGGCGGTCCGGATCTTGCAGGCAACCCCGGTCTGGAACTTGCTGTCACCAAGGCCAAGAAGACCTCCGTTCCGAACGACAACATCGACCGCGCCATCAAGCGCGGCGCCGGGCTCACCGGCGAAGTCGTGGACTACACGGAGATCATGTACGAATGCCGCGGCCCGCAGGGCTCCGCGCTGCTGATCGAGTGCCTTACGGATAACAAGAACCGTGCCGCATCCGAGGTCCGCCTCGCCATTTCCCGCAACGGCGGCACCATCGCCGACCCCGGTTCCGTCAGCTACCTGTTCACCCGTAAGGGAGTTGTCACGCTGCCCAAGAACGGTCTCAGCGAGGACGATGTCCTGATGGCGGTGCTCGAGGCCGGTGCGGAGGAAGTCAAGGACAATGGCGACACCTTCGAAATCCACTCGGATCCGAAGGACCTGCAGGCCATCCGCGACGCGCTCAAGGAAGCCGGGATCGAATACGACACCGACGAAGCGGAATTCGTCCCCTCCATGGAGGTGCCGCTCGACCTGGACGCGGCCAAGAAGTTCATGAAGCTCGTCGACGCCCTGGAAGACCTCGACGACGTCCAGAACGTCTACAGCAACGCAGACCTCAGCGACGAAGTGCAGGCCGCACTGGAAGCCGAGTGATTCCGCAGCCCTGCTGTGAAGCTGAGGCCCGGCCTTGACCCTGCGCGTGTTGGGAGTCGACCCGGGCCTCACCCGTTGCGGCATCGGCGTGGTCGACGTGGAGAAGAACCGGCGGGCCACCATGGTGGCTGTCGGTGTTGTGGGCACGTCCCCGGACGAGAGCCTCGACCAGCGCCTGCTCCTCATCGCCACTTCAATCGACGACTGGCTGGACCGTTACGAACCGCACGTCCTCGCCGTCGAGCGGGTTTTCTCCCAGCTGAACGTGAGCACCGTGATGGGCGTCGCCCAGGCGTCCGGCGTGGTGATCGCCGCCGCCGCCCGGCGGGGGATACCCGTGGCCCTGCACACGCCGTCGGAAGTCAAAGCCGCCGTCACCGGCAGCGGAACGTCCAACAAGGACGCCGTCACCAAACTGGTCACCAAGATCCTGCGCCTGGATGCACCGCCGCGGCCCGCGGACGCCGCAGACGCACTGGCGCTGGCCATCACCCATGCGTGGCGGGCCGGCAGCGGAGCTTCCATCGCCACTACGGGTCCCGGCAGCCATTCGCTGACGCCGGCCCAGCGCGCCTGGGCGGAGGCCGAAGCCAAGGCGCGCCGTGCACGATGAACGTCCGGCCGTGATGCCGGAGAACTTGTTAGGGTATTCGTAGATATGTTCGGATAGCCGGCTTTGTCCCGGCTATATTTCGCTGTAAACCCAGGAGCCCGGCCTTGATCAGTTTTCTCCGCGGAACCGTAGCGCACGTCGGGTTGTCCTCCGCCGTGATCGACCTCAACGGTGCCGGCATGAGCGTGAACGCCACACCCCAGACCCTCAGTGGCCTGCGTCCGGGCGAAGAGGGCAAGCTTTTCACCTCGCTTATTGTTCGCGAGGATTCCCTGACGCTGTTCGGATTTTCCACTGACGATGAACGCGAAGTTTTCGATGTGCTACTTAGTGTGAGCGGGGTGGGGCCGCGCCTGGCCCTGGCCGTGCTGGCAGTCCACGATCCCGAGGCGATCCGGGTCGCTGCGCACACCGGCGACGGCAAGGCCTTCACCAAGGTCCCCGGCATCGGCCCGAAGGTCGCCGGCAGGATCGTCCTGGAGCTCGCCGGAAAGCTGGTGCCGCACGGGACCGGCACACCGGCAGCGCCGGCGGCGGCCGCGGCTGCGCCCTGGAAGCCGCAGGTCGTCGCAGCGATGACGAGCCTCGGCTGGTCGGAAAAGGACGCGACCTCCAGCATCGAAAAGGCACTTGCGGATTCGCCCGAACTGGAAGCGGACGGCAAAGTGGCGGACATCCTGCGGGGCACGCTGCGCTGGCTCGGGCAGGACGGCGCCCGGGCCGGCAACCGGGTAGGCAGCCGTGGCTGAACCCTCCCTCGTCGGCGGGGGAGAGGAGCCGGAGGAGCGGGTCATCGAGGCCGCCCTCCGGCCCAAGAACCTGCATGACTTCGTGGGTCAGCACCGCGTGCGCAAGCAACTGTCCCTGGTGCTGGAAGCCTCGCGGATGCGCGGCCGCAGTGCCGACCACGTCCTGCTGTCCGGCCCGCCTGGCCTCGGCAAGACCACGTTGTCCATGATCATCGCAGCCGAGATGAACGCGCCGCTGCGGATCAGCAGCGGCCCGGCCATCCAGCACGCCGGTGACCTTGCCGCCATCCTTTCGTCGCTGTCGGAAGGTGAGGTCCTGTTCCTGGATGAGATCCACCGGATGTCCCGGCCGGCGGAGGAAATGCTCTACATGGCCATGGAAGACTTCCGGGTGGACATCGTGGTGGGCAAGGGCGCCGGAGCCACCGCGATTCCCCTCGAGCTTCCGCCGTTTACCCTCGTGGGAGCCACCACCCGTGCCGGCCTCCTTCCCGGTCCGCTCCGGGACAGGTTCGGTTTCACGGGCCACCTGGAGTTTTACTCCGTTGAGGAACTGGAGTTGGTCCTCAGGCGATCGGCCGGCCTGCTGGACCTAAAGGTCAACTCTGCGGGCTTCAGCGAAATCGCGGGCCGGTCCCGCGGCACGCCGCGCATCGCCAACCGCCTGCTGCGCCGCGTCCGGGACTGGGCGCTGGTCCACGGCATCGAGCAGATCGATGCCCGTGCAGCCTCTGCCGCGTTGGACATGTATGAAGTGGACAAAAGGGGACTGGACCGGCTTGACCGTTCCGTCCTGGAAGCCCTGATCACCAAATTCGGCGGCGGCCCGGTGGGGTTGTCCACCCTGGCCATCGCCGTGGGCGAGGAGCGCGAAACGGTGGAAACCGTGGCCGAGCCATACCTTGTCCGGGAGGGATTGTTGGGCCGGACCCCGCGCGGCCGGATCGCGATGGCCGCCGCCTGGACCCACCTCGGCTATGCGGTTCCGGACGGGGTTTTCGGGCAGGAAACGCTTGCGCATTTTGACGAGGATGAGCTCGCCCCGGAATCAGCGCAGGAATGGCTGCCGAACAGCCAATAGCAGCGTCCGGCTGACTTTCCCTCTAGACTGGTAAGACGCTCGGCGCGTTCGGGTCTTTGTTTCTGTGGGCGGCTTCGGCCGCCGTTGGCTGGGCATGGTTTTCTGCCAGGTGGCCCGGAACGAAGCCGACGTTGCTGTAAACCAGCTACGCAAGTACAGAACGGAAACTTCCTGTGTTCGGACACATTACTGCCCAGGCCCAGCCGCAGGCCGGCGGCGGCATCGACATCATGACCATCCTGCTTTTCGTGATGCTTGGCCTCTTCATCTTCATGATGTTCCGCCGCAACAAGAAGACCCAGAAGCAGCAGGCAACGCTTCAGTCGCAGTTCGCACCGGGCGTGGAGGTCATGACCAGCTTCGGACTTTTCGGCCGGATCGTCTCCATCGATGAGGAAGAAAACAAGGTCGTCCTCGAACTTTCCCCCGGCAACCTCGCCACCGTGCACCGCCAGGCCGTGACGAAGATCGTCGAACCGGTTGCCGCTTCCGAAGAGCCCACCGTTGTTCCGGACGACGCCTCGTCGCTGACCGCCGGCTCATCCCTCGCCGCGGACGACGCCGGCCGCACCGAAGCCGTCAACCGCACCGAGGCTGTCAATGAGACGCCGGAAGAATCGCTGAAGCGGCTCAACGACGAAGGCAAGAAAGACAGCTAGTCCGGCGTTTCCGCCACGTCCCGCCACGTAGAACCAACCACGGCCGCGGGCTGCCGCCGGTATGTGAGCCCAGCCCACCCCGGCGGCTCCTCCGTAAACAATAGAAAGATCGACAATGGCACGTACTGGCCCCAAAAACTCAGCACTCAGGGTGCTGGTCTGGCTCGGCGTAATCCTCGCCGTCATGACTGCCGTGCTCGCTGGCGGTACCATGTCCGGCCATGCCAGCTGGGCACCAAAGCTTGCGCTTGACCTTGAAGGCGGAACCCAGATGATCCTGGCGCCCAAGGTTGAGGGCGGTTCAGACATCAATGAGGATCAGCTCAACCAGGCCGTTGCGATCATTCGCCAGCGCGTGGACGGTTCCGGCGTCGCGGAAGCTGAAATCAGCACGCAGTCCGGCCGCAACGTGGTGGTAAGCCTTCCCGGCACACCGTCCAAGGAAACCCGGGCGTTGATCCAGGCCTCGGCCGACATGAACTTCCGGCCCGTGCTTCAGGCCGGGGCCGGCGCGGCAGTGCCCACCGAGTCGCTGACGCCCGAGGACAAGCTGCCCAAGCCGACAGCCGCGCCGACCAACAGCAGCGACATTAACTGGGTCACGCCGGAGGTGTACAGGAAGTTCGAGACCCTGGACTGTGACAACCCCGCGCAGGACAAGCAGGAACGTTCCGACCCCGCAGCCCCGCTGGTGACCTGCGAGCCGGCCACCGCCACGTCGCCGGCCATCAAGTACATTCTTGGTCCCGTGGAGGTGAAGGGCTCCAACATCAAGTCCTCCTCCTTCCAGCTGCAGCAGGGCGCCCAGGGTGCCGTCACCAACGAGTGGGCCGTGAACATCCAGTTCGATGAGCAGGGCACCGCCAAGTTCAAGGAAGTCACCGAACGCCTGTACCAGTTCTTCGTCGCGGCCGGCGGCGAGTCGGGCTCCGATCCCAAGGCCCAGTTCGCCATTGTCCTTGACGACCAGGTCATCTCCGCTCCGCGGTCGCTCGCGGTGATCACGGACGGCCGTCCGCAGATTACGGGCGGGTTCACGGAGCAGTCTGCAAAGGCCCTCTCCGACCAGCTGCGGTTCGGTGCCCTCCCCATCAGCTTCGACATCCAGAGCGAACAGCAGATCTCGGCAACACTCGGCGGTGAGCAGCTCCGGATGGGTCTGCTCGCGGGCGTGATCGGCCTGCTCCTGGTGGTGGTCTACTCGCTCTTCCAGTACCGGGCGCTGGGATTCGTCACCATTTTCTCCCTGGTGGTAGCCGGTGCACTGACCTACCTGGCGATTGCCATCCTGGGCTGGACGGAAAACTACCGGCTGTCACTCGCCGGCGTCGCCGGCCTCATCGTGGCCATCGGCCAGACAGCGGACTCGTTCATCGTCTACTTTGAACGCATCCGCGACGAACTGCGCGAAGGCAAGGGGCTGGTCTCGGCCGTGGAGAACGGCTGGAAGCGTGCCAAGCGCACGGTCCTGGCATCAAAGGCAGTGAACCTGCTGGCGGCCCTGGTCCTCTACTTCGTCGCCGTCGGCAACGTGCGGGGCTTCGCGTTCACCCTTGGCCTGACTGCCATCGCCGACCTCATTGTAGTGTTCATGTTCACCCACCCGACGCTGCAGCTCCTGGCACGCACCAAGTTCTTCGGCGAGGGCCACAAGTTCTCTGGCCTTGACCCCCAGCGCCTCGGCGCCGTGCCGCTCTACCGTGGGGCGGGCAGGATCCGCGCCGCGGATGATAAGCCGGCCGTGGTGCGGGCCAAGAATACCGGGGCAGCCGCGGAAGCGGAGCGCCGGATGACCATTGCAGAACGCCGCCTGGCGGAAAAGCAGGAGCAGCTGGCCGGTTCCTCCAAGAGCACGTCCAAGGAGGGCAAGTAAATGTCCAGCAGTTTTGCCACTTTCGGTAATGAGCTCTACACGGGCAAGCGCTCGTACAACTTCGTCGGTTCCAAGAAGATCTGGTTCCTGATCGCTGCCGTTGCCGTGGCGCTGTCCATCCTCCTCCCGGTGGCAAAGGGCGGCTTCAACCTCGGCATCGAATTCCGGGGCGGGTCCGAGTTCACGGTCTCCAACGTGAAAACCACGGAGGCCTCCCTCGGTGAGAAGGCCGTTCAGGACGTGGTCCAGGGAAGCATCCCGCGCGTGGCCAACGTTGCCGGCAATACGATGCGGATCCAGACGGACAAGCTCACCGATGACGAGACCCTCCGGATCAAGGAAGGGCTGACCACCGCCTACGGCGTCACGGACAATGAGGTGACCTCGACGTTCGTCGGACCCACCTGGGGCGCGGATGTCACCAAGCAGGCCCTGATCGGCCTGGTGATCTTCGTGGTCATCGCGGCAGTCCTGATGGCGCTGTACTTCCGGACCTGGAAGATGTCGCTTTCCGCACTCGTCGGCATGCTGGTGACCATGTTCGTCACTGCCGGCGTCTACGCCCTCAGTGACTTCGAGGTCACACCCTCCGCCATCATCGGCTTCCTGACGGTGCTCAGCTACTCGCTGTATGACACGGTTGTGGTCTTCGACAAGATCCGTGAAAACACGGCGGAGATCGATGCCTCCACCCGCCGCACCTTCGCGGAGGAGGTCAACCTCGCCGTCAACCAGACGTTGGTCCGGTCCATCAACACCATGATGGTGGCCATCCTCCCCGTAGGTGCCATCCTGTTCATCGGTGCGGGCCTCCTGGGTGCCGGTACGCTGCGGGATCTTTCCCTGGCACTGTTCGTGGGCATCCTGATCGGCACGGCGGCGACCATCTTCATCGCTGCCCCGCTGTACGCCTGGCTGCGGCAGGGCGAACCTCTGCTGGTGAAGCAGGCCGAACGCGTTGCACGCCGCCGCAGCGAGTCGGCTGCGAAGGAATCCGCTGCGCAGGAGATTGCGCCGGCGTAAGCCGTCAGCTGTCCATCCTGTCCGTGCTTCGGGCCGGGCTCCGTCATTCGTGACGGGGTCCGGCCCTTCGCATCTTCGTCCGGTTACGGAAGTGTGCTGCCGCGGGAATAGACTGGGATAATTAACGGGTCGTGAGGGGTGCTTCATTGGAAGAACGTTCGACGTCGGCGCCAACGGCCGACGGTGGTCAAGGTCCGGCCCAGGGTCCGCAGACCGGGCTGGTCGCGTCCGGGCGCCCGGATCCAGGCGTGCCCGTTGACAGCTCAGGGTTCCGCCCCACTTTCCCGGGACGCCGTGAACGCACCAGGTCCAGGCTCGCCCGGCTGACGGGGCGCGGAACAGCGACGTACTCACCCATACTCGAACCGCTGCTGCGCACCGTCCGCGCGAACAATCCCAAAGAGGACTTCGACCTCATCCAGCGTGCCTTCGTCGTGGCCGAACAGAGCCACCGGGGACAGAAACGCAAGAGCGGCGATCCGTACATCACCCACCCCGTCGCTGTGGCCACCATACTGGCCGAGCTGGGACTGAGCGGCACCACGCTGGCAGCTGCGCTGCTCCATGACACCGTGGAGGATACCCCCTACACACTGGCGGACCTCAAGCGGGACTTCGGCCCCGAGGTCGCCATGCTCGTTGACGGCGTGACCAAGCTGGACAAGGTAAGTTTCGGCGAAGCTGCCCAGTCGGAAACAGTCCGCAAGATGGTCGTGGCGATGGCCAAGGACATCCGGGTGCTGATGATCAAGCTGGCCGACCGCCTGCACAACGCCCGCACCTGGCGCTTCGTTTCGGCTGAGTCCTCGGCGCGCAAAGCACGCGAAACGCTGGAAATCTTTGCGCCGCTGGCGCACCGGCTCGGTATGAACACCATCAAGTGGGAACTTGAAGACCTGTCCTTCGCGGCGCTTTACCCGAAGGTGTACGAGGAAATCGTCCGCATGGTGGGGGACCGGACCCCGGAGCGGGAAAAGAGCCTCAGCGTTATCCGCAACCAGATCACCGAAGATCTGCGGACGGCGAAGGTCAAGGCCACCATCACCGGCCGGCCGAAGCATTACTACTCCATCTACCAGAAGATGATCGTCCGCGACAAGGACTTCGACGACATCAACGACCTCATGGGGGTCCGGGTTCTGGTGGATTCCGTCCGTGACTGTTACGCGGCGCTGGGCACCCTGCATTCGCGCTGGAACCCCCTGCCGGGGCGTTTCAAGGACTACATTGCAATGCCCAAGTTCAACATGTACCAGTCGCTCCACACGACCGTCATCGGGCCGGGCGGCAAACCCGTGGAGATCCAGATCCGCACCCACGAGATGCACCGCCGCGCCGAGTATGGTGTCGCGGCGCACTGGAAGTACAAGGACCAGCCCAACAGGACGGCCGCCGGGCCCGGCAGCCCCCGTGACGGCGACATGGGCTGGCTGCGGTCCCTGGTTGACTGGCAGCAGGAAACGTCCGACCCCGGGGAGTTCCTGGATTCCCTGCGGTTCGAAATCAACGCCCGGGAAGTGTTCGTGTTCACGCCCAAGGGCGAGGTCATGGCACTGCCGGCCGGGTCGACTCCGGTGGACTTCGCCTATGCCGTACACACCGAAGTGGGCCACCGGACCATCGGCGCCAGGGTCAACGGCAAGCTTGTTCCGCTCAACAGCGAACTTAACCACGGCGACTGGGTCGAAATCTTCACCTCCAAGGCGGAGGGGGCCGGACCCAGCCAGGACTGGCAGCACTTCGTCAAGAGCGCCCGTGCCCGCAACAAGATCAGGCAGTGGTTCAGCAAGGAGCGCCGCGAAGAAGCCATCGACCGCGGCAAGGAGCTCCTGACCAAGGCGATGCGCAAGCAGAACCTTCCGCTGCAGCGCCTGATGACCCATGACGCCCTCGCTGAAGTGGCCGAGAATTTCAAGTACGTGGATATCTCCGGTCTCTACGCGGGCGTGGGCGACGGGCACACCTCGGCGCAGTCCGTGATGGAACGGCTGGTTGAAACTCTTGGCGGCAATGAGGGCCCCGAGGATGACCTGACGGAAGTCAGCATCCCCACGCAGGTCAGCAAGACGAAGTACTCCGACTCCGGCGTGATCGTCCGTGGAGTGGGGGACGTCTGGGTCAAGCTGGCCCGCTGCTGCACGCCGGTGCCCCCGGATCCCATCCTGGGGTTCGTCACCAGGGGCTCCGGAGTGTCGGTGCACCGGACGGACTGCACGAACGTCTCGGACCTGAAGGACCAGCCGGACCGCATCGTGGAGGTGGACTGGGCACCCACCCAGTCCAGCGTGTTCCTCGTGGAGATCCAGGTGGAGGCGCTGGACCGCAAGTCGCTGCTGTCCGATGTCACCCGCATACTCTCCGAAAACCACGTCAACATCCTGGCGGCCAGTGTGCACACTTCGACGGACCGGGTGGCCATCTCGAGGTTTGCCTTTGAGATGGGCGATCCGAAGTACTTGAGCCACGTGCTCAGCGCCGTGCGGCGCATCGACGGCGTGTTCGACGTGTACCGGACCACCGGAAACCGGCGCCGCGGCTAACCGTCCGGCGTAGGCTGCAACGCCGTAAGTATTTCCAGGGCCGCCCTCTTATGCGGAACCCGGGGAGTTGCTTCGACGGCCAGGGTGAGGAGCCGCAGCCTAACGTCCAGCTCGGGGCGCGCCAGCATCTTTCGAAGTGCCGGTATCGCGCGCTCTGAATCCACATGCAGGGCGATGTCCAGTGCCGTCCGCAGCGGGCTGGAAACCATCAGCCCGCCCAGGCTGACGACGTCGAACGGACCGAGCCGGACTTCATGCAGGGTGCAGCCCCGGGTGGACCGCAGGCTGGACACCCGCCGGGTGGCATCCACCAGGAGGGCCAGCCGGTCCGGTTCCCCGGCGCAGCCGTAGATCCAGGCCGCCGTCATCCGCCCTGCTACGACCCGCTGCCGGATTGCCGGGGGGACCGCGAATGAGGCCGCACGCGCCCGCAACTGCGGTGTGGCGGCGGTTCCGGGCAGCATGTAGCCGCGCTGGTACAGCTGGTTCAGGAGGCCGTCCGCGGCCATGGCCTGCAGTTCCGGCCACGAGAACACACTGCCGGGGGAATAGAGCTCCGGAGACCCCGTAGCTGCGCTTCCGGTATTGACGGGGAGTGGGGACGACGTAGCCATTCAGCCATCTTTTCCCTTTGCCCGTTAACGAGTACAGGCCCCGTGCCGGTTATGTGGATAACCGGTACGGGGCCCGTGCGTGGTGTCTGCGTGGGCTATGACAGTTCGCTGGCCGAGCGTGAGATCTGGTCCAGCCATGCCTGGCGGGCCTCAAGGGCCTCCTGCGCGGCCTTGATCTTGCGCTGGTCTCCGGCTTTCTCCGCCGCCGCAAGGTCGTCCTTCAGCCCGGCGATGGCGGCTTCCAGCTGCGACAGCGCGCTGTTGGTCCTGGCCTTGGTCTCCGGGTTGGAGCGCTTCCAGTTTTCGTCCTCGGCGTGGCGGACGGCGTCCTCCACCTTCCGCAGCCCGGCTTCGATCCGGCCCATGTCCGCCCGGGGCACCTTGCCGGCTTCCTCCCAGCGGTCACGGATGGACTGGAGGGCCTTCTTGGCTGCAGCCAGGTCCTTGATCGGGAGCAGCGCGTTCGCCTCTTCCAGAAGCGCTTCCTTCACGGTCAGGTTGGCACTGTATTCCTGGTCGATCTCGTCGTTGGCTGCCTGCCGGGAAGTGAAGAAAACATCCTGTGCGGCGCGGAAGCGGGCCCACAGGGCGTCGTCGTCCTTGCGGCTGGCGCGCGGTGAGGCCTTCCACTCGTCCATCAGACGGCGGTACTCACCGGCGGCGAAGCCCCAGTCAGTGGAGGAGGACAGTGCCTCGGCGTCAGCGATCAGCTTTTCCTTGGCGGCTTTCGCGGCGGAATTGTTGCTGTCCAGCTGGGAGAAGTACGCACGGCGGTGGCGGTCGAAGACCGTCCGGGCAGCCCTGAACCGCTTCCAGAGGGCGTCCTCGTTGCTGCGGCCCAGGCGCACGCCGTTCTTCTGGGCTGCCTTCCAGCTTTCAAAGAGCTCGTTCATGCGCGCGCTCGAGGTCTTCCACTGGATCTGCGCAGGATCGTGGCCGGAAATTTCCTCCGCTTCCGCGACGATGGCTTCCCGGGCGGCCAGTTCCGCGGCGCGCACGGCGTCGTGTTCGGCCTTTTCAGCCTTCTCGAGCTCGGCGATCTGGGTGGACAGGGTGTCGAGGCGGGCCTCGGCAGCGCGCAGGTCACCCACCATGTTCCGTTCGGCCAGCTGCTCACGCAGGTGCGTCACGGTTTTCTGCATGTCGGCGGTCGGGGCCTTGGAGCTCACACGCTGTTCCAGCAGGACGATCTGGGCCACGACGTCGTCATACTTGCGGGCAAAGTAGCCCAGGGCTTCGTCGTCGCTAACGCCCGGGTACTGGCCCACGGGGTGTTCGGTGCCGTCGATGGTCAGGAAAACGTGGCCGTCCCCTTCAACCCGGCCCCAGCGTGCAGCCTCGGCCAGCGATGCGGCGGAGGAAACAGTGGAGGGGGCGGCGACCGCAGGCGAGGTCGCAGCCTTCGGCCGCGCGGCGAAGGCTGCCGGCGAAGGCGCGGGGCGGCCTGCCGGGCGCGGTGCAGGTGACGGAGCGGCCGGCGCCTCGGCGGCCGGTGCCTCAGCTGCTTCACCGGCGGGCGCCTCGGCAACGGGCGCCTCAGGAGCCGCCTCGGCGGCCGGAGCCTCGGGCGCCTCGGGGGTCTCCTCCGCTTCCCGGGTAGCCGGCGTTGCGTCCGCCGCGGCCGCGGCGGCTGCATCGTTGCCCGCCGCCTGCGCGTCGTCAAGCACCGGGGCCGTGGTCTCGGCTCCGTCGGCAGCTGCTGTTACTGTTTCGTCGGATTTCTGACTGTCTGTCACCGCTAAAAGTCTTTCGCTTGGAGGGAAATACCTGCACCCGCAGCGTGGAGGCCGGGGCTGGTTACTTCAGAGAGAACGAGTCTATCGTGACTGGTTCCACAGGAGCGCCGTCTGTTGCGCTTCCGCCTGTCTTAATACCGCCTTCGGCAATCTTTGCCACCACGTCGAGGCCGGACGTCACCTTGCCTACTATGGTGTACCCGCCGGCCTCGTCTGCCGGGATGACGGTGTCCTTGTAGACGATGAAGAACTGGGTGCCGTTCCCGTAGGCGTTGCCGCCAGTACGGGCCACTGCGATGGTTCCTGCCGGATACTTGTTGTCCACCGGCGTGTTTTCGAGCGGGCCCCACGTGTACGCCGGGTCGCCCTGTCCGTCACCTGTTTTCGAGCCGCACTGCAGGACCCCGAAGGTTTCGCCGGTGGTCAGGCGGTGGCAGCTGACCCCGCTGTAATAATTCTCGTCAGCAAGCGATTTGAAGACCGCGGCTGCCTGCGGGGCATTGGTTCCGTCCAGTTCCACGCCCAGCGCGCCACTGTTGAGTTTGAGCTCGCCGGTGAACACCTTGCCGGCGGCGGTCTCCGGTTTCGGGATGTTGGCGGCATTGGTGGGCGTGGCCGCCGGCGTGGGCGATGCTGACGGGCTGGTCAGTCCGGCCTGGGCCGCGGCGTACTCGTCTTCCGTGGGGTTGTTGGCGAAGACGGTCAGTTGGAGGACGACGGCGAGCACCACCGCTGCGGCACCCGCACCGGCGGCGAGGACATTGTCGCGCTTGCGGCGCTTTTCCTGCTGCCGCCGCAGCTCGCGTTTCGCTTCCATTTGCAGGATGCGCCGCTTTGCTTCGCGGGCGCTCCGTGAACTGGCCGCCAAAAGTCCTCCTGGTTGTCGGGCCGGCCCGCCGAACGGGCCAAGGGCGACGTCCGGTGTCCGGCAGCAAGCGGCAGGCGGTGCGCCGGGCCCGCTCCATTAGAGTTGCAGGCGCCGAAAGCATAAACTGACTGCCGCACATAGTTTATGCATGACTGGCTGGACTCCCGCCCTTACCGCCGCTTTTTGATCGCATGGCGGAATTGGATGGCCGGGCCACGCACTCCAGACTGCTGTTACCTGAGGAGAAAATCCACCATGGCACGCACCGCCTCCCTGTCCGGATTCCCCGAGTGGCTTCCCGAGGAGCGGCTGGTGGAACTTCATGTGCTGGACACCCTGCGCCGGGTCTTCGAGCTGCACGGCTTCTCGTCCATCGAGACCCGCGCCGTGGAAACCGTGGCCCAGCTGCTCCGCAAGGGTGAGATCGACAAAGAGGTGTACGGACTCAGCCGCCTGCAGGAGGACGAAGGCGAAGAGTCCAAGGCTGCCAAGGGCGAGCACCATTCCCTCGCCCTGCACTTCGACCTGACCGTGCCGTTCGCCCGTTACGTCGTCGAGAACGCCGGCTACCTCGCGTTCCCGTTCCGCCGGTACCAGATCCAGAAGGTGTGGCGCGGCGAGCGTCCGCAGGAAGGCCGTGCCCGCGAATTCACCCAGGCGGACATCGACATCGTGGGCGACGGCGAGCTGCCGTTCCGGTACGACGTCGAAATTGCGCTCGTGATCGCCGAAGCCCTCAGCACGCTGCCCATCCCGGACTTCCGCCTGCGCATCAACAACCGCAAACTGGCCGAAGGCTTTTACCGCGGAATCGGACTGACGGACACTGCCGGTGTGCTCCGGAGCATCGACAAACTGGAAAAAATCGGCCCTGCCAAGGTAGCCGAGCTCCTGAAGACAGAGCTGGGCGCCTCCGAGGAACAGGCGCAGGCGGCGCTGAGCCTGGCCGGCATCCGCACCGAGGACACGTCCTTCGTTGAACAGGTCAGGGCGCTGGGCGTCAAGGACGATCTGCTCGAAGAAGGCCTGAACGAGCTGGAGCAGGTCATCGCGGCTGCGGTGCAGCGTGCACCGGGCAAAGTGGTGGCCGACCTCAGCATCGCCCGCGGCCTTGACTACTACACCGGCACGGTCGTCGAAACAGTCCTGGTGGGCCACGAACAGCTCGGTTCAATCTGCTCCGGCGGCCGCTACGACGCGCTGGCCAGCAAGGGAAACCGGAAGTTCCCGGGCGTCGGACTGTCCATCGGCGTCACCCGCCTCGTCACCAGGATCCTGAGCCAGGACCTGGCACAGGCCACCCGGACGGTGCCCACCGCCGTGCTTGTCGCCCTGAACAACGACGCCAGCTGGGATGCGGCCCAGGACGTCGCCGCCCAGCTGCGCAGCCGCGGGATTTCCACCGAAGTGGCCGCCAAGGCGGAAAAATTCGGCAAGCAGATCAAGTTCGCCGACCGCCGCGGCATCCCTTTCGTGTGGTTCACGGACGACGACGGCAAGCACCAGGTGAAGGACATCCGCTCGGGGGAACAGTCGGATGCCGACCCCGCCACGTGGGCGCCCGCCGAGGACGACCTGTACGTCCGGGTCCTCAAGGCCTAAGCGGCGGCTTGCGAAGCCGGAGCACCAGGAAGCGGCCGGCAACCCCGGCTGCCAGCACAGCTGCCATGCCGGCCACCGAGGCCAGAGGCAGCGTGACCGCGAGTAGCAGGCAGCCGGCGAAACCAACTGCGTTCAGCCAGCGGGGCGCGCTTCCAGGCCGCTCGGTCAAGGTGAAGGCGGCGGCATTCGTCACCGAGTAGTAGATCAGGACACCGAAGCTCGAGAAACCCACCACGGTCAGCACGTCCGTCGTCAGCAGCAGGGCCACCACCGCGGCGGCCACGGACAATTCGGCGACGACGGGCACGGTGTGGCGTCCGCCCACCCGGGCCAGCGGAGCGGGAAGATCCCGTTCCCTGGCCATCGCCATGGCCGTCCGGCCCACTCCGGTGATGAGGGCCAGCAGGGCTCCGAGGCAAGCGGCGGCTGCTCCGGCCTGGACAACAGGGCCGCCCGCATTGAGGCCGGAGGAGGATACGGCATCCAGCAAGGGCGACACGGAGTCGGCGAGCCGTACCGGCGACAGGTGCCAGAGCAGCAGCACGGCCAGGCCCAGATAGATCACGAAAGCGGCCGCCAGCGCGGCCATGATGGCGCGGGGAATGGTGCGGTCCGGATCCCTGACTTCTTCGCCCAGCGTCGCGATCCTGGCGTAGCCGGCAAAAGCGAAGAACATCAGGCCGGCGGCCGGGAGGATTCCCCATGCGCTGCCCTGGCTTCCGTCGGATGCGGCGGCTCCTGGATGCGGCCCGGCAAGCGCGGCCGCCGTAACAAACGCGAGAGTGGCCAGCACGATTCCAAGCAGGATTTTGGTCAGCAGCGCCGTCCGCGTGATACCCATCAGGTTGACTCCGGTGAGCACTGCGACGGCGGAGACGGCAACGGGCGTCGCGTACTCGGGTGTCACATAGTGGCCGAATGTCAGGGCCATGGCCGCGCACGATGCGGTCTTTCCGGTGACGAAACCCCAGCCGGCGATGAAGCCGGGCCATTCACCCAGCTGCTTGCGGCCGTAAATGTACGTCCCGCCGCTGGCCGGGTATTTGATGGCCAGCTGGGCCGATGCCATCGCGTTGCAGTAGGCAATTGCGCCGGCTATCAGGACCGAGACAATCATCAGCGGGCCGGCCAGGGCGGTGGCGGGGGAGAAGACAACGAATACGCCGGCGCCGAGCATGGAGCCGAGACCGATGGCGGTGGCGTCGAACACACCGAGCCTGCGCTGAAGGCGCTGATGGGTCTGCATGGCGGAAGGAAAGCCTTTCCAACGGGTAAACTCGAACGGGGCTGTTCCCGCAACGGTCCCATTCAACATCATCTCTGTCTTCCTTCTGAAAGGTAAGCTGTGCTGCGCACACATGACCTCGGATCCCTACGCTCCGAGCACATTGGACAAACCGTAACCCTGGCCGGCTGGGTGGGCCGGCGTCGTGATCACGGTGGTGTGGCATTCGTTGACCTCCGCGACGCCTCGGGCGTCGCCCAGGTGGTCGTCCGCGAAGAGGAGGTCTTCCACGGACTCCGCAACGAGTACGTGCTCCAGATCATCGGTACGGTTTCCCAGCGGCCCGAGGGCAATGAAAACCCGGCGCTGGCCACCGGCGAGATTGAGGTCATTGCCGAGAAGGTGACCATCCTCAACACCTCGGACCCGCTGCCGTTCCAGATCGACGAGCACGTCGAAGTGGGCGAGGAAGCCCGGCTCAAGCACCGCTATCTTGACCTGCGCCGTCCGGGCCCTGCCCGGAACCTGCGCCTGCGCTCGGAGGCGAACCGCGTGGCACGCGAACTGCTCCACCAGGACGGTTTCGTGGAGATTGAAACCCCCACCCTGACGCGTTCGACGCCGGAAGGCGCCCGCGACTTCGTGGTCCCGGCACGCCTCGCGCCGGGTTCCTGGTACGCGCTGCCGCAGTCCCCGCAGCTCTTCAAGCAGCTCCTGCAGGTGGGCGGCTTCGAGAAGTACTACCAGATCGCGCGCTGCTACCGCGACGAGGACTTCCGCGCCGACCGCCAGCCCGAATTCACCCAGCTGGACATCGAAGCGAGCTTCGTCGAGCAGGATGACATCATTTCGCTCGGCGAAAGTATCGTCAAAGCCCTGTGGCAGCTGATCGACGTCGAGATCCCGACGCCCATCCAGCGCATCACCTACGCCGACGCCATGGCGCGCTACGGCTCGGACAAGCCCGACCTGCGCTTCGGCCAGGAGCTGACTGAGCTGACGGAATTCTTCAAGGACACCAACTTCGGCGTCTTCAAGGCACCGTATGTCGGCGCCGTGGTCATGCCCGGCGGAGCTTCGCAGGCGCGCCGCGCGCTGGACGCGTGGCAGGAATGGGCCAAGCAGCGCGGCGCCAAGGGCCTCGCCTACGTCCTGTACAAGGAAGACGGCGAGCTGGCCGGCCCGGTCGCGAAGAACCTGACCGAAACCGAGCGCGCCGGCCTGGCCGACGCCGTCGGCGCCAAGCCCGGTGACTGCATCTTCTTCGCCGCAGGCGAGAAGACTTCCTCCCGTGCCCTCCTCGGGGCCGCCCGTGTCGAAATCGGACACCGCACCGGCCTGATCAACCCCGCCGACTGGGCGTTCTGCTGGGTGGTGGACGCACCGATGTTCGAGCCCGCCGCCGCCGCAGTGGCCTCGGGTGACGTGGCGGTCGGCGCCGGGAAGTGGACCGCGGTCCACCACGCCTTCACCTCGCCCAAGCCCGAGTTCATGGACTCCTTTGAGCAGGACCCGGAATCGGCCCTGTCCTATGCGTACGACATCGTTTGCAACGGCAACGAAATCGGCGGTGGGTCCATCCGTATCCATGAGCGTGATGTGCAGGAACGTGTGTTCGAACTCATGGGCCTGGACAAGGCGGACGCTGAGACGAAGTTCGGCTTCCTCCTGGAAGGGTTCAAGTACGGCGCTCCGCCCCACGGCGGCATCGCCTTCGGCTGGGACCGCGTTGTTGCGCTGCTCGCCGGCGTGGAATCAATCCGCGACGTGATCGCCTTCCCGAAATCCGGCGGCGGCTACGATCCGCTGACCGCGGCTCCTGCGCCGATCACCGCGCAGCAGCGCAAGGAAGCCGGTGTCGACTTCAAGCCGGAGGCCAAGAAAGCGGAACCGGTGCCGCAACGGCGCGAGGACGCAGCAAAGTAGTAGCCTGAACTGATTGTCGCAGGGCTCCCCGGGAAACCGGGGAGCCTTTGCTGTCCCCTAAGTCCTGCGTGAGGAGCCCGATGGAACGGCAAGCACTGCCCTTGCTGGAGGCGTTGATGGATGCCTCGTGGCTGGCACCCGACCGGTCGGAATCCGGCGGCTGGGTGCTCCGTGCCGCCGGCGGCGTCACCCAGCGGGCCAACTCCGTCTGGCCTCGTTCAGAGCCGGCGGGCACGGACCACGGGCGGCTGGCCCTGCTCCGGGAGGCGCGGGCCTGGTACCGGAGCCGCCAGCTGCCCGTGATCTTCCAGGTCTTCGACGATCCGCGCAATGCGGCGTTGAACCTGGTCCTTGACGGGGAAGGCTTTACCAGGCAGTCCGAGACCCTGATCCTGGAGCGGGAAGCGGGCGGTTACGGTGACGGTGCCGGCGTTGGCGTCGAACTATCGGTCGAGCCTTCGCCTGAGTGGCTGCAGCTGTGGTGGAGCGTCGACGGCCGCGGCGGCGAGGAGTCCCTCGCCACCGCCCGCGGAATCCTCGAAGGCTGCCCGTCGGTGTACGCCCTGGTGAGGGACGACGACGGCCTGCCCGCCGCCGTCGGCCGCCTTGCCCTCCCGGCGGGGGACAGCGCACGGGGCGGCCTGTACTGTATGGCCACGCGCCCGGACGCCCGCCGCCGCGGACATGCCGGCCGGATTCTGCAGTCGCTGCTGGCAGCGGGTGATTCCCGTGGGCTGGACGGCTATTGGTTACTGGTGACCGCAGCCAATGCCGCGGCCCGGGAACTGTATGCCAGGGCCGGGTTCCGGGAAGCTGGCCGCTATTTCTATCGGCAGGAGCGGCCCAAGCGGCACCTGACCGGCTGCTAGATGCCTTCCGTGACGTAGTGCAGGCCGATCCAGGGCGAGGCGGTCAGTTCGCCGTCGTCGGCAGGGTGAGTGGGTGCCGGCTGCTGTTCGGTTGCCACCGCACCCGGCCGAGGCAGCTGCTGGCAGGCGGCCGGCGTCCCGGACACGTGGACCGGCCAGTGGCTGGGGTACTTGTTGCGTCGGCTAGTGTTTCGCGGCATGTGAATTTCTTCCTCGATGCGGGGGACTCAGCGAAGCCGCCCGGCCGGTTGCCCGGCTGTTTTCTGCTCTTCGAGTGTTTCCCGGCGACGGGCGGTACCGGTCAGGTAAGGAGCGCCGAGTTCCTCGATCGGTGTCTTGAACGTCTCGCGGGAGCGGAACACCGAGAAGGCAGCGATCAGCATGCACACGGTGCCAAACACAGCCACGGGGACCCAGCCTGCGGCTCCCGGGGTCAGCAGCATGCCGGCGATCATCGGCCCGAAGCCGGCGAGGACCAGGCCAAGCTGGTTGCCCAGGGCCATACCGGTGTAGCGGACAGGAGCGGCGAACTGCTCGGCGAAGAATGCCGGCCAGATCCGTTGAAGCCCGAGTAGAGCAATGTCATGTTCAGGAACGCCGTGAGGAACACCAGGACGATGTTGCCGGAGGACAGCGAGAGGAAGTACAGGAAGATCGTCGCTGAACATCCGAATGCGGCGCCTAGCATCAGCGGACGGCGGCCGATCCGGTCCGAAACCTTCGCCGCCAGCGGCATGGTGAACATGGACAGGCCGATGGCGACGGCGTTTACGGTCAGGATGGAGGCCCGGTCGAACCCTGCGCTGGAAGTTGCGTAGGCCAGTCCGAAGACCGTGAAAATGGTCTGCATCACCGACATGATCGACATGCCCACGACGCGCAGCACGTCCGGGGCCTGGAAGCGGAGCACTTCCTTGATGGGCATCGGCGCCACCTGCCTGCTCTCCTGGGCTTCCTCGAAGACCGGAGTTTCGTCCAGGTGCGTCCGGACCCAGTAGGCGATGGCCAGGACCATGATGGAGAGCCAGAACGGGATGCGCCAGCCCCAGCTCATCATCGCTTCCTGGGGCAGGGCCGTCACCGGAATGAACACGAGGGTGGCCAGCACCATCCCGGACGCATAGCCCGTCATCACGAAGCTGGTGAAGAAGCCGCGCTTGCCTTCGGGCGAGTGTTCCAGCGTGAGCGTGGAGGCTCCGGCCGACTCTGCGCCCGCGGAAAATCCCTGTGCCAGCCGGCCGGCCACCAACAGGATGGGCGCCCAAACTCCGATTTGCCCGTAGGTGGGCAGGAACCCGATGCCCAGGGACGCCAGGCCCATGATGCCCAGGGTCAGCAGCAGGATCTTTTTCCGTCCCAATTTGTCGCCGAAGTGGCCCATGACCAGGCCGCCCACGGGCCTCGCCACATAGGCGACACCGAAGGTGGCAAAGGCGCCGATCAGGCCGATCGCAGGGTCCGCAGACGGAAAGAAGAGATGCGGGAACACCAGGGCGGCGGCGGTGCCGTAGATGAAGAAGTCGTAGTACTCCAGGGTGCTGCCGAGGAAGGACGCCAGAGCTGCCTTGCCCGGGGTCTTGCGCGGTGCCGGCACAGCTGGTTGTGGTGCGGATGAGGAATGCATGGTGATCTCCTTAAGACTGCGTTGTCTCAATGGGTGCCGGCGCTGCGTCCCCGAGGTGGAAGTCCACCGAGAGGATCTGCTGGCTGTTGGGGAACGAGTACGCCTTCAGCGGCTCGTGGAGCGGATGCGTGTTGTACACCGCGATGTCCTCGATCGTTTCGAAATCGGCCACAATGGCGTAGTCGAAGGAGCGCTCGGTGTTCAGGACGTCCGCGCCATGGCTGAGGCCGAGCATGCCGGGGATATTGCCTGCCATGGAGTTGAGCCCGTCAATCCAAGCCTGCTTGTCTGAGGGCGGGAAACCCGGCTTGAACTTGAAGAGCACGGTGTGGCGGATCATCTCAGGCCCCCACCAGTTCCACGTTTTGCTTGGCCTGTTCAGCACCCTGCCCAGCGGAGCGGTACTCCGGTGACCGGCCGGCGAGCGTGCGTCCGGCGAGATAGCCCATGGTCATGATCGGTCCAAGGGTCGCGCCGGCGCCGGGGTAACCCGCGGCATAGGCGTTTTCGGTGGTGTTGCCGGCGGCGAACAGGCCCGGGATGGGCCGGTTGTCGACGTCGAGCACGCGGGCAAAGCCGTCGGTTGCCACGCCGCCGTTCGTGCCGAAGGCGCCGTTGACCACTTCCAGGGCGTAGAACGGTCCGGACTGGAGCGGGCCGAGCGAGGGGTCCGGCCACGGGTTATCGTCGTCGCCCCAGTACTTGTCATAGGCGCTTTCACCGCGGCCGAAATCGGGATCCTCGCCCTTGACCGCAAATTTGTTGAACCGGGCAACGGTGGCTTCCAGGTTCTCTGACGGAACGTTGATTTTTGCAGCCAGTCCGGCCAGGGTCGGCGCCTCGATCAGATAGCCGGGCGTGGGCTGGCCCGCTCGGTGCGTCAGGATACCGTAACGCTGAAGATAGCCGTGGTCCACGATGACGTGGGCAGGGGTATTGAGAGTCTGGTTCCCGGCCGAGTCCCAGGATTGCAGGCTGCGGGCGAGGTCGTTGTAGTTCTGGGACTCGTTGGCGAAGCGGCGGCCGTGACGGTTCACCATGATCGATCCCGGTCCCTGCCGTTCGAAACGCAGAAGTGTGCCTATGGGTTGTCCGTCACGGGTGTCTCCGGTGACGGACATCGGCGCCCACCAGGCTTCCCGGGTTCCCCGGGTCTGGCCACCGATGCGCTGGGACATCCGCAGTCCGTCGCCGGTGTTGGAAGGAGGGGAACACATCGTGTACAGCCGTGAGGCCAGCATCGAGTCCGCCAGGGCTTTGTCCCACTCGAAGCCGCCCGTCGCGAGCACCACGCCGTCCTTGGCCCGGAAGCGTTCACCGGATTCCAGTTCGACGCCGGTCACCCGGCCACCGTCGGTGAGCAGCCGGTGGCCCCGCGCACCGGTGACCAGCCCGGCGCCGTCGCGGACCAGGCTGGCGAGCAGCATGGAGACGAGCGCCTGGCCCTTGGCAACGAGGCCGTCATCCTGGCGGCGCCCCAATTCGTCCCAGGGAAACTTAGTGAAGGCGCCCCAGTCTTCGTATTCCTGCATCGTGAATGGCGCGCGGCCGTCGCTGCGCACGTGTGCTTTGAGCCCTCCGAGGGCTTCCTTGCTGTTGAACAGCTCCGGCTCCACCGTGCGGCCGCCTTCCAGAGCGCCGGGCAGGTCCTGCCGGTAGTCCGGGAAGTTGTCCAGGAAGATGAAGCGGACGCCGCATTCGTCCTCCACGAAGCGAAGCATCTGGTCGCCGAAGTTCAGCGCCGCGTCCAGCAGATCCTCACGGCCGCGGCCGCGCGCCACGGCCCGGACGTATTCGGCTGCCGCATCTTTGGAATCAGTGATCCCGGCCGCCCGGGCGTGGTGGTTGTCGGCCACCCAGAGCATGCCGCCGGAGACGGCGGAGGTGCCGCCCAGCAGTTCACTCTTTTCGAGGATGACGACGGACTTGCCGGCACGGGCGGCGGTCGCCGCCGCCGTGAGTGCGCCCGCGCCGGAACCGACGACGACGACGTCGTAGTTCTCCGACGGGGATCCGTTGACGAATTTCATGGGTTTAGCCTTTCGGAAGGAAGAAGATCTGTGCGGCCGCGGCAACAGCTTCGGTTACGGCGGCCCGGGAGGGGCCGGGAAACCGCTTCAGACGGCGGTATAACCGCCGTCGATGACGAGTTCGGAACCCGTGGTGAAGCGCGACTCGTCGGAGGCCAGGTAGAGCACGCCGTAGGCGATCTCGTCCGGCTGGCCCTGGCGGGGCAGCGGGTTCGAGCCGACCAGTTGCTTGTAGTAGGCCTCGGGGCCGATGTCTGACTGCTCGGCTGAGCGGCGGCTCATCCGGGTGTCCATGGATCCGGGGTGGATGGAGTTCACCCGGATGCCGTAACTTCCGTAGGCCGCCGCGTCGGACTTGCTTAGCAGCCGCACAGCGCCCTTGGTGGCGTGGTAGAGCGGCACATTACGGCCGCCGGTGATGCCGTGGATGGAGGAAAAGTTGACGATGCTGCCGGTGCCCTTTTCGATCATGCCGGGGACCACATGCTTGGTCATCAGCCAGACGCCCTTGACGTTGACGTTGAAGATCGTGTCGAAGTCCGTGACCGAGGCGGTGTGCGAGGCGCCGGCGGGCCCGATGATTCCGGCGGCGTTGACCAGGATGTCCGGCGTGCCCAGTTCGTCGCGGACCCGGCGGACGGCGTCGGCGACGCTGGCCTCGCTGGTGACATCGACGTCGTACTCGCTGATGTTTGGATGGGCTGGGGCAGCCGGGGTGCCGGCCACGTCCAGGCTGGCAACGACTGCACCGTGTTCAGCCAGGAGGGCAGCGGTGGCGCTGCCCAAGTCGCCGCGGCCTCCGGTAACGATGGCGGTCTTTCCGGTTACTCGGTTCAGTGTGGGATTCATGTGGTGCTCCTCTTGCTCCTGCAGCCTCTTCGCTGCGTCCTAGCCAGAGTGGCAGGGGAGCTGTGACCGAAACCACACGATTGCCGATGAACGGAAAAACCAACTTTCAGTGACTCTGGCGGAGCGTTCCCTTCAGCTCGCCGCGCCAGCCCAGAGCCCTGGAAATGCCGCGGGCAGCCGCCATGAGGACGGGCACGCGGGCTGCCGCGTTCTCCTCGTTGCGCGGCACCACCACGCTGAGGGCGGCCCGGACGGTGTTGTCGGACCCGAAGACGGGGACCGCGATGCCGCTGGATTCGGGCACGATCACGCCCGGCATGGCTGCGAAGCCGCGCTGCCTGATCTCGGCCAGGTGGCGCCGGAGCGCAGCCGGGTTTGTCAGGGTGGTTTCGGTGTACTTCGTCAGAGGCCGGGCCAGGAAGGCGTCCTGGTAACCGGCGGGGGAGTGCGCCAGCAGGACCAAGCCCGAGGACGTTGCGTGCACGGGCAGCCTGCCGGCGATCTTGGTGATGTCGACGATCGTCCTGTCGGAGCCCAGCCGCTCGATGTACAGGACTTCGTCCGAATCAAGGATGCCCAGGGTGGTCGAATGCTGGACGACTGCCTGGACGTCCTCCATGAACGGCAGCGCGGCTTCCCGCAGTCCCATCATCTTGGACCCACGCGAAACGAGTTCCCACATCCGCGTGCCGATATGGATGTCACCGCCGGGTTCGCGTTCGAGGAGCCGCTCTCCCAGCAGGTCGTTGACGAGCCGGTAGGTGGTGGTCACCGGCAGCCCGGTCCGGCGCCCCAGTTCGGCAACGCTCATGGACTTGTGCCGGTCGTCGAACGCGCTCACGATCTTCACGAAGCGGCCGATGATCGACTCGCCCGATGGGGAGTTGGCCACTCTTTCCTCCTTAGGATTCCCGCTCAATGGTAATCCTCCTGCCGGGCACCGGCGCCGCCGAGTCTACTGGGGCTTAAACCTTCCACCCGGCTGCAGCGAGGATGCAGCAGCCGACTGAACGGAGCAAAAGAATGAGCAAGACCGTTTGTGATGTCCTCGTCATCGGCTCCGGCGTTGCCGGGATGGCCGCGGCCCTGAAAGCCGCTTCGCAGGGATTGACCGTGATCGTGCGGAAAAGGAGCAGTATTTTGGCGGAACCACCGCCATTTCCGCCGGCTGGGCGTGGGTCCCGGGCAACAAGCAGGGTGTGGCGCAGGGCGATACCCGGGAGGAAGCCGAGACCTACCTGAAGAACCTCGCCCCTGACACGTTCAACGAAGCAGGCGTCAGGGACTTCCTGGATACCGTGCCCGAGGCGATCTCCTTTTTCGAGAACGAAACCGAGGTGAAGTTCACCTATCCGGAAAAGAATCCGGACTACCAGATGGACCTGCCCGGGGCGAGGCTGTCCGGCCGGGCCATCCTGCCGCAGGATGTGGACGCGCGCGTGCTCGGGAATAAGCGGCTCCTGATGCAGCCGTACATGAGCTCCTACACCGTGTTCGGTTACATGCCGCAGGTCGGGCCGGACATCAACGAGTTCTTCCACGTGAACCAGTCGGTCAGCTCGTTCGTCTATGTGGCCAAGAAGCTGCTGCGCACGTGGGCTGACGCCGCCCGCTACAAGCGCCCGGTCCTGCGCTCCAACGGCAACGCCCTGATGACCCGCATGGTCAAGAGCGCCGATGACCTGGGCGTGCGCCTGTGGAATTCTTCACCGGCCCTTTCACTGACCCGCGACGACGCCGGAACCATCACGGGCGCCGTGATCGGCGGTGAGCATGCCGCCACAGTGACGGCACGGCTCGGCGTCATCCTCGCCGCCGGCGGCTTCTCCGGCAACAAGGAACTGCGGAAGCAGTACTTCCCCCACGACGCCGACGGCGACGACCACTTCACGCCGACCGTCGGCCACGGCGGGGACGCCGCCACCCTGGCGGTCAGTGCGGGCGGGCACATCGATGACTCAGTGTTCAGCGTCGGCTCGTGGGCGCCGGTCACTGTCTTTAAGTACCTCAACGGCAAGCAGCGGCTCTTTCCGCACCTGCGGGCGATCGGCCTGCCCGGCCTGATCGCCGTCGACCGTCACGGCAGGCGCTTCGGAAACGAGGCGCTGAGCTACCACGACTTCGGTGGAGCGATGATCGGGCACAACAAGTACGAGGACAAGACATTTGGATACGTGATCGACGACGCGAAGACGATGCACAAATACGGCATTGGCTACGCCAAGCCCTGGCCGATGCCCCGCGGCTATTTCTACAGGACCGGGTACCTGGTCAAGGGGGACACCCTGGCGGAACTGGCCGGAAAGCTCGGGATCGATGCCCAGGGCCTTACAGCGACCGTGGCTGAGTTCAATCCGGCAGCGGAGCGCGGTGAGGATCCGGCGTTCGGCCGGGGCTCCACCCTGTACAACCACTTCCGCGGCGATCTCGAGCACAAGCCGAACCCGAACCTCTCCCCGGTGGGCAAAGGACCGTATTACGCCGCGAAGATCCAGATGGGCGACCTCGGCACCTTCGCCGGAGTGGGCGTCAACGAACGCTCGGAAGTTGTTACCGCAGAGGGAACAGCCATCCCCGGTCTCCTGGCTGTCGGCGCCGCCGCGGTGAGCGTTTTCGGCGGCGGCTACCCGGGTTACGGATCGCACATCGGTCCGGCCCTCGTGTTCGGCTACCGTGCGGGCCGCGACATCGCCAAGCTCGCGGCTGGCCGGGGCGTGGAGCGCGCGGCCGGCGTGGAAGCCCGCTAGGGTGTCGGGCCGGAGGCGTCCGTGGCAAACTCACCCTCGGGCGAATCGGTGATCAGCCGCGTCGTGCGGCTCATGAGTGCGTTCGGTCGGAACCTGCCGACCATGACGCTTTCCGGCCTTGCCCGCCGCGCGGGCCTGCCACTGACCACCGCGCACCGTCTCGTGGACGACTCGGTCATCCACGGCCTGATTGAGCGGCTGCCGGACGGGAACCTGCGCTCCGGGATGCGCATGTGGGAGCTGGCCGCACGCGGTTCGCGTGCGCTTAATCTTCGTGAGCTGGCGCTGCCGTTCATGGAGGACGTCCAGGCCGCCGTCCACCAGCACACCACCCTGGCCGTGTTGGACCACGGGACGGTGCTGTACGTGGAGCGGCTCTCCTCGCCGCATTCCAGCCTGGACGCGGCCCACATTGCCCAGAGGATGCCGATCCACGCAGCCTCGTCCGGACTGGTGCTGCTGGCCTTCTCGCCGCCCGCCCTCCAAACTGAGGTGCTCTCGACGCCGCTGACGGCTGTGACCCCCGAGACCGTTACCGACCCTGCCCTCATCCGGAAGCACCTGGCCGAGATCAGGCAACGCGGCTACGTGGCCCTGCCCGGCATTGGAGTCACGGAGTGGACGGGCACCGCCGTGCCCGTCTTCGGGCCTGGCAACACGGTCGCCGCGGCGCTTAACGCCATCGTGCCGCGGCAGGAGGCCGCGGTTCCGTTGACCGTCCCCGCCCTGCTGACCGCCGCCCACGGAATTTCGCGTGCCCTGAAGGCCGAGCAGGCGGGATGACCGGCAACCTGTAAGCCGGGGCAGACTTTCGCAACCGATGAACGGAAGACCTGTGGGGCGGACGCCGCGGACCCGGCGTTGTGGTTTGAGACGTAGCTCACGTCGAAGTCAACCGGAAAGAAGGACAAAGATGTCTGCCCCATTGACAGCAGTACCCCCGGTCGCCACGGATGAAAGCACTGGCGCAGGCGAAAGCGCCAAGTTGCCCCCTTATTCGCATGAACTGGGCTGGCCCGAGGGCATGGCGCCGTTCAAGGTCGTCGATGACGGAACGCAGGGCGATCCCTATGCCCACTATGAATGGATGCGGGAGAACGCCCCCGTCCTCCGTGCCCATTCACCGGTCTCTGACGTCTGGTTCATTTCCCGGTACGACGACGTCCGTAAGGCCATGCGGGCCCCGAAGGTCTTCTCCTCCCAGGTTGTGGACCCTGTTCCGCTGACGTTCCTCACGCTGTTCGACGCCCCGAACCACACACGCCTGCGCCAGGTCGTTGCCCAGGCCTTCATCCCGAAGGCCATTGCCCGCTTCGAGGATCGTGTCCGCGAAAACGCCGAAAAGTACCTGACCCCGATGCTGGCCGCCGGCGGCGGCGACGCAGTGGACGACTACTCAATCCCGCTCAGCATGTCCACCATCAGCGCCCTGCTCGACGTGCCGGCCGAGGACTTCGACAAGATGAAGTTCTGGTCCGACGAGACGTTCAGCTACTTCGGCAGGCTCGCCCGCAACGCACAGGGCACCGGCACCGACGAACAGAGCACCTTCGACTTCTTCGCCTACCTGAAGGACACCATGGAGCGGCTCTACCGCGAGGCGAGCGACTCCGTCGGCGGCCACATCGCCCGGATGTGGAAGGACGGCCTGTTGAGCGAGAAGGAAGCCAAGGAACTCTGCGCCTTTGTCTTCGTCGCCGGCCACGACACCACCACCATCCTGCTGGCCAACTCGTTCCGTGTCTTCAGCGAACAGCCGGACCTGCTGGACCGGATCCGCCGCAACCCTGATGATGCGAATCTCTTCGTCGAGGAGCTGGCCCGCTACCGCGGCACGGTGCAGCGGGCCAGCCGGATCACCACGGAGGAAGTGGAGGTTGCCGGAGTCAAAATTCCCGCGAACGCTATCGTCCGGCTGCTGCCGGCCGCGGCGAACCGTGACAGCAGCAAGTATCCCGACGGCGAGCGTTTTGATATCGACCGCAACACCGACGGCCATCTCGGCTTCGGTCACGGTGTCCATAGCTGCCTGGGGGCGCCGCTCGCGCGGTTTGAGGTCCTGGTGACCGTGAAGCTCCTTGCCGAAAAACTGGGATCCCTCGCTTTGGATCCGGACAGGCCGATTGAATACGTCCGCGGAAACAACCTGACGAACTCGGGCCCGGAGCACCTGCACGTGATGCTGGAGAAGATCAATGCGTGACCACGAACCGATGAAACAGGGACCGGTGACCGCGACTACAGATCGGGTGATCATCGCAGGCGCCGGACACTCCGGCGTTGCTGTCGCCGCGGGCCTCCGTGCCCGGGGCTGGGAAGGTGGCATCCTGCTGCTCGACGCGGAGAAAGAGACGCCCTATGAACGCCCCCCGCTGTCCAAGGAACTCCTGAAAGACGGCGCGTCAGATGAGTCCGCCGTCCTGCGCAAGGAGAAGTTCTATCTGGACAAGGGCATTGACCGGCTGGCGGGCATCACCGCCGACTCGATTGACAGGCAGGGCCGAACAGTCCTGCTGTCGGATGGCAGCCGCCACGCCTACCACCGGCTCGTCATCGCTACGGGTTCGCGGGCGAGGCCCCTCACCGTGCCCGGCGCCGGGCTTGGCGGAGTCATGTCCCTGCGGACACGGGAGGATGCCTTGGAACTGAAGCGGTTGCTGGTCCGGGGAGCCCGCGTCGCCATCATCGGCGCCGGGTACATCGGACTGGAAGTCGCCGCTGCCGCTGCAGCCAAGGGCTGCGAGGTCACAGTGCTGGAGTTCCAGGACCGCGTGATGAGCCGGGTGACCTCCGCCCCGGTCTCGCACCACTTCGAACAGCTCCACGGGCGGAACGGAGTCCGGTTCGTCTTCGGTGCAGCAGTTACGGCGATTGAAGGAGGCGGGCGGGCAGAGCGCGTGGTCACCGCCGACGGCAGGGTCTTCCTGCCGACGTCGTATTGGCCGGAATCGGGGTGCTGCCCAACCAGGAGCTGGCCGCGAAAGCCGGGCTCGAATGCCGGGACGGCGTCCTCGTGGACGGGGACGGCCGGACCTCAGACCCTTTGATTTACGCCACCGGTGACGTCACCCGCTTCACCAGCCCGATCGACGGCACCAGCCAACGCCTCGAATGCATCCAGAACGCGCAGGCGCAGGCCGATGGGGTTGCAGCCCACATCACCGGCCAGGAACCCGCTGATCCTGAAATCCCGTGGTTCTGGACCGTCCAGCACGGTGTCCGGCTGCAGACCGCCGGCGTGCGCGATGCGGCGGACGACGTGATCGTGCGCGGCGAACCCGCAGGCGGCAGGTTCTCGGTGGTCTATCTTCGGGACGGCCGCCTCGCCGCCGTCGACACTGTCGCGGGCCTGACCGACTTCCGGCCGGCCAGGAAACTGATTGGCCAGGGAGCCCGGCTGGACCCGACGCTGGCAGCGGACCCCGGCATCCCGCTCACCGACACCGTCCTCAATCACCCCACCGACGCTGACCTTGCGGCAGCCCGAATCTAAGGAACCCCCATGAGCAACAACAAACTCACCGTCATCGACCGCGAAGGCTCCACCCACGATCTCGAATGGGAACCGGACCAGACGCTGATGGAGGCCCTGCGTGACAACGACCTGCCGGTCCTGGCCTCCTGCGGCGGCACCGCCTCCTGTGCAACCTGCCACGTCTTCCTCGAGAAAGAGGTCTACGACACCCTGGGCGAACGCAGCGAGGATGAACTGGAACTGCTTGTCGAGGCGGAGGGGTACCGGGAGTGCGGCTCCAGACTCTCCTGCCAGCTCGACTTCAGCCGGGACCTCAACGGTGTCACCGTGACCCTGGCTCCGGAAGAGTAGCTACGCCGGCGGGTCGGTCACCAGGATGCGCACTGAGCACAGGTCCGCGGCCGCCCGCTTCAGCACGGCCGCGCGGGGATCCGGGACGTCGAGGAATGCCAGCCGGGCCAGCCCGGCGTAGCGCTTCAGGACGGGTTCGGCGAGCACCTGCTCGGCGAGGGTGCGGTCGCCTCCGGGCGCCAGGTATTCGATCCGGTGGTCCGCGAAGATCCTGCCGGCGTGCGCGGCGACCGCTTCCACCAGGGCGTCTGCCTGGTTGGCGCGCCGCCGGGCGAAGCGTTGCTGGGACCAGCCGCCGGCCGCGGTCCTGGACTGGACGTGGCGGGTGCCGGTTTTGGATGCCAGGGCGGCGCCGTCACGGACCACCGCCACGGAATAGCCGCCGCGGCGGACCAGCACCAGCCCGAGCGTCCGGGACTGCGACGCCAGCGACGCCAGCCGCTCCACGGCGTTGCTGCCGCTGCCCGGCCGGCCGTCAGCCGGCCACGGCTGCTCCAGCAGCGCCACGGCGCCGTCCTCTGCGGACAGCTGCAGTCCGCCGTCGAGCTCCTCCTGATCCACGGTGCCGTGGCTCGCGGCAAAGCGCTCCACCCACCCTGGCAGCCGTGCACCGGAGACGAACGCCGCTCGGGACTCTGGGGTGGGCATCGTGTGGTTCTCCGTTGTCAGTGCTGTCAGGATCTAGAAGTAGCCTATCTATGTGGATGATTTCTTTGGCCAGGGGCCGGACAACGACGACGACGGCGGGACGGTGCCGCCGTCCGGGTCGGGCGTTTCCGGGCCGGCCGCCGGGCGGCCCGCCGGGCGGACGCAGCCCCGCGGCCCGCTAGCGGTCCGGATGCGGCCCCGGACCCTCGACGAGGTCGTGGGGCAGCAGCACCTGCTCGGACAAGGGTCGCCGCTGCGGCAGCTGGCCGCTGGAGCGGGCGCCGACTCCGCCGGACCCGCCGGCCCGACGTCGCTCATCCTGTGGGGACCTCCGGGAACCGGCAAGACCACCCTTGCCCATGTGATTGCAAAAGGTCCGGGCCGGAAGTTCGTCGAGCTGTCCGCCATCACCGCGGGAGTGAAGGATGTCCGGCGTGTCATGGACGAGGCGCTCACGGCCCGGGACCTGTACAAGACCACCACGGTGCTTTTCCTCGACGAGATCCACCGCTTCAACAAGGCCCAGCAGGACGCGCTGCTGCCCGGCGTCGAAAACCGCTGGGTGGTGCTGGTGGCCGCAACCACCGAAAACCCTTCGTTCTCGGTGGTGTCTCCGCTGCTCTCCCGGTCGCTGCTGCTGACGCTCCGGCCGCTGACGGATGCGGACATCGAGGGGCTCATCCAGCGGGCCGTGGCCGATTCGCGCGGGCTGAACGGAAAGGTGAAGCTCAGCGACGAAGCGCTGGCCCACCTGGTGCGGCTTTCCGGCGGAGACGCGCGCCGGGCGCTAACGGCGCTGGAGGCAGCAGCGGGCGTAGCGTTCGGTGATGCCGACGACGCCGCCGAAGGACCCGTCTCGGTGGAACTGCCGCACACTGAACGTGCCCTCGACGTTGCCGCGGTGCGGTACGACCGTGCCGGGGACCAGCACTATGACGTGGCCAGCGCCTTCATCAAATCCATCCGCGGTTCGGATGTGGATGCCGCCCTGCATTACCTGGCGCGCATGCTGGAAGCGGGGGAGGACCCCAGGTTCATCGCCCGGCGCATCGTGATCTCGGCTGCCGAAGACGTGGGGATGGCGGACCCGACCGCGCTGCAGACGGCCGTCGCCGCGGCGCAGGCCGTGCAGCTGATCGGCATGCCCGAAGGGCGGATCGTGCTGGCTGAGGCCGTCGTCCACCTGGCCACGGCCCCGAAGTCCAATGCGGCGTACATGGGCATCAACAAAGCCACGGCAGATGTCCGGGCCGGCCTGGGCAACGGCATCCCCGCCCACCTGCGGGACGCGCACTATCCCGGATCAAAACAACTCGGACACGGCCAAGGCTACAAATACGCGCACGACGCCCCCCATGCCGTTGCCACCCAGCAGTATCCGCCGGACGACCTCGTTGGCCGGGACTATTATGTGCCCACCGCCAACGGCGCCGAACGCGATATTTCAACGCGGCTGGAGCGGCTCCGGAAGATCATCCGGGGCGGCTGAGCTTCAGGCCGGAACGAACGAAGCATTGCCCCGTTGACTTCCCGCAGCGGAGGGCTAACGTTGAATTACGTGGCTCAAAACCGATTGCGCCCGCCGTCTCACTTCCAGGTCGTGTTTCATGTCCGCTAATTTCGTCACAGCACTGTCCGTGAAGTCCTTTGACGTTCCGGACAAAAAGCGCTGTCCTGACAAAGCGGAGTTCGATCTTGTCACCGTCAACGACTATTCGGTGGCCCGGCTGATCCTCAACCCCGGCTGGCGGTGGTCTGAGAGCATCAAGCCCTTCGAGAAAACGGACTTCTGCCAGCACAGCCACCTCGGATTCTGCGTCTCCGGTGTGATGGAAGTGGAAACCGCGGACGGCGTGCGTTCCACTATCCGTGCCAATGACACCTACACCCTGCCACCCGGCCACGACGAGTGGGTCGTGGGAAGCGACCCGTTCATCGCCGTCGAGTTCCTCGGTGCCGCTTCCTTCGGCCGGCCGGCCAGCCGCGGAGTCCACGCCCGGACCTGACACCGCCGCATCATGGTAGGATAGTTCGTTGTCTGGCAAGGCGCAGACGCACAATCCACCCGATTCCAGCACTTCATGCTGTCGTGATGACTTCCGGTGGCCTGTGCCCGGCGCCCAGTAGCAAAAGGCAGCGGTTGGCCGATGCTCTCCATCGTGGAGGCCAGTAACACTGACACACCGCAGATATTGGAAGGACACAAGTGGCTAACAACACTCGTGCTCGCCGTACCGCACGCCTCTCGCGTGCACTCGGCATTGCTCTGACCCCCAAGGCCGCCAAGTACATGGAGCGCCGCCCGTACGGCCCCGGTGAGCATGGCCGTGCCCGCAAGAAGCAGGACTCCGACTACGCCGTACGTCTGCGCGAAAAGCAGCGTCTGCGCGCCCAGTACGGCATCCGCGAAGCCCAGATGACCCGTGCCTTCGAAGAAGCACGCCGCACCAAGGGCCTGACCGGTGAAAACCTGATCGAACTGCTCGAAATGCGTCTCGACGCCCTCGTGCTGCGTGCCGGCTTCGCCCGCACCATCGCCCAGGCCCGCCAGCTGGTTGTGCACCGCCACATCCTGGTTGACGGCATCCGCGTTGACCGCCCGTCCTTCCGCGTCGGCGAGGGCCAGCTGGTCCACGTTCACAGCCGCAGCGAAACCATGCCTCCGTTCCAGGTTGCAGCAGCCGGCGCGCACCGCGACGTCCTGCCCCAGGTTCCGGCATACCTGGACGTCAAGCTCGACGCCCTGCAGGCACGCCTGGTTCGCCGCCCGAAGCGCTCCGAGGTTCCCGTAACATGCGAAGAGCAGCTCGTCGTCGAATTCTACGCACGCTAAATAAACGCAGCGTATACAAAGAAGCCCGTGGCAAGCGCCGCGGGCTTCTTTGTATGTAAGGTACTGGGGGGACTTCCGCATTTGCGGCCATGATGCCGCCGCGGAACCCGCAGCAGTCCACGGAATCACAAGGAGATGAACGTCTATGTCTGGTGGCGATATTGCCGGCCTGATCGCAGCAGGGGTGTTTGCACTCCTCGTGCTGCTTCTCGCCGTGCCCATCCTGAAACTCGGACGGGTTTTCGACGAAGTCCGGACATCCATCCGCTCGATCAGCGACGGCGCCACCCCGCTCATGGATGAAGTCACAGCCACGGTTTCCACGACGAACCAGCAGCTGAAAAAGGTCGACGGCATCTCGTCCAACGTCTCCGACGCCTCAGCCAACATTTCCGCGCTTTCGTCCCTCGTGGCCGCAACCGTGGGATCGCCGTTGATCAAGGTGGCAGCCTTCAGCTACGGCGTCCGCTCCGCCCTGTCTGCCCGCAAGAAACCCGCCACCGGCCGCCGCAGCCGCTAACCCAGACGGAGAGCACTCATGAAAAGAATTCTCTGGATGGGGATCGGCGTCGCCATTGGCGTTATCGCCTTCCGCAAAATCAGCGAGGCCCAGTCCGCCCTGGGCCCCGAAGGCCTCAACCGGGCGGTTGGCCGGCTGGCCGACGGCATCTACGACTTCGCGGACGCAGTCCGGGACGGCATGCAGGAGCGGGAAACCGACCTGCGGGCCGCACTTGGCATCGACAGCCAGGATGTTGTGCGGCGTTAGCCGGCACCACCGCACCCCGCAGGCACTCCGCGGCCGCGCGGAAATCGAATCGCCCGCCATGGGGGAGAATTAAAAGGGTTGCCCGGGCTCGCGCCAGGGGGCAGCCACGCGTTGAAGTGCGTGAACTACATGCATCAGAACTACACGCAGTACACCAAGAAGGGTAAGTAACCAGGTTATGAAGTCGCAGGAGATCACCAAGCGCTGGATCGACTTTTTTGTCAGCAAGGGCCACACGGCGGTGCCTTCCGCATCCCTGGTCTCCAGCGACCCCTCCCTGCTGTTCACGGTGGCCGGCATGGTGCCGTTCATTCCGTACCTGACCGCCCGCGAAGAAGCGCCCTACAACCGGGCCACCAGCGTGCAGAAGTGCATCCGCACCGGCGACATCGAAGAAGTCGGCAAGACGGCACGCCATGGCACCTTCTTCCAGATGTGCGGCAACTTCTCCTTCGGCGACTACTTCAAGGAAGACGCCATCAAGTTCGCCTGGGAACTGCTCACCACGGGCGTTGACGACGGCGGCTACGGCCTGCCGCCCGAAAAGCTCTGGGTCACCGTCTACGAAGAGGACGACGATGCCGAGCAGCTGTGGCTGAAGAACACCGGCATGCCTGCCGACCGGATCCAGCGCATGGGCAAGGCGGACAACTACTGGTCCACCGGCCAGCCCGGCCCGGCCGGCCCCTGCTCCGAAATCTACTATGACCGCGGCCCCGGCTACGGCGTAGAAGGCGGGCCCATCGCCGACGAGAACCGCTACGTCGAAATCTGGAACCTCGTGTTCATGCAGTACCAGATCGACAACGTCCGCTCCAAGGTTGACTTTGACATCGTGGGTGAACTGCCCAAGAAGAACATCGACACCGGCCTCGGCATGGAACGCCTGGCGATGATCCTGCAGGGCGTCGAGAACATGTACGAGACCGACCAGGTCCGCCCCGTGATCGACAAGGCAGCGGAGCTGTCCGGTAAGGAGTACACCTCTGCCGAGTCCGACGACGATCCCCACCACACCGACGACGTCCGGATGCGCGTCGTGGCGGACCACATCCGCTCCGCCCTGATGCTGATCGCCGACGGCGTCACCCCCTCCAACGAAGGCCGCGGCTACGTCCTGCGCCGCTTGATCCGGCGCGCAGTGCGCTCGATGCGCCTCCTCGGCGTCGAAAAGGCCTGCCTGCCGGAGCTCTTCCCGGCATCCCGGGACGCGATGAAGGGCGTCTACCCGGTGGTGGAGACCGACTTCGACCGCATCAGCCGCATCGCCTACGCCGAAGAGAAGGCGTTCCTGCGGACCATCGCATCGGGCACGGCCCGCCTCGAGGACGCCGTGAAGGAGTCCAAGGCGGCAGGCCAGCCGCTGTCCGGCGCAGATGCCTTCGCCCTGCACGACACCTACGGGTTCCCGATTGACCTGACGCTGGAAATGGCGGAGGAAGCCGGCCTGAAGGTTGACGAGCCCGAATTCCGGAAGCTCATGCTTGAACAGCGCCAGCGCGCCCAGGCCGACGCCAAGGGCAAGAAGGGCTCGCACGCGGACCTCAGCGCCTTCCAGGAACTGCTGGGTGAAGGCGAGACCGTCTTCACCGGCTACACGGAGCTGTCCGGCGAGTCGAAGGTGCGTGGCATTCTTTCCGGCGGCCGCAAGGTTTCCCAGGCATCCACCGGGGATGAAATCGAGCTTGTGCTCGCGGAGACCCCGTTCTATGCAGAGGCCGGCGGCCAGGCAGCGGACACGGGACTCATCACCGGCGACGGGTTCGTCGTCGAAGTCCTGGACGTCCAGCGCCCCGTCAAGGGACTCAGCGTCCACAAGGCGGTGGTCCGCGAAGGCGAAATCGGGGCGGACTCCCTGGTGCAGGCCGCCGTGGACCGCGAACGGCGCCACTCCGCAGAGCAGGCGCACACCGGCACGCACATCGTGCACGCCGCCCTCCACCAGATCCTCGGCCCGGAGGCGCTGCAGCGCGGTTCGTACAACAAAGCCGGCTACCTTCGCTTCGACTTCGCCTGGGGCGAGGGCCTCAGCGCCGCGACCCGCTCGGAGATCGAAGAAGTATCCAACCTCGCCATCCGCAACAACTTCCAGGTTGAAACCAAGGTCATGGCCCTGGCCGAGGCCAAGGCACTCGGCGCCATGGCGCTGTTCGGCGAGAACTACGGCAACGAGGTCCGAGTCGTGGAGATCGACGGCGCATGGTCCCGTGAGCTCTGCGGCGGCACCCACGTAGCCAACACCTCCCTGATCGGCAGCCTGTCGCTGCTGGGGGATCAGTCCGTCGGTTCGGGAAACCGCCGCGTGGAAGCCTTCGTGGGCATGGAGGCGTTCCGCCACCTCGCCGCAGAGCGCGCCCTGGTCACGGAGCTCACCGAAATGCTGAAGGTGCCGTCGGGCCTGCTGGCAGACCGGATCGCCACCACCCTGACCAAGCTCAAGACGGTCGAGAAGGAACTGGAGCGCCTGCGCAAGGAGCAGCTCACCGCTGCCGCAGCCCAGCTGGCCGGCACCGCCAAGGACGCTGCCGGGGTGAAGGTCATCGCGCACGACGCCGGACAGGTCAGCGGCGCGGACGACCTCCGCGGACTGGCCCTCGACCTCCGCGGCAGGCTTGGCTCAGAGGCCGCCGCCGTGGCAGTGGCCGGTGTCAGCAATGACCGTCCTGTGATCCTGGTTGCCACCAACGAGGAAGCGCGCGCTGCGGGCGTGAAGGCCGGCGCCCTCGTCCGACTCGCTGCCGGAATCCTCGGCGGCGGCGGCGGCGGAAAGGACGACGTCGCCCAGGGCGGCGGCACCGACGCCGCGAAGGTGCCGGCGGCGCTTACCGCCGTCGTGGACGCCATCACGAGGCGATAACCGAACCGTGAATCAATCTGCTGCACCCGACGCCTACCCCCGGGGCACCAAACTGGGGGTGGACGTGGGCACCGTCCGCGTGGGCGTCGCCGTCTGCGATCCCGACGGCATCCTGGCCACACCGCTGAAAACCCTGTCACGGGACGTCAAGAAGAACACGGATGTGCGTGTGCTGGCGGCCCTTGCGGCGGAGCTTGGCGTGGTGCAGATCTTCGTCGGCCTGCCGCGCACCCTCAAAGGGGAAGAGCACGCATCGGCGCGGATGGCTACCGACTACGCGGAACTGCTGGCGGAGGCGGTGGCGAGGCAGGGTTCAACCCTTTCCGTGCGGCTGATTGACGAGCGTTTAAGCACTGTGACAGCGCACCGCAACCTGCATGAAGCTGGCATGAGCAGCCGGAATCACCGTAAGGTAGTGGATCAGGTTGCCGCTGCAGGTATCTTGCAGCATGCGATCGACATGCAAAAAGCCAGGGGAACGGATGTTGGACACCGCGTGTTTGCGGTTTCCCAGCCGGGGCTTTCCGGGGACGCCGCAGCCGAAGAAGCTGGGCAGGCAGTTACCGGAAACAACGTGCAATCTTCAGACGATGGAAGGCTACAGTGAGCCCGGTCAACAGCGGCGAGTCCTTACGCGAAGAAATCAGTGACTCCGGACGACAGCTGACACGCAAGGAAATTCGGGCCAGGGAGAAGTCCCTCGCGACCGAAGGCCATGACGTGGTCCCTCCGCAGGCCTTTGAAACCGGACATCCGCCCGTACAGCCGGCAGTACCCGACGCCGCCCCCGCGATGCCGGCGGAGCCCCCTACCGTCCAGCAGCAGGAAGTCCCCGCGGCTTATGCGGCCCCGGTGCACCACAACGTTCCCGTTGAGCAGGTGGAGCCCGTCCACCACGAAGTTCCGGTCCAGCAGGTGGAGCCGGTCCAGCACGACGTTCCCGTCCAGCACGTGGAGCCGGCGCACCACGAGGTACCCGCGGACGTTGACCTCCACAGCCATCCCGGCAGCCACGATGCGCACGCCGAGCTGCACGGCGGGGCCGGACACCACGATGATGTAGAGCACCATGAGGACGAGGCCCACCATGTCTACGATGACGCCGACGTCTACTTGGCGGGGGATCACCACCCCGAGCACCACTATGACGAACCGGGACACCCGCTGATCGCGGCCGGCTCGACCATGACCGTTGCCCCGGCCAAGTCCAAGAAGGTCCGGCGCCGCCGCCGCTGGCTGGCCCTGCTGCTGACATTGGCGGTCTTCGTCACCGCACTCGTGGTGGGAGCCCAGTTCCTTAAGCCGCTCCTGGGCGGGAATACCGTCGCAGACTTCCCGGGTCCCGGCACGGGCGAGGTCACCGTATCCGTTGAGCCCGGCGAAGGCACCCGTTCCGTCGCCACCAAGCTCGCGGACCAGAAGGTCATCGCCAACCCGGACACGTTCCTGCACGAACTCACCGCTTCCGGCGGCACTGTTGCCCCGGGGCAATTCCAGTTCCGCCAGGAAATGAAGAACTCCGACGCCGTGGCTGTGCTGCTGGGCAAGGCTGACGCCAAAGTGATGTATTTTGCCCTGAGCGCCGGGCTCCGGGTCAATGAATCACTGCAGGCAATAGCCGAGGGATCCGGCATTCCCGTTGCCGAACTCAAGGCGCTCAGCGATGCGCCTGCCCAGTTCGGGCTGCCCGGGAAGGCCAAGAACCTTGAAGGGTACCTGGCCCCCGGCGAGCACCGCTTCCCGCTGGGGACGTCGGCTAAGGAGATCCTCCAGAACCTGGTCACCACCACGGTGGACGAGCTCAAGGCGCAGGGAGTCACCGATCCCGCGAAGCAGTATGACGTCGTCACGGTCGCCAGCATCGTGCAGGCCGAAGGCGGGCAGGCCGAATACGGTGATGTTGCCGGTGCCATCTACAACCGGCTGAAGCCGAACAACACCGAAACGGCCGGCCTGATCCAGTCCGATGCCACCGTGACCTACGGCTTGGGGATCAAGAGCTTCCACATCGACGAGGACCAAAAAGCCGACAAGTCGAACCCGTACAACACGTACGCCAACCAGGGGCTTCCGGTGGGTCCTATTGGATCACCGGGCAAGAACGCCATCGATGCGGCGGCCAAGCCGAAGACCAACGAGTACATGTACTGGGTGACCATCAACCTGGACACAAAGGAGACCAAGTTCTCCAAGACGCTGGCTGAACACAACGTGTATGTCGAGCAGTACAACTCCTGGTGCGCAGCCAACGCGGGACGCTGCACGTGACCTCCAGGGCTGCTGTCCTGGGGCATCCGATCAGTCATTCGAAGTCCCCTGCCCTTCATCGGGCTGCCTATTCCCACCTGGGCGTGGACATTGAATACTCCGCCATCGATGTGACCGTTCCGGACCTTCCAGCCTTCATGGCTGCAGTCCGGGCCGAAGCCGGCTGGCGCGGGCTGTCCGTCACCATGCCGCTCAAGACCGCGATGGTCTCGGAAGTGGACGAAGTCCGCGGAGTGGCCGGCATTCTCGGCGTCGTGAACACTGTCGTGTTCGAGTCCGGGGGGTCCTCCGTTCGCGCGATCGGCTACAACACCGACGTCGCAGGCATCGTCAACGCCGTGCGGCACGCAGGGGTAGCGGCCGCGCCGTCCGCCGTGGTGCTGGGAGGCGGCGGGACCGCTGCCGCAGCGGTCGCCGCGCTTCGGGATCTCGGGGCGCCCTCCGCTGATGTTTTCGTGCGCGACGTCGCACGTGCCGCTGAAGCCCGCGCCGCTTCTGCGGGTGTGGGCCTTCCCGTCCGGGTCCTCCCGCTGGCTGGCGCGGCCGCTGCAGTGGCGGCTGCCGACGTCGTCATTTCCACCCTTCCGCCCCGCGCTGCCGACAGCTTGGCGGACGAGCTAGCCGGCCTCCACACCGCGACGCCTGGGGTCCTGCTTGACGTCGCCTATGACCCCTGGCCAAGCCGGATCGCCTCCGCCTGGCAGGACGGGGGAGGCGCCGTGGTCCCCGGGCTGGAGATGCTGCTGTACCAGGCGGTGGAGCAAGTGAAGTTTTTCAGCGGCCTTGGCGACGACGTCACGGCCGATGTCATAGATGTGATGTGTGACTCAGTCGGGGCACCCCGACGAGTGTTGTAACCGCCCTACGTGGCAGGATGGATTGTATGTTGCGTTGGTTGACTGCCGGTGAATCCCACGGTCCGGCACTGGTCGGAATAATTGAAGGCGTGCCCGCCGGTGTTGAACTCACCAGCGGACAGATCGCCGATGCCCTGGCCCGACGGCGCCTCGGCTATGGCCGTGGTGCCCGGATGAAGTTTGAGCAGGACGTTGTGACCGTCCTTGGCGGAGTGCGCCACGGCATCACCCAGGGCGGCCCGGTGGCCATCCAGGTGGGCAACACCGAATGGCCCAAGTGGGAGCAGATCATGGCTGCCGATCCCGTGGACGCCGAGGTCCTCGCCGACCAGGCACGCAACGCGCCCCTGACCCGGCCACGCCCCGGCCACGCCGACTTCACGGGCATGCAGAAGTACGGCTTCGACGAGGCCCGCCCGGTGCTGGAGCGTGCCAGCGCCCGCGAAACCGCCACCCGTGTTGCCCTGGGCACCGTGGCGGCCCAGTTCCTGAAGCAGTTGGGAATCGAACTTGTCAGCCACACGGTTTCCATCGCCAGTGTTACCGTGCCCGAAGGACGGCCGCTGCCGGTTCCTGCCAACGTGATCGCCCTTGACGCGGATCCCCTCCGCTGCTTCGACCGCGAAACCTCGGATGCCATGGTGGCCGAGGTGGACGCCGCCCACAAGGAGGGCGAAACCCTCGGCGGCGTGGTGGAGGTCCTGGCCTACGGCCTTCCGCCGGGACTCGGCAGCTACGTCCACTGGGACCGCCGCCTGGACTCCCGCCTTGCCGCTGCCCTCATGGGCATCCAGGCCATCAAGGGTGTGGAAGTGGGTGACGGTTTCCTCACCGCCTCGCGCCGGGGCTCCGCGGCGCACGACGAAATCGTCAAGGACTCCGACGGCCGGATCATCCGTACCAGCAACCGGGCCGGCGGCATCGAAGGCGGCATGAGCATCGGTGACGTCCTGCGCGTCCGTGCTGCCATGAAGCCCATTGCCACCGTTCCGCGCGCCCTCAGGACCATCGACGTGAGCACCGGGGAGCCCGCCAAGGCACACCACCAGCGCTCCGATGTCTGTGCCGTCCCCGCTGCGGGCGTGGTGGCCGAGGCCATGGTGGCGCTGGTCCTCGCCGAGGCAGTGGCCGAAAAGTTCGGCGGTGATTCCGTCGCGGAGACGGAACGCAATATCAAGGGTTACCTGGACAACATTCCGGCGTCCCTGGACTCGATCGGCCTGTAGTGCCGGCCAGCAGCAGGAACGGCGCAGCGCCGCGCCGGCCCATCGCGCTCATCGGCCCCATGGCCGTGGGCAAGTCCGCCATCGGAAACCAGCTGGCGCAGCAGCTGGGTGCGGCGTTCGTCGACACCGACGTGGTGATTGTGGAGAACCACGGCACCATTGCGGATATCTTCACCGCTCGTGGCGAGAGTGCTTTCCGGGAGATCGAGGCCCGGACGGTGGCTCGGGCGATTGAAGATGCCCGGCACACCAGTACCGTCATCTCCCTGGGCGGCGGCGCGGTCCTGGACTCGGGCACCCAGCAGCTGTTGGGTCAGTGCACTGTGGTCTACCTGGAGTGCGACGCTGACACCGTGTCGGAGCGCATCGCCAGGAATTCGGGCCGGCCGCTCCTGGCCGGTGATGCCATGGGCCGCTGGCGCGCATTGTTCGTCACACGGCAACCGGTGTATGAACGGCTCGCCGATCTTGTCTTCGATGTCCGCAACGGCTCCGTTGCGGATCTGGGGCACCGGCTGGAAGAGGCGCTGCGTGAATACGCAGCGGCACAGACTGCGGCGGCGGAGCCAGTGGCCGCAACACAGGAAGTTGAAAAGTGAGTAGCGAATCAACCGTCATCAAAGTCACCGGCAAGTCTGCTGCTGACAACTACGACGTCGTTGTGGGCCGCGGCCTGCTCGAACGCCTTCCGGAGCTGCTGGGGGAGCGCGTCAAGCGCGTCCTGGTCATCCACCCGCGGGCCCTCCGGCTTACCGGCGACACTGTCCGCGATGAACTGGCCTCGGCCGGGTTCACTGCGCTGACCGCCGAGATCCCGGACGCCGAAGAAGGCAAGCACATCCAGGTGGCGGCGTTCTGCTGGCAGGTCCTGGGACAAAACGACTTCACCCGGTCCGACGCCGTCGTGGCAGTCGGCGGCGGCGCTGTTACGGACCTGGCAGGATTCGTGGCGGCCACCTGGCTCCGCGGCGTCAAGGTCATCCACATGCCCACCAGCCTGCTTGGCATGGTGGACGCATCAGTCGGCGGAAAGACCGGCATCAACACGGCGGAGGGCAAGAACCTCGTGGGCGCTTTCCACCCGCCTGCTGCCGTGCTCGCCGACCTTGATACGCTCACCACCCTGCCGAAGAACGAGCTGATTTCGGGGATGGCAGAGGTCATCAAATGCGGCTTCATTGCCGATCCCGCCATCCTGGACCTGGTCGAGAAGGATCCGTCCGCAGTTACGGACCCGCAGTCCGCGGTCCTCCGCGAGCTGATCGAACGCGCCATCGCGGTCAAGGCCGAGGTCGTCTCGGAGGACCTCAAGGAGTCCGGGCGGCGCGAAATCCTCAACTACGGGCACACCCTGGGGCACGCGATCGAGCTGGTGGAGCGCTATTCCTGGCGCCACGGCGCGGCCGTATCCGTGGGGATGATGTTCGCTGCCGAACTGGCCCGCAGCGTGGGGCGCCTCAGCGACGGTGACGCCGACCGCCACCGCACCATCCTGGAAACCCTGGGCCTGCCCATCACCTACCGGCGTGACCGCTGGCAGGGCCTCCTGGACGGCATGCGCCGGGACAAGAAGTCCCGCGGCGACCTGCTGCGCTTCGTTGTGCTCGACGGCATTGCCCGGCCTGGCATCCTGGACGTCCCGGACACGTCCCTGTTGTTCGCCGCCTACCAGGAGATTGCCTCTTGATGACCGACGTCATGATTGATTCCATCGGCGGCACCAGCGAGTGGCCGGACGCAGGGTTCCCGGGAATCAAGATCAACCCGGACACCCTGCTGCCGGGGATCGTCAATGAAGAGGCCTGCAGCTCGGCGCTTGAGGCGTCCTCCGATCCGGCGGACCGCATCATGGTCCTGCTGGTGGAGGGCCACGCCGCCGATGCGGCGGAGCTCCTGGCCGAGGCCCGGTACAGCGATCCCGAATCCTTCCGGCTCCGCGCCTTCGAGGCCGAAGTCCTGCGTGTTGCCAGGCGTTTCGACCGGGCCGTTGACCTGTTCCGGCAGCTCCTGGGCGAGGTCCAGGGCACCGAACTGGAAGCACTGGCGCACCAGCACCTGGGGCGTGCGTATTACGCCGCCGGCAACACCGCAGCGGCCGTTGACGAGTTCGCCAAGGCCCTGGACCTGCGGGTGGCAGGGGCCGCGGACGCGGCGCTGATCTACTCATCCACCGTTGCGCTGCAGCGGGCCCGGAACGTCCTGGAAATGGCGTCCTAGGGGCCGTCGCGCGAGCCTGCCGGCATTACCGGTAGAATGGTTCTTGGATTTTTGACAAATACTCGCTGGCGGCCTTTCGGCATGCCCGCCTGACATAACCGGCTGGCGGCTAGAAGCGGTCAGATAGAAACCAGAGGATATCAGTGGCAACCACAAACGACATCAAGAACGGAACCGTGCTGAAGCTTGAGGGCCAGCTCTGGAACATCATCGAGTTCCAGCACGTCAAGCCGGGCAAGGGCGGCGCGTTCGTCCGCACCAAGATGCGCAACGTGATGTCCGGCAAGGTGGTCGACAAGACCTTCAACGCCGGCCTCAAGATCGAGACTGCCACGGTTGACCGCCGCGATTACCAGTACCTCTACCAGGACGGCGCCGACTTCGTGTTCATGGACACCCAGGACTACGACCAGATCACCGTTTCCGGCGCCACCGTGGGCGACGCCACCAACTTCATGCTGGAAAACCAGATGGTCAACATCGCCATCCACGAAGGCACCCCCCTCTACATCGAGCTTCCCCCGAGCGTTGTGCTCGAAATCACCTACACCGAGCCGGGCCTGCAGGGCGACCGCTCCTCGGCAGGCACCAAGCCCGCCACGGTGGAGACCGGCTACGAAATCCAGGTTCCGCTGTTCGTCGAGCAGGGCACCAAAGTCAAGGTCGACACCCGTGACGGCAGCTACCTCGGCCGGGTCAACGACTAGTGAGCGCCCGCGGTAAGGCCCGTAACCGGGCCCTGGATGTTCTCTTTGAGGCGGAGCAGCGCTCCCTCTCTGCTTTTGATGTGCTGCGCTCCCGCCGCGAACAAACCGATCAGATCGTCAACCCCTACACCCTCGAGATCGTTGAAGGCGTGGTGTCCCACCAGGCCGCCATCGACGAATTCCTGGAAACCTACTCGCAGGGGTGGACACTGGAACGCATGCCCTCGGTGGACCGCATCATCCTGCGGATCGGCACCTGGGAACTGCTCTACAACGACGACGTTCCCGACGGCGTGGCAGTCAGCGAGGCGGTTGCCCTGGCCAAGACGCTGTCAACGGACGAGTCGCCGTCGTTCATCAACGGCCTGCTGGGCAGGCTCCAGCAGCTGAAGCCCTCGCTGCTGGCATAGCCGCTGAGGTATTGGCAACGAAAAGGACCGGCATCCGCCTTCTGGCGGGTGCCGGTCCTTTTTCCTTGCCGGCGCTTAGCGCAGCATGGCGTCCCGACGGGCGACGATCTCTGCCAGTTGGTGGTGCTCGTCGAGCTGGTGGACGGGAACGTCGCGGCCGCTGAGGATGCGTTGCCGGATGAAGGCCAGCCGGGTTGCCGCGACCAGGAACGCCTTCATCTGCGGTCCCCGGCCGAACTGCTTCGCCCAGCGCACGGCGGACCGGCGGCCGCTGGCGGTTGCCAGCATCTCCACCTCAGGCGGCGTGAACCACCCGGCGGCGGAATATTCCTGCAGCCGCTGCCGGGTCAGCCGGTTCTCCGCCACCCGCAGCAGCACAATGACGACGACGGCCAGCACGAAGATGGGCACCTGGACCACGATGTACTGAACCAGGAAGTCCCGCCCCATGCTGTTCCACGTGCTGTGCAGGAGCATCGCCGGAACCAGCCCGACGGCAAACGCCACCACGGACATTCCCCGGTGCCAGCGGCGTGCCGCAAAACCGAGGATGGGCCCGGTGGTTCCGGTGAAGATCGCGTGGGCAAACGGGGACATGACACCCCTCAGGAAAAACACGACGGCGAAGTCGGCGCCGGGCGTGCTCGATTCGGCGATGGCCCGCCCGAAGTACAGGATGTTCTCGGTGAAGGCGAAACCGCCGGCAATCGTGAAGGCAAACACCACGCCGTCCACGGGGCCGTCGAAGTGCTTCCGCGCAAGCACCAGGAGAAGCAGCAGGCCCAGGGACTTGGCGAATTCCTCCACCACCGGCGCCTGGACCGTCACGGCGAAGGTCTGATAGTCCATGCCGACCGGCGGCTGGGCGGCCAGGGAAAAGAAGGGCTGGATGAGCATCGTGACCGAGATGGACACCGCGGCACCCCACAGGAAGGCGAACAGCAGCAGGCGCTTCGGTTCGGGTTCCCAGCGGTCAATCACGTACACGGCCAGCAGCACGGCGCCCAGGGGAACAAGCGACGCGATGAACCCGACCACGAAGCCGGTGACTCCCGTGCTGCCCAGAAGGTAGGGGAGGACCAGGAAAAGGCTCGCGAAGGCAAGGAATCCGCCGCCTGCAACGAGTCCGATCACCCCGGCACTGCTGCGGCCGGCAGTAGCGGCAGGTGGAATCACCGTGCTGACGGCACGTGCGGAGTTCGCGGGCGCCGCCAGATAGTGATCCGGCTGGACGTGGCCCAGCCAGGTGGGATTTGCCTGCTGGGGCAAGAGTGGCCGATGCCCGTAGCGGTGACCGGCGGCGGGATCGTGCTGCGGCCAGGGCGCGTTCGATGTCATAGGACTGAGCCTATGTCGCCTCCCGGCAGCTTCCAAGGCGGCGGGAGCGTGGAAAGCCACGGCCTCACCGGCGACGGAGTGTGATGTTAAACGCCCCCATGGCAGCCGGCATCCAGCCGGACCGCGAAAGCCGGTGTGGTAATTTTGAAGAGCAAATGTTCCTTTTTTAATTCCGTCCCGTGAGGCGGGGAAAGGGGAGACGAGCGTTGACATCAGTCACAGAAGCACCGGTTCCGGCCAGGGTTGTGCTCAACTCTGCGGACATTGAACGTGCTCTCACTCGTATCGCCCATGAGATCCTCGAAGCCAACAAAGGTTCCCAGGATCTGGTGCTGCTGGGCATTCCGCGCCGCGGCTATCCGCTGGCGGTCCGCCTTGCCAGGAAAATCGCCGCCGCCGATCCCACCGTGGACGCCGCCGCCATCGTAGGCCAGCTGGACGTCACCATGTTCCGGGACGATCTCTCCCACCAGCCCACGCGGCCCCCGTATCCCACCCAGCTGCCGCGCACCGGCATCGACAACAAGGTGGTGGTCCTGATCGACGACGTCCTCTACTCCGGCAGGACCATCCGTGCAGCCCTGGACGCACTCGTGGACCTGGGCCGCCCGCGCATCGTCCGGCTCGCCGTCATGATCGACCGCGGCCACCGTGAACTGCCCATCCGCGCCGACCACGTCGGCAAGAACCTTCCCACCTCATCCTCCGAGAAGGTCCGGGTCCGGCTCGAAGAAACCGACTCCGTCGACGGCACGCCGGTCAACGAAGTGGTCATCGAGGCAGGCGCATGAAGCACCTCCTTTCCACCGAGGACCTCAGCCTCAGCAACGCCATCCGCATCCTCGACACCGCAGAGGAAATGTCCGCCGTGGGGGACCGGGAAGTCAAGAAGCTCCCCGCCCTCCGCGGGCGCACGGTGGTGAACCTCTTCTTCGAGGATTCCACCCGCACGCGGATCTCGTTCGAAGCGGCAGCAAAGCGGCTCTCCGCGGACGTCATCAACTTCGCCGCCAAAGGATCCTCCGTTTCCAAGGGCGAGTCCCTCAAGGACACGGCCCAGACGCTGGCTGCCATGGGGGCGGACGCCGTCGTCATCCGCCACTGGGCTTCCGGCGCGCCGCACCGGCTGGCCGCCACGGACTGGATCGACGCCGCCGTCATCAACGCCGGCGACGGCACCCATGAACACCCCACCCAGGCACTGCTGGACGCATTCACGATGCGCCGGCACTGGGCCACGCTCAACGGAACCTCGTCGGCCGGCGCAGACCTGAGGGGCATGCGCGTCGCCATCGCGGGAGACGTGCTCCACTCCAGGGTGGCCCGCTCGAATGTCTGGCTGCTCCGCACCCTCGGCGCCGAGGTCACCCTGGTGGCGCCGCCCACCCTGCTGCCCATCGGCGTCGGGCAATGGCCCTGCAGCGTCAGCTACAACATGGACGAAACCCTCGAAAAGGGCGTCGACGCCGTGATGATGCTCCGCGTGCAGGGCGAACGGATGAACGCGTCTTTCTTCCCCACGACACGCGAGTACTCCCGCCGCTGGGGCTTCGACGACAACCGCCTCCGCACCCTCGACCGCCTGGGCCTGAAGGACACCATCATCATGCACCCCGGTCCCATGAACCGCGGCCTGGAAATTTCCTCCGCGGCCGCGGACTCCCACCGGTCCACCGTGCTGGCTCAGGTGCGCAACGGCGTGTCCATCCGGATGGCCGCCCTGTACCTGCTGCTCTCCGGGGACACCCGCGAACCGGCCGCAACCCCGGCCGCCTATTCCACCAACGCCGCCTATTCCACCAAGGAGAGCCACTGATGGCACACGATCACCAGGACGCAGCCACCAGCGGGGCCTACCTCATCCGCGGCGCGGCCATTCTCGGCGGCGCCGCCGAAGACCTCCTGATCCGTGACGGCATCATCGCCGAACGCGGCCAGGACCTGGCGGGCACGGACGCAGCGGAAGGCGCCACCGTCATCGAAGCAGCCGGCCTGGTGGCCCTGCCGGGCATGGTGGACATTCACACGCACCTCCGCGAACCGGGACGCGAGGACGCCGAAACGGTGGAGACCGGCACCCGCGCCGCCGCCCTGGGCGGCTACACCGCCGTGCACGCCATGGCCAACAGCAACCCCGTTGCCGACACCGCCGGCGTCGTGGAGCAGGTGCACAGCCTGGGCCGTGCCGCCGGCTGGGTGGACGTCCGCCCCGTCGGTGCCGTCACCGTCGGCCTGGCGGGCGAGCAGCTGGCCGAACTCGGCGCCATGGCCGACTCCCGCGCCGAAGTCCGCGTCTTCTCCGACGACGGCATCTGCGTGCACGACCCCGTGATCATGCGCCGCGCCCTCGAATACGTCAAGGCGTTCGACGGCGTCGTGGCGCAGCACGCGCAGGAGCCCCGGCTCACCGCCGGCGCGCAGATGAACGAAGGCGACGTCTCCGCCGTACTGGGCCTGACCGGCTGGCCCGCGGTGGCTGAGGAAAGCATCATTGCCCGCGACGTCCTGCTGGCCCAGCACGTCGGCTCCCGGCTGCACGTCTGCCACGTCTCCACGGCAGGTTCGGTGGAAATCATCCGCTGGGCCAAAGCCCGCGGGATCAATGTCACTGCCGAAGTGACGCCCCACCACCTGCTGCTCACCGACGAACTGGTCCGCAGCTACGACCCCGTCTACAAGGTCAACCCGCCGCTGCGCACTGACTCCGATGTCCAGGCACTGCGCGCCGCCCTGGCCGACGGCACCATCGACGTCGTCGGCACCGACCACGCCCCGCACCCCAGCGAGCACAAGGAATGCGAATGGGCGCAGGCGGCCATGGGCATGACGGGACTCGAAACGGCGCTGTCCGTGGTCCAGGACACCATGATCGAAACCGGCCTGATGGGCTGGGAAGACTTCGCCCGGGTCACGTCCACCGATCCCGCGGCTATCGGCCGGGTGGCGGACCAGGGACGTCCGCTGGAGGCCGGCGAGCCCGCCAACGTCACACTGGTGGACCCGGCTGCGCGCTGGACCGTGGACCCTTCTAAGATGGCAACCATGGGCCGTAACTCTCCGTTCGCCGGAAGGGAACTCCCGGGCAAGGTCGTGGCGACGTTCTTCAAGGGCCACCCCACCGTCCTGAACGGCGAACTCAACACGCCGTACCGGCACCCGGCCTACAGGGAAACAACCGGGCCCGCCACAGCCCCCGCCGGCGGGTACTGATGGACAAAATATTCCCCGGACTCGCCATGCTGGCGATCATCGCGGTGGTGTTCGTGCTGCTCTTCATCGGGTGGCGGAACCGCCTGAGGCGCCAGTCCGACGTCGAACAGCTCCCTGCCCTACCGGCGGAACTTAGCCTGCCGCTGGCCTCCGCCGACGGCCAGTACGTCGCCACCACCACGGCCGGCGACTGGCTGGACCGGATCGCCGTCCAGGGCCTGGGAATCCGCACCACCGCGGAACTCACCGTCCACCCTGAAGGCGTGCTGTTCGAGCGTTCCGGCGCCGGCCCGGTCTTCATTCCGGCGGACAGGCTCACCGGGGTCCGCCAGGACAGCGGCATGGCCGGGAAGTTCGTCGAAAAGGACGGGCTCCTGGTAATCAGCTGGACACTGGGAAACCGTGAACTGGACACCGGCTTCCGGACCCGGCGCGCCGACGACAAACCGGCCGTCCTCAAAGCCTTTCAAGAATTGATCTCCGCAGCCCCTCAGGCAGATGCCGATAGTGGAAAGTAACAACGTGACAGAGACAGAAGTGACAGCAAACGCAGGTACCGCACCTGAAGCCCAGATTTCCACCCCGGCAGTGCTGGTGCTCGAGGACGGCCGCATGTTCCGCGGCAGCAGCTACGGCGCCACCGGCACCGCCCTGGGCGAGGCGGTCTTCGCCACCGGCATGACCGGCTACCAGGAGACCATCACCGATCCCTCCTACGCCCGCCAGCTGGTGGTCCAGACCGCCCCGCATATCGGCAACACCGGCGTCAACGGCGAGGACGCCGAATCCCGCCGCATCTGGGTGGCCGGCTACATCGTCCGCGACGCCGCCCGCCGCCCGTCCAACTGGCGCTCGGAGCGTCCCCTGGACGAGGAACTGGTCAAGCAGGGCATCGTCGGAATCCAGGGTGTGGACACCCGCGCCATCACCCGCCACCTGCGCGAGCACAAGACCATGCGCGCCGGCATCTTCTCCGGCGAGTCCGCCCAGGCCTCGGACAAGGAACTGCTCGACGCCGTGCTGGCCAGCGCCCCGATGGAAGGCTCCCGCCTGGCTGAGGAAGTCAGCGTCGAGGAGTCCTACATCGTGGAGCCCAAGGACTGGGGCTGGGACGGCGAGCCGCGATTCAGCATCGCCGCGATCGACCTCGGCATCAAGCGGATGACACCCATCCGCTTCGCCGAGCGCGGAGTCCGCGTCCACGTCCTGCCCGCCACGGCCACCCTGGCGGACGTCAAGGCCGTGAACCCGGACGGTTTCTTTATGTCCAACGGCCCCGGCGACCCCGCCACCGCCGACAACCAGGTCCAGCTGCTCCGCTCGGTGCTGGATGAGAAGCTGCCGTACTTCGGCATCTGCTTCGGCAACCAGATCCTCGGCCGCGCCCTGGGCTTCGGAACGTACAAGCTCCGCTACGGACACCGCGGCATCAACCAGCCCGTCATGGACCGCCGCACCGGCAAGGTGGAAATCACCTCGCAGAACCACGGCTTTGCCGTGGACGCTCCGCTCGACGGCGCCACCCAGGCTCCCGAGGAGCGGTACGGCCGCGTCGAGGTCAGCCACGTCAGCCTGAACGACGACGTCGTGGAAGGCCTCTCCTGCCTGGACATCCCCGCCTTCTCGGTGCAGTACCACCCGGAAGCCGCCTCCGGGCCGCATGACGCCGCCTACCTTTTCGACCGCTTCATCGAGCTGATGGAGGGCACCCGGGACGGCCGCACGGCCAACCTGTCGGAGAAGCCCGCAGACGTTCAGACCACCACCGATTCCAAGACTGAGGACAAGAAGTAATGCCCAAGAGAACTGACCTTAAGAGCGTCCTGGTCATTGGTTCCGGCCCCATCGTGATCGGCCAGGCCGCCGAGTTCGACTACTCCGGCACCCAGGCTCTCCGCGTCCTCAAGGACGAAGGCCTGCGCGTTATCCTGGTCAACTCCAACCCGGCCACCATCATGACGGACCCCGAGTTCGCCGATGCCACCTACGTGGAGCCCATCACCCCCGAGGTGGTGGAGAAGATCATCGCCAAGGAACGCCCTGACGCGGTCCTGCCCACCCTGGGCGGCCAGACGGCCCTCAACACCGCCATCGCGCTGGACAAGAACGGCGTGCTGGAAAAGTACAACGTGGAGCTGATCGGTGCGAACATCGCCGCGATCGAACTCGGCGAAGACCGGGAGAAGTTCAAGGGCGTCGTGGAGCGCTGCGGTGCGGAGTCCGCCCGCAGCCACATCATCCACAGCATGGATGAAGCGCTGAAGGCCGCCGTCGACCTGGGCTACCCCATGGTGGTCCGCCCGTCCTTCACCATGGGCGGTCTCGGTTCCGGCCTGGCGTACAACGAGGACGACCTGCGCCGGATCGTGGGCCAGGGCCTGCAGTACAGCCCCACCAGCGAGGTGCTGCTCGAAGAGAGCATCCTCGGCTGGAAGGAATACGAGCTCGAAATGATGCGGGACAAGAACGACAACGTGGTGGTTGTCTGCTCCATCGAGAACTTCGACCCCGTGGGCGTCCACACCGGCGACTCCATCACGGTGGCTCCCGCCCTGACCCTGACCGACCGCGAATACCAGCGCCTGCGCGACATCTCCATCGCGGTCATCCGCGAAGTGGGCGTGGACACCGGCGGCTGCAACATCCAGTTCGCCGTCGAGCCGGACACGGGCCGCGTCGTCGTGATCGAAATGAACCCCCGCGTCTCCCGGTCCTCGGCGCTGGCCTCCAAGGCTACCGGCTTCGCCATCGCCAAGATCGCCACCAAGCTGTCCCTGGGCTACACGCTGGATGAGATCCCCAACGACATCACCCAGAAGACCCCGGCGTCCTTCGAGCCGACACTCGACTACGTCGTGGTCAAGGTTCCGCGCTTCGCGTTCGAGAAGTTCCCGGCAGCCGACCCCACGCTGACCACCACCATGAAGTCGGTGGGCGAGGCCATGGCCATGGGCCGTAACTTCACCGAGGCCCTGCAGAAGGCGCTGCGCTCCCTCGAGCAGAAGGGCTCGCAGCTGGACTTCAGCCACGTCCCGGAATACGAAGTCGCCGAGCTCATCGAAAAGGCCAAGCGGCCCACCACCGAGCGCCTGCACCAGGTGCAGCGCGCCCTCCTCGGCGGCGCCACCGTGGACCAGCTCTTCGAGGCCACCAAGATCGATCCCTGGTACCTGGACCAGCTGCAGCTGCTCAACGAGATCTCCCAGGAGATCCGCAAGTCCACCGCCCTGACCCAGGAAATGCTGCAGCGCGCCAAGCGCCACGGCTTCTCCGATGAGCAGATCGGAGCGCTCACGAACAACCCGGAGGCCGTGGTGCGCGGCGTCCGCCAGGCCCTGGGGATCCGTCCGGTCTACAAGACGGTGGACACCTGCGCAGCGGAATTCGCCGCCTACACCCCGTACCACTACTCCTCGTACGACGAGGAGGACGAGGTGGCGCTGCACGCCAAGCCGTCCGTGATCATCCTGGGTTCGGGCCCGAACCGCATCGGCCAGGGCATTGAGTTCGATTACTCCTGCGTCCACGCCTCGATGGCGCTCCGCAAGGCCGGCTACGAGACCGTTATGGTCAACTGCAACCCGGAAACCGTCTCCACCGACTATGACGTCTCCACCCGCCTCTACTTCGAGCCGCTGACCCTTGAGGATGTCCTCGAAGTCATCGCTGCTGAAGAGCGCACCGGCGGCGTCATGGGCGTTTTCGTCCAGCTCGGCGGCCAGACCCCGCTCAAGCTGGCCCAGCAGCTGGCCGACGCCGGTGTGCCGATCCTGGGCACGTCACCGGAAGCGATCGACCTCGCCGAGCACCGCGGCGCATTCTCGCGCGTGCTGGACGAAGCCGGGCTGATTTCGCCCAAGAACGGCACCGCAGTGTCCTTCGAGGACGCGAAGAAGATCGCCGACGAAATCGGCTACCCCGTCCTGGTCCGCCCGTCCTACGTGCTGGGCGGCCGCGGCATGGAGATCGTCTACGACGAAGCCAACCTCTCCCGCTACATCGCCAACGCGACGGAAATCACCACCGAACATCCCGTGCTGATCGACCGCTTCCTGGAGGACGCCGTCGAGATCGACGTCGACGCCCTCTACGACGGAACCGAGATGTACCTCGGCGGCATTATGGAGCACATCGAAGAGGCCGGCATCCACTCCGGCGACTCCGCGTGCGTGCTGCCTCCCATCACGCTCGGCAACAACGTGATCGAACGGGTCCGGACCGCCACCCTGGCCATCGCCGAGGGCGTGGGCGTCCGCGGGCTCATCAACATCCAGTTCGCCCTGGCGTCCGACGTCCTGTACGTCCTTGAAGCCAACCCGCGCGCGTCCCGCACGGTGCCGTTCGTCTCCAAGGCCACCGGCGTGCAGATGGCCAAGGCCGCGGCGCTGATCGGCACCGGCGTGACCATCAACCAGCTCCGCAGCGCCTACAAGATGCTGCCGGAAACCGGCGACGGCTCCAACCTGCCGTTCGACGCACCGGTCTCGGTCAAGGAAGCCGTGCTGCCGTTCAGCCGCTTCCGCACGCCGGAAGGCAAGGTTGTGGACTCCCTCCTCGGCCCGGAAATGCGCTCCACCGGCGAGGTCATGGGCATCGACAAGCACTTCGACACGGCCTTCGCGAAGAGCCAGGCGGCCGCCAACAACGCGCTGCCCACCGAAGGGAAGATCTTCGTGTCCGTGGCCAACCGGGACAAGCGCTCGGTGATCATGGGCGTGAAGCGCCTTTCGGACCTCGGCTTCGAGATCGTCTCCACCGGCGGCACTGCCGATGTCCTGCGCCGCAACGGCATCCAGGCCACCCCGGTCCGCAAGGTCGCCGAGGGCAGCAGCGCCGAGGGTGAAGGCACCATTGCCGACCTCATCATCGCCGGCGAGATCGACATGGTCTTCAACACGCCGTCCGGCGGCGAAGCCCGCATCGACGGCTACGAACTGCGCGCCGCGGCAACCTCCATCGGCATCCCCTGCATCACCACGGTGGCCGAGTTCAACGCCGCCGTCCAGGCCATCGAGGCGCAGCGCACCTATGAGTGGTCCGTCACCAGCCTGCAGGAGCACGCCGAGAACCTGAAGGCCCTGCAGAATGGCTGAGCCTGAAGCAGCACCCACGGCCGGCCGGGAGCCGTTCGGCTCCCGGCTCAGCCGGGCCATGGCCCACCGCGGTCCGCTGTGCGTCGGCATTGACCCGCACCCGGGACTCCTGAAGGCCTGGGGACTAAACGACGACGCCGCCGGCCTGGAGCGTTTCTCGCTGACCGTCGTCGAGGCGGTGGGTTCGCTCGCTGCCGCCGTGAAGCCGCAGGTGGCCCTGTACGAGCGGCACGGCTCCGCGGGAATTGCCGTGCTGGAACGCACGCTTGCATCGGCGGCCGACGCCGGTGTCCTGACCATTGCCGACGCCAAGCGCGGCGACATCGGTTCCACCATGGCGGCGTACGCGGACGCGTGGCTCCGGGACGGCTCGTCGCTGGCCGCGGATTCCGTGACCTTGAGCCCGTACCTTGGCTTCGAGTCCCTGCGCCCTGCCCTGGACCTTGCTGCCGAGTACGGCCGCGGCGTTTTTGTCCTGGCGCTCACGTCCAATCCGGAAGGCGCCTCCGTCCAGCACGTGGGCGGCGTCGACTCCGTCGCCCGGCGGATCGTAGAGGCGGCAGCAGGCGAGAACAGCCGGTACCCTGGTGCCCTGGGCTCCGTGGGCCTGGTGGTCGGCGCGACGGTGGGCGGGGCCCTGCAGGACCTGCAGCTGGACCTGGCAGCGGTGCGCGGAATCATCCTCGCACCAGGGCTCGGTGCCCAGGGAGCCACGGCCGCGGACCTGAAGGAAACGTTCGGCTCCGCCTATGCCCAGGTCCTTGGTACGTCGAGCCGCGACATCCTCTCAGCCGGTCCCGCCGTAGGCGCACTGCGGGACGCGGCGCGGCGCACCCTGGAACCGCTGCTGGCCCGCTGATCCATTGATTTCTGCGCCAGGCTAGGGGTAGGTTCAGGATGACTCCAACGGCCGTTGCCTTGGATCAGGGTGACGATTCGGGGGTGACTGAAGTGAGTTTGCGGCCCCTGACGGAGCAGGAACGCGCGGAAGCTTTGGGGAAGGCGGCGGCGGCCAGGGCCGCACGCGCCGAGGCCAAGGAGCAGCTGAAGTCCGGGACCCTGTCCGTCGCTGACCTGATCAGTTCCGGCGACGGAGATTCCGCCATGGCGCGAATGAAGGTTTCCGAGATGCTCGAAGCCCTGCCCGGAATTGGCCGGGTCAGGGCTGCGGCCATCATGGACGAACTCGGTATTGCCGCGTCCCGGAGGCTGCGGGGACTCGGCATTCACCAGCGCCGGGCGCTGGTAGATTTTATGAACGAGAATCACGTCCATCCGAATAACGCCAAAAGGAATATGTGAGCAAGAAACCGGGACTGACAGTCCTCGCCGGTCCGACGGCTGTTGGTAAAGGCACCGTGTCCACCTACATCCGGGACAACTACCCCGAAGTCTGGCTTTCCGTCTCAGCAACCACCCGCCCGCCGCGTCCTGGTGAGACGGACGGGGTTCACTACTTTTTCAAGTCCGCCACAGAGTTCGACGCGCTGGTGGCCGACGGGGAGCTGCTGGAGTGGGCCGTGGTCCATGGCCGGAACCGCTACGGCACGCTCCGCAGCACCGTTGACGCCGCCATCGCAGACGGCCGGTCCGTGCTGCTGGAGATCGACCTGCAGGGTGCGCGCCAGGTCAAGCAGGCCGTTCCGGACGCGCAGTTCGTCTTCCTGGCCCCGCCCAGCTGGGAGGAAATGGTCCGCCGCCTGGTGGGCCGCGGCACGGAAAGCGCGGAGGAACAGCAGCAAAGACTGGAAACCGCTAAACTAGAACTTGCCGCTGAGCCGGAGTTCGATCACACCGTCATCAATGATGACGTTCGACGCGCAGCGGACGAGCTTGTTTCACTCATGGGGCTCACCCCGCACCCGCACTAGCCGCCGGGTCGGATCGGCCCGTTAGAATTTGGAGAATTCGTGTCCACGAACCTTGAAGGCATCATCAACCCGCCGATCGACGAGCTGCTGACGGCAGCTGATTCCAAGTACGGCTTGGTGATCTTCGGTGCCAAGCGTGCACGTCAGATCAACGCATACTACGCCCAGCTGCACGAGGGCCTGTTCGAATACGTTGGCCCGCTGGTCGACACCAAGCTGAACGAGAAGTCGCTGTCCATCGCCCTGCGCGAGATCAACGAAGGCAAGCTCGTTTCCACGCCGATCGAACCTGCAGAGTAGATCTCAGCAAAATACAGACTGCCTGTTGACGGAGGTCACGTGCGCATAGTCCTCGGAGTCGGGGGAGGGATTGCCGCCTACAAGGTGGCATCGCTCCTCCGGCTTTTTACTGAAGCCGGGCATAACGTCACGGTGATTCCCACGGAGGCTGCCAACCGCTTTGTCGGGGTGGCAACCTGGGAGGCCCTTTCCGGTAATCCGGTCAGCAACAGCGTCTTCGCCGACGTCCCGTCCGTCAACCATGTCCGCCTGGGGCATGAGGCAGATCTCATTGTTGTGGCTCCGGCGACGGCGGACCTTCTGGCCCGCGCGGCCGGCGGCCACGCCGACGACCTCCTGACCAACACCCTCCTGATGGCCAGCGGGCCGGTGCTGATGGCACCGGCCATGCACACCGAAATGTGGCGGCACGCCGCCACCCAGGCGAACGTGGAGACGCTGCGCAGCCGGGGCATTACGGTCCTCGAACCCGCCAGCGGACGGCTCACCGGATCCGACTCCGGCCCCGGCCGGCTGCCCGAGCCGGAGGCCATTTTCGACGCCGCCATGGCCCTGATGCAGGACACCGGCGTTCCGGCGCAGCTGCCGCTGGCCGGGCGGACCGTCACGGTCAGCGCCGGCGGCACGAGGGAACCCCTGGATCCGGTCCGGTTCCTCGGCAACCGCTCGTCGGGGAAGCAGGGGGTCGCGCTTGCGGTGGCCGCGCGCGATGCCGGGGCGAGCGTCCGGCTGATTGCCGCCCACATGGAAGTGCCTGCGCCCGCCGGCGTCGAGGTGGTCCACGTGGAAACAGCGCTGCAGCTCCGGGAAGCGGCGCTGCGCGCGGCAGCCGATTCCGACGTCGTGATCATGGCAGCCGCCGTGGCGGACTTCCGGCCCGCGGACGTTTCGGATACCAAGATCAAGAAGCGTGACGGGACCGCGGATCCTGTCATCAGCCTGCTGCGCAACCCGGACATCCTGCAGGAGCTTGTGGAAGTCCGCGGGGCGCACAAGCCCGGGCAGCTGATCGTGGGTTTTGCGGCTGAAACCGGCGACGCGCACGGGGACGTCCTCGCCTACGCCGAAGCCAAGCTGCGGCGGAAGGGCTGTGACCTCCTGGTGGTCAACCATGTGGGCGAGGGCCTGGTGTTCGGCCAGGACCGGAATTCCGTGATCATCCTCTCGCGCCTCGGCTCCGAACCACAGGCAGCGTCCGGTTCTAAGGATGATGTTGCGGCCGCCGTCATTGACCGCATCAGCTCCGAGCTGAGCCGCGTTTCTCCACGAGCGTGACAGGCCGCCTGCGCAAGGCCTCCTTAGCAGGGGGACACATGCCGCGGCCCGAACGATTCCCAACCAGTAAGGTAGTTGAGTGACTTTACCGCTGCACATTCCCGCATCCCACGGCGCCACGCCGCCCTCCCTTCGGCTCTTCACGTCGGAGTCCGTGACCGAAGGCCATCCGGACAAGATCTGCGACCAGATCAGTGATGCGATCCTGGATGCCCTGCTCGACAAGGACCCGGAGTCCCGCGTGGCCGTCGAGACGCTGGCCACCACCGGCCTGGTGCACGTGGCGGGCGAAGTCACCACCGACGCCTACGTGGAGATCCCGCAGATTGTGCGCGAAACCATCCTCGGGATCGGGTACGACTCCTCGGCCAACGGTTTCGACGGTGCCCGCTGCGGCGTCTCCGTGTCCATCGGCCAGCAGTCCAACGACATCGCCGGCGGCGTGTTCAATTCCCTGGAAGCCCGCGAGGGCCGCCAGGAAGACGACTACGACCTCCAGGGCGCCGGCGACCAGGGCCTGATGTTCGGTTACGCCAGCGACGAGACGCCCTCCTACATGCCGGTGCCGATCTGGATCGCGCACCGCCTCTCCGAGCGGCTCACCGAAGTCCGCAAGAACGGCGAGCTCCCGTACCTCCGCCCGGACGGCAAGACCCAGGCCACCATCGGTTACGACGGCGACCGCCCGGTTTCGGTTGAAACCATCGTGATCTCCAGCCAGCACGCCGAAGGCGCCAGCCTCGAGCAGCTGCGGGCCGACCTCGCTACGCACGTGATCGATCCGGTGCTGGCAGCAGCCAACCTGGACATCTCACGCACCCGCAACATCCTCAACCCCGCCGGTGCCTTTGTAATCGGAGGTCCGGTGGGCGACGCCGGCCTGACCGGGCGCAAGATCATCGTGGACACTTACGGCGGCATGGCACGCCACGGCGGCGGTGCGTTCTCCGGCAAGGACCCGTCGAAGGTGGACCGCTCCGCAGCGTACGCCATGCGGTGGGTGGCCAAGAACGTCGTGGCCGCCGGACTCGCCAAGCGGGCCGAAATCCAGATCGCCTACGCCATCGGCCAGGCCCGTCCCGTCGGCACCTACGTGGAGACCTTCGGCACGGAAACTGTGGACCCGGCGCGGATCAGCGAGGCCATTTCGGAAATCTTCGACCTGCGTCCGCGCGCCATCATCGACGCACTGGACCTCAAGCGCCCGATCTACGCCAAAACCGCAGCGCACGGACACTTCGGCCGCGACGATCCCGATTTCACCTGGGAACGGCTGGACCGGGTGGACGACCTCAAGGCATTCTTCAACGCCTGAGAAGCGCCACCGGACCGCGCCGCTTGTGGGGAATGCGGGTGTGGAATACGCGTGTGGAATAAATGTCAGCGCCACGTGTTTGGCTGTAGCAGGGTCACCGTCCGGGCGGCCCTGCTACAGTGTTTTTGCTGATCGGAGGTTGGTCCCATCGCTTCACTCCCTGGCGGCGGATCCGCCACCGACGAGCCGCTCCAGCTCTCGCTCCTCCAAGGGTTCCCGGCGGGACGCCCGCAGTCTCCCGCCGGTCCCGCCCTGGCCTCCGCGCTGCCCGTCGCCCGGGTCCTCATCGAGTCGTCGCTGCCCCATCTGGACAGGCCCTTCGACTACAGCGTGCCGGCCACCCTTGACGAGGCAGCCCAGCCGGGCGCCCGCGTCAAGGTCAAGTTCAACGGCCAGGAGCTCGGCGGCTACCTCCTGGACCGGATAGCCGAATCCGATGCCGGGCACACCCTCGTGCCGCTCCACAAGGTGGTCTCACCCGTACGCGTGCTCACGCCGGCGCTGGCCGAACTCGCCGGCAAAGTGGCTGCCCGCTATGCCGGCACGGTCAGCGACGTGCTGCGTGTTGCCGTCCCGCCGCGGGTCGCCAGGCTCGAGAAGGAGCTGACCGCGGACGGCATCCTCGCTGCAAACCCTCCTGCCGCCGGCGCGGAGGCCGAGAAGCCGGAGCCGCATGAAACCCTTGTTCCTTCCACTACTGGTATCTGGTCGCGTTACGCCAACGGGGCCGCCTTCCTCAAGCACCTTGGCGCCGGTGAGTCGCCGCGGGCCGTGCTCAGCGCGCTGCAGGGCTTTGGGCCGGACGGCTGGCCTGCGCTTCTTGCCGGTGCCGTGGCAGCGGTCCGTGCGTCCGGCCGCGGCGCGGTTGTGGTGGTTCCCGATTACCGCGACCTGGACCGTGTTGAGGAGGCTCTGGCAGGCCTGCTGCCGCGGGAGGACATCGCCCGGCTCGCCGCCGACGACGGCCCGACGCCGCGCTACCGCAGTTACCTGCGGCTGCTCACCGGCAGCGCCGGGGTTGCCGTGGGCACGCGCTCGGCGGCGTACGCCCCGGTGCACAACCTGGGTCTTGTGGTGTGCTGGGACGACGGCGATGACCTCCACATCGAGCAGCGGTCGCCCTACGCCCACACCCGCGAGGTCCTGCTCCTGCGCGCCGAACAGGAAGGCGCGGCCTGCCTGCTCGCTGCCCACACACGCAGCACGGAACTGCAGCGGCTCGTGGAGTCCGGCTGGGCCAGGCCGGTGGAAGCCGGCCGTCCGGAGGTCCGCCGGACAGTTCCCCGCGTGGTGAACACCGCGGACAGCTTTGAACAGGAACGCGACCCGCTGGCCCGGATCGCCAGGCTGCCCGGTGCTGCCTGGCGTGCCGCCAAGGAAGGCCTGGAGCGCGGCCCGGTCCTGGTCCAAGTGGCCCGTTCCGGCTATGCGCCCTCGCTTGTCTGCGATTCGTGCCGGGAACCGGCCGGGTGCCCTGCCTGCAGCGGTCCCCTGGCTGTTGCCGGCGCCGCCGGCAGTTCTGCCGTGCCGCAGTGCCGCTGGTGTTCGGCTCCCGCGCCGGCGTGGCGCTGCAGCCATTGCAGCAGCCCTCGGCTGCGGCGTGCCGCCACCGGTGTGCTGCGTACCGCGGAGGAACTGGGCCGGGCCTTTCCGGGGAAGCCCGTCGTCACGTCGTCGGGCGACCAGGTCAAAGCCAGCGTGCCGGACACTCAAGCCCTCGTGGTCGCCACCGTGGGAGCTGAGCCGGTGGCGGCCGGCGGATATGCGGCGGCACTGCTGCTGGACGGCGACTCGCTGCTGCGCCGCGAAAACCTCCGCGCAGGGGAGGACGCCGTCCGGCGCTGGTTCAACGCCGCGGCACTGGTCAAGCCGGCGCCGGAGGGCGGCCTGGTGGTCATCACCGCCGATGACACGGCCGGGGTGGGCGCACTGCTCCGCTGGGACGCCGGTGGGTATGCCCGGCGCGAACTCTCACTTCGGAAGGAGCTCCAGCTGCCCCCGGCGGTTAGGATCGCCTCGGTAACCGGCGGCCGGACCGCCGTCGGACACTTTACGGACGCAATTGAACAGCAGCTGGCGAGGCAGGGCATGTCCCTCCGCGCCGCCGGGCCGGCACCGCTGCTGCTGACCGACGCCCGCGCAGCCCGCGGCGAGGCCGGCGAAGATGTCCGGACACTGCTGTTCATTCCGTATGCGCAGGCTGCGGAGGCGACGCGCGTCATGCGGGCCGTCAAGGCAGCTGCGGCGGCGCGGCGCAGCGATGATCCCGTCCAATTGCGGCTCGACGGCGTGGACGTGCTGTAGCTGACGGTTCCCGCGGGCCGGGGCTAGCGCCGGTTATTGATGCGGGCGGCCTCTTCGGCCAGCTGCACCAGCTGGCGCGCCGAATGGTCCCAGCTGAATTCCGCCGCCCGTTCCGCGGAACGCCGTGACTGTGCCTGCCACACTTCAGGTTCCTCAAGCTTGCGGACGGCCGCGGCAAACTCGGAGGGAGAATCCGGGTGCACATAGCTCACGGCGTCGTGCCCTACTTCCCGGAAAATGGGGGTGTCGCTGGCGATGACGGGCGTGCCGTGTGACATCGCCTCCACCAGCGGCAGGCCGTAGCCCTCCGCACGGGACAGACTGATCAGGGCAGTGGTGCGGGCCAGCAGCTCCTCGTACTCGGCGTCCGTGACACCGTTGTGGAAGACGACGTTGGCGCCCGGAGGGACCAACGCCTCCAGCTCGGCCCGGCGCTGCGGCGTGATGCGGCTCAGCAGGTGCAGTGTCATGTCGGGAAGTTCGGCCATGCCCAGGACCATGGTTTCCACGTTTTTGTACGGCATGAAGGAGCCCATGTACAACAAGGTCCTGTCCGCGCCCGCTTCGGGGTCCCGCGGCGTGTGTCCGTGCTGCGGTGCGTTGCCGACGATCCGCACGGGCCGTTTGGTGAGCCTGTACTTGGCGATCAGCGCCTCGGTGGTGTGGCTGATCGTGGCCACGACGTCCGCCCGGTTCAGGAGCATCCGCTGCGGCCAGTAGGCCTTGTGGTAAAGGCGCCACAGCAGCCTTACCGGTGCGGGCAGGAAGCCCGGCGGCGCCGGGTGCTCGTAGTAGATGAGATCGTGAAGGGTCAGCACCAGCCCGTATTTGCGGCCGAACGTTCCCATGGTCTGCATCGGGCACACCACAACGTCGGCACCCAGTTTATTGACCTTGGCGGCCACGAACAGCTCGGCGGGGGAGAGCGGGCTGTTGATGAGCGTGTAGGGCACATCCGGGAGAAGGGCCAGCTGCCGGGGGTCGCTGATGAGCATCGACACGTCGGCGATCTTGGCCGTGGCGGCGATAAGGCTGGCACCGTACCTGCTGATGCCGTCGTGGTGGTCCAGGCGGGTGAAGCGGGCGTCGATAATGATTTTCACGCGGGATGGTCCTTCAGGAAGCGTCTGATGAAATCGGCTGCCAGTTCGGGGGTCTCGTAATGGATCAGGTGCCCGACGCCGGGAATGACCTCGAGCGTGCCGTCCGGCAGCAGTGCCGCCAGTTTGTGCTGGTCCGGGAGCATCGCGATCTCGTCCTTCTCCCCGGCAATCAGCAGCACCGGCAGGGCCAGGTCCCGGGCCACTTCGGAAACGTTGCTGCCGACGGAAGCCTTGAAGGACGCCAGCAGGCTGTCCCGGTTGGCGAAGGCGGAGAAATAGGCGTTGTGCTGACCGTGGATGAAACGCAGCAGCTGCTTGTCCCGGGTCTTGGCCATGGCCATGCTCATGACCCTGACAATGAGCCGGCTGCGAAGCAGGGAAAGCCCCAGGGCCCGGGGGAGCCGGGCGGCGGCTTCGTAGTAGAGGATGGCCAGTTTCGTCATGATGCCCTTGGGGCCCTCGAGCGCCGGCGCGGCGATGGGGTTGATCAGGATGAGCGGGAAGACGGCGCCGGGGTTGGCCGCTACGAAGTGGCTGACAATGATGGATCCGAAGGAATGCCCCAGCAGGACGGTTTCGGGGCCCAGTCCCAAGGCCGCCATGAAGTCGCTGATGAACTGCCCGTAGCGCGTGACGCTGTGCTCACTGCCCGCAAAGGCATCGGAGCTGCCGAAGCCGGGGAGGTCGGGCATGATGAGCCGCATTTCGGGCAGCTGGTCGGCCACCCGGAGCAGGCCGTGGTGGTCGCCGCGGAAGCCGTGGACCACCAGGATGGTCCTGGTCTCAGCCGTGACCCGCACCGGCTCGTAGACCCAGTAGTCCACGTTGCAGCCCTGCAGGTCCACGTTGCCGGCCCGTGTCCTGGCGTCGAGCTGCCCGCTGAAGAGAGGCGGAGCCTGCGCGGGCCCCGTAACAACTTGTTCCATGGGTTGATTCCTAATTGACGTGGTCCGGGTGGGATCCGGTGCGGCGGCCGCGCTCGAGGGAGGCCAGGGCGGCCATATCTGTGTCGCTCAATGTGAAGCCGAAGACGTCCAGGTTCTGCCGGAGGCGGGCGTAGGAGCTCGCCTTCGGGATGACGATGTTGCCCAGCTGCAGGTGCCATCTCAGGATGATCTGGGCGGCGGTCCGGTGGTGCTCGGCAGCGAGCGCCAGTACCACCGGATCCTCCAGCACGTGGCCCCGGCCCAGCGGGCTCCAGGCCTCGGTGCGGATGCCAAGCCGGGCGTGCATCTCCCGGAGCTCGTCCTGCTGAAGCCAGGGGTGGAGTTCCACCTGGTTCACGGCCGGGACCACTTCGGCGCCGTCCAGCAGGCGTTCGAGGTGGGCGGGCTGGAAATTCGACACGCCGATGGCGCGGATCCTGCCCTCGCGGTAGAGGGTTTCCATGGCCCGGTAGCTTTCGGTGAAGAGCCCGCGCCTGGCACAGGGCCAGTGGATGAGGTACAGGTCAATGTATTCCATGCCCAGATTGGACATGGACGTGGCGAAGGCCCGCATGGTGGCATCGTAGCCGTGGTCGTCGTTCCACACTTTGGTGGTGACGAAGAGGTCTTCGCGGGAAAGCGGCGGGGCTGCTTCGCCGGAACCGCCGCCGGGTCCGCCGCCCGCATAGCCGGACAACGCGCCGATGGCCTTTCCCACCCCGGTTTCGTTTCCGTACATCGCCGCCGTGTCGAAGTGCCGGTAGCCGGCTTCAAGGGCCATGGTCACAAGGCCGGCTGCGTCGGCCGGAGGAACCTTGTAGAGCCCGAAGCCCAGCTGGTCGATCAGCACACCGTTGTTGAGGCTAAGCCGGGGCGAGGTTTTCATAGCACTGACTCTACCGACTCTGCCCCGTCCCCTCTTCGGGGACAGGCCGGAGCGGGAGGCCGAGTGCAGGCCGGCAGGGCGGTTGCGGCGGGCTTCAGGAGAGCCCGTCGAAATCGACCAGCCGGCGCGCGGTGGCCTCATCCAGGATGAGGTCCGTGGCCAGTCCCGCGGCGAGCGCGCCGCGCAGTCCGTTGATCTTGGAGGCCCCGGACACCACACAGATCCTGCGGCGGACCAGCCGCAGCTGTGCCAGGGCCGGACCCGTGGATCTTTCGTTGAGTGTGATGCCGTCCGAGGAACCGTCGCCGCGGAAGAACACTGTGGCGACGTCGCCCACCACATCCGAGCTGGCCAAAATGCTCAGGTCGTTTTCGTCGAGGTAGCCGCCGGCATAGACATGGCTGGGATAGTCGGCGTCCACCGACCCGACGCCGAAGATCGCAATGCTCATGCGGGACTGGAGTTCGAGGATCCGCTGGACGCTGCGTTCATTCCACATGGCCGTTTTGGTGGCCGCATGGTCGAAGAAAGCCGGAACCGGAAACTGCTCAACACGCGCACCGTACGCACTGCCGAACCGGCGCATGATGTCGCTGGCGTAAGTGATGCCCGTGGTCTGCATGTTTCCCGCGCCGTTGAGCTGGACGATCACGCTGTCGTGGGTGATCTTGCGGGTGAGGTGCCGGCTGACGGCGCTGAGCGTGGATCCCCAGGCGACGCCAATGATGGCGTTGGAGTCAACCAGGGGTCCGATGGTGCGTGCAGCCTGCATGGCCACTCTGTCAAGGGTTTCCGCTTCATTGAGGGTGTCCACGACCGGTACGACGTGGACATCCACCCTGTATTGGGCGCGGATCATGTGTTCGAGTTCGGGCCCGGTATCGAGCGGATTGCGGATCTGGATCTGCACCAGCCCGCTCTCCCGGGCAGCCGAAAGAAGCCGGGAAACCGTGGATCTTGAGGTCCGCAGCTCCCTGGCTATGGCGTCCATGGTGAGGTCCTGCAGGTAATACAGTTGTGCAGCCCTGAGGGCTTCTGAGTGGCGTGAGCGCGGCATTCTTCTTCCGTTCTGCACGTTTGTGCATAGTGCTTGACTCCATTTTCCATTACTCCAAACAATAGTGATGAACGGCGCCGCGCTGTGATGCGCGCCGCACAGGACCAACCCCCAAGGGAGCAGATTTGGGAACCCACGATTCATCCCGCCATCCGACCCATAGCCTTCAGCGTGATTCGGTACAGAGGCTGCGCCAGCGGCCCCGCGCCCAGGTCCTGATCATTGGCGGCGGCATCAACGGAGTAGGCACATTCCGGGATCTGGCACTGCAGGGTGTGGATGTGACGCTGGTCGAACGGGGTGACTACTGCCAGGGTGCCAGCGGTGCATCGTCGCACATGATCCACGGTGGAATCCGGTACCTGGAGAACGGTGAGTTCCGCCTGGTCCAGGAGTCCGTCGTCGAACGCAACCGGCTACTGCGCATCGCCCCCCACTACGTCAAACCGCTCCAGACCACTATCCCCATCTTCAGCACCTTCTCGGGTGTCCTTTCCGCGCCGCTGCGGTTCCTGACCCACAAGCAGCAGGGCAAGCCGAAGGAACGCGGTGCTTTCCTGATCAAGCTGGGCCTGAGCATGTACGATTTCTTCTCCCGTGACGGCGGCACGGTGCCGCGCCACCAGTTCCGCGGCCGGAAGCGCGCCCTCGCCGAGCTTCCGCGGCTGCACCCAGGCATCAAATACGCAGCCACCTACTTCGACGCCTCGGTCCATAACCCCGAGCGGCTCACCCTGGATGTGCTGCAGGACGGCGAGAAGGCCGGAATGAGCGGCCCCAGCGATGCGCGGGCCAGCAACTACCTTTCGCTGGTATCGATGGGCGAAGGTGCAGGCAGCGCAACCGGCGGCAGCACCGTCCAGCTACGCGATGAACTCACCGGCGAGGTGTTCGACTTCACCGCTGACGTCATCGTCAACACCACCGGCGCTTGGGTGGACCTGACCAACCGGGCCATGGGGGCCGCGTCCGCTTTCATGGGCGGCACCAAAGGCTCGCACGTCGTGCTGGACCACCCGGAGCTCCTCAAAGCCTGCAGCGGCCGTGAAATCTTTTTTGAACACACTGACGGACGGATCGTCCTCATCTATCCGATGGGTGACCGCGTCCTGGTGGGCACCACGGACGTAGAGGCGGACATGGCCGAGGACGCCGTCTGCACGGACGCCGAGATTGACTACTTCTTCGACCTGATCGGCCACGTCTTCCCGCAGATCGCCGTCAACCGGGACCAAATTGTGTACACCTTCTCCGGGGTGCGGCCGCTGCCGAAGCATGACGCGACGCAGCCGGGCTTCGTCAGCCGGGATTACCGGATTGAGCGCCGTCCCGCGGCGGCCGGCGGCCCGGGAACGGGAGCCGGCAGCGCCGCCGTCGTACTCAGCCTGGTGGGCGGCAAATGGACCACTTTCCGGGCGCTGGCCGAACACCTGACAAACGATGTGCTCAAGGAACTGGGCCTGGAGCGGAAAGTCTCGACGGCGAAACTCGCCATCGGCGGCGGCGCCGGTTTCCCGGACAGCCAGGCCGGCGTTGAGCAGTGGATCAAGGCGCACATGTCCGCCGGCCGCGACGCCGACCGGATCTCCGGTCTGCTGACCCGCTACGGAACCCGCGCCGAAGAGGTTCTTGGCTTCCTCGACGCAGGCCCGGACAGGCTGCTGCGTTCCACCCGCGAACTCAGTGTCCGCGAGCTTGAATTCATGGCGCAAAGGGAGCAGGTCGGGCACCTTGTCGACGTCCTCATCCGCCGCACATCACTGGCCTTCCGCGGCCTGGTGACCGGTGAACTCCTTAATGAGGCGGCGGATGTGCTTGCCGGTCCGCTGGGCTGGAACGCCGCCGCCAAGGCCGCCGAAATCCACTACGCGCAGGAGGTGCTGGAGCGCTTCCACCGCGTCCAGGTCCACAGCCTGGTCGCGTAAAAGGCTTGTGTGCCCCGGCGGGAGCCCGGGCGCAAGGGCTGCGCGGTTTGCCAAGGAGCAGCCGGCGCAGCAGCCGACCGGCATCGCACCATAGGTGCCGGCCCCACGGCCCTTCAAATTCGCGAAGGGCCGAAAACAGAAAATAGAGGAGTCAAAGATGTCTCTTGGAATTGTTTTTCTTTCCGAAGTATTCGGAACCGCAATGCTGACCCTGCTGGGTTGCGGCGTTGTGGCCAACGTCGCGCTCAAAGGCACCAAGGGCAACAACGGCGGATTCCTGATGGTCACGTGGGGATGGGGCATCGCGGTCTTCTCCGGTGTCTATGTGGCCGCCCAGTCGGGCGCACATTTGAACCCCGCCGTCACCCTGGGCCTGCTGGTCAACGGCAAGACGGAATATGCTCCCGGCGTGAGTGTCGATTTCGCGTCCACGCTCACCTACTTCGGCGGCGAATTCCTCGGCGCGTTCCTGGGCGCCGTCGTGATGTGGCTGGCCCACAAGCAGCACTTTGATGTCGAACCGGAACCTGCCAGCAAGCTGGCTGTCTTTTCCACCGGTCCTGCCATCCGCTCCACGCCGTGGAACCTGATCACCGAGATCATCGGCACGTTCGTGCTGGTCTTCGTCATCCTGACGTTCGGCGGCACCCCTTCCGGCCTGGGCCCGCTCGCGGTGGCCCTGCTGGTTGTCGGCATCGGCGTATCGCTCGGCGGGCCTACCGGCTACGCCATCAACCCTGCCCGTGACCTCGGCCCCCGCATCGCCCACGCACTGCTCCCCATCAAGGGCAAGGGCTCCAGCGACTGGAGCTACTCCTGGGTCCCGGTTGTCGGCCCGCTGGTTGGCGGAACCCTGGCCGGCGCTGTTGCAGCAGTGGTGCCGATCATTGCCAACGCCGCCTCCTGATCCCGGCCGCCCGTCACCTCAGCAAACACTCAGACACCCACACAAGAGACAACAGACAAGGACGTCAACATGAACCAGTACGTAATCGCCATCGACCAGGGCACCACCAGCACGCGGGCGATCGTCTTCGACCACAGCGGCAGCATCGTCTCCTCAGGCCAGATGGAACACGAGCAGATCTTCCCGCAGGCCGGCTGGGTGGAGCACGACCCCGCCGAAATCTGGGACAACACCCGGGAAGTCATTGCCTCTGCCCTGTCCAAGGCGAACCTGACCCGTCACGACATTGCCGCCGTCGGCATCACCAACCAGCGCGAAACAGCCGTCGTCTGGGACAAGACCACGGGCAAGGCCATCTACAACGCCATCGTCTGGCAGGACACCCGGACCCAGAGCATCGTGGATGAACTGGCCAGGGACGGCGGCCCGGAGCGTTTCAAGCAGAAGGTGGGCCTCCCGCTGGCCACCTACTTCTCCGGCACCAAGATCAAATGGATCCTGGACAACGTGGAGGGTGCACGCGCCAAAGCGGAAGCCGGTGACCTGGTCTTCGGCAACACCGACTGCTGGGTGCTGTGGAACCTCACCGGCGGGGTGGACGGCGGCGTCCACGTCACCGACGTCACCAACGCCTCCCGCACCATGTTCATGGACCTGGAGACTCTGTCCTGGGACCAGGACATCCTGGACGCCTTCGGGGTCCCGGCCTCCATGATGCCCGCCATCAGGTCCTCCTCCGAGGTCTACGGCACCGTCCACACCTCGCAGCTGCTGCGGGAAACGCCGGTTTCGGGCATCCTCGGAGACCAGCAGGCGGCCACGTTCGGCCAGGCGGCGTTCGAGGCCGGGGAAGCCAAGAACACCTACGGAACGGGCTGCTTCCTGATCTTCAACACCGGCGAGGAAATCGTCCACTCGAAGAACGGGCTCCTCACCACCGTCGGCTACAAGCTGGGGGATGAGGCCACGCACTATGCGCTGGAGGGATCCATCGCGGTCACCGGATCCCTCATCCAGTGGCTGCGGGACAACCTCGGCATGATCAGCAGCGCCCCGGAGGTGGAGACGCTCGCGGCGGCGGTCAAGGACAACGGCGGCGTCTACATCGTGCCCGCGTTCTCGGGATTGTTCGCGCCGTACTGGCGCTCCGATGCCCGCGGCGCAATTGTGGGCCTGACCCGGTTCGTGAACAAGAACCACATTGCCCGCGCGGCGCTGGAAGCCACCGCTTTCCAGACCCGAGAGGTGCTTGACGCCGTCAACGCCGACTCCGGCGTTCCGCTGACGGAGTTGAAGGTCGACGGCGGCATGGTCGCCAATGACGCACTGATGCAGTTCCAGGCAGACATCCTTGGTGTTCCGGTGATCCGCCCGAAGGTTGTGGAGACCACTGCCCTCGGTGCTGCCTACGCCGCCGGCCTGGCCGTCGGGTTCTGGAAGGACCTGGGGGAGTGCTCGGCCAACTGGTCCGAGGACAAGCGCTGGGAGCCGCAGCTGGACCAGGCTGAGCAGGACCGTCAGCTGCGCCTCTGGCGGAAGGCCGTCACGAAGTCCATGGACTGGGTCGACGAGGACGTGAGGTAGCCTGACCTGTCGATGATGGCAGCCGCACCTGCCCACCACACCCGGGCGAGGTGCGGCTGCCCATCAACTCATCCGTCAGCTATTTAGCCGCCCGTGGCGACTTACGTTCAGCCGGTGGTGCGCGTGCGCTAAAGTAGTTCTATGCGTGCGATCCTTCTGCTTAGCTAGCCGCCCGGTATCCCGGAACCAACTCGGATTACCGCGCGGCCGCCCCTCCATGTCGAGGGGCTTTTGTGTGTCTGGAGCCCTCCGGGGCCGGCAGCAGGGGATTAGGGGGCCGGGGCGGAACAGCAACGCCCGGGCCGTACGAAAAGCGGTACAGAACAGAAGAGGGCAGCAGTGAGCGTTCAGCCGGAGACAGAGACCGGAACAGCAGCAGTCGCGACGGATGGGCCCGAGGAGGGAACCTACAGTTTCGCCGCGATGGAGGCCAAGTGGCCGCAGGTGTGGGAAGACCTCAAGGTGTTCACCCCCAACGACGACGGCTCGCGTGAGCGCCGCTACGTGCTCGACATGTTCCCCTACCCCTCGGGCGACCTGCACATGGGCCACGCGGAAGCGTTTGCCATGGGCGACGTCGTCGCGCGTTACCTTCGGCAGAAGGGCTACGACGTCCTGCACCCGATCGGCTGGGACTCCTTCGGCCTGCCCGCGGAGAACGCCGCCATCAAGCGCAACGCGCACCCGAGCGAGTGGACCTACGCGAACATCGATACCCAGGCGGCGTCCTTCAAGCGATACGCGATCTCCGCCGACTGGTCGCGGCGCCTGCACACCTCGGACCCGGGGTACTACCGCTGGACCCAGTGGCTCTTTAAGCGCTTCTACGAGCGCGGCCTGGCGTACCGCAAGGATTCCCCGGTCAACTGGTGCCCCAAGGACCAGACGGTGCTGGCCAACGAGCAGGTGGTCAACGGGGCCTGCGAACGCTGCGGCACCGCCGTCACCAAGAAGTCCCTGAACCAGTGGTACTTCAAGATCACCGAGTACGCCGACCGGCTGCTGGATGACATGGACGAACTGCGCGGCCGCTGGCCCGAACGCGTCCTGGCCATGCAGAAGAACTGGATCGGCCGGTCCGAAGGCGCCCACGTCAACTTCGTCATCGAGGCCGATGGCGGCAAGCCCGCCAAGGACGTCACCGTCTTCACCACCCGCCCGGACACCCTGTACGGCGCTACCTTCTTCGTCGTCGCAGCCGATGCCCCGCTGGCCGTCGAACTGGTGACCGACGAGCACGCCGCTGCCCTGGACGCGTACCGCGAACAGGTCAAGGCACTGACCGAAATCGAACGTCAGTCCACGGAGCGGGAAAAGACCGGTGTCTTCACCGGCCGCTACGCCGTCAACCCGCTGAACGGCGAAAAGCTGCCGGTCTGGGCAGCGGACTACGTGCTGGCTGACTACGGCACCGGCGCCATCATGGCCGTCCCGGCGCATGACCAGCGCGACCTCGACTTCGCCAGGACCTTCGACCTGCCGGTCCGTGCGGTGCTGGATACCGGCGAGGATGATCCCGCGGTTTCCGGCAAGGCGACGGCGGGGGAGGGCACCCTGATCAACTCCGGCGCCCTGAACGGCCTGCCGAAGGCCGAGGCGATCCCGGCCGCCATTTCCATGCTGGAGAAGCAGGGCACAGGCGAAAAGTTCGTCAACTTCCGCCTCCGCGACTGGCTGCTCAGCCGCCAGCGGTTCTGGGGCACGCCCATCCCGATCATCCACTGCCCGGCCTGTGGCGAGGTTCCCGTTCCCGACGAGCAGCTGCCGGTCACTCTGCCGGCCGACCTGCGCGGTGAAGACCTGTCCCCGAAGGGCACGTCCCCGCTGGCCGCCGCCGAAGCCTGGGTCAACGTGGAGTGCCCCAACTGCCACGGGCCCGCCAAGCGCGACACCGACACCATGGACACGTTCGTTGATTCGTCCTGGTACTTCCTGCGGTTCGTCTCGCCGCAGTTCACCGAGGGTCCCTTCGACCCGGCGAAGATCAACGAGTGGATGCCTGTGGGGCAGTACGTGGGCGGCGTGGAGCACGCCATCCTGCACCTGCTGTACGCACGGTTCTTCACCAAGGTCATCCACGACCTGGGCATGATCGACGCCGACGAGCCGTTCAGCGCCCTGCTTAACCAGGGCCAGGTGCTCAACGGCGGCAAAGCCATGAGCAAGTCCTTGGGCAATGGTGTTGACCTCGGTGAGCAGCTGGACAAATACGGCGTCGACGCCGTTCGGCTCACCATGATCTTCGCCTCCCCGCCGGAAGACGATGTCGACTGGGCGGACGTTTCGCCGTCGGGCTCCGCGAAGTTCCTGGCCCGTGCCTGGCGGCTGGCGCAGGACGTCACCAGCGCTCCCGGCGCGGACGCCGCAGCGGGCGACCGTGCGCTCCGGTCCGTCACGCACCGCACCATTGCCGACGCCGCGGCGCTGCTGGACAACAACAAGTTCAACGTGGTGGTCGCCAAGCTGATGGAGCTGGTCAACGCAACCCGCAAAACTATCGACGCAGCCGCCGGCCCCGGCGCCGCTGATCCCGCCGTGCGTGAAGCGGCGGAAGCCATTGCCGTCATCCTGAGCCTCTTCGCGCCCTACACGGCCGAGGACATGTGGAACGTCCTGGGGCATCCCGCGTCGGTGGCGAACGCCGGGTGGCCGGCGCATGACGAAGCGCTGCTGGTGCAGGAAACCGTGACCGCCGTGGTCCAGGTCCAGGGCAAGGTCCGCGACCGCCTCGAAGTCTCTCCGGAGATTGGCGAGGACGAGCTGCGCGAACTGGCACTCGCTTCGGAGAACGTCCAGCGGGCCCTCGACGGACGCGGCATCCGCACGGTCATCGTGCGTGCCCCTAAACTGGTCAACATCGTCCCGGCCTAGCAGGGACACCGGCCGCCGGCCACACCGGCGGCCGGCTTGACGCTTGACCGGACACCAGGGGGACGCCGTGAACGACCGGGAGCCGGCCGGCTGGCCATGGCTGAGGGAGCAGCTCGAGCGCCTGCGGCAGTCTTCCCGAACGGGAGCTGCATCCGGTGCTGCCGTGGAGGCCACGGCGCCGTCCGCCGTCGTCCGCACCGCGGTGGTCACCGACTCCGCCGCCGCCCTGCCCGCTGACTGGGTGAAGGACTTCGCCGCGGACGGCCGGCTGACAGTGGTTCCCATGCCCGTGATGGTGGGCGAGGAGATCTACGGCGAGGGCGAAGACGACATCACTGACACCATCGCCGTGGCATTGGCCACCGGGCTGGCGGTGAAGACGTCCCGGCCCTCGCCCGGCCAGTTCGAGCAGGCGTACCTCGCTGCCCTGCGGCACGGGTTCGAAGCGGTGGTGTCCCTGCATATCTCAGGAGCCCTTTCCGGCACGGCCGACGCCGCCCGGCTGGCGGCATCCCGCGTGGGCATCCCCGTGGAAGTGGTCGATTCCAAATCCGTGGGCATGGCCCTGGGCATGGCAGTGCAAAGCGCCGTTGTGGCCGCCGCGGACGGGCGCGGGGCTGCGGAAGTGCGCGCCTTCGCCGAAGAGCGGCTGGCACGCACCAAAGTGTACTTTTACGTTCCCAGCCTGGAGCAGCTGCGCCGCGGCGGCCGCATTGGGGCGGCTGCCTCGATGTGGGGAACCATGTTCGCCATCAAGCCGATCCTTGCGGTGGATGGCGGGAAGATCGTTCCGCTGGAAAAGGTCAGGTCAGCGGCAAGGGCCGTCGCGCGCCTTGAGGAAATCGTCGTCTCCGACGCCGGCGCGCGGCCGGCCGGGCAGGCACGGCTGGCGGTCCACCACTTCGGCAACCCCGGCGAAGCAGCGGAACTCGCCGCCCGGCTGTCGGCCTCGCTCCCGGAGGTGCCCGCGGCGCAGATCAGTTCGCTGCCGGCGGTGCTCGCCGCACACGCCGGACTCGGGGTGCTTGCAGTGATCGTGGGCGAGAGCAGCACTCCGCGGACGGATGCGGCGCCGGCAGGCAGCTGAACCGGCTGCCGGGCGCAGGGCAGGGACCACTGGTTACCGGGCCGTGCTGGTAGTACAGTCTCCCCACCGACCAAGGAGGCTCCCATGTCAATGCAGGTCCACCACGTTGCACAGTTCGACAAGGACGTGTCGGAAGAAGTGACGCAGTGGTTGAAGTATCTCAAGGGCCAGGTGACGCACGTCCAGTTCCTCACCACGACAGTTCCCGACCCCAAAGCCCCGGAGAGCTGGCGCGTCCAGTACGAGGCCTACATCACCTACCAGAAATAGCCTGCCACTGCAGACTGCGGGCGCTGCAGATAGCCAGCGTGCTCCGGCTTTCCACATACGGCGACTCCGCCTGTCTGTTCTCCGTTGGTTCTCCTAGCGTGGGGGTATGTCACGCCGGAACGCCGAAGCGCGCAGGCCCGCCGGAGCCACCAGCGCACGGCGGCGCCTGACGGCCTCCCTGGGAGATTCGGGAAACGGCCAAGCGGGTGACGATCCGGTGAACGGCAACGTAAACCTGCCGGGCCTTTTGGCGCAGGGCACCGGAGCTGCCGGCCGGGAGCCGTTCATGTACGACGGCGGGTCAAAGTACGACGGCGGGCCTAACGACGACGGCGCGGCGCAACGGGCAGGGGGATCGGCCGAGGCATTCGCGGGTGGCGGGATGCACGGACCCACGAAGCTCAGGTGGCGTACCGGGGTTCGGGTCGCGGTACTGCTGGGCATGCTGAGTCTTCTGCTGGGCGGCTGGTTCTGGTGGGACGTCGCCAGCAGCCGTCCGCACGTGGTCCCGCTAAGCGATGTCAGCACTCCGGAGGCCAGCGGAAGGGTGGAAGAGGACGGTTCCTCCTCGTCGGGCGGGCAGGCCCCGGGCGCTGCATCCGGCGCGAAGATCGTGGTCCACGTGGCGGGGGCGGTGAACAAGGCCGGCGTTGTGGAGCTGCCGGAAGGCAGCCGGATCCATGAGGCGATCGGCGCGGCGGGTGGAGGCGCTCCCGGGGCGGACCTGAACCGGCTGAACCTTGCCGCGGTCCTCGCCGACGGCCAGAAGATCCACGTTCCGCAGCTTGGCGAGCCTGTGGATGGCCCCGGCGCGGAACCTGTCGACGGTGCAGGCGGTTCGGGCGGTGCCGGACAAGGCGGCGGACCAGACGGTGCCGGACCGGGCGGCACCGTCGACCTTAATTCAGCCACAGCGGAGGAACTGGGGGTACTGCCGCGAGTGGGTCCCGTCCTGGCCCAGCGCATCGTGGACTGGCGGAAGGAGCATGGACGGTTCAGCACTGTTGAGGAACTCGACGCCGTGGACGGCGTGGGCCCCAAGATGCTGGAGACGCTGCTGCCACTCGTGCGGGTTTCCTGAGATGGGCAGCCGCTGGCAGCGTTTTGTCGACGCCGCTGTAAGCGGGGACTCCCACGGCCTGCCTCCGGCTGGACCGGGGGACTCCAGGCCCGCGCGGCCCGCCCCATCGGCTGCCCGCTCGGCCGGGATCAGGAGCTTCGTGCCGCAAACAGCCGCCGGCCTGATGGGCTTCCTGGCGGCACTCCTCCTTCCGGATCAGGCCGAGAGTGCACAGGGAGCGCGGAAAGCCGCTACCACCGCAGCCGGGGACAGGCCCAGCCGCCGGACCGACCTGCGGCTGGCACCCTCTGCCCTCCTCGCCTGGGCGGCTGCTGTTGCAGGCGTCTGGCTGCCGTTGCCGGCACTGGGTGTCTTGATCGGGGCCCTGCTCCTAGGGGCAGCGGCGCTGGTTGCTGCGGGCCGCCGTCGCAGGTTCCACACGCCACCAGGTAGACAAGTGCACCGCACCTTCCTGACGACACTAACGATTGCTTTGCTGCTGGCCGCCGCCGTCGCGTCGCACTCCGCGGTGGCTGCGTCACAGAAGCACGACGGGCCCGTGGCAGACGCGGTAACGGCTCGTTCCGCCGTGGTGGTTCAGGGTGAGGTCTCCGGTCCACCGCGCCAGCTCAAAGCTCCGGGCCGTTCCGGGGCAGACCGTTGGGCGGTCCCGGCCACTGCGTCTGAGATCATCGCCAACGGCGCCCTGATCAGGGCCGACGCCCAGCTGCTGATACTGGGCGGCGGGGACTGGGGGCACGTGGTTCCCGGGCAGCGGATCCGTACCACCGGGAAGATGAGGCCGGCGGAAGAAGGCCAGGCACATGCGGCGATCCTCTCGGCGTCCACGGGTCCGGCAACCACTGTCGTGCCGTCACCTTGGCTGGAGGGGCCCGGTTCCCTGCGCAGGGAATTTGCTGCCGCGGCAGACTGGATCGGCGGTGACGCCCGCGGACTGCTTCCGGGTATGGTCACGGGGGACACCAGCCTCCTCGATGAACAGCTGGAGGCTGCCATGAAGACCGTCGGGATGACCCACTTGACGGCAGTGAGCGGCGCGAACTGCAGCCTAATCCTAGGTGCACTGTTGCTTGCCGCCCGCTCGCTGCGCCTGGCCAGGTTTCCGGCCGCAGCCGTCGCCCTCGCCGGCCTCGGCTTGTTCGTCCTCATGGTTGGGCCGGACGCCAGCGTCCTCAGGGCATCGCTGATGGGCGCGGTTGCTGTCGCGTCCCTGGCAGGCGGCCGGTCAGGCCGCGGATTAAGTTTCCTTTGCCTGGCCGTGATCGCCCTGCTGCTCGCCGAGCCGGAACTGGGCGTCAGCTTCGGGTTCCTGCTCTCGGTCCTCGCCACGCTGGGGATTATTGTGCTGGGCCGGTCCGTAATGGCTTGGTTTCCCTCGAGCGTGCCACGCTGGCTGGCGGCAGCTGTTGCCGTTCCCCTGTCAGCCCAGCTGCTGTGCGGTCCTGTCATCGTGGTGCTGCAGCCACAGTTCTCCACCTACTCGCTGCTGGCCAACGTCCTCGTTGCCCCGCTCGTAGCGCCCGTGACCATCCTAGGCACGGCTGCCGTGGCGCTGCTGCCCCTCGTGCCTTGGCTGTCGGCGGTGCTGATCGGCGTGGCGGGCTTCTTTGCAGGCGTGGTGGCGGCCGTCGCCAGGTTCACTGCCGGTCTGCCCGGTGCCGCGCCGCCCTGGCCCGAGGGCGTGTTTGGGTTGCTGACCATGCTGCTGTTCTCCGTTGTGACATTGCTGTCCGTGTGGATGGCCGCCCATCCCGCCGGCACCATCAAACTGGTTCTCGCCGCGCACGCCCGTACAGCCCGGTTCCTTGACCGGCTACCGGAGGCGGAGTTCCGCCCCGTGCGCTTCCGGGGCCAGGGGAGACTTAGAGTCTGCGATCTCCGGTTTGGGGCCGCCTCACGCGGGGTGCCTACCCCGGCAAACGAGGAGACTGAGAGAGTGTCCGCTTGCCGATCCTTATCCGGACCCACGCTGCAGCGAATCGGTCCCGTTCAGCGTTCCGGCATACGCGACACCTAAACCGCCATTCTGAACCGTGAAAAAACCCGCCATTCTCGGTTACAGTCATACCCAATATCCATGCCCGCACCATACCGAAAAGCTGCCCCTGTGACAGGTGCTCGTGACGGGAGTTGTGGGATAACTTACGGGACGCCCATGTGACGCGGCATTCCGCTTATTAGAACGTCGTCTGGACGGAATTTCCGAAGTCGTCTGCACAACTCCCGGGCGACGCGATGATGGGCTCGAGCGTTTCCCTTTGGGCACGGTTCCATACCGCGGTTCCTTAGGACATCGGCGTCGAATTTCGGATCAAGATCCAGGTGTTTGTTGCAGCCTGACGCTCAAAACGTCACTGTGGTGACCAGGGCCTCGATCAGGGCAAGGCCACGGCCTGACTCGGAGTCGTCGTCGGACACGCTTAGCCCGGGCGGGGAGGCGAAGGGTTCCTTGGCGTTGAAGGCGCTCACGCGGGCCACTAGGCGGGTGGGCCATACACTAGTCTCTACGCCCAGCTCTACGGGAACTTCGCCGACGGGTTCGGTGTGCTGTCCGATGTTGGAGGCCGCTTCGATCACTGCCGTTGTGATTGTCATGCGGTCCATCTCGGGGACGAAGCCAGCGTCCTCCCACAGCGAGTCCAGTTCTGTGTGTACGGCCTCGATGGCTTCCGGGACGGACGCACCCCGGTAGTGGCGACGGTCCAGCATCTCAGTCATGGCCAAACGCTGCTTCCGCGGTGGGGTAGGGCGTGAGCACCCAGCCCATGTTGGTCAGCTCAAGGACCATCCTGACCTGGGGTTGCACGCCGGAAATACGAAGGTCGCCGCCGGCCTGGCGGGCGGCCTTGGGGCAGCCGATGAGGGCGCCGAGCCCGGAGGAATCTATGAACATCGTCTCCTCGAGGTTGACTACCACCCTGTTTGAGCCGGGGGCCACCACTTCGGCTACCACTTCGCGCAGCTTTGGGGCGGCCATCATATTCAGTCGACCCGAGCCTTTGACCTCCGTGTAGGAGTCCTTCAACTCGTAGTTGAACTGCATCGGTTCCTCTCTTCCGGGACAAACCCTTTTACCTGACGGCCCCTGAACAGGACGCTCATGAGCCACCATCGTTTTGGATGCTGTTCGTTTCGGTGGCCACGAATCGGCAGGGCGATCCACAGGCCTGCCAGTTCTGGGAGCCTAGCCAGCGCCCTGCAACATAATTCAGTTCCTCTGGGCCTGTCCAGCCGTAGCGCCCCCCGAAGCCACGCCCGGGTTGACCTCTTTGCCTGTGGCCGTCTCGAGGATCAGTCCATGTGCCGGCACATACCAGAACAGGCCACCCGGGCTTAATCCACCGCCGAAATAGGTGCGGTCCCCGTATGAGGAGTCGACCGATGACAGAACGGAGCCGTCAGCGGCCTCGAAGGCGATCCGGTCAGGCGCCGCCCCCACTGCCCAGATGTCTTCGCTGACATCGAGCACGCCTGCGCCGCGCTGTGCGGGACGCGGATCTTCGTCGGCGGCCCACCGCCATACCCAGACCTCTTCACTTGCGCTACTACCCGCCAAGTCCATGGCGGTTGCGTAATAAACGGTGACGTCGTCCACGGCGGCGAGGACCACGGTGCGCTCCGGTGAAACCTGAATGCGTGCGCGGGCGAGCACTTCGCCTGTGCTTGGTTGCACCACGACGATGTCTCCCCGGTGCCCGTCCGTCGTCTCGACCCACGAGACGACGTCGTGGCTCGGGTTTCCCACTATGTCGCGGAACTCACCCCAGTACCTGCCCACCTTGGTGGCGTTGGGCTCCCGCCATGGCTGCTGCCCGATCTCCTTCGTATCGTGCTCCCAGCTCTGCCAAACGATTTTCGACGTGTCGGCGTCGACGTACACGACACCCGTCTCAGCCTCCGTGAACGACGCGACTCGAAGAGGCGACGGCCATCTGCTTTCCCCCGCGTACGGGATTCCTGCATTCGTGTAGTACTGCACATCAGGGCCCCACGCCTGGCGCGGTGGAGCGGATGATATGAGTCCCGAAGACTGCGGCGAGGGAGGGATGAACCGGGGGCCGAGTGATTCGCATTCGGCGTCTCATACGTGCACGCACTCAGCAGGAGTGTCATCACCATGCCGACGATGAACGCCGCTACCCGCTTACGCCCAGGTTCGATGAGCGCAGACGCCGCCCCGCTTTTCAGATACCCGAGGCCTCCTCACATCACGGCCATTTTCCCACCCAGTCGACGCCGCGTCGAGGTGTCCCGGGGCGGACTGCGATCCGCTGACCGGAATGCACATCCGCACCTCTGCGTACTGCCTGCGGAACCGGTCCATCTGGACGTGAAGAAGCTGGGCCGTATTCTGGACGACGGCCGCTGGCGGGGCAGGGCGCAGCACTGCTGGTAGAGGTGTGACGACGTCCTGACGGGCGGGATCGCCTGTTCTTGAATCCAGCGGGGCCGTGACAGATCACGGGCAACTGCTGGAGACGGTTCCTCCGATCGGTGCTGAGTCAGGGGGTTAACGCCTCGCTTGCGCCCGTTCTCCCGCGCAGGCTGCGCCAGATGATGATGGTGATAAGCGCCCCGGCGACGGCGCATGCTCCGGTAATCAGGGCCTGGCTCTGCTGCTGGTTTTCCGCTCGGTAGGTTTTGGCCTGCCGGGCAAGACGGTCCAGCCGGGCCTGGCCGGACGCCACCGCCCCGGCGGCCTGTTCCTTGCCCGACGCGAGCCTGCTCGTGGCCTGGTTTTTCAGGGCGCCGGCTTTCTTCTTGGCCTGTGCCTTGACGTCCAGTTTCGCGGTGAGGGCTTCGACGGTTTCGCCGAGCTCTTCGCGGGTCTGTTCGATGTCATGCTTGATGTCTTCGATCCCGGCGTCCTTGGACGGTTCCGGGTTGGGAGGGGTGACGGAGGTGCTCATTGATGTCTGTGCTCCTTGACCTCTTGAATGTCACGCTTGATACTGTCGAGGGCGGCTTCCGGCGCCGGCGGGCCCACCTGTTTGACTTCCTTCCTGCCGATCAGCGCCGCGATCCCGGCGGCGACCAGCAGCACCACGGAAACGATCAGGGCACTGACCCAGGCGGGAAGGACCAGGGAGAGGGCCAGAATCGCCGTCGTGATCAGGCCCGCGACACCAAAGAATGCCAGAAGCCCGGCGCCGCCGAAAAGACCGGCCCCGCGCCCGGCGTGCCGGCCCTTCTCCTTCAGCTCGGCCTGGGCAAGCCGCAACTCGTCACGGACCAGCCGCGAGGTCTGCCGGGACAGCTCGGTGATCAGCTCCGCGACCGGACGGTCATCGGAGGCGTTGGCTTTTCCCGCGTCATCCATCGGTATTCCTCACCGTGCGATTCGTTAGCCCTACCAGTGCTGGTGCTGCATAAGGTCGAATGTAGCTCTGATGGGCGCCGCTGTCACGGGGCGGGAAATGATCAGCCGGCTACGGGTTATGCCGCTGGGGCGTTTGGAGTAGTTTTGGAAGTCACCGGGGCGAAGGTGCCCACGGTGTCCGGCCCCTGTTGCACCCGAGGGATGTCATGGCTCACAAACCCACCAGCAAACCAGCGAAAATCCTGTACCGGCCGGTCGGGCTGGCCTCAGGCGTGATCGGCGGCGTCGTCGCCGGCCAGGTTTTTAAACAGGTATGGAAACACGCGGCCCCCGGGGACCGGGATGAAGCCCCCAAATCCCTCTCCACCGGCTACGCCTTAAAAGAAATCCTTATCGCCGCCGCCATCCAAGGCGCTATCTTCGCCGTGGTTAAGGCGGTCCTGGACCGCGGCGGCGCGCGGCTCTTCGAGCGCTGGACCGGAGAATGGCCCGGCGAGTGAACACCGGCTTTCCGCCAGGGCCCCAGACCGTAACAGGGCGGGTCACGCACCCAAATTGGTAGCCGGGGCTTCCCCGGAGCAGCCGCGTGGACCGGCCACGAAGGGCCTCCGAAGTCCTTCTTCGGCTCCCGGCCCAGTCTCAGTCCAGGATGGGCTGACTCCTGCAGATCACCGGCTTATTGGCCTGGGTGCCTGGAGCCTGCGTCCAAAACGCCCGTACAAGTCGCCGGTAAACTGATAAGTATGCTTGCTTTTAAGGGGGGTGGCGTGCCTACGCTGGTGGAGGAGAATCCGGCTTTGTCCCGATTGAGGATCCGTGGTTTCGCCCTACGCCTGAGGCTAGCAGGGAAGGAGCCAATCAGGTCCCCGGCGGGAGTGATGGAATCCCGTCCCTGGGCCGTGCTCTTCCTGGCCATCGCAGGCTGACGATCCGGTCAACCTAATGGGCGACCTGATGGGCGACGCTGAAATTGAACAAGCCATCCCACAATCCAGAATCCACCATTCTATTTCTAAGGAGTCATCATGATCACCAACGAACATATCGATGCCCTTCTCGGCGGCAGGGGAGATGTGCTGGGCACCGACGGGGAGAAGATCGGCGGCGTCGGGCAGGTCTACGCCGACGATGACACCGGTCAGCCGAAATGGGTCACCGTGAAGACCGGCCTGTTCGGCACCCGGGAGTCCTTCGTGCCGCTGGAAGGTGCCCGGATGCAGGGCGATGACCTCGTCGTGGCCTACAGCAAGGACCAGATCCAAGACGCCCCGGGCGTTGATCCCGACGGGCATCTGGACCCGGCCGAGGAAGACCGGCTCTACCGGCATTACCAACTCGGCGGCGGCCAGCGCACCTACACCGACGCCACGACCGGCACCCGCGATGAGACCATCGGCACCCGAAGCGATGCCATGGCCACCGACAGGGACACGGCGGCAGGGACCATGGCCAGGGACACCTCGGGTGGCACTGCCGATGATGCGATGACCCGCTCGGAGGAACGCCTGCGCGTCGGCACCGAGAAACAAGCTACCGGGCGGGCGCGGCTGCGCAAGTACATCACTACCGAAAATGTCACCCAGACCGTCCCGGTCAGCCGGGAGGAAGTCCGGATCGAACGCGAACCGATCACCGACGCCAACCGCGACGAGGCCCTGAGCGGCCCGGACCTCACCGAGAGCGAACACGAAGTGACCCTGCAGGAGGAACGCCCCGTCGTCGAGAAGGAAACCGTCCCCGTCGAACGGGTCCGCCTGGACAAGGAATCCGTCACCGATGAGGAAACCGTCAACGAAGAAGTCCGCAAGGAACAAATCGACACCGAGCGCACGGACGACACCCGCCGCTAGCCGTACTGAGCCAGGACGTGAAGACCTCTTAAGTTTGGTGGCTACCACGCACATCCAAAGACCGGGAGGTCTTCATGGCCCGGGTACCCGCGGCGCCGGTCCGACGCGTCATCACCGACAGCGCTCGGGCTCGATGGGCGGCGCCCCGGCCCCTCACTGCTGGTCAGGCTAAAGCCCGAGTCCCCCGAGTGTGTCGCCGAATCCGCCCGGAAGCTTGCCCAGCAGGTCCGCGGGGTTGATGCCGAGCTTGGACAGCAACCCGGCGTGCTGGTCGGTGTCGACCTGGTCCGGCAGTTCGGTTTCGGCTTGTGCGGCCTTGTCATTGTCGCCCTTGGACCTGAGGAACTCGAGGATCTGGGACTTATCGATCTGCATGGTCTTCTCCTTTGCCGGTTTTCCAGAACTGCTAAGTGCTCTTATTACCTTTCCGGAAAGAGGCCTCCTGAGCAAGTACGGGCCCGGCGTCCCTGCGGCATGACGTCGCCGCGCAGCACGGGTCCTCGCTCCTTTTGATCGGGGCCCAGCTTGTCCTGGCCGCTCTGCCTGCCTATCTCTAATTCGATAAAAAAATACTCACCGATATAGAGAATTCCTTATACTGACCCCTACTCATCTATCGACTGCACGTGTGGATTCCGACATGAACCCCTTCGCCCCCGGCTCAGGCCTCAAGCCCCCTGCGCTGGAGGGACGTGAAGCAGAAATAGAAGCGTTTGACCGCCTGATTGTCAGGACCAAGCGCCAAGCCGCCGAGCGGGGAATGCTCCTGTCCGGGCTCCGGGGTGTGGGAAAGACCGTTCTACTCAACAACTTCGCCGCTCAGGCAGAGCTGCACGACTGGTTCGTGTGCTGACAGAAGCCCAGCCCTCTCCGGACGGACGGAAGGCAACACGGCAAAAACTGGCCCGTGCGATAGAAGCCGGGACGAGAAGACTGCTTCGGCATCTTCATCGACGAAATGCAGGACCTGGACGACGAGCTTCTGGGGGCGCTGATTTCGGTCCAGCACCTGGCCGGACAGAAAGCCTGGCCGTTCTTCATCATCGGGGCAGGGCTGCCCAACCTGCCCGGAAAACTGAGTGCCACGAGGACATACTCCGAACGACTCTTTGACTACCGCACCATCGGAGCCCTCGACCACGCTTCGGCAGCTGACGCCATCAGCCTTCCCATGAACCGGCTGGGTGCGCACCTGGAGACAGATGCCCTTCGGGCCCTCGTCACCGCAGCAGACGGGCATCCCTTCTTCCTGCAGGCCTACGGCAAGGCCGTTTGGGACGTATCCTCCAGCAAAACCCACGACGAAGCCTCATCCACCGCCCAGGTCGCATCACGGCTTAGCCGGGCAGCGAACCAACTGACCGTCGCCCGATCCAGCCTCATCTCCAAAGGCCTCATCTAGGCCCCGGATCACGGAGCCGTCCGCTTCACCGTTCCCGGCATGTCCGGCTTCATCAGCCGCCAGTTCGACGAGTAACCGTTCGGGACTCACCGGAACCGTCCGCAACCCCTGCAGGCCGTTCCAGTTCCAAGGAAGTGGGACACCCTACTGCGACCAGAAAGAGTGTGCTGTAGGGGATCCCTTCATCGGGCACTTCACCGGACAGGTTTTAGGGGACATTGCGATGGCCATAGCGGCAACGGCGCAGGTGGCTGCTAAAGGCGTCCGCTGGGGGGACCGGTTCCGCTACAAACCAGCCAGCTCGTTGAAGAGATTTGTGAATCGCAGCTGTATTTGGCGTTGTTCTGTCAGCACTATGTGGCGGGTCCAGCTCATGCTCAGTGCTTTCCACGGCCGCGGCCATCGCGATCGCGGGTGTCCGGCAAGAGTGCCCCGTAGAAACGTAAATCGCGGGCCACGCGCCCCACCGACTGTTGTCCACGCCACAGCTCTCGGTCTACTCTACGTACTTACGCCACACCTCTCGTCTATTGGCAGCGAGAGCATCGATAACGTCGTACTTGGACCGGGCAGCCTCAACGACTCCAAGTGCCCGGCCAATTTCCTGACACCCCGCTCCAGCGGCGATTGACCCACGGATCGCCTCACCAAGGGCCTTGTCCATAGCCATTGAGGCGCGGCAACATTCGCGAAGATCTTCCAGCGGGTTTTGCCCCCAAGGGCCGCGCTGCCGGAGGCGAAGCCGGTCTCCGTGCCCTGATAGGCGAACTCGCCGAACCTGCGTCAACATGGCGGCTACACCTTCCCTTTGAGCCAATTTACTTCATCATAAGTCGCATGGACGGGCGGCGTGCCAGAGCACCAGATGCCGTTAACCCTGTCTCCCTCAAGGCACTTCTCATAGGAAACATCGAGACCAGTTCGGCGCGTTCGAACTTGAACCACAGGGATGAACGCCACGGCAGGGCGAAATTACAACCCGCCGTTCCAAGCTGTGAAAGGCCGCCATTCCCAGGGCGGTCAAAGCAAATCCTAGGCGACACAACCGTCCCGTTAGCCGGTCGAATGTGACACATAGCGGTGCATTGGGTCGCAGGAGAGCCGACACTGCTCGAGGGTACGGGCCCCTTCCGGGTGCCCGGAGCTCCCTGGATCACCTGAGGTGCGCCAGGTACTGTTCCGTTGGGTCCTGGGGTCCGGCGCGCGATCGGGGCCTTACCTGCTCCCCTTAGTCATACGGTTGATCTGCGCATCAATTCCACCGGCGTCGCGCACAATCTCCGTATAGATCCGACCCGAGCGGAATCTGCCGTCTGTGACCTGAAAGATGTTGACCCCCACGAACTCCAGGAGCGTGCAATCCCGGCGTGTTCCACGCATCCTCCACTCCATCCAAACATAATCGCCGTCCGCCACAGTCCGGGATATGTTCGCAGTGGGATCAGGCAGGTCGCTAAAAAGCATGCTGAAATTTCGCCGGACCGAGTCCTGCCCCTGCACGGATTCCCCGCGGCGTGCGGGCGTTTCGTCAACATACGCGGCGTCGAAGCAATTCACGGCCGCTTCCAGGTCATCCGCTGACAGGGACGTGATCCACCGTTGCGCCACCGCCTCCGGATCGCTACTCATGCACTCAATCGTGGAGGTTCACAAAAAAGTTGGCAACATAACGCGCGGCGCTTTTCACCGGCCGAGCCGCCTGAACATCCGGAACCTGGCGGAAGGAGGCAACACCGCTCCCGCGGCGCTATGGCAGTTGGATTAGACCGGCATTGGTGGGGCGGAAACCGCACGAATCGAAGTAGAAACTCTCCGGATGATCGTCGAAGTCAACATGAAGCCATTCGCAGCCCGCCTCCCTTGATTGCTCGGTGGCTACTGAGAGGAGTTTTTTCCCGATGCCCTGCCGCCGCGCACTGCGTGCCGCCAGTGTGTCTTCGATGAACGCGTGCACTTGACCGTCCTAGATCACGTTGACGAAGCCCACGAGGCCTTGGTCGTCGCGCGCTGTGACCCACCCCAGACTCAGCCGCGAGAGAACATCAGTCCAATCGACTTCAACCAATGCATGATCAAAGCCTTCTGCGTGCAGTTCGTTGATTTCTTCATTCCGAACCATTCCGCGCCATTCAAATGCGATCGTCATGCT
>NZ_JAGGPP010000006.1:276556-454876 GCF_018613755.1 Arthrobacter sp. ISL-72
GGCGGGCGGGCGATTTCTATCGTGCCCTTGCATATGAGGACGCCGCAACCTTCTTCAAGAAGCCCCTGTGATGCCCTTCTACGGGCTTCGGCAGTGCCATCTGAGTAACCCCCGTTCGGGATCAGCCCAGCCCTCGAAGCTTCAACATGCCTCGAGGTGACAGGGAAGGCCATGGGCAACGGGAAGCGAACCCTCAGTACAAGCACATCGCGGAACGCTGCCTTGAGGCACGTATGGCTGGGACTAGGCAAGCAGGGGAGATCCTGCCTAAGAAGGACCCACCTCCCAAGTGAACAATCACTGGCGAAAGTTGGGGGATGGGTGTCGCAGCCCCGCCGCGACGCATGCCGAAGCAAAGCGGCTGTTCAGCGGGGGCTTTCGCCACCCACCGCTGAGTTAAGAGTTGGTGCGGACTTTGACGATCTTCAGGCCGTGCTTATGCATCACGGGTGAGATGGGTTCACGACTCCAGGACCAGCGGTTCACCAGGTCACGGCCAAACCACGTGGCCGTCTACGACGTCGCGAATGCCGTCGGACCCTAGACCGCCACTGGAAACGCCTTGGAAGGACGCTGGACCCAGAGGACTTCACCGATGCCCAAGCCATTGCAGCAATCGAGCGGATAACCCGCGGCAACTTCCGGCTCCTCGAGCGACTGTTCCCCCAGATCACCCGCGTCCTCAAAATAAACCAGCTCGAAACCATCACCGACGACGTCATCGAAGCAGCCGCCAGCATCACCTGCACCGTCCTCACGACAACCGCGCAGGACTCATTGGGACACGTCCATGACAGATCCCCGGTGATCATCCCGCGGGACATGGTGGATCTTGGCTGGACCCGGGAACCACGGACCGTTCCGATATTCAGCAGCTCCTGGACGCCATGCCCGACCCTGCCCTCGCCCCGCGAAAAGTCAGCGACAGGGTCAACAACGTCCGCAACGATGGCCCCGCACTGATCGATCCCGCGTGACCCGGAGGCCCGTTCCCCGGCCCTGACACGCTCCGGACAGCACTGCGGGCATATCCTCCAAAGGATATGCCCGCAGTAGAGCGATTCGGGAAAGGCTACTGGAGCCAGGCCTGCACCTGCTGGGAGTGTGTGTCCACCCACTTCTTGGCGGCTTCTTCGGGTTTCATGCCGTTCTGGATGTCGGTGGCAACCGCATCCTGGTCGTCATTGGTCCAGGTGAAAGCCTTCGCCAGCTTGGCGGCCGGGGAACCACTGTCGGCAAACTTCTTGGAGATGATCTTGTTCAGCTTGTAGTCGGGATAGTCACAGGCCACTTTCTCCGGGTCTGAGTCACAGCCGGGCGTCCACTTCGGCAGATTGACTTTCACCAGCGGAACTTCGGAGAGGAACCACTGCGGCTCGTAGAAATAGCCCAACAGCGGCGTCTTGTTCTTTTCAGCCGAACGGAATGATTGGATGAGGGCCGCTTCTGACCCGGAAAAGACCACCTTGTAGTCGAGCCCTAGGTTCTTGACCAGGGCTTCGTCATTGGTGACGAAGGCCGGGTCGCCATCAAGCACCTGCCCCTTTCCGCCGGACTCCGACGTGGCCAGCAGCGAGGCGTACTTGTTCAGGTTCTTGCTGTCGGTGATGTCCGGGTACTTCTCTGCCATCCATGGTGGTACGTACCATCCGATATGACCTTCGTTGCCGGTTGGACCGGCGTCGACTGCCACCGCCTGATCAGTGATGTATTGCTTGACCAGGTCCTCATGGCCCCAATTCTCGATGATGACGTCAACCTCGCCGGAACCGAAGCCCTGCCAGGAAATCTGCTCCGAGAGATCCTTTTGGACCACTGAGCAGCCGAGCTTCTCCTTGGCGACGTAGCTGTAAACAGCGGCATTGGCGGTGTATCCCACCCACGCATTCATGGCCACGTTGACAGTTCCACATGAAGCATTGCTTGCGCCTGCGGCGGCCGCCTGATTGACCGAGGCACCGCCGCAACCTGCCAGCAGCAAGGCGCCGGCAACGGCTCCAGCGAGTGTCGGAATAGTTCGTTTTAGGATGAGTCCGGCTTTTGTCATGGTTGGAGCTCCTTGTTGTTGGGGGATGTCGCGGAGTCGGGGCGGCTTGTACGTGTCGTTTTTGCTGTGGGGGTTTTCCTGGCAGGGGTGGCGGCGGCAGCCTGTGTCATGCGGTCGAGCAGGATTCCCAGAAAGACGATGGCCAGACCGGCAGCAAGGCCTTTGCCAAAGAGTGAGCTCTGCACAAAGCCGGCTACGACGTCGTATCCCAGGCCACCGGCTCCTACCAAGGCACCCACCACCACCATGGCCAGGACGTAGATTAAGCCCTGGTTGGCAGCCAGCGCCAAAGACTTCCTGGCCATAGGGAGCTGAACCTTGGTGATCACCTGCCAAGGGGTTGAGCCGCTGGCTACGGCGGCTTCGACGACTGTCAGAGATATGCCGGCTATGCCATCAGCGATGATTTTGATGGCCACGGGTGCCGCGTAAATGATGCCGGCGACGATGGCGGTGAAACGGGTGGCGCCGAAGAGTCCCAGGAACGGGACCAGGTAAACGAAGGCCGGCATGGTTTGGCCGGCATCCAGCAACGGCCGCATGAACTGGTCCATCCTGCTGGAACGTCCCATGGCCACCCCGAAGACGACGCCGAGGACCATCACGATTGCGGTGGCAACCAGCGTGCTGGCCAGCGTGACCATGGCGTCGCCCCACAGCCCGAGGTAGACGATCACCGCCAGGCAGAAGGTAGTTAGGGCAGCCAGTTTCCAGCCGCCGAGCGCGTAGGCGGCCAGCGCGATAACGGCGGCCAGGACAACTAATGGCGTTTCTGTGAAGAGCAACTGGAACGGGTTGAGGAAGCCGGTGGTCATTGTTTCGCGGAATGACACCGTGACCAGGAACAGGTGGGTCTGCAGCCACTCGCTTGCCCCGGCTACGCCTCTGACAATGTCTGGCCCGATATTCAGTTCCTTGGGGAATGCGGCCGCCCAGAGCATAGTTCGTGAAACGTGAATCAGGGCCACCGTCAGGACCAGGGTGGCGGAGACCAGGACCAGTCGCGTCCGGCGGGAGGTCTTGCTTCGCCGATGGGCTCCCGGTTCTGCCCTTCTGCTTGCGGCCGTCGTGACTCTGTCCAGCACAATGGCCATGAGAACTATTGACAGTCCGGCATTAACCGCAGTCCCGACGTCGAGGGACTGCAGCGCCCGAACCACCGTTTGGCCCAGGCCGGGTGCGGCGATCAGCGCGGCTATGGTGACCATCGACAGGGCGGCCATCGTAGTCTGGTTGATGCCCATCACGATGGTGCGCCGTGCCATTGGCAGTTGAAGCGTGAAGAGCCGCTGCAGCCCGGTGGTTCCCAGGGAATCAGATGCTTCCCGGGTGTTCTCGGGGATGCCCCTGATCCCATGTGCCGTCAAGCGGATGACCGGCGGGGCCGCGTAAATCAAGGTGGCGATGACGGCGGAGGCCGGGCCGATCAGGAAGATCAACGCCAAGGGGGCCAGATACACGAACGTGGGGAGCGTCTGCATAAAATCCAGGACAGGAGTGACGGCCTTTGCCACGTGCGCGTTGATCCCGGCCAGGACTCCCATCGGGATGCCGATGAGCAGGGTCAGCAACACTGCCGTGGCCATCAGGGCGAAAGTGTAGGAGGCCTCGACGAAGAGGCCCTGCAGGCCAAAGAACGTGAACACTGCGGCCGTGAGCAGGGCCACCCTCGCATTTCCCACGGCATAAGCGGTCCAGCTCAGTAGGGCGACAGTTCCCAACCAGCCGATCTCGGGCAGCCGAAGGCCTGTTGAACTCGCCGCGAATACCGTGATGAACAGGCTGGCAACAGCATCGACGGCGGCCCGCAGGGGCGAGAGCACGTACAGGAAGATTGGGTTGTCGCTGCGGTTTGAAGCAACCCACGCGTTGAATTGGTTGAGTGATCGGTGCAGGTCAGTCAATTCCGATGAGGGCAGCGCCAAGGTACCGAATCCATGGAGGAAGACGAAGCCCAAGAGCCAGACGGCCGCTGCACCCCCCAGCATTATCGTGCGCCGGCTCGGCCTGCGGCGGGCGGCGCGAAGGGGGTCGCCGCCGGTCTGGACCGCCGCTCTTTCACGAAGGAGTGTGGAGGTCATACCGCAGCTGCCTCCCTATGGAGCACGGACAGGATGCTGTCACGATCGACCTGTCCGATGATTTTGCCCCCGTCTTCGACGAGCACGGGGCAGGAGGACTGGATCACAGCCGAAATTGCGTCCCGGATGACCGTGCCGGAGCTGAGGACGGGTGCATCGGGAGGAGTGTCGATCCCCACGGGACGAATGATCCATTTGAGCGTCAGGACTTCAGCGCGGGGCACTTCAGAAACGAAGTCCGCTATGTACTCGTTGGCGGGCGATCCTACAAGCTCATCGCCGGTGCCACATTGGACCGCCTGGCCATTGCGCATGATCAGGATGCGGTCGCCAAGTTTGAGCGCCTCGGAAAGATCGTGGGTGACGAAGACCATTGTCTTGCCCATGTCCCTATGCAGCCTGATGACTTCCGCCTGCATATCGCGCCGAATTAGCGGGTCCAGTGCGGAGAATGGCTCGTCGAACAGGATGGTATCCGGGTCTCCCGCCAGTGCCCTGCCCAGGCCGACTCGCTGTTGCATACCGCCGGACAGTTGGTCCGGAAAATGTTGTTCGTAACCCTTTAGGCCGACGAGCTCGATGATTTCGCGCGACTTGGCGTAGCGGTCATTCTTCGCGGTGCCGCGGATTTGCAGTCCATAGGAGACGTTGTCAAGAACGGTGCGATGCGGCAGGAGGCCAAAGTGCTGGAAGACCATCGACATCTTCCGTCGGCGCAGTTCGCGCAGCTCGGTTGTTCCTGCCTCCAGCACGTCCTGGCCATCCACCAGGATGCGACCCGATGTCGGTTCGATCAGGCGCGTAAGGCAGCGGATCAAGGTGGATTTTCCGGATCCGGAAAGTCCCATGATCACGAACACTTCGCCCTTTGCCACGTCGAAGCTCATGTCGCGCACAGCCGCCACGCACCCTGTCTGCTCCAGTAGCTCGCCAGGGGCCAATCCAGCAAGCTGCTGATCCTTGGGGACCTTTTCGCCGCCTTGCCCGAACACTTTCCATAAATTGCGTACTGATATCTCGGGGCTGTGCATCTGGTAAACCTCATCTCCGACGCGGAGGATGCATCGGGTAGTTGTCTTATGATCAACCGTGATCGCATTACGCAACACTGTGAGGTAAGTCACTGTTGCTTGTCAAGACTTAATTTTTCCCCCGCGAAGCTGTTGACAGGCCTTAGCGGATAAGTCCCTCGTTTCACCTAGTGACGCGAGTTGCGTGTTGCGCACTCAGAAGGTTTTGTTACGATCCAGCTACTGTCCTTGATTAGTACAGCTTGCTGCACGGGCCGGTGCCGAGGATGGCAAGGCCAGCCAGGTCACCGTCTTCGAAGTCCCGAACATTGGAGGCTTCGCCGTACATCAGTTGGTGCGGGTCTTTGACGTGGTCGAGTCCCCAGCAGGTGGCCCAGTTCGTGCATGATGACCGCCGCGGCCACCTGCCTTCCACCACGCTCGGCCAGAACCTCCCCAAACTGCGGTGCATCCCAGGGATCGCAGTCGCAGCTGTAGAGGCCCATGCGTTCGGCTGCCCGGTGCTCGGCGACTTCGCGCGTCATTCCGCGAGCCAGGTACACGAGCACCAGTTCGCTGTGATCGATGTCCAGTGACGGCGCCGCGGACAACGTAGCCTGCGTGGGCCGGGTGGCGCTCAGGAGTTCCCGCTGGGAGCGGACCGAGACGTACTCGCCGGCGCCCATGGAAAGCGCGCCCGCCAGCAGGCCGGCTATGCCACTGAGCAGGACGACGGGACTGGGGACACGTGGCGGCCATGCCCATGACGAGGGAAAGGTTGCTGACCAGTCCGTCGTTTGCCCCGAAGACGGCGGCCGGAACGTGCCGGACAAGCGGTTGCGGCCCCTCGTGGCCAGTCCACGGACGACTTCCTCATGGATCTGCTCATCTGCTGCCATGGCCGGTGTTGCCGCCGGGTCATTGGCTTAGGGGGAAAGGCCTTCGGCACGGTGCGCCAGAGCGAGTACAAAGACCGAACCGAAGTGCCGGGCCAGAAACCCCAGGAACTGGCTCCGGAGTGAGGCGGGGCGGGGCTTGCCGCCTCAGCGCCGTGCAGCCGAAGCCCATGTGCTTCGTGGCGCCCCTCGGCTTCGACCAGTGCCAGCAGGATGTCCCGTTCTTCGCCGTCGCGTCGCTGGGCCAGTTCCCGGTACACAGCGGCTTCGGCCCGTTCATCCGCCAGGTATTGCCGCCAACGCTTGATGTCAGTTGCAGAGGGGTCCGTCCGGCCCGCGTCATGTGGGGGATGGCTGCTGTGCCTATGCATCACGGGGTCAGAGGGGTTCACGACTCCAGGCCCACCCGGTCACCAGGTCGCGGCCATTCCGGGTGTCGTATGCCGTCGCCTCTACCGGCACTTCGATCGGGACCTCCCCAAGGAGTATTACCTGCGCGAGAGGTCTGGCTGCCGCCGAGCAAGTCCGACGGCGGAAGCTGAAGCAGGACCGCCGGCGTGACTTCCCGCTTTAAGCAAGAGTGGCCCCCGTCCAGTGGGCGGCGGCCTGCGTGTTCTTGTGAGCATGGAACCTGGGACTTCCTGACTCAGTTGCCGAGCGGCGAAGGGCCACATGATCATCGGTCCGGCATCAAGATCACGGTGCCGAGGCCAGGACCCGGATACGCCGACGGAATAGCTGCAGCTGCAGCCGCCGTAGACGGCGGCCGCCTCCCGGGCAGCGGGTAGTTCATCGTCCAGCGAGCAGAGCAATGGCTCTTCAACGTGGCCGGCCCGCTCGAGCAGAGCGATCCCCCAGGGGTGGGTGAGAGACGACCGTCGCACCCTTGAGTGGGGTCGGTGACTTGGGTGATCCGGGGGTCATAGCAGTTCGTTGCGGTAGCTGTTGGAGACGATTGGATTGGTCAAGGTCCCCAGCTTTTCCACTTCGACTTCCACGACGTCTCCGGGGCGCTGGCTCTTGTGCCGATACGCAGGGAACCGTAGTTTTGGGACCAGCGGGAGAGCACTTCCGTGCCGCCGGTGCCGTAAAGCCCGCGGGAGAGATGAAAAGTTCCAAGGGGCAGCGGGCATGGCAACAGGCACAGTGAAATGGTTCAACTCCGAAAAAGGCTTCGGTTTCATAGCCCCTGATGATGGGTCCGCAGATGTCTTTGCCCATTACTCCGCGATCGCTTCCAGCGGTTACCGCTCCCTGGAGGAGAACCAGAAAGTCCAGTTCGAGGTAGCCCAGGGCCCGAAGGGTCCCCAGGCGGAAAACATCCGCCCTATGTGAACGCCGGTCCGGACCGGAATCGGGCTAGATGCCTTCTCCGGGCTGGACTGCGTCGAAGAACCGATGCTCCGGCGGGGTTGTTTGTGCTCCTTCCGCCTTGGCCCGGATGAAATCCAGGTCCTGCTGGGAGAGCATTGCCTGGCCGTGCTCGTCACGGTCAGCCCTTACGCCGGTTTCCTGGCAGATCTCTTCCGTCATGGTGCGCGGCAGGATAAGGCATCCGGGGTTGTCGGTGAGCCACCGCTGCGTCGCGGGGCTGAGCCGGTCCCAGTGGTCCTTGATTCTCATCTCCATTGATGATGCCTTTCTTAGCTTCTGAGTTCGCCCGGAGGGACGAGTGCGGTCCCGGTCCGGTACTCGGAGTGTGCTCAGGGTATGCCAGGCGATCGGAGAAAGAGAGGGCGATGCCGCACGCCAGAGGGCAAGCGAGATCGCTGGGCAGGTGTCCGGGATGATGGAGCACCTCGGGCAGCAGCTGACGGCGCTCGTTGAAGAGCTGCGCACGGTTGGTGATCCCGAGGCCACGGAGGCGCAAATCGAGTCGGTGGCAAGCGAGGCCGCCGAGCAGGTCGCCGACCAGGTCGCCGGCGCGAATGTGCGGGCCACCCCCGTGCGGAGCAGGCTCAGCGCCGGGCCGAGGCCGAAAGGGACGAGGCGGACGCTGCGGCCGAGGAGGCAACAGGGAAGAGTGAAGAACTGGCCGAGGACTTGGTCGTCCTCCAAGCCGAGCTGGAGACCGCACGCCAGAGCGGTGAGCAGCTTGCGTCGGAGCTGTCCCAGGTTCAGGCGGCTGCTGCGGCTGACCGAGAGCATGCTCAGGCCGAAGTTGCGGAGCTGAGGGCGGACATTGAGTCCGCGCGGGTGCAGCTGGGGCAGCTCCAGCAGGAGCGTGATGCAGGGGCCAAACAGGCCGAGGCGGAGGAGCAGGCCCCTGCCGAGGCGGAACGGCTGCCGGCGCGGCCGAGAGCCGCGCCCAGGCAGAGGCGGAGCGTGCCGGCCGAGGTGAGGCCGCGATCGGGGAGATGCAGGGTCAGCTTGCGACTGCCCGGGCCGGCCTGGAGCGCGCCCGTGAGGAGGCTGCCGGCCTGCGCGGCGACTTGGCTACGCTGACTGCCGAGCGCGAGGCCGCCCGAGCAATCGTGGAGCTTGAACGCTCCCATGGGGAGCAGCGCGTCAAGGACCTCCATGACACATACGGGCGTCGGATTGAACAACTGCGCCACGAGATAGCCCAGCCCCGTGAGACACCAAGAGGGATGAAAATGGCCGGCTGATTGTGTCAATTCGATCGGAGCCCACTAGGACGGCCCGAACGGTACCCACCTGAGCGACTTGCCGAACCGGCTACGCTGGCATCAACAGTCCACCCGACTCGGCGGATGTGAGGTCAATGGGGCATGCCATGTATTTCCTTGAAGGGTCGGGGATGAACCCGGTTAATTTTCTGGCTGTCGCTGTCGGGGCAGTTGCAGGTGCCACGCTCCGTTTCATCCTGTACCGCAGTCCCGGTTCGGTTGATGGGTCCCGGCGGTCGTGGATCATGGAAGCTGTCCTTGCGTTCGGGTTGGGCCTGCTGGCCGGGGTTGTCCTTGTTACCGGTTCCGGACCCGACCTGTCGCCGGTAGGGCTTGGTGCGCTTACCGCGATGGCAGCGTATGCCGGGACGGCGTTCGCCGTGTCCTGGATGCGGCAGAAAAACGTGGAACAGGCACCCGTCGTGCCCGCAATGCATCTGCTGGTAACGCTGCTCGTTTCACTTGCAGGAGCCACCATCGTGATGGCGATGGCAGGGCCGTTCTAGCCGATACTAGATGGCCCGGCCTTGCGCGGGAGCATGTTTGAGAATGGGGATGAAGGCGATCAGCGCGGCAAGCTGGGTCCCGACAGTGAAGATGGCGAGCCCGGTGAGGGACTCTGAGTAGAGGGCGCCGATGATGGTGGACCCTGCCAACCACGCGAGGCCGTAGATCGCGGTGAAGATCCCGTATCCGGTACCCCGCCGGGCGGCCGGGACAAGGTCGGCGACTGCGGCGCGGAGCGTGGATTCGTGGATTCCCAGGGCTGCACCCCAGACCACCGCGCCGGCCCAGACCAGGCCGGGAGTGGTGGTGAAGGACAGGAACGGGACGGCAGCGGTCAGCGGCAATGCGATGAGCAGACCACGCAGACCGATCCGGTCATAAAGCGCCCCGGAGGCCAGGGCCGCCAAGGCGGCCGCGCCCATGGAAACGGCATATGTGACCGGGATCAGCGCCGAGGGCATCACCCTTCTGCAGTTCCAGGTGATAGGAGATCACACCAAAGGTGGAGAACCCGAACATCGATACGCCGGTGAACGCGCTGTACCACCAGAACCTGGCCGGCAAAGGGGCCCGCGCCCTGATCTGGCCGGGCACGGACACGGGCTCCCTGACAGCCTGGACAGCCTGTGTGTCATAGCGTGCCGGATCCGGCGCAGCCCAGCGCAACAGGAGCACTGCAACAAGGGCCGCCGCCCCTGGGATGGCAAGGACACCGAATCCGAGCTGGTACCCGGAGACTGTGATCATGAGCCCGACAATCAGCGGCCCCAGGAGCGCGCCCGACTGGTCGAGGGCTTCGTGGATCGCGAAGGCCTTCCCGCGCCCCATATCTGCCCCCGCGTGGGAGAGCATGGTGTCCCGGGCCGGGGTGCGGACGGCTTTGCCGAACCGCTCCATGATGATCAGAGCCGAGGCCTGCCACAGGGAGCTCACCAGGGCCAGCAGCGGGACAGCGATCACGGTCAGAGCGTACCCGGCAATGGTTAGCGGCCAATATTTACGGGTCCTATCGGCCAGAGGCCCGGTCCCCAGCCGCATGACCAGGGCAACGGCTTCGCCGAACCCGGTAATGAAGCCGACCATGACCGCCGTCGCGCCGAGGGTGGCCAGATACGGGCCGGTGATGGACCGGGCACCTTCGTAGACGACGTCGGCGAGCATGCTGACCACACCAAACGTCAGCACGAACCCCATGGGTCCGAGCCGGTTCTCCCGGGCAGGATCTGCCTGGGCGTTGGGCAGTCGTGGGTCGTTCATGTCCGGCATGGGGATCGCTCTTATAGGAGGCTTGCCAGGGCCAGCCCGGCCGCCGCCGCGGCCACCGCGGCGGCGGCGGTGCCGACGCTGTTCAGGAGGGCAAGTCCGGTGCGGCGGGACTGGATGAGCCGGACGGTCTCGAAGCTGGCGGTGCTGAACGTAGTGTAGCCGCCCAGGAAGCCAGTGCCGGCGATGGCCTGCAGCTCGACGGGTGCCGCGTGGCCGATCACGGCTCCGGCCACCAGTCCCAGCAGGAAGGATCCGGTGATGTTGATGGCGATGGTGCCCACGGGCAGGGCGGTGCGGAACCGGGACCGGACGAGCCCGTCGATGACGAATCGGGTTCCGGCACCGAGTCCTCCGGCGAGGCCGAGGAACAGGATGGTGAGAGGGTTCATCGGGTGCTCTCCTCTCGGTCGGGGCGGAGGGTCGCTTCCCGCCTCCGGGCAGTCATCCGGCTGTGGTGCCCGGCGGCGACCCGGATCCCGACCACTGTTGCCACCGCGCCGCCGATCACCGTGGCGGCAACATAGATCACCGCGTCCGTGGCCCGTCCGGTCCCGAGCAAGGTGTTGGTTTCCAGGGCCAGGGTGCTGTAGGTGGTGAAAGCGCCCATGAACCCGGTCCCGGCGAGAAGCCGGATGAACCTCAGGCGTCCGGCGTCCGGACCACGACGGACCAGTGCCTCCAGCAGGACGCCGAGCAGCAGCGCCCCGGCCAGGTTGATGATCAGGGTCGGCAGCGGCCACCCGCCCGGGGACGGCAGGGCGCTGCTGAGCCCATAACGGGCCAGGGCGCCGAAGACACCTCCGGTAATGACGACCAGCACGAACCCCGGGTGCAGGTGAACGGGACGGTGGGCGCGGGCCTCGCCGAGCGTGCCCGCGTCCGTGTCCTCTTCGCTGGTTCCTGCCGGGTCACTGTCGATGGGCAGGTGACTGCTCGGGTCGGTTCGTTCCGGAGGTCCGGTAGCTGCCGTGGCCTCGGGGGTGGGCGGTTCCATTAGTGGCCCTCCTGCCGGTGGTGCCTGGTGTGGGGGGCGAGCGGGACGACCAGGACGGGCCGGTGCTGGCGGTGCGTGAGGTGTACCGCGACCGACCCGACGAGCAGTTCCTCGAACCGGGCCCCGAGGCCGCGTTCGCGGGTGCCCACGACGATGATGGAGGCATCCGCCGACTCGGCCAGCCGCCCCAGGGCTCGGGCGGGGTCCCCGGCGAGGGTCACGAACGACCAGCGGACCCCGCTCCCGTCAAGGGCCTCCTGCAGGCGTTCGCGGATGCCGGCGCTGATGCCTTCGATGTCGTCGTCGATCCCGTCCGGATCAATCGGCAGGGTCTCGACCCGGCCGTCGGGTTCTTCGGCCAGGTAACTGGCGACATCCACGTACGCGCAGATCAGTTTGACGTTCAGGCTGTGGGCCAGCTCCGCGGCCCGGTGCGCGACAGCCAAGGGCTGGCCGGGCACGACGCCCATCAGCACAGGCCCGGTGATCCGGCGCGGAACATACGGTGTCGGCCCGGTAGCGGGCCGGGTCTCGTTCTCTGGCTCATTCATGGGCGCTCCTGTCATCTGGCGTTGGCGTCGTTGAGGTAGGTTCCGGTGGGCCCGTAAGGCAGGGAGGGGTCCTCGTCGGTGATTTCCAGGAGCCGGTTGTATTTGGCGACGCGTTCCCCGCGGGCCGGGGCCCCGGATTTCAGCTGCCCGCAGCCTGATCCGACAACGAGGTCAGCGACGAACGTATCATCGGTTTCCCCGGAGCGGTGGGAGACCATCGCGCCAAAGCCACCCTCGGAGGCGGCCGTGAGCGTGTCGAATGTTTCGCTCACTGTTCCGGCCTGGTTGGGTTTGATCAGCACCGCTGTCGCGGACCGGTTCCGGATGCCGTCCCGTACCCGGGCCGCGGAGGTGACGTAAAGGTCATCCCCGACGACCTGTACCCGGTCCCCGAGGGCCGCGGTGAGGGCAGGCCACCCGTCGGCGTCGGTCTCGGCCAACGGGTCCTCCAGGCTCCAGATCGGATAATCGGTTATGAGCCTGTCGTAGTAGGAGATCATCTGCTCCGGGGTGTGGGCCTTGCCGGCGACCGTATAGGTCCCGTCGGCGTAGACGGAGTTCGCAGCCGGATCCAGGGCGATCGCGACCCCGTGCCAGCCCGGGGTGTAGCCGGCGTCCTCGATAGCGGCGACAATCAGATCCAGTGCCTCCTCGGGGCGGGCGATGTCCGGGGCATATCCACCTTCATCACCCAAACCGGTCGCAAGGCCCTCTTTATGCAGGCGCCGGGACAGGGCATGGTAGACCTCCGATCCCCAGCGCACCGCGTCCGGGAACGTCGGCGCACCGGCCGGGGCGATCATGAATTCCTGGAATTCCAGCGGGTTCGCGGCGTGCTGGCCGCCGTTGAGGACATTGAAGTGCGGAACCGGCAGCCGCCCGCCCCGGCCCAGCGTCTGAGCGATCCAGACATGAAGGGGCGTCCCGGCGGCCGTCGCAAAGGCCCTGGCAGCGGCCATCGACACCGCGACGATCGCGTTGGCCCCGAGCCGGGACCTGCCCGGGGTTCCGTCGAGCCCGACCAGCGCCTGGTCCAGGTCCGCCAGATTCCGCCAACTCCGGGAGGTGAGCAGCTCGGCCATTTCCGTCCTGACATTGGTGACGGCTTTCTGCACGCCCCGGCCGGAGTACTCCTGGCCGCCGTCGCGCAGCTCGACCGCCTCATGCGCACCGGTGGATGCCCCCGACGGCGCCGACGCAACCGACACCGTGCCGTCCGATGTCGTGAGCCAGACTTTCACCGTGGGGTAGCCCCGGGAGTCCAGGATCTGCAGGGCGCGCACCCCGGTGATCTGAAGGTCATTCATCATGATGTTCTCCGTTCCTTGTCTCAGGTCCCGCCGGCGGCAGCGACCAAGGCAGCGGCAGCCCGCGCCGCCAGCGGATTCAGATACTCCCCGCCCCGCACCGCCGGCACCAGGCCAGGGGTGAAGCGATAGGCCAGCGGGTGCCCGGTGGGGATGTTCAGGGCCTCGACCTCGGCATGGGAGAGCCCGTCCAGGACAAGGCACAGCGCCCGCAGCGAATTGCCGTGCCCGTTCACCAGCACATCCTCTCCCGCGCGGATCCTGGGGCGAAGGTGCTGGTGCCAGAAGATCCGGACGCGTTTGACCACCCCGCACAGCGATTCGGTGGGCAGGACCGCTTCGGGAGGCAGCCCCGCGAACGCCCGGGTGCGCCGGATCGCGCCCAGCGCGGCGCGTGACATCGGTGGCGGTGCCCCGTAGTAGGAGCGGCGCCAGAAACGAAAGACATCCGGCCCGAGCTCGCTGAGCAGTTCGCTCCTGGCCCTGCCCGTCAGGGAGCCGTAACTGCGCTCGTTCAGCTCCCACGCCGCAAGAACCGGCACGTCAGGGGCGTCAAGGATGTCCAGGACGATGCGGGCGGTGGCCCGGGTGCGCGTCAGCGTGGAGGTGTAGACCGTGCCGGGGGAAAAAGATGAGTGGACCAGCAGGGCCCCGGCGCGGGCCGCTTCGTCTTCCCCGAGCGGGGTCAGGGGCGGGCCGAGCAGGCCGGTGAACCGGTCCTGGGCGTTCAGGACGCTCTGGCCATGGCGGAGCAGGAGAAGTGTGCCGGGTGCGGGCATGAGTTACCTACCTTCGGATCAGCAAAGGTAGGAACCATTAGCCAGGAGGCGGTTCGAACGCCCCGCGCCTTACGCGCGGGCTGTTCCGGCGGGATCCATCACCGTGAACAGAGACTACAGGCACGGCGGCGCCAACCGCCACACTATGACGCAGTCACTCACCTTGGTCAGCGCCTTGGCTGCCTGGTTTGGGCCAGGCCTCCTCCGGGTCGGTCGCCAGGTACAGGGGCAGACCCCAGCCCGCGAAAAAGCCGATGGCCTCGATCCAGGACGTGTTCTCTATGGCCCCCACCGGGGCCCCGTAGTCCGTCATGGACTCGGTCAGCTGCCGTATCCGGCCCCGGATCTCCCGCAGACGTGCAGCCACCGCGTGGCGGAGCCGATCGGCAGAGAACGCCGTGCCGCCAGGTGGAAACAGCACAGAAACACCCAATCACCGGTTCCCTCCGCCGTACCGGGATCACAGTCCGGGCAGACCCTGTCCCGCCAGAGGGCCACGGTTTCAAGGCACCAAGTTGTGGTGTGGACCATGGCATTTGCCTCAGCGGTGAGGGCTTCGGTGTTGGAGTTCGCGTAGCCCATCCGCAGACCCGGCAGATCCGGGGAGGCCATATCCTGGCAGATCCGGCACGGTCCGACAGGGAGAAGCGCCTCCTCCGGATGCCGGTGCAACAGTGAACTCTTCCGGTCCAGCCCGTCCGCGACATGTTCAAGGAGATCCTCATACAGGATCGTGACGTCAAAGGGCTGGTGCCCTCCGCGGGCGCCCGCGCCTGCCTGCCACAGCTCAACCTCCACGACCGCGTAGGCCCAGGTGTGCCGGGGACACAACCCGAGGGAGGCGCGCAGCAACCGGCGCATGCTCCCGTCCATGATGTCTCCGTGGATGAACGACCAGAGTTGGCGCACTTCCTCCACGGATAGTTCCAAGGGGCGGACGGGCACCAGGACGCCGGTGAGCCTATCCCTGTCCGGCGTTGCCGGGATGCCCGGCCCGCTCCGGGTTCCAGCCCTGGCGACCATCCTGCCCTTCACAGTCGGGGCAGGAACCATCAGCCAGGTCGGCGGTCCGAACCGGCAAATCAACCGGTCCCGGTGGGATCCATCACCGTTACAACAAGGCTAAACCCGCCGGCTTCGTCCGGCATCACGTCAGGGTGGCATTCTTCTTCCCGCCGCCGCGGTCCTGGCACCGGTCGACGCGGCAGGTCAATCAGCCGCCGTTCGGAGCGCACGACGTGAGTCTCTATGGCGAGGTGTACCCGCTGCCGCAGGGCAAGACGCTGTGATACATCACCATGCCCTCTGTCGGGAACATGAAGCTGTTCTCCCTCAGCACGGACAACCCTGGTCCGCTGCCACCGGCCCCTGCCGCCCAGTCCATCGCCTCTGCCGTCAACAACGTGGCTGTATCCGATGACTCCAACCCCGGAGCCGGCGATTTCGACGGCTCAGGCAACAGCTACTCCGCAGGCGCGTTGGCCAAGTACGGCATCACCGCCGGCGGCAAGGTCACCGTCGAGGGGGCACAACTCACGTTCCCGTCCCAGAGTCCAGGCACAGCCAACGCTGTGGCATCGCAGGGCCAGACGCTCAGCGTCGACGACTCCGGACACAAGATCACACTGCTCACGGCATCCAACGACGGCGACATCCTGGGCTTCCTTCGGGTCAACTACACCGATGGCACCAGCGAGCAGTTCCCGATCGAAGTCGCCGACTGGTTCAGCAGCAACCCCGCGCCCGGTGGAAGCCTGGTGGCCAGCACCGCATGGAACCAGCGGCCGGGGAACAACTCACCCCACGCCGTCGGCCTCTACGGACTGACCGTCGACACCGGAGCATCCAACGCGAAGACCATCGCGTCCATCACCCTCCCGAGTGATGGCCGACTAAAGGTGTTCTCCGCCGCAGTGCACTAAGAACACTCCGGGAGCCACAGCCCACCTGCCACGCGCAACGTGTGACTTCCGGATATGCCAGTGAGGTCCCCTTGGTCAGCCAAGGGGACCTCTGGTTGTTTCAGATGGATCCGGTGCGGGATCTTCCAGATGCAGCTGTCGCCGACAGGTCACCGGTCCCGAGTTTCGCCCCGGGCGTCACGATTTTGGTACTGGCGGGTAATGCTTGTGTCCGGGTTTTCCGGTGCTGGTCCACGTACATGTTGGGGTGTGTTGTTGATGGCCCGGCGTCCGGCGCCTGGGTAGCGCACCGAATGTTCCTCCACATGAGCCAGTGCGCTTGTCTGCTGCTTCCCCGGCAGCGGGTCTTTGCGGGGCCGGTCAAGCAGCCGGCCGGCCCCGTAATCTCCGTTGTATTCGTAGCGATCACCGCCGTAATCGCCATTGCGTCACTGTTTTCGATCTAGCTGTTCGTGCTCTCAATCGACCGGAACATGCCAGTCATATCCCCCGATGTAAAGCCCTCCCGCTGGTACAGGGCCACGGCGGCATCGGTGGCGAACAGCCCGACGAACGCAGTTGCCGGCGCTGTGCGTGCCACATACTCCATAAGCCGGCTAAGCAGTGCTGAGCCGATTCCGTGGCCTTGATAGGCGGGCAGGACAGCCACGTCTTGCATGTAGAAATACTTGACACCGTCCCCGACCAAGCGCGCCATGCCGATGACCTCATCGTCGTCAATGGCGATGACTCCTGCCAAAGATCCATCCAGGGAAGAAGGCAAGGTCTCCCAGTCAAAGGCATGGGTCCAGCCGACCGCTTCGGCCAATCGGCGGTGTTCAGCGGCGGTGGGGAGACGATCAAGAAGTGTGAAGGGATCATCCATGTTGACGATCCTGTCATCAGCCGGTGTCTCACAACAAGGATGGAGACACGACCTGAGCCGTTAGATGGAGCCGTGCAGCAATAGACCCCTGGTTGTCAATGCTCCAGGCTGTCGGGCCACCTACGATCCTGGTGACGTCCAAAGGGTTGTTTCCCCGGTACGGATCAGTCCAGCGGGAAGAGGCCAATGAACCAGAAGGAGACCACCGCAAAGACCGCGAAGAACGGAATCAGGCAGCCAAGCACTTGTTTGGATGGGGACGCGACCTGGAACGACTGGCCGGGATCGTTGGGGTTATAGGCCACCTCCAGCGGCGAGCCGGTAACAGGTTGTTCGGCGTAGGAGACTTCGGATTCTCCTGAGTGAAGGTCTCCCTCCGGGCCAGCAAACTGGTACGTGGGCCAGTAGCGCCGGCTGCGGGTGGTGTTGCCGGCGCTGCTGGTCCAGCCCGCCCGGCTGCCCGTGACAGTGGCCTGCACCTTCGGCCAGGCATCGATCAACCGTTCCCGGCGCTTCGTCTTCCGTACAGCGTGGCTGCAGGCTGCGGTGGCAGCCACGACGAACAGCGACCAGATGATGTACAGCACGATTTTCAAGACGTCCCCCAATTCCACTCATCAAGCAGTATGTCAGCTCACCCCTGCACGGCCGGACAGCCTTCGCGGATTCAGGTAGAGGACCGGAAGACACAGCGTGCAAAGCACGGCTCCGGCCGGTTGTAACTCCCCTGGTTGCCGCACACGCTGCATATGGATGAGACGGTGTGATCAAGAACTGAGTGCATAAGCAACCTATCCAAAGGGCACCAACGCGACCGGATCACCCTCCGTGACGAAGATGCGTTCCAGCCCCGAGTCCAGCAGAATCCAAATTGTTTATGCGTCCGGCGTACGCTCACGGACGATTCCGGTGCGGCTGTAGTTCCCGTTGTGGATCACCTCGATGCGATCGCCCGGCTGGAAAACTCACCATAACCGGGCCTGCCCTGTCGGCTTCACGGGCTCGTCGTAGAGGCGCCTGCGGGCGGCAGGACGATTCTACGCTGGTGCTTTCCGGCCCTTCAGTATGTGGCTTTTGACGATCATGAGGGTCCTCCAACTGTGAATCATCGGGTCAAATGACGAACCCAGAGGACTGCCTTGAGCAGCGGCATCCGTTGCCTTCTCCCTGGGCGGGTCAGGGACCTTACCGGCGCAGGAAGATTTCGTGACGCGGTGGGTGGGCGCAGCGGTGGGGGAGCGGCATTTCAATATCCACTCTGCGTCCGCGCGTCACGATTCCGCGTTGCGCTCGTAAGGAAGGTGTCCGATTGGAATCCGGCACCTGGAACCGTTCCCCAGCGACGAGTACGAAGGGTCCGCCGATTCAGCTCCGGACTGTGGGTCACGCGCACGACACCCCCCGTGGAGCGTGGAACACGAACCGTGGCCGGCCGGACCCTGACCGGCCGGCCACAACCAAAACCCACCCCTTATCGTTCTTTGCGGCCCGTAAGCGCGTCCCTTTGCAGAATGGAGGAGAGAACATCTCAATTGCAATCAACGGGATCGTGCCGGGAAGCCTTCTCACACCTGAGAGCGTCGAGGTCCAGGTTCTATTCATGCTTGCCGTTGGCGCCCTCGTTGATGTGTGTCTCCTGGGTGGGGTACTCCTCATTCTGCTGATGGGGTCGCTGATTGCGGTCGCGGCATCGCGTGGAAAACGGAAAGGCGGACGGGCAATGCAACCGACAACCGGCCAGCCATGCGCTCTCTGCCCCCACAAAAAATTTCCGAGACCGTCTAACGCTCAGCACAGAGACCTTGGCCGGACCGCCCCGCATGGAGCGCGGATGAATCGGGACGGCCTTCACAGAACAGAAAGGACACTCCCATGCGGACTCAAAGATCTCCGAGCCCCAGATACGAGCTACCCTCCGGCGTGAGGGCCAGGGCAAACGTTCTGCCGGCACCTGGAGATGATCTCCTGGAACTGCCTGGCGTCAGTGAATCCCGTCTTGACAAGAAGCTGATCGCAAGAATTCTCGTGGACAACCACGGGGACTACATGAGCCTTGGCCTCTTCGGCTGCCTCATCCGTAGCCAGGCACCATCAAGCGCGGGAAGACCGCGTTGTTCTGCTGTACCTCGGACATCTGCTCGCCGAGGGTTACGTCACGATCGGTGACGTCTACGACGGCGAATTCCTTTCCTGGAACTGCGGTGTCGCCGAAGCATTGTCCTGGGTGTCCGGGACTAATCCATTTGGGACATGGCCGCTGCGCCTGCCCCAGTCGCTGTAACCACACCGAGATACCACCTGTTCACGTACGACAGGAGCTCTGCGGGAGACTTGTCAGGATGAATCGTCGCAAACGCTCAATGTTATCGACCGCTAATGGTTGCTGAACGTCCAGGGCCTTCTTGAGGCCTGCTTTGACAAGGGCCTTGCTGTCGAACTTCTTGTTTTCTGCCACTAGTTGATTATGGCTGTGAGTCACCGTGTTTTCGGAAGGTGACAAAAAGGGATCTCAAGACGCCTGCAAACACACCCAGCCCGGATACGGCCCGCAGGTCAAGACCAAGCCGCGCTCATACCAGCGCATCGGCTCAGACGCGAGCGCCCAGGTTCGCCCGTGATACTCAAAGCTCACCGGAACACCGGCGGCCGAGATTTCCACTAAAACCTGTTCCACCCCTCAATTTTACGGCCCTGGATACAACAGGCCATGCCGGTAATCCAGGCTGGAACGGCGGGGGAGTGGAGGGGTGAGAAGGGGCGGATGGATCTCAATTCTTGACGGCCTCTGCGATCTGCAGTGCGGCCTGTGCTGGCGTGAGATGTGTCGTGTCGACGACTTCGGCTTCGTCGTGCAGCCACGTGCGGGCGGCCTCAGCGTAGGGCTCAAGGTATTTGAGACGGAACGGGGAGTTGGGGCCAAGAACATTGTCCCCCGCGATGCGCCCGCGGAGGGTGTCCTGGTCGGCGTGGAGGACGAAGTGGCGTACGGGAATGGCATGTTCGGCAAAGCCCGCGCCGATCTCGCGCCAATACTCCTCGACCAGGACCGTCATGGGCATCACCAAAGTGCCACCGGTGAAGTCGAGTACACGGCCAGTGCTGGAAGTTGTCCGTTTCGGGCAGCCCAGGCGTGATGTCCAGGAGCGTCTCACCGACCTTCTCAGCGTCAAACACCCGAGAATCAGGGATCAGCTGCTGCACGAATGCGCTGGTCGTCGTTTTCCCTGCGCCGTGCGTGCCATTGAGCCATATGATCATCGGACTCAATGGTAGCGCCGCGCTGCCCATAGAACCTGGCGGGTCTGGTGGTGGGTCCGTCAGTCAGTGGTACTCAAAACGCAGCGGCACACCCTCCGCCGACGTCTCCACCAGAACCTGTTCCACCCGTCAATTGCCCGGCCCCGGCTCCGGGAGGTCATCCCGGTAAGCCAAGCTGGAACGACGGGGGAGGGGAGGGGCGAGACGGGCCTCCGGCGGTCCTCCCCCTGGGGAAGGTGGCACACCCGCATAGGATGACCCCGAACCCGTACAGGTCATTGACCGTCGGCGAGTTCAAGGACGCGGCCAACGGCAGTGTTGTAGACGCCGTGTTCAGACGCTGGCAGGCCATTGAGACCGTCCGTCACGAGCCTAAACAGCAAAGCGCGGATAAGGTACTGAGGAAAGTCCAGCGCCGGGCTGATCGTTTCGAGCAGAGACAGCGGCGCACCCTCGAAGCAGACGGCGTCAATGGCGATCACGGCAATTGAGTAGTTCAGGGGACGCCAGTAGAGGGTCAAATCGATGACGGCGGGTGGAAGAACGGGGTCGAACAAGACATTTCCGGTGAGATCGCCATGAACGATGCCAGGGGGATCGAACACCTGCCGCCGTGTGCTCACGAGGTCTGCGATGTAGGGAGCCGTGATGGGCGGACCGTCATATTCTCCCCAGGCGAAACGGTCAGCCTTGGCCCAGGCGTGGGTTCGCTTATCGACAAAGTCAGGGCGCTGTACTTGAGCGAAAAGCGCGCTGAAGTCACGCGCGATTTTTGCCAGTTCCGTCCATCTGCCGGGCTGGTGCTCGCCGGTGAGGTAGGGAAATGCCGTCCAGCCGTCGACAATGAGCTTGCCTGACCGGCTTCTGATCGGAAGGCTCAGGCGCAGCTCATTGCCGGCGCTGTGTTCGCGCGCGACTTCGTCCAACCAGAGCAACTCTTCGGGAAGCACATCAAGAGGCTTCAGCGTCACGTGGCCGACTCTCCAGGCCGTTCCTCGGCCGCCCTCCAGCTTGAACAGGGTCCCGGCGGCCCGGAATTCAGCTTGGGTTTCGATCGGAGGATGCACCTGATCACTATACGAGGCGAGCAGGGAACGGCGGTCTCACTTGCCCTAGTTTCTAGGAACAATGAGGTCAGGGCGGAGTCGCGTTTTATCCGAAGCGAAGAAGTTGTCCTCTTCATCCATCCAGCTAGGCCAAAGCGCCCTGTGACCTTCTCCGTCCCGCTTCATGCCGCGTTGCAGACGCTCTTCCTTTGGAGCCTCCACCCATACCGCGAATGCAATCCTGCCAATGCTCTCTTTTCTGGTGCACGTGACGCCTTCGATGAGCACCACCGGACTCCAGTTCACCGTTGTCTGTCCCAGGGAATCACCGAACTCGTCCCCCTCCCAATCCCTTTGCTGGTAGGGGGCCGGGTGCCCATTTAGCAGTGGATCCAGGACCTGTTGCTCGAACCTGGGCCACCATCCGGCAAAGTTGTTCCAGGAAAAAGCCTTCTGCGTGCAGTTCGTTGATTTCTTCATTCCGAACCATTCCGCGCTATTCAAATGCGATCGTCATGCTGAACAGCATTGCAGATGCCGCCGCCTGCCGACCGCCCCGGCTAATGTAGGCAGATGCCAGACATCACCATGACGATCAGACGTGCCTCCATCAACGATGCTGATAACGTGTGGCTTCTTGTTCATGATTTCGCGCGCACGTTCGCGCCGAAGCGGGAACCCTTTGGCCTAACACTCCGTTCGTTGCTCCAAGCGCCCCAGACGCTTGTCCTGGTAGCCGAGCAGGGTGACGGATCCGTCGTCGGCTACCTTCTAGCCCATTGCCGAGCCACCTTTCTTGCCAACGGCCCTGCTGCCTGGGTCGAAGAGGTAATGGTGGCCGAGCGGGTATGACGGCAAGGTGTGGGACAGGCTTTGATGGCTGAGGTCGAATCGTGGGCTCAGGCGCAAGGCGTCGCATATATCTCCCTAGCGAGCCGGCGGGCGGGCGATTTCTATCGGCAGTGCCATCTGAGTAACCCCCGTTCGGGATCAGCCCAGCCCTCGAAGCTTCAACATGCCTCGAGGTGACAGGGAAGGCCATGGGCAACGGGAAGCGAACCCTCAGTACAAGCACATCGCGGAACGCTGCCTTGAGGCACGTATGGCTGGGACTAGGCAAGCAGGGGAGATCCTGCCTAAGAAGGACCCACCTCCCAAGTCAACAATCACTGGCGCGAACTGCAGCCTAATCCTAGGTGCGCTGTTGCTTGCCGCCCGAAGTGCCCGCCTGCCGCGGGCAACCGCGGCAGCGGCTGCGCTTACCGGGCTCGCCCTGTTCGTCGTGATGGTGGCCTGGATGCCAGTGTCCTCCGGGCCGCGCTGATGGGAGCGATCGGGCTGGTATCGCTTGCCGGCGGCCGTGCCGGACGCGGACTCAGCTTCCTCTGCCTTGCGGTGATCGGGCTCCTGCTGGCCGATCCCGCGCTGGGGACCAGCTTCAGCTTCCTCCTGTCCGTACTGGCCACGCTAGGCATCGTGCTGGCCGGCCCGCGGATCATGGAATGGCTACCGGCGGTCGTTCCGCGCTGGTTGGCCGCCGGCCTCGCCGTTCCGCTTTCCGCGCAGCTGTTCTGCGGGCCGGTGATCGTTCTGCTGCAGCCGCAGTTTTCGTCGTACGCGCTGCTGGCCAACATGGTGGCGGCCCCGCTGGTGGCACCTGTCACCATCCTCGGCACCGCTGCGGTCCCGCTGGTGGCCCTGGCCCCCTGGGCAGCCGTCGTACCGATGGCGGTTGCGGGTGCCGGCCTGCCGTGGCCTGAGGGGCCGTTCGGTGCCCTCACCATGGTGTCTTTGTCAGCCTGTAAGCTGCTGGCACTGTGGCTGGTCCTTCACCCCGCCGGTACGTGGAGGCTGGTCCTGGGTAGCCATCGAAGCGTCGTCAACGTGCTGGACCTCTGGACGGTCTTCGCTGGCTTGGAAGCGCGACGCCACCGTGGGAGTCTTAGAGGTATTAGTCCGAAGTCCGGGAGGAAACCAGAGTGGCTGCTGCGCCCAAAGCACGATCCAAACCGGCGACCTCGGCGACGGCCACCTGGCGGGACGTGACTCCGGCCCGGGTTGTCCTGATCGGCGGCCCCGAAGAATATCTGGGCATCAGGGCCATGGATCACATCAGGTCGCAGGTCCGCGCAGCGCAGCCCGACGTGGAAATCAGCAAGCTCAACGCCGGAAGCTACGAACCCGGGTCCCTGGCCATGAACGTCAGCCCTTCACTCTTCGGGGAATCCAAGCTGATTGAAGTCGAGTCGGCGGAATCGATGAACGATGCCTTCCTCGCAGATGCGCTCAAGTATCTGGCAGACCCTGAGCCGGACGCCGTTCTGGTGATTCGGCACGGCGGCGGAGTGCGTGGCAAGAAGCTGCTCGATGCGATCAAGGCCGCCGGCTGGCCCGTGGTCGACTGCCAGCCGCTGAAGAAAGACGCCGACAAGTCCGCCTTCGTCGCCGCCGAATTCAAGGCGGCCTCGCGGCGCATCCAACCCGAGGCTGTCCATGCCCTGGTAAACGCGGTCGGCGCCAACCTGTCCGAACTCGCCGCCGCCTGCAGCCAGCTCATCGCGGACGCGGCCACAGCTGTTGATACGGACATGGTGGACCGCTATTACGGCGGCCGGATCGAGGCGACTGCCTTCAAAGTGGCTGACGCCGCCCTGGCCGGCAACGGACCACTGGCGCTGTCCACGCTCCGCCACGCCCTTGCAACGGGAGCGGACCCCGTGCCGCTGGTCGCAGCCCTGGCCGCCAAACTCCGTACGGTCGCCAAGGTGGCAGGCGCCCAGGGGTCCTCGGCCCAGATCGCGCGGCAGCTCGGCATGCAGCCGTGGCTGGTGGAACAGGCACAGCGGGACGTACGCCGCTGGACGCCCGAAGGGCTGGTCCGGTCTATCCAGGTGACCGCCGAAGCGGACGCCCAGGTCAAGGGCCTCGCCCGCGATCCGGTCTATGCAGTGGAGCACGCCGTCACCGTCATCGCGACCTCGGTCCGCCGCAACTAAGGGCCGCAGGCAGCCACTTCGCGGCCGCCTCCGGAGGACGGTCGGCGTGGAAGCCGCCCGCAAGGCCGCAAGAGAGCGGCTTAAACGGATGTGGCCGGCACCCCTGAGGGCGCCGGCCACAATCATCAGTTCAGTTGAACTGGAAAACCTTAGAGTGCGTTGACCTTCTTGGAGATCGCCGACTTGCGGTTTGCAGCGTTGTTCTTGTGAAGAACGCCCTTGCTGACAGCCTTATCCAGCTTACGGCTTGCAGCAACCAGCGCAGCAGCAGCGGCATCCTTGTCGGTGGACTCAACGGCGGTGTTGACGGCGCGGATGGCCGTCTTCAGCTCGGACTTGACTGCGTTGTTGCGCAGGCGAGCCTTCTCGTTGGTGAGGATGCGCTTCTTCTGGGACTTGATATTAGCCACGTGTGAACTCTCTTTTTAATGCGGAAATGGTCTAGAGGGCTTTCAGATTGGCCATTGACTGAGCGGCGTGGGGATACCTATGGCGGCCAACCATCAGTGGCCGTCGACCTGCACGGACACACAGCTGTCAATAATAGCAGACGGACTGCAGCGTGGTTTGCCAGCCGCAGACTCCTGCGGGTCGGTCTCCCGCCCGCGCAGGTCAGTTCCAGCCGTGAACCTCACGGAGGGCCGTGGCGACCGCGTCGAATCGCTTCTTGTCCAGGATGGCGCCTTCCCTGCGGATGTCAGCCGGGCTGATCTGCAGGATGCGGTCCAGCTTCGCTTCACTGGGACGGCCCTGCCGGTCCCACATGCCGGTCCCGATGTCCACGTAGTTGGCTCCGCCGCGGTCGTCCTGGTCGTGGTCTCTGCTGGTGAGCATGAGTCCCAGCAGATAGCGCCCGCGGCTTCCGATCAGGAGCACCGGCCGGTCCTTGCCCTGCGAATGGTCTTCTTCATAGGGGACCCAGGTCCATACGATCTCGCCCGGTTCCGGCTTGCCGTTGGGGGCCGGGGCGTACTTGGCACTCGCGGCGCCCGTGAAGTCGCCCGGGTATTTTCCACTGACTCCTCCTGCTGTACGTGCCGGAGCTGCTGTACCTGCCGGAGCTGCGCTGCGGGGCGCACTCGGACGGCCCGGGGCTGGGCGGGGAGCGGTCGGCCGGGGGCGGCCAGCGGCGGGACGCCGTTCCAAGAACCGGATAGCGGTGCGGACAGCCTTGCCGAGTGAGTGGAGGTTCAATGCCATCCTGCAACGATACTGCGCACCGCGGGGGCAGATCTTGTGCGGCCATGTGCGCCCGACCAGCAAACGGCGGTCCCGCAAACAATGCACCGAGTGGGGGCAGGACGTGGGACACTAGAAGTTCACGTGCGGCAGGTCCCGCGGTGGCCACGGCCATCCTGACCACAGCCGCGGAAATGCCAACAGTAAGGACCCTGCGTGTCTCCCATGGCCCGCACCGCCCCGGTGCCCGCCGCAACAGATCCGGCCATCATCCGGAACTTCTGCATTATTGCGCACATTGACCACGGTAAATCCACTCTGGCTGACCGCATGCTGCAGTACACCGGCGTCGTTCAGTCCCGTGACATGAAGGCCCAGTATCTGGACCGCATGGACATTGAACGTGAGCGCGGCATCACCATCAAGTCCCAGGCCGTCCGCATGCCGTGGGAGGTCGACGGCACCAGCTACGCGTTGAACATGATCGACACCCCCGGCCACGTGGACTTCACCTACGAGGTCTCCCGTTCCCTCGCGGCCTGCGAAGGCGCAGTGCTGCTGGTGGACGCCGCCCAGGGCATCGAGGCCCAGACCCTCGCCAACCTGTACCTGGCGATGGAAAACAACCTCACCATCATCCCGGTCCTGAACAAGATCGACCTTCCCGCGGCCCAGCCCGAGAAGTACGCCGAGGAGCTCGCCAACCTGATCGGCGGCGATCCCGACGACGTGCTGCGTGTCTCCGGCAAGACCGGCGCCGGCGTCGAGGTCCTGCTGGACAAGATCGTCCGCGATCTGCCCGCCCCGGTGGGCGACCCGAACGCCCCTGCCCGCGCCATGATCTTCGACTCGGTCTACGACACCTACCGCGGCGTGGTCACCTACGTCCGGGTGGTTGACGGCATGCTGCACCCGCGGGAGCGGATCCAGATGATGTCCACCCGAGCCACCCACGAACTGCTCGAGATCGGTGTGAGCTCCCCGGAGCCCACGCCGTCCAAGGGCCTGGGCGTCGGCGAAGTGGGCTACCTGATCACCGGCGTGAAGGACGTCCGCCAGTCCAAGGTCGGCGACACCGTAACCAACATGGCCAAGCCCGCCGCGCAGTCGCTGGCCGGCTATGCTGACGCCAAGCCCATGGTGTTCTCCGGCCTGTACCCGCTGGACGGCACCGACTATCCGGTGCTCCGCGACGCGTTGGAAAAGCTGATGCTCAACGACGCCGCCCTGATCTATGAGCCGGAAACCTCGGCCGCGCTGGGCTTCGGCTTCCGCGTTGGCTTTTTGGGGCTGCTGCACTTGGAGATCACCCGCGAACGCCTCGAACGTGAATACAAGCTGGACCTGATCTCCACTGCCCCCAACGTGGAGTACGAGGTGACACTCGAGGACAAGAAGGTTGTCCACGTCACGAACCCCAGTGAATACCCCACCGGCAAAGTGTCCGAAGTCCGCGAGCCCATGGTGTCCGCCACCATCCTGGCGCCGAACGAGTTCGTCGGGGCCATCATGGAGTTGTGCCAGAGCCGCCGTGGCGTCATGGGCGGCATGGATTACCTCTCCGAGGACCGGGTGGAAATCCGGTACCGCCTGCCGCTTGCCGAAATCGTTTTCGATTTCTTCGACATCCTCAAGTCCAAGACCCGCGGCTACGGCTCGCTTGACTGGAAGGCCGACGGCGATCAGGTCGCCGACCTTGTCAAGGTGGACATCATGCTCCAGGGCGAACAGGTGGATGCCTTCAGCGCCATCACGCACCGCGACAAGGCCTACGCCTACGGCGTGATGATGACAGGCAAGCTCCGTGAACTCATTCCCAGGCAGCAGTTCGAGGTGCCCATCCAGGCGGCCATCGGTTCCCGGATCATCGCCCGCGAAAGCATCCGCGCCATCCGCAAGGACGTCCTTGCCAAGTGCTACGGCGGTGACATCACCCGTAAGCGCAAACTGCTGGAGAAGCAGAAGGAAGGCAAGAAGCGCATGAAAATGGTGGGCCGCGTGGAAGTGCCGCAGGAGGCGTTCATCGCAGCTCTCACCACCGACGAGTCCAAGGACAAGGCCAAGAAGTAGTGATGACCGTGGCCGGAACCTCCGGAGGCCGCAGCAATGCCTAGCGTTCTGCCTTTGGGCGACCCCGCGCCGTCGGACGGCCTGCTTCCAGCGCAGGCTGCTGACGGCGCCGCCCGGCGGGCATTCGGGCTGTATGTCCACATCCCCTTCTGCGCCGTCCGCTGCGGTTACTGCGACTTCAACACGTACACCGCGACGGAGCTGGGCGGCGGGGCGTCCCAGGACGCCTACGCCTCCACCGCCATTTCAGAGGTGGAATTCGCGGCCAAGGCGCTCAAAGGCAGCGGACTGCCCGACCGCCCCCTGGGAACTGTCTTTTTCGGCGGCGGCACGCCCACGCTGCTGCCCGCCCAGGACCTGGCCCGCATCCTCACTGCCGCAATAGGGCAATGGGGATTGGCGCCCGGCGCCGAAGTCACCACCGAAGCCAACCCGGATTCCGTCACCCCCGAATCGCTGCGGCTGCTGGCGCACGCCGGCTTCACCCGGATCTCCTTCGGCATGCAGTCGGCCGTCCCGCACGTGCTGAAGGTCCTCGACCGTACGCACACACCCAGCAGGGTGCCGCAGGTGGTGCAGTGGGCCAGGGAAGCCGGCCTGGCCGTCAGCCTGGACCTCATTTACGGCACCCCGGGGGAGTCCCTTGAGGACTGGCGGTACTCCTTGGAGACTGCACTCTCCTACGGACCGGACCACATCAGCGCCTACGCGCTGATCGTGGAGGACGGCACCAAGCTGGCCGCCCAGATCCGGCGGGGTGAAGTGCCGCAAATCGACGACGACGACCATGCCGCAAAGTATGAGCTCGCCGACGAACTCATCACCGCTGCTGGCCTGGGCTGGTATGAGGTCAGCAACTGGTCGCGCACGCCCGGGCAGGCGTGCCGGCACAATCTGGCCTACTGGCGCGGGGACGACTGGTGGGGGATCGGCCCCGGCGCACACTCACACGTCGGCGGCGTCCGCTGGTGGAACGTGAAACACCCCACCGCTTATGCGGGAAGGCTGGCCAACGGTGTTTCGCCGGCGGCAGGCCGGGAAACGCTCGACGCCGAAACCCGAAACGTTGAGCGGATCATGCTGGAAGCAAGACTGAGCAGCGGACTCGAGGTTGCCGGCCTGGGAGCGTCCGGGCGGCACGCGGTGGCCGGGCTTATCGCTGACGGCCTGGTGGATCCCGCCCCTGCGTTCCAGGGGAGGCTCGTCCTCACCCTGAAGGGCAGGCTCCTTGCCGATGCCGTGGTCAGAAGGATCCTGCCGGACTGAATTGTCCACCCCCGGCGGCTCCTCCGGCCTGCCCGTCCAGCGGTGCCGGCGGCTACTTCACCCAGCGCAGGTTGAATTCGTAGCGGTGCGGCTGGCCGCGGTTGACGTGGATGCCGGCTGCCACCGAGAAGCAGGTTACGGCGATCCAAATCAACGTCGCAAGAACCGCGAAGATGTTTCCGATGACGGGCAGCAGCACCAAGATGTTGCAGATGACGGCGGCGATGGTGGGCGGCAGCGTGAAGTTCAGCGCTTCCTTGGATTCCTGCGCCGTGAAGGGCCCGCGCTCCTTGAAAATCAGGTAGATCAATAGCGACGGCACGCACCCCAGGATGCCGCCGAAGTGGGCGAGCGTGGCCCACTGCCGGTCCTCGTTGGCCGTCAGCGGCAGTGCATTGGCGGGGACACCATGATACTGGGGCTGGCCATGGCCGGCCTGGTTGTCCCTTTGTTCACGTGCGTCTTCTGCCACAGTGTTGTCCTTCGGATTGCAGTGGTGCGGTGGTTCCCGGAAAGCGGAGGCTGCCACAACAGCAACCGCCTTATCAAGAATACTGGGTGTGGCGGGCATTCGAAGAGTCCAACAGCCTGATCCGGCAAGGAAACTAGGGGACGGTGAGGAAGTCGATGACCTCTTCCACCCGGCCCAGCAGGGACGGTTCCAGGTCCGCGTAACTGCGGACGGCGCCCAGCAGCTTCTGCCAGCCCAGGCCGATGTCTTCCTTCGTCTCGTGCGGCCAGCCGAAGGCCGTCAGGATGCCGGTCTTCCAGTCCACGCCCCGGGGAATCACCGGCCACGCGTCAATCCCAAGAACGGCGGGCCGGATCGCCTGCCACACGTCAACGTAGGGATGGCCCACGATCAGGACGTTGCCGGCGGCGCCTGGGGATGCCATCACGGCGTCGGCAATCCGCGATTCCTTCGAGTCCGCAATCAGGTGGTCCACCAGCACTCCGAGCCGGCGGCCCGGCCCGGGCCGGAACGCGGCAACGGCCGCCGTGAGATCGTCGATGCCGTGCAAAGGCTCGACGACGATGCCCTCCACCCGGAGGTCGTCGCCCCAGACCTTTTCCACGAGTTCGGCGTCGTGCTTGCCTTCCACCCAGATGCGGCTGGCCTTGGCCACCTGGGCGCGCTGGCCTGCGACACGCACGGAGCCCGATGCTGTCCTGTTGGAACCCGGGGCCGCAGCCTGGGTGCGGGGAGCCGGAGGCATCAGCCGGATCGGCAGGCCCTCGAGCAGGAATCCGTAGCCAAGGCGGAAAGTGCGTGACTTGCCGCGGCGGTCCTCCAACGCCACAACGTGCATCCCGCCGGACTTTTCCACCCTGGTGACAGCGCCCACCCAGCCGGACTGCACGTCTTCCAGCACCATGCCGCGTTCAACCGGGACCTCGGGAAGCTCGGACTTCCGGGGAGCCGTGATGTCCTGCGGGCCCCAGTTTTGGTACGACATCGGATAGACACAGCCTTGCGCTAGACAAAATAAACAGGAGAGGTGAAACGGGGCGGCCGTGGCTTCATTCCCCGGCACATCCTGTTCCGCGCCGGAGTTTCGCCCGGAGCGGTACCAATGCTAACAACGCGGCGACTCATATTAGACTGGTTAGCACTTAGACATGACGAGTGCTAACGGGCCCCGGGTGCAACCACGGGCCAAGGCCCGGCAGAGCCGATCGGAGGTGGAGAATGAGCGAACCACGCAAGCTTGAAGTACTGCGCGCCATCGTGGAGGACTACGTCCATTCCCGTGAACCCGTAGGCTCCAAGGCCCTGGTGGAGCGGCACCACCTGGGAGTCTCCAGTGCAACCATCCGCAATGACATGGCCGCCCTGGAAGACGAAGGCCTGATCACGGCGCCGCACACGAGCGCGGGCAGGATACCGACGGACAAGGGCTACCGGCTCTTCGTCGACCAGATTTCCGCCGTGAAGCCGTTGTCGCAGGCGGAGCGGCGGGCCATCCAGAACCTTCTGGAAGGATCCGAGGACCTGGATGATGTCCTGGAGCGCACGGTGCGGCTGCTCTCGCAGTTGACCAACCAGGTTGCAGTGGTGCAGTATCCCCACCTGAGCCGCGCGATGGTGCGGCACATCGAATTCGTGCTGCTGGCCCCGCGCCAGGTCCTGACGGTGCTCATTGCGGACACCGGTAAGGTTGAACAGCGCGTTATCGACGTCGGGCAGGAACTCGGCGACGACGCCCTTGCCGGCCTTCGCACCCTGTTCCTGAAGAGCCTGGCCGGGACGCGGCTGAGCCTGCTCCCGCAGGCGCTGCCCGCCGTCGTCGCCGCCTGTGAACCCTCACTCCGGCACGCCGCCCAGTCGCTGGCCCGTGGACTGGACGCCCTTGCCAGCAGCACCCGCGAAGAGCGGATGGTGATGGCCGGAACCGCCAACCTCGCACGGTCCAATGTTGACTTCCCGCTGAGCATCGGCCCGGTCCTCGAGGCCCTTGAGGAACAGGTGGTAATGCTCCGCCTGCTCAGCGAGATGGCACAGGACCCCCGCGGGGTTACCGTCAGCATCGGCCGCGAGAATCCGTACGACGGACTCGCGGAAGCGTCGGTGGTGGCCACGGGCTACGGCCCCGGGTCCAGCGCCAAGGTGGGCGTCCTCGGCCCCACCCGGATGGACTACCCCACCACCATGGCCGCGGTCCGCGCCGTGGCCCGCTACCTTTCCAGGATCCTTGGACCGTGACCGGTCCCCAATAACCAACCAGGCCCTCCGCGACCCGGCTTCCGGGATGCGGCAGCAGCATCACAGGCAGTACAACCAGGAAGAGATACGAACTTTGAGCAGCCACTACGACGTTCTTGGAGTCTCACCCGAAGCGACGGGCGAAGAGATCAAGAAGGCCTACCGAAAGCTTGCGCGAACCTTGCACCCGGACGTCAATCCCGGTGCCGATGCCTCGGAGCGCTTCAAGGCTGTCACGCACGCCTACGAAGTGCTGTCCGACCCGCAAAAGCGCCGAGTGTACGACACCACGGGCAACGAGAACGGTACCGACAACGGGTTCGGCGGTGCAGGCTACTCGGGCCAGGGCTTTGCCTTCCAGGACATCTTCGACACGTTCTTCGGCGCCGGCGGCTCATCCGGTCCCGCCTCCCGGGTGCGCCGCGGCCAGGACGCCCTCATCAGCGTCCGGATCGACCTTCGGGACGCCGTGTTCGGCGTCAACAAGAAACTTGAAGTGGACACCGCCGTCACCTGCCCCACCTGCGAAGGCTCCTGCTGCCAGGCGGGCACGCACCCCGAGCGCTGCGACATCTGCGGCGGCAGCGGCCAGGTCCAGCGGGCCGTCCGCTCCATCCTCGGCCAGGTCATGACCGCCGCGCCCTGCGGCTCCTGCGAAGGCTTCGGCACCATCATCAAGGACCCCTGCAACGAGTGCAACGGGCAGGGCCGCATCCGCAGCCGCCGCTCGCTGACGGTCAAGGTGCCCGCCGGCGTTGCCACCGGAACGCGCATCCAGCTTGGCGGCCAGGGTGAGGCCGGCCCGGCCGGCGGCCCCTCCGGCGACCTGTACGTGGAGATCCGGGTCAACAACGACCCCACGTACGTGCGGGACGGCGATGACCTGCACGCCACCCTGAACATCCCGATGACCGCTGCCGCACTGGGCACCGAGCTCAGCCTGGACACCTTCGACGGCCAGCAGGAAATCGACGTCAAGGCTGGCACGCAGTCCGGTGAAGTCATCACCCTGCGCGGGCTCGGCGTCACCCACCTCCGGGGTTACGGCCGCGGCGACCTTAAAGTCCATCTGCAGGTCGAGACCCCTGCCAAGCTCGATGCCGCGCAGGAGGACCTCCTGCGGCAGCTGGCCAAGCTGCGCGGCGAGCAGTACACCGAGGGAAAACTCGCCGCCAGCGGCGGCGTCTTCGCCAAGCTGCGGGACCGGCTCGGTAACCTGTAGCGGTGAGCAACCCGGTCTTTTTCGCAACCCCTGGGGCGCTGGACCAGCAGGTTCCCGGTTCGCGTTATGTCCTGCAGGGTCCCGAAGCGCGGCACGCCGTCACCGTCAAGCGGATTTCGGTGGGGGAGTCCGTGGACATCGCCGACGGCGCGGGGAAGCGGCTTACCGGTAAGGTTTCCGCCGTAGGCCAGGGGGAGCTGACGGTGGAGTGTTCGGCCCTCGAAACGGAGGAGCGCCCGGACCTCCGACTGGTCCTGGTCCAGGCTCTGGCCAAAGGGGACCGTGACGAACTTGCCGCTGAAACGGCCACGGAACTGGGGATTGACGCCGTCGTGCCGTGGCAGTCGGAACGATCGATTGTCCGGTGGAAAGGCGAGCGCGCAGCGAAGGCCCATGCCAAATGGCAGTCCGTGGTGACCGCCGCGGCGAAACAGGCCCGGCGGGCGTGGATTCCCGAAGTGCGTGCCGCCGTCGACGGCTCCGGTCTGGCGGCCGCCGTAGCCGCTGCGGACCTGGCCATCATCCTCCACGAGGATGCCGTCCGGCCGCTTCGCACCGTGCTGGAATCGTGGCGCGACAGCGGCGGGCGGGGGCCGGGGCCGTGCGAGATCCTCCTGATTGTGGGGCCGGAAGGCGGCATCGGTCCGCGGGAAATCACCAAGCTTTGCAGCGCGGGCGCCGTGACAGCCCTCCTGGGGCACCACGTGCTGCGGTCTTCGACGGCAGGGCCTGCCGCCACGGTCCTGGCCAGCGACATTCTGGGCCGCTGGTAGCGGCATAGCCGGCTTCAGGGTTCTCCTGAAATGCAGGCGCGCTATTCGACCTTGAAACCGCGGGTGTCCACATTCATTTCCCGGTCGGGCTGCCCGGGATCAATCTGGGAGACGCGGACTTCGTAGTTCCCCGGGGCGAGGTTGACGTTCAGGGAGAAGAGCCCTGACTGGCTCTGTTCGGTCGACGTCGTGACGTCACCGCTCAAATAGGCAGTCTTGTCGCTGCCGCCTTCAACCTTCAAAATCTTCCAGCGGAGTTTTCCCCCGGGGAGCGTGCTCCGCCCGCTGATCTTGACACTGCCGTCCGCAACGCCCACGCCCTCCTGTGGATCGATGATCCAGACGGGCGCCACCATGCCCACGCCGCGGGGAGTGGGAGAGCCCAGCCTGACGTGATTGAAGGCAAGGTAATCCGTATGTCCATCAACCAGGATGACCACCTGGATCTGCTGGCCGGAGTCAACCAGCCCTGAACTGGCCCCTGCGGCAGTTGCCGTGTACACCAGCTGTTGGACAGCCCGCTTTGCCATGTCCTCGTCAAGGTTGCTATTGAAGGCGTCCGGTGAGACGTCCACTGTGATCACGTTCTTGCCGGAGATCGACGTGGCGAGCTTCTTCGGGTTCTGCCAGGGGGTGAAGAAATCGGGATCCAGGGGTTTTTCGGACATCATCGAACGCAGCGCCCGGGTGACCGGATTTTCCTGCTCGGGAACGTCGCGGAATTCACGATAAAGAAAGACGTTATCGTTGCTGCGCCCGATCCAGTACACGGGGGCCTTGTTGGAGGCCTGGGTGGTTTCCAGCGGTGCGCTGGTGCTGGGCGCGCCCGAGGTGGCGGATTCGTTGACCGGCTGCGGCGTGCTCGCTACGGTGCTCGCGGAAGGCTGGGGCGTGGCGACACAGGCGGAAAGCATCATGGCGGCGGGCAGCACAAACGCGAGCAGGGCGGAACGTGTCCGCCGGCTTGCCGTTGTCCTCCGGCGTCGTGGATAGCTGATCTCCATAGTGCCTGTCGGTTCCTCCGCCCTTCCTTGTGCACTTCCGTGCGTTGTCTTTGTGGTCGTCTGTGGCCCGCGCAAGCCGGACCGGATTTCCAGCATTGCATAGACACCATGGCCCCCAGCGGCGTTTCCTGACGGTCGGGCGAACTGCAACGGGAACGATATGAGGCCGATACGAAGTTGATACCTAATGACGGGAACCTGCAACGAAACGGTTGCGGCGGAAAGCAGGACCACCTTCCTCCGCGGCCTCGCCGCGGCGTACTGGCGTAAGATATAAGGACTCGGCCCGGCACGGAGCCCGACGCTGCTGCAGCGGGGGCGAACGGATCGGTCGGAGCGACCGATTTCCTAACTGGAGGGGACCAGAGGCCCGCAGGCCGGCACCATGACTGAAGCAACAAACGGAAGGCCCCGGCTCAGCGCCGGAGAGCGCACCACAGGTGAATTTCCCCATAGTCTTCCCGGTGTCCGGACGGAGGTGGTCATCTTCGACAACTCCGAACAGATGGTTCAGTCCCTCGGCAGCCACGACGAAGCCCTCCGTTTCATCGAGGAGCAGTTCCCGGCGGTGGACTTCCACGTCCGCGGCAACGAACTGGCCATCAGCGGCCCCGCCGCGGATGTTCCCCGCATCATGCGGCTGATCCATGAAGTGCGCGGCCTCGTTGAGCGGGGAACGGTCATTACCCCCGCAGTGCTCCAGCAGCTCGCGGCCCTGCTCCGGAGCCAATCGCTCCAGAACCCCGTTGAAGTGCTGACCTACAACATCCTGTCCAGCCGCGGCAAGACGATCCGTCCCAAGACGCTGAACCAGAAGAACTATGTGGACGCCATTGATGCCAACACAGTGATCTTCGGAATCGGACCCGCAGGTACGGGCAAGACCTTCCTTGCGATGGCCAAGGCTGTCCAGGCCCTGCAGCAGAAGGAAGTCAGCCGGATCATCCTTACCCGGCCCGCCGTCGAGGCCGGTGAACGGCTGGGCTTCCTGCCGGGAACCCTCAGCGACAAGATCGACCCGTACCTCCGTCCGCTCTATGATGCGCTCCACGACATGATGGATCCGGAGTCCATTCCACGCCTGATGGCGGCGGGAACCATTGAAGTGGCTCCGCTGGCCTACATGCGCGGCCGCACCCTGAATGACGCCTTCATCATCCTCGACGAAGCCCAGAACACCACGCCCGAACAGATGAAGATGTTCCTGACGCGGCTCGGATTCGGCTCCAAAATGGTGGTCACCGGTGACGTCACCCAGGTCGACCTGCCCTTCGGAACCCGTTCCGGCCTCCGGATCGTGGAGGAAATCCTCCAAGGCATCGACGACGTGAATTTCAGCGTGCTGGATGCCTCGGACGTGGTCCGACACCGGCTGGTCGGCGACATTGTCAATGCGTACGGCATCTGGGACGAGGCACAGAGGAACCGGGTGAAGCATTCCGTGGCCCGGGAGAAGCGGGGAGAGCACGCATGAGCATCGAAGTAAACAACGAATCCGGCGTCCGCGTGGACGAAGCCCAGCTCGTTTCCCTGGCCCGGTACGTGTTCGAACGCTTGTACATCCATCCGCAGGCCGAGCTGTCCATCCTGCTGGTGGACGAACCTGCCATGGAAAAGCTGCACATCGAACTCATGGATGAGCCCGGCGCCACTGACGTCCTGTCCGTTCCCATGGACGAACTCACTCCGGGCACTCCGGACAAGCCCACACCACAAGGCATGCTCGGCGATATCGCCGTGTGCCCGCAGGTCGCGGAAGTCCAGGCCAGGAACGCCGGGCATTCCACCCAGGACGAGATGCTGCTGCTCACCACCCACGGCATTCTGCACCTCCTGGGCTATGACCACGCCGAGCCGGAGGAAAAAGAGGAGATGTTCGGTCTCCAGCGGGAGCTGCTTGAGGGCTTCACCGGTAAAGAAGCCCCGTCAGAGACGATTCAGTGACCCCACTGATCCTTGTTGGCATGGCGCTGGTTTTCCTCAGTTTTGCCGCCGTGCTGACCGCGGCCGAGGCCGCTTTTAATTTCCTGCCGCGCCACGACGCCGAGGAGGCCGTTCTTCGAAGCGACGGGCGGGCCCTGAAGGGCATCCTGGACCAGCCGGTGGCGCACATGCGCTCACTGCGGTTCTGGCGGATCTGGTTTGAGATGGCGTCGGCAGTGTCCGTTGCCGTCCTCCTGCACAGCCTCCTGGACAGTGTATGGCTCGCCGGGCTTGCCGCCACCGGAATCATGGCCCTCGTCGGCTTTGTAATCGTCGGGGTGTCGCCGCGGCAGCTGGGGCGTGCCCACGCCGCCGGCGTCGTCCGGTTCACCGCGCCGCTCATCCGTTTCCTATGCTGGGTATTGGGCCCCATTCCGGGGTGGCTCGTCGCCCTGGGCAGCGCCGTGGCACCGGGTGCGCGCGGCGGCGACGATGGCTCGTTCAGTGAGGAAGAATTCCGGGAACTGGTGGACCGCGCCACGGAATCGGACATGATCGAGGACAACGAGGCCGAGCTGATCCAGTCGGTGTTCGACTTCGGGGACACCCTGGTCCGGGCCGTGATGGTGCCCCGCACGGACATCCTCAGCATTGATGCCGGGTCCAGCCTGCACCGGGCAATGTCCCTGTTCCTGCGGTCCGGATACTCCCGGATGCCCGTCATCCGCGACAACACGGACAAGATTCTGGGCATCGTGTACCTCAAGGACGTTGCCGCCGCACTGCACGGCCTGGGTCCGGGCGAAGAACCGCCCCTTGTGGATGAACTGGCCCGCGAAGTGCGCTATGTCCCGGAGTCCAAGCCGGTCAGTGACCTGCTCCGGGAACTGCAGAAGGAATCCACGCATGTGGCCATCGTGATCGACGAGTACGGCGGAACGGCCGGCCTGGTCACCCTCGAGGACCTCATCGAGGAGATTGTCGGCGAGATCGTGGATGAATACGACACCGAGAGCGCCGAAGCCGTCGCACTTGGTGACGGCAGTTACCGGGTCAGTGCGCGGATGAGCATTGACGACCTCGGTGAGCTCTTCGACCGGGAGCTCGACGACGACGAAGTGGACACCGTGGGCGGCCTGCTGGCCAAAGCCCTCGGCAGGGTTCCCATCGTGGGCAGCACCGTCGAAGTGCACGGGATCTCGCTGCGGGCCGACCGCCTGGAGGGCCGCCGCAACAGGGTGAGCCATATCGTCGCGGCGCCCGTTGCAAAGGGCGCCCTAGCAGAACAGACTGACCTTGAAGACCTTGTCGACGAGGCCGAAACAACGCAACAGGGAGTTCCACGTGAGCAAGCAGAATAAAGCGGACGGCAGCGAGGCGTTTGGCGGCTTCCGGGCCGGATTTTCGATCCTCGTGGGCAGGCCCAACGCCGGAAAGTCCACGTTGACCAACGCCCTGGTGGGCCAAAAAGTCGCGATCACTTCGGCCAAGCCGCAGACAACGCGGCACACCATCCGGGGAATCGTCCACCGTGACGACGCCCAGCTGATCCTTGTCGATACGCCGGGCCTGCACCGGCCGCGGACACTGCTCGGCAAGCGCCTCAACGATCTCGTGGCCGACACCTTGTCCGAAGTGGACGCCATCGGCTTCTGCCTCCCGGCCAACGAAAAGATCGGACCGGGCGACCGCTTCATCGCCACGCAGCTGGCAGGGGTCGGGAAGAAGCCCATCATCGCCATTGTGACCAAGGCCGACCTCGTGGACCGGCAGGCACTGACGGAACAGCTGCTGGCCGTCGCCGCCCTGGGCCGTGAAGTCCTCGGCGAAGAGGGATGGAAGGACATCGTGCCCGTGTCGGCCACTGACGGTTTCCAGGTGGGCACGGTGGCAGATGTCCTGATCAGCCACATGCCGCCGTCGCCGCCGCTTTATCCGGACGGCCACCTCACCGACGAGCCCGAGGCCGTCATGGTGGCCGAGCTTATCCGCGAAGCAGCGCTGGAGGGTGTCCGGGACGAGCTTCCGCACTCCCTGGCCGTGGTGGTGGAGGAGATTGTGCCCCGCGAGGGCCGGCCCGAGGACAGCCCGTTCCTTGACGTCAGGGTGAACCTCTACGTCGAGCGGCCGTCCCAGAAGGCCATCATCATCGGAAAGGGCGGCGCCCGGCTGCGGGAAGTCGGCACCAACGCGCGCAAGGGAATCGAAGCGCTGCTCGGAACACGGGTCTACCTGGACCTGCACGTGAAGGTCGCCAAGGACTGGCAACGGGATCCAAAGCAGCTGGTCAAGCTTGGTTTCTAGGCGCCGCCGTTTTTCCTGAGGACCCGGGGCTCGTCCCCGGGTCGCCGCCGCCAGCCTGCCCGCCGCCAGCCTGCCCGGTCGCCGCCGCCAGCCTGCCCGCCGTCAGCCTGCCGGCCGTCTGCCTGCCCGCCGTCAGCCTGCCCGCCTGCGGCGGCTTCGGCGCATCGGGCATTTTCCCAGTCTCGGCCACTAAAATGGTCCGAACCGTGTTTTTTAGAGGAAGGTACACTTCGTGGTGCGACGCCGAGACACCCCCGGACAAGGCGCTGGTTCGCCAGTCTCCGACGCCGCAGCCCGGCACTCGGATAACAAGGCGATGGGCCCTGCCCGGCATCTGGGCGTTATGCACGGCAGGCCGGCGTGGCTGAAAATGACCACCGCCGCCCTCGCCATCCTGCTGGTGGGCGGCCTTGCCTTCGCCGCTTTCTGGGTTGTTCGTCTACAGATGAACATCAGCAAGGCACCCCTTGGCGCCGGCAGCAGCCGGACCGAGGACCCGGTCAATGACTCCACCGACCGGATGCAGATCCTGATCCTCGGCTCGGACACCCGGGACGGCAAGAACTCCGAATACGGTGAAGCCGATCTGTCCTCGGGATACGGCCAGTCGGACGTCATGATGATGATGGACATCTCCGCGGACAACAAGCGCGTCAGCGTCATCAGCTTCCCTCGGGATCTCCTGGTGGACATCCCCGAATGCACGGACCAGAAGACGGGCCAGGTGTTTCCGGCGCAGAGCGGCGTGATGATTAACGAGGCCATGAAGCAAGCCGGCATCGGCTGCGCCGTTGACACCGTCAACAAACTGACAGGCCTTGAGATCGACCACTTCATGATGGCGGATTTCAATGCCGTCAAGGAGCTCTCCAACGCCGTAGGCGGGGTGGAAGTCTGCATCAGCGACGCCGTCTACGACCCCGATTCCCGGCTCCGTCTTCCGGCCGGATCCTCCCAGGTCCAGGGCGAACAGGCCCTTGCCTTCCTGCGGACCCGGCATGCCTTCGCCGACGGCGGGGACCTCGGCCGGATCAAGGCGCAGCAGGGTTTCCTGTCGTCGCTGACCCGGAAAATCAAGGATGACGGAACGCTGTCCGATCCCCAGAAGATGCTCAAAATTGCCGATGTGGTCACGCAGAATCTGACCGTCGACGACGGACTGGCCTCGGTTCCTTCCCTGCTGACCATCGGCAACCGCCTCAAGAACATCGATATCAGTAAGGTGGCGTTCGTGGCCGTACCCACGACGCCGGCGCCCACCGACCCGAACAGGCTCGCCGTTGCCGAGCCGGCAGCGTCCCAGCTTTTCGCGGCGCTGCAGAAGGACGTCGACCTCACCGACCCGACGGCGCCGCCGAGCCCTAGCCCGGAGCCAACGGAATCCGCACCAGCGCCCTCACCTTCGACGCCGGTCGAAACTGCGCCACCCGCCTATGATAAAGCGCTGCAACCGGTGACGGTTGCGAACGGAACAGGCGTTGAGACGCGTGCGCAGGAGATAGCCCAGGCCGTTATTGGCGGCGGCTTCAGCCAGGTGGCCCAGCTGGTGGCGCAGCCGGTTCAGAAGACTGCCGTGTACTACGGTCCCGGCTTCGAGAAAGTCGCGGCGGACGTAGCGGCGTTACTTGAGATCCCGGCTACCCAGGTTCTTCCCGAACCCAGCGTCAGCGGTGTCCAGGTCTTTGCGGGAGCGGACTTTACATCCGGCGCCAAGATGGGCGCGGTGGCTCTGCCAAGCGACATCGTCAACCAGACGGCCGGGGACACCGTGTGCCAGCAGGCCAACCCTGACCTGATCACCTACTAGCAGGGCGGCGTGCTGAAGAGCGAAGTGACTGACTCAAGCGAAGCCCTGTTCATAGGTGGCCGCTCCGGGGTGGGTAAGTCGAGTGCTGCCTATGAACTTCACTCCCAGCTGTCAAGCAGGGACGTCCGGCATTGCCTGATTGAGGGCGACAACCTGGATATGGCCCATCCGCTCCCCTGGGTGCATGGGCTGGCCGAGAAGAACCTGGCCGCCATGTGGAAGAACTATCGTGAGCTTGGCTACCGACGCCTGATCTACACCAACACGGTCAGCGTCCGGCTGACGCAGCAACTTGCAACTGCAATGGGGGACAAGCCCAAGATCATCGCTGTATTGCTCACGGCCAACGATAAGACCGCCTACAACAGGCTTGCAGGTCGGGAAACCGGGTCGGAACTGGACGCCCACTATGGCCGAAGCCAAACGGCCGCCCGGGACCTCGATCTTCACACGCCTCCATGGGTGCATCGCGTCAGCACTGACGGCCGCTCGCCCACAGACGTCGCAGCTACGATTTTGGCCCTGACAGGCTGGACACACAGGCTCCCGGCATGAGAGTCAAGAGCACGCTCGGTTCCATCCTCCACGGACACTCCCCACGCTGCTCCTGGCACGTCACTCCGTCACAGTATCGGCATGGCGATGGGCCACTCTCCATTCGCCGCCCTCACGGCGATACACCTGGGTTGCGCGGAGGATAAAAGTGCGAGGCTTGCCGTCGACGGAGGTCGAGATGTGCTCCAAGCCGGCGGTGTAGGCCACAGAACCTGCCACGTCATTCGTTTGGAGATCGAACGCATACGATGTGCAGTCGGAGAAACTCTTTTCGAGGAACGTGAAAGTTTCGTCCACCTCGTGCTGGCCGTCGGCGTTGCGCCACGCACCCAGGATGCTGACGGGCTCGTTACGTGACCAGATTTCCCGACGCGGGGCGGCGTCACCATTGTGAAGGGCGAGCTCTGCCTGATACAGCCCGGTCTTGACCCAAGTGAGAAAGTCATCGCGGTCGGACATCCCGCCAACCTACTCGCCGTTCAACGGCCGGTGCAATGGGGTTGGACTCTGTCTCCGGTCCGGGCACCGCCCCTATCGAGCCGGTGACCACGGGCAGACGACCGCCACGGATTCGCGGTGCTTACCGAGGGGGGAGGCTTAGCTGTTTGGCATGGAAGTCAAAGTGCAGCGTGGGGTAGACGTAGACATCGGCTAGCGTCATCCTTTCGGCGAAGAAGGGGTCCCAGCGTGTCGGGAAGGCCATGGTCAGGGCCAGTGACCTATCGGATTCGCGTGCGAGATGCCGGGCAAGGGCGTCGGTGACGCGCTCGAGTTTCCGCAGCATGCGGTTTCGGTTAAAGACCAGGGAGGCCGCGCGCGATCCCCAGTAGTTCACGACATCAAAGGGCCGTGCGCAGGCGTTCAGGAGCCGGGCAAATCCCTTCCCCAGAACGGGTGGGAGGTGGCCGAAGAGCTTCACCATGGGGAGCAGTGCCAGGACGACCATGTAGCCGAAGACCATGTGGAACAGGAGTTGTTCATTCGTCCAGCGGGTTCCTGAACTGCGTCGGCGGAGGTCCTCATCGCGGGCGTGGGCGAGGGTCTCGCGCAGTGTTGAGCAGGCGCGGCTGTATTCGCTGATGATCTGTTCGCGGCCGGTGTCCGTCATGAGTCGGCCGTATCGGCGTGGTGGGGGATGACGACGTCGTCGGCGGCCCGGCCCGCGGACGGGAACAGGACTAGGAGGAGACCCACCCCTGCGGCGGCGCCGGCCAGCTGTGCCACGATGAAGCCGGGCACTGAGCCGGGGGCGATTCCGGCGAAGGTGTCACTGAAGATCCGCCCAACCGTCACGGCCGGGTTCGCGAACGATGTGGAGGACGTGAACCAGTAGGCGGCCCCGATGTATGCGCCGACGGCCGGCGCGGCCAGGACGCCGCGGGAGGTCCGGGCCAGGGCGAAGATCAGCAGGATCAGCCCGGCGGTCGCGACGATCTCGCCCACAACATGCCCGCCCGTCAGGCGCTCCTTTACGGAAATCGAGGTTTCGACGTCGAACATCGCGTTGGCCAGGACGCTTCCCCCGATGCCCCCGGTGACTTGGGCAACCACGTAGGTGCCGAGTTCGGGAAGGGTCAGCCCGGCGCCGCTGCGCCGCCCGAGCGCCCAGTCGGCCAGGGAGACCACGGGATTGAAATGGGCTCCGCTGACCGGCCCCAACATCAGGATCAGCACGGTCAGGCCCAACACCGTCGCGGTGCTGTTCTCCAGCAACTGCAGGCCGACGTCACCGGGGGACAGCTGCTCTGCCGCGATGCCCGAGCCGACCACGATGGACACGAGAAGGCAGGTGCCGAGCAGCTCCGCGATGGCACGCCGCCACAACGGCGGCTGGGGTGAATTCATGCTCACCAGCTCGACCGAGGAAATTAACTCAGTCAAACTTGAGCCAATGGAATCTGAGCTAAGTGGCGCTTTCCGGGGACGGGTCGCCAAACATGCAGCCTTGGCCGACGCGGGCCGCCTGCGCATAGTCGACCTCCTGACCTTGGGGGACCTTTCTCCCTCCGAGCTCCAAGCGGAGCTGGGAATGCCCTCAAACCTGCTCTCCCACCACCTGCGCACCCTGGAAGAGGCCGGCCTGGTGGCCCGGCACCGTTCCGAAGCCGACAGGCGGCGCAGCTACATCCGGCTCGCCTTCGGCGCACTGGAAGGCGTCGTTCCCGGCGCTGAACAGGGCGCCCGGCGCGTCCTGTTCGTCTGCACACGCAACAGTGCCCGCTCACAGCTGGCCGCCGCGCTCTGGCAGCAGGCCAGTGAAATCCCTGCAGCCTCCGCCGGAACGCATCCGGCAGAACGGATCGCCCGCGGTGCCCTCGAAGTCGCCGGCCGCCACGGCCTCAACCTGGCCGACGCCGCCCCGCGCCGCCTCGACCAGGTCCTGGGGGAAGCGGACTTCGTGGTCACTGTGTGCGACAACGCCCACGAGGAACTTACCGGCCTGGATGCAGTCCACTGGTCCATACCCGACCCCGTTCGCCTGGGCACGCCTGAAGCGTTCGAGCACGCCTATGAGGACATCTCCCACCGCGTCAACGACCTCGCACCCCGCCTCCTGGCAGCATGAATGCAGCCTGCTCTCCAGGGAGAGCCGCATTACCAGCAACACCGAATCGTCATCAACATCAACCCAGGAGAAAACGTGGGCACCGAAACTGCTAAGAAGCCAGCCGTCCTGTTCGTCTGCAGCAAGAACGGCGGCAAGTCCCAGCTCGCCGTCGGGCTCATGCGGCAACTGGCCGCCGGCAGCGTCGACGTATACTCGGCAGGCACCAAACCCGGCAAGGACCTGAACCCCCTTGCCGTGGAATCCCTGACCGAACTCGGCATCGACGTCACTGGCGAACACCCCAAACCTGTCACCGATGACGTCATCGACGCTGTTGACGTCGTCGTTGTCCTGGGCACCGAAGCGAAGCTCGAACCCCGCGACGGAACCCGGTTCGAACTCTGGGAAACCGATGAACCGTCGGAACGGGGCATCGAAGGCATGGAGCGCATGCGGCTCGTCCGCGATGACATCAAAAGCCGCGTCCAGCAGCTCTACTCCACCCTCGCCCGATAGCGGCTTTCCCCCGACTACCAGATGCTGACGCGCTCCTCCGCGGGCATCCACATTCCGTCCGTCTCCGCCACGCCGAATGCTTCGTGGAAGGCATCCAGGTTCTTGGAAATGGCATTGGTCCGGAACTCGTTGGGGGAGTGGGGGTCCGTGGCGAGCCGCCGGATGGCCTCCTCGGTCCGGATCACCTGCCGCCAGCCTGCAGCCCAGGATGCGAAGAACCGCTGCTGTCCGGTCAGTCCGTCCAGTACCGGCGGCTCCGCACCGTCGAGGCTGATCAGGTAGGCCTTGTAGGCGATGGTGAGCCCGCCCAAGTCGCCGATGTTTTCACCGAGGGTGAGCTTGCCGTTGACGTGGTGGCCGGAGGCTGCAGTGGGCGAGAGCGCGTCGAACTGGGCCACCAGCTTCGAGGTCAGGGCTTCGAAAGCCGTCCGGTCTTCTTCGGTCCACCAGTTGCGGAGGGCACCGCCGCCGTCGAACTGGGAGCCCTGGTCATCGAAACCATGCCCAATCTCGTGTCCGATGACGGCGCCGATGCCGCCGTAGTTGACGGCGTCATCCGCGTCTGCCGTGAAGAACGGTGCCTGGAGGATTGCCGCCGGGAACACAATCTCGTTAAGCAGCGGGTGGTAATAGGCGTTGACTGTCTGCGGCGTCATGAGCCACTTGTTCTTGTCTACCGGCTTGCCGACCTCGTCGAGGTGCCGGTCGACGTCGGCGTTGTGGGCCCGCTCCACGTTGCCGAGGAGATCGGCAGGGTCGATCTCCACAGCGGAGTAGTCGATCCACTCGTCGGGGTAGCCGATTTTGGCGCGGAAGGCTTCGAGCTTTTTGAGGGCTTCGACCTTCGTGTCCTCGCCCATCCACGCGAGCCCGGTGATGCTCTGCCGGTAGGCCTCGATCAGGTTCGCCACCAAGGTCTGCATCCGGGCCTTGTGGGATTCGGGAAAGTGCCGGGAAACGTAGATCTGGCCGACCGCCTCGCCCAGGGAGGCTTCGACGACGGCGACGCCGCGCTTCCAGCGGTCCTTGTTCCGGGGGGTGCCGCTAATGGTGGTGCCGTAAAAGGCGAAGTTTGCATCCACAAATTCGGCGGAGAGATAGGGGGCAGCGGAGCTCACAACGCGCATGGCCAGCCACTCCTGCCACGCCGCCAGCGGCTCGGAATCGAGGAGGCCGGCAGCCCCGACGAAGAAATCAGGGGTGCTGACCACCAGCTCTTCACGTTTTTCCGGACTGATGCCGGCGGCCTCGAACCAGGTGTCCAGGAGCGGGAACAGCTCCACGGCCTCAGCGGCGGACTTCAGGTTGTATGTTTTCTGCGGATCCCGGAGGGTTACGTTGTCCCAGTGGTGCGCAGCCAAGGCGGTCTCCAGCCCGACAACGCGTCCGGCCGCACCCTCCGGATCCGCGATGCCTGCCAGCCCGAACATGGTCCGGACGTGGCCGCGGTACGCCTCCACCATCGGAGCGAACTTCTCTTCGCGGTAGTAGGACTCGTCCGGCAGTCCGAGCCCGCCCTGGCCGGTGTACAGCAGGATCCGGTCCGGGTTGCCGGCGTCAGGGGCCGGGTAGATGTAGAAGAGCCCGGATACGTCTGAACGGAAAAGCCTTCCGGTAAGTTCGATGACGTCCCGGACCGACTCCGTCGCGAAGACTGCGGCAAGCCGTTCCCGTATGGGGTCCAGGCCCTTGGCTTCCACCGTGGCTTCATCCATGAAGCTGTTGTAGAGGTCGCCCACCTTCCGTTCGATGCCCGTGGCATCTTCGCCCCGGCCGGCGGCTTCTTCGATGATTTCCCTGACCGCCAGCTCGGAACCGTCCCGCAGAGCCGTGAAGGCTCCTTCGAGGGGGCGGTCGTCCGGAATGATCGTGCTCTTCAGCCACGCGCCGTTAATGTGCTGGTACAGGTCATCCTGCGGCCGCACGGTGTGGTCGATGTTGGACAGGTCGATCCCCGAGTTTGGCACAAGTGCTCCTTCAGGTGAGGGCTGCCTCCGGCGCTGGCACCGGTGGCAGCGTCTGCATGGTGGACGTTGCTGGAGGTGTTGCTCCTTCATCTTACGCACCCGTGTTACTGTGAAATGGTGCGCGCAGAACTGCTTCTTCTTAGCTGCCGCGGCGAGGCCTCAGACGCGATTTAGCGCAAGGCCAATCCTCGTCGCGGAGTTTGTGTTGCCCGGCCACCTTTCAAACAGGAACCACAGAAAAGGCCCCGATAGTAATGCGAAACGCACAGAAGCCCTCCGGAATGCCCGTCCACCGCTACATCCCGTTCCAGGACCAGATCAACGTTGACCTGCCGGACCGGACGTGGCCGGACAAAGTCATCACCAAGGCCCCGCGCTGGTGCGCCGTGGACCTCAGGGACGGCAACCAGGCCCTGATCGACCCCATGAGCCCGGCCCGCAAGATGAAGATGTTCGACCTGCTGGTCCGCATGGGCTACAAGGAAATCGAGGTCGGCTTCCCGTCCGCCTCGCAGACCGACTTCGACTTCGTCCGGCAGCTGATCGAAGGCAACCACATCCCGGACGACGTCACCATTCAGGTGCTGACGCAGGCCCGCGAGCACCTGATCGAGCGGACCTACGAATCCCTGGTCGGCGCCAAGCAGGCCATCGTCCACCTGTACAACTCGACGTCGGTCCTGCAGCGCCGCGTGGTGTTCAACCAGGACGAGGACGGCATCCTGGACATCGCGCTCCAGGGCGCACGCCTGTGCAAGAAGTACGAGGAAACGCTGGCGGACACGCACATCACCTACGAGTACTCGCCGGAATCCTTCACCGGCACCGAACTCGAATACGCCGTGCGCGTCTGCAATGCCGTGGCCGATGTCTTCCAAGCCTCCGCGGACAGCCAGGTCATCATCAACCTCCCGGCCACGGTGGAAATGGCCACGCCCAACGTCTACGCGGATTCCATCGAGTGGATGAGCCGCCACCTGCACCCCCGGGAAGGCATCATCCTCTCCCTGCACCCGCACAACGACCGCGGCACCGGCGTCGCCGCCGCCGAGTTGGGATACCTCGCCGGCGCGGACCGGATCGAAGGCTGCCTGTTCGGAAACGGCGAGCGGACCGGCAACGTGGATCTGGTCACCCTCGGACTGAACATGTTTGTCCAGGGCATCGACCCCATGATCGATTTCTCCGATATCGACGACGTCCGCCGCACCGTGGAGTACTGCAACCAGTTGCCGGTGGCTGAGCGCTCACCCTACGGCGGCGACCTCGTCTTCACGGCGTTTTCCGGCTCCCACCAGGACGCCATCAAGAAGGGCTTCGACGCGCTCGAGAAGGACGCCGCGGCCGCCGGCAAGGACGTCTCGGACTACACCTGGCAGGTTCCTTACCTGCCGGTTGACCCCAAGGACCTCGGCCGCAGCTACGAAGCCGTCATCCGGGTCAACTCGCAGTCCGGCAAGGGCGGCGTGGCCTACCTGCTGAAGAGCGAACACAGCCTGGACCTGCCGCGCCGCGCCCAGATCGAGTTCTCCGGCGTGATCCAGAAGCGGACCGACACCGTGGGCGGCGAGGTCAGCGGCTCCCAGCTGTGGCAGATCTTCCAGGACGAATACCTGCCGTCGAGCCAGGCTGACGGTCAGTGGGGCCGCTACTCGCTGGGTTCGTTCAGCACCGAAACGGACGACGACGGCACCATGACCCTGCACGCGACCGTCACCGTGGACGGGGTGCAGGTTCGCCGCACTGGCACCGGTAACGGGCCCATCGCTGCACTGCTGGGCGTCCTCGGCCAGGACGGCGTGGACGTCCGGGTCCTGGACTACAGCGAGCATGCGCTCTCTGAAGGCGGAAACGCCCGTGCTGCCGCCTACGTCGAGTGTGCGGTAGGCGAGCGTGTCTTGTGGGGTGTCGGCATCGATTCGAACACCACCACGTCTTCGCTCAAGGCAGTCATTTCCGCTGTCAACCGGGCCATCCGGGACGCGCAGGCCTAGACACATCATCGGAGCCGCTGACCTGCTGCGCCCCGGAGCAATCCGGAGGCGCAGCAGCCGCGTTTCCCGGAAGGTCAGTGCGAAGATTAACTGTGGCCCAACCATCCTCCTTCTCTGCGCGCGCGTACCGCGATGACGCCGTGGTGCTGCGCACCCACAAGCTGGGCGAAGCGGACCGCATCATCACCCTCCTCACCAAGCACCACGGCCAGGTCCGTGCGGTTGCCAAGGGCGTTCGCCGCACCAGCAGCCGTTTCGGCGCCCGCCTGGAACCCTTTATGGTGGCGGACCTTCAGCTGATTTCCGGACGGACACTGGACATCGTCACGCAGGCGGTGGCCAAGGGTGCCTACGGCGGCAACATCGCCGCGGACTACGGCCGCTACACGGTGGCGGCGGCCATGACCGAGACGGCCGAAAAGCTCACGGATGTGGACGGCGAGGCAGGCACCGCACAGTACAACCTCCTGGTGGGGGCCCTCGCCTCTTTGAGCCGCGGCGAGCACACCCCGGAACTGATCCTCGACTCGTATCTGCTGCGCGCCCTGGCCACCGGCGGATGGGCGCCAAGCTTCACCTCCTGTGCCCGCTGCGGCGCAGCTGGCCCGCACACGGCCTTCTCGGCACCGCTCGGCGGCATGGTGTGCCATAACTGCCGTCCGCCCGGATCGCCGGCACCGGCCGCCGAGACAGTGTTCCTCCTCGGTGCACTGCTGACCGGGGACTGGACGACGGCGGACGCCTCCCAGGCGGTCCACCGGCGGGAGGCTGCCGGTTTGGTGGCCAGCTATCTGCAATGGCATCTTGAACGGGTGCTGAAATCACTCAAACATGTGGAGCGTAGCTGACAGTGGCCCTTGGAAAAAAGAAACCCTCCGCACGGCAGCGGACGGCGCCGGTGACGGCACCGTACCCGCACAGTTCCGGGGCAGTGCCTCCGGCCATTCCCGGCCAGTTCATCCCGCAGCACGTGGCGATCGTGATGGACGGCAACGGCCGCTGGGCCAACCAGCGGGGGCTGGCAAGGATTGAGGGACACAAAGCGGGCGAGCCGGCCCTGCTGGATGTTATTGCGGGCGCCATTGAGTTGGGCATCAAATATGTGACTGTCTACGCCTTCTCGACTGAGAACTGGAGGCGTTCCCCGGAGGAGGTGCGCTTCCTGATGGGTTTTAACAAGGACGTGCTACGCCGCCAGCGGAACCAGCTGGATGAGTGGGGCGTGCGGATCCGCTGGTCAGGACGCAGGCCCAGGTTGTGGGGTTCGGTGATCCGGGAGCTGGAAGAGGCCGAGGACTACACCAGGGGCAACAGCACCTGCACGTTGACCATGTGTGTTAATTACGGTGGCAGGGCCGAAATAGCCGACGCGGTTTCGGCCATCGCCGAAGACGTCGCGGCCGGGCGGCTGAAGCCCGGTGCCATCACGGAACGCACCATCCAGAAGTACCTGGACGAACCGGATCTTCCCGACGTGGACCTCTTCCTCCGGAGCTCCGGCGAACAGCGGCTGTCCAACTTCATGCTGTGGCAGTCCGCTTATGCGGAGTTTGTGTTCATGGATACCCTCTGGCCGGACGTGGACCGCCGCACCCTCTGGGACGCAGTGGAAATCTATGCGCAGCGGGACCGCCGGTACGGCGGTGCCGTGGACGCGGCACAGGCGGTTGATGCGGCACCGGCCATCACGGATGATTCGGCATCCCGCGCCGAACAGCACGGATAGCCGCTCAGCCCGGGTAGGAATGCAGCCACGCCACCAAGTCCCGGTATGCTTCCTGGCGCAGCCACTCCTGCGCGCCCTGCGCCGGCGCGCTCACTCGTTCCCGCCGTCGTCCTGGACGTATCCGTGGATCCAGCGGCTCAGCCGGGCGTAAGCGTCCGCCCGGACGCGGGGCGGTGAGAGGAAGACGTCGTGGAGGGCGCCGTCGATCCTTTCCAGGGTGACCGAGCGGCCCAGTGTCATGGCCCGGACCGCGATGGTGTTCACGTCCAGCACCGCGTCGGACCGCCGCATTGCCTCGTTCCAGACCATGCCGTTCTCGCTGGCTCCGGAGAGCAGGACCAGGATGGGGATGTCGATCCCCAGCCCGCGGGCCACCCGGGAATGCCCGGCCAGCACCGCGCTGAGCCATCCTGCCCTTACCGGGAACGCCATGGGCGGCCGGTACTTGTTGTCCAGCGTCCACTCGCCTTCCGCCTCGCTGCTGATACTGCGCCAGTAGAAGCCGCGTTCCGGCAGGCGCAGCACCGCCTCGGGCCGGTACTTGGCCAGCGGACCGACCATCGACCTGGCCGCCCGCCGGACCAGGGAGCTTCCCTGCATTTCCAGCCACGGGCTGTTAAGAACCAGCTGGGCGGCCGTTCCCGGATGGCGGTTGACATACAAAGCGGCAATCAGGCCGCCGGTCGAGTGACCCATCAAGGTCAGCGAGGGCGTGCCGGCCTGCTCCGGCCAAAGCGAGCCGATGATTCCGATTGCCTTGCTGATTTCGGCGTCGTAGTCCTCAAGGTCGGCCACGTAGCCCCCGTGGGTATCAGGCTGCAGGCTCCGTCCGTGGTTATGCATGTCCAGTGCGAAGAACTCGAAGCCCTTGTCCGTCCAGAACCTGGCCAGCTCCACATTGAAGAAGTAGTCGCTCCAACCGTGCAGGAAGAGGACGGCGCGCCGGGGGAGTGGCCGGTGTCCGGAATCGTTCGCCCCTTCCGTTGACGCTTGCGGCACATGCCGCACCAGCGTTGCAGTGCGGTCCACACCGTCGTTGCCCGCGGCCGTGTAGGAACAGGCTAAGAAATCGTGCCCCAGGATATCTGTCTGCCAGTTCATTTCATCAGCCTAGACAACACATGCCCGAGCGGCGACGCAACCGGGCCGCCTGCCGGATTCGTCACACCGCTGAGTGGCGTGCGCGCCGGTTTGGTCTCCGGAGCCTGAACCGGAAAACTGGAGGCATGCGCGTATACCCCACCTTCTTTCGCCTGGCCTTTTCCTGGATGGACGCCGAACGCGCCCACAAGATCGGCTTTCGTGCCATCAGGCTGGCCCACAGTTCAAGGGCGGGCAGGGTGCTCGCCAAATTCACGGCCCCCGCGCCGTCCCTTCAGACCTCCGCTTTCGGCGTGACCTTTCCTTCTCCGTTCGGCCTCGCCGCGGGTTTTGACAAGGAGGGGCATGGCATCGAGGCGATGACCGAACTCGGGTTCGGCCACGTGGAGGTCGGCACCATCACCGGGCAGGCCCAGCCGGGCAACGAAAAGCCCCGGCTGTTCCGCCTCGTCGAGGACAGGGCCGTCATCAACCGGATGGGGTTCAACAACGACGGCGCCACCGCCGTGGCGCCCCGGCTCAAGGCAGCACGGGCTGCCCTCCAGCGCCGGCACCCGGGGGTCCGCCCGGTGATCGGTGTCAACATCGGCAAGAGCAAGGTGGTGGAGCTCGAAGACGCAGTCAGCGATTATCTCGTCAGCGCCAGGAGCCTGGCGCCCGCAGCCGACTACCTCGTGGTCAATGTCAGTTCCCCCAACACACCGGGGCTTCGCCTGCTCCAGAACGTCGAGACCCTCCGCCCGCTGCTCAAAGCAGTCGGTGAGGAAGCGGACCGGGCCGCCGGGAGGCACGTCCCGTTGCTGGTGAAAATCGCCCCGGACCTGACCGACGAGGATATCGACGACGTCGCACGGCTAGCGCTGGACCTCAAACTGGACGGGATCATCGCCACGAACACCACCATCGGACGGGAGGGACTTACCTCCAGCCCGGCAAAGATCCAGGAGTGCGGTCCGGGGGGCCTGTCCGGCGCACCGCTGAAAGCCCGGTCGCTGGAAGTCCTGCGGCGCCTGCGGGATGCCACCGGCGGCTCCCTCACCCTGGTGTCGGTTGGAGGCGTCGAGACGGCCCGGGACGTCCAGGAACGGCTCGATGCCGGGGCCACCCTGGTGCAGGGGTACACGGCCTTCCTCTACGAAGGTCCCTTCTGGGCAGCCCACATCAACCGGCAGCTGGCCAAGCACCCCGCACGCCGCTAGGCCGCTCCTCCGGCCAAGCCGCCCGCATACGAAAAAGCCCCCGGCAGTCGTCCGACTGCCGGGGGCTTTGTGCCTGAATCAGGCGGGGAATTCTCCGCGCTTGACCAGCGGCTTGGGAAGGCGCAGGCGGCGGAACTGAAGGGAGCGCATGGCGCCGTACCAGACGGTGCCGCGTTCCACCTCGCCGAACTTTTCGGCGAGGCGCTTGCGGAGCTTCCGGGACAGGATGAAAACGTCAACGAAGACGGCAAGGAACATGACCCAGAAGGCGCCCAGCACGTAGATCATCATCTCGCTGGTGGACGGAACCAGCAGCGAAACGATCACGAACACGAGGGCACCAAACATCAGGTATTCGCCCAGGCTAAAACGGGCATCCACGTAATCGCGGGCATAGCGCTTCTGCGGTCCCTTGTCCCGAAGGGGCAGGAATTTTTCGTCGCCGGTGTCCAGCGCCTGGCGCATCTTGATGCGCTGTTCCTGGACAGCGGCCCGCTCCGCTGCTTTGGAGGCCTTCCGGTCTTCCGGCACCAACGGCCGCCTCCGTGCCGCTTCCTGTTCCTTGCGCTTGGGCGTGGGCGCACCCTTGCCAAGGGCGGCATCCTGCCGGGCCAAAGCCTCGGCTGCCTGCTGGTCAACTACGTCCTGCGCCGTCGGCGCTTCCTTTTTACGTCCAAACACCCCTCAAGAATACCTTGCACCCACTGGCGGAATGTCACCTGCAGGGCCAGGCAGGCGGCTGATGAAGGCGCCGCCGCGCGGGGCCTTGGAGTGTTTGCTGTGGTCTCGGACGCAGGTAGGGTTTTGGCCATGACTTCATCACCGGCCAAGACCCCGCAAAACTCGGCGCAGGATACGGCGTGATCGACGTCGAGGCCCTGCGCGGGGCCGTCCATGAGTCCTTTGACGCCACCGTTGAAAACCTGAAGGATCTCGTTGAGGTGCCCGGCATCGCCTGGCCCAGCTTCGACCCTGCCCCGCTGGACGCCAGCGCAGAGGCGGTCGCAGAACTGGTGCGCGCTGCCGGGATCGAGGATGTCAGGATCCTGCGCTGCAATAAGAAGGACGGCTCGCCCGGTGGACCGGCCGTAGTGGCGCGCCGCCCGGCCGCTGCGGGAAAGCCGACGATCCTGTTGTACGCCCACCACGACGTACAGCCGATCGGGGACCCGGAACTGTGGGACACATCGCCGTTCATAGCAGTCGAATACGGCGGCCGGCTTTACGGACGAGGGGCGGCCGACGATAAAGCCGGCGTCATGGCCCACATAGCTGCTTACACCGCCGTCATGCAGGTGCTGGGAGACGAGCTGGGCCTCGGCGTGACCTTTTTCATCGAAGGCGAGGAGGAGGCCGGTTCGCCGACGTTCCGCACTTTCCTGGAAACCCACCGGGACCTGCTGCGCGCCGACGTAATCGTCGTGGCCGACTCCAGCAACTGGAAAGTCGGCATTCCAGCCCTGACCACCAGCCTGCGCGGCCTTGTTGACGGCACGATTGAAGTCCAGGTCCTGGAACACGCCGTCCACTCCGGGATGTTTGGCGGGGCAGTCCTGGATGCTCCCACACTGCTTTCACGCCTTATTGCCACGCTGCATGACGACGACGGCAGCGTCGCCGTGAAGGGCCTCGTCAGCAGGGACGACGTTTCTGTCGACCTCACGGAAGAGGAGTACCGCGCCGACGCGTCAGTGCTGGAGGGCGTGCAGCTGGCGGGAACCGGAAGCATCGCCTCCCGGCTGTGGACCAAACCGGCACTCTCGATCATCGGCTTCGACGCTCCCGCCGTGAACGTGGCCTCCAACACCCTGTTGCCCCGGGCCCGCGCCAAGTACAGCCTGCGCCTCGCACCCGGGCAGGACCCCGCCGACGCCATGGCCGCCATGCGGAACCACGTCGAGTCCAACGCGCCGTTCGGGGCGAAGGTGATATTTACCCCGGGGGAGAGCGGAAACGCGTTCCTCACTGACACGGGTTCCCCCGCCGCCGGGATGGCAATGTGGGCGCTGGGTGAATCCTGGGGCGTTCCTGCGGTGGAGATGGGCATCGGCGGTTCGATCCCCTTTATTGCTGACCTGATGGAGGTCTACCCGGAGGTACAGATCCTGGTGACCGGCGTTGAGGATCCCGATTCACGGGCGCACAGCGCCAACGAGTCGCTTCACTTGGCGGACTTCCGCAATGCCGTGGTGGCGGAAGCACTGCTGCTGGCACGGCTCAATGATGAGGGCCTTGGCTAACGGACCGCTGCAACAGGGAACATCCAGCGCACGGCCACGGTTACGTCAGGAGTTAGAGCTACAGGCAGGATCGACGTAGCATGTAGCTATAGCCCATACCGTTTCCGTAGGGGCGGGCAACGCGCAAGCGGAGTCGCCACCACCGTCGTAAGAAGGTAGGCCAATGAGCACTACAACCAATGAAAACAGCATCGACGCCACCGCCAGCGAGGAGCTGGCCACCCACGAGGTCCAGCTGACCGATGTTGCCGCCGGCAAGGTCCGCAGCCTGCTGGAGCAGGAAGGCCGCACCGATCTGCGACTGCGCGTTGCTGTCCAGCCGGGCGGTTGCTCGGGGCTGATTTACCAGCTCTACTTCGACGAGCGGCTGCTCGACGGGGATGCCGTGCGTGATTACGACGGAGTCGAGGTCGTAGTGGATAAGATGAGCGTTCCGTATCTCAGCGGCGCCAGCATCGACTTCGAGGACACCATCTCGAAGCAGGGTTTCACCATTGACAATCCCAACGCCGGCGGCTCCTGCGCGTGCGGAGATTCTTTCCACTAACCTGGCTCTTTGCCCCATATCAGCTTGCAGTCGGCACCGGTGCGAACCGGTGCCGACGCACTGTGCCGACATGTGAGCGAAAACCCCCGGGGAGCGGTAAGCTCTACATCGAGTAGTAAAACTTTTAGTGTGCCCGGGGAGCCATCTACGGCCCGGGCAACAGCAACAAGTAGGAAGGGCCGTCTGTGAGTTCGCAGAACCGAACCGGCAGCCGACGCAAACAGATCACTACGATCACTGGCTTGGCACTAGCCGGCGCGTTGGCTTTGACTGGATGTTCACCAGAGGTACAGAGAGGCTGGTTGCCCACCGAGCGTGGCACCACCAATCACACTGACCGCATCATGGACCTCTGGGTCAACTCGTGGATTGCCGCACTGGTCGTCGGCATCATCACCTGGGGGCTGATGGTCTGGTGCATCGTCGCCTACCGCCGCCGCAAAGGCACCGTCGGTTTCCCGCGGCAGACCAGCTTCAACCTTCCCCTTGAGGTTTTCTACCTCACCATCCCGCTGTTCATGGTGCTGGTGTTCTTCTACTTCACCGACCGCGACCAGCAGGCGATCGACAACCGCTCCCAGCCGGCCGACGTCGTTGTTGACGTCCGCGGCAAGCAGTGGGCCTGGGACTTCAACTACAAGCAGGGCGACGTCATCACCGGTGATGTGCATGAAGCCGGCGTCCAGGCGCACCTCACCGGCGCTGAGATCGACAAGGACAAGCTGCCCACGCTGTACCTTCCCGTGAACAAGTCGGTGGACCTGGAGCTCAACTCCCGCGACGTCATCCACTCGTTCTGGGTTCCCGCCTTCCTGCAGAAGCGCGACATGATTCCCGGCAAGACGAACTACATCAGGTTCACCCCCACCAAGGAGGGCACCTATGACGGTAAGTGTGCCGAACTCTGCGGCGAATACCACTCCGAAATGCTGTTCCGCGTGAAGGTCGTCTCCGAATCGGAGTTCCAGGCGCACCTGGAGCAGCTGCGCCAGGACGGCAACTCCGGCCTGCTCGGCGAAGAGTACGACCGCAACCCGAACCTGAACGAAATTAAGTAAGGGGAGCGACGTGGCTACTTACACTCAATCCGCACCTGTCGGGACCCTTGAGGCGCCCGTAGTACCGAAGTCCAAGGGACGCATCGTCGTCAACTGGATCACTTCCACCGACCACAAGACCATCGGGTACATGTACCTGATCGCGTCCTTCGTGTTCTTCTGCTTCGGCGGCGTCATGGCGCTGCTGATCCGCGCCGAGCTGTTCGAACCCGGGATGCAGATCCTGCAGACCAAGGAGCAGTACAACCAGCTGTTCACCATGCACGGCACCGTCATGCTGCTGATGTTCGCGACCCCGCTGTTCGCCGGGTTCGCCAACGTCATCATGCCGCTCCAGATTGGTGCACCTGACGTCGCGTTCCCGCGGCTGAACGCGCTGGCCTTCTGGTTCTTCCTCTTCGGCTCCACGATCGCAGTCTCCGGCTTCATCACCCCGCAGGGTGCGGCGTCGTTCGGCTGGTTTGCGTATGCGCCGCTGTCCAACACGACGTTCAGCCCCGGCGTCGGCGGTGACCTCTGGGTCTTCGGCCTCGCGCTCTCCGGTTTCGGCACCATCCTGGGTGCGGTCAACTTCATCACCACCATCATCTGCATGCGTGCCCCGGGCATGACCATGTGGCGCATGCCGATCTTCACCTGGAACACGCTGGTTACCGCCATCCTGGTCCTGATGGCCTTCCCGCCGCTGGCAGCAGCGCTGTTCGCCCTCGGCGCGGACCGCCGCTTCGGTGCCCACATCTTCGACCCAGAGAACGGCGGTGCCGTCCTCTGGCAGCACCTGTTCTGGTTCTTCGGGCACCCCGAGGTGTACATCATCGCGCTGCCGTTCTTCGGCATCGTCTCCGAGATCTTCCCGGTCTTCAGCCGCAAGCCGATCTTCGGTTACAAGGGCCTCGTCTACGCAACCATCGCCATCGCGGCGCTTTCCGTGACCGTGTGGGCGCACCACATGTACGTCACCGGCTCGGTTCTGCTGCCGTTCTTCTCCTTCATGACGATGCTGATCGCCGTGCCCACCGGCGTGAAGTTCTTCAACTGGATCGGCACCATGTGGAGGGGTTCAATCACCTTCGAAACCCCCATGCTCTGGAGCATCGGCTTCCTGGCCACCTTCCTCTTCGGCGGCCTGACGGGCATCATCCTCGCTTCACCGCCGCTTGACTTCCACGTCTCGGACTCCTATTTCGTGGTGGCCCACTTCCACTACGTGGTGTTCGGCACCGTCGTGTTCGCCATGTTCGCGGGCTTCTACTTCTGGTGGCCGAAGTGGACCGGCAAGATGCTCAACGAGCGCCTGGGCAAGATCCACTTCTGGCTCCTGTTCCTCGGCTTCCACGGCACCTTCCTGATCCAGCACTGGCTGGGCGTCGAGGGCATGCCCCGCCGCTACGCGGACTACCTGGTGGAGGACAACTTCACCTGGATGAACCAGTTCTCCACCATCTCCTCGTTCGTGCTGGGTGCCTCCCTGATCCCGTTCTTCTGGAACGTGTACATCACCTGGCGCAGCAACGAAAGGGTGGAAGTGGACGACCCGTGGGGCTTCGGTGCTTCGCTGGAGTGGGCCACGTCCTGCCCGCCGCCGCGCCACAACTTCACCTCGCTGCCCCGGATCCGTTCGGAGCGGCCCGCCCTGGACCTGCACCACCCTGAACTTCGCCAGGTCCACACCGTTGAGTCACCCGCTCCCGTAGCCAAGGCACTTGGGAACGCCGACCAGAAGGACACTGCAGAGTGAAAATCGAATCCTGGATTTTTGGAGCCGGAGTTTTCTTCTTCGTGCCTGTTTCCCTCGTTTACGGCTTCCTGACCAGCTGGTCTGAATGGGTCGGCATCCTTGGCATCCTGCTGGTGGGCGGCCTCGCCGGCATGATCGGCGCCTACCTCGGCTTCACGGGCAAGCGCGTCGGCCTGCGTCCTGAGGACCGCAGCGACGCCGAGGTCCACGAGGGCGCCGGCGAGCAGGGCCACTTCAGCCCCTGGAGCTGGTGGCCGCTGGTCCTGGGCCTGTCCTGCGCAGCGGGCTTCCTGGGCCTGGCAGTCGGCTTCTGGATCGTCTTCATCGCAGGCGGCCTGGCCGCAGTGGCATTGGTTGGCTGGGTCTTCGAGTACAGCCGGGGCGACCACGCCCACTAGCCTGACCGGCTTTGAGAACAACGACGGCGGGGCCTCACCGAAAGGTGAGGCCCCGCCGTCGTTGTTATGCTTTAAAGTCCTGTCCGGCTGGGAAGGGAAGAAGACCTGAGGGTAGCTAGGGCGACGGGGTACGCCCCGACCGCCTCAGGCGGCTGCTCCTGACTCCAGCAGCAGCGTAAGGCCTTCCAGTGCCGCCTCCGCGGATTCGAGGCTGTACCGGGCAGGCAGCGCCTCGGCTTCAACCGACAGCTCCACCTCACACCCGCAGTAAAAGTCAGCGGTCATCACCTCGAGCAGGGAGCGTGCATCCACGGGCAGGATTCCCTCTTTGCCGATTCTGACCGGCAGCCCGGACTCGGTGACAGCCCGGACAAAGACTGCCGCGGGCCGCGCGTGCAGGCCGATGGGTGATTGAACGATTGCCTTGCGAACTGGCAACGGGACTCCTTTGTTCCGACGGGACTCGGCCGTCATGATTCATGCTTGAACAAGCGTAATCGCGGCGTGTCCAGACGCGGAAACCGGCGCCGCCGTGGTCTAGACCTGACCTCACGTTGCCCTACGCTTAAACCATGAATCTTGATGTGGAACGTTGTTATGGCTGCCTCTGACGCGAGCAGGATGCTGGGGGAAATCGACCGCACCAGCGGGACGCCCATCTACGTCCAGCTGCGGGAACTCCTGCGGGAGCACATCGTGGCTTCGTGCCCGCCCGGGTCCGCGCTGCCGTCCGAACGCGACCTCGCGGAAAGGTTCGGCCTCGCCCGCATGACCGTCCGCCAGGCCATCGACGCGCTGGTGGGCGAGGAAGTCATCGAACGGGTTGTGGGTCTGGGCACTTTCGTCCGGAAGCCCAAGCTTGACCTTCAGGTGAAGCTGACGTCGTACAGCGAGGAAATGCAGCGGCGTGGCATGGTGCCGGCTGCCAAGGTGCTGAGCTTTGAACAGATCAGCGCTAGTGCGTTCCTGGCCCGTGAGCTGCAGCTGGACGAGGGAACGCCCCTGGTACGCTTCCGGCGCCTCCTGCTGGCTGACAACGAACCCATGAGCGTCGACGAGAACTTCATCCCCGCCCATCGCGTTCCAGGCCTGCTGGACGGCGAACCGCCGACGTCGCTGTACAACGTCCTGAGTGAACGCTTCGGACTGGTGATGGAGTGGGGCGAAGACATGATCGAGGCCACTGCTGCCTCGCCGTCCACCGCCAGGCTGCTCAACGTCGACGTCGGATCCCCGCTGCTCAAGATCCAGCGGCATGCCTTTGTTGCCCGCCAGATGGTGGACTATTCCGTGTCGTACTACCGCGCCGACCGCTACAAGCTCTGGGTGCCGCTGCAGCGTCCCGGCGTCCGGCCCACACGCAACTACGCCTCCGGCTACAGGAACCAGTAAGAAGCAACAGAAGAGGCCCGGTCCTTATCGGACCGGGCCTCTTCTGTTTATGCGGTGAAGTTCGAACTAGTGGCTGAGCGTCCTCTGTGCCTCAGCTGATTCGACGGCCTCGTGCTGGCCGTGGTGGCCATGGGCCGCCTCGAGTTCAGCAGGCGCTGCGGGGGCAACGCGGTCCTCGAAGAACCAGCGGGAGAGCGCTGCCCGGCGCTTTTCCTTGCGCGTAACGATGCCGTGTTCGTTGGGAACCGCGGGCAGCGGTACCGGGGACTCAAAGCCGACCAGCTTATAGCGCTTGTACTCGTCCAGCGGGGCGTGTACCTCGATGAACTCACCGTGCGGCAGGCGGACGATGCGGCCGGTCTCACGGCCGTGCAGTGCGATTTCGCGGTCCTTGCGCTGCAGGGCCAGAGCCACGCGCTTGGTCACGGCGAACGCGATGAACGGGCCCACGAAGAACAGTGCGCGCAGCCAGTACGTGACGTCGTTCAGTGCAACGTGGAAGTGCGTTGCAATGAGGTCCGAGCCAGCGGCTGCCCACATGACGCAGTACCAGGTGAAGCCGGCTACACCGATGGCAGTACGCGTCGGAGCGTTCCGCGGGCGGTCCAGGACATGGTGCTCACGGTCGTCCTTGGTGATCCAGCGTTCAATCCACGGGTAGGTGAACAGCACGGTAAAGATGATGCCGGCCGGAACGAGCGCCGGAAGCAGCACGTTCAGTGTGAGGACTTGCCCGAAGATGATGTATTCGAAGTGGAAATCGCTAATGACACCCGGCATCAGGCGCAAGGCGCCGTCCACAAACCCGATGTACCAGTCCGGCTGGGTTCCAGCGGAAACCGGCGAGGGGTCGTAAGGTCCGTAGTTCCAGATCGGGTTGATCGTAAAGAAGGCAGCCATTAGGGCCACGACGCCGAACACGATGAAGAAGAAGCCGCCAGCCTTGGCCGCGTAGACCGGACCGAGGGGGTAGCCGACGACGTTGCCGTCGTTGCGTCCGGGGCCGGGGTACTGGGTGTGCTTGTGCACAACCACCATGAACAGGTGAAGGACGATCATCAGCAGGATGAGTGCCGGCACCAGGAGGATGTGCAGCATGTACAGGCGGCCGATGATCACGGAGCCCGGGAATTCCCCGCCGAACAGGAAGAACGAAATGTACGTTCCAATAACCGGGATGGACTTGATGACACCGTCGATGATGCGCAGGCCGTTGCCGGAGAGCAGGTCATCGGGGAGCGAGTAACCGGTGAAGCCTGCGGCCATGGAGAGGATAAGCAGGACGCCGCCCACCACCCAGTTCATTTCGCGGGGCTTGCGGAAAGCGCCCGTGAAAAATACGCGGAGCATGTGCACCGAGAGCGAGGCAACGAACAACAGTGCCGACCAGTGGTGAACCTGGCGCATGAACAGGCCGCCGCGGACATCGAAGGAGATGTCCAGCGATGAGCTATAGGCGACCGACATTTCGACATTCTTTAAGGGCGTGTAGGAGCCCGCATAGTGCGTTTCCGCCATGGACGGATCGAAGAAGAACGTCAGGAAGGTGCCGGAGAGCAGCAGGATGACGAAGGAGTAGAGGGCAACTTCGCCGAACATGAACGACCAGTGGTCCGGGAAGACCTTCCGGCCGAATTCGCGGAGGATCCCTGAACCGCCGACGCGCTGGTCAACGAAGTCGGTAATGCGGCCGCCTTTGGTTTTGGCGACGAAGGCGGGGGCATTAGCTGTTGATGTTGCGCTCATGCTCATCACGCTCCCAGTAACTCGGTCCTACGGGTTCTTTGAAGTCGCTGGTGGCGACCAGGTAGCCCTCGGCGTCAACTGCGATGGGCAGCTGGGGGAGAGGCCGGCTGGCCGGGCCAAAGATAACCTTGCATTCCTGGGTCAGGTCGAAGGTTGACTGGTGGCACGGGCACAGCAGGTGGTGGGTCTGTTGCTCGTACAGGGCAACAGGGCAACCAACGTGGGTGCAGATCTTCGAGTAGGCAACAATGCCGTTGTAGCTCCAGTCCTCGCGTCCCGCGGAGGGCTTGAGGGACTCGGGGTTGAGGCGCATGAGCAGAACAACGGCCTTGGCCTTTTCGTTCAGCTTGCCTTCATGCAGTTCGTTGAGGCCTTCCGGAATCACGTGGAAAGCCGAACCGATAGTGACGTCCGAAGCCTTGATCGGCGTGCCATCGGGGTCGCGGGTGAGGCGCTTGAGCTTGCCTTCCTGCGGAGCCCACATGGTGTGCGCCAGTGTGTTGTCCGGACGGGGACCGAGGTCGCCGAAGACGGCCAGTGCCGGCAGGGGAGCCAGTGCTACTGCGCCGAGGAGGGTGTTGCGGATCAGCGGCCGGCGCTTGATTCCGGTTTCCTCCACGATGTCATCCACGATGCGGACGGCCGCCTGACGGTCATCCTCCGTGCGGATGGCATGGCGCTCTTCCGAAACCTCGTGGTCCGGCATCAGGGCCTTGGCCCAGTGGACGATGCCGGTGCCGATGCCGAGCATGGCAAAGGCGGTGCCGATCCCCAGCAGGGCATTCTGCAGCCGGATAGTGGCGATCGTGGAGTCAGGTCCAAGATCGATGGCGAAGTACGCCACCAGGAAGATCACGGTGCCCACAACTGAGCTGCCGAAGAGAACGGCAACCTGCCGTTCTGCACGCTTTGCGGCCTTCGGGTCCGTGTCAGCCAGGCGCAAACGATGCGGAGGAAGTCCAGGATCCTGGAACTTCTCCACCTCATTCTGACCAGCCGTAGCTACGGTGCCCGAGTGGTTCGGACTGCCGTCACTATGGTTGCCCATAATTCGCCTCATCCTTCTCTCGTCCCGGCCAACGCCGGGTTAGTTTTCAATTCCATACTGCTGACTCGTCAGCAGGAGTTCTTACAGTTGCGGACGCTGCTAGGAGGTCCGGGAGGTCAGCCAGATCGTGAAGGCGATGATCACGCCCAGGCCGGCGATCCAGACAAACAGACCTTCGGAGACCGGACCCAGCGCACCGAGGTCGGCACCGCCTGGCGAACCGTTGGCTTCGATCTGCTTGAGGAAGGTGATGATGTCGCGCTTGCCTTCAGGGGAGACGTTGGCGTCGTTGAAGACCGGCATGTTCTGCGGGCCGGTGACCATCGCTTCGTAGATGTGCTTCTCGGAAACATCCGCAAGGGCCGGGGCAAACTTGCCGCGCGTCAGTGCACCGCCGGCAGCAGCTGCGTTGTGGCACATGGCACAGTTCACGCGGAAGAGCTCGCCGCCTTCGGCAGCATTCCCCTGTGCGTCCAGAAGTTCCTCGGAGGGGATGGACGGGCCAGGCCCGAGCGAAGCGACATAAGAGGAGAGCTGGTGGGTCTGTTCCTCGTTGAACTGTCCGGGCTTCTTGTAAGCCTGCGGGCCGTTCATCTGCATGGGCATACGCCCGGTGCCCACCTGGAAGTCAACGGCAGCAGCGCCGACGCCTACAAGTGAAGGTCCGTCCTTGGTTCCGCTTGCACCCATGCCGTGGCAGGTGGCGCAGTTGGCGGCGAAAAGCTTACCGCCCTCTTCAGTGTCGTTTGCACTGAAGCTGGTGGTGGAAGCCTTGGCCTCGTTGACGGTGGTGGCAACGGCGTACAGCCCACCAGTGATGAGGAGGCCCATCAGCAGCAGCGCAATGGCTGCCAGGGGGTGTCGTCGCTTCTGCGAGAGTGCCTTCACGTGGTGGTTCCTTTATTCGATCCTGCGTCGGCTCCTGGAGCCGCTTCTTGAAATTCTGCCTCTTGTAGAAAAAGAGTCAAGTCAGGGCTACCTGAGGACGTAGATGACCAGGAAAAGGCCGATCCACACAACGTCGACGAAGTGCCAGTAGTACGAGGTGACAATCGCGGAGGTGGCTTCGAAGTGACCAAACTTCTTGGCGGCGAACGAACGGCCGATGATGAAGAGGAAGGCGATGAGGCCGCCGATGACGTGCAGGCCGTGGAAGCCCGTGGTCATGTAGAAGGCGGAGCCGTAAGCGTTCGACGACAGCGACACATGCTCCGAAACCAGCATGGCGTATTCAGTGGCCTGGCCGGCTACGAAGAATGAGCCCATCAGGAAGGTTAGGGCGAACCATTGGTTCATTCCCCAACGCGTGAATGCAAGGGGGCCGCCGGTGCGGCGCGGCTGGAGCCGCTCAGCGGCGAATACGCCCATCTGGCAAGTGAATGAACTTGCCACGAGGACGATGGTGTTTACGAGCGCAAAGGGGAAGTTGAGCTTTGCTGTCTCCTCGGCCCACATCTGTCCGGAAGTCGAACGGAGTGTGAAGTACATGGCGAAGAGACCGGCGAAGAACATCAACTCACTGGACAGCCACACAACGGTTCCTACGGAAACCATATTCGGGCGGTTCAGCGTCGGGTGCGCCGGGGTACTGGGGGCATGGGTCGCAGATGTCACATAGACATTATGTCTGTAAAAGTTCCTCCTGCCCAATGCAAACCGCCTTTTGCGGGGACTTTTTCTACAAAGACGCGAAATCGCGCGGAAAAGTTCCCGGACCGGTTCATATTGGTCATCCGGGTGCACGCCTCGATAGCATCAGGAGGTGACTTCACAGGCATCAGCACAGGCAGCCGGCAACACTTGGCCGCGGATCATTTCGGCCTTGATCAACGGTAGCGACCTCACGGCTGACAACACGGAGTGGGCGATGGACACGATCATGTCCGGCGAAGCCACGCCTGCACAGATTGCCGGATTCCTGGTGGCCTTGAGGGCCAAGGGGGAAACGGTTGACGAGATCGCCGGCCTCGTCGAGGCCATGCTCGCGCACGCGAATCCCGTCGAAATCGGCGGTGAGAAGCTGGACATCGTGGGCACCGGCGGCGACCAGCTGAACACCGTCAACATCTCCACCATGGCCGCGCTCGTCTGCGCCGGAGCCGGGGCGAAGGTGGTCAAGCACGGCAACAGGGCTGCCTCCTCGTCGTCGGGCTCGGCCGATGTGCTGGAAGCGCTCGGGGTCAGGCTGGACCTCCCCATCGACCGCGTGGCCCGGAACGCCGAAGAGGCCGGAATCACATTCTGCTTCGCGCAGGTGTTCCACCCGTCCTTCCGGCACACGGCCGTACCCCGCCGGGAACTCGCCATCCCCACGGCATTCAACTTCCTCGGTCCGCTGACCAACCCCGCCCGTGTCCAGGCGTCCGCGGTTGGTGTTGCCAACGCACGCATGGCCCCGTTGGTTGCCGGGGTCCTCGCAAAGCGGGGCAGCCGCGGGCTGGTGTTCCGGGGAAGCGACGGGCTGGACGAACTGACCACCACCGGTCCGTCCACTGTCTGGGAGATCCGCCGCGGCGAAGTGACTGAGCAGACTTTCGATCCGAAGGATCTGGGCATCCGTCCCGCGACGGTGGAGGAACTCCGTGGCGGAGACGCCGCCGCCAATGCCGCCGTCGTGCGCGATGTCCTGTCCGGGGGAGCCGGCCCGGCCCGGGACGCTGTCTTGCTCAATGCCGCGGCGGGCCTTGTGGCGTTCGACGTCGACGCCGAAGGGCCGCTAACCGGCCGCATGGCAGCGGCGCTGAAGCGGGCGGAGCAGTCCATCGATTCAGGCGCCGCGGCGTCGGTGCTGGAGAAGTGGGTGGCCCTGACCCAGGGCTAAGGCCGTCCTGTCGCGTTACTGTTCAAAGCCCGGTTACTGCTCAACGCCTGGTTACTGCTCGAAGCCCAGCGCGAAGGCTGCATCCAGGTCGTGCTGCGAGTAGGCGCGGAACGCAATGTGCGTTGTGGTGTGCACAACGGCGGGAACCTTGGACAGCTTGTCCGCGATGACGTCCGCCAGTTCATCGTGCTTTGCCACGCGCGCCACAGCAATCAGGTCCCATTCCCCTGTGACTGAGTAGACCTCGCTGATGCCCGGAATTGCGGAAATTTCCTCTGCCGTTTCCGGAATGCGCGAGGCGTCTGTCTTGATCAGGACGAATGCGGTGATCACTCTTGACCTTTCGGATCGGGGGCGCCGTTGCGGGAACGGCAGGCGTTGCTGTGTGTTGCCAGCCTAGTACATCCGGGCATGCATCAGCGGCGCCGCCGGCGGCCTGCGAGCCGATGGATTCCGGCAAGGATGAGCCGGTAGCCGACGAGGAAAATGCCAAGGCTCAGCAGGGCAACAATAACGAACGGCAGGACCACTGTTTGCCCGGTCAATGCCCGCAGCAGCATGCCCAAGGCAACGGTTCCGATCCACACGGCAACACCCGCGGGCCACACGCTCAGCGGTGCCCGCCACAGCCGCAGAACCAGCCACGCAATTGCTGCTCCGGCCAGAAACGGCCAGGCGGTCAGGAGGACGCCGGCTATCACGTCTCCGCGCTGATGGGCGTCCCGGCCGATGGCGGCGAACGTCAGGATCAGTGCTGCGTCTGCGGTGGCGGCAACGGCGGCCGATGTTTTGGCGGAAGCGGGGGCGGGGGCGGTGTTCGTGCGGGAAGGCATATCCCCACAGTAGTTCCGGATGAAGGCCCGCACGACCTGCCGCCTCCATTGGGGGCGGGCCGTACACTGTGTCCGCGGGCTGATTGTCCCCGCGTCACGTCCCAGCCGCATCGGGAGAACAGTATGAGACTTGTTCAGATCGCCCAACATGCCAGCAACCTTCGGCGCGCGGCCGAATTCTATTCGGCGCTCCTAGGTACCGAGGCCCTTGCCCTCTTCGATCCGCCGGGGCTGCTGTTTTTTGACCTCGACGGTGTCCGGCTGCTGCTTGAGGCCGGGGCGCCGTCGTCGCTGCTTTACCTGTCCGTGCCCGACGTCCGGACATCAGTCCAGGAGCTCAGGGGCAGGGGAGTGGAGATCGTGGCCGAGCCGCACGTGATCTTCAGCCACACAGATGGCCACCTGGGGCCGGCCGGAACGGACGAATGGATGGCCTTCATCCGCGACAGCGAAGGCAATACAGTGGGTCTGGTCAGCCAGTTGCCGGGCTGAGTGGGTGCACCGAAAGCCCGTCCAGTTCTTGCTGGCCGCGATCTTGGCAGCAAAGGCAACGAGTACGACGCCGGCAGTGCGGTCGGTGGCCGTGCTCACCGACGGGGATTGGAGCCAGCGGCGGGCATATTGCGTGGCCAGGATGATTCCGGCGAACCAGAGCATGCCTTCCACGTTGTGCACCAGCGGGAGCAGGATCCCCATGAGGAGGGGCGGGACGTCCTGTGGCAGGAACTGCGGGATCATGGCCATGTAGAAAACGCCCACTTTGGGATTGAGCAGACTGGTGGTCACGCCGGTCAGGTACGCTCCACGTGCGTTCCCGCCGGCCGGCTGTATTTTCGCCCTTGCCGGGGCGCTTTTGAATGTGCCGATGAACATTGAGATGCCCAGCCATGCCATGTAGCAGGCGCCACCGACCTTCAGCACAGTAAAGGCTGCCTCCGAGGCAGCGAGCAGCGCCGATGCCCCTACTGCGGCAGCCACGCCCCAGGCGACGGTGCCCGTGCAGATCCCGGCCGCCGTCGAAAAGGCGGGGCGCCTTCCACGGCTGATAGCCGTTCTGAGCACCAGCACGGTGTCGAGTCCGGGAATGACAGTCAGGAGAGCCGCGACGAGGGCGAACTGCAGCAAGGATTCCGAAACGCTCACAGTCGATGGTAACCGGAGACGGATCCTGGCTGCCGGGGCAGGCCCGCGGCGGTTCAGCCCTCCCGCAAGGGCAGCGCGCCTTGCCGGGCGGCATTGTGCCCGGCATCACCCGGGGCTAGGCTCGCAAACGCAACCGAAGCACCGCCGTCGGACGTCCCTTCCGGCGCACCAGGGAGATGAGGAATCAAGTGAGCCAGAAGATCACAACCTGCCTGTGGTTCGATACCCAGGCCGAGGAAGCGGCTGAATTCTATGTCTCGGTGTTCGACGGCTCCAGGATCCTCAACGTGGCACGTTACGGCGACGGCGGGCCGGGTCCCGCCGGTCAGGTCATGACGGTCGAATTCGAAATCGAGGGCCGGAAATTCATGGGGCTGAACGGAGGACCGGCCTTCAGGTTCAACGAGGCTGTTTCCTTTGTGATCGACTGCTCCTCCCAGGAAGAAGTGGACCGCTACTGGTCGGCACTGACGGCGGAGGGAGAAGAAAGCCAGTGCGGCTGGTTGAAGGACAAGTTCGGAGTGTCATGGCAGGTTGTGCCGTCAGTCATGAGCCGCTTGCTGGGCGGCCCGGACCGCGAAGGGGCGCAGCGGGCCATGCAGGCAATGCTCGGCATGCGGAAGCTGCAGATCAGCGAACTCCAGGCCGCCTACGACGGATCCTGAGGGGGAGGAACCACATGCCAACTGGCCCTACCCTGCCAAGGTCAACCGGACGATAATCGGGACTACTTACCCTGACCATGGTTTGGAGGCGCTTGCGATGTCTGTTTACACGCTTGGGATCTGGTTGGTGAAGCCCGGCCGGGAGAACGACTTTCTGCAGGCCTGGCGCGAGCTGGCCAGAAAGACCCAGGAGGAGTTTCCAGAGGCCAAGGCGGTGCTGATGCACGACCGTGATGTTCCCAACAGGTTCATCAGCACCGGTCCGTGGGAATCGCCCGAACAGGTCGAACGCTGGCGGGCCTCGGGTGCCTTCACCCAGGCCTATGAGGGCATGCGAGAAATGCTGGAGCACTTTGAGCCGCACACCCTGGATGAGGCAGCGACCATCGGCTGACTGTCCTAGTTCTGTTTGGTGCCCGTCCCGCTGGCCGGGGGCCCGCGGCGTGCCGCCAGGCCGGCTTAAGCCCCGAGGCCCAGCACTACGCCAATTCCATCAACTCCCAGTTGGCGATGGTCAGCTGCGGGCTCGGAGTGACACTCGCTCCCGAATCCTCGGTCAGGCAGCAGCCGCGTGGACGTGTGTGGCGGGAGCTGCGGAAACGCGTCGACTTGGTTGAGCCCTCCGTGGTGGTGCGTTTGGGTAGCCAGGAGCCGCTCGTCGAACACTTCGTCGCGTGTGCCGTCCCCGGGCAGGGCGTGGACAACGACGTGGTCGGGCTGCTCTGAAGCGGGTGTCCGGTCGCAGATGAAGCACCTTAAGGGCACACTGGGTGTCATGGATGATCCGGAGGCGATTACAACCCAGCGTTCGACGGTCGAGGATTGGACGCGGGCTTTGGCGGAGTCCGTCGGTTCGCCGGGCGGCGGCGCCGGGACAGGAGTGATGCTTGCCGTCGCCGCATCACTGACCTCGATGGTTGCCGGATATACAGAAGCGGGCGACGGCGAGCGCAACGAACTAGCCAGTGTTCAAGCCCGGGCACGTTCGCTGCGGGAAGTCGCTCTTCAACTGGCCGACGACGATGCGTCGGCGTCCAAAGCCTTCGGGGCCGCGTTTCGGCTGGAACCGGGGGCGGAGCGGGAGGATGCGATCCGGCGGGCATCCGTGGATGCAGCCCGGGCATCAGCCGTCCTCGGCGAGCGCGCCATGGACGCCATTGGCGATCTGGGATGGCTTGCTGCCAACGGCAACCCTGCGCTCATTGCCGATATCGTCGTCGCGTTCGGTGCCCTGAGGGCAGCGGTGACCGGGGCGCGGACCAACGTGAGTTTCGATCTGGCGGCGCTCACCTCGGCAGGCGCCACACTCGAACAGGTCCGGGAGGAGCATCCGGAGTTGTGGTCCACGGTTGAGGATCTCAACACCGCACTGGACCGGATTGACAGGCTGACTGCCGGGATAGATCATCGCGCCGCGCCAACCGACGCCGCCTGATAGCACGCGCAACTTCCGGGCGGTGAGCAGCGGAGGGTCAGAATTCATGGATCCGGCTGGGCGTGACAACCCCAACGACAGGCTTGTCGTGGCTCTCACGCGGGACCGATTCAACCAGCTCGTCGTCGTAGACCAGCGCGAACACCGGTGGCTGTTCCTCCAGCGACGCCAGGGCCCGGTCAAAGTACCCTCGGCCCCAACCCATCCTCATTCCGGAATCGTCCACCGCGGCCGCCGGAATAAGCAGCAGATCGACACTCTGGAACACGGCCGCTTCCACCACTTCGCCGACCATTTCCGAAATGCCGAACAGGCCGGGCTGTTCGGCACCGCCACGGGCATGCACCCAGTCCAGGAGCCCGTCCCGTCTGCTCACCGGAACGAGAACATCCACGCCGTTGGCGGCAGCCCAGCTCAGGAACGGCCGCGTGTTGGGTTCATCTGCCCCTGACAGGTAGCAGCCCAGCAAGGCAGGTCCCCGGCGACGGACCAGTGCGATCAGATTCTCCGTCAGGGCCCCCGTCGCTGTCTCCCGTACGCTTGCGCTCCGCGCCCGACGACGCCGGCGAACCTCAGCGCGAAGGTTCGCCTTCGCATTCCTTGCCAGAGCGTCAGTCACCATGCCACGACATTAGCTGTAGTTCCGGTGGCGCGCACGGTTTCGGGCGACGGGCGGATGGACATCAGCGCCCGAAGCGACCAAGTCGTCCCCGAGCGCCCGTACACTTCACCCCGTAGGCGAGTGACCAGGAGGTAGCCATGTCGGAGGCGACGTTAGAGGCGGTGATGGCCGAGCTGGCCGCGCTGGACGAACCGAAGATGCGCGAGGCAAACGAGAAGCGCGGGGACGACCACGGCGTGAACCTCTCCAAGTTGCGCGCGGTAGCGAAGCGGCTAAAGACGCAGCAGGAACTGGCCCGCGAATTGTGGGGCACGGGCGACACAGCGGCGCGGCTGCTGGCACTGTTGGTCTGCCGGCCGAAGGCGTTCCAACGCGACGAGCTGGACGCCATGCTCCGTCAGGCTCGCGCGCCCAAGGTGCATGACTGGCTGGTGAACTATGTGGTCAAGAAGAGCCCGCACGCCGAACAGCTGCGCGTGGCGTGGACCGCGGATCCTGACCAGGTGGTCGCCAGTGCCGGCTGGGCGCTGACCACTGAACGGGTTGTGAAGAAGCCTGCGGGACTCGACCTGTCCGGGCTGCTGGACACGATAGAGGCGGAGATGAAGGACGCCCCGGACCGCCTGCAGTGGGCGATGAACCACACGCTGGCACAGATCGGGATCGAGCATGCAGAGCACAGGGCGCGCGCGATCGACATCGGCGAACGCCTGGAGGTGCTCAAGGACTATCCGACCCCGCCGAACTGCACGTCCCCGTTCGCGCCGGTCTGGATCAAAAAAATGGTGAGCAGGCAACCCGGGGCCTGATGGCCGCCGCCCCTTTTTCGGCAGCTGGACCGCACCAAGCCCGGGGCGCATAGGGGAGTGGGTGGCCCTCGCGCGGCTCCCGCAAGTGTGCTTGTGTGTACCATGTAGCGCGGATCCAGGAGGGGCCGCGGCCGTTGTTCGACGAGGTGGCACAACATGAGGTTGACGACCACGACCAACGTCTCAGTGGATGGCGTCATGCAGGGGTTGGGCGGACCTGACGAGGATCGGAGCGGCGGCTTCGACCGCGGCGGGTGGGCCATACCGCTTCTCGACACCGAAACCGGGGATTATCTCAACCAGGTCTACGGCCGCGCAGCTGCGTTCCTCTTCGGCCGGCGGACGTATGAGATCTTCGCCGGGTACTGGGGAGCGATGGCCGATCCCACCACCAACCCTATTGCCGCCGCGCTGAACAGCAGACTCAAGTACTTGGTATCGACCACTCTCGGCGACCCGTAGTGGGCCGGCACAACTGTGCTGCATGGCGACCTCGCAACTGCCGTCGGTGATCTGAAGGCGAATCACGACGGCGAACTGCTGGTGCCCGGCAGCGGTGCCCTCGTCCGGTGGCTGCTCGCCAACGGACTGGTCGACCAGCTCGACCTGGTCACGTATCCGGTCGTCGTCGGCCAAGGCACACGGCTGTTCCCCGATTCCGGTCCCGACATGGCGCTCGAGCTAATCAGCTCGCGGAGCACGTCCGGGGGCATCATCATTCAGACGTATCGGCCTCTCGGGCGTCCGGAGTATGCAGCGTCCACTGTCGAGCCAGACCAAGTGTTTTAGCTGCCGCTGGCCAGACATCGCCGCGCAGCGTCTCAGGCAATCCTCGTGCGGGGTCGTTCATTGGTGCATTCAGTCGTTGATTGCCTCGATGCCCAGCCGCTTGAGCTCGTCGAGATGGTCCCGCATGGCTTGGAGTACATCAGGGGGGTGGCCTTCCCAGTCCAGGACTTCGCTGACTACTCGCAGTGCCTGCCGGGTGCGGTAAGACTTCGTCGGGTTGCCCGGGAATCTCTTGTCCGTCAGGTTGGGGTCGTCCTCGATGGCGCCTGTGGGTTCCACACAGTAGATCCTGCCGGGGCCTTTGTCCGCAGCCAATTCCGCTCCCCAGATGGCCGCATCCAGGGTTGCCGTCAAGTAGATGAAGTTCGCTATCCTCTGCCCGCCGTAATTGGAGGTGTGGCCCGGTTCCAGGAGGTCTCCGGGATTAAGGTCAGCTCTAGTGCCGTGGTAGTAGGGTCCGGAGTCACGGTTGTCAGCATTGGTGGCAAGGTTCATCTGCTGAGTCTGCACGATCAAGAGGTTTTCCGCACCGGCCCATCCGGCACCTCTGCAGCCGACTGCGCATACGACGCCGAGACCCGGTGGTAGACCGGGGTCAGGAAGGCCAGCAGTGCGGCGGCGATCATGATGATCCCGGCGACCAGGAATACCAGGGCGATGCCGCGGGAAGTGCCCTCGCCCAGCAGGGGGGCAAGCTGGGCGGCTCCTTCGGCGGACCGCGCGTACGGGATGATCCAGAATTGGGCGACCGGCGCGATGAGGAACGCAGTGATTGGCGCTGCCGCAGACTCGAATGCCATGGCGAAACCAAAGACCCTGCCCTGGCGGGGCAGGGGCACAACCTGCTGGATGACAGTCTGCTCGGCGGCCTCCACGAAGGGTATCAGGACCAGGTACAGCCAGATGCCGGCGACGTACAGCCAGGCCCACTCCCGCAGCGTGAACACCGCACCGAGGAACCCCATGACGATCACGGCGATAAGCATGGTGCGAAGGGGGTTGGCGCCGAGCCCGAATTTGCCGATCAGCGCGCCGCCCACGATGAACCCGGTGGAGCCGAGTGCGAAGACGGCCCCCCACATCTCCACGGAGAACATCTCCAGGCCGTACGGATCCATCAGCGCCATGTAGACGCCGCCGATGAAGTTGTTGAACGTGGAAAACAGGATGAGCGCGAACAATCCGGCTATGGCAAGCACGGCAGCGACGGAGCCGCGAAGGTCGAAACCGCCGTGAGCGTCCGTGGAGGCCGCGCGGACCTCCTCAGGCACACGCAGGGCGAGCAAGTGCGCGAATGCCAGCGTCGTGAGCACCACGGCGACGACGATGGTCCAGCCCATGCCCAGCAATCCGACCGACAGGCCGGAGAGCAGTGAGGTGACGATGAACATCAGGCCCTGCACCATGCCTACCAGCCCGTTGGCGTTGGCCCGCCGGTCAGGCTCAATGAGGATGGTGACCATCGTGGACAACGCGATGTTGCGCATGTTCTCCACCACGGCACCGACCAGGATGATCAGCATGAAGACCCAAAACCACGGCTTTGTAAGATCCAGCAGTCGGGCGGCCGGTGTCAGTAGGAACATCACCCCGGACAGCGCGAACATCACCAGAGTGAAGCCAGCAGCGAAGCGCATCACCGCGAGTTTGCGGTAGCGGTCCACGAACGTGCCGAAGCTGATGCTCGAAAGGGCGATCAACAGCATGTAAGCGCCGCCTACCACCCCGGTGGCTATGACATTGCGTGTCTGCAGGTACACCCAAAACGTGAGTGCGAACCACAGATAGCTGGTCGTAACATTGGCGAAGGCGGTGTTCACCAAAATCCCGGCGAAGGTGCGGGACCGTTGTGCCGGACTGCGCAAGGACGTGTCGACGCCCTCGGGATCAGACAGGAGCGCAGCCTCGCCCTCCTCGACCGCCCCGGAGCTGACGGCCGCGTCCTTGGGGAAGCCCGCGCTGTCGCCGGCAGCTGCAGCAGCGGCCCTGGGCAGGGCCGGTTCCTGCTCGGTCATGCGTCCCAGTGTACTGACAATTTGTAAGCGCGGACACGATGACTGCCGGGTCAAAAAGTCGCAAAGATGCCAATAGCCGTACTAACCCATCCCGGCAGGCCCGGCCCACGTTCCGGGGGCGCCGGTCCCGGCGCCACCGCGATCGTCATCTTTGCCGCAGCGCAGACAGCGCTTGTAGAGGCTGCCGTCTTCGGTGTGTTCGACATGCCATTCGTGTCGGATGTTCAGCTTGCACAGCAGGACCCTAAGCATGATCTTCTCCGATCTGTGAGTCCACAACCCACGTTGGCAACTCAATGATGGCCCGCGTGCCGTCGCCAGGGAAGATGAATCCGGTCTACTTGAAATCATGGCAGGGCGATGGCCTGCAATAGAAGGCGTATTGCCGCAGGTCGACGAAGAACGCGATAGCAGCAGCGAGGTCCTCCACCACGACAACATCGCCGCGGGGGAGGACGGCGGTCTCAGCTTCGTGTCAGGGGAGCCCCTTTCCGAGACCACCAACCCTGCGTTCAAGGCAAGTGTGATGGGTTTCATCGACTCGGTCGACACGATGATGCTCGGGGCAAATACCTACGTCCAGTCCGTAGGCTACTGGCCGTACGCCGACGAGGAGGGGGAGTACGGCGAGAAGCTCAACAACCTCACCAAGTTCGTCGCCTCGTCGAAGCTGGATGACGCGCCCTGGGGCGACTTTCCCGCCGTGGTCCTAGCGCGCGACCCGGCGGCCACCATCCTGGAGCTCAAGGAGCAGAGCGGCAAGGACATCTGGCTGTGGGGGAGCCTGAGACTCATGCATTCCCTGATGGACGCCGGCGCCGTCGACGAAGTCCGGATGCTGGTCTGCCCCGCGTCACGTGGCAAGGGAACGCGCATTTTCGAGGACCGGCAAATCCTGAAGCTGGCCGCGGCCACCCCGTTCGAGAACGGCGTGGTACTTCTGCGCTACGAGATCAAGAAATACGCGGAAAGTCCGCACTGCGAAGGGCGTCATTGCAACACTCACGGAGGGCGGCCCCGAGACTCGGCGAATGGCATGTCAGCTTGGGAGCCTATGTGGCCGGTTGGGGCGGGCCCCTCTTCCTTTACTTTACATAATGTAGATTATCGGCGTTCTAGCAGGGTGGCCGGAAGGGGATGCGGGAGCCGCTTCCTGTTGTGTGCGAACGGACACTTGCGGCCCTGTTGAAAGGGCCCCAAGTGTCCGTTCGCGCCGAGTCACTCAGGGATTGACGTACGCCGCCAGATGCTCGCCGGTGAGCGTCGCACGCCCAGCGACGAGATCGGACGGCGGGCCCTCGAAAACGATGCGTCCGCCGTCATGACCTGCGCCGGGACCAAGATCAATGATCCAGTCCGCATGCGCCATAACGGCCTGGTGATGCTCGATCACAATCACTGACTTGCCGGAGTCGACCAGCCGGTCCAGCAAACCCAGCAACTGCTCAACGTCAGCCAGGTGCAGGCCTGTGGTCGGCTCGTCCAGGACGTAGACGTCGCCCTTGTCAGCCATCTGGGCGGCCAGCTTCAGCCGCTGCCGCTCGCCGCCGGACAACGTCGTGAGCGGCTGCCCCAGGCTCAGGTAGCCAAGCCCGACGTCCATCAGGCGGGTAAGAATCTTGTGGGCTGCCGGCGTCTTAGCGTCACCGTCAGCAAAGAACACGGCGGCGTCGGTGAGCGGCATGGCGAGCACCTCGGCAATGTTGCGGCCGCCCAGCGTGTATTCCAGGACCGACGCCTGGAACCGCTTTCCTTCGCAGTCTTCGCAGGTGGACTCTACGGTGGCCATAACGCCGAGGTCGGTGTAGATCACGCCCGCGCCGTTGCACGTGGGGCAGGCACCTTCTGAGTTGGAGCTGAACAGTGCCGGCTTCACGCCGTTGGCCTTCGCGAACGCTTTGCGGACCGGCTCGAGCAGCCCTGTGTACGTCGCCGGATTGCTGCGCCGCGAGCCCCGGATCGCGCCCTGGTCAATCACCACCACGCCGTCCCGGCCCGCAACTGAGCCGTGAATCAGCGAACTTTTGCCCGAACCAGCCACGCCTGTGAGCACGCACAGCACCCCGAGAGGAATGTCGACGTCGACATCGCGGAGGTTGTTGGTCGACGCGCCCCGGACCTCCAGCACGATCGAAGAGGAACGCACCGAGTCCTTGAGCCTCGCCCGGTAGTCAAAATGGCGGCCGGTGACGGTGCCGCTCCCCCGCAGCCCGTCCACGGTTCCTTCGAAGCACACCGTGCCGCCGCCGGTGCCCGCGCCGGGGCCGAGATCGACGACGTGGTCCGCGATGGAGATGGTCTCGGGCTTGTGCTCCACCACGAGGACGGTGTTGCCCTTGTCCCGCAGCTGGAGCAGCAGGTTGTTCATCCGCTGGATGTCGTGCGGGTGAAGGCCGATAGTGGGTTCGTCGAAGACATACGTAACGTCGGTAAGCGACGAGCCGAGGTGGCGGATCATCTTGGTGCGCTGCGCCTCTCCCCCGGACAGCGTGCCGGCCGGCCGGTCGAGTGACAGGTAGCCCAGACCGATTTCGGCGAACGAGTCGAGCAGGTGCTGCAGGCCTTTGAGCAGCGGCGCGACCGAAGGCTCGCTGAGCTCGCGGACCCACGCGGCCAGGTCGCTGATCTGCATCTTGCACAGGTCGGCGATGTTCTTGCCCTCGATCTTCGAGGACCTGGCCTCCGGGCTGAGCCGGGTGCCGTCACACTCGGGGCAGGCCTGGAACGTGATGGCGCGTTCCACGAAAGCCCGGATGTGGGGCTGCATCGCGTCGACGTCCTTGGAGAGTATCGATTTCTGGATCTTCGGGATGAGGCCTTCGTACGTGAGGTTGATGCCCTCGACCTTGATCTTGGTTGGCTCCTTGTAGAGAAGGTCTTGCATTTCCCTTTTGGTGAACTTAGCGATGGGCTTGTCCATGTTGAAGCCGGCACCGCTGAAGATTCGGCCGTACCAGCCGTCCATGCTGTAACCCGGCACCGTCAGGGCACCTTCTCCGAGCGATTTGCTGTCGTCGTACAGCGCAGTGAGGTCGAAGTCGGAGACCGTACCCATACCCTCGCAGCGCGGACACATGCCGCCCAGGTAGACCGCGTTCTGCACCACGCTCTTTTCGACCCTGCCGCTCTTCTCGGTGCTCATCACCCCGCTGGCCTTTCGCGTGGGGACGTTGAAAGAGAATGCCGTGGGCGGGCCGACGTGCGGCTGGCCCAGCCGACTAAAGAGGATGCGCAGCATCGCGTTGGCGTCAGTGGCGGTCCCGACGGTAGAGCGGGGGTTGGCGCCCATCCGCTCCTGGTCCACGATGATCGCTGTCGTGAGGCCTTCAAGAAGGTCGACGTCGGGCCGGGCCAGGTTGGGCATGAAACCCTGCACAAAGGCGCTGTAAGTTTCGTTGATCATCCGCTGCGACTCAGCGGCGATTGTGCTGAACACCAATGAGCTCTTGCCGGAGCCGGAGACGCCCGTGAATACCGTCAGCCGGCGCTTAGGGATCTCCAGGCTGACGTCTTTGAGGTTGTTCTCGCGGGCGCCCTGCACGCGGATCAGGTCGTGGCTGTCGGCGAGGTGCTCCGCTTGTAATTGCGAGTCCGTCTGGGTGGCCATGCTCATCGTGTCTCCATTTCTAGGTCGGGGGCAGCCTGCCGTCATGCCGTCGGCATCGTCTGGCTCCATCTAACCAGCCCCGGGGTCCCGGCGCGGCCCGGACGAAGTTTTCTACTGTTCGGTAGCCCCCATTGTCTTAAACAGCAAAGCTCACTGAGAATGAACCATGACGGTCTACCTGAGGTCCCTGGAAACTGCTGTCCCGCCCACCGTACTCATTCAGTCTGAAGCCCGCGACGTCTTCGCGGCCCAGCCCGGCCTGACCAGGCTGGGTTCCCGGCTGGTTCAGACGTGTTTCGATTCCGCAGCCATCGACACGAGGTATACGGCTGTCGCCGAACTCACCAAGGATAGCCGCGCGGATGCTCCGCAGTTCTTTGATCCGGATACGGGCCTGGTGCTGAGTCCCAGCACCAAGGTCCGGAACGACATCTTCGGCCGCGAAGCCACCAAGCTCTTTGTGGAGTCCGCCAAGGCCGCGCTGGATGCCTGCCCCGGCATCGAGGAAGCTGACATAACGCATCTGGTAACGGTTTCCTGCACCGGCTTCTTCAACCCCGGCCCGGACTACAAAATCGTCCGGGCCCTCGGATTGAATCCGGCCGTGCAGCGCTACCACCTCGGATTCATGGGCTGCTACGCGGCCTTTCCGGCACTGCGTGCCGCCAAGTCCTTTTGTGAGGCGGACCCCGACGCCGTTGTCCTGGTGGTCTGCGCCGAGCTGTGCTCCCTCCATGTCCGCACCTCCAACGACCCGGACACCATCATGGGCTCGGCCCTTTTTGCCGACGGCGCCGCAGCCGCAGTCGTCTCCGCCAGGGACATTCCGGAAGGAACCCCGTTGCTGCAGCTGGACCACTTCGAGACCGTGCTCACGCCCGTCGGCGAGGAATCCATGGCATGGAACATCGGCGACGAGGGCTTCGAAATGGTGCTGGGCAACTACGTCCCGCACATCATTGACGAGCACATCATCGGCGCACTCGAACCGCTGCTCTCCCGTGAGGAATCGCTGCGCGGACTCCCCTACCGGGACATCACCCACTGGGCCATCCACCCCGGCGGGCGGAGCATCCTGGACAAGGTGCAGTCCCGGCTGGACCTCACGGACGAGCAGTTGGTGCCCGCCCGTGAAACCCTCCGTAACTTCGGCAACATGAGCAGCGCCACCGTGCTCTTTGTCCTCAAGCACATTGCAGGACTCCCGCCGCGTGACGGCGACGAACGCATCTGTTCGATGGCGTTCGGCCCAGGCCTCACGGTGGAGACGGCGATGTTCACCAAGGTGCGTGCACCGCTGACGGAACCATCAAACGCAGACACCCGGTCGGCTGCCCGGAACGGCGCCGGAACGAACGACCCCGGAAACCAGGAGGCCGCGGCACGGACTGAGGCGTCACTCATCTGATGACCGCCCTGGGACTCCTGCGCCAACGTGACGTCCATGCGGTTGAGGAAATGGACCGTCCTGAGTGCGATCCGGCGCGCCTGAACCGGACGTACGCGCAGTTTCCGGTGGTCAACAGGGCCGTGTCCGGATGGCGCGGAATCTACCGGACGCTCCTCAGGCCCGCACTGTCGGCCACCAAGGTGACCACCCTGCTCGATATCGGCTGTGGCGGCGGCGACGTGCCGGTCCTGCTGGCTGCGTGGGCGGCCCGGGACAGGCTGAGGCTGGAAATCACCGCCATTGACCCGGACCCGCGCGCCTTCCGGTTCGCGGTGCGCCACAGGAAGGCCAAGGGAGTGACATTCCGGCAGGCGTCCACGGCCGACCTGGCAGCGGAAGGGCGGCGCTACGACATCGTGATGTCCAACCATGTCCTGCACCATCTGGGCACGGCAGAGCTGCCGCAGTTCCTCGCCGAATCAGCCCTCCTGTCGCGCGGCACCGTCATCCACAACGACATCCGCCGCAGCCCCGCCGCCTACGCCCTGTTCTACGCCGCGTCCTGGCCGTTCCCCGGTTCCTACATCAGGGAAGACGGGCTCACCTCCATCCGCCGAAGCTACACCACCGCGGAACTACAGGCCGCCGCTCCCCCGGGCTGGGCCGTTGCGCGCCGCTCCCCCTTCCGGAACCTGCTCACTCTGGACAGGACTGGACTCGGTGATTGACGTCGTCGTGGTGGGCGGCGGACCCGTTGGTCTGTTCATGGCGGCCCTCCTGCTGCAGCACGGCGTATCGGTCCGTGTCCTGGAACAGCGCGCCGAGCCGAACCCGCACTCCCGCGCGATCGGAATCCATCCGCCGTCGCTGGAAGCACTCGACGGCGTCGGGGTGGCGGCCGCCCTGACCGCCGGGGGCGTTCAGATCCGGCGCGGCCTTGCCATCGGGGGCGGCGCGGAAGTGGCGGCGATGTCCTTCGATGGCGTGTCCGGCCGCTACCCGTTCGTGCTGTCGCTTCCGCAGGCGCGTACGGAAGCCGTCCTGGAGCGGCGCGTCATGGAGCTTGACAGCGGCTCGTTGCAGCGCGGAGTCACCGTGACAGGACTGCACGACGACGGCGGCACGGTGGCGGTCGACGTCGTCACCGCCGGCCAGGAAGCCCGGATTTACGCCGCACTGGCCGTGGCCGCGGACGGTGTCCGCTCTACAGTGCGGCAGTTGCTGGGCGTCCCGGCCACGTTCCGTGAATATCCCGACGCATACCTGATGGGAGACTTCGCCGACAGCACCGCCTTCGGCGCCGACGCAGCGCTGTTCCTGGAACGCCCGGGGATCGTGGAGTCCTTCCCGCTGCCGGGAGGAGTGCGGCGCTGGGTGGCGAGACTGCCGGCAGCCGGGACGGAGCCGCCGACGGCCGCTTCCCTGGCGAATATGGTCGGGGAACGGACCGGAATAGCCGTTGATGCCGGCAGCAACTCGATGCTGAGCATGTTCGGCGTCCGCTCACGCCTGGCCCAACGCATGGTCCGCGGGCGAACAGCGCTCATCGGTGACGCCGCCCATGAAATCAGCCCCATCGGCGGCCAGGGAATGAACCTGGGTTGGCTGGATGCCGCTGAACTGGCGCCGCTCATCCTCAGCCGGTTGGGACAGCGTGCCACGGAGCGGGACCTGGCCTGCTTTGAAAGTCACCGGCTGCAGGCCGCCGCGAGGGCTTCCCGGCAGGCCGAAATCAACATGGCGCTGGGCCGGCCGCTGCCCACGCCGCTCTGGCATGTCCGGAACCGGCTGATCGGATTCGCAGGCGGCACGCCGGCCATCAATTCACGCGTGGCGGCCCGGTTCACCATGCATTAGGGTCACCAAGCACCGGCTTCGCCGGTGAACTAGTCGCCGGTGAAGTAGCAGTCGTAACTGTCCTGGCTGGCGATGCGGCCGTCCCGGACCTCGAAGACGGAGGTGGTACGGGCCCGGATGGTTTCGCCGGCGTCCCAATAGCGCAGATTCACCAGCAGCGTGGCGGACCAGTCCACTTCCAGCACCACGCGGCCGCCTTCGCAGGTGGTCCGCCTAATGTCGAAGCGCTGATCGGACACCACCTGCCTGCTCTGATCGGCGCCCGCCAGCACCTGCTGGCGGCTGCGCGTGGACCCTTCCGGAGCAAGCAGGTGCGGCGCTTCGACCAGGGTGAAGTCCTCGGCAAGGAAGCTCTCCACTTCAGCGGCCCCGCCGCCGGCCTCGATGGCGCGTACAAATCCCAGGACACAGTCCAGCGGTGCCGGTTCAGTGATGGAAGCCTGTTCAGTCATGGAAAGAGGGTAGCCCACTGCCCATGCGCGGCCGTGCCATGGCTTTAGACTGCTGGCATGAACGGCGTCCTGCTGATGAGGCGACGGCGGCCCGCCGCGGCCGTCGTCGTCCTGGCGGTACTGGCGGCCGGCGCAGCGGTGCAGGGCTGCGGCGCCGATTCACAGGCGCCCGTCCCGCTTACTGCCGAACTCAATCAGTTCAGGGACAACTACAGCACGCAGATCATCGAGATCCAGTTGAGCAACACCTCGGCCGCTCCGGTCACGGTGCTCAGCGCCGAAGTGTCGAGCCCCCTGTTCCCGGCAGGGATTGCCTGGCAGACGGAGCAGGCGGGAACTGAGGTGCCGCCCGGTCAGGCCAAGAGCCTGCCCGCAAAGCTGCCTGCCCCCTCCTGCGATGATCCCGGGGTTGCAACCGGACCCGGCGAAACCGGGGCGGGCCCGGCACCGGCCGAGGTGAAGGTCTCCGTCCGCCGCGACTCAACACTCAGCGAGGAGCACCTGACCGCACCCGACCCCTACGGAGTGCTGACACGGAACCACTCCGAGCTCTGCCTGGCCCAGGAGACGGAGCAGGTTGCCGTCATCGGCCTGGCCCCGGAACTTGAGGTTGCCGCGGACGGCCGCACCGCCGTCGTACGCCTGCAGGTCAGGCCCCTCGATACCGGCACCGGAACACCCCGCTCGCTGACCATCGAAAGCATCGACGGAACCACCCTTCTTGCCGAAGCGCCGGAAGCCCCCTGGCCGCGCGGGGTTACGGTTGTTGCCGGCGGGGACGACCAGGAGGTGCGTCTTCGCATCCGTCCCGCGCGGTGCGATCCGCATGCCGTGGCCGAAGACAAGGTGGGCACGCTGCTGCCGCTGCGCCTTGAGGTGGGCGAACGCAATGGTGTGCTTAAAGTTGCCGCCGGCCCCGAACTGAAGGGCCGGCTGTACCAGTTCGTCACGGCGGCCTGCAGAGCGCACTAGGCTTTTCCCATGCTTCATGCCGCAAAACCCACGCCGTTCAGCGCCGCCCGGATCCAGGAAACAGTCCGGGAAATCCTGGCCGCCGGCACGCTTCCCCCCATTGTCCAGGCGGGCCATCCCGTGCTGCGCCAGCGGGCGGCCCTGTACGACGGACAGCTGGAAACCGTCGAGCTTGACGCGCTGATCGCACTGATGCGGGCGGTGATGCACGACGCGCCGGGAGTCGGCCTGGCGGCCCCCCAGCTGGGCATCTCCCTGCAGCTGGCCGTCCTTGAGGACCAGTACGACGTCGACGCCGAAACGTCCGCCGTCAGATCACGGTCTCCGCTGGAGTTCTTCGCGATCCTCAACCCGTCGTACGCTCCGCTGGGCACCGCAACGGCCGAATTCTACGAAGGCTGCCTGTCGCTCAGCGGACTTCAGGCCGTGGTCTCACGGCACGAGTCCGTGCGGCTCGACTTCACCGACCCGCATGGAACCGCGCGGCAGCGGGAGTTTTCCGGCTGGCAGGCGCGGATCGTGCAGCACGAGACCGACCACCTGCACGGAATCCTCTACATCGACCGGGCCGAGCTGCGCTCGCTGAGCAACAACGCAGAGTACGCGGCCCGGTGGGCACACCCGGACATCGGGCTGGCCCGGCAGGAGCTGGGCTTCCTGCCGGACAAACCGCAAACCAGCTAGCCGTTCCCCGGATTCGCCTTGGAGGGCAGATAGCGGGCCCACCAGCGCAGAATCCCCTCGAAGCGCTGCTTGCGGTGATGGGGCGTGCCGGACCGGGACAGCTCATGGTTCTCGCCCGGAAACACCAGGAAGGCCGCCTCAACTCCCTGCTGCTTCAGCGCTGTGAAGTAGCGCTGGCCCTGTTCCACCGGGCAGCGCAGGTCATCTTCGCTGTGGATGACCAGCGACGGTGTCCTGACGTTCCCGATCGCGGCCATAGGGCTTTGCGCCGCCATCTGTTCGGCCGAGGTGCCGGTGTATTTCCCGCCGAAAAACCAGCCGATATCGGAGGAACCGATGAAGCTCACGGGATCCAGGAAGCCGCGCTCAACAATGGCGGCCTTGAAGCGGTGGTCCTGGCTGATGGTCCACGCGGTGAGATAGCCGCCGTAGGAACCGCCCATGATCCCCAGGGCCTTGCCATCCAGCTCCTGGAACTTGGCCAGGGCGCCGTCCAGGAAGGCCAGCACATCCTGCATGTCCACCGTGCCCATTTTTTCCTTGATGGACCGGCCATGGGCCTGCCCGTACCCGGAGGATCCCCGCGGGTTGCACATGAGCACCGCATAACCTGCGGCGGCGTACACCTGCGCCTCGTCAAACAGGGCCACGGTGTACTGCGAGAACGGGCCGCCGTGGATGTTCAGCAGCACGGGATGCGGCCCTTTCCCGGGCGGCATCACCAGCCAGCCGTGCACCGGGTAGCCGTCCGCCGAATCGAAGGTCAGCTCCCGCGGCTCGACGATCTCGGCCTGAAGCCGCAGTTCGGCGGAGAAATCCGTCAACAGCCGTAGTTGTCCGTCTTCCAGGACGGCAAGATCCCCGGCCGTGGCCGCGTCCGCAAAACTGACCACCAGGGCCCCGCCCGCGGATGCTGCCCCGGTGACCACCCGGTCGCCGTGAACCAGCAGTGAGTGGTCACCGGTGGCACCGAACTGCAGCAGTTCCACCGTGCCCTGTGCGTTGTTGAGCACCAGCACCGAGTCAGGGCCGCGGAGTTCCAGGCTGTCACCGTTTCCGGTGACGTCCATCGTTTCCACGTCGCTGAGGACGGTGGCGTCCCCGCCTTCCGCAGCCATGACGTAGACCGCAGTGTTCTTCGCGACAAAGTCCTGGCCCGACTCGCCAAGATCCTGGGCAGTGAAAAACAGCCATCTTCCATTTGCGGACTGCCGTGCGGCCGTGACCGTCTGCCGCCCGCTGTTGGCGGCCTTGACGGGTTCCGGCGGTCCGCCCGCGGCGGGTACCCGGTAGACGCCGGTTTCCAGGTCGAAATCGCTGTTTTCGTGAAGGGAGGCGATGAAATACACGGAGTGTCCGTCGGCACTGAACGATGCACCGTTGTGGTCTGTCGCTGCGAACGTCAGCTGCCGCGCCGGCGGGAGCAGAGCTGCGGGTGACGCCGCGTCAGAATCCGGATCCTCGCTGCCGGCCTCGGCTTTTCGGGCTTTCAGCGCGCGCCCCGCGGGCGCCACCCGTGGTTCCTCGTCCAGTTCCGGGACCTCCACGATATAGAGCTGGACGGGCTTGTCCGCCGTATATCCGACGCTGTTCATCCTGTACTTGTAGTCCGTGATAAACCGTGCATCCTCCCGGCCGGCGGAGACGCCGTCGAGCGTTCCGTATCTGCCGTCGTCGGGCGTTCTGGCTCCGAAGACTATGTGTCGTGAATCCGGGGACCAGGCAAAGGAGGAGATGCCGAGTTTGGCGTCGGTCAGGAGCTGGGGCTCGCCGCCGGCAGCCTCCACGACGTGAAGCTGCGGGTTCCCGTCCGGGGTTGCCCGCAGAAACGCCAGGACCAGCCCGTCGGGCGAAAAAGCAGGGGCCGTGTCGCGAAAACCGCGGGTGAGCCGGCGCGGCAGCTTGTCCGGCTCCAGCGGGACGTTCCACAGCTGTCCCACATAGCTGTCGGCATCGAAGTCGGGACGGACGACGGACACAACGGCCCGGCTGCCGTCAGGGTGCACGGCCGGGGCGGAAACGGACTTCAGCAGGGGCAGTTGATCAGGTTTCACGCTTGTGAGCCTAACGGCTGCAGCATGGTGTGTGAAACACCTCACGCAGCTCGTGGGGCCCCCCGTCCGGCCAGCACAGCAAGGGCACCGGATTAAGGGCGGCCGGGACGGCGGCCCTAGGATTGGATCCATGCATCCCGACGCCGTCCGTTCCCTGCTGTGCCCCGTGTGCCGGACCAGTCTGACCCTCGGCGCCGACCGGCTGACCTGCCCGGACGGTCACAGCTTTGACGCGGCCCGGCAGGGCTACTTTAACTTTCTGGTGGGCAAGGGAACCGTCTTCGAAGCTGATACCGCGGCCATGGTGGCGGCCCGCTTCGACTTCCTTTCCCGTGGCCACTACCAGCCCCTGGCCGACGCGGTGGCGCAGCTGGCAATGCCTGCTCTCCAGGGACCGCACGCGGCAGTGCTCGACGCCGGAACGGGAACCGGCCACTATCTCAACACTCTGCTGGCGGCGGTTCCCGCGGCCGCCGTCGGACTGGACATTTCCAAGTTCGCGCTGCGCCGCGCTGCCCGCCTGAATCCCGGCGCCGTCAACCTGGTCAGCGATGTATGGCAACCGCTTCCGGTCGCGGACACCGCCGTCGACGTCGTGATGGTGGTTTTCGCCCCGCGGAACGCCGCAGAATTCGCCAGGGTGCTCCGCCCCGGCGGCCGCTTCGTTGTGGTGACCCCGCGTCCGGGCCACCTTGGGGAGATCGCCGGACAGACCGGCATGCTGGGCATTGAACCCGCCAAGGAGGAACGGCTCGCCGCCTCCCTCGAAGGACATTTCACCGCGCATTCCACCCGGGACCTCGACCTGGAGCTGGAACTGGAACCGGTCGACGTCGGCAACCTCGCCCTGATGGGGCCCGCCGGCCACCACCTGGAACGGGACGGGCTGGAGGCCACCATTGCCGGGCTGCCCCCGGCCACCAAGGTCTCGGCCCGGTTCCGGATCAGTGTGTTCGAGCCCGTGAAGCAGCCGTCCGCATAACGACTTGGCTACTTTCAGGGCGTGCCAGACGGCCGCCTCCTGCGCCCCGCAGCTTCGGTCTACGATGGAAGGACACTAAGCGGGGGCCTGCTTCCGCAGCTCCGCGGTCCAAGGGGGAACGCATGTTTGAGTGGCTTGGCGAGAACTGGTGGGCATTGTGGCTCACGGTATTCCTGGCGTTTGCGGTGGTGGAGATGCTGACGCTGGACCTCTTTTTCATCATGCTCGGCGGCGGGGCGCTGGCCGGGCTGCTGGCCGATTTCGCCGGCGCCGAGTTCTGGCTGCAGATCGTGGTCTTCTGTGTTGTCTCCCTGCTGATGGTGGTGTTCGTTCGCCCCGTGGCGCTGAAACACCTGAAGAAAGGCCCCGCGGAACAGCGGAGCAACATCGACCGCCTCATCGGCGAGTCCGCGCTGGTCATGGAGACCGTCAGCACCACCTCGGGCCTGGTCAAAATCGGCGGCGACGTCTGGAGCGCACGCTCGGAGGCCGGAGTCCTCAACGCCGGGCAGCGCGTGGTGGTGTCCGCCATCGACGGAGCCACCGCCGTTGTGGCACCGCAGCCCGAAACGGCCATTCAGTAAGACGCACACTTTGTCCGGCCGCCGCCACTGGCGCCGGACAGGCCGCGGGACACCGCCGCCAACATCGCAAGACACATAACTGGGGAATAGGTGAAGTATGGATATCGCAGTAACAATCGTGCTGCTGGTTCTCGTTGCGTTCGTAATAATCGTGCTGGTCCGGTCGGTGCGGATCGTCCCGCAGGCCCGTGCTGGCGTGGTGGAGCGGCTCGGGAAGTACCAGCGCACGCTGCTCCCCGGCCTCACCATCCTCATTCCCTTCGTGGACAGGCTCCTGCCGCTACTCGACCTCCGCGAACAGGTTGTCTCGTTCCCGCCGCAGCCGGTCATCACCGAGGACAACCTGGTGGTCTCCATTGACACCGTGGTCTATTTCCAGGTCACGGACGCCCGGGCTGCCACCTACGAGATCGCAAACTACATCCAGGCGGTGGAGCAGCTCACCACCACCACGCTCCGCAACGTTGTCGGTGGCCTGAACCTCGAAGAGGCCCTGACCTCCCGTGACCAGATCAACGGCCAACTCCGCGGCGTCCTGGATGAAGCCACGGGCCGCTGGGGCATCCGTGTTTCACGTGTGGAACTGAAAGCCATCGACCCGCCCCACTCCATCCAGGACTCGATGGAGAAGCAGATGCGGGCAGAGCGCGACCGCCGCGCGGCCATCCTCACCGCCGAAGGCACCAAACAGTCGGCCATCCTCACCGCCGAAGGCCAGCGTCAGTCCTCCATCTTGAAAGCCGAAGGTGACGCCAAGGCGGCCATTCTCCGTGCCGACGGCGAAGCCCAGGCCATTCAGAAGGTGTTCGACGCCATCCACAAGGGCAACCCGGACCAGAAGCTGCTGGCCTACCAGTACCTGCAGACCCTGCCCAAACTGGCCGAAGGTTCCTCCAACAAGCTCTGGATCATTCCGAGCGAAGTCGGGGAAGCCCTGAAGGGCATCGGGAACGCCCTCGGCGGCACCAACCCGGATCCCCGCACAGGCGGCCTGTTCGACGCCGGCACGGACGACTCCCAGCCTGACAGCTCCCAGCAGGGAGACAGGCAGGCAAGCGTCCCCCCGGTGAGCGACCCGAGGCAGCCGCTGTAGGACCTACCGGTTCTCGTTGGCGAAGGGGAGGTACCCGCGTTGACCTGGTCCACGTTGCGGGTGCCACCCCTTCCGTTTGCCGCGCGCGCCGCGCGGCGCGGCGGCGGTGCCGGCTTTACGCGCCGCGAACGTAACCCGTATAATGGGATGTTTGTCCGGGTGGTTCAGACCAGTTGGAACAATAAGGCTTGGCAAAGCGTTGCATCTATTGATGCAGGCAGTGCAAACAGTAGTCCGTGGCGTGAGCTGCCCCGGCTAGCGCGGAGCCTGACTCCGTGAACCGACCAAAGGGAGAAATCATGAGCGATCGCAGCCTTCGGGGCATGCGTCTTGGCGCACAGAGCATGGAGACCGAATCCGGCGTTGAGCCGGCTCCACGCCAGCGGGTTGAGTACCGTTGCGAGGACGGCGAGCAGGTCTTCGTTACCTTCTCCTCCGAAGCCGAGATCCCCCCGGTATGGGTTTCGAAGACCGGCAAGGAAGCCTTGCTTGTTGACGGCGAACGCCCCATCAACAGCAACGAAAAAGCGGTCCGCACGCACTGGGACATGCTGCTGGAACGCCGTTCCCTGCCTGAGCTCGAGCAGATTCTCGAAGACCGGCTGACCATCCTTCGCGAACGCCGCGGCGAACGGCGCTCGGCTTAGTCCGGATGCGCCTGGCGGCACCCTGCAACTGCAGAGCGTGCCGGTCTGACAGCATAAAGGGCCGGGCCCGTACCCTCCATGGGAGGCTACGGGTCCGGCCCTTTGCGCACTAGGAGGCGGCGGAACCCCGGCCCGTGAGCTTCTGCCAGCGCGCGGTAAGTCCCCACTTGGTCACGTTGATCATGGCTTCCACCACGATGTTGCCGCTCATCTTGGAAGCGCCCAGTTCGCGCTCGACGAAGGTGATGGGGCGCTCCACGATCTTCAGCCCCATCTTGGCCACCCGCCAGGCGAGGTCCACCTGGAACCCGTAGCCTACGGAGTCCACCTGGTCGAGGTTGAGTTTCTCCAGGGTGGTCCGGCGGAAGGCGCGGTACCCGCCGGTGACGTCCTTGATCTGGAGGCCCAGCATCAGCCGTGCATAGGTGCTGCCGATCCGGGAGATTGCCTGCCGGTACAGCGGCCAGTTGACCACACTGCCGCCGGAAACCCAGCGCGAACCCATGGCTAGGTCAGCGCCTTCTTCCACGGCGTCCAGGAGCTGCTGCAGCTGCTCGGGCTGGTGTGAGCCATCGGCGTCCATTTCCACGAGGACCTCGTACCCGGCTTCCAGGCCCCACTTGAAACCGGCGATGTAGGCGGCTCCCAGTCCGGCCTTGCCTTCGCGGTGGAGTACGTGGACCTGGCCATCCTCTGCAGCGATGCCGTCCGCCAGGCTTCCGGTGCCGTCCGGGCTGTTGTCGTCCACCACCAGGACGTCGGAAGCCGGGACGGCCGCACGCAGGCGTGCGAGGGTCTTGGGCAACGATTCCAGCTCGTTGTAGGTGGGGATGATGGTGAGGACACGCACAGCGAGGCCCTTTCCTTGATGGGAGCGGTCACGCGCCGGGAAGCTCAGCAGAACTGCGGGCTAAAAGGCGCAAGTCACCATTATAGGGAGTTTGCGCTTTCCGGGCGCGTCACACGGGCATGCCGCGGGCAGGTCCACAAGCCGCGGGCCAGTTTCAGTCAGATGCGCTGTGCACCGGTGGAACTGTTTTCTGCTGCTAAATGGACCTGCCCCTCGTACTGCCACGGTTCTCCCGCCAGCAGGACCGGGCTGGGTTTCCTGCTGACGGGGGACGCGGCCAGACGGAGCCCTCAAAAGCGGAGTCCGTCCGTTGCCACTCAATGCTACGGACAGCCCCTGCACTGTCAACCCGCGTTTGACGTGCGGTTTTAGGTGTAACCGCAGGTCAGGGAAATACGGCGCGCCGGTTGCTTTTCCGGTCTATGACCGCAGCGAACCGTTTGTGAACAACTCTTTCCCGTCGCGGACGGTCTGAAGGCACATGGGATCGCTGCCGGTGTCCAAGGCCGGGAGCAGCGGTGTGCGGGCCCGGGGGTCCGTGCTCCAGGACTGGACCCGTCCATCGGCAACCTGGACCATAAGTTCCTCCACCTCCCAGACCGCGAAGCTGGCGGGGGCGCCCGGAACGAGCTGGCCGGCCATCGGGTTGCTGTACTTGGCGGCCCGCCAGCCGGCCCGGGTGTGGCCGAGGAAGGCGGCACGTGCGGAGATGCGCTGGTCCGGGTTGCTGTGCTCCAGGCAGGCGCGGACGCTGGCCCACGGGTTCAGCGGAGTCACCGGGCTGTCGCTGCCAAAGCAGATGGGCACGCCGGCGGCGTAGAAGGAAGCGAAGGCGTTCATCTGGCGCTCCCGGTCCCCCAGCCGCTCCTGGTAGAGGCGCCCCGGCCCGCCCCAGGCGGCGTCGAATCCCGGCTGCACGCTGACTGTCACCGAATACCCCGCAAGGCGGCCGATGGCCTCGGCGTCGGCCATTTCCACATGTTCGAACCGGTGGCCGGCTGCCCTGACCCGCTGCTCCCCCACTTCCGCAGCCGCCCGGTCCAGTGCGTCCAGGGCCGCATCCAGTCCGGCGTCGCCGATGACGTGGAACCCGGCCTGGATGCCCAGCAGCGAACACGCCGCCAGGTGGGCGGCCGCCTGGTCCACCGACAGGTAGAGGGTGCCGCGCTCGTCCGGTGCGTCGCTGTAATCGTCCCGGAGTGCGGCGGTGCGGGAGCCGATGGAGCCGTCAATGTTCAGGTCGCCGGCGAGGCCCCGCACGTTTGCTCCCAGTCCGTGAAGAATGCCTTGCGCGTCCTCAGCCGAGCCGGCCAGCTGACCCCAGTACGGGAGTACCTCAGGCATGGGCTGTCCGGAGCCATCCTGGATGTTCCACGCTGCCGCAAGGCGCAAGTCGGCGGGGCCACCGATATGCGGTGCCGCCATCTCCGCGACGGCCACGTAACCGTTTGCGGCAGCTTCAGTCAGGGCGCGCGACTGGAAGTTCCGCAGCGCGTGGTCCGGCAGCTGCCGGGCCGTACGCCTGGCAGCTGTGTGGGCATGGCGCTTCACCTGGCTTCCGCCGGCGTAGCCGTCCAGGCCGGCCAGCCCCGCTGCTTCCGCGAGTGAGGACGACACGAGGGCGGAATGCGCATCCACCCGTGAAAGGTACACGCGCCGGCCTCCTGCCGCACGCTGCAGTTCCTCCCGGCTCGGCAAAGCCTGCTCGGCCCAGTTGCTTTCGTCCCAGCCGTGGCCCAGGACGGCTGCATCCGCGGGGGTACCTGCGGCAGCGGCAGCCACGGCATCCAGGACTTCAGCCGCGGAACGCACGTCCGCCAGCTGGAGTGAGTCCAGGGCGATGCCCGTTTCGGTCAGGTGCACGTGTGAATCGACAAAGCCGGGCGCCAGCAGGGCACCCTGCAGGTCGATGACCTCCATCGACGCATCCGCGATGGACGTTGCCGCTTGCTCTGAGCCGACCCAGGCCACGGTGTCACCGTCCACCAGCAATGCGGTCGCAAAAGGATCCGCAGCGGTGTAGACGGAACCGTTGCGGTACAGCGTCACTTTGCGTTTTCCGGCCGGCAGGTCCGCCCGTGCGTCAATCATATTGTGTGGTGCTCCTAAGCAGCCGTGAAGGTGATGGTCGGGGTGCGGGGCGAGGCGGGATCAGAGGGTCACACCACGGTGGAGTAGGCCACAACGCCGCGCCGCACCAGGATGATGGCCTCGGAGCAGAGCCGCGAAAGCCGCGGATCCAGGCCGGGGATCTTTGCCAGCTGGTCGAGGAGGTCAATGACCTGTTTGACCCACCGGACAAAGTCGCCGGCCGCGAGGTCGGTGCCGCTCAGCACTTCCTGGAGGTGCCGGCCCTTCGACCACTTGAAGATGGGCCAGATGAGACCGAGTTCAGGCTCCCCGGTCAGCGGCAGTTTGTTCTCTTCCTCGGCGTCTTCCAGGATGGACCATTCCCTGACGACGATGTCGACGGCGGTTTCCAGGGACACACTGGGCATCCTGGGCCGCAGCCCGCGCTCTTCGCGCTTTGCCTGGTACACCAGCACGCTGGCGAGTGCGGCGACTTCGGCGGCATCGAGGTCACTGAACGCGCCTTGCCTCAGCGACTGGGAAATAAGGAGGTCCTTTTCACCGTAGATCCGGCGCAGCTTCTGGCCGTCGGCGTTGATCGTCACCTTTCCCGATTCGGAGGTTTCGAGGTAGCCGTAGCTGGAGAGGAGGCCGCAGACCCTGTCGAACGTCTTGGCGATAGTGTTGGTACGGCCCTGGATTTCGCGGATCAGGCCGTCCGTTTCGCGCCGCAGTTTCCACCAGCGCTCCGACCACCGCGCGTGGTCCTCGCGTTCGCTGCAGCCGTGGCAGGGGTGGGACCGCAAGGCGAGCCGCAGTTCGGCGATCCGCTTTTCCTGGTCAGGCAGGGCCGCGGCCCGGCCGAAATCCGTGTTCCGGGTGCTGGCCGGAGACGGCGGGCGGTTTTCCCGGATGGCTTTCCGGGCCGAGGAGGCCAGGTCCTTGCGCGACTTGGGCACCTTTGCGTCGAACGATTTGGGAATCCGGACGCGGGTCACCGGCGTGATGGGTCCTTCGAGGTCCTGGAGGCCTATCCTGCGAAGCTGGTTGTCCAGTGTCAGCACCGCCGGCCGCGGCTCACGGGAGTTGTGGTCGGAGCCCAGCACCACCGCGTAGCCGGGTGCCCTGCCCGAGGGCACATCCACCACATCGCCGGGAAGCAACCTGCTCAGCGAGTCCTCGGTGATGGACTTGCGTGCCCGCGAGGTGCTGCGGGAGGCGGCGTTTTCCGTGTCCGACAGTTCCCGGCGCAGCCGTGAGTACTCGGTGAAATCGCCCAAATGGCACGTCATTGACTTCTGGTAGCCAGCCAGGGATTCTTCCCGGCTCCGGACCTGCTTGGCCAAGCCGACCACTGACCGGTCGGCCTGGAACTGGGCAAAGGAGGATTCCAGGATTTCCCGGGCCCGCGGCCTGCCGAACTGGGCCAGGAGGTTGATGCTCATGTTGTACGTGGGACGGAAGCTGGAGTTCAACGGGTACGTGCGCCGGGACGCCAAACCTGCGACGGCGGTCGGGTCGGTTCCTGGCTGCCACAGGACCACGGCATGGCCTTCGACGTCGATGCCGCGCCGGCCGGCCCGGCCGGTGAGCTGCGTGTATTCGCCGGCGGTGATGCCCACGTGCGCTTCACCGTTGAACTTGTCCAGCTTTTCGAGCACCACCGAACGTGCGGGCATGTTGACGCCCAGTGCGAGGGTTTCGGTGGCGAACACTGCCTTGACCAGGCCTTCGGCGAAAAGCTTCTCCACCACTTCCTTGAAGGTGGGCAGCATGCCTGCGTGGTGGGCAGCGAGCCCGCGCAGGAGCCCGTCCCGCCAGTTCCAGAAACCGAGCACGTCAAGGTCATCCGGCGGGATGTCCTGGGCGGCTTCATCAACGCGGCGGGCAATAACCTGTTGTTCGCGCTCCGTGGTCAGCCACAAGCCGGCGGACACGCACTGCGCCACGGCAGCGTCACAGCCGGCACGGGAAAAGATGAACGTGATGGACGGCAGCAGGTCCTGCTTGTCCAGGCTCGCGATCACCTGGGGGCGGCTGGCCTTCCGGACGGCGCCCTGCTGGCCTCCCTGGGCGCCGCGGTTGTCCCCGCCGCGCTGGTTCTGCTGGCGCCGCTGGCTGCGTCCGCCGTGGCCAAAGCGGGCCCGTGAATTCATCTGGCTCTCGGTGCGTGCCATCGCCAGCAGGTCCGGGTTAACCTCGAAGCCCCGTTCAAGGGCGGCGCTGACCATGGACGCCGTCGCGGCAGGATCCGACTCCCCCTCGGGTGCAATCTCATCAAACGTCGTTTCGCCGGCGAACAGATCCACGATCTCCCGGCCCACCATGACGTGCTGCCAGAGCGGCACCGGCCGGTGCTCGGAAACGATCACGTCCGTGTGGCCGCGGACGGTGTCCAGCCAGGCGCCGAATTCCTCGGCGTTGGAAACAGTGGCGCTCAGCGACGCCACCTGGACTTCGCTGGGCAGATGGATGATGACTTCTTCCCAGACCGCGCCGCGGAACCGGTCGGCGAGGTAGTGCACCTCGTCCATGACCACGTAGCCGAGGTCGTCCAAAGTGTCCGAGTCCGCATAGAGCATGTTCCGCAGGACTTCGGTAGTCATCACGACCACCGGGGCGTCGCCGTTGATGCTGGTGTCCCCCGTGAGGAGGCCGACGTTTTTGGGGCCGTATTTGTCCGCCAGCTCAGAATACTTCTGGTTGCTCAGTGCCTTAATGGGCGTGGTGTAAAAGGCCTTAAGGCCGCGCTGGAGCGCCAGGTAGATGGCGAACTCCCCCACGATGGTCTTGCCGGCTCCGGTGGGTGCCGCAACCAGCACACCCCTTCCCTGCTGCAGGGATTTGCAGGCCTGGCGCTGGAAATCGTCGAGTTCGAAATTCAGCGTCCGGACGAATGCGCCAAGGTAGGTGTTTGCTTCTGCGGTCCGTTCAGCACTGGCCCGATAACGTTCAGACGGTGACTGTGGCCCGGTTATGGAGGACATACTTCCAGCCTAATGGGCGAGGGGCTACAGTTTCCCCAGTTCGGAGCCGGGGGTTGCGACGTCGGCGGTCGCTTCAGTTTCGGCGGCGATCTTCGCGGTCCTCCGGTCCCGGCGCCGGTCGTTGAAGATACAGAGCCCGATCGCGGCAAAAAACAGTGCAAGCAGCGGACCTGCGAGCAGGAACATGGACAGCGCATCGGCGCCCGGAGCGGCAACGGCGGCCAGCACGAACACCAGGAACACCGTGATCCGCCAGGCCTTCAGGATGGTTTCTCCCCTGATGATGCCGGCCATGTTGACGCCCACCAGGACCACAGGGACCAGGAACGCGAGGCCAAGGAACAGGACCATCCGCGTGACGAAATCAACGTAGTCACGGGCATCGATGAGGTTGGAGAAGCCGGCAGGCGTGAACTGGGTCAACGCGCGCACCACCTGGGGTGTGACCATCCACCCCACCCACACACCGGCAAGGAACAGCGGCACGGCGGCGGCCATGTAGCCGAGCGTGTAGTGCCGCTCCTTTTTGGTGAGGCCGGGCGTGATGAAGGCCCACAGCTGGTAGATCCAGATGGGGCTCGAGATCACGGCGCCGATCAACAGCGAGAGCTGGAGCTTGAAGTCAAAAGGCGATGCAATGCTGGAGAAGTTGACCGAGGATGTGCCGCCGGTCGTCTCGGCAATCCGGTCAACGGGTTCCTTGAGGGCGCTCAGTACCGGGTCGTAGAGAATCCAGCCCCCGATGCCGCCAATGACCAGACCGATGGCTGACTTAATGAGCCGGTTCTTAAGCTCCTTAAGGTGGTCCATCAGGGCCATCCGACCCTCAGGGTTGGCTTTACGGCCCTTCGTCAGTGCCACTTCAGGTCAAACGCGGTTCGACGGCGGAACGTCCGTGCCGTCGGCGCTGCCGGTGCCGCTGGTGGGTTCACCGTTCTGCGGTCGGGACTGCGGGTGGTTGACGATTTTGCCCTCGACCGGGCCCGTGCCGTCGTTGGCTTCGGGCTTGCCGTCGTTCTTCATTTCCTTGACCTCGGATTTGATGATCCGCATCGACTGGCCGAGGCTGCGGGCCATCGCCGGAAGCTTGGGGGCGGCAAAAAGCAGCAGAGCCACGATGATAATAATGACGATGGGCCAAGGGCCATCAAAGAGTCGTCCCACTGGAAGTCCTTTCCTCGAAATACATCCTACGTCTAACTGAATTCGATGTCGCGCAGCGCCTGGGGCTGCCCGCGGTCGGCTTTGCGCTGAACGCGGCGCCGGCGGCGCTCTTCCCTGCGGGAGGATTTGGACGCGGAGTAATCATGTCTCATCTGCATCGGCGAGGCAAAAACTGCAGATCCCTGCACCGCCCGCCGTTCCGCAGACCGCTTCTCGTCACTGGCCATTTCCCACTGCGGAGCCGGGTCGGTGAGATCGGCAAGGGGTGCACCGAACCGTTCACCGGCGGCGCCGAGGTCCTTCACCGTGGCCATGAACTTCCTGAACAGCCTGATCCCCAACAGCACATAAAAGAGCAGGGAAACGGCTACGAGTGCTATCCAGATCAGGATCCAAGACCACCAAGGCATGCTGAGTAGTCTAGCCGCCGTAACGGGCCAGGGCTGCGGCGACCCATTCCCGGGCCGCCTCGGCCACATCCGCCGGCTCAAGGATACGCACTGCCCCGCCATGCTGGGCGACGAACATGGGCAGCCACGCGGTGCTGCCAAACCTGATTTCGGCCAGGAGCCCGCCACCGGGCAGCGGAGCTGTCCGTTCGGCGTAGTAGTCGTCAGCGAGCCCGAGGCCCTCCGGCGCAAGTTCCACCGTGACCAGGGCGTCGTCGTCGTTCGGGGTGAACAGTTTCACGGGGAAGCCCTCGGCGGGCCTCGCCGCTTCGGTTACGGTCCGGCCGTTCGCGGCCAGGCCCTCGATCCGGTCGAGACGGAAATTCCGGAGGCCGCGCGCACTGTGGCAGTACGCCTCGAAGTACCATGTGTTGTCGAGTGAGTAGAGCCGCAGCGGATCGACGTCCCGTTCGGACATGGAGTCGCGCTGGGCGGAAAAATACGTGAGGTGAAGTTGCATGCCGTCGGCGATCGCCTGCCGGATCGTTGCGAGATGAGCGGAATTCGCCGGACCCACCTCCGGACCGGCGATGGACCCTGCCTTCAGGCCCTCCTCCCCCGCGGCTGCCATCAGTTTCACCGTGACGGACTCCAGCGCACTCCCCTCGGCCAGCTCAGGCAGCCCGTTGAGGGTCTCCAGGCCCGTCAGCAGGGCGCAGGCCTCATCCACGGCGAAGCGGACGGGACGGGTGAGGTCGAGGTCCTGGGTGATGAAGACGTGGTCGTCCTCCCACTGGATGTCCAGGAGGTCATCCGGGTATCCCTCGGGCAGGCCGGAGCAGATCAGGATCAGCAGATCGTCTTCCAGCTCCTTCCGGGTCACGCCGAAGCTGGCCGCGACTTCGCTGATGTGCAGGCCCTGGTTGTGGACCAGGAACGGCACGAGCTGAAGCATCCTCTTGAGCTGGTCCTCGGACGTTCGCTTGCGCGCGCGCTTGGCCGGGACGGACCCCGTAAAGTCGATGGCCGGAGCGGGTGACGCGGCAAAGTCCGCAGCCGCCTGCAGCCTTCGCCTGACGGCGGACACCAGTTCGGCCGGCTCCGCGACCAGCGCGTTCGGCCCGTAGGACGCCAGTTCTTCGCCCAGCACCTCAGCGTCCCGGAAGGGGATGCTGAGCCGGTCCCAGCCGCCGTCGGGCGTGTTGCCGTTCGCTGTTCCGCTGGCGCGCTTGCGCAGGCCCAGCACCTTGCCCGGTGCAACATCCACCAAGGCCGTCTGTACCGGCAGTTCGGGCAGTGAATCCAGTTCCGTGCGGACGTTGAATCCGGCCGGAGGCGTGTAAGGGTCCTTCTCCAGGACGGTTACGGCGGACGTGAAGCGCGACAGGCGGAAGAAGCGCTTCGCGTCTCGCGCCCGGTCGAAGCCCACCAGGTACCACTGGCCAAAGCGGCTGCCCAGGCCCCACGGCTCAACAGTCCTGACTTCATCCCGGCCGGTGCTTCCTGCCAGGTAACGGAAGCTGACCGGATGCTGGGCATGCATCGCCGTGACCAGGTCTTCGAAGGCCTGGCCGGCGGGCTTGATCCGCGGCTGAACCTCCGGCGGCAATTCGGCTTCCACGAGTCCGCCCGCAGCCTGCAACTTGCGCATGGCGTTCTGCGCTGCCGACCCCAATGCCGCCTGCTCCCAGAGCTGTGCCGCCAGCATGAGCACGGTGCATTCGGCGGACGTGAGACTGACGTCCGGCAGCCGGTTGGACTCCTTGCCGATGCGGTAGCGCGCGGTGGCCGGATCATCGGACCCCCAGCCGTGGTCCATGACTGTTTCGACCTCGAATCCGTACTGCCGGAGATCCTTCTTGTCCCGTTCGAACATCCGCCCGAAGGCAACCTCACTGCTGCTGGTGTCGTGATAGACCTTGTCGCGCAGTTCGCTGCGCCGCAGCCCGTAGCGGGTGTTCAGCAGCGCTATGAGCAGGTTCAGGAGGCGTTCTGTACGTGAGGCGGACACCTTGGCTACGTTACTAAAGCCGCTGCGGCTTAACACCGAAAGCGCGGCAACAAACGGAAATTACCTTCCGATTTGTTACCGCGCTTCCTGGAGCTTGTCCGGCTGTCGCCGGTCAGTCATCCGTTCAGCGGACTCCGACGAGGTCCACAACGAAGATCAGTGCTTCGTTAGGGCCGATTGCTCCGCCGGCACCGCGGGAACCGTAAGCGAGCTCCGAGGGGATCTCGAGACGGCGGCGGCCGCCGACCTTCATGCCCAGCAGGCCCTGGTCCCAGCCCTGGATGACCTGGCCCACGCCAACCCGGAAGTCCAGCGGGGCACCGCGGCCCCAGGAGGCGTCAAACTCTTCGCCCGTGGACCATGCGACGCCGACGTAGTGGGTGGAGACGGTGTCGCCGGCCTTGGCCTCGGGTCCGTCACCTTCGATGAGGTCGGTGATGACCAGCTCGGTGGGAACCTCGCCTTCGGGGAAATCGATCTCCGGCTTCTGGCGGTCGAAATTGCGCTGTCCAAATGACATGGTTGCTCCTTTTTTTCTAGGTTTGGGTGGCGTGCTTGACGCCGGGTTTGCTTACTTGACGCCGAGGATGTCGACGACGAACACCAGGTCGCCCTTGGCCTCGCCCTGGCCGGCATCACCGTAGGCGAGGTCCTTCGGGATGACCAGGAGGACGCGTGAGCCCACCGTCTTGCCGGCGAGGCCCTGCGTCCAGCCCTTGATGACGCCGGTGAGCGGGAAGCTGGCCTTTTCGCCGCGGTCGAAGCTGGAGTCGAACTTCGTGCCACCGTTGAGGGTGACGCCGACGTAGTTGACGGTCAAGGTGTCGCTTTCCTTGACAGCGGGGCCGGTGCCCTTGATCAGGTCCTGGGAGACAAGGGCCGTGGGCGCCTTGACGCCCTCAACCGAGATCTCCGGGATTCCCTTGTCGTTTTCCTTGACGGTCGGCAGTCCCGCGGGCGGCGTGACTGTTTCGCCTTCCGGCTTGTCCAGCACCTTCGGCGCGTCCTTGGCGGACAGGACCTTGACCACAAGAAGCTGCGTGGGACCGGCCTCGGCGCCTTCCTGTGCGGCCTGGCCGGGAACGGCGAGGGCCAGCTGGGAGCCAATCTTTGCGCCCACAAAGGCGTTGTAGACCACGGCGTTGCCGGTCTTGAGGGCGTCGTTCAGCTCAAGGGGTTCAGGGTCCTTGGCGAACGTGTCCTCGAGGGTGGAGCCGTCCTTGCCGCTGACCGCAAGGATCGAGATGTCAGCGACCTGGTTGGCCTTGAGGCGCTCTCCGTCACCCTCGGTAACCACCTTGACAGTGGGTTCCTTTACATCGAGGGGTTTGTCGAATTCGACTCCGGGTGCCTTCTTGTCTCCGTTGTCCGTAAGCTTCAGAGAGTCGAGCTTGGCGGTCTCGCCAGCAGACTGACTGGTGGGCTCCGGGGCTGCAGGCGATCCGCCGCCGCAGCCGGTGATCAGCAGCAGTCCGGGAATGAGAATTGCTAGTAGTCGGCGCACGTAAGAACTTTCGTCGGGGCAAGATGGATGCGTTGGCGCCGGTGGTGCACGCGGCAACGCAGTCGGCGGCCGAATAAACGGCCCCATCCAGAATAGCGCCTGAAGCTGGATGTCAGCCCATAGAGTCCAGGAGGGCGTCGACGCGCTCATCCACGTTGCGGAACGGATCCTTGCACAGGATCGTCTGGTGGGCGCGGTCATTCAGCTTCAGATGCACCCAGTCCACGGTGTAGTCGCGGCCCAGTTCCTGGGCTCGCCGGACAAAATCACCGCGGAGTTTCGCCCGCGTTGTCTGTGGCGGCGCGTCCACGGCGTCCTTGACCGTGGTGTCATCCACCACCCGGCGGACTGCTCCCCTGGACTGCAGCAGATAATAGAGACCGCGCGACCGGGAAATGTCGTGGTACGTGAGGTCAAGCTGGGCGATCCTTGGTGAATCCAGGCCCAGGCCGTGCCGGTTCCGGTAACTGTCCATCAGCTTTTTCTTGATGGCCCAGTCGATCTCGGTCTCGATCGTGCTGGTGTTGCCGCTCTCAATGGCATCAAGGGTCCGTTCCCAGAGATCCAGGATGAGGGGCACATGGTGGTTGTGGGCACCGTTTTCGGCCACGAAGGACGTGACCTTGTTCAGGTATTCGCGCTGGATCTCCAGGGCCGTCAGCTGCCGGCCGTTGGCGAGCCGGATCAGCGCGCGTCCGCTGAGGTCGTGCGAGATTTCGCGGATGCTGCGGATCGGGTTCTCCATCCGCATGTCCCGCATGATCACGCCTGCCTCGATCATGCGGAGGATGAGGTCCACCGTGCCGATCTTCATCATGGCCGTCGTTTCGGACATGTTGGAATCGCCCACAATCACGTGGAGCCGGCGGTAGAACTCGGCATCCGCATGCGGTTCATCCCGCGTGTTGATGATGGGACGCGACCTGGTGGTCGCGGAGGAGACACCTTCCCAGATGTGGTCCGCGCGCTGGGAAAACGCAAAAGTAGCGCCGTGCGGAGTCTTGAGGATCTTGCCGGCTCCGGCGATGAGCTGGCGTGTCACCAGGAACGGAATCAGGATTTCGGCGAGCCGTGAAAATTCGCCGCGGCGCGGGATGAGGTAGTTCTCGTGGCTGCCGTACGAATTGCCTGCCGAGTCCGTGTTGTTCTTGAACAGGTACACGGTGCCGTTAAAGCCCTCCGCAGCCAGCCTTTCCTGTGCCTCGTCCACGAGGTCGTCCAGGATCAGTTCGCCGGCGCGGTCATGGGCGATCAGCTGTCCCAGATCGTCACATTCGGCCGTGGCGTACTCGGGATGCGAGCCGACGTCGAGGTACAGCCGCGAACCGTTGGTCAGGAATACGTTCGATGAGCGTCCCCAGCTGACCACCTTGCGGAAGAGGTAGCGTGCCACCTCCTCCGGGGCGAGAGGACGCGAGTCGGGACTCGAATACGAGATGCCGAACTCGGTTTCGATGCCGAAAATTCGCTTATCCATTTCAGTTCTCCTCAGACAGCAGGGCGGCGATCTCGTCGTCGCCAAGGCGCCGGAAAGCCCGCCGGGATCCCCGGGTGCCTTCCGAACCGCGGTCCAGTACTGCCACTTCAAGTGCTGAAGCCGGCAGTTCGCCGGCTTCCTTATCGGTGACCAGCCCTTTCATTGCGAGCCTGATGGCACCGGCGAAGTTCAGTTCCCGCTGCCACCCGCCTTCCACGGTCTCGGCCACTTTATCGGCCTGGCCGCCCATCACAATGAATCCCTTTTCGTCAGCGATGGAACCGTCGAACGTCAGGCGGTACAGGTGGTCGTCAGCCTGGCTGCTTCCCACCTCCGCCACCGCGAGTTCCACTTCGAACGGTTTCTGTTCCGCCGTGAACACGGCACCGAGGCTTTGAGCGTAAACGCTGGCCAGTCCCCTGGCCGTGACGTCTTCCCGGTCGTACGAGTAGCCGCGGATGTCCGCGTACCGCACACCGGCTTGGCGGAGGCTCTCGAACTCGTTGTACTTCCCGACGGCGGCGAAGGCGATCTTGTCGTAGATTTCACCGATCTTGTGCAGCGACGGCGACGGATTCTCAGCAACCAGGGCAATACCTTCCTCGCAGCTGATCACCACCACGGAGCGGCCCCGGGCAATTCCTTTCCGTGCGAAATCCGCACGGTCCTTCATCAGCTGTTCGGGCGACACATAAAACTGTTGAGTCATATCAGGCCTCCCGCCGCGCTGAGGTTCTGGCCTCGATGATGGTCCCGGCTACCGCGGCCAGGTCATGGTCCGGTACCCGCCTGGCGCCGCTCCGGTCCACGGTGTAGACAACCGGCCACAGCTGCCGGACCGGGTCCGGTCCGCCCGTTGCCGAGTCGTCGTCCGCTGCGTCGTAGAGGGCTTCAACCGCTACGGCTACTGATTCTTCCCGGCTGAGTCCGGGCCGCCAGAGCTTCTTGAGTGATCCGCGGGCGAACACGGAACCCGAACCGACGGCGTGGTGTTCCTGTTCCTCGTACCGTCCCCCGGTGACATCGTAGGAAAACAGTCGGCCCACGCCTGCCGGCAGGTCGAATCCGGCGAACAGCGGCACCACGGCCAGGCCCTGCATGGCCATGGGCAGGTTGCCGCGGATCATGGCCCCGAGCCGGTTGGCCTTGCCTTCCAGGCTCAGCATGGTTGCCTCGATCTTTTCGTAGTGTTCCAGCTCTACCTGGAACAGCCGGGTGAGGTCGATGGCGATGCCTGCGGTGCCGGCGATTCCCAGCACCGAATACCGGTCGGCCGGAAAGACCTTCTCGATGTGCCTGCTGGCAATCACGTTCCCCATGGTGGCGCGGCGGTCACCGGCCATCAGGACACCGCCGTCGTAAGTCAGCGAAACGATGGTCGTGGCGTGGGGCGCCTGTAGCGGCTGTGAACCGGTGCCGGCAAGCGCTGCCGGGAACGGCTGATTGTAAGGAAGTAAACCCGGCCTGTTGCGTTGGAGGTGTTCAGTGAATGATGACGTCGCGTTGGCAGCTACCTGGTTGGCTGTTGTGTCCTGCACTGATGCACTCCTTCAACGTGGTGGGTCAACGTCTCTTCGGGCGTCGCGGCTGCCGTGCTCCATTCAGGCGATGGCAGCCTGGGCCTTACTGACCGCCCTTTTGGACGAAGGCCCGGACGAATTCTTCGGCGTTCGATTCGAGCACGCCGTCGATTTCATCCAGAAGGTCGTCCACACCCTGGGTGGCTGCCGATGCCTGGGCGTCCCCGGATGCGGGCGGCGTTGCGGGGGCGTCGTCTTCGAATTCGCTGTCCCGTGACTGCGGCTGCTGCTGCTCCTGGCCTGCCATTTCCTTCTCCTTCTATCCGTCCCCGCTGTGAGAGGGGACATCCTGTAAGCCCATATTGCCACGCCTTAAGCCGCGGTGGGGTGCTTTATGCCGGTGGCGGAGGCGGAGTTTGTCCCAGCAGTTCACCAAGGAATGATCCGGCGTCCTTGTGCCTGGCAAACAGGCCCCCGGTGAGGGCTTCCGTCCCCCTCAGGGGCTCGCGCGTGGGGACCCGTTGCAACCGTCCGTGGCCTGGGACGTCAAAGATGACCGAGTCCCAGCTGGCGCCGACCACGTCCTTGCTGAAGCTGCTCACGCAGCGGCCGCGGAAGTAGGCGCGGGTGTCCGACGGCGGTTCCGTCACCGCCCGCGCGATGGTTTCGTCGCCGACGATCCGCTCCATCCGGTCCCGGGCAAGCAAACGGTAATACAGACCCTTTTCCGGCCGAACGTCCGCCCACTGGAGGTCCACCAGGCCCAGCCGGGCGTCGTTCCATTCCAGCCCGTCCCGCTGCCGGTAACCCTCCAGCAGGGACAGCTTGGCCAGCCACTCCACCGAGGAGGCGGCGGCGGTCCGGCTGCTGTCGAGGTCCGTCAGCGTCGCCGCCCAGCGTTCCAGCAAGGCATGGGTGTGTCCGTCACCGTCCACGGCATCGCCCACCCCCGTGTCCTGGGCGAGCTTGGCGGCTGCCTCGTGGTACATCCATTGCAGGTCCAGCGCCCTCACCCGGCGGCCGTCGACAAGGCGGAGCGTGGCCGTCAGCGACGTGTCATGGCTGACGGCCTGCAGCGCAGCCACGGGCTCGTGCACTTCAATGCGCGGGGCCAGGCCGGCTTCAATCAGGCTGAGAACCATGGCCGTGGTCCCGAACTTCAGGTAGTTGGATGCCTGGCTGAGGTTCGCGTCCCCGATGATCACGTGCAGCCGGCGGTACTTGTCGGCCGTGGCGTGCGGCTCGTCGCGGGTGTTGATGATCGGCCGCCGGATGGTTGTTTCCAGGCCGACCTCAGCCTCGAAGAAATCAGCGCGCTGGCTGATCTGGTACCCCGGCCGGGAGTTGTCCTGGCCCAGCCCAACCCGGCCGGCACCGCACATGATCTGCCGCGTGATGAAAAACGGCGTCAGACCGCGGACGATGTCGCCGAAGGGCACCGCGCGGGGCATGAGGTAGTTCTCGTGCGAGCCGTAGGAGACCGATTTGTTGTCCGTGTTGTTCTTGTACAGGTTCACGGGCGGAAGCTGCGGATCCGCCGCCATCCTGCGAACCGCGGACAGTGCCACCACGTCGCCGGCAGCGTCCCACGCGACGGCGGCGCGCGGATTGGTGACTTCCGGGCTCGAATACTCCGGATGCGCATGGTCCACGTAGAGGCGTGCACCGTTGCCCAGCACCATGTTCATCAGGAGCGAGCCGGTCTCGTCCTCGCCGTCCTGCTCCAGTTCCTCCCGCCCGTACGCCAGGGCCACGGCCTCGGCGTCCAGGACCGGGGGCTGGTCGGTCAGCTGGCTCGGATCCGCTTGGCTCCGCTCCAAGGTCCACCCGCGGGCATCGTGAAGGGGCTCCTCATCCGTGTAGTCCCAGCGTGTTTCCGCACCGCCGGCGGCGCGCTGGCGGGTCAGCTGCGCATAGGCCTGGATCACCCGGGCGGACATCATGGTGGCGTTGGCAGTGGGTGCCGACGGCGCGTGGATGCCGTACTCGGTTTCGGATCCCATGACCCGCATGACGCCGCCGGCGGGAAGCGGACCGCCGGGTGCGACTTCGCTGCGCGGCGTCACAGGTACTGGCCCGTGTTGGGCATTGTCTCGATGGACTTCCCGGGTTCCTGCCCTGCCTTGCCCTGCACAATCGTGCGGATGTACGTGATGCGTTCGCCTTTCTTGCCGGAAATGCGGGCCCAGTCATCGGGATTGGTGGTGTTGGGCATGTCCTCGTGTTCGCGGAACTCATCCACGACCGCCCGCAGCAGGTGGTCGATCCGAATCCCCTTTTGCTGCGTGGTCAGGAGGTCCTTGATGGCGTACTTCTTGGCACGGTCCACCACGTTCTGCACCACAGCGCCGGAGTTGAAGTCCTTGAAGTACAGCATCTCGGTGTCCCCGTTGGCGTAGGTCACTTCGAGGTACTCGTTGGATTTCTCGGTGGAGTACATCGCCTCAACGGTGCGCTGGATCATGGCGTCGACCGTCGCCTGCACGTCGCCGCCGTGTTCCGCGAGATCGGACTCGTGGAACGGGAGGTCCGTGGTGATGTACTTGTAGAAGATATCGGCCGCGGCCTCTGCATCCGGCCGCTGGATCTTTACCTTGACGTCCAGCCGGCCCGGGCGCAGGATGGCCGGGTCAATCATGTCCTCGCGGTTTGACGCGCCAATGACTATGACGTTATCCAGGCGCTCAACGCCGTCGATCTCGCTGAGGAGCTGGGGCACGATGGTCGTTTCGACGTCGGAGGAGATGCCGGTGCCGCGGGTGCGGAACAGCGAATCCATTTCGTCAAAGAACACCACAACGGGGCTGCCGTCAGAGGCCTTTTCGCGTGCCCGCGAGAAGATCAGGCGGATGTGCCGCTCCGTCTCGCCGACGTACTTGTCCAGGAGCTCGGGGCCCTTGATGTTCAGGAAGTAGCTCTTCAGGTCAATGTTTCCGGTGCGCTCCGCGGCGCGGGCAGCCAGGGAATTGGCCACCGCCTTGGCGATCAGCGTCTTGCCGCAGCCCGGCGGGCCGTAGAGCAGGATGCCCTTGGGCGCTTTGAGGCCGTGTTCGCGGTAGAGGTCGGGGTGCAGGAACGGGAGCTCCACGGCATCCCTGATCTGTTCAATCTGCGGACCGAGGCCACCGATGTCCTCATAGGTGATGTCCGGGACCTCTTCGAGAACCAGGTTCTCCACCTCGGAGCGCGGAATCTTCTCCAGGGCATAGCCGGTTCGCGAGTCGATGGAGAGGGCATCGCCCACGCGGAGCTTCTCCGACATCAGGGCTCCCGAGAGCCGGATGACGCGTTCCTCGTCCGCGCGCCCCACTACCAGGACCCGGTCAGCGCCCAGCATTTCCTTGAGCGTGACGAGTTCCCCCGCGCGCTCGTAGCCGAGCCCCGCCACCACCAGCAGTGCCTCGTTGAGGAGCACTTCCTGCCCCACGGCAAGCTGGCTCATATTCACCAGCGGGCTCACTCCAACGCGCATCTTGCGGCCGGCGTTGAAGATGTCCACCGACTCTTCCGTGGCTGCCTGCCCGCTGTTGCCGGCGCTGGGTTGCCGTTTGGGGTTCAGCTGCAGAATCGTGCCAAAGCTGTAGGGTGGCTGGCCCTCCTGATCCAAGGCGTTCTTGAGACGCAGGATTTCCGCCTTGGCGGTTTCCAGCATGCCCACAAGCTTCGAATTGTTCTGCGTCGCGGCGGCAAGCTGGCGGTCAATGTGCCGCAGTTTGTCCCGGAGGATGTTCACCTGCCGGTCCGCAACGGAGAGTTCGTTGGCCACGTACCGTGCGTTCTCAGGTTCCACTGCCCCTGCAGCCTCGTCCGGTGTCCGTGAGGAGTCGTTGTTCGGAGTGTCCATGATCCATCAGCCCCTTCCTGCGCTTCTATTAAGACCATAGCCCCAAGAAGCCGGGTACTGCTGGAGACATCCGAAATACGGACTAGTTCGTGACCTCCGGGTCGTCCTTGACGTTGGTTCCGGCGACTGCATCGCGTGCAGCGCGGCGGAGTTTCTTGTCCGAGACGAGCCGCTCGCCTACGGCGCCGGGAGTCCAGGCGTTGACGTCCTCTTCGTTGAACTCCGTTTTGGACGGCCGGCGCTTCACCGAGATTCCGGTGACGCCGTCCGCGAGCCTGCGCGTGACCAGCAGGAAGCCCGTGTGGGCCACCATGCGGTGGTCCGGCCTGACGGCCAAGCCTTCAAGGTGCCAGCCGCGGACCATGGATTCCCAGGCGTCGGGCTCGGTGAAGCGGCCGTCGGCGCGGATGGCTTCTGCCGTCCTGGACAGCTGCGTGACGGTTGCCACGTAGTTGATCCATACCCCGCCGGGGGCCAGGACGGTGGCTACGGCGTCGAGGCATTCCCAGGGGGCGAGCATGTCCAGCACCACCCGGTCCACGGAGCCGGGAGCTTCGCTGCGGACCACTTCTTCCTGGAAGTCCCCGAGGGAAATCTTCCAGGCGGGATGCGGGCCGCCGAAGATGGTTTCCACGTTGCCGCGGGCAATGTCCGCGAATTCCTCGCGCCGTTCAAAGGAGTGCAGGTAGCCGTTGTCGCCCACCGCGCGCAGCAGCGAGATGGACAAGGCGCCGGAACCTACGCCGGCCTCGACCACGCGGGCGCCGGGGAAGATGTCCGCCATGGTGACAATCTGGCCGGCGTCCTTGGGGTAGACCACCGCCGCGCCGCGGGGCATGGACAGCACGAAGTCCGAGAGCAGCGGACGGAGCGTCTGGTACTGCTGGCCAACGTTGTTGGTGACAACGGACCCGTCCACCTTGCCGATGATTTCGTCATGGTTCAGGAAGCCGCGGTGGGTATGGAAGGCTCCCCCGGCTTCCAGGGTGATCGTGTTCATCCGGCCGCGCTCGTCAGTCAGCTGTACCCGCTCGCCCTCCCGGAACGGTCCGCGGCGACGGGCTGCGCCCACAGGCTGTCCCCCGGCTGCGACTGAGCTGTCCGCGGTGTCGGCCGGCATGTTCGTATTCTTGGCGGCAGTTTCGCTGCTCATGGGTTATTCCTCGCTGTTGTAAACCTGTGTGGCCGTGCCTGACGGCGGCCGGTCACCAAGCCGCCGGCCCGGGGCGCGCCGATATTCACGGCCGGCAGGTAACTCTACCGGTTCTGGACCTTCGCGCGCCCGCTGCGGCGCATTTCTTTGCCTGTAATGGCGCTCACCACGGCTGACTGCCGGAGCAGGCCGGTGACTTTTCCGTTGTGATCAACCACTGCGTACTCGTGCCCTTCGAGCTGGGCAAGGTACTGCACCAGCTCCTGGCCCCGGGACCACTCCGGCACGTAGGCTCCTGCGCTCAGGGCGTGCGACACCGCGGTGGCAGGCGTTGTTGCTGCGGCCCAGGCGGGAACGGAGCCGACGGCGGCTACGTCCACGATGCCTGCCGGCCGCCCTTCCGGCCCACACAGAATGACGGCAGGCGTGCCCTGCGGGGAAAGCCGGCGGATATCGGCCACTGTTGACGATTCGGGGATCCCGACGGCGGGTTCAGCGAGGGCGTCGGCGTTGACAAGGTGCAGCCGGCTGCGGAGCCGCGCGTGCTGGATGGAGGCCGAGGCTCCCATCCAGAGGAAGCTGCCCACAAGCACGGTGATGAGCATCAGCGAAACGTCGGGGCGATCGCCGCGCACCAGCGGGAGCAGGACGAACCAGATGGCCAGTGCGACGACGATGATCCTGCCTGCCCAGCCCGCGGCAACGGTGCCCTTTTCCTGGCTTCCGGTGGCTTTCCAGACGGCGGACTCCACCAGGCGCCCGCCGTCGAGGGGAAGCCCCGGCAGGACGTTGAAGATGCCGATCAGGAAGTTCGCCCAGACAAAGATATTGGACAGGATCCCCGGCACCCCGGAAGGGTCCGCGGCCAGGATGAACAGCCAGCCTGCACCGGCCAGAACGAAGTTGGCGGCGGGGCCGGCCATCGCCACAAGTACTGAACGGCCGGGCGTGGCGGTGAACCCTTCGAACTGGGTGTGGCCGCCCCAGAGATTCAACACGATCTTCTCGGTGGGCCAATTGAAAATCTTGGCGGTCAGGGCATGTGCGAGTTCGTGCACCAGAACGGAGACCAGCAGGAGCAGGGCATAGGCGAAGGCTACGTAGTAGGCCACGATGCCCATGTTCGGAAACTGGCCCTCAAGCACCGGCCCGTAAACAATCACCGTGAACGCCGCAATGACGAACCACGAATATGCGAGGACCACCCGGATGCCGGCGATGCGGCCCAGTGATATGCCTTCCCTGCGGTTGTTGGGGACCTTGGTGGCCGTGCCGCCAGCTGGTTCAGTCAAGGGCGTGGCTCCGGACTTCTGCGTCCTCAAGTCCGGCGTCCCCTGCCGGGAATTCGCTGCGACGGGCCACCAATTGCTGCAGCTCGGCGACCGTGCGGCCTTCAAGGGAGTGCCAGGTGGCCCGGGCGGGATCGGCGGGCAGCGGAACGATGTGCGGGATGGCCACGGTTATCACTCCAGAGGCCATGGCCGCAGCCACGCCCGGCGCCGAATCCTCGAGCGCAACGCATTCGTGGATGGTGAGGTCCGGGTCCGCCTGCTGCAGGAGTTCCACCGCATTAAGGTAGGCCTCGGGGTGGGGCTTGCCGTTGGTAACGGTGTCCCCGGTTACCAGGAATTCGAAGTAGGGCTTCGGCAGGCTGGCGACGATCTCGCGCGCAAGCGGCCCTTCGGACATTGTCACCAGCGCGCATCGGACGCCTGCTTCGTGGAGCTGGTCGAGCAGTTCCCGCGCACCGGGCCGCCACGGCACGGACTTGCGGACCTTGCTGATGACCTGGGCCGTCAGGGTGTCGATGATTTCGCGCTTTTCAAGCTTCACCCCGGCGTTCTGCAGGATCCCGGCCGAGAAAACCAGGGACTGTCCCACCAGCTGCATGGCCTGGGCATGGGACCACTGTCCGCCGTGGGCTGCAACGAGCGCGTGCTCTGCCTCAATCCAGTACGGCTCGGTGTCGACAATCGTGCCATCCATGTCCCATAAAGCGGCTTTGAGAAGTGGCTGGGAAGCTGAGGATCGCATAGCCCCAAGTCTACGGTGCGGCAATCCCGCGCAGCCTGCAGTACGCCCTTGGCGAATATCCTGCAGGATTCCCTGCGTTGCTGCGGCTCGGCGAACAATCATGGCGCTTCAATTCATGCACCCGGCGGGGTCTTGGACGTAGGGTGAAGAAATGAATAGCTTCGACGGAGACACCAGCGAACCGGGTGCCACGCCCGAGCCCGAGCGGCTGCTGCAGCCTGTGCCAGAGGGCCAGCGCATTACCGTGATGCTCGCTGCATTTGAAGGCTGGAACGATGCCGGCGAAGCAGCGAGTGACGCCCTTCGTTACCTGAACAAACTGTGGGGCGGCAAGAAGGTGGCCTCGGTTGACGCCGACGAATACTACGACTTCCAGTTCACCAGGCCCACCATCCGCAGGACCTCGTCCGGGGAGCGGAAGATCAAATGGCCTTCCACACGGATCTTCAAGGCCAGCGCCCCCGACGCGAATGTCGATGTGATCTTTGTCCAGGGCACGGAGCCGTCCTATAAGTGGCGCGCCTACACCGCCGAACTTCTGGTCCATGCCGAGGCCCTGAACGTTGACTACGTCATCCTCGTGGGTGCGCTGCTCGCAGATGTGCCCCACAGCCGGCCCATCCCCGTCAGTACCTCCACGGACGACAGCGCACTCCGGGAACGGATGAACCTGGAAGCATCCCAGTACGAGGGGCCGGTGGGGATCGTCGGGGTGCTCTCGGAAGTGGCCCTGCTGGCGGGACTGCCCTCGATTTCCCTCTGGGCGGCCGTACCGCATTATGTTGCGCAGGCTCCCTCGCCCAAGGCCCAGCTTGCCCTTCTTCATCGGATCGAGGAACTGCTGCAGGTACCCCTCGACACCCACGAACTGGCGGAGGAAGCCGACGCCTGGGAGCGCGGGGTGGATGAACTCGCCACGGAGGACCCGGAGATCGCGGCCTACGTTCGGCAACTGGAAGAAGCGAAGGACACCGCCGATCTTCCCGAAGCGAGCGGAGAGTCCATCGCCCGCGAGTTCGAGCGGTACCTCAAACGCCGCGGCAAGGACAAACAGTAATAACGGCTGTACCAGAAAAGCTGAGGTGCCCGGCGCAGTTGGCCGGGCACCTCAGCTTTTTCCAGTGGAAGTTAGAGTTCGACGCCGAGCAGGGAGTTCACGGCGTCGCTGACGAGCGCCTGGTCCATCGCCGAGGCCGCCACCGCCTGCTCCCGTGTGTTGGCGGCCCAGCGGTCCACAGCCGCGAGGGCGCCGGGAGCATCGAGATCGTTGGCCAGTTCCTTGCGCATCTCGGCTATGAGGGCCGCTGCCGAACCCTCCGGCGCCATGGACAGCGCTGCGCGCCAGCCGTCCAGCCTAGCTTTGGCTTCCGCGAAGCCGGCTTCCGTCCAGGACCAGTCACTGCGGTAGTGGTGGGCAAGGATCGCGAGGCGGATGGCAGCAGGTTCTTCGCCGTCGGCCCGCAGTTTGGACACAAGCACCAGGTTTCCCTTGGACTTGCTCATCTTTTCGCCGTCCAGGCCCACCATTCCGGCGTGGGCAAAGTGCCGTGCCAGCGGCATACCGGAAAGCGAATACGCGTGGCCGGCACCCATTTCGTGGTGCGGGAAGATGAGGTCGGAACCGCCGCCCTGGACCGTGAACGGGGCTGGCAAATATTTCTGGGCGATGACTGTGCACTCAATGTGCCAACCAGGCCGGCCCTCCCCCAGTTCGCCTCCGGGCCAGCTGGGTTCACCTGCGCGCGCTACGCGCCAAAGAAGCGGGTCAAGGGCCTGGCGCTTGCCGCCCCGGCCCGGGTCGCCGCCGCGCTCCGCGAACAGTTCCAGCATTTCGGTTTCGGACAGGCCGGACACTGAGCCCAGGGTCCACGCCCCGGCGTCCGCTGCCTGCTTGCCGGCGGCCTCGACGTCGTAATAGATGTCGCCGTCGGGCTCACCGGTAGCGCCGGCCACACGGTAGGCCAGCCCGGCATGCAGGAGGCGCTCGATTGCGGGAACAATTTCCGGGATGGATTCGACCGCCCCGATGTAGTGGTCCGGGGCGAGAACATTGAGGGCTGACATGTCGGTCTGGAACAGTTCGATCTGGCTTGCAGCAAGCTCGCGCCAGTCCACGCCGGTGGCCGTTGCCCGTTCGAGGAGAGGATCATCGACGTCGGTCACGTTCTGGACGTAGGCAACGCGCTGGCCGCCGTCCCGCCAGGCGCGGTTCAGCAAGTCGAAGGCGACATAGCTCGCCGCGTGCCCCATGTGGGTTGCGTCGTAAGGGGTGATTCCGCAGACGTACAGGGACTGTTCACCCGTGGCCTCAAGGGTGCTGTAGTCCCCCTCGACGGTGTCGAAAAGTCGGACGGCGGCCATGCGGCCCGGAAGCTGAGGGACGGGGCGGGAGATCCAGGATTTCACAGAGCAAGCCTAGTGCTAGGCGCTGATGACATTGAAACCGAGCAGCAAGTAGAGCGCCAGGCCGAGGAAGATGCGGTACCAGACGAAGAGCCGGTAGCTGCGGGTGGAGACGAATTTCAGGAACCAGCCGATGATGACGTATCCGACAACGAAAGCGATGACAGTTGCCAGGGCCGTTTCCGGCAAGCCGTAGGGGCCCGTGATGCCGTCGTTGGAGACGACTTTGTACAGCTGGTACACGCCGCTGCCGAAAACTGCGGGGATGGCGAGGAGGAAGGAGTACCGGGCCGCGGCTTCGCGGGTGTACCCCATCAGCAGGCCGGCCGTGATGGTTCCGCCGGACCGCGATACCCCGGGGATGAGTGCCATGGCCTGCGCCAGGCCGTAGAGGATGCCGTGCTTGTAGGTCAGCTTGGCCAGGTCGCGCTGCTGGCAACCCACTGCATCTGCCACGGCGAGGATCAGCCCGAAGACGATAAGCATCGTCGCCACGATCCAAAGGCTGCGCAGCACGGACTCGATCTGGTCCTGGAACGCCAGGCCAAGGACGATGATGGGAAGACTGCCGAGGATGACCAGCCAGCCCATGCGGGCATCGGGGTCGTCCGACGGCACGCGCCGCCTCAACGACCCGGACCAGGCCTTGATAATTCGCACAATGTCCCGCCAGAAGTAGGCGATGACTGCGGTCTCGGTTCCGAGCTGGGTGATGGCGGTAAAGGCCGCTCCCGGGTCCGCGGCATTCGGCAGGAACGAACCGACGATGCGCAGGTGGGCGCTAGAGGAAATCGGGAGGAATTCAGTCAGCCCTTGGACAAGACCCAGCAGGGCCACTTCAAACCAGTTCACGTTTATAGACCCTACGTCATCAAGCCTGATGAATCCCCGTAAGCTAACTGCTATGCAGCAGCGTTATGTCGGCAACAGTGGGTTGCGCGTGTCCTCACTCTCCCTGGGCACCATGTCGTGGGCACGGGAAACGGATGAACAGGATGCCACGGAACTGTTGCACTCATTTGTCGACGCCGGTGGAACCCTTATAGATACTGCCGCCTCATATGCAGAGGGTCAGGCTGAAGCCCTCCTGGGATCGATGCTGGGTGACGTTGTCTCACGCTCGGAGGTGGTGATTTCCACCAAAGCCGGGATTTCGACGTCGGACGGCCGGCGGAGCATCGATACGTCCCGTAACGCCATGCTGTCCGGCCTCGATGCCAGCCTTGCCCGGCTCGGCACGGATTATGTCGACATCTGGTTCGCCCAGGCCTGGGATGCCAACGTCCCGCTCGAGGAGACCCTGTCAGCCCTCGAGTTCGCCGTACGCACGGGCCGCGCCCGCTATGCCGGTATATCGAATTTCGCGGGGTGGCAGACGGCCAAGGCGGCGGCGGTGGCAGGCTTCCCGCTGGTGGCGAGCCAGTCCGAATACTCGTTGCTGCAGCGGAGGTCCGAAACCGAACTCATTCCGGCCATCGAAGATGCCGGCCTCGGCCTGTTCGCCTGGGCTCCCCTGGGCCGCGGCGTGCTGACCGGCAAATACCGCGGGCACATACCGGCCGATTCGCGGGCGGCGCAGAAACGCCTGGCAAGCTCCGTGGAACCGTACCTGGACCAGCCTTCGTCCCGGATCGTGGAGGCCGTCGCGATGGCGGCGCGGGGACTTGGCCGGTCATCAATTGATGTCGCCCTGAGCTGGCTGCTGTCGCAGCACGGCGTGGCTACGGCCATCGTGGGTGCGCGATCCCCCGTGCAGCTCAAGGAAATACTGGATTCGCAGCTGACGCAGCTGCCCGCGGAAATCGCACGCGCACTGGAAGACGTTTCAGCAGCGGAATAAGCAGTTAGGAGCGGACCCGGCAGTCCGGAGCTAGGGAGCCGGTTCAGTCGTCGACGATCTCCAGGTCTTCGTCTTCCTCGACGCCCTCTTCGTCTTCGTCGACTTCCTCCACGTCGTCGATGACCTCCAGGGGAGTCACCTCGCCGTAGGCCTCGTAAAGTGAATCGTCATAGACTTCGAAGGCATCAGCAACGGCAAAGAACGCCGCTTCGACCGTTGGGTCTCCTTCGCCCCGCCGTGCGGAGGCTGCGATCAGGTGTTCTTCCAGGGCTGTGGTCAGGGACTGAAGCGCGACACGCGGATCGATGCTCATGACTTCACGTTAGCCGGAAAAGGACGAAAATGGAGAGCAATGAAAGAACATTTTCTGAGCAGTTCAGTCCAGCGGGAGCGGGACTACGCGAGGCAGTACGAGTACCTCGTACTGACGGTCGGCCCTGAGGATTCGCTGCCTGAGGCCCGCCGCCGGCTGGTTGAGCATTCCGAATACGGGAAATGGGAACTGGAGCGGAGCCGGCTGTATGTAGGCGGGGGCAGGCGCTTCTGGCTGCGCCGGAAAGTCATCCAGGTCCAGCGCACCGTCTGAGGCTGCATGCTCTCAGGAAGCCGCCTGAGGCTCCGTGGTCTCAGGGGCCTGCCGGATAGCTAAGGGGTCTCGAGCGGCCCCAGCCACGCGTTGGCTACCGTGTTGTGGGCTGACTCGTCATCCGAAGGGTGGAACATCCCGGCGAGCACGTCCCGGTACAGCCGTTCCAGCTCCGAACCCCTGAAGTAGCTCGATCCGCCGGACACCCGGATTGCCAGGTCCACCACAGTACGCGCGGTTTCCGTCGCCCGGACTTTCAGTCCCACGAGCCTGGGAAACCACTGGTTCCCGTGATCCACCAACGCGTCCACGTCCCGCGACAGTTCCGCCAGCTGGGGATACAGGGCGTCCATGGCCATGGCGGCCTCTGCCACCTTCCACCGGATGTCCGGGTCCTGGGCGTAGCTGCGCCCGTCGTTCTTGAACGATGTCCTGCGCTTGGCCGCCTCCACTCCCAGGCCCAGCGCCCGCTCGCCGACGCCGGTATAGACAGCGGCCAGCAGTGTCTCGAAGCAGGCGAAGATCGCGAAGATCAAGGGGTCGGCGTTGGGCCCCACCGGAAGTTTCCGGAAGACGCGGTCCGGCGGCACCACGGCTCCGTCCAGCACCGTGGTGTTCGACTGGCTGGCCCGCATGCCCAGGGTGTCCCAGTCGTCGAGGATTTCGTACCCGGCGGTGTCCCTGCGGATGAAGCCATGGACCAGTTCGCCGTCGCCTCCCCGGGCGGCGCTGTCCTTCCCGAAGATCCCCAGCCGGGTCCACGCCGGAGAGAGGCTGGTGAAGATCTTCCGGCCGGTGAAGCTGTAGCTGCCGTCGGGGTGCGGCATGGCGACGGTCCGTGAATCGAAAAGCACCGAGTCGTTGCCGGCCTCTGAGTTTCCGAACGCGAAGATCTCGCCCTGGGCGGCCTCCCGGAGGACAAAGTCCAGCGAGGCGTCGCCCCGGGCGGCCAGGACATGGGCGACGCCGGTCCACACCAAATGCATGTTGACCGCCAGCGCTGTGGCCGGGGCCGCCGTCGCCAGCCTTCTTTGCAGCTGCGCCGCCGCTGCAAGCCCGAGGCCAAGCCCGCCGTCGATGGCCGGCACAAAAATCTTGAGGTACCCCGCAGCGGCGAGTTCCTCCAGATCCTCGGTGAAGAACACGTTGTCCTGGTCGTACCGGGCGGCACGGTCCCGGATGCGTTCCAGGAGGGGGTCCGTGAGGATCTGGTCCGGTGTCATGGCCTGGCTTTCGTGGTCTTCGGGAAACTGGTGGGCTCAGTAGTTGGTCAGCAGCCTGTCCAGCACCCTTGCACCGAACTTGAGGGAATCCGCCGGCACCCGCTCGTCCACGCCATGGAACATGCCCGTGAAATCGAGCTCGTCCGGGAGCTGGAGCGGCGCGAAGCCGTACCCGGTGATGCCCAGCCTGCTCAGCGACTTGTTGTCCGTGCCGCCGGACAATGTGTAGGGCAGGACCTTGGCGCCCGGGTCCTCGGCGTGCAGGGCATCGATCATGGAGTCCACCAGGTTGCCCGCGAACGGCACCTCAAGGGACACGTCGTTGTGGACGTAGGAAACGTCGACGCCGGTGCCCGCGAGCTCCCTGACGATCTCCAGCACCTGCTGCTCCTGGCCGGGCAGCGTCCTGCAGTCCACCAGGGCCTCGGCGGACTCAGGAATGACGTTGTGCTTGTAGCCGCCCTTGAGGAGGGTGGGGTTGGTGGTGTTCTGCAGCGTGGCTCCCACGAACCGTGCCACGGTTCCGAGTTCCTTGAGCAGCTTCTCGGGGTCGTCCGGATCGAACTCTACGCCCGTGAGTTCCGTCACGCCGTCAAGGAACTGCCGGGTGGTGGGCGTCAGCTCCACCGGCCACTGGTACTCGCCGATGCGGGAGACGGCGCTGGCGAGGCGTGTGACGGCGTTGTCCGTGTTGATCTGGGAGCCGTGGCCTGCGCGGCCGTGCGCCACCAGCCGCAGCCAGGAGAGCCCCTTTTCGGCGGTCTGCAGGAGGTAGGTCCGCTGCCCGCCGATGGTGGCTGAGAAGCCGCCGACTTCCGAGATTGCCTCTGTGGCGCCGTCGAAAAGTTCCCGCCGGTTGTCGACGGCGTAGCGGGCCCCGTACGTTCCGCCGGCCTCCTCGTCCGCGAAGAAGGCGAAGATCAGGTCCCGCTTGGGTTTGCGTCCGGTCCGGGCGAAGTTCCGCATCACGGCGAGGATCATGGCGTCCATGTCCTTCATGTCCACGGCGCCGCGGCCCCAGATCAGGCCGTCCTTGAGTTCTGCGCCGAACGGGTCAACTGACCACTGCTCCTTGAGGGCCGGCACAACGTCCAGGTGGCCGTGCACCACCAATGCGCTGGCCGAGGGGTCCTCCCCTGCCATCCGCGTTATGACATTCGCCCGCCCCGGCGCCGATTCGAAAATCTCTGCGTCCAGCCCGACTTCGGTGATGAGGCCTGCTGTGTATTCCGCGGCCGCCCGTTCCCCCGGCCCTGAACCGTCACCGTAGTTCGAAGTGTCGATCCGGATCAGTTCCTGGCAGATCCTGACTACTTCATCCTCGGGGCGTACTTCAGTCATGTTTCACTCCTCGTGGGGGCCGCTTGATTGCTGGCTTCAGCCTACCCACAAGCCCCCTGCGAGCCCCGATTATTTGTTTCCCGAAAAGTCGTGCTAGAGTCTTTCTCGCTGCTTCGGAGAAATCCAAAACGCTGAAAGGCGAAGAGGATCCCCGAAATACCACCTGCGCGGGTGGCGGAATGGCAGACGCGCTAGCTTGAGGTGCTAGTCCTCGAAAGGGGGTGGGGGTTCAAGTCCCCCTCCGCGCACAAGGGAAAACCCCTGGAATCCAAGGATTCCAGGGGTTTTTTTCTGTTTCCGCCTGTGCACTACGGGACCTGTGCGATGGCAACGGGCTCACGTACACTCGGACCAGAAGTGCCGACAGGGGGAAAGGTCTTCATGGCAAAGTTCACACACTGCAGAGCCGCAGCGGCCCGGAAGAAGGGGCCAACCCGCCGTCCAGGCCGACGCGTTGAGGTGGCATCATGACGTTCTTCCAGGACCTGCCGGACCCTCCTGAGCGTCCCCGGACTCCCCGCCACGTGCCGGTGTGGGCTGGTCCGCCCCTAAATGAACTGCCGGTGACCATCCATGTGGGAAAGTTCCTGCACCGGACGCCGGGCCTCGTCGTGGCGGTTACGAGCGCAGAAGTCTTTTCAACCGGTTGTGCGGTCCATGTGGTCTGGACGGTCCGGCGCACCGACGAACCGGACCGGCAGTGGGCCGCGGTGAACGAGCGGTTTTTCCGGCAGCCTCCCCCGGGCCCGGGATTCCAGGTCGATCCTGATTCCGGACTCCTCTTCGGTATCGAGTTTCCCGACGGCCAAAAAACCACGTCGGCGCACGTCCGTCCGGGCATGTTTGACGGGAGCGAAGCAGTCGCCGGGCCGGTCCTCATGGTCAACGGCCAAGGCGGGAGCGGCGGAGATGACCAGCTGACGGGTTCGGCGCGGCTGTGGATCTGGCCGCTTCCCGAGAAGGGCGGCCTTCGGCTCGTGGCCCAGTGGAAGGACGCCGGGATGCCGGAGCAGTCCATCCGCTTGGACGGTGACCTCATCGCTGATGCTGTCACGAACGTCCAGGCCTACTGAGCGTCCAGCCGCGACAGTGCGAAAGGGCCCGCTCACGCCATTCGAGGGCCACTGCAGTGCTGGAGGACGCTGGTCAGATGCAGGAAGTCAGGACGCCTTCGATCGCGTCATGCTCCGGCCGCGTGACCCACAGCTTGTACTTGGCCTTTACTGCTGTCATCCGGGCAGCGTATTCGCACCGGAAGGCCTTGTTCGGCGGCAGCCAGGTGGCGGCATCCTTGTCTGATTTGGCCGTGTTTGTCGGGCCGTCCGCGGCCATGAGGTTCAGCGGGTCGTTGGCCAGCTGCTTTCGCTGCTCTTCGCTGATCTGCTGCGCTCCGGTCTGCCAAGCCAGCGACAAGGGAATGATGTGATCTATCTGGACAGCTGAGCTGGTGCTTGCGCCGCGGACAAATTGAATCGTCTTGCCGGTGTACTTGTCGGCCAACGTCCCCGAAGCGACCACGCAGTTGTGAGTGCCGGGCTTGAAAGTCTCGCCGGTGAGGTCGCGGGCCAGGATGTCGTTGCGTGTATCGCAGCCGTTGTGGTCCACATCAGCCCAGGCGGGGCCGAACCTGTCGCGGCTGTAACCGGTCTGCGGGGCACGCCCCTTCACGGGAATCGCTGCGAGCATGGTTATTGCGGCGGAGACCTCGGCCGGGCCGGCGTCCTGACTGGCGGTGGGGCCGTGCGCGGCATCCGATGGACCGGCGGTGCGGAGGGCCTCGGCGATGACAGTACCGGCGGAGGAAACGGCCTCGCATCCGGCAAGGCCTCCAGCCAGCAGAGCGGCGGTCACAATGGTCACTACTTTGGAACTGCGGGGTGAGATGGTCTTGTCCTTCACTAGTGCGGCGGTACCGATCAGGCTATCCTCGACGCCGGCACCGGTGCCGCAGGGCACAGAGTGGCGCCGGTCACACGAAGTCGGTGACACGAGCGTCGATGACACGAAAGTCGGGGCCACCTGGGCAATGCTGCGCTGAGGCGGCAGCACCTGGCTGCAGCTAGGACGTGCCGTACTCGGACCTGGCCCCATACAGATAGGCGAGGTCATTGAGCGTCTGCAGCGTTAGCTCCTCCGCCTGGGCAATAAGTGCCTGCCGCTGAGGGGAACGGCCTCCATCACCCCGCCCGGGCGGGAGCGGCGACGTCATGGCCGATTCGTGGCCATAGAGCGCCTTGAGGTGCTCCAACTGCAGGCGCCCGCGCACGCCGTCGGCCTTTGCGTGAACGCCCATCACCGCCAGAAGTGCAAAGGCGACATGCCTGCGTTCCCACCAAAGGCCCGCCCTGAGGGCCAACCTGAAGAGGCCCTCCAGTTCCTGCCCGGCGGGAGCCTTTGCCTTGCCTACATATAGTTCGGCCAGTGCACCCGTCCTGGACTCCGCCCAGCGAAAGCCGACGGGCACCGTGCGTCCGTTTTTTGACCGATACAGCGCCGAAGCAGTCAAAAGCAGCTCCCCGCCGCGTGCGGCTGCATATCCCAAGGTGATGTCGCTCAATTTCTCATGGCGGCAGGCAGCAATGAACTCCTGCACGTCCTTGTCCCACAGCCGGTCTGTTACGCCGTTTTCCATATCCAGGCACCCCCAAAATAACGGTACCGGTCCGAGGCCCGCCGCCTCCGGAGACTCGCTGCCGCGCGTTCGCAAATGCCGCTCCAGGAGGCACCGAAGGCCTAGGCTGGGTCTGTGAAGTTGTCCCCTGCCCCGTTAGAAGTTGCAGTTTCGGCCCCTGCGGAATGGTGGGAGATCGTGGCCGCGCTTGGGCCCCTGGCGGTTCTGGCCGGTGCCGTCCTCGCCGCCTTCATCGGCTGGCGGACCCTGCGGCAAAAAGCGGCGGCAGACACACAGGCGCTCATACAAAAAACGAGGGCCGACGACCGCGCCGAGTGGTGGAAACGGACGCAGTGGGCACTGGACAAGGCGCTGGCAGCAGATGGAGACGCCCAGGCCCTCGGGTTGGCGTCACTTGCGGTCCTGGCGCGGAGCGATCTGGCACGCGAAGAAGAGCTGGAACTGCTGGACATCGCCTGGCAATCGGTGGCGGATGCCGACGGCGACGGCGTCGGGTGGGACGAGGAAGCCGAGGCCGTGGACTCCGAGGAGCCAATCGGCGAGAATGGAACCACGAGCACGCGCCGAACGGAGGAGGGAAGGCCATGAGCACCAGCACACCGGAACAAAAGAAATCCCGGACGCCCCGCCACGTCTCCACGTCCCGCGGCAAGCAGCTGACCCCTTCCGAGCACAGGGTTCAGGTTGCCGCAGCCAAGTTGCGTGTGGCCCTTGATGAACGGCTGGGCCGCCCTACCCCGGCTGAGACCAAGGAACTCTCCAAGGAAGATCTTTAACTCGTCCGGGTGTCGACTGCCTCCGCACAGGGCGTATCGGTACGATGAGCTTCATGGCATCCCGTATCAGCGAACTGGTCCTCAGCTGTGCCGACCCCGAACGCCTCGCGCAGTTCTGGAGCGACGTCCTCGGCTACGTCGAGCTTGACCGGGAGGACGGTGCGATCGAGATCGGCCCGCCCGACGCCGGTTTCGGCGGGCTGCAGCCAACCATCATCCTGAGCCCCAGCAGCGATCCGCGGACCGGAAAGCTCCCCCTCCACATCGACGTCAACCCCGTCGACCGGGACCAGGACGCCGAGCTGGAACGGTTGCTCGCCCTCGGCGCCCGACCCGCCGACGTCGGGCAGACCGGCGACGAGAAATGGCACGTCCTCGCCGACCCTGAGGGCAACGAGTTCTGCCTCCTGCGCAAGCGGCTGCAGCCCTGATCCCAGTCATGGTTGTTCGTCGACCGGGCTAAGAACGCACGAAGAAGGCCCCGCGTAGCGGGGCCTTCTTCGTTTCCCTTGTAAAAGGTCCTTTAGACCTTCTCGGGAGTGCGGTCCACTACCGGTTCCGAACCCGTGAACTCGCGTTCCCGGCGGGGGAAAGCCCAGAACTTGAAGTCCTTCGCTTCCACCCGGGGCTCCGGCTGCTTCTCAGGTTCCCGTGATTCCTCTTTCCGAATGTCCCTCCGGAAATCCTTGCTATACGGATAGCACATCACTGACCTCCTCATAGTGAATGCTCTTTAATCCTCCTCCCAAATTGTCTTCCGGTCGACAGGTTTATGGTCGGCAGGTTTGGGGTGTCGTTCGACCCAAGACACCGGGCGGGGTTGCACCATAGATTGAACAGTCAAAGGTGCGTGGGGATGGGTACAGGGCTCCCGCAGCAATGGATCGGGATTTGGCAGGCAGCAGTTCCAGTTCGATGAAAGGCAGTGCACATGGCGAAGACAACTGGTGTGGCACCACGGCTGGCAGAAGGGCTGGCCATCGTCCTGGGAACGAAAGGCATCCCGCTCAGGCTGCGGGCCTGGGACGGCTCGGAGGCAGGGCCGGAGGACGCCCCGGTACTCGAGTTCCGCTCCCGGCGGGCACTGCGGCGCATCCTTTGGTCGCCTGGACAACTGGGCCTCAGCAGGGCCTACGTGGCCGGGGAAATCGATGCGCCCGGCGACGTCTTCGCCAGCTTCGCCGCACTGAGCTCCACCGGTAAGTTTGCAGAGCCCGGACCATTTCCCCCGCTGACAGTCCGGGAAAAGTGGACGCTGCTCAAAACCGCCCTTCGGGTCGGAGCGATTGGGCCTAATCCGGCCCCGCCGCCCGAGGAATCCAAGGTCCACCGCCACGGCGGGCGTCACTCAAAGAGCCGCGATGCCGCGGCGATCTCGCATCATTACGACGTCGGCAATGACTTCTATGCCCTTGTCCTCGGTCCGTCGATGGTCTATTCGTGTGCTGTCTGGAGCGACCAAAGCAACGGACATGACGTGCCGGACAGCCTGGAAGCCGCGCAGGAGGCCAAGATCGACCTGGTCTGCCGAAAGTTGGGGCTGAAGCCCGGCATGCGGGTACTCGACGTCGGCTGCGGCTGGGGCAGCTTCGCCCTGCACGCCGCCCAGCGCTACGGTGTGGAGGTCGTCGGGGTCACCCTTTCCAACGAGCAGGCGGGGCTGGCGCGCAAACGCGTGGCCGACGCCGGGTTGACGGATCGCGTCGACATCCGGGTCCAGGACTACCGCGATGTGGACGACGGGCCGTTCGATGCGATCAGCTCCATCGGCATGTCGGAGCACGTGGGCAGTGAAGAGATTACCCGCTATGTCTCCCAGCTCCACGGCCTGCTACGTCCCGGCGCCAGGCTGCTGAACCATGCGATTTCCTGGAATGCGGGACCCACCAGCCCGGATCCGGATTCCTTCATCCCCCGCTACGTTTTCCCCGACGGCGAAATGCTCAGCCTCGCCGCCATGATCGGCGCGCTGGAGTCCGGCGGATTCGAAGTGCTTGACGTCGAAGCGCTGCGGCGGCACTACGCCCTCACCCTCCGCGCCTGGGTGCGCAACCTGGAGGAGCACTGGGATGAGGCCGTCAGCGCCAGCAGCCCCGGGCGGGCACGCGTATGGCGGCTCTACATGGCCGCCAGTGCGTTGGGCTTTGAAGGCGGCCTGACGGGTGTCAACCAGGTGCTCGTGCAACGACCGGGCGGCGGCGAACCGCCGCTGAGGCGGACGGGATGGATGTGAGCGGGGCAGACTGGAGCACATGACAGCCATCTTCCTGGTGTGGAACCCGGACCGCTGGAACGACTGGAACTATGCTTCCGTCGTCGAACACGTCCGCGAGACCGGGCAGTTCCACGGCATGTGGAACGTCGGCGCTTCAGCGGCTGTCCACGCCGGCGCGGACGCGTGGCTGCTGTTGCGGGGCAAGCACGGGCGGGGCCTGCTGGGGCACGGCGTGGTGACCTCAGCTCCCGCATTGGCCACGCAACTGACTGTCGCCTTCGATTCGCTCCTGCCCCTCGGTGACCAGATAGCGGCAGACGTCCTCAGGGAGAACGTTCCGGAGGTGCGCTGGGACGTCGTCCGGAGCGGACAGGCCTGCAAGCCGTCCGCGGAGGCCAGGATCCGTGGCCTATGGCGTCTGGAGGGCCCGCCCCCGCCCGTGGAGTCTGCCCTGCCGGCGCCCGGAACCTACCCCGCCTGGGCCGTCAGCACAGTTGCGATGAACCGCTACGAACGGGACCCGGAGGCCCGGCGTGTCTGCATTGCCCACTACGGAACCAGCTGTGCGGCCTGCGGCTTCTCTTTCGAAATCGCTTATGGCGAGGCCGGCAGGGACTTCATCGATGTCCACCACACCGTGCCCGTTTCACTGCTCGACAGCAGCTACCGCCTGGATCCGATCACTGATCTGGTGCCGCTGTGCGCGAACTGCCACGCCATGGCGCACGTCGGAGTGGCTACCCCGCGGTCGCTTCAGGAACTGCGTGAGCTTTTGGCCGGCGCCGGCTTCATACGCGGTCACACGGTACGGCCCGGGGAACTGGAAGCCCAGCAGGAGGCCCTGCGAATCCTCGGCACCGGCCAGGCTGAGCCGGGGTAGCCGCCCGGCTCCCATCCGGCAGTCAACCGGACGTCTTCAGGGCCTCCCGGACGATGCCTACCAGGGAATTGAACCGGCCGTCCCGGGGCAGGTCATCGATAAGGACGGGTCCTTCCGGCCCGGCGAGCGGAATGCGCCAGTTGGGGTGTTCCGTGTCAGTTCCGGGCTGGTTCTGGGTTCGCGTTTCCCCGACGGCGTCCACGAGGGCCACCCCCAGCAGCGCGGACGGCGTCAGGGCGGTGAAGGCGTACAGCGCCTCAACCGTGCGCTGAACATCTCCTGATGACTCAGGAAGCAGCCCGCGTTCGCGGACCAGCGCCAATACAGCTTCCTGCTCCGCCGCGGCCTGCGCACGCTCCTCCTCAACCGGACGCAGCAGCAGGCCCAGTGATTCGCGGAGCGTGACGTGCTCCCCGGCAAGATAGCCCGCCGTCGGGGGCAGGTCGTGGGTGTTGACGCTGGTCAGGCACTGCTGCCGGTATTCCTCGGGTGAAAGCGGGCCCGACGCGCCGTGTTCAAACCACAGGATGGAGGTGCCCAGGATGCCGCGCTCTGTCAGGTAATCCCGGACCCAGGGTTCGAACACTCCAAGATCCTCGCCGACCACTGTCGCACCGGCCCGCTGGGCCTCAAGGGCAAGGATGCCGATGAGGGCCTCATGGTCGTAGTAGACATACGTGCCCTGGTCCGGTCCGGCGCCCTCCGGAATCCACCACAGCCGGAAGAGACCCAGGATATGGTCGACGCGGATGCCCCCCGCATGGCGGAGTACCGTCCGGAGCATGTCCCGGTAGGGCTTGTACCCTGCTGCCGCCAACCGTCCGGGATGCCAGGGCGGCTGGGTCCAGTTCTGGCCCTGCTGGTTGAAGACGTCCGGCGGGGCGCCGACAGTGACCCCCCGGGCGAGGACGCCTTGGAGCATCCACGCATCGGCTCCCACCGTTTTGACGCCCACCGCCAGGTCATGGACGACGCCGATGGCCATCCCGCACGCTTTCGCGGTCCGCTGCGCTGTAGCAAGTTGCTCGTCGCAGATCCACTGCATCCAGCGGTAGAACTGCAACCTGTCCGCCTGCTCCTCCCGGACCGCGTCGCAGTACGGCGTGTCCGGTGACGCGGCGTCGTCGGACCATTCAGGCGCTGACGGGGCAAGCCGCTCGGCCAGGACGCACCACAGGGCGAAATCGTCCAAGCCCTTGCCTTCCGCCGCGCAGAAATTTTCAAAGAGTCGGACGCGGCCGGGACTCCGGGGGACTGTGAAGATGAGTTCGAGAGCCCGGAGCTTGGCTCCGTAACTGGAATTCCGGTCGAGCAGGCCGTCGGCTGTATTGGCAACGTGCAGTACAGCCGCGTTCTTCTCTATTTCGGCCCGGGACTCCGGGTCCAGGTACCCATACTCCGGCACGTCCTCAACCCGGATGTAGAGCGGATTGAAGAAACGGCGGGTCGTCGGCAGATAGGGCGAATCTTCAATTGGTGGCCGGGGTTCCCCCGCGTGCAAGGGGTTCACCAGGACAAAACCCGCACCGTCCTTTCCCGCGATGGCGGCCAGGTCAACCAGATCCGAGAAGTCGCCAATCCCCCATGACCTGGAAGACCGCACCGAATACAGCTGGGCTGTAAGGCCCCAGTGTCGCTCCGCTGTGAGGCGCCGGGTGGTCTCGAGCCGTTCGGGGGTGATGACCAGCGTGCATTCCGCCAGTTCCCCGCCGGCGTCGGCGTAAAGCGTGTGCCAGCCCAGGGGCAGATCGGCGGGAAGGGCGAAAGACGCCTGTCCCTTGAGGACGCCGTGCACTTCCCTCGGCTCCGTCCAGTTATCGCGCTGCCGGGCGTCCACGCGGTTCCCGTCTTCGGTCACCGCCCACACGCTGACGCCAGTGCCGTGCGGGACATGGACCGCGACGTGGATTTCCCGTCCCTTCCTCGAGACGACCGAAGCCGGGAGCAGACGGTGCCATGCCTCGAGTTCCGCCTCGCGCAAGGCACTTTGCAGCTCATCCGTGGTCCCGGTGCTGTCCCCCAGCGCCGCCAACACGCCCTGCAGTGTGCTTGCCGCAACGGGATGTTCAACGCCGTCCCAGCCCCGGAAGGATGTACTCACGCCGCGGGCTGCCGCCAGTTTCCGGAGCAGTCCGTCGGCTGTGTCTGTGTGGTCCTGTCCCATTTCATCAGCCATGGCCCCACTCTATTGGCTTGCCCGGCCGCGGCGGCGGCAGGACCGGCCACAAATTTTTTCGCTTTCGACTCGACTCCGGGACCCGGCTAGCCTTGGACACTATGGTCGACGTCGAGAAGTTCAGGGTCCTGCTGGAATCGGAGCGGGCCCGCAGAACAGTTTTGCTGCCGGCACTCCGCGAGGACATCAGCTCTGCCAACGCGGCGCGCCAGAACTCGAACGTCGACGACGAACATGACCCCGAAGGCGCCACCATCGCCTTTGAACTCTCCCAGGCCGCGGCACTGATGCAGCAGAGCAGCGCCACACTGGCGCAGGTCGAAGCAGCGATGGCGCGGATCGCAGAGGGACGCTACGGCTACTGCGAAGTCTGCGGGGCACCCATTGCCGAGGGGAGGCTCGAGGCCCGGCCCTGGACGCCCTATTGCATTGACCACGCCGGCGGCAAGGCGGGCTCAAAACCATGACGGATGTTGCCGGTTCCTTGTGGCAGCGAATCCTTGCGGGGTTTGCACAGTCCCCGACCCCACAAGTGACCACCCTGGAATTAATGATCGTGATTGCGTTGGCCACTGCGTTGTCCCTCCCCCGGGTCTCCTGGCGGTACTTTGGCCTGCTGGCCACTGTCACCCACGAATTGGGGCACGCCTTCGCGGCCCTCATGACAGGGCAGCGGCTCGGCGGCATCAGGCTCAGCCTCGACCACTCCGGAACAACAACCACCTACAGCCGGGGCCGCTTCCCGGCAGTCTGGTCCACGTTCTGGGGTTATCCCGTTCCAGGCGTGGTGGGAGCGGTCATGGTCTGGTGCGGTTTCAACGGCTGGGGACCAGCAGCGATGTCCGTCGGCACCCTGACCCTGCTGGCCTCGTTCCTGTTCATCCGCAACGCCATGGGGCTCCTCATCACATCTGCGGCGGTCCTGGGCTGTGCGCTCCTGGTCCTCTTCGTCCCGCCTGAGTTCACCGGCCATGTGGTCATTTCCCTAGGCCTCGCGCTGCTGGTGGCCGCCGTCCGCGACCTAGCCAAGCTGTCCAACGTCCACCTGCGGCGCCGCGACAGGCTGCCCACGTCCGACGCCCATCTCCTCTACCGGGCAACCTCCGTGCCGTCCGCCGTCTGGATCCTGCTCTTCGCAGCCGTCGTCGCCGGGTCCTGGTGGGCAGCGTGGCAGCCCATGGCACAAGTACTGGCAGCAGGCAGGACGCAATAGGGTGGAAGCATGACTTCCGATTCCAGCACTGCGGCCCAGGATACTTCGGGGCCCGGGTTCAGCACCCGCGGGTCCTATGTCACCGGCGGAGAAGAATTCACCCGGGACACCAACTACATCGAGGACCGGATCACCCGCGACGGCGCGCCCGGCCGCAACGGGGAACCGGGCTGGCCGGTGGAGGCCGGCCGGTACCGCCTCATCGCCGCCCGCGCCTGCCCCTGGGCCAACAGAACCGTAATCGTCCGGAGACTGCTGGGGCTTGAGGACGCCATCTCCCTGGGGCAGCCCGGTCCCACGCATGACGCACGGTCCTGGACCTTCGACCTGGACCCGGACGGCGTTGATCCCGTGCTCGGCATCGAACGGATCCAGGACGCCTATTTCCGTAGGTTCCCCGGTTATCCCCGTGGAATCACCGTCCCGGCCATCGTGGACATACCCTCAGGCGGAGTGGTCACCAACAACTTCCCGCAGATCACGCTGGACTTCTCAACCGAATGGACGGCGTTCCACCGGCCGGGTGCCCCGGACCTCTATCCCGAGCATCTCAGGGCGGAGATCGACGCAGTGAACAAGAGAGTGTTCACGGAAGTGAACAACGGCGTGTACCGTTGCGGTTTCGCCGGATCACAGCAGGCCTATGACGCCGCCTATGCCCGCCTCTGGACCGCACTGGACTGGCTTGAAGAACGGCTGGCCGGCCAGCGCTACCTGGTGGGCGACACCATCACCGAAGCCGACGTTCGCCTGTTCACCACCCTGGCCCGGTTCGACGCCGTCTACCACGGCCATTTCAAATGCAACCGGCAGAAACTCAGTGAAATGCCGGCGCTGTGGGCCTACGCCCGTGACCTGTTCCAGACGCCCGGATTCGGCGACACCATCGACTTTGTGCAGATCAAGCAGCACTATTACATCGTCCACGAGGACATCAACCCCACGGGCATCGTGCCGCAGGGACCGGATGTGGCGGGGTGGCTGACCCGGCACGGCAGGGAAGCCCTGGGCGGCCGTCCATTTGGAGACGGCACTCCCCCGGGCCCGGTCCGCAGCGGCGAGGAAGTTGCCCCGGGGCACGGCGCGCACTGATCCGCAGGCATCCCGGGGCGCCGCTAAGGTTGTCCCATGCCAGTCTCGTCCGGATTTGCCTCGCCCCAATACCAATCGGTCCGGGATCTCTTTGATTCGTTCCTCGCGGAGGACACCGGGTACAGCGCCCAGGTGGCTGCCTACCACTCCGGCGTCAAAGTGGTGGACCTGAGCGGCGGCCCGCACCTGGCTGCGGATTCGATCACGGGCGCCTATTCCTGCTCCAAGGGCGTGGCGGCCTTCGTCATCGCCCTCCTGGTCCAGGACGGCGTACTGGATCCCGACTTCACCGTGGCGCATTACTGGCCGGAGTTCGGTGCACAGGGCAAGGAAGCGATCACCGTCCGGCAGTCGCTCTCGCACCAGGCCGGACTGCTCGGGGTGGAAGGCGGATTCGCCCTCAGTGAATTTACGACGGCGGAGGCGGCGGGGAGGCTCGCTGCTGCGGCACCGCTGTGGCGGCCCGGCGGCACCTTTGGGTATCACGCGCTGACCATAGGCATCATCATGGAGGAGCTCTGCCGCCGCGTCACCGGCACCGCCCTGCAGGAACTGTACGATGACCGCATCAGGCTGCCCTTCGGCGTCGACTTCTTCCTGGGCCTGCCGGAGGACCAGGAGCCCCGTTACCGCGACGTGCTGTATGACACCGATCCCGTCCAGCCGTGGCTTGACCCGCTCGGCCTCGAGGGCCTCAACGGCAACGCACCGGTAAGCACGGTCATGGAACTCCCCAACCACCGGATCATCCGCAAACACGGCATGAGCAGCGCCGGCGGCGTGGGCTCCGCGGCCGGACTGGCCCGGCTCTATGCTGCCGCCACCACGGGCCTTGACGGCAGTCCGGCCTTCCTGTGCCCGGAAACCATCCGGATCATGTCCGAGGAACAAGTGTGGGGGCTGGACCGCGCCTCCGGTCTCGACAACGCCTTCGCCATTGTGTTTATGAAGCCGCACCCGAGCCGCAACTTCGGCAGCCACCGCGCGTTCGGCCACGAAGGAGCCAATGCCGCACTTGGCTTCGCGGACCCCGCGTACGACCTCGCCTACGGCTACATCCCCGGCCGGCAGGAGGAGGGCCGGACAGCCGGCCGTGCCCACCTGCTGGCACATGCGGTGCGGCAGGCGGTGGCCTCCGTCAGGCAGTCACTCGGGGCCGCCGCCTGCCCGTAGGAAAGGTTTATCCACTTGTCGCACCGTCGGGACACCCCTAGGGTGAGGCCAAATGACAATCTCAAAACAGCAGGATGAGTCCGCTCCGTCGCGGGCCGGCAAAGCTTGGCATTCCGTGGCCGGCAGCGTGGCAACCGCGCTGTCCGTCCCCCGGCTTCAGCTGGCCTCCAAGGCGGGCCTGGCCGCGGGTCTCGCCTTCCTCATCGCACCGATGATGCCCGGCGCCGCTGCCCACTATCCCTACTACGCTCCGCTCGGCGCCCTCGTGGCAATGTACGAGAATGTTTCGGGCTCGGTAAAACAAGGCGTCCAGACGTTGGTGGGGCTGGGACTGGGCATTGGCCTGGCGTTCCTGCTGGTGAGTTTCACCGACCCGAATCCGGTGACTGTCGCCGTCGTGATGGGGCTGGGCGTTCTGCTCGCGGGGTTGCCGCGCCTTGGGGCCGGCCGCGACTGGATTCCGACGGCGGCGCTCCTGGTCCTGCTGGTCGGCGGGAACAACCCTGACGATTTCTCCTTTGGCTACCTGTTGCAGATGGGCGTGGGAGTCGTGGTGGGCATAGCCGTCAACATGCTGGTTTTCCCGCCCCTGCACTTCAAGGCCGCAGCACTCAGCCTTGCCGAACTCCGCTGGGCCCTCGCCAAGCAGCTCTCAGACATGGGTGAAGCGATGCGGGAAAAATGGCCGCCCGAACACGAGGACTGGGCACTGCGGTCCGAGGAGCTCGCCCAATCGGCACGTGCCGTCAGGGCCGCCGTGCAGAAGGCGGATGCCAGCCGGCAGGCGAACCCGCGCCGACGCCTCCATCCCCGGGACATGGACCAGGATTACAAGGATCTGCGTGGCCTCGAGCGGGTGACGTTCCATATCCAGGACATGACCGAAGTCCTGTCGGATGTCATTTGGGACAAGAACGTGCCTTTCGTGATTCCGCTCCCCTACAGCGGGCCGCTGGCCGACGCCCTGGCTGCGGTGAGCGCGGTCCTGCGGTCCATGGAAGACGAGGAGCCCGACCGGCAAAACGAGCTGCTCGCGGCCGCCGCTGCCGCAGTGGACACCCTCGCCGACCGCATGGCTTCCGACGAAGTCAACCCGGAGGCCCCCAGTGCAGCCGAATCGATTGTGCTCAGCCTGCACCGGATTCTCCGCGTGGTTAAAGCGCGTGGCTAAAGCGGTTAAAGCGGTTAAAGAAGGACAGCCACTGACCGGCCGAACATTGCCGCATTGTCAATGACGACGCCGGACGGCACCTTCGGAAGGTGAAGTCCGGCGTCGTGATTTCAGTTTTTGGGCGAGTCGGAGGCGTTACAGCGCAGCAACGGCACCGCTGAAGTGCCGACGCCCGGATCGCGGATTCCAGGCAACATAGCCTGAGTGATGCCAGGCACCAGCGGGAGAATGGACAGAAGTGATGTCCAATGCCACCCGTGCGGGCAGTAACACCGGTGCGTCAAAGGCCACGTCCCAGCGGAACGACTCCCCCCGGACGGCGCCGACGTCGGCCAGCGCACGGGACGCAAGGTACATACCGTGCGCGATGGAGCGCCGCATGCCCAAAGCCTTGGCCGAGAGCACACTCAGATGAATGGGGTTGAAGTCACCCGAGACCGCCGCGTACGCCCTTCCGGTGTCAACGCCCAGCTGCCAGAGCGCGGTGGGATCAGGCGCGGAGAACGTTGTAGACGGTGCGGTTGCCGAGGGCTTGTCGATCCCCGGCAGGAAAACGCCCTTGGCCAGGTACGTCGAGGTTCCCTTCCAACGGGCACCTGGCTCGCCTGTGCGGCGGACCTCGGCCACGATGTCCACCTGCGTCCCCGCGCGGTGCCCGCGCAGGTTCTCCGCCCATGACGTGATGTCCAGTGCCTCGGTGAACAGCACGGCCCCGTGTTGCTCCACCTTGTTGGCCAGGTGCACCATTCCCAGCAGCGGCAGCGGGAAGTCGTCGCGGTTCATCACGCTCATTGACACCGGAAATGCCAGGGCGTGAATGAACCCGGCAGGCAGGATGTCGCTTGCCGTCTCGCCCACAAGGTGCTGGTACGCCGTCAGGTTTCCCACGTCAGCCTGGACTCCCCTGACTTCATGCCCGCAAGGCGGCAGTGTGGTCCCTGCGTCAGTTCCAAGCACGCGGCGCCGCGCTGCCGTGGCGGCCGCGTTGACGTACAGCTTGGACAGGGAGGGCATGCCCCCGAGGATCACGGGCTGGGCGGCGGTCATGCGCCCACCAGATTCTGCCCGCAGACGCGCAGCACCTCCCCGCTGATGCCCCCCGCGGCGTCGCTGGCGAGGAATGCAATCGCTTCGGCGACGTCACCTGGCTGCCCTCCCTGCTGCAGAGAGTTGAGCCGTCGGGCTATTTCACGCGTGGCAAACGGAATCCGGGCGGTCATTTCAGTTTCGATAAAGCCCGGGGCCACTGCATTGATGGAACCATGGTGGTCCGCCAGGAGCGGGGCTGTGGCGCGCACCATCCCCATCACACCGCCTTTGGACGCCGCATAGTTCGTTTGTCCGCGGTTGCCGGCGATCCCGCTGGTGGATGCCACCGAAACGATCCGCGGGGACTTGCGGAAGTGTTCGGACGCCAGCAGCGCCTCATTGATGCGGAGCTGGGCCTCGATGTTTACGCCGATGACGGAGCTCCAGCGGCCCTGATCCATGTTGGCCAGGAGCTTGTCCCGGGTGATCCCTGCATTGTGCACCACGATATCCAGCCGCCCGTGCCTCGCCACCGCATGGTCGATGATGCGCCGGCCGGCGTCCTCACGGGTGATGTCGAGTTGGAGTGCGGTCCCTTTGACCTCGTTGGCCACCGCGGCCAGGTGGTCGCCGGCAGCCGGCACATCGACGACGACGAGAATGGCGCCGTCCCGGTGGAGCGTCCGGGCGATGGCGGCGCCGATACCGCGCGCCGCGCCCGTGACAACAGCAACTTTTCCGGCCAGCGGCTTTTCGGGATCGGCCGGCAGTTTTCCTTCGTCCGACGTGACCGTGAGGAGCTGTCCGTCGACAAACGCCGAGCGGCCGGACAGGAAGAAGCGCAGGGCGGCCAGCGTACTGGGACTCGTTGTGGTCACCCCGTCCGCCAGCATGATGCCGTTTGCCGTGGCTCCCGCGCGCAGCTCCTTGGCGAGGGAGCGCAGCAGTCCATCCACGCCTTGGCGAGCTGCCGCAGCCGCCGGACCAGGTGCACTGGCCGGTGTGAGGGACACCGTGACCACGCGGGCGCCGGTGGCAAGGTCACGGACAGATGCTGCTGCGGCAAGAACCGGCCGCTCAAGATCCTCCGGTCCGTCCAGTTCGTCCAGGACCAGGATGATGGCGCCCAACTTCTCCCGAGGCACCGCATGCCGGCGGACGTCGAGGTCCCAGGACAGGAGGGCGGGAGCCAGTTCGTCAGCACCGGTGCTGGTGCCCTGGACCAGGACCGGCCCGGGAACGAGCGGCTGCCCCGGCTGGTAGCGCCTGAGCACTGCCGGCTGCGGCAGCCCGAGCTTCCGGGCAACGTCCTTGCCGATTCCGCGGCTTACGAATTGTGTGTATTTGTCCGTCACAGCGGCCTCCTACAGTGCTTCAAGAATGGCGACGACGCCTTGGCCGCCGGCGGCGCAAATGGATATCAGGCCACGCGCCGGGCGTCCGTCCACCTGACCCTTTTCGCAAAGCATCTTGGCCAGGGTGGCCACGATCCGCCCTCCGGTGGCGGCGAACGGATGCCCCGCAGCCAGCGAGGAACCGTTCACGTTCAGTTTGGACCGGTCGATGCTGCCCAATGCGCCCTCCAGGCCAAGCCGGGTGCGTCCGAATTCCTCGTCTTCCCAGGCGGCCAGGGTGCTGAGGACGGTGCCTGCGAAGGCCTCATGGATCTCGAAGAAGTCGATGTCGTCCAGCGTCAGCCCGTTGCGTGCCAGGAGGCGCGGCACCGCGAACGCCGGAGCCATCAGCAATCCGTCCTTGCCGTGGACGAAGTCCACAGCGGCCGCTTCACCGTCGATTACCGCTGCCAGCTTGGGCAGTTCGTGGGCATCCGCCCATTCCTCCGAGGCCAGCAGCACGGTGGACGCCCCGTCGGTGAGCGGTGTGGAATTGCCCGCCGTCATGGTTGCTTCGGCGCCAAGGTTCTTGCCGAACACCGGCTTGAGCGTTGCCAGCTTTTCAAGCGTCGTATCCGCGCGCAGATTCGAATCCCGGCTCAGGCCCCGGTACGGGGTCAACAGATCATCGAAGAAGCCGGCGTCGTAGGCGGCGGCAAGGTTGCGGTGGCTGTTGTACGCCAACTCGTCCTGGGCTTCCCGGGTGATCTTCCACTGCGCCGTGGTGAGGGCCTGGTGTTCGCCCATCGAAAGGCCGGTCCGGGGTTCACCGGTGTTGGGCGCATCCGGTGCCAGGTCCTTCGGGCGGAGGCGGCTCAGGACCCGAAGCCGCTGGGGCAGGGTCTTGGCACGGTTAAGGTCCAGCAGAACTTCGCGGAGGCCCTCGCTTACGGCAATCGGTGCATCGGAGGCGGAATCCACCCCTCCGGCAATGGCTGAATCGATCTGGCCCAGCCTGATCTTGTTACTTAGGCCGAGGACCGTTTCCAACCCCGTGGCGCAGGCCTGCTGGAGATCGTAGGCGGGCGTTTCCGCGGAGAGGGCCGAGCCCAGCACCGCTTCGCGCGTGAGGTTGAAGTCGCGCGAATGCTTGAGCACGGCGCCTGCTGCAACCTCGCCGATGCGTTCGTCCTGGAGACCAAAACGGGCGATGAGGCCATCCAGCGCTGTAGTCAGCATGTCCTGGTTGGAGGACTTGGTGTAGGCGCCGCCGGTGCGGGCAAACGGAATCCGGTTTCCACCCACCACTACAGCCCTGCGCAGACCTCGCTGGGACGCGGCTGCTGGGCGGGCGGTTGATTCCTCTGGTCCGGTTGCGGACTGTCCGGTGAAGGACATGTGCTGTCTCCTTTTGCTCAACGCTGGTTACCGATACCCAGCGTACCTGATACGCTGGGTATCGTGAACATCCCCCATGCCGGTTTTTCCGCGCCCATCTCCGCCGCCGGCCCCGCGGTCGATGGCCGGGCGGCGCGCTGGCAGTCGCACCGGGAGGAGCGCCGCCGCGAACTCATCAAGTCCACGCGGAAAGCGGTCCACACGCTGGGCAGCGACGCTTCCATGGAGGACATAGCCGCCGCTGCGGGGACGTCCAAATCAGTGTTTTACCGCTATTTTGGCGACAAGGCGGGGTTGCAGCAGGCAGTGGGTGAGGTGGTCCTCGGCCAGATGCAGCGCCGCATCCAGGAGGCCGCCCAGAGTGCCCAGACGCCCAGGGAGGGGCTGCTGGCCATGGTGTCCGCGTACCTGCAGATGGCCGAAACCAGCCCGAATGTCTACACGTTCGTCACCGCGCACCCAGCCGGGGAGTCCGGCACGGCCACCGGCGGCATCGCAGCGGCCGGCGCCCTTGGCCACTTCTTCGAGGAAGTCCGCGACATGATCGAGCGGCCCATGCGCGCGCACCTCGGCACCGGCAAGGAGGCCGTGGTCGGTTACTGGCCCACCGCTGCGATTGGACTCGTCCGGAATGCCGGAGAGCAGTGGCTGGGCACTCCGGAGTCTCCTGGCAAACCCGATCAGGAGACCATGGCCCGCCAGATCACCGATTGGCTGTGCTTCGGGATTGCCCCGGAACTGGAAACCGTGGCAGCAAACAACCCCGTCGTCTAGCAACAAACAGCCGTGACGTGCGGCTCCTCCGCATCGTGAGTTCCCCGTTAGTGCACACGGAATCACCGCGTTACAAGAATTGTCCGAACCAAAGAAGGAATCGACATGACTGATGTAGTTGACCGCCCTGCCGGCCAGGCGGGCCGCTCCGCGGGCCGCGACCAGCAACCTGCCGGCGGTACGACCGCCGTCGACGTCGCCGCGCTGGGCGAGCAGTTGCTGGGCAAGTGGGCGGACATCCGACGGCACTCCCGCCAGCTGTCCGGCCGACCCGAGCTGCATAAGACCGAGGGTCTCACCCATACCGAACACCGGAAGCGTGCTTTCGGGCAGCTCAGGTACCTGGTTGAGAACGGCGCCGTCCACCGTGCTTTTCCCGCCTCCCTGGGCGGATCGGACGATCACGGCGGCAACATCGCCGGGTTCGAGGAACTCGTCACCGCCGATCCTTCGCTCCAGATCAAGGCCGGTGTCCAGTGGGGGCTCTTCGGTTCAGCCGTGCTGCACCTGGGTACCGCGGAGCACCACGCCAAGTGGCTGCCCGGCATCATGAACATGGACATCCCCGGCTGCTTCGCGATGACTGAAACGGGGCACGGGTCCGATGTCGCGAGCATTGCCACCACGGCAACCTTCGACCCGGCGGCTCAGGAATTCGTGCTGAACACCCCCGTCCGTGCCGCCTGGAAGGACTACATCGGCAACGCGGCGATCGACGGGCTCGGCGCCGTCGTGTTCGCCCAGCTCGTGACGAACGGCGTCAACCACGGGGTGCACGCGTTCTACGTGGACCTGCGCGATCCGGAAACCAAGGACTTCCTTCCCGGCATCGGCGGTGAAGACGACGGCGTCAAGGGCGGACTGAACGGCATCGACAACGGACGGCTGCATTTCAGTAATGTCCGCATTCCGCGCACGAACCTGCTCAACCGCTACGGCAACGTTGACGCCGACGGCACCTACACCTCGCCCATCTCCAGCCCGGGCCGCCGCTTCTTCACCATGCTGGGCACGCTGGTCCAGGGCCGCGTGTCCCTGGACGGCGCCGCGGTGGCCGCCAGCAAGCTCGCCCTCAAGACCGCCATTCAGTACGCCACCGAGCGCCGCCAGTTCAATGCCTCCTCGCACACGGAGGAAGAAGTGCTGCTGGACTACCAGCGCCATCAGCGCCGGCTGTTCACCCGGCTTGCCACCACCTATGCCGCCGGCTTCGCCCACGAGCAACTGCTGCAGAAGTTCGACGACGTCTTCTCCGGGGCGCATGACACGGACGAAGACCGCCAGGATTTGGAAACACTGGCCGCCGCGCTCAAGCCGCTCAGCACCTGGCACGCCCTTGATACTCTCCAGGAGTGCCGTGAAGCATGCGGCGGGGCAGGGTTCCTGATTGAAAACCGCTTCGCATCCCTCCGGGCGGACTTGGACGTTTATGTCACGTTCGAAGGCGACAACACCGTCCTGCTCCAGCTTGTGGCCAAGCGTCTCCTCGCGGATTACGCAAAGGAATTCCGCAGCCTCGACGTCGGCGTGCTGGCCCGCTACGTGGTAAGCCAGGCAGCCGGCGCCGCAGTTCACCGGACCGGACTTCGCCAGGTTGCCCAGTTCATGGCCGACACCGGGTCGGTTCAGAAGGCGGCCATCGCGCTCCGGGACGAGGACACCCAGCGGCTGCTGCTGACCGACCGGGTACAGACCATGATTGCCGAAGTCGGCGGGGCCCTCAAGGGAACCAACAGGCTGCCGCAGCAGCAGGCAGCAGCACTCTTCAACCAGCATCAGCATGAACTGATCGAAGCAGCGCAGGCGCACGCGGAGTTGCTGCAGTGGGAAGCCTTCACGGAAGCCTTGGCAAATGTGAACGACCCAGGCACGAAGCGTGTCCTGACGTGGCTCCGGGACCTGTTCGGCCTTTCGCTCATTGAGAAGAACCTGTCCTGGTACCTCATGAACGGGCGCCTGTCGATGCAGCGCGGGCGCACGGTGGGCGAGTACATCAACCGCCTCCTGGTCAAGATCCGCCCGCACGCCCTCGATCTGGTGGATGCCTTCGGCTACGGACCCGAACACGTCCGTGCGGCGATTGCCACCGGTGCCGAACGGACCCGGCAGGACGAGGCCCGGGCGTATTTCCGCAGCCAGCGCGCCGACGGCAAGGCCCCCGTGGACGAAAAAGTCCTGCTGGCAAAGCAGGCGGCAGCCAAGGCGTCGCGGCGCTAGGCTCCGACGGAGGCCAAGCAACCCGGGAACCACGACGGCGCCGCTCCCCCTGAGCGGGAGCGGCGCCGTCGTCCTCCATTCAGCTTCGGATTAGGGGTCAGGAAAGCACCGAACGGTACACCTCGAGGGTGGTCTGGGTAATGGACTCCCAGGAGAAGTGCTCCTCCGCCCGGCGTCGGCCGGCCTCCCCCATGGCACGGGCGCGCTCCGGATCGGACACCACCTCGGTGAGTGCCGTGGCAAACTCGTGGACGAACTTCTCGGGGTCCAGCGGTGTTCCGGTGCCGTCGGTCACCTGTTCCAGTTCCACCAGCAGTCCCGTTTCGCCGTGCTGGACAACCTCGGGGATGCCTCCGGTGGCGCTGGCCACCACCGCCGCGCCGCAGGCCATGGCCTCCAGGTTGACGATGCCGAGCGGCTCGTAGATGGACGGGCACGCGAAGGCTGTTGCATGGCTGAGCACCTGAATCAGCTCGTGGCGGGGCAGCATCCGCTCAATGAGTACGACGCCGGTGCGCTGGCTCTGGAGCTCCTCGATCAGGCGGGCGGTTTCCGCTGCCAGCTCCGGGGTGTCCGCCGCGCCAAGGCAGAGGACGAGCTGGACGTCGGCCGGCAGCTTGGCGGCGGCACGAAGCAGGTACGGAACGCCCTTCTGGCGGGTGTTGCGGCCCACGAAGACCACGCTGGGCAGATCAGGGTCGATGCCCAGGGCGCGGATGGCGTCATCGCCCTCGTCGCGCTGCCAAAGCTCGACGTCGATGCCGTTGTGCACCACGCGGACCTTGGCCGGATCGACCTTGGGGTAGCTGCGGAGGATGTCCTGGCGCATCCCTTCGGACACGGCGATGATGGCCGCGGCGGCCTCATACGCGGTTTTTTCCACCCAGGAGGACAGGGCGTAGCCGCCGCCGAGCTGTTCTGCCTTCCACGGCCGAAGCGGCTCAAGGCTGTGGGCGCTCAGCACATGCGGGATGCCGTGCAGCAGCGAGGCCAGGTGGCCGGCCATGTTGGCGTACCACGTGTGCGAATGCACCAGGTCGGCACCGGCGATGTCGGGGACGATGCGCAGGTCCACTCCGAGGGTCTGGACGGCCGCGTTGGCGGCACCCAGGTCCTCCGGAACCGAATAGGACGTCACCTTCGCCCCGTGGTAATCGGGATCCCGGGGCGCCCCGAAGGCCCGCACCTGCAAATCCACATGGTTGGCCAGCACACGGCTCAATTCAGCCACATGGACCCCGGCGCCGCCGTAAATCTCAGGCGGGAACTCTTTAGTCACAATGTCTATTCGCACGATACCCAAGGTAGTCCTTACGGCGTATCTGTTCTAGTGTGAAGGAATCCGGGCGTGCCGGATCTTTGGGGAGTTACGAAGGCGTACAGGGAGTTATCACCATGCCGTTGAATAAGAAAGTCCTGGCTATTGTCCTCGCGGGCGGCGAGGGAAACCGTCTAATGCCATTGACGGCTGACAGGGCCAAACCCGGCGTGCCCTTTGCCGGGAGCTACCGGCTAATTGACTTTGCGCTGTCCAACCTCGTCAATTCGCGCTACTTACAGATCGTGGTGCTTACGCAATACAAATCCCATAGCTTGGACCGGCATATTTCCGAAACGTGGCGAATGTCCACGCAGCTGGGAAACTACGTCGCGTCCGTCCCCGCCCAGCAGCGCGTGGGCAAGAGCTGGTTCCTGGGCAGCGCCAACGCCATCTACCAGTCGCTGAACCTGATCCATGACGCCAACCCCGACATCGTTGTTGTGGTCGGTGCGGACCACGTCTACCGGATGGACTTCGCCCAGATGGTGGAGCAGCACGTTCTGAGCGGTGCCAAGGCCACCGTTGCTGCCGTGCGCCAGCCGCTGAACATGGCCAACCAGTTCGGCGTCATCGAGGTTGACCAGCAGGATCCGCAGAAGATCGCAGCTTTCGTGGAGAAGCCTGCCTCGACTCCCGGACTGGCCGCGGATCCCACCCAGTTCCTCGCCTCGATGGGCAATTATGTTTTCGACGCCGATGCCCTGGTGGATGCGCTGCACGTTGACGCCGAGCGCCTCGACACCAAGCACGACATGGGCGGCGACATCATTCCGTACTTCGTCAACAAGGGTGAGGCAGGTGTCTACGACTTCACGCTCAACGACATTCCGGGCTCCACCGAGCGGGACCGCACATACTGGCGTGACGTCGGTACCATCGACTCCTTCTACGACGCCCATATGGACCTGATCTCGCCCCTCCCGGTGTTCAACCTGTACAACTCCGAATGGCCCATCTATACGCGGCAGAGCATCTCCCCGCCCGCCAAGTTCGTCCGCGGCGACAACAACACTGTGGGAACGGCCCTTGACTCGATCGTTGCCAGCGGCGTGGTCATCTCTGGCGGCATCGTGGAGGGCTCGGTCCTGTCCAACGATGTCTACGTCCGAACGGCAAGCCGCGTCGTGGATTCGGTCCTGATGGATAAGGTCCAGATCGGCGAGGGTGCTGTGGTGAATCGCGCCATCATCGACAAGAACGTCAAGGTGCCCGCGGGTGCTGCGATCGGCCTGGATCCGGAACGTGACCGCGCACGTGGATTCAAGGTGACGGACTCGGGCATCACCGTGCTGTCCAAGGGCCAGGAGGTCCCTGAGCCCGACGAAGCCGAGCGCGCGCTGTCAGCTGCCAACCTGCACCTGGTCCCCAACGCGGTGAAGGCGGCAACGCAGAACTGGCCGGAGGCCCGGGATTCCATGGAGAAGGTGGGCGAAGCTCAGGCCGCGGCCGTGGGTGTGACTGTCCCCGACAAGGAGTCCATCACGACGACCCCCTGAGCCCAGACTGCAGTGAACCCTGAGGCGGGCCGGAGGATCCGCAGGCTGTAAAATTGGAACAATGAACTCCCCCGATTTGACGCCTGAGGACATCCAGGCCTGCCTCAAGGTTCTTAACACCATCCACGCCTACGACGAGGAACACCCTGACTACGTCTCGGTACGCCGCGCCACCGGCAAGATGTTCAAGGCCGTCAAGCGCCATCGCCGGGTCACCAAGCGTGACCTGATCGCCGAAGCGGACCGTGCAATCATCGCGCAGACTGCCACCGCAGCTCCGGACCGGATCGATGACGAAACCCGGGGAAACAAGCTGGAACCATCCGCCACGGGCAACGTTGCCGGGCACCTGATCCGGTCCCGCCCGTGCTATATCTGCAAGAAGCACTACACCCAGGTGGACGCCTTCTACCACCAACTGTGCCCTGAATGTGCTGCATTCAGCCACAGCAAGCGCGACGCCCGCACAGATCTCACGGGCCGCCGTGCATTGCTCACGGGCGGCCGGGCCAAAATCGGCATGTACATCGCCCTGCGTCTGCTCCGGGACGGTGCGCACACCACCATCACCACGCGTTTTCCGAAGGATGCGGCCCGACGGTTCGCGGCCATGGAGGACAGCGGTGACTGGCTCCATCGGCTCAGGATTGTGGGCATCGATCTCCGTGATCCGTCCCAGGTAATGGCTCTGACTGATTCCCTTGACGCTGCAGGCCCGCTGGACATCATCATCAACAATGCGGCCCAGACTGTCCGCCGGTCCGGCAACGCCTACAAGCCGCTGGTTGACGCCGAGGATGAGCCCCTGCCCGCAGCCCTTGAAGCAGTGAACGGCGGCCCGGAGCTGGTGACGTTTGGCCACGCCCATGACAAACATCCCCTGGCCCTGGCCAGCAGCGTCATGGAGCACCCCGTCCTCGCCGGAGATGCCATCACCTCCCTCGCCCTGTCCACGGGGTCCGCGTCGCTGGAGCGGATTGCCTCGGGCACGGCCATTGACGCCGGCGGCCTGGTTCCGGACCTCGCAACCATCAACAGCTGGACGCAGGTGGTGGACGAAGTGGATCCACTGGAGATGCTTGAAGTGCAGCTCTGCAACGTGACGGCGCCTTTCCTGCTGGTGAGCCGGCTGCGTGCTGCCATGAAGCGGTCCACCGCGCACCGGAAGTACATCGTGAACGTCTCCGCTATGGAGGGCCAGTTTTCCCGGGCCTACAAGGGCCCCGGTCACCCGCACACGAACATGGCCAAGGCTGCGCTGAACATGATGACCCGGACAAGTGCGCAGGAAATGCTCGATTCCGACGGCATCCTCATGACCGCGGTGGACACCGGGTGGATCACCGATGAGCGGCCGCACTTCACAAAGGTCCGGCTCATGGAAGAAGGATTCCATGCGCCGCTGGACCTCGTGGACGGCGCCGCCAGGGTTTACGATCCGATCGTCATGGGCGAAAAAGGCGAAGACCAGTACGGTGTCTTCCTCAAGGACTACAAGCCGAGTCCCTGGTAGGCGACGCGCGGCATCGGGTAGACGGGCAGCCTTCGTGAAGAGATCGGCCGGAGAACAGCCTGGATCAGTGCTTTTCCGGCGTGTGCACCACTGGATCAGTGCTTTTCCGGCGTGTGCACCACGAGTACGGGGCAATGGGCGTGGGCCACGCAGGCAGAACTCACTGAGCCCAGCAGCAGCCCGCCGAAGCCTCCGTGGCCGCGTCTGCCCACCACCAGCATGTCGGCGGTCCTGCTGGCATCAATGAGGGTATGCCGGGGGCGTCCCTGTACCAGCCGGGTTTCCACGTTCGGGGGCGTCTGCGCGCCAAAGGCCTTCGCTATTGATTCCAGGAGGATTTCGCCGGCACGCACGTCGAAGTCGTCGATCCCCATGGCCACGTAGCCGTCGTGCACGGGCGGGTAATCCCAGCACGCCAGCGCCACAAGCTGCGCTCCGAGGTGCACCGCCAGCCCTTGGGCCTGCTTCAGCGCTTCCACCGAGGTATCGGAACCATCCACGCCGACAACAATCGTCCGGATGTCCCTGGCCCCGTTCATGTCTTCCCCTTTCGCGGGCGATCTTGACGGGAGCCCAACGGCCAAGCCGCCAAGTGTACTTCAAGGATGTGTGCCGGGACGGGGCTCGGGTAGGGTCGAAAGACACGCGCGCTTGGTCCAAGGAGCCTTGTTGCCCGCAAAACGGTCTACCAGAATTGCAGGGCCGGGCGACGGAAACTGGGCGTGGGGAGACATAATGGGAATTGTCCGCACCAGCCTGATGGCTGCGGACCGATATTGGCAGCTCCGGCCGCCGGACAGGAGGAGCATGATTGCCAGGGCAAACCCGGGTTCCTCCGCCGAGGGCGTAGACACTGACCTGATCAGCGTCTTCATCCTGGATGACCACGAACTTGTCCGGCGGGGGCTGCAGGAGCTCCTTGAAGGCGAGGGCTTCCAAGTGGTGGGCAGTTCCGGTTCCGCCGTTGAGGCGACCCGGCACATTCCGGCGCTGCACCCCGATGTCAGCGTGCTCGATGCCCGCCTTCCGGACGGTACGGGCATCGAGGTCTGCCGGGACGTCCGGTCTGTGGACCGGAACCTGAACTGCCTGATCCTCACCAGCTTCGACGACGAGCAGGCGCTGCGCGCTGCCGTCCTCGCCGGCGCGCGAGGCTATGTCCTGAAGGAAATCGGCGGCACCGACCTTATTGGGGCGCTTCGCCGAGCGGCCGCCGGCGACTCACTGTTCGACGACGGCGTGGCCGCCAGCGTAGTGGAGAGCCTGGTCACGCCCCCGCAGGTGGACCCCAGGATTGCAGGACTGACACCGCAGGAGCGGCGTGTGCTGGAGCTGGTGGGGGGCGGGCTCACCAACCGGCAGATCGCGGCCGAAATGTTCCTGGCGGAGAAGACCGTCAAGAACTACGTGTCGTCGCTGCTGGCCAAATTGGGCTTTGAACGGCGAACGCAGGCGGCTGTCTATATCGCCAACAATGCGATGCCTGCCCCCTCCGCCGCTGGGACCACCGGCGCGGCCCATTCCGCCGCCTACTCACCGGGCCACGACACCGACGGGCGCCGGGGCTAAAGCGGAATTGACCACTCCAGGCTTGTTCCGGCGTCGGGAGCGCTCGTGATGGTGCAGGTGCCGTCCAGCATCCTGGCACGTTCCTCCATGTTGTTCAGTCCGTTGCGCTTTGCCGAGCCCTTCAGGCCGCCGCCGTTGTCAGTGACCAGGATGGTCATCCTGCCGTTCAGGGCTGAGACTGACACGTCGATGGAGTCCGCCCCCGAGTGGCGGATGGCGTTGCTGAGGCCCTCCGAAACCACCGCCACCACATGGTTGGCCTTGTCCGGGAGGACGGCGTCGACCGGGCCTTCCAGGCTCAGCCCGGGGGTGAACGTCATCGACTTGGCAGCGTTCCTCGTGACGCGCCGGAGGCGGCCGCTGAGCAGCTCGGTATCCCCATTGCCGGTCCTGAGCGAGTAGATGGTGTCGCGGAGGCTGCGGATGGCCTCATCCAGTTCCCCGGTGACGGCGCGGATCCGCGCCAGGGCCAGGTCTTCCTGAGTGAAGCGGTTCAGGCTTTGGACGCTCAGGCCCGCGGCGAAGAGCCGCTGGATGACGAGGTCATGGAGATCGCGCGCAATACGGTCCCGGTCGGTAAAGACCAGGAGCTCTTCCCGCAGCCGGTGCACCCTGGCGAGCTCAAGCGCCAAGGCCACATGGGAGCCGAAAACCGCGCCCATCTCGACGTCAGTCCGGCTGTAGGGTCCGGCGCCGGAGTCCCGCACCAGCAGGAGTACTCCGTGGTGCGCACCCTGGGTGCTCAGCGCCACGGCGAGGAGCGGACCGGCCAGGGTCCCCTCCAGGACTCCCAGGACGTCAGCGGCGTTATCCACGAGCAGCGGTTCACCGCCGGCAAGTACACCCTTAAGTTCCTGCGATTCCAGGGACAACGGGAGGCCGGAAAACAGCTCGGAGTCTTTCCCGCTGGCCCCGGCAACCACATAGCCGACACCGTCAGCGGACGGTTCCACGATCAACGCCAGCCGGGAAACGGATTCCCGAAGGGCCCTTCCGGCAATTGGGTCGAGGCCGCCGGAGGACGAGGCCGGATCACGTCCCAGCATCAGTCCGGACACGTCCATGCAGGCTTCCAGCCACTGTGCCCGGCGCCTGGCGTCATCGTAAAGCCTCGCGTTTTCAATGGCCACACCGGCAGCGGCCGCAAGGGCAACGGCGAGTTCCTCATCTTCCACCGTAAAATCACCGCCGCCCTCCTTTTCAGTCAGATACAGGTTTCCGAAGACAACATCGCGTACACGGACCGGAACCCCGAGGAATGACTGCATGGGCGGGTGGTGTTCGGGAAAGCCGTACGCTTCCGGATGGCGACGCAGGTCATGGAGCCGCAGCGGACGCGGATCCGAGATCAACAGTCCCAGTACGCCGTGGCCCGTGGGAAGAGGACCAATCCGATGGGCGAGTTCGTCGTTAATCCCGACTGTAATGAATGGGCTGAGGGCGCGGTCATCCCCGATGACCCCCAGTGCCCCGTAGCGTGCATGCAGCAATTGGCAGGCGGACTGGACCACACGCTCCAGGACTGCGTCGAGGCTCAGATCCTCCGCAACAGCCACCACCGCTTCGAGAAGCCCGCCCATGCGTTCCTGGAACTGGAGGAGTTCACCGGCCCGGGAGACGAAATCCTTGAGCAGGTCTTCGATCCTCTGGCCGCTCGCTGCCGTGTATCGCTCGGGACCGTCGCCACTGGCGTGCATGTTCACAACCCAACTCCTGACCGCATCCGTCCGCACCGGCGGTGTGAGGCAAGAATACCGTTAAGGCTTTCTGCGGGGCGGAGCCGGCCATATCTGCCCCTGCAGGCCGAAAACCGGCCGGGTCAGAAAACCTTGACAGCCCTGACCACGGAACGCACTCCCCCGCTGACCTGGTGGACACCGCTCGACGACACCACCCGGTCAGCGTACGAATAACTACGCCAGGCGTGTGATTTCCACGCTCACGTTAAGTGCCGATCCCCCGCCGCCTGACAGGATTCCCTTCAGCGGCGGCACATCGCGGTAGTCGCGGCCACGTGCCACTGTGACGTGGAAGTCACCGGCCGGTTTGTGGTTGGTGGGATCCCAGCTGCGCCATGCACCGTCCCACCACTCAAGCCACGCGTGGGACTGCCCGGCAACCGTCTCGCCGATGTCCGCCGTCGAACGCGGGTGAAGGTAACCGGAAACATACCGCGCGGGGATCCCGCAGCTGCGAAGCGCGCCGACGGCGAGTTGCGCCAGGTCCTGGCAGACGCCCTGGCGCTGGCCCCATGCCTGGGCAGCGTTGGTTGTGACCCCGGTGGAGCCCGTCATGTAGGTCATCTCCCCGCGCATCCACTCGAAGATGGCCATGGCGGCCTCGTGCGGGTTCTTGCCTTCGACGACGCCGGGAATGATGCCGAGGACTTCGTCACCCGGGCCGCTGAGCCGGGACTGCGGGATCCAGTCGCTGAACTGGTTGAGTGTCTCAGGCGCCTGCAGCAGGTCCCAGGAGACGATGTCGCCCTCCGCCGGGATACGTTCGGCGCGGTGGACTTCGACCGTGGTGGTGGCAACCACCTCGAGGTACTCGTGCGGCATCTGCATGTCGAAGGCGGTGACCCTGGTTCCCCAGTAGTCGCGGTAGCTGCTGATGGCGGCCTGCGACGGCGCAACCTTCATGGACGATTCCAGGACCACCTGCTGCGGATCCGTCAGCGGCGTCATGCGGGCCTCGTTGTACGAGAGCGTGACGCGCTTGTTGTATTTGTAGCCGGTCTTGTGGATGATGCTCAGCCGGGTCATGAAACTTCTCCCACCCAGGCCAGTTCGTCCGCCTGATTGAAGTACTTACGGGAAATGGCGTCGGAAGCCTGCGACACAGCCTTCTGGACGCGCTCCATGTGCTCCGGCAGTTCGGACATGAGGTCGTCCGTGCGGTGGAACTCCAGGAAGGTGCGCGCCTGGCCCACGATCCGGCGCGCGTCATTAATGAAGCCGACGCGCTGGGCGGAGGGATCAAGTTTCGCCAGGCAATCATCGGCATCCCGAAGTGCATAGACAATGGACCGCGGGAACAGCCGGTCCAGCAGCAGGAACTCGGCGGCATGCTGGTCACCGAAGGCAGCCCGGCGGGTCCGCAGGAAGGATTCATACGCGCCCGCGCAGCGGAGCATGTTCACCCACGACATGCCCGCGGAAAGCACATCGCGGGTCGAGAGCATCCGGGCCGTCATGTCGGCGCGTTCGAGGGAGCGTCCGAGCGCCAGGAACAGCCAGCTGTCGTCATGGCTGACCGTGGTGTCCGCCAGGCCGCTCACCATGGCAGTCCGTTCCAGCACCCAGTGGCAGAACCGGTATGTGCCCACCACGTCCTTGCGGTGCTGGTTCAGGCCGTAGTACGTGGTGTTCAGGCTCTCCCAGAGGCCGGAGGAAACCGTTTCGCGGGCACGGCGTGCGTTCTCGCGGGCAGCACCCAGCGAGCCGGCGATGGACGTGGCGCTCTGCTTGTCATAGGCGAGGGCGTGCAGCAGCTCCTCGAGGCCGAATTCTTCACTGTCGGGCCGGGCTCCCATGACCGCCAGGAGTTCCCGCGCAACACTGTCACGCTCCTCCGTGGGCAGGTGGTTGAGCCGCTCAAGGTGGACATCCAGGATGCGGGCGGTGCCATCCGCCCGCTCGACATAGCGGCCGATCCAAAAAAGGGACTCGGCAATACGGCTAAGCATGTGCGGCTACCTCCTGCGGGTCCGAAATCTGCACAAACATAAAAGACGAAATTGATGCGGGCTGCACCGGGGACCGGCGGGTCACTGCTGCTGCTCCGTCTGGCGGTCGCGCCAGTTGCTTTCGACCGGCCAGACCGAGACCCGTTCGCGGACCGTGATCGAGGGCCTCGGCAGGGCTTCGACCGGAACCTGCAGCGAGTCCGACAGCACCCAGGTGTCCTTGGAACCGCCGCCCTGGCTGGAATTCACGATCAGCGAGCCCTCCTTGAGGGCGACGCGGGTCAGTCCCCCCGGAAGCACCCACACGTCGTCGCCGTCGTTGACGGCGAACGGCCGCAGGTCAACGTGCCGAGGGCCAAACTTATCACCGCTAAGGGTGGGAACCGTAGACAGCTGCAGGACCGGCTGGGCAATCCAGCCGCGGGGATCGGCAATGACGCGCTTACGCAGCGCCCCCAGTTCGTCCTTGGACGCATCGGGCCCGATGACCAGGCCCTTGCCGCCGGAGCCGTCCACGGGTTTGACCACGAGCTCATCGAGCCGGTCCAGGACGTGCTCACGCGCTTCCTTTTCCTCCAGCCGGAACGTGTCCACGTTCGCGATCACAGGTTCCTCGTTGAGGTAGTAGCGGATCAGGTCAGGCACATAGCTGTAGACGAGCTTGTCGTCCGCCACACCGTTGCCTACCGCGTTGGCGATGGTGACGCCGCCCGCGCGGGCGGCATTCACCAGGCCGGGGCAGCCGAGCATGGAATCAGCCCGGAACTGCAGCGGATCGAGGAACTCGTCGTCGATCCGCTTGTAAATGACGTCAACGCGCTGTTCGCCGGCGGTGGTCCGCATGTAGACCCTGTTCCCGCGGCAGATAAGGTCGCGGCCCTCCACGAGCTCCACGCCCATGAGGCCGGCCAGCAGGGTGTGCTCGAAGTATGCACTGTTGAACACGCCGGGAGTGAGCACCACCACCGTGGGGTCGTCGACGCCGGACGGTGCGGTCTTGCGGAGCGCGGAAAGCAGCCGCCGGGGGTACTCCTCGACGGGACGGATCAGTTGCTGGCCGAAGGCTTCGGGCAGGCCCTTGGCCATGGCCCGACGGTTTTCCAGCACATAGCTCACGCCCGAGGGCACGCGCACGTTGTCTTCCAGCACGCGGAAGGTTCCCGCGGCGTCACGGACGACGTCGATCCCGGAGATGTGGACGCGCACGCCGCCCGCCGGCTGGAAGCCGTGCACCGCGCGGTGGAAGTGGGCGCTCGTCGTGACGAGCTGGCGCGGGATGACGCCGTCGGCAACCACCGTCATCTTGTCGTAGACGTCGTTGAGGAAGGCTTCCAGCGCGCGCACCCGCTGCGCAACTCCTTGTTCGAGGACGCTCCACTCATCGGCAGGGATCACCCGGGGCACGATGTCCAGCGGGAACGGCCGCTCTTCCCCGGCGAAGTCGAAGGTGACGCCGCGGTCCAGGAACGTCCGCGCCATCGAGTCGGCGCGGGCACTGACGTCAGCGAGGGACAGCTCACGGAGCGCCCCTGCGACCTGTCCGTAGGACTTCCTGGCTTTCTGGCCGGGGGCAAACATCTCGTCGTAGGCGCCTGTGCGGCCGGCGGCCTCGGAGTAATCCTGGAATAGGTCAGACATGGTCATTAGCCAACCACCTTTTTGTTTCGAATTCATTACTGGCACCCATTGTGGCGTGTTGGAAGCACCACTCCCGGTTCGTGTTTTGCAGCACTGTTCCGGCAAGGTAGGTGAGTGCCACTGCCCAGATTCCCCGCCGTCCCCAAGGGACGGATCTTCGTGCCGGTTCCACCCCAGGTGCCGGGACTGCTCACGGCGGTTTTCGCCGTCGGGGTGGCCTTTACCGTACACGCATTGGTGCCGGTCCTGCCTGCCATGACCGTCGCCGTCGGGCTGGGGCTGCTCGCCGCGAACCTGCCCGGCACCGCAACCTGGGCAGCGGGAGGGGCACGGGTCGGGCTCGACTTCGCCGGGAAGCACATGATGCGGGCAGGCATCGTGGTCCTGGGGCTCAAAGTCAGCGTCATGGATGTCCTGGGCCTCGGCTGGCAGGCGCTGCTGCTGATCACCGCGGTAGTGCTGGCGAGCTTCGCAGGAACCTACGGGATAGCCCGGATGTTCCGCCTGACCCGCGACGCCTCGCTGCTCATCGCCACCGGGTTCTCCATCTGCGGCGCCTCCGCCATAGGTGCGATGGCCGCAGTCCGCAGGATCCGCCACGTGGACACCGTCCTGCCCGTGGCACTGGTTACCCTCTGCGGGACCCTGGCCATCGGCGTGCTGCCCCTGCTGCTGCACCCGTTGCAGCTCACCCCGGAAGTATTCGGCGCCTGGACCGGCGCATCGGTGCATGACGTCGGCCAGGTTGTGGCCACCGCGCAGACGGCCGGAACCGGCGCCCTGGCGATCGCCGTCGTCGTGAAGCTGACCCGGGTGATCCTCCTGGCGCCCATGGTGGCGGCCGCGGGCCTCCACCAGCGGGCGGTGATGGGCCGGAGCCCCCGCACCGGTCCCGGCGAAGCCGGATCTGGCCCGAGCAGATCCGGGCCGCACCGTCCCGGGCCGACTGAATTGCCTGTGCCGGCACCGGAAGCCGACGGCGCGGAGCTGCGGCTGCCGCCCGTCGTTCCGCTGTTCGTGATCGGCTTTATGGCCATGGTGGCGTTGCGCTCCACCGGCTGGCTGTCCGCAGGCTGGCTGGAGGCGGCTGCCGCGGTGCAGGACCTGCTCCTGGGTATCGCGCTCTTCGGCCTGGGCTCGGCTGCGCGCGTGCAGACGCTGCTCCACACCGGCGCCAGGGAACTCCTGGCGGCACTCGCGGCGTGGCTGCTCATCGCCGTACTGGGCCTTGGCGCCGCCGTCCTGATCATCGCCCCGGGCCCATGATTAAATAGCTTGGTGTCGAATGAGAACCTGCAACGCGATGAAGCGTCCGATCGCTCAGCCCTGATCACCACCCACAGCTACGACGTTTCACTCGACGTGCGCCAGGCACCGAATCCGGACGTCCCCGGATACACGAGCCGCAGCGTCATCGACTTTTCGGCGCGGGAACCCGGCGGGTCCACGTTCCTGGACTTCATCGGCAGCGAAGTCCACAGCGTTTTCCTCAACGGCAAAGGGCTGTCTGTCGCGGACGTTGCGGACGGAGCACGGATCAGGCTGGACAACTTGCAGGCCGAAAACCAGGTAACCGTCACCGGGACGGCCCTCTACAGCACCTCGGGCGAAGGCATGCACCGCTTCTTCGATCCCGCGGACGGCAAGTGCTACCTGTACACCCAGTACGAGCCTGCGGATGCCCGGCGGGTGTTCGCGAACTTTGAACAGCCGGACCTGAAGGCGGAGTTCACGTTCCACGTCATGGCGCCCTCGGACTGGCAGGTCGCCTCGAACAGCGCGGAGGCCGGCCGCACCCAATTGACCAGCGATCCCGCGACGAGCCGCTGGGACTTTGCCCCGACGGGCCGGATGTCCACCTACATCACCACGGTCCTGGCGGGCCCGTACTTCAAGGCGGAGGACCAATGGAGCGGAACGCTGGACGACGGTACTGCGCTGAACGTGCCGCTGGCGCTGTACTGCCGTGCTTCCATGGCCGGATCCTTTGACACTGAGCGTCTGTTCCAGCTCACCAAGCAAGGGCTCGGATTCTTCAACAACCTCTTCGACTACCCGTACCCCTGGGGCAAATACGACCAGGCCTTCGTGCCCGAATACAACCTGGGCGCCATGGAAAACCCCGGACTGGTCACCTTCACCGAGAACTACGTGTTCACGTCCCGGGCCGCCGACTCGCAGTACCAGGGCCGAGCCAACACGCTGCTGCACGAGATGGCGCACATGTGGTTTGGCGACCTTGTGACCATGCATTGGTGGGATGACCTCTGGCTCAAGGAGTCCTTCGCCGACTACATGGGAACCCTGGGCGTGGACCGCGCTACGGACTGGGACACGGCCTGGGTGAACTTCGCCAACAACCGCAAGGCGTGGGCCTACGTCCAAGACCAGCTGCCCACCACGCACCCGATCGTCGCCGACATCCCGGACCTTGAGGCGGCCAAGCAGAACTTCGACGGCATCACCTATGCCAAGGGCGCCTCCGTGCTCAAGCAGCTGGTGGCGTACGTCGGTTTTGACGCGTTCATCGCCGGCTCCCGCAAGTATTTCCGCGACCACGAGTACGGCAACACCACCTTGGCCGACCTGCTGGACGCCCTGGGCGCCGCCTCCGGCCGTGACCTTGCGCTCTGGGCACGGCAATGGCTGCAGACCTCGGGGATCTCCACCATCAGCGCCGAAATTGAGGAGCACGACGGCGTGCTCGGCAAAGTGGCCCTCGTCCAGGATGCCGTGGACCCCGCCACGGGACGCCTGGAACTCCGGCCGCACCGGCTCCGGATCGGGCTCTATGATTTCGATGCCGACGGCGCGCTGGTCCGGGTGGACAGCGTTGAAACGGACCTGGCCGGCGGACGTAGTGTCGTCGCGGAGCTCGAGGGCAAGCCCGCACCGGCGCTCCTTTTGGTCAACGACGAGGACCTCAGCTACGCGAAGGTGCGGTTTGACCCCCGCTCGGAAGAGACGGCCCGCGCGTCCCTCAGCGCATTGCCGGATCCGATGGCACGGGCGCTCTGCTGGACGGCGCTCTGGGATGCAGCACGCGATGCCGTGGCGCCGGCTGAGCGCTACGTTGCGGCGGTGGAGAAGTTCGGCCCGGCTGAAACGGGCATCGGTGTCCTGCTGAACGTGCTGGGGAACGCCTCGACTGCCATCGAACGCTACGTCCCGGCTGCGGAACGGGCTGCCGTCCGGGACGGGTTCCTGGCGGTGGCCGCCCGCGAATTCAGCGCGGCCAAGCCCGGCTCCGACCACCAACTGGCCTGGGCGAGGACACTCGCCACCACCAGCAGGCGGGCCCCAGGAAGGCTTGACCTGGTGCGCGGGATCCTGGACGGCACAACGGTGATCGAAGGGCTTGCCGTCGACCCGGAGCTGCGCTGGAGCCTGTGGCACGCCCTGGCGGCCCACGGGCAGGCAGCGGAGGCCGAACTGGACGCCGAACTTGCACGCGACACCACCGCTTCCGGCCGTGCGGGCCACGCCACTGCCCTCGCAGCCCGTCCCGATGCCGCCGTCAAAGCAGCTGCCTGGGACGCGGCCGTCAAAGGCACCTCACTCTCCAACCAGCTGCTCAGCGCCATGATCGCCGGCTTCAACACGGCCCCGGACGGACTGCTGGACCCGTTTGTGGACCCGTACTTCAACTGCCTGGAAGAGGTCTGGGCGGAGCGCAGCATCGAGATCGCCAGCCGCATTGTCCGCGGCCTGTTCCCCGCGGCCCAGGACCTCGGCACCGGCCTGCCTGAGGAACACCCGGTCCTTGTCCGCGCCGACGATTGGCTTGCCGGCCACCCGGAGGCACCGCGGGCGCTCCGCCGCATCATCATCGAGCAGCGGAGCCACCTGCACCGTGCCCTGAACGCACAAGCGCTGAATTCACAACCGCTGGACGCATAGGCCCCCGGGGGTAGAAGTTCCCTAAGGCACCCGGTGCAACCACTCCTCGGTCCCGAACTTTGCCGCCACCCGGTCGCGGGCCGCGGCTAGTTCCACGTCGCTCAGGACCGAAGGTGTCGCCCCATACCGGCTGATGAAGACCTCCATCATGGCCTCGACGATTTCCGCCCTGGCCAGTCCGGTCTGCCGGCGCAACGGATCCACGCGCTTCTTGGCGCTGGTGGTGCCCTTGTCGGAGAGCTTTTCCTTGCCGATGCGCAGGACTTCCACCATCTTGTCGGCGTCGATGTCATAGCTCATGGTGACGTGGTGCAGCATGCCGCCATTGGCCAGGCGCTTCTGGGCCGCCCCGCCGATCTTGCCCTGGTCCGTGGCAATGTCATTGAGCGGGACGTAGAAGGCGGAAATTCCCAGTTTCTCCAACGCGGCCATGACCCAGGCGTCCAGGAACGCGTAGGAGTCGGCGAAACTGATGCCGTCCACCAGCGTCTGGGGCAGATACAGCGAGTAAGTGATGCAGTTGCCCGCCTCCATGAACATCGCTCCCCCGCCGCTGATCCTGCGCACCACGCTGATGCCGTGCCGGGCGACGCCCTCCGGGTGGATCTCGTTCCGGACAGACTGGAAGCTGCCGATCACCACCGACGGTTCCTCCCAGTCCCAGAACCTCAGGGTGGGATTGCGCCGTCCGGCACCGACCTCCTCGGTGAGGACCTCGTCCAAGGCAACGTTGAGGTGGGTCGGCAGCACGGACGGGGCGATGACATTCCAGTGGTGGTCCGCCCACCCGGTGGCCTTCGCGAGGGCCCTGCGGACGGCGACGGCGACGGCGTCCGCCGAGAACCCGAACAGCACGGCGTCTTCGGGGAGCGAGTCGGTCACGGCGGCGGAGATGTCCGCCGCGGCCGTTGTCTCCGGGAGGCCTGTCAGCGCACGGTTGATGTCCAGCAGCGCCTCGTCCGGTTCCAGGAAGAAGTCACCGCTGACGGAAACGTGTGCAAACCGGCCGCCGACGACGTCGAAATCCACCACAACAAGCTTGCCGCCCGGGACCTTGTACTCACCGTGGCGCCGACCGCCGCCGTCGTGCGTTCCGTCCACGGAACCGGGCTCAAAGGGAGGGAGTGTCATGCTTCCCATCCTGCCCCATCAACGCAAAAGCCCGCACCTTCCGGAAGTTCGGAAGGTGCGGGCTTTTCCAATTGACCTTGGGGAGAAGTTGTTACTTCTTGCCGCCGAAGCCCTTGAAGCGAGCGTTGAAGCGCTCGACGCGGCCTGCGGAGTCCATGATGCGCTGCTTGCCCGTGTAGAACGGGTGGGACTCGGAGGAGATTTCGACGTCGATGACCGGGTAGGTGTTTCCGTCTTCCCACTCGATGGTCTTCTTGGAAGACACGGTGGACTTGGTCAGGAACTTGACGCCGGAAGCCAGGTCGTTGAAAACAACAGCTTCGTACTTCGGGTGGATATCAGACTTCATAATGGGACCTTTGTTCGCACAGCTGGATTTTGCCAGCTGCCAGGTATGAATGGGATGCGGCCGCGGAAAACCGAAGTGAAACGCAGTGACAGCGAAATGCGGTAACAGTGAATCGCCGGGTGTCCAGACCAACACTCAATCCTAGCCTAATCCGCGCGCCGGCACGAACCGGAGGGCGCCCCGGCGCAAACGGCCTCAGTCCCGCGGGCGGAGCTCCCAGAAGGCGACGGCGGAGGCCGCCGCGACGTTGAGCGAGTCGACGCCCCGCCGCATGGGGATCTTGACGGCGAGGTCGACGGCGGCGAGCGTCTCCGGGCTCATCCCGGCGCCCTCGGTTCCCAGCACCAGGGCGAGCTTGTCCGGATTCCGGCCGGCCAGGTCGTCGAGGTCCACGGCGTCGCTGGTGAGCTCCATCGCCGCCACGGTGAAACCCTGCTCCCGGAGGGCCCCCAGATCGTCCGGCCAGGACTCCAGGCGTGCCCACGGAACCTGGAAGACGGTGCCCATGCTCACCCGGACGCTGCGCCGGTAGAGCGGGTCGCCGCAGCGGGGTGAGACCAGGACGGCATCCACGCCCAGGGCAGCCGCGGAGCGGAAGATGGCGCCGACATTCGTATGGTCCACGATGTCTTCGAGGACAGCTACCCGGCGGGCCCCTGCAAGGAGCTCCGGGAGCGGAACCGGCGCCGGACGGTGCATCGCCGCCATGGCGCCGCGGTGCAGGTGGAATCCGGTGATGTCTTCCAGCAGGGCAGCGCTGCCGATGTAGGCCGGCACCTCCGGGAACTGCTCAAAGACATCGGCCAGGTCGTCCAGCCATTTCTCGGCAAGGAAGAAGGACCGCGGCCGGTGTCCGGCTGCCAGGGCCCGGCGGAGGACACGCGATGATTCCGCGATGTACATGCCCTCGGCGGGCTCCCGGACCTTGCGGAGGTGGACGTCCGTCAGCCTGGTGTAGTCGGACACCCTCGGGTCATCGGCGGATTGGAGGTAGTGGAAAGTCACTGGCAGTCATTTCAACGGGATTGCAAAGGGCAGATGGCTCGTCATGGCAGCGGTCATTTGAACAGGTTCGCGATCATGACACCCAGCGCTACGAGGCCGAGCGCGAAAATGATGCCCCGCAGGACCGGCGGAGAGAGCCGGCGGCCCACTTTGGAACCGACCACACCACCGATGAGGGAACTCACCGCGATGATGGCCACCACCGTCCAGTTGATACGGCCGAACGCGAACAGCAGGTAGGACGCCGCTGCCACTATGTTCACGCCCAGGACGAGGATGTTCTTCATGGCGTTGGCGTTCTGGATGGTGCCTGTCATGAACACGCCCAGGATGCCCACCAGCAGGATGCCCTGGGCCGCCACGAAATAACCGCCGTAGACACCGGCCAGGTAGACCAGCACGATCAGGAGAAGCCCGTGGCGTTTGTCCTTGATGGCATGCTCCGGGTTTTCCTCCCTGTTGCGCACCCACTGCTGGAGGCGCGGCTGGAACACGACCATCAGCAGGGCCAGCACAATCAGGACGGGCGCGGCGTAGTGGAACACCCTTTCGGGAAGGTGGAGCAGCAGCCAGGCACCGCTGATGCCTCCCAGCAGCGAGGCAGGCAGCAGCCTGAGCAGCTGGCTGCCCCGGCCCGCGAGTTCCTTCCGGTACCCCCACGCGCCGGCGGCATTGCCGGCCACCAGCCCCATGGCGTTGCTGATGGAGGCGGTTACCGGGGCAACACCGAGGGCGATGAGGACAGGAAAGGTGACCAGGGTGCCTGAGCCCACCACACTGTTGATGGTTCCGGCCCATAGCCCGGCAAAAAAGATGAGGACGCCGCTGAGTAACTCCACGCTCGCGAAGCCGCCGGTCAGCGGCGTGCGGTGGCGGTGTAGCGTCCCGCGTTGACGGTCACATCAAGGGGCAGGCCGAAGGTTTCGCTGAGGTTCCCGGACGTCAGGACTTCGGTGATGGGGCCGGCTGCAACAACCTGGGCATCCCGCATCAGCATCGCGTGGGTGAAGCCCGGGGGAACTTCCTCAAGGTGGTGGGTCACGAGCACAATGGCGGGGGCAGCTTCGTCGCGGGCCAGTTCGCTGAGCCGGTGCACCAGGTCTTCACGGCCGCCCAGGTCCAGCCCTGCCGCGGGTTCGTCCAGCAGGAGCAGTTCAGGGTCCGTCATCAGGGCGCGGGCGATCTGGACGCGCTTGCGTTCCCCTTCGGAGAGGGAAGCGAACGTACGATTCAGGAGCGGACCCATCCCCCAGTCGTTCAGGAGCCCGAAGGCACGGCGTTCGTCGTCCTTCTCGTAGCCCTCGCGCCACCTACCGGTCACACCGTAGGCGGCAGTGACAACAACGTTGAGCACTTTCTCGTGCTCGGGGATCTGGTTGGCCAGTGCGGCCGAGGACAGGCCGATGCGGGGCCGGAGTTCGAAGACGTCAACGGCGCCCAGAGTTTCTTCCAGGATGCCTGCCATGCCGCTCGTCGGGTGTAGCCGGGCGGCCGCGATCTGGAGCAGAGTGGTCTTGCCGGCACCGTTGGGACCGAGTATTACCCAACGCTCGCCCTCTGTGACCTGCCAGTCAACCTTGTTGAGGAGCGTTTTGGCTCCGCGGACAACGCTGACGGCAGCCATTTCAAGAACTTCACTCATAGGAGTAGACACTAGGACAAAACGCGGGCCGACTGATAACTGAACCACCGGGGGCGAAGCCTCGCGCCGGCGGGACGCAACGAATTCGGGCACCGGGAGCCCGCTGGCTAAGATTGCAGCCATGAGTTCGAACGTGACTGCGGTCAGCTACGGCGTGAAATTATCCCCCTCGGAACTGGAGCACCTCCGGTCCCTGCTGACCGGATCGGGGGCGTCCTTCACCGCCGAATCCCGTACTGGCGATCAGCGCTTCGAGGTGTATACCGCGGATCTGTCCGTGACGTCCGGCACCGCCGCCGAGATCACCGCGCTGCGTCATGAGGTGGCTGCCGCAGGCTTCACCGGAATGGACACGGCCATCGTTCCGGCGTCGCTCCGGGACGCACCCCGCAAATTCCTCATCATGGATGTTGACTCGACTCTGATCCAGCAGGAAGTCATTGAACTCCTGGCGGCCTACGCCGGGAAGCGCGAGGAGGTCACGGCCGTCACCGAGGCGGCCATGCGCGGGGAACTCGACTTCGCACAGAGCCTCCACGCCCGGGTTGCTGTCCTCGCCGGGCTGCCGGCCGACGTCGTCGATTCCGTCCGGGCTGAGGTGAAGCTCAGTGAAGGGGCCGCGGACCTCGTCGCCGCGTTCAAGGCCGCGGGCCATGCCGTGGCAGTCGTATCCGGCGGTTTCAACCAGATCCTGCGTCCCATTGCCGAGGACCTCGGGATGGACTACTGGATCGCCAACGAACTGGAAATCGTCGACGGCGCGCTGACCGGCAAGGTGCTTGGTGCGGTGATCGACCGTGCGGCGAAGGAGAAGTACCTTCGCGAGTGGGCTGCCGCTGAAGGCATCCCCATGGAGCACACCATCGCCGTGGGCGACGGCGCCAATGACCTGGATATGCTCAGCGCCGCGGGGATCGGCGTCGCCTTCAACGCGAAGCCGGCTGTCCGTGCTGCCGCCGATGCAGCCGTGAATCTTCGGTATCTGGACGCCGTGCGGTTCATCGCCGCGGTCTGAGGCGCCGGCGGCGCTAGCCCGAAGGCGGCGCAAGCCAAAAAAGGAAGGCCGGTACCCGGCCTTCCTTTTTTGTTGCTGTTTTTCGCCTGGGAGCGTCAGCTGTCCTGGCCGGCGCCCTTGCCGAAGTAGTCGGCACCGCCGGCGTATTCGGTGTGGCCGGTCTCGACGTCGGCAGTCACCATCTTGGCGATCTCTGCGGCGAACTCCGCCACGGAATACAGCTTGCCCGCCTCGGCGCGGCGTGCCTCGATGGCGCCGGGGTTGGACCGGTCAAGCAGCGTGGCGGTAACAGTTCCTTCGATCATGTCGCCGGAAACCACCACGAAGCTGATGCCCTTTTCTGCGAGGTTGGGTACGAGGGCGCGCAGGGCATCCTCACCGGCACGCTTGCTGCGTGCCACCGGCTCGTATTCAGGCATGGTGGGAACGGAATCAATGAAGTGGGCCTGGTGGCTGGTGACGAACACCACGCGGGAGCCTTCACGCATCAGGGGCACGGCGGCGTTCAGCATGTTGACCTGGGCGTCCCGGTTCAGCTTCAGGGCGTAGCCCTCTTCCATACCCGTTTCCATGCCGCCCGAAGCGTTCAGCACCAGAACGTCCAGCGAACCGAAGTTCTCCATGGCTGCGCTGGCCAGCGCCTGGACGCCTTCCTGCGTGGTGAGGTCGGCTCCGACCGCAGCGGCGCGGCCGCCTGCTGCCTCGATTTCAGCCACCACCTTATTGGCCCGCGGGGCCTTCTGGCGGTAGTTCACCACAACTGCAGCACCTTCGGCGGCGAGCAGCTTGGCAACGTCCGCGCCGATTCCCCTCGACGAACCGGTCACGACGGCAGTCTTGTTGTCCAGCAATCCCATTCGAGCTCCTTTGTTCCAAACGTCCAAAATCTGTGGGTCCGCCATCCATCATGCCAGCGGACAGGAAGATTTTAGTTGTTTGACGTCAACAAAGAAGCTGGTCCGGGCTAGTCCCGGTGCAGGGAGTCGGGGTTGAACCGGCCTGCAGTGGTTATGCCCGGCTTAGCTGGGATCGATCCGGATCTTGCGCTTCTCAGTGGTTGGCGGCTGTTCCGGCGCCGGAGCGCGGACCTCCAGGACACCGTCCTTGTACGTTGCCGTCACGTCTTCCTCGCGGGCGCCGGGCGGAAGCGCAACGCTACGTGAGAACGAGCCGTAGCGGAACTCCGAGCGGTATCCGGTCTTGCCCTTGTGTTCGGATTTCTCCTCGCGCTCGGTTTTGATGTGAAGCATGCCGTCCGCAACGGAAACGTCAACGTCCTTCTCAGGATCAAGGCCAGGCACTTCCGCGCGCACGACGAGGGCGTTTCCGTCCATGAACTGCTCCACGCGCATTGAGGACATTGTGGGATCTCCTTCGAGTAAACGCCGAAACGGCTCCAGTACGTCCGATGGCATCCACTTATTGAGATCGGCCATGACAGCTCCTAGTGTTGTTTCCCGCAATTTATGGCCGGCGCGGACACGGGACCCGCCGGTATGCCCATTACACACCGGAGCTAAGGGCGTGTAATGGGCATTAGGTCCCCCTTTTGCGGGGAGACCCCGGCGGGCCGAAAATCAGGAAAAGGTCAGTGCCCCATGCCCAAACCGCCGTCGACGGGGATCACCGCGCCGGAGATGTAGGACGCTTCCTCGCTGGAGATCCAGCGGACCACATTCGCCACTTCAGCGGCCTCGGCGAACCGTCCCGCCGGGACCTTCGCCAGGTAGTCCTTCTGCGTGGCTTCGGGCAGCTCCGCCGTCATGTCGGTGTTGATGAAGCCGGGAGCCACGACGTTCGCGGTGATGCCGCGTCCGCCCAGTTCGCGGGTCAGCGAGCGGGCGATCCCCACCAAGCCGGCCTTGGAGGCGGAGTAGTTGATCTGCCCGGGTGCGCCGTAGAGACCGGAAACAGAGGAAATCAGCACAACCCGCCCCTTGCGCAGGCGGATCATTCCCTTGGAGGCCCGCTTGATGACCCGGAAGGCGCCGGTCAGGTTCGTGTCGATGACGGACGTGAAGTCATCTTCGCTCATGCGAAGCAGCAGCGTGTCCTTGGTGATCCCGGCGTTGGCAACCAGCACCTCAACCGGGCCGTGCGCAGCTTCAACTTCCTTGAAGGCGGCGTCCACGGAAGCCTCATCGGTCACGTCGGCCTTGACGCCCAGGATTCCTTCCGGCAGCTTTGACTCGCTGCGGAAGGTCACAGCAACCTTGTCACCGTTGGCCAGGAAGGCCTCGGCGATGGCGAGGCCGATGCCTCGGTTGCCGCCGGTAATCAGGACGCTGCGGCCCGTTGATGCTGCTTCAGTCATAGTTTGCTCCGGGATTCTGCGGCATGGGGCACCGCGGTGAGGGGCGGGATTTTTACTGCCTCCGATCTTAGCCTCCGTTTGGGCGGCACTGTGGAGGGTGAGAGAATTGGAGTAAGCCTTGGGAGCGTGATCAAACAGCCGTGACACTTGCAAAACGACCCGGACATTCGGTGCCCGGTGAGCCGGACGCAGGATCCGGTAACGCCCAGGTGCACAGCATCACGGACGCCGCTACAGCGCACTCCGAAGAAATGCGTGAGCGGATGATCAAATACTCCGTGGCAATGGGCATCCGCATGGTTTGCCTGATCCTCGTGTTTGTCGTTGATGGCTGGTTCAAGGTGCTGCCGATTGCCGGCGCGGTGTTCCTGCCATGGATTGCTGTGGTCATCGCGAACGGAAGTGACAAAGCAGAGATTCACAGCGACTACCTGCTGGACTCCGCTCCCCTCGCAGAACTCGAAGCGCCGGAAGAACCTGCGGCCGCCGAGGACGAGGGGCCAACAGTTCTCCAGGGCGAACTCATTGAGGATGAAGACGATAACGACGGCCAGGAACGGGCAGCTTCATGAACATTTTTGACCTCGCCGGAGGCGGGGCCGGGCCCGCGGAAACAGCAGCAGCCGTGTGCTCCAGGAAGGGCTGCAGGTCCGGGGCGGCCTGGCAGCTGCTATGGAACAACCCCAAGATCCACACACCTGAGCGCCGCAAGATCTGGCTTGCCTGCGACGACCACCGGCTGTGGCTGGAAGACTACTTGCAGACCCGGGCCCTATGGAAAGAGACCGTCCCGTTGGATCTTGCCGCTGCGCCGGGCAGGGACAGCTGAATGTACCGTTTCCTCTTCTCCAGCAAATGGCTGGGCTATTTGTTGCTGGCTGCGATCTTTGCCACCGCCTGCGTGTTCCTGGGCCGCTGGCAGATGGACCGCAGGGCAGAGACCCTGGCGGAAATCAACCGCGTCACGTCAAACTACTCCGCCACTCCCTTGCCTTTCGCTGCTGCCGAAGCGCAGTTTTCCCGGCTGGATGCCGACAAGGAGTGGACCCAGGTTGAATTGAAGGGCCGCTACGACGTCAACGGACAGCGCATCGTGCGCAACCGTCCCCTCAACGGCCAGCCGGGCTACGAAGTGGTTGTTCCCTTCAAACTCAATTCCGGGCAGACGGTTGTGGTTGACCGCGGCTGGTTGCCGATCGGGAACAACACCCCTGGACGCCCGGACTCCATTCCGGAACCGCCCTCGGGTGAAGTCGCTGTGGTGGTGCGCCTGAAGCCGGGCGAACCCGAGCTCCAGCGCGGCGCCCCCGACGGGCAGCTGGCGTCCATCGACCTTCCGGCCTACGCCGCCCAGCTTGGTTATCCCGTGCTGACCGGAGCGTACGGGCAGCTCGCCTCCGAGACGCCGGCCGCCGCGACGATGCCGTACCCGTTCCCGAAGCCCTCCGTGGAAGAAGGAACTCACCTCTCCTATTCACTGCAGTGGTTTGCTTTTGGTGTGTTGATGTTCGTGGGCTTTGGCTACGCGGCGCGGCAACAGGCGCGCAACGCGGAAATCGACGCCCAGGACGCCGCGGAGGACAGTACGCCCGAATACGCGGTGGCGGCCAACCGCCGTCGTCCGGCTCCCCGGAAGCGGAAGCAGCCGACGGCGGAGGAAGAGGAAGACGCGATCCTGGACGCCCAGGGGTACTGACCGGTGAGTCTGGATGCCGTTCCTGCACCGGTGAAAAACGTGAAGCGCGCCCTCATCGCTTTGGGCGCCGAGGACACCGTGACCGTGTTCGAATCGAAAGTCCCGACGGCGGCCGCGGCAGCCGCGACCCTCGGCTGCGACGTCGCGGCGATCACCAACAGTCTGGTGTTCGACCTCGACGGCACCCCGCTGCTCATCCTGGCCAGCGGCGCCGCCAAAGTGGATGTCCGCAAAGTTGCCGAGCAGCTGGGCACCGGCAAAATCCGCCGGGCTTCCCCCGAGTTCGTCCTGGAACACACAGGCCAGGAAGTAGGAGGCGTAGCCCCGGTAGGACACCCGGCAAAAATCCGAACCCTGCTGGACGAGTCACTACAGGACCACGAAGTCCTCTGGGCAGGAGCAGGAGACCACAACTCGATGTTCAGCATCAGCTACGAAGACCTCAGCAGGATCACAGAAGCTAAGGAGATGCCCGTCCGCTAGGGCCTACGCCAGCGTAATCAAGTCCAGGTAGTCTTCGTTCCAGTGGTCCTCGACGCCATCGGGCAGGAGTACAACGCGCTCAGGATTCAGGGCTTCGACGGCGCCCTCATCGTGGCTCACCAGGACGACGGCGCCGGTGTAGTTGCGCAGGGCGCCCAGGATCTCGGAGCGGCTGGCGGGGTCAAGGTTGTTAGTTGGCTCATCGAGCAGCAGCACGTTCGCGCTCGACGCCACGATGGTCGCCAGGGCGAGGCGGGTCTTCTCGCCGCCGGACAGCACGCCGGCAGGTTTGTCGACGTCGTCGCCGGAGAACAGGAACGAGCCAAGGATGCCGCGCACTTCCGAATCGTTCATGTCCGGCGCGGCGGAGCGCATGTTCTGCAGGACAGTGCGGTCGACGTCGAGCGTTTCGTGTTCCTGGGCGTAGTAGCCCACCTTCAGGCCGTGACCCGGGATGACTTCGCCGGTGTCCGGCTTGTCGACACCGGCCAGCATCCGCAGCAGGGTGGTCTTTCCGGCACCGTTCAGGCCCAGGATGACAACCTTGGAGCCGCGGTCGATGGCAAGGTCAACGTCCGTGAAGATCTCCAGCGAGCCGTAGGACTTGCTGAGGCCGTCCGCGGTGAGCGGGGTCTTGCCACAGGGCGAGGGATCCGGGAAGCGCAGGGCTGCCACGCGGTCGTTTTCCCGTACGGCCTCCAGCCCGCTGAGCAGGCGTTCGGCGCGCTTGGCCATGTTCTGCGCAGCAACGGCCTTGGTGGCCTTGGCCCGCATTTTGTTGGCTTGGTCGAACAAGACCTGGGCCTTCTTTTCGGCATTGGCGCGTTCGCGCTTGCGGGCGCGTTCGTCCGTTTCGCGCTGCTGGAGGTAGCGCTTCCAGTCCATGTTGTAGAAGTCGATCTGGGCGCGGTTGGCGTCCAGCAGGAAGACCTTGTTGACGGTCGCTTCTAGCAGTTCGGTGTCGTGGCTGATCACAATCAGTCCGCCCTGGTGGTTCTTCAGGAAGTCACGCAGCCAGGCGATGGAATCGGCGTCGAGGTGGTTGGTGGGCTCGTCGAGGAGCATGGTCTCGGCGTCCGAGTACAGGATGCGGGCCAGCTCCACACGGCGCCGCTGCCCGCCGGACAGGGTTTTGAGCGGCTGGTTCAGCAGGCGGTCCGGCAGGGCAAGGTTCGAGCAGATTGCCGCGGCCTCGGCTTCGGCAGCGTAGCCGCCGGCCGCCAAAAACTCAGATTCCAGCCGGTCGTAGCGGTTCATCGCCTTGCGCTGGACCGCGGCGTCCTCGCTGGCCATCTCTTCGTGGGCCACGCGGAGCTTGCCGACGGCGATGTCCAGGCCGCGAACGGAGAGGATCCGGTCCCGCGCGAGCTGCTCCATGTCCGGGGTGCGCGGATCCTGCGGGAGGTAGCCGATTTCGCCGGTGCGGGCTACCTTGCCGGCAGCGGGCAGGCCTTCTCCTGCGAGCACCCGCGTCAGCGTGGTTTTGCCTGCACCGTTCCGGCCCACGAGGCCGATCTTGTCTCCCTTGTCGATCCGGAAGCTCACCTGGTCCATAAGGAGGCGGGCGCCGGCGCGCAGTTCGAGATCCTGGACGGTAATCAAAGCAGGTGAGGCCTTTCAACAGGGAACGCTGCGGCACAACGGAGGGAAGCTGGGCGGGGCCGGAGCAGTGCGGCCGAGAGCACGACCTTTACCAGTCTACCGGCCCATCCCCTGCCTTATTAACCGCTCAAATAACCGGCCTCACTAGTCCTGTCGCCAAGGCGTCTGCTGCAACGGCGTCCGGCCTTTTGTCCGGACCGTCCAGAGGCATCCCTCTCCCTTAGTCGATCTCCTACAAAATAGGGCCCATCCGAGGGAAGTATCGTCGAAATTGGGAAAGGCCGCCTTTAGGCAGCGGCTCATCCCCATAGCACCGCACTTGCACTCACTGACAGGACCGCCCCATGACAAAGACTGACAACGCCGTCACCAGCCAGGCCGCCCCGCGCCGGAACCGCTGGAACGCCACGGATCTCGGCCTCATCGCCGTCTTTGCCGCCCTTGTGGCCGGCTCCGCACTCATTGCCGCCATTCCGGTGGGAGGCCTGGGCGTTCCCATCACCCTGCAGACGCTCGCCGTCATGCTGGCCGGCCTGGCGTTGGGCCCCGGCCGGGCGTTCGCCGCCGTCGGTCTCTACACTTTGCTGGGACTGGCCGGGCTGCCCATCTTCAGCGGGGGCCGCAGCGGACTGGGAATCCTCGCGGGGCCCTCCGCGGGCTACATCATCGCCTTCCCGTTGGCTGCCGCCGCCGTGGGCTGGCTGACCACCATCGTGCTTCGCCGCACCTTGAAGTACCGCGGTCTGCTCCTCTTCGCCGCGGCCATGGCCACGAGCATCGTACTGGTCCACGGCCTGGGCGTACTGGGCATGATGCTCAACGCCAAGCTGGACCTCTCGAAGGCCTTCCTCCTGGACCTCGCCTACTACCCCGGCGACATCATCAAGAACGTCCTGGCCGTCACCATCGCCCTGGCCCTGCACAAGGCGTTCCCGGATCTCCTGATCCGTCGCACCGCCGCTGCCAAGACAGGTGTCCGGAACCCCGGGGCGGGCCAGGCAGGAAGCTAGCATGGGCGGCATCGTTCTGGACGGAGTTACAGTCCGGGTGGCCGTGGACGGCCGTCCGCAGCCCAGGACGCTCCTGGACGGCATTTCCCTGGACCTTAACGAACAGCGGATCGGTGTGATCGGAGCCAACGGATCCGGGAAGTCCACCCTCCTGCGGCTCCTCAACGGCCTCGTGGCGCCGAGCCTTGGAACCGTCACGGTTGACGGCGCAGATACCGTCAGGTCCGTGCGCGCCGTGCGGCGGCAGGTGGGTTTTGTGTTCACGGACCCGCTCTCCCAGCTGGTGATGCCCACCGGCCGGGAGGACGTGGAGCTGTCCCTGCGGCGTTCGGTCCGGAATTCGAAGGTGCGCCGGGACGCTGCCGAGGCGGTCCTTAACCGCTTTGGGCTCCTGCCTCTGGCAGACCAAAGCATCTACGAGCTCTCGGGCGGCGAACGGCAGCTGATGGCCCTTGCCGCCGTCCTGGCGGTGGAACCGGCGGTACTGGTCCTGGACGAGCCGTCCACGCTGTTGGACCTTCGCAACCGTGAGCTGCTGCGCCGGACCATCGCCGGCCTTGGCCAGCGGGTCGTGATGTCCACCCACGACCTGGAGCTGGTCCGCGACATGGACCGCGTCCTGGTGGTGGAGTCCGGGCAGGTGGTGTTCGACGGCGGTGCGGACGCCGCCGTCGAACACTACCGGGCGCTGACCGCAGGCATACCCGCGGGCACAACTGTTGCTCGCGGCGCCACAGTTCCGCAGGGCCAGCCGGAGGAAGCGTGAGCGGCCACGGGTTCCTGCTGGTCAACTACGTGCCGGGCACGTCGCTGATCCACCGGGCGCCGCTCTGGCTTAAGTTCCTGGTGGTAGTGGGCTGCGGCATGGGCTCCTTCCTGGTGGTGGACTGGGTGGTTGCCGCGGCTGTACTGGGCCTGATGTGCGCGCTCTTCCTCCTCAGCGGTGCCGGGGTACGGCGGCTGTACCAGGCGGTCCGGCCGATCCTTCCCGTGCTGCTGGCCATCGGGCTGTTCCAGTGGTGGCAACTGGGCGGTCCTGTCGCCGCCCGGATCGTCCTTAACATCCTGGTCTGCGTGGTGGCCGCTTCACTGCTGACCGCCACCACGCCGATGCAACGGCTTCTCGACGGCGTCGTCTCGCTGGCGGTGCCTTTCCGCCGCTTCGGCGCGGACCCGGAACGCTTCGCCCTGACCATCGCGATCATGCTCCGCAGCATCCCGTTCATTGCCGGCGCCTACGCAGACGTCAGGGATTCAGCCCGGGCACGCGGACTCGAACGCAACCCCCGGGCATTGGTCCTGCCCGTGTTCATCACGACCGTGGCCTATGCCCGCCAGACCGGGGATGCCCTGACCGCCCGCGGCCTGGGTGAACCCGATGACGATGACCACCCCGATAACGCAGGCGACGACGGGCAGGGCACCCGCTAGCTGCTGCCCGCGGCTTGGTCCAGCCGTTCGTACCCCAGCCGTTCGTACCTAAACAAAGCGGCCGTGCCCATGCCCCCGGCGATGCTGATCATGGCCAGCGCCAGCCGCCCTGCCTGGGCACTACCACTCCGCGCCTGTGCGAGGAGCCGCGTCACGAGGACAGCGCCGGAGGCCCCGTACGCATGGCCCAACGCCAGCGCACCGCCGTCGAGGTTTGCCCGCTCAGCGTCGATGCCGAGCTCGTCCAGGCAGGCGAGCGTCTGCGAGGCGAACGCCTCATTGAATTCCACCAGGTCCACGTCCGCAGCGGCAACGCCGTGCTCCGCGAGGAGCCGGCGGGCCGCGGCGGCGGCACCCATGCCCAGAACGCGCGGGTCCACCCCCGCGGTGTCGGTGCCGAGCACCAGGAGCCCGTCCGCTGCCCCCAGTTCCCGCGCCCGCTGCAGGGAGGTAATCACGACGGCGGACGCACCGTCCGCATCGAAGCAGGAGTTCCCGGCGGTAACCGTCCCGCCTTCCGCGAACGCCGGCGGGAACCGTCCCATCAGGGCGGCGGACAAGCTGGCGCGGGGGCCGTCGTCGGACGCGACCTCACCGGCTGCGGTCTCCAACGGCACGATTTCGCCGGCATAGCGTCCTGCCGTCGCGGCGGCCAGGGACCGCCGGTGGCTCTGCAACGCGAACAGGTCCTGCCGGCCGCGGCTGATGCCGAATTCCGCGGCCACGTTCTCCGCCGCGGTCCCCATGTCCGGATCGCCGTAGCCCAGCGGGACGAACTGCGCGCGGCGGAAAAACTCGGGGCAGCCGTCGGCCCCCCTGTTCGCCCGCAGCGGGGCTGTGCTGATGCTCTCGACCCCGCCCGCAAGGTACGTGCCGTTGCCTCCGGCTGCCACCAGCCGCGCCGCGAGCACGATGGCGTCCAGCCCGGAGCCGCACTGCCGGTCCACGGTGACACCGGGGACGCTGACGGGCAGTCCGGCCGCGAGGGCTGCCAGGCGCGCAACATTGCCGCCGGCACCCACGGCATTGCCGATCACGACGTCGGTGACGCCGGCTGAGGGCAGGCCGGACTCCGCCAGCAGGCCGCCCAGGACGGGCGCCAGGAGTTCATGCGCGCGAAGCTCCCTGAACGCGCCGTTGACGCGCCGGATGGGAGTGCGCAGGGCAGCGATGACCACCGGCTGGCGGTCATCCGGCAGCGCTCCCCCGGTGCCCTGCGGGCCCGGCAACTGCTCTGCGGTGGACTTAGCCAAGGCGTCGGATCCTGGTATCGCCGGCCTCGATCCAGTCCAGCAGCAGCTGCCTGCTGACCTTCCCGCGGTCCGTCACCGGCAGCTCCGTCAGGGCAAAGTACTGCAGCGGCCGCTTATCCCGGGGCAGGACATCATCCAGTCCGGCCTTGAGCTGTGTTGCCGTGATGCCGCCGTGGGACGGAACCACTCCCGCAACCACCCGCTGGCCTCGGACGTCGTCGGACATGCCCGAGGCGACGGCAGCGGCCACTCCGGGGACGGAGGCAAGGGCGAGTTCCACCTCATGCGGGTACACGTTCTTGCCGGCCGTGATGATCATGTCCGACCGCCGGCCCAGGATGTGCAGCTCACCGTCCCGCAGGTACCCCTGGTCACCCACGGTGTACCAGCCGTCAAAGCTGCGGAGGGCCTGGCCGTCGTCGCCCCAGAGGTAGCCGTTGCTGACCATGCCGCTGCGGACGCAGATGTTGCCGTCCGTGCCGTCCGGAAGCTGCGAGCCGTCGTCGTCGAGGATCCTGACGTCGACGCCGGGGAACGGCTTTCCGATTCCCGTTCCGCCGGCGTCCAGCGGCGCTCCGGAGCGCAGTCCCGCGCCGGAAACGAAGCTCAGCTCGGAGGCGCCGTAGTATTCGAAGATGGTGGCCCTGGGCGCCCAGCGGCGGGCTGCCTCCAGAGTGCGGGCATCCAGCTTGGACCCGGCGCAGATGATGGACGTGATACCCGAGGCATCCACGCACCCGGCCAGCCCGCGCTCGCTCAGCAGCCGCAGCATGGTGGGGACCAGCACCAGCCTGGTGATGCCGTCGTGGGTGATGGCGGTGTGCACGTCGCCAACGTCGAACGACTCCAGGGTATGGAATTCGGAGCCGGCATACAGGCATTCGGAGAGCGCGTACAGGTTGAGGCTGGCGGCCAGCGGGCCCGGGGCAAGGGTCTTGTCCCGCTGCGTCAGGCCGAAGAACTCGATGGACGCGTCAAAGGACAGCTGCCACGAACGCCGCGACCGAGTGAACGCCTTGGGCACGGACGTGGTGCCGGAGGTCAGCCCGATCAGGAAGGGCGACTCCGGGCTGCCGTCCCGGAGTTCGGTGTCCTGCAGTTCGCTGTCTCGCAGTTCGCCGTCCCGCGGTTCGCCGGGTCCATGCTGGTTTGGCCGGTGCTGGTTTGGCCGTTGCTGCGCCCCCACGGCGGAGGTCAGCCGGGCCGTAATGTCTGCCTGCAACGGCCCGGGCCAGGTGGGATCGAGGACGGCACACTGCCGGTCGCCGGCCACCGCGCCCGCGAAGGACACGGCAAAGTCCACTGAGTTCGGTTGGGCCAGAACCGTCACGGCGCCGGACTCCGCCGTCCGCGCCTCCGCGGCGTCCCGTAGCGCGGCCCAGCTAAGGTGCCGGCCCGCCACGACGACGGCGGTGTCGTCGGGGCGGTCATCGGCCCATTGTTGAAGTCTGTTGAGGAAAGGCATCGGATCAACTTTACCGGCGCTGACGGGTCCAGCGCGGGGTGCTCCCGCTATTGTGACACTATGAGTTTCAACGACAATGTCCAGCTGGATCCGTCGCAGGTCCAGGACCGGCGCGGCATGGGCCGCGGAACCAAGATCGGCGGCGGCATCGGGGGCGGAATCATCCTCCTGCTGGCCGCCCTGTTCGGTGTCAACCCGCAACTGCTGGAAGGCTTGACGGGCACGACGCAGGAGCCGCAGAGCCAGGGAAGCGCGCCGGCCTGCGAGTCCGGGGCCGACGCTGATGCACGCCTCGACTGCCGCATCACCGGCACCGTCAACAGCCTCAATGCTTTCTGGCCCGCGTACCTTGCGCAGTACAACAGGGAATATCCGCGCCCCGGCACGGTGATCTTCAGCGGCGGAACCGACACGGGCTGCGGCGCTGCCACCAGTGCGGTGGGCCCGTTCTATTGCCCGGCGGACAGTACGGCGTACTTCGATCCCGGCTTCTTCCAGGAGCTCGTGGACCGCTTTGGATCTTCCGGCGGCCCGCTGGCGCAGGAATACGTGGTGGCCCACGAATTCGGCCATCACATCCAGAACGTGCTGGGCAACCTCGACCGCGCCCAGCAGGATCCGCAGGGACCGGAATCGGGCGCCGTCCGTGTAGAACTGCAGGCTGACTGCTATGCGGGGCTCTGGGTCCGGTACGCCAGCACCCAGCAGGACCCTAAGACGGGCCAGCCGTTCCTTGAGCCGCTTACCCAGCAGGACCTGAACGACGCCCTGTCCGCGGCGTCAGCCGTGGGTGATGACCGCATCCAGGAGGCCGCGACCGGACGGGTGTCGCCGGAAGCCTGGACGCACGGTTCCAGCGCACAGCGGCAGAAGTGGTTCTACCAGGGCTACCAGACCGGCGACATCAACCAGTGCGATACGTTTAGCGCCGGCACGCTTTAGATCCGCACCGCCCCGGCCGGGACCGCGGCTTAAATTACGACGGCGGCGGGTCACCTTCCCGGGAAGGTGACCCGCCGTCGTCGTTATTTCAAAGCCTGACTACACTCAGATGTTGAAGCCGAGGGCCCTCATCTGGTCGCGTCCGTCTTCGGTGATCCGCTCCGGACCCCATGGCGGCATCCAGACCCAGTTCAGCCGCCAGTCATCCACGATGCCGTCGAGGGCCTTGCCGACCTGCTCCTCGATGACGTCCGTGAGCGGGCAGGCCGCCGTGGTGAGCGTCATGTCGATCAGCAGCGCGCCGTCGTCGTCCGAGTACTTCAGCCCGTAGAGCAGGCCGAGGTCAACAATGTTGACTCCAAGCTCCGGGTCGATGACGTCCTTCAGTGCCTCTTCGACATCCTCGAGGCCCGTGCGGGCCGCATTGATTTCGGTCATGGCGTTGTCCTAACTAGGCCTGTGCGGGGGCGATGGCCGCTGCGCCTGCACCCTTGGCGTAACGGTCGTAGCCTTCTTCTTCGAGGCGGTCGGCGAGTTCCGGGCCGCCCTCCTCGACAACCTGGCCGTCAACGAACACGTGCACGAAGTCCGGCTTGATGTAGCGCAGGATCCGGGTGTAGTGCGTGATGAGCAGGGTGCCCATGTTGCCGGTCGAGTGGGCGCGGTTGACGCCCTCGGAGACGACCTTGAGCGCGTCAACGTCCAGGCCGGAGTCCGTCTCGTCCAGGACGGCGAACCTCGGCTTGAAGAGTTCCAGCTGCAGGATCTCCACGCGCTTCTTCTCGCCGCCGGAGAAGCCCTCGTTGACGTTGCGCTGGGCGAAGTCGGCGTCGATGCGCAGCTGCTGCATGGCATCCTTGACGTCCTTGGTCCAGGTCCGCAGCTTGGGTGCCTCGCCGTCGATGGCCGTCTTGGCGGTCCGCAGGAAGTTGGTCATGGTGACGCCGGGAACCTCGACGGGGTACTGCATGGCCAGGAAGACACCGGCCCGGGCGCGCTCGTCGACGCTCATGGCCAGTACGTCTTCGCCGTCCAGCGTGATGGTGCCGCTGGTGACGTTATAGCGCGGGTGGCCGGCGATGGTGGAGGCCAGGGTGGACTTGCCGGAGCCGTTGGGGCCCATGATGGCGTGGGTCTCACCGGTCCTGATGGTCAGGCTGACGCCCTTCAGGATCTCCTTGGTGCCCTGCTCCGTCTCAATGCTGACGTGCAGGTCCTTGATTTCAAGAGTTGACATGCTCTTCTTTCTTTTCGTTCGTAAGTCTTGTGAAGCCGGGCGCTCAGTACGTGTCGACCGAGGCGCCGTTCAGAACATTGGTCACGTCCACGTAGACGTCGTCGCCATGAATGGCCACGGCAAAAACAGGCACCGGATCGTAGGCTGGCAACTGGAGCGGCTGGCCGCTGCGGAGGTCGAACTGGGAGCCGTGGCCCCAGCATTCGATCTTGCAGCCCTCGATCTCCCCTTCGGAGAGTGAGATGTCCGCGTGCGAGCACGTGTCACCGATGGCATGGATTTCGCCCATGGAGTCCTTCACGACGGCTACGGGGTAGTCGTCAATCAGGATCCGCAACGCCTGCTTGAGTTGAATCTCGCTGGCGTTGCAGACAAGCTCGCCTTTTGGCTGGTCAGTCATCTGGTGTAGTCCTGTGCTGTCTAGTTGTTGGTTGCCGCGAGTTCGCGCTCAACGGATGCGGTGAGGCGCTCTTCGATAGCCGGCACCTTGATGTGCTGGATGATCTCGTGCAGGAAGCCACGGACCACAAGGCGGCGGGCCACATCTTCCGGGATGCCGCGGGCCATCAGGTAGAACAGGTGCTCGTCGTCCAGGCGGCCGGTGGCGCTGGCGTGGCCGGCACCCTTGATCAGGCCGGTCTCGATCTCGAGGTTCGGAACGGAGTCAGCACGTGCGCCGTCGGTGAGCAGCAGGTTGCGGTTCGCCTCGTAGCTGTCGGTGCCTTCTGCCTCCTTGCGGATCAGGACGTCACCAACCCACACGGCGTGGGCGTTGCGGCCCTGGAGTGCGCCCTTGTAGAGGACGTTTGATTTGCAGTTGGCCACTGCGTGGTCAACGAACAGGCGCTGCTCAAGGTGCTGGCCGGCGTCGGCGAAGTACAGGCCGAGCAGTTCGACTTCGCCCCCGGGGGCGGTGAACCGGGCCGAAGGGGTGACGCGGACCAAGTCGCCGCCGAGGCTGACCACGATGTGCTTGAACTTGGCATCGCGGCCGATTTTAGCCTGCTGCGACGAGGCGTGGACGGCGTCGTCGTTCCATTCCTGGAGCGAGATGACGGAGAGTTCGGCGCCGTCCTCCACCACGATTTCCACGTTTTCGGAAACGACTGCGCTGCCCTGGTGGTCCAGGACAACAACGGACTTGGAAAACTTCTGCGCCACGATCACGAGGTGCTGCGCGGAGGCGTCCGTTCCCTGGCCGGTCAGGACAACGTTGATTTCGCCCTCGGCCTGGACCTCGGCGGGCACGGTGATCACCGTGGCTTCGCTGAAGTTCTCCCAGGCGTTGGCGGACACGCGGTCCTCGGGGATCGCGGCGGAACCGATGCGCTGGTCATCGCGTCCCACAGTCTCAACCTTGACGGAGTCAGGCGCGATCACGCTGACGGCCGGGGCCGTGCCGTTGAGCACTGCGGTGTGGAGTCCGCGTAGGCGCTTCAGCGGGGTGAACCGCCAGTCTTCCTCCATGCCGGTCAGCGGCTTGAAGTCCGCCAGCTTGTAGGAGGTCAGGCGGCCGGCGCGTGAGCTGTCCGGAATGCCTACGCCGCCGCCGTGGGAGTGGCTCTTGACGGCCTCTCCCGCGAGCGGTGCCTTCGACTCGGCAACGTTGATGGGTGAGAGGCTTTCGCCTTCCTCCGTGAAACCGTTGATGAACGGCTGGGCTGAGGGCGCGCCGATGCGGGCCTTTTCAGTAGTGATGTCAGTCATTAACCGACCGATCCTTCCATCTGCAGTTCAATCAGGCGGTTCAGCTCGAGGGCGTATTCCATCGGCAGTTCACGGGCAATCGGCTCGATGAAGCCGCGGACGATCATCGCCATGGCCTCGTCTTCGCGCATGCCGCGGGACATCAGGTAGAACAGCTGCTCTTCGCTGACGCGTGAAACAGTTGCCTCGTGTCCCATCACCACGTCATCTTCGCGGATGTCGATGTACGGGTAGGTGTCAGAACGGCTGATCGTGTCCACCAGGAGGGCGTCGCACCGGACCGTGTTGGCCGAGTGCTTGGCGCCTTCGCGGACCTGGACCAGGCCGCGGTACGCTGCACGGCCGCCGCCGCGGGCCACGGACTTGGAGATGATGGAGCTCTTCGTGTTCGGTGCGATGTGCACCATCTTGGAGCCCGTGTCCTGGTGCTGGCCTTCGCCGGCGAACGCGATTGACAGGGTTTCACCCTTGGCGTGCTCGCCCACGAGGTAGACGGCCGGGTACTTCATGGTGACCTTGGAGCCGATGTTGCCATCGATCCATTCCATGGTGGCGCCCTCTTCGCAGATGGCGCGCTTGGTGACCAGGTTGTAGACGTTGGTGGACCAGTTCTGGATGGTCGTGTAGCGGACGCGCGCGCCCTTCTTCACGATGATTTCCACAACGGCGGAGTGCAGCGAGTCCGAGGTGTAGATCGGTGCCGTGCAGCCCTCGATGTAGTGGACGTAGGAGTCCTCGTCGGCGATGATCAGCGTGCGCTCGAACTGGCCCATGTTTTCCGTGTTGATACGGAAGTAGGCCTGCAGCGGAATATCCACGTGGACGCCCTTGGGGACGTACACGAAGGAACCGCCGGACCATACGGCCGTGTTCAGCGACGCAAACTTGTTGTCGCCCACCGGGATGATGGTGCCGAAGTACTCCTGGAAGATCTCCGGGTGTTCGCGCAGTGCGGTGTCGGTGTCCAGGAAGATGACGCCCTGGGCTTCGAGGTCCTCGCGGATCTGGTGGTACACAACCTCGGATTCATACTGGGCTGCCACGCCGGAAACAAGGCGGCTGCGCTCGGCTTCCGGGATGCCCAGCTTCTCGTAGGTGTTCCGGATGTCCTCGGGGAGGTCTTCCCAGGTTGCTGCCTGCTTCTCAGTGGAGCGCACGAAGTACTTGATGTTGTCGAAGTCGATGCCGGAGAGGTCTGCACCCCAGGTGGGCATGGGCTTGCGGTCGAAGTACTTCAGGCCCTTCAGGCGCAGGTCGAGCATCCATTCCGGCTCGTTCTTCTTGGCCGAGATGTCACGGACGACCTCGTCGTTGATGCCGCGGCGGGCATTCGCGCCGACATCGTTCTTGTCGGCCCAGCCGTACTCGTAGGTGCCAATACCGTGGAGCTCGGGATTCTTCTCCAGAATCTCCGAAATCACAGTAGTGTCAGCAACCTTTTTCTCTGATAGTTGGTCCGTCATCACGGCCTTTCTTGCAGATGGTTGGATACTTCGCCCAGGCTGTCCGTAGTGTGTCCGGGACCATCGGGCCCCTTGGCGGCCGGACGGCCTGTAGGTATGTGGGTGGTGCAGACGTGCCCGCCGCGTGCGAGCGTGGACAGCCTGCGCACGTCGACGCCGACGAGCCGGGAGAATACTTCGGTTTCGACGTCGCAGAACACCGGGAACTTGGTGGCCAGCTGCTGGATGGGGCAGTGCCCCTGGCACAGCTGGACGCTGGAGAGCGCCGCGGGAAGGGGCGCTTTGGCTTCAATGGAGGCTGCCGAGGCCACGAACCCGTCACGGCTCAACGCTGCGGACAGTGCTTGCGCCCGCGCAGTGATATCCGGTCCGGCGGCGTCGATCTCCGGGGCGTAGCGGCGCTCCATGTCGGTAAAGCGCTCGACGGCGAAGTCGCGCACCGCCTCGGGTCCGGCAATTTCGCCCAGGCGCTGCAGTGCCAGGCCGGCGATGCCGAGGTAATCGTCGCCGAGGATGGACTGTCCCTGCGAGCTCAGGACGTAGCGGCGGGCCGGCCGGCCGGCGCCGGCGCCGGCTTTTGCAACGCGCTTGACTTCGATGACCCCGCTGCGGGACAGGTGGTCCAGGTGGCGGCGCACGGCTGCCGGGGTGAAGCCCAGGAGGTCGCCGAGCTCGGCAGCGCTGACGGGACCGTGCTCCAGCACGGCATTCAATACGCGGTCACGGGTGCGGTCTTCCGAGTCGACGGCCGGCGCGGGCGCCGCCGGGGTGTGGCGTGCTGCGGGCGCAGAGGTCCCGGGCCGCAGCGGGCCGGCGCCTGCTGGCGCGTCGGACCCGGTCCGGGGCGCAGAAAGTCGAGTGGTCATGGAATACACAACACAATCATGTCGTAATTTACTCCCCTGTTCTAGTAAGGTGAGGCTGACCTACGGCCGGCATCCGGTCGGGGTGCCGCGTACTACATCCCGTAGAATGCTTTGGTGCGATCTCCCGATTCTCCCGTCCTTTCCATCACAGGACTCATTAAGGACGTAGGCCCGCTGGCCTCCCTTGATGGCAAAATGCTCCGGGTGGTCAGCGGAGTGTCCCTTACTGCCGAACGCGGCCAGGTTACAGCGCTGCTGGGAGCCAACGGCGCCGGCAAAACAACCACCATCGAATGCGCACAGGGGCTCCAGCGACGGTCCGGGGGAACGGTCTCACTGCTGGGCCAGGACCCGGATACAGCCGGTGCCTCCCTGCGTTCCCGTGTAGGCGTCATGCTGCAGGACGGCGGACTGCCGCCGTCGGCCCGTCCCATCCCCCTCCTGAAGCATATCGCCGGAATGTACCGGGAGCCATGGCCTGTGGATAAGCTGATCGAACGGCTGGGCATCGACACGTTTAGCCGGACCACGGTCCGGCGCCTGTCCGGCGGGCAGCGGCAGCGCCTTGCCCTTGCAGCAGCCCTGGCCGGGAACCCCGAAGTCCTCTTCCTGGACGAGCCCAGCGCGGGCCTGGACCCGCAGTCGCGGCAGCTGGTGTTCCAGCTGATTTCCGAACTCCGGGATGCCGGCATGGGGATCGTCCTGACGACGCACCTGATGGACGACGCCCAGCGGCTGGCGGACTACGTGTACATCATCGACGCCGGACGCAACGTGGCCGAAGGCACGGTGGCACAGCTGCTGCAGCGGAACGTCCCGGCGGATGCCGCCCAGGAACACGTCCGGACCCTGCTCTTCGAGGCGCGGCCCGGCCTTGACTTCACGGGCGTCCTGCCGCCCGCCGTCGAGGTCAGCGAGACCCGAGCCGGAAGCTATTCCGTCACCGGGGCACTGGTGCCGGAGGACTTGGCTGCCCTGACGGCCTGGTGGGCTGCGCAGGGGATCATGCCCGGTTCCATGAGCCTGGAAGCCCGTAGCCTTGAGGACGTATTTTTGGACATTTCGGGAAGGGAGATCCGATGAGCCGGGTCCTTGGCAGCGCTCCTGCCCCGCTTCTTCGCCGCATTATGCTGCAGGGGAAATATGAGGCGCTCACGATGCTTCGGAACGGCGAGCAGCTCATCCTGGCGATCGTCCTGCCCCTCCTTGCCCTGGTGGGCCTGACTGTCACTCCCCTGCTGGACGGCCTGGGCGGAAGCCGCGTTGACGTTGCGGTGCCCGGCATCCTTGCGCTGTGCGCCATGTCCACCGCCTTCACAGGCCAGGGCATCTCCACCGGATTCGACCGGCGTTACGGGGTGCTGCGTTTCCTGTCCACCACTCCCCTGGGCCGCACCGGCCTGATCGCGGGCAAGATCCTGGCCGTGCTCGCCGTGCTGGCCCTTCAGGTAATTGTGGTGGCCGCGGTCGCATTCGTACTCGGCTGGCAGCCGACGACGGCGGGCTGGCTTCCGGCGCTGGCTCTGCTGGTTTTGGGGGCGGCCGCTTTCACCGCCCTGGGACTTTTGGTCGCCGGCACGGTCCGGCCGGAAGCCACCCTGGCCATCACCAACCTCCTGTGGATCCTCCTCGGAGCCCTCGGCGGCATCGTTCTCCCGGCCGAGCGGCTGCCCGGCGGTGCCCGGGAGATGGTTCACTTCCTGCCCTCCGGGGCCCTGGGCGAGGCCCTTCGCGATGCTTTCCTTGAAGGCACCTTCAATGCGGGTGCCGCCCTTATCCTGCTGCTCTGGACGGCACTTGCCGGCACAGCGGCCATCCGTTGGTTCAAGTGGAATTGAGAAAACCGTGAGTACGGCATCGCGCCTCCCCCAGATTCTCGGACGAATGACGTCCAAGCTGCCCGTCACGGTCGATCGGACTGTCCGTCGGCTGGCCGTCCTGTCGCTGATCGGACAGACGGTGCTTGTGGTGACCGGCGGGGCCGTCCGCCTGACCGCTTCCGGGCTCGGCTGCCCCACCTGGCCGCGCTGCACCGATGCGTCCCTGGTCAACACTCCGGAGATGGGCATCCATGGCTTCATCGAATTCGGAAACCGGCTTCTGACTTTCGCGCTGGCGGCAATCGCAGTCCTCATGCTCGTGTACCTGTGGAACCTTCGTAGGGAGCACAGGGACCTTTTCCTGCTGGCTCTCGGCCTGCTGGCCAGCATTCCGGCGCAGGCAATCATCGGCGGCATCACGGTCCTCACCCAGCTCAACCCCTGGGTTGTGGGACTCCACTTCCTGGTCTCCATGGCCCTGGTTGTTTTTGCGACGCTGCTCGTCAACAGGGCTTACGGGCGGACGGGACGGTTCGCCGCCGTCGTGCTTCCCTCCCTTCCGGGAGCAGCACGGCCGGTGATGGCCGCCGTCGCGCTGTTTTCCGCCGTCGCCGTGATGCTCGGCGTGGTGGTAACCGGTGCGGGACCGCATGCGGGTGATGCCGATGCTCCTCGGAACGGCCTCGACTGGGACCTGTTCTCCCACATCCATGCCGTGCCCGCGTACCTGGTGACGGCCGGGGCACTGTTCGGCGTGTTCATCGTTTTCCGGTACCGGGTCACGGGACCGTTCCGCACCGCCGTCGTGCTGCTGCTCGGAGTCACGCTGCTCCAGGCGGCCATCGGCTTCACGCAGTATTACAACGGCATACCCGCATTGCTGGTGGGCGCGCACATGCTGGGAGCCGCACTGCTCATGAGCGCCGCCACCAACGCTGCAGACATTGCGCGGTTCAGCCCCGTCAAGTAGTACCCGCCTGAGTAGTACCGCCCCGCGTGGGGATCCAGGCGCGGCAAGCGATATTTCCCCGGGAAGCACCCGGGCCTGAAGAGGCCGGGGTGCTCTTCTTTCCCCCTACCGACGCTCTCTCACATCCTGCGGGGTTTTTCCCGACGCTCTCTCACCTCCGCACCTAAAGCAGAATGCTCCCTCACAGACGTGAGCGAGCATTGCTGGATTTGCTGCAGGAAGTGAGAGAGCGTACGGGGCGGGACCGGGGTTGTTAGCCCATGATGGCCGAACCCACGAAGGGGTCGACGGCCAGGGCGATGAAGAGCAGGGTCAGGTAGCTGATTGAGCCGTGGAAGACCTTCATGGCGCCTTTGTTGGAGACGTCACCGCCCTGGGCGCGGTTATACAGGGCGTGCGATTCATACAGGAACCAGGCGCCGGCAACCACTGCGGTGATGGTGTACACCCAGCCGGCCCCTCCTGCGGGAACCATCAGCAGCGAGCAGGCAACCATGGCCCAGGCGTAGAGAACCACTTGCACGGAGACTACCTTCGCGCCCGCAATCGCACCGAGCATCGGGACGTTGGCGTTCCGGTAGTCCTCGCCGTAACGCATGGACAGCGGCCAGTAGTGCGGCGGGGTCCACAGGAAAATCACCATGAAGAGGACGATGGCCGGCCACTCTACGGTGTTGGTGACGGCGGCCCAGGCGATGAGCACGGGGAAGCATCCTGCCGCTCCGCCCCAAACGATGTTCTGGGCTGTCCGCCGCTTGAGGATCATTGTGTAAATGACGACGTAAAAGACGATGGCACCGAGGCCGAGCCAGGCCGAGAGCGGGTTGGCGCCGAACCAGAGGATTGCGATGGCGGCGGCACCCAGCAGCCACGAGAACACGAGAGCTTCGCGGGGAGTCACTTCACCGGTGACCAGCGGCCGGTTCTCCGTCCGGTGCATCAGCTTGTCGATGTCGCGGTCGATGTAGCAGTTGAAGGCCCCGGCACTGCCCGCAGCGAATGCTCCGCCCACGAGAGTCGCAAGGATCAACCCGATGGACGGGAATCCGCGTTCGGCGTAGATCATGGTGGGCAGGGTGCTCACGAGCAGAAGTTCGATGACCCGCGGTTTCGTGAGGGCAAGGTACGCCTTGGCTTTGCGTGCTACCCCGATCTTTCCGGGAAGCCGGGAGGCGGTCAGCGGCGTATCTGTTGTGCTCACGGTGGCAGTCACTCTGTTCTGTCTGGCTGTTCAGTCCGGCGGGTTCTCGCAGCGGCGGCGGCCCCAAACGGGCCCGATCCTTCCGGCGGTGGCCTCCGAATATCATACCGTGGCTCCCGGAACTCCAAAGCCTCCGCAATTCCGGGAGGTTAACCGCTCCTCACGGCCGCGTCCGGCCTCGGTGATTCATATAAAGAAAATTCAGTCCACTTAGTGAGATATACGCTGACCAGCCTTTGGAATGGGGCTAAGCTGTCTGCAGATCAGCACGCAAGGAATCGCTATGGAATGCGCATTCCCGGAGACTCAAACGCGACTGAATGAAGATCAACGTTTCGATGGTGAACGGCTGGTACAAACCGCAGCGGGCGCCATGATGTGTGTCCCGCTCCGGCCTGTCCGTACCATCTGCCGTCAGCACAGAGAGGGGCCCGGTTTTCGTGCCACATTTGGAAGAGCAAGAACTGTCATGGACCGATTTGG
>NZ_JAGGPP010000007.1 GCF_018613755.1 Arthrobacter sp. ISL-72
CCCTCCACGGGGTGGCATAATCCAGTCAATTCAACCAATCCATTACAATAAATTGGTATCAACAAACTTGGCACACTATTGAGTTCTCAAACAACAGACACACCCGGCACCACCACAACCAAACAATCAGCCGCAGCTCGCTCCGGAGCAACTTTCCAAACTTACCCGCTTGCTTCACCCGAGTCAAATCGGCCATCCCGACTCACATTGCCTTTGGCGATCCGTGATGTCTTGTCTGGCCAACTCCGGGGAGCAGCGCGGAAATAAACTCTACCACTACTTTGGCGATGGCACAAAGCCGCCTCCGCCAAGGACCAAAAAGCCCGGGATCACAAGGATCCCGGGCTTTCGCAAAGCACACGTCACCAGCTGGGAAGGGTTAGCTGGCTGACCTCTCACTTCTCAGCGCCGACTGGCCAGCTGCCGGCTTGAAGAACGCGGCACCCAGCGGCGGCAGGGTAACGCTCAGTGTTGCCGGCTGGCCGTCTTGTCCTTCTGTCGTTGCGGTGAGCGGGCCCTTGTTCAGGACACCGGAACCGCCGTATTCGGCGTCGTCCGTGTTGAGGACCTCCTGCCAGGCGCCGGCGGTGGGGACTCCGAGCGTGTAGCCCTTGTGCGGTCCGCCGGAGAAGTTGATCGCGCACACCAATGGGTTGCCGTCCTTGTCCCAGCGGATGAATGACAGGACGTTGCGGTCAGCGTCTCCCCCGTTGATCCACTGGAATCCGCCCGGTTCGTTGTCCCGCTCGTAGAGGGCGGGCGTCGAAGCGTAGAGCTCGTTCAGCTCCTTGGTGAGCAACTGGACGCCATGGTGCGCGGGTATCTCCGCCAGGTACCAGTCCAAGCCATGCTGTTCGGACCATTCGGCCTCCTGGCCGAACTCGGTCCCCATAAAGATCAGCTGCTTGCCCGGGTGCGCCCACTGGTATGCCAGGAAGGAGCGGAGGTTGGCCAGCTGCTGCCAGCGGTCACCGGGCATCTTCCGGAGCATGGAGCCCTTGCCGTGCACAACTTCATCGTGGCTGATGGGCAGGAGGAAGTTCTCCGTGAAGGCGTAAACCATCGAGAACGTCACCGTTCCGTGGTGCCACTTGCGGTTTACCGGGTCCTCGGACGCGTACTTGAGCGAGTCATGCATCCAGCCCATGTTCCATTTCAGGCCGAAGCCCAGGCCGCCGACGCTGGTGGGAGCTGTCACCCCGGGGAAGGCCGTTGACTCCTCGGCGATCATCACCGCACCTGGGTGCGTCTTGTACACGGTGGCGTTGGCTTCCTGCAGGAACGAGATGGCCTCCAGGTTCTCGCGGCCGCCGTACCGGTTGGGCTGCCACTGGCCGTGCTCACGTGAATAGTCGAGGTACAGCATCGAAGCGACGGCATCCACCCGGAGCCCGTCGATGTGGAACTCGTCCAGCCAGTACAGTGCGTTGGACACGAGGAAGTTGCGCACTTCCGTCCGGCCGAAGTCGAAGATCAGCGTTCCCCAGTCCGGGTGCTCGCCAAGGTTCGGGTCGGCGTGCTCGTACAGCGGCTCGCCGTCGAACTGCGCCAGCGCCCACGCATCCTTCGGGAAGTGCGCCGGCACCCAGTCAAGCAGGACGCCGATGCCCTCCTGATGCAGCGCGTCGACGAGGAACCTGAACTCATCCGGGTGGCCGAACCGGGAGGTCGGCGCGAAATAGGACGTCACCTGGTAGCCCCAGGAACCGCCGAACGGGTGCTCCGCCACGGGCATGAACTCCACATGCGTGAAGCCGAGCCATTTGACGTACTCCACCAGTTCCTTGGCCAGTTCGCGGTACCCCAGCCCAAGGCGCCACGACCCGAGGTGCACCTCATACACACTCATCGGCGAGTTGTGCGGATCCCGCTCCGCGCGGGCGGCCATCCACTCGTCATCCTTGAAGGCGTACGCGGATTCGACGACCCGTGATGCCGTCAGCGGCGGGACTTCGGTTCCGAACGCCAGGGGATCGGCTTTCTCCACCCAGTGACCGTGCTTGCTCTTGATTTCGAACTTGTAGCACGCCCCTGCTAAAACACCCGGAATGAACAGTTCCCAGACTCCGGACGAGCCCAGCGACCGCATCGAGTTCTCCCGGCCGTCCCAGGCATTGAAGTCGCCCTTGACCCGGACTGCCTGCGCATTGGGCGCCCACACGGCAAACGAGACACCGTCCACGTCGCCGAGCGAGGACTTGTAGTGCTGGACATGCGCACCCAGGACCTCCCACAGCTTCTCGTGGCGGCCTTCGCCGATCAGGTGCAAGTCCACTTCGCCGACGGTCGGCAGGTAGTGGTAGGGGTCGTCCATGGTCTGCGGGGCCACGCCCTCGTAGGTGACTTCCAGCCGGTAGTCGGGGACGTGGCCCGGCTGAAGGGGTTCCAGCACGGCTGTCCAGACACCATGGGCCTCATGCGTCATGGGGATCGAACCGGCAGCGGTCACCACGGACACACCAGATGCAAGGTGCTTGACGGTGCGGATGGTGACATGACCGTGGTCATCAAGGTGGGCACCCAGGACGGAGTGCGGGGCGTGGTATTCGCCTGACGCCACCCTGGCAAGCGTGTCCGGGTCGACCTGAAGCGGCACACCTGGCCGGTCTGTACGTGCTGAGCCTGTCATTTTGCTACCTTCCGATGCGGTTGCGGCTGAAGCGCCGGAACCTGTACTGCTGAGGAGACGTCGTGAGGCATTTACCGGTATGTCCAGCCATCCGGGCCTGTTCCGCATCTCATAGACAACTTCATACAACGCCTTGTCCAGCCACAATGCCACAAACAAGGGCGAACGGCGGTCAATTGTTCGGGCCGTGATTTCGCCGTATCCCGCCAGGAACGCCTCGGCACAGTCGTCCACCCAGGAATCGGGTACCTGGACGCCGTCCCGCTCACGTTCGGCGGCACCGGCAGCGTAGTCGAAGGACCGCAGCATGCCGACGACGTCGCGCAGCGGCACGTCCGGAAAGTTCCGTTCCGCGATCGGCCGCAAGGGTTCGCCTTCGAAGTCCAGAATTGCCCAGCGTGCCGGCTCACCCGGGTGCCCCGGCACCTGCAGGATCTGCCCGAGGTGAAGGTCGCCGTGGATCCGCTGCAGCGCTCCGGCGTTGCTTCCTTCAAGCTGACTGAGGAGGCCCACCAGCGCATCGTCATACGGCCCGACGGCGGGACCAGCTTGCGCCCAGGACTGCCGGACGCGCTGGGCTATTCCGGGCGCGATGTCCTTTCCCGGGACCGATTCCGCGGCCAGGCCCAAGGCCTCGGCCAGGCGCCGGTGCACTGTTGCAGTCGCCACGCCCAGGGCATGGGCCTCGGACGTAAAGTCCCTGCCGGAGCCGGCAGCCTCAACTGCGAGCCGCCATGCGTCGCGGCCGCCGGCGAGGAACTCGTGGGCAACCGCGAGTTCACCCTCAGCCGTCCGCAGCCCGTTTTCGGCGCCGTCAAGCGGGGCTTGCCACTGCCCGGTGACCCAGCCGAGAGTCGCCGGCACTTCGGACGTCCTGGCCTGCGTCAGTGCGGCGCCGATTTCAACTTCCGGGTTCCGTCCCTCGGAGAGCACACGGAAGAATTTGACGATCGCCGCAGAACCGCCGTCGTCCACTATCACCGAACTGTTGGACTGCTCACCGGAAAGGACCTTCACGGTACCGGTCGCCGTAGGCAGCGGGTAATCGGAGGGGACAAGGTGGCCCACGGCGTGACCTTCAGGGGACGTGCCGCCGCCGCGCATCAGTTCTAGCCAGGCCGAGACAAACACGGGGTCGTGGACGGCATCGTAGATCCATTGCCGCTTCTGGCCCGAGTCTCCTCCTTCACCGACCAAGGCCGATTCCTTACCGGGCAAAGGCTCAACCCGGTAGCTGAGCGGGACCTGCACCACATCGGTGCGGCTGCCGCCGTCGGCCGTGGGATAAGTGACTGCCGCGAGAAACACCTGGAGGCCCACCTTGCCGCTGCTGTCGTCCAGGCGCACACTGCCGACGTGCGCCAATGTGAATTCGCCTGTCTTGACGGGGAACCATCGCTGGCGCGGAAGCCAGGTCTGGAGCAGTTCCGCGAGGGCCGGGCTGAGTGTGGACTGTGTCATGTCACCCCTCGATTGACAGGACCGGGAGGGCCTGGGTAAACGGCGAGGCCGGGTTGGACGCCGCCGAGCGGATCCGCAGCCAGAAGAAATCGTGGCTGCCGAGGGTCAGCGTGAGGAGGCCGTCGTCGCCGATTGCGGGGAACGTCTGGCCGCCGAACACGTCCCGGAGGCCGCGGCCGGCGTATTGCGGAACCCGCAAGGTGGTGGCCACCGGGTGCTGGGAAAGATTGAACGCGCAGAGGATTGATTCGGCGTCTTCACCGGCCGCGTTGTCCGGGGACAGTTCACGCAGGTAGGCAAGGACGACGTCGTGGTCCGCCTCGACGTGCTTGTAGGCGCCAAGGCCGAAGGCAGGGTGGTTCTTCCGGACGCTGAGGATCTGGCGGGTCCAGCGGAGCAGCGATCCGGAATGGGCGGCCTCAGCCTCCACGTTCGCCATGGCGTAGTTGTAGACCAGCGACTGGATCACGGGGAGGTACAGCTTGCCGGGATCTGCGTGCGAGAAGCCGGCGTTGCGGTCCGGGTTCCACTGCATGGGCGTACGGACGGCGTCGCGGTCCTCGAGCCAGATGTTGTCCCCCATGCCGATTTCGTCCCCGTAATACAGGAACGGGCTGCCGGGCAGCGAAAGCAGCAGGGCGTTGATCAGCTCGATTTCGGACCGGGAATTGTCCAGCAGCGGCGCCAGGCGCCGGCGGATGCCGATGTTGGCGCGCATGCGGGGGTCCGGGGCGTACCAGCCGAGCATGGCCGCGCGTTCGTCGGCGGTGACCATTTCCAGGGTGAGTTCATCATGGTTCCGCAGGAACGTCCCCCACTGGGCGCCCTCGGGAATGTCCGGGGTGTCCTTCATCGTCTCGATGATGGGCGCCGCCTTCTGGTCCCGCAGCGCGTAATAGAGCCGGGGCATGATGGGGAAGTGGAAGGCCATGTGGCATTCGGGTTCCTCTTCGGTCCCGAAGTACTCCACCACCTCAACGGGCGGCTGGTTGGCCTCGGCGATGATGACCCTGCCCGGGTAGTTCTCATCCACCATTTTCCGCAGCTCGCGCAGGAAATCGTGGGTGGCAGGCAGGTTCTCGCAGTTGGTGCCCTCTTCCTCGAAGAGATACGGGATGGCATCGGCGCGGAACCCGTCAATCCCCTGGTCCAGCCAGAACCGGACGACGTCGAAAAGAGCTTCGATGACCTTGGGGTTTTCGAAGTTCAGGTCAGGCTGGTGGCTGAAGAACCGGTGCCAGAAAAACTGCCGCCGGATGGGGTCGAACGTCCAGTTTGATTCTTCGGTGTCCACGAAGATGATGCGGGCATCCTGGTACTTTTCGTCCGTGTCGCTCCAGACGTAGAAGTCGCCAAACGGTCCGTCCGGGTCCTTGCGGGACTCCTGGAACCACGGGTGCTGGTCCGAGGTGTGGTTGAGCGGCAGGTCAATGATCACGCGGACGCCCCGGGCGTGGGCCTCGGCCACAAGGCGCTTAAAGTCGCTGATGGTGCCGAACTCGTCCAGGACGGAGTTGTAGTCCGAGATGTCGTAGCCGCCGTCACGAAGCGGCGACTGAAAGAACGGCGGCAGCCAGAGGCAGTCGACGCCGAGCCACTGCAGGTAGTCCAGCTTTTCGATGAGCCCGTGGAAGTCGCCGGAGCCGTCACCGTTTCCGTCAGCAAAGCCGCGGACCAGGACTTCGTAAAACACTGCTTTGCGGTACCAGAGGGGATCGTGTTGCAGGCCTGGGGCGTTCAGCTCGAATGTGCCCTTGGGAGTGAAATGCTGGCTGGGATTCTGCGGACTGAAACTCACGAATGCGACCTCCGGATGTTCAGGATGTGTGCGGGCTCCACGTGTGCGTCTAGCCGCACGTAGTTGTACTCGCCCCATTCCCAACTTTCGCCGGTCAGCAAATCCTCCACCATAAAGCGGCCGTTGTGAGTGAGGTCAGCCGCGTCGAGCTCAAGGGCGGGAAGGTTCACCGAAACGGTGCTCTCCCTCGTGCCGTGCGGATCGACGTTGACCACGATGATCAGGGTGTCCTTTGTCCCGTCCGGAAGCGTCTTGTGCTTCGAGTAGACAATGGTGGCGTCGTCCGTGCTGTGGTGCAGGGTCAGGTTTTGCAGGTCCCCCAGTGCCGGGTGCGTGTGTCGGATTTCGTTGAGCCTGGTCAGGTAGGGAGCGAGCGTGCGTCCGGATTCCGCCGCGGCATCCCAGTCCCGTGCCTTGTACTCAAACTTCTCGTTGTCGATGTATTCCTCGGCGCCGGGCCTGGCCACATGCTCGTAGAGTTCGTAGCCGGCGTAGACGCCCCAGAGCGGGCTGGCTGTCGCTGCGAGCGCTGCACGGATCTTGAAGGCTGCGGGACCGCCAAACTGCAGGTACTCGGTGAGGATGTCAGGGGTGTTCACGAAGAAGTTCGGCCGGAAATAGGCCGGCGACTTCTGGCTGACCTCGGTGAAGTACTCCTCGAGCTCCGTCTTGGTGTTCCGCCACGTGAAGTAGGTGTAGGACTGCTGGAATCCTGCCCGTCCCAGTGCGTGCATCATCGCCGGCCGGGTGAAGGCCTCCGCGAGGAAGACGACGTCCGGGTTCTTCTTGTTGACCTTGGCGATCAGCCATTCCCAGAACCACACGGGCTTGGTGTGCGGGTTGTCCACGCGGAAGATCTTGACGCCGTGGCTCACCCAGAGCAGCACGATCCGGAGGATCTCCTTGGACAGTCCCTCGGGATCGTTGTCGAAGTTCAGGGGGAAAATGTCCTGGTATTTCTTCGGCGGGTTTTCGGCGTAGGCGATGCTGCCGTCAACCCTGGTGGTGAACCATTCCGGATGGGATTCGACCCAGGGATGGTCGGGAGCCGCCTGCAGGGCAAGGTCCAGCGCCACTTCGAGGCCCAGGTCCTGGGCGCGCGCCACGAAGGCGTCGAAGTCCTCGAAAGTGCCCAGATCCGGATGGATGGCGTCATGCCCGCCTTCCTTGCCGCCGATGGCCCAGGGCGAACCGGGATCGTTGGGTCCCGCAATCAGCGTGTTATTCGGCCCCTTGCGGTGCTGGACGCCGATCGGGTGGATGGGCGGCATGTAAATGACGTCGAAGCCCATTTCGGCGACGGCGTCGAGCCGCTTGGCGGCGGTGCGGAACGTTCCGGACGTCCACTCACCGGTGACGTGGTTGCGGACGGCACCTTCCGAGCGGGGGAAGAATTCGTACCAGGCGCCGCGGCCGGCCAGGTCACGCTCAACGAGCAGCGGGAAGCGCTCGGAGACGGTGACGAGTTCGCGGATGGGCTGGCGGCCGACGACGTCGGTCACCTCGGGGCTGAACCCGGCGGCCAGCCGCTCCTCCGGGGCCAGCGACGTGTCGGAGAGGACCACGACGGCGGTCCGGAGCGTCCGACGGTCGGCGGAGGGACGGGCCGGGTCTTCGGACGCCTGCGACAGCAGTGCCGCGCCCTCTGCCAGCATTAGTTCGACGTCCATGCCCGCCTCGACCTTGACCTCGGCGTTGTGATGCCAGGTCCCGTACTGGTCATGCCAGGCCTCGATGGCGAACGACCAGTTTCCGGTACCGCTAGGGGTGATGACGCCTTCCCACCGGTCGGTGCCTTTTCCACGGTCACCGCGGGGCGGCGCCAGCCGGACACGCTGGCGTTCCTTGCCCTTGGGATCAAACAGCACCGCGCTGACTCCGAGCTGGTCGTGTCCCTCGCGGAATGCCGTGGCGCCGACGACAAGCCCTTCGCCAGGCAGCGCCTTCGCGGGAAACTTACCTCCCTCCACCACTGGCTGCACGGCGGTGATGGGGAAGCGGCCAAAACGCAGGCCTTCCGTGATCAGGGTCTTCGGCTTTTTGCTGGATCCGGCACTGGTTAGCGTATTAGTCGTCACGGACTCGACGTTATCGAGAAATCATCCGTTTTGCTAAGGGGACTTGGGATTTTCTCGGAGCAATCCGTCATTTACCTAAAAGAAACCAAAACCTGTTCCGGCGGCCCACCTTGTCGGTTAGTGTGACGCAGGTGAAGGCTATCCGCAGATTTACTGTCCGAACCGTACTCCCGGAATCAATCCGGCCGCTGGCCCGTTTGGCCACCAACCTGCGGTGGTCATGGCACCGGCCCACCAGGGAGCTTTTTCAGGGGCTGAACCCCGCAATTTGGGACGAGAGCGCCCACGATCCCGTCAGTTTCCTCGGCATGGTGAGCCGGGAAGAGCTGCAGCGCCTGGCCGCTGACCAGGACGTCGTCCGCCGCGTTCATGCCGCCGCCGAAGACTTGGACCGTTACCTCGAACAACCGCGCTGGTACCAGGGCCTGGGCGAGGACGCGCCGTCGTGCATCGCCTACTTCTCACCGGAATTCGGAATCACGGAGGTGTTGCCGCAGTATTCGGGCGGCCTGGGAATTCTCGCGGGCGACCACCTAAAGGCGGCATCGGACCTCGGTGTGCCGCTCATCGGCGTCGGGCTGCTTTATCAGGCCGGCTATTTCAAGCAGTCCCTCTCCCGGGACGCCTGGCAGCAGGAAACGTACCCTGTCCTTGACCCGGACGGACTTCCGCTCACGCTCCTCCGCGAGGAGTCCCCGGACGGCAATGGCAAACCCATCCAGATCTCCCTGCCGCTCCCCCACGGGCGCCGGCTGCTGGCGCACATCTGGCGTGCCGACGTCGGGCGTGTCCCGCTGCTGCTGCTGGACTCAAATGTTCCCGGCAACGACGACGCCGCCCGCGGCATCACGGACCGGCTCTACGGCGGCGGCGGTGACCACCGCCTGCAGCAGGAGTTGCTGCTGGGCATGGGCGGCGTCAGGGCGCTGCGTGTCTACCAGCGCCTCACCGGCTGCGCGGCGCCGGAGGTGTTCCACACGAACGAGGGCCACGCAGGGTTCCTGGGAATTGAACGCATCCAGGAGCTCATGTCAGCGGACCAGCCGCTGAGCTGGGACGAGGCACTGGCCGCCGGACGTGCATCCACGGTCTTCACGACGCACACGCCGGTACCGGCAGGCATCGACCGCTTTGAAGTCTCGCAGATCCAGCACTTCTTCGAGGGCGGCCTGGCCCCTGACGTGCCGGTCGGCAAGATCCTCGACCTGGGGCGGGAGAATTTCGCTGACGGCAACCCGTCCGTCTTCAATATGGCGGTCATGGGGCTCCGGCTTGCCCAGCGTGCGAACGGTGTGGCCAAGCTCCACGGCGTGGTGTCCCGCGGCATGTTCTCCGCGCTCTGGCCGGGCTTCGACCACTCAGAGGTGCCCATCACCTCCGTGACCAACGGCGTGCACGTACCCACGTGGGTGGACAGCCGCGTCTCCAAACTGGCCCGGGAAAAGTTCGGAGCCGAAGCCGAAGCCATGGGCCGCTGGGATCTTGCCTACAACGTCAGTGACGAGGAAGTCTGGGCCCTCCGCCGCGAGATGCGCCTGTCGCTCGTGGAGGACGTCCGCAAGCGCCTGCGTGCGGCGTGGAAGAAGCGCGGCGCGGCCGATGCCGAGCTCGGCTGGACCGAAAACGTCCTGGATCCGGATGTGCTGACCATCGGCTTCGCCCGCCGCGTCCCGACCTACAAGCGCCTGACCCTGATGCTGCGCGAGCCGGAGCGGCTCAAGGCCCTGCTCCTGCACAAGGAACATCCCATTCAGCTTGTCATCGCGGGTAAGTCCCACCCCGCGGATGACGCCGGCAAGAAGATGATCCAGGACCTGGTCCGCTTCACCGACGATCCCGAAGTGCGGCACCGGATCGCGTTCCTCCCCAACTACGACATCGCGATGGCACGCACGCTCTTCCCCGGCTGCGACGTATGGCTGAACAATCCCCTGCGCCCGCTCGAAGCCTGCGGTACCTCCGGAATGAAGGCGGCCATCAACGGTTCGCTGAACCTTTCCGTGCTGGACGGCTGGTGGGACGAAATGTACGACGGCGAAAACGGCTGGGCCATCCCCACGGCCGACAACAACGCCTCGCCCGAGGAGCGGGACGACATCGAAGCCGCAGCGCTGTACGAACTGCTGGAGACACAGGTGGCCCCCCGTTTTTACGGGCTCACCGTGTCCGCCGGTGCCGGTGCCGCCGGACCGTCCGAGTCCGGGTTGCAGCGGGTTCCCACGCACTGGGTGTCGATGATCAAGCACACCATGGCGCACCTGGGGCCGGCGGTTTCCGCGGACCGTATGCTGCAGGACTACGTGAACGTCCTGTACCGTCCCGCCGCAATCGCCGGGCGGCGCGCCGTGGCGGACCACTTTGCCCAGTCCAAGTCGCTGGCAGCCTGGACGTCGAGGATCCGGGCCGCATGGCCGCACATCCAGGTGGAGCACGTCGACTCGGTAGGGGTTTCCGAGGACCCGCAGATCGGTGACACGCTCCAGGTGAATGCCTACATTGCGCTGCACAACCTGGACCCGGACGACGTCGCGGTGGAAGTTGCGTTCGGCCGCGCCCAGGAAAGCGACGAACTGGCCGATGTGACGCTGGCGGATCTCGTGCCGAAGGAGGACCTTGGCAAGGGACGCTATCTCTTCAGCGGCTCCCTGCTGATCGACCGTTCCGGTTCTTTCGGCTACACGGTGCGAGTGCTGCCCACGCATTCGGCCCTCGCCTCCAGGGCGGAGCTGGGGCTGATCGTCAACGCCTGAACAGCGGGTTTCCTGACCTGCAGGCACGAACGCTCTCTCACTTGATGCGCAAAAACGGCAAACGCTCCTTCACGCGGTGAAGGAGCGTTTGCTGTTTTCCTGCGAAAGGTGAGAGAGCGTCCGGGGAGGGCTAGAGGAATACCGTGGCGACATCGTGCAGCGAATCGTTGAGTGCATCGAGGTTCACGCCGTAGTGCTCCGGGAAGTCCAACACTTCCCGAACGTCTGCAGCACTGCCTTTTTGTATCTACGGCGAGGATCACCAGGACCTGACGGCCGGCGTCGGACGCCTGTTCGCGCAGCTCATCGATGGTCCAGGTGTCAGCGGAGTAAATCTTCTTGCCCGGACCCTAAGTGCGGTAGATGCTGATGGTGTTGGACTGCACCACGTCACGCTCGGCGGCGGCGACCTGGACGCCCTGGCGGCTGTCGTGGAGCTCGGACGTGGTCAACCGGAGTTCGAAGAGCCGCTTGGTGCTTCCCTCGTCAATGCTGAGGTCGGGCAGCGTGATCTTGACGTCGTGGGCGTTACCGTTCACCACCACAAGTCCGTCCACTTGACCGTCGTCCGAGCCGAGCAGAAGCTGGACCACGCGGTGCTGGGGATCATTCCAGCGGTCCATGGACATGGGCTTGCCGTGTTCATCGAACCAGTGAAGATACGCCTGCTTGTCCCGGGAAGGATAGTCGTGCGGCTGGACTGCCAGGAACTCCTTCCGGAGCCGGATGACGCGCTTGGTGCTCCGCAGCATGGCATGGGATTCCGGGGTGCTGGTCCAGTCGATCCAGGTGATGGCGTTGTCCTGGCAGTAGGCGTTGTTGTTTCCCTGCTGGGTGCGGCCGATCTCGTCGCCCGCGGTCATCATGGGGATGCCCATGGACACCATCAGGGTGGCCATCAGGTTGCGGCGGGTCTGCGCCCGGAGCGCAAGGATTCCCTCGTCTTCGGTCCGGCCCTCGAAGCCGTGGTTGTAGCTGCGGTTATCCCCGTGGCCGTCGCGGTTCTGCTCACCGTTGGCCTCGTTGTGCTTGCGGTCGTAGGACACGAGGTCGGCCAGCGTGAAGCCGTCATGCGCCGTGACGAAGTTGAGGGAGGCAAGACGTGAGCGTCCCGATTCCGCAAAAAGGCCTGCGGAGCCGCTTATGGAATCCGCCAGCCGAGCCACCGAACCGCCTTGGCCGCCGGCATCGATGGAGGCCCGGTCCGCGACCCAGAACGAGCGCAGGGCGTCGCGGTAGTGGTCGTTCCAGTCCACCCAGCCCGGCGGGAAGCGCCCGGTCTGCCAGCCGCCATAACCGATGTCCCACGGCTCGGCGATGAGTTTGACGGAGGAAAGCACCGGATCCGCGGCCACGGCGACGAGGAATGGATGATGTGGGTCGAAATCGTTGGCGGCGTTCCGGCACAGCGTCACCGCCAGATCGAAACGGAAGCCGTCGATGTGGAACTCGTCCACCCAGTACCTCAGGGAGTCAAGGACCAACTGGACAACGCGGGGGTGGCCGAAGTTCAGGCTGTTGCCACAGCCCGTGGTGTCCACATACCTGCCGTTGCCGTCGTTCCGGTAGTACTGGTTCTCCCCCAGCCCGCGGAAGCTGATGGTGTGGCCGTCGGGGCCGCCTTCGGCTGTGTGGTTGTACACAACGTCCAGGATCACTTCCAGGCCTGCCGCGTGCAGGAGCTTGACCATGCCCTTGAATTCGTCCTGCACAGCCTGGGGCCCTGCCGTCTGGGCGGCCCGGGTGGCGTAGGCCGGATGCGGAGCGAAGAACGCAGCCGTGTTGTAACCCCAGTAGTTGGTCATGCCGAGGTTCTGCAGGTGCGGTTCGTCCAAGTGGAAATGGACCGGCAGCAGCTGGACGGCAGTGACTCCCAGGCCCGTAAGATGTTCAATCATTGCCGGATGCGCCATGCCGGCGTATGTTCCCCGGAGCTCTTCCGGGATGTCCGGATGCAGTTTGGTCTGGCCGCGGACGTGCGCCTCGTAAATGATGGTGTTGCGCCACGGAATGTGCGGACTGCGGTCCCCGCCCCAGTCGAATCCGCTGGCCATGCGCACGTTGGTGAGGAAGCCTTCGCTCTCATCCACCGCCCGGCCGTAGGGATCCAGCAGCAGCGGCTGCCCGCCGTCGTCGTCAAAGGCTACGGTGGGCACTGAAACCGGCAGAGCCTCCTCCTCGGACGAGGAACGGAAACCGTACTTGGACCCGGTGGGGAAACCGTCAACGATGCCGTGATGGACGTCGTTGGTGATGTTCGGCAGCGTCTTCAGTTGCCAGGTTCCGCCGGGCGGGCAGTAAGCGATTTCGAGCGTGGCGACGCCGGGAGCATAGACCGCGACATTGGCCAAGGCACTCCGAGGATCGTCCGTTGCCGGGGACCCCGTGCGCGGAACGCTGATACCCAGTGGAAACGGCCGGGAGGCGTCCACGGTTGAGGCTGTGTCTAAGAGTGGCATGACCATTGCTTAAATATTAGCTGTGCCACACAAATGACCGATATTTGCCGCAATGTGTCGGGAAATGGGCCGGCCTTGTTCAGCGTTGCATACTGGAAGAACACGCCTAGTTGGAGGTAATTGTGCGAATTGCACTTGCTCAAGTAGTGACGGGCCGCGATATTTCCGCGAACCTGGACCTCGTGGAAAAGTTCGCCCGCGAAGCGAAAGAGGGCGGCGCGGAATTGGTGGTTTTCCCCGAAGCCACCATGCGTGCTTTCGGAAATTCGCTGCTGGACATCGCCGAACCGCTGGAAGGCCCGTGGGCTACCAAGGTACGGGAGATTGCCGACGGACTCGGCATCACCGTCATTGCGGGCATGTTTACGCCGGGTCAGTCCGCGGACGGCTCTGAAAACCGGCGGAAGGTGCGCAATACCCTCCTGGTCGCCGGTCCCGGCGTGGAGGCGAGTTACGACAAGGTCCACCTGTTCGACGCCTTTGGCTTCGCCGAGTCGGACACGGTGGATGCTGGCACCAAGGCGGTCACCTTCGAGCTCGGCGGCATCAGCTTCGGCCTGGCCACCTGCTACGACATCCGGTTTCCGGCACTGTTCACGGCCAACGCCGATCTGGGCGCCGAAGTGAACATTGTCTGCGCCTCCTGGGGTGCCGGCCCCGGAAAGGTCGACCAGTGGCGGCTTCTGGCCCGCGCCCGCGCCGTGGACACCACCACGTACGTGTTGGCGTGCGGCCAAGGCGATCCAGCCGCCGAAGGGATCGAGACCAAGGGGTCGGCGCCCACCGGCGTCGGGCACTCCGCCGTCGTTTCCCCCTTCGGTGAGGTCCTCGAAGAGCTCGACGGCGGGACCGGACTGCTGTTCGCCGACCTGGATCCCGCCGTCGTCAAGGAAGCCCGGACGAAGCTGCCGGTCCTGGCCAACCGCCACGAGTTCTAACCCCACCGTCGCACGGTCCGCGGACGCGCCCTGCGCCGTGGACTACTTCGCGGCGCGCTGCCGGGAGACTTCGTACAGCGAGATGCCGACGGCCATGGAGGCGTTCAGGGATTCCATGGCCGAGTCGATCGGGATGGAGACGATCTGGTCGCAGTTTTCGCGCACCAGCCGGCTGAGGCCCTTGCCCTCGGAACCAACCACGATGCAGACCGGTTCCTTGGCCAGGCTGAGGTCCGGCAGCGAAACGTCGCCGTCGCCGTCCAGGCCCAGCACGTAGATGCCCATGTTCTTGAACGCCTTGAGGGTGTTGTTGAGGTTGGCGGCGCGGGCCACCGGAACGCGGACTGCTGCACCCGCGCTGGTCTTCCACGCCGCGGCGGTGACGCCGACGGAGCGGCGCTCCGGCACGACGACCCCGTGGCCGCTGAAGGCCGACACGGACCGGATGATCGCGCCGAGGTTGCGGGGGTCGGTGATGCCGTCCAGTGCAACGAAGAGCGGCGCATTGGCGACGTGGCCCTTCTTCCACTTATCCACGGTCTCTTCGGCCAGCTCGTACGCGTCCTGGTATTCGTACGGCGGGATCTGCAGCACGAGCCCCTGGTGGATGGCGTCGTCCGTCATCCGGTCCAGTTCCGGCTTGCCGGTTTCCAGCAGCGGAATGCCGCGTTCGGCCGCAAGCTTCAGGGACTCCTTGACGCGGTCATCCATTTCAATGCGGATGGCGACGTGCAGGGCCTTGGCGGGAATGCCGGCGCGCAGCGCTTCGACCACCGAGTTGCGTCCGGTGACCACTTCTTCCGTGGCACGGCCCTTCGGGCCCGAACGGGCACCCGCACCGCGCGATGCTCCCGGGCGCTTGGCGGCGGACCGCTCGGCGAGCTGCTTGTTCTTATGGGCCTTGTGGTACGGGCGGTCCTCCGCCTTAGGCGTGGGGCCCTTGCCCTCGAGGGCCTTGCGGCCGTGGCCACCCGTACCGATGGTGGGGCCCTTCTTCGCTTTGACCGAGCGGCGACCGTTGTTGGCCATGAGTTTCACCCTTGCTTTGTTGAGTAAGTCTGACCTCCAGTCTACTTACTCAGGTAAAATCGCCGGCCCGGCGCCGTGCCCGGCGCCCTGCCCCGCCCTCTTCCAGCCGGCCCTAGCCGCGCTTGAGGCTCCAGCTGGCACCGTCCGGACCGTCTTCGACCACAACGCCGGCGGCCGCCAGGGTGTCGCGGATGGCGTCCGACGCCGCCCAGTCCTTGGTGGCCCGGGCTGCTGCCCTGGCACCAAGCTGGGCTTCGATGAGGACGCCGAGGGCCGTGTCCGCCTGCGTATCCCTGGCGGGGGCCGCGACGTCATTCAGGCCGAGGACCCGCAGCATGTCGGTGACGGAGTGCAGCGCCGCGCGGGCACCGGCGTTGTCTCCGCCGGTGAGGGCGGTGTTTCCGGCCCGCACCGTATCGTGCAGGACTGCCAGCGCCTGCGGCACGTTCAGGTCATCGTCCATGGCATTGGCGAAGGCTTCCGGCACCTCGCCATAGCTGCCGAAGAGGAGGGTGCCGTCGTTGGACAGGGTCCGCACGGCCCGGGCGACAAATCCGTCAATCCGTTCCACTGCGGCAGCAGCTTCCTGCAGCGAGGTCGGCTGGTAGTCCAGCACTGAACGGTACTGGGCCTGTCCAAGGTAATAGCGCACCACCCGGGGCGACGCGAGCTCAAGCATTTCGGCAGGGCTGACAGTGTTGCCAACGGACTTGGACATCTTTTCGCCCTGGTAGGTCACCATGCCGTTGTGCATCCAGAAGTTGGCGAAGGCATGGCCGGCCGCCTGCGACTGCGCCATCTCGTTCTCGTGGTGCGGGAACCGGAGGTCCAGCCCGCCGCCATGAATGTCGAATTCCGTGCCGAGGTATTTGGTCACCATGGCCGAGCACTCCAGGTGCCAGCCCGGACGGCCGGCGCCCCAGGGCGAAACCCAGCTCGCCGTCGTCGGCTCCCCTTCCTTATGGCCTTTCCACAGCGCAAAGTCCCTCGGGTCCTTCTTCCTGTTGCTGAATTGGGCCTCGACGTCCGTAGCGCCCTGCATGTCGTCGATCTTCTGCCGGGTCAGGGTCCCGTACCGGTTCCAGGAGCGGACGTCGAAATAGACGTCGCCGGAACCGTCGGGGGCCGGGTAGGCGTGGCCGCGGTCGATCAGGCGCTGGATCAGCGCGTGCATCTCCGGAATGTGCCCGGTGGCGCGCGGCTCATAGGTGGGGCGGGAAACGCCAAGCGTGTCGTAGGCGTTGAGGAACGCCTGTTCATAGCGGTAGGCCAGCGCCCACCACTCCTCTTCGCGGATATCGTCCGGGCCTTCCTCGAAGTCCGGTTCGAACGACAGGGCGGACTTGGCGAGGATCTTGTCGTCAATGTCAGTGACGTTGCGGACCACGGTCACACGGAAGCCGCGGTACTCCAGCCAGCGGGTGAGCTGGTCAAAGGCGATGGCCGACCGTATGTGCCCCACGTGCGGCAGGCCCTGCACGGTCGCGCCGCAGTAGTACAGGCTCACCTTCCCCGGTGTCAGAGGGACGAAGTCGCGGACTTCGGCGGATGCTGTGTCGTAAAAGCGCAGGGTCACCGCTCCAGATTAGCCGATGGCCCTAGCGCCGGGGCCAATAGCGCTATTTGCAGACTTCGCCGATCTTGTTGTTCTGTTCGCTTAGCTGCGCTGTCTGTTCGGCGCTCTTGGTGCCCAGCGACGTGGCGGCAACTTTCTTCATGATGTCCGCCATTTTCTGGATGGGCTCGGCAACCTCAGGCGCCACCTTGTCCGCCACTTCCTGATAGTGCTTGGCGATCTGGTCAGCCTGCTGCTGCTGGTTTCCGCTGGGCACGAAGGTGTCGCCGTTGAGGAACCTGCAGCTTTCCTCAACACTCATTTTCGGCGTGCCGCAGCCTGTGAGCAGCATCCCGGCAACGAGTACGACGGCGGCGAGCGGCTTCTTCACGAGGGGTCTCCTGGGTGTTCGGCAGAGGTTTGGCTCCCTTAAGCCTAGGCGAAAGGCCCGCTGTGCCTCAGCCGGCCCGGTAGACGAGGGCGGTGGCGAGGGCCGAAATGCCCTCCCCGCGGCCGGTGAAACCCAGGCGGTCGCTGGTGGTCGCACTGACGCTGACAGGAGCGCCCGCCGCTGCACTGAGAACCTCTTGGGATTCCTCCCGGCGCGGACCGAATTTCGGCCTGTTGCCCACGAACTGCACCGCGATGTTGCCGATCTCGAAGCCTTCCGCCCGGACAATGCGGGCTGCCTCGGCAAGGAGTGTCACGCCCGAGGCACCTGCGAATTCCGGGCGGTCCGTGCCGAAGTGGGTTCCCAGGTCTCCGATCCCTGAGGCCGAAAAGAGGGCATCCGCCGCCGCGTGGGCCACGGGATCGCCGTCGGAGTGGCCGGCCAGGCCCTGCTCGCCTTCCCACAGGAGCCCGCCCAGCCAGAGCGGCCGCGGGTTGTCCGGGGCTGCAAAAGCATGGACATCGATGCCGATTCCGGTTCTGGGAATGATGAGAACCATGCTTAGCCCTCCACCCAGCGTGCGCCCAATGGGCCTTCCAGGAGTCCCTCGGCGATGATCAGGTCCAAGGGAGTGGTGATCTTGAGTGACTGGCTGGCTCCCCGGACGGCATGGACCGGAATCCCCAGCCGTTCCACCAGCATGGCGTCGTCTGTGACCGCGGCAGCCTGGGCCTCGGAGAATCCCGCCACCTCGCGGTGCGCCTTCAGCAACGTGTCGAGGTCGAATCCCTGCGGGGTCTGGACGGCGCGGAGCTTCTCCCGGGGCGCCGTGCCCACCACGATCTCCGGCGCAATCCGGGCGTCGTCGTCGCGCGTGGCTTCGACCGTCTTGACTGTGTCCACCACCGGCACCACCGGAATCACGGCCAGGGCACCGGCTGCGAGGGAATCCACTACGCGGAGGAAGACGGATTCCGGTGTCAGGGCACGCGCGGCGTCGTGGACTAGCACGGCCTGGGTGCCTTCCTCCAGGGCCGACAACGCCGAGCGCACGGATTCGGCGCGCGTCCCGCCGCCCTCAACGACCGTCAGCAGGGGCCCGCCGTCAACAAGCTCGTCCTTGAAGTCATCGCACATCTGCCGGAGCGAACCGTCCCCCGCCGGCAGGGCCACGCAGACCTGCTGGGCGACCCCGGACGCGACTACCCCGCGGAGGGCATGCATCAGGATGGGTTCGCCGCCGAGGGGCACTCTCGCTTTGGGCATGCCGTAACCAAGGCGCTGACCCGAGCCGGCCGCGACCAGCACGACGGCGACGACCGGACGGGGGCGGTGGTCCCCGGCGCCCGATCCGGAACCGGCCGAAAATTCTGTTGCACTCATGGGCACAACACTACGTGGCTGCCTGCTTCCGGCGCCCGGCATATCCGGCGGTTTCTTCTAAAACACGGCAAAAAGAAACCCCGGCGGCTGGTCAGCCACCGGGGTTCAATTCTTAGGAAGCCAAGACTTCGTCGAGAACGCTTGCAGCCTTCTCTTCGTCTGTCTTTTCAGCCAGCGCCAGTTCTGAAATCAGAATTTGGCGGGCCTTGGCCAGCATGCGCTTCTCACCTGCGGAAAGGCCGCGGTCGTGATCCCGGCGCCACAGGTCACGAACGACCTCGGCCACCTTGATAACGTCCCCGGAAGCAAGCTTCTCCAGATTTGCCTTGTAACGACGCGACCAGTTGGTAGGCTCTTCAGTGAACTCGGCACGCAGCACGTCAAAGACATGCTCCAAACCTTCTTTGCCCACTACGTCGCGTACCCCAACGAGGTCAACGTTCTCTGCTGGAACTTCAATGGTCAGATCACCCTGAGCCACCTTGAGCTTGAGATACATCTTCTCTTCGCCCTTGATGGTGCGCATCTTGATTTCTTCAATTTTTGCTGCACCGTGGTGAGGGTAAACTACTGTCTCGCCGACCTCAAAAACCATGTGGACTTTCCCCTTTCCCGCAGACCAGTTTATCACGATTCAGGCATACAACTGGCACGGATCAGGGCCGGGAACCGCGTAAATACAAGGAAAAAGGGCCCAATCGACCCCCTTCAGCCCCTTGACGGATGCGGATATTAGTGCATCAAGGGGCCCATGCCAAGGGCGCGCGGGCGCTGTCCACATGGCAGAAACGGGGCGCTGCAGCGGTTGGGAGGGGTCATGTTTTCGGGACGTCACTGTGGACTGCCCGAATCCTTGTTTGAGACCGTTTGAGGATAGGCTATGGCTGAATAATGTTTCAAGACTCTCAAGGAGTGCGTGACGTGCGTTTCACTGCGATGAACCGGGGCCAGCGCGGCAAGCTGGCAATGGCAACGGCAGCACTTGCCATCGGCCTGCTGTCCGTGACCGGTTGCGGCTACATCAACCCGCAGCAAACTTCTGAGCAGTACTCGGCGTCGGACGGCACCAGGGAAGATCTGGGTCCCCTCCAGATCCGCAACTTCATGATCGTTTCCACTGGCGAGGACAAGCCGGGCCGCGTGGTCGGCGCCGTCTACAACTCCTCTTCCAGCGACGTCAAGCTGACCATCAAGGGTGCGGACGGCGCTCAGACGCAGGTGTCTGTAAAGCAGAAGTCCTACACCCTGCTCAACGAATCCACGGACCCGGCGATCCTCAGCAGCACCGGTGCCAACCCGGGCTCCCTGTCCGAGGTCACCATCTCCGAGGACGGCACCAACCAGACCGCCCAGGTGAAGGTGCCCGTCCTGGACGCCACGCTTCCGGAGTACAAGGAGTACCTGCCGGCAGGTAGCGAGCCCACCGTCTCGGAGACGCCCGCTGTCCCGGAGACGTCCACTGCGGCTCCGACGAGCAGCGCAGGCCACTAGCGCACAACAAAAACCAGCGCACAGTAAAACGCGCACAGCAGAAAGGAGGGCCCGGCCGGTGAATTCACCGGCCGGGCCCTCCTTTCTGCATCCGGGTGCCTGTCTCCTAGGGCTCGAACTTGTAGCCCAGGCCGCGGACCGTCACGAGGTACCGCGGAGTCGACGGGTCGGGCTCGATCTTGCTGCGAAGCCTTTTGACGTGGACGTCCAGCGTCTTGGTGTCCCCGACGTAGTCGGACCCCCAGACCCGGTCGATGAGCTGCCCGCGGGTCAGCACCCTGCCTGAATTGCGCAGCAGCATCTCCAGCAGCTCAAATTCCTTCAGCGGCAGGGACACGTGTTCGCCGTCGACACTCACCACGTGGCGTTCAACGTCCATCCTCACCGGGCCCGCCTGCACGGTGTTGGCAATGAGCTCTTCCGGTTCCGCCTGCCGGCGAAGGACGGCCCTGACACGGGCAACGAGCTCCCGGGAGGAATACGGTTTGGTCACGTAGTCGTCGGCTCCGAGTTCCAGCCCGACCACCTTGTCGATTTCGGCGTCCTTGGCGGTCAGCATGATGACCGGCACCATGGAGCGCTGGCGCAGTTGCCGGCAGACCTCGGTGCCGGATTGGCCGGGCAGCTGCAGGTCCAGCAGCACCAGGTCGGCACCGTTCCGGTCGAACTCCGTGATGGCGTCCAGGCCGTTGTCCACGACCTCCACCTCGAATCCTTCCTTGCCGAGAAGATAGGACAGGGGGTCGCTGAATGACTCCTCATCCTCGACTATGAGAATCCTGCTCAAGCGCTGGCTCCTTGCTCATGGACGCCGGTGGCGTCGTCGTTGCGGTCTAGGTCGATACGGTCTTTGCGGTGCCTGTCGGTGCTGTGGGCCGCCGCTGAAGGCGCGAGGGCGGCATCGCCGTCGTCCTGGCCCTCCATCTCGGGAAGCCTGATGGTGAAAGTGGAGCCCTGGCCGGGCTGCGACCACAGCGTCACTTCTCCGCCGTGGTTGGAAATGACGTGTTTGACGATGCTCAGGCCCAGGCCGGTTCCGCCGGTGTGCCGTGACCGTGCGGCATCAACCCGATAGAAGCGCTCAAAGACCCGCTCCTGGTCCTCCGGGCTCAGGCCCTCCCCCTGGTCTGTGACGGAGATTGAGATCAGGCCTTCCTTGGCACGCACCCCGATCCCCACCCGGGTGTTCTCCGGCGAGTAGCGGATGGCGTTGTCGATCAGGTTCCGCAGCGCAGTGACGAGCAGGTCTTGGTCGCCGTAGACCATGGCCTCTACACGGCCGCCGACGACGATGGAGATGTTTTTGCTTTCGGCCGGCAGCTGCGAACGGTCCACGGCCTCGGTGATCACCGAATTGATGTCCACGGGGTGTCCCTGCTGGGCAACGTTGGCGCCTTGCAGGCGGGAGAGCTCGATGATGTCCTGGACGAGTGCCGCGAGCCGCGTGGATTCCTTCTGCATGCGCCTGGCAAAACGTCGGACGGCTTCTTCGTCGTCCGCGGAGGATTCGAGGGCCTCCGCCAGCAGGGAGATGGCACCAACGGGAGTTTTGAGTTCGTGCGAAACGTTGGCCACGAAGTCGTTGCGGATCTCCTCGGTGCGGGTGATCTCGGTCCGGTCATCAGCCAGCAGCAGGATGTATTCCTCACCGAGCATGGCTGCCCGGACCTGGACGATGATGCTCCCCTGCCCCAGCGGACCGCGGGGCAGTTCGAACTGCTTCTCGAGGATGACGCCGTCCCGCCGCACCCTTGCCGTCATGTCCAGGAGCTGCGCATGGACAACGGTGTGCCCGCGGACCAGGCCGAAGGCATAGGCCGCCGGACTGGCCCGCACCACCCCGTCGATGGCATCGACCACCACAAAAGCACGGCCGACGACCGCGAGCACCTCCGCGGCGCCGGCGGGCAGCGCAGGTTCGTCGAACTCGACGTCCACCAGCTGGCGCTGCTGTTCGCTGACCCTGTACGCAAGCACGCCAAAGATGCCGAACGACAGACCGACCAGGCCTGCGATGACACCGATGAGCATTGGATCCACGGCTCCAGCTTATGCTCAACCCCGGGTGCCAAAAACGAATCTGATGCGATTCCCGGAGGGGTTCAGCTAACGTTCACCTATAGGTGCGTAACAGTTCACCGGCCACTGTCAGAGTTACCAGTTGGACTGCAGAGCGGTGACATGAAATCCGGCCGCCCATGCGGGGGGAGAGGATTTCCAAGGAAAGGACGCGTAGTGCGCAAGGTTTTTCAGGAGGAGCTCACGCAGGTGGGCGAGCAGCTGGTCGAGATCTCAAAGCTTGTCAGCGAGGCCATTGAAAAGGCAACGACTGCCTTCGAAGGGGCGGACGTGGACCTGGCCCAGGACGTCATCGCCGCGGATGCACGGATCGACTTCCTGCAGAACAGCCTCGACGAGCGTGCCATCGACATCCTGGCCCTTCAGGGTCCCGTGGCCAGTGATCTTCGGATGATCGTGGGTTCGCTGCGGATGAGCGCCTCCCTTGAGCGCATGGGGGACCTGGCGCGGCACATCGCCCAGCTGGCCCGGCTGCGTTTCCCGGCCAACGTGATTCCCGCGCAGCTCACGGACACGTTCAAAAGCTTCGCTGAACAGGACCAGCTGATTGCGAACAAACTGACCGAGCTCCTGGAAACCCGGGATCTGGAAGTTGCCCGTGACATTCTCAAGGCAAATGCCGCCGTCAACGATCTCCACCTGAGCGTCTTCAAGGCAATCGCCCGCAGCGACTGGAACGAGTCCCCGGCCACCACGGTGGATGTTGCCCTCGCCAGCCGCTACTTCGAACGGTTCGCGGACCATGGCGTCTCCGTCGCCCAGAAGGTCACGTACCTGGTGACCGGTGCCTGGCAGCCGAACAGCGCCGAAATCAGCTAATCCATCTCGAGTTTTTGTCCACTTAATGGCCCTTCCCGAGGGATTTGGGGCGATTATCTGGACAAAAACTCCCAGAGGGAGGGCGTACGACGGCGGGCCGGTCACCTGGGTGACCGGCCCGCCGTCGTCCGCTTACTTCTTGCCTTGGTTGGCGACTGCCTTGATGGATTCGGCAGCAGCCACCGGGTCGAGGTAGGTGCCACCCGGGTTGATCGGGGTGAAGTCGTCGTCCAGGTCGTAGACCAGCGGGATGCCGGTGGGGATGTTCAGGCCGGCGATGTCCTCGTCGCTGATGCCGTCCAGGTGCTTGACGAGGGCCCGCAGGGAGTTGCCGTGGGCGGTGACCAGCACGGTCTTGCCGGCCTTGAGGTCTTCCTTGATGTCCGATTCCCAGTACGGCATCAGACGGACCAGGACGTCCTTCAGGCATTCCGTCCGGGGAAGGGCATCGCCCAGCTCCGCGTAGCGGGGATCCTTGGCCTGGGAGAACTCGCTGTTGTCGTCCAGGGGCGGCGGCGGAGTGTCGTAGGAGCGGCGCCATTCCATGAACTGCTCTTCGCCGTATTCGGCCAGGGTCTGGGCCTTGTCCTTGCCCTGCAGCGCGCCGTAGTGGCGTTCGTTAAGGCGCCAGTCGCGCTTGACCGGGATCCAGCCGCGGTCGGCCTTGTCCAGGGAGATGTTGGCCGTGTTGATGGCGCGCTTCAGGAGCGAGGTGTAGAGCACATCCGGCAGAACACCTTTCTCAACCAGAAGCTCACCGCCGCGAGCTGCTTCCTCGCGGCCCTGGTCGTTAAGGTCAACATCCACCCAGCCGGTGAACAGGTTCTTGGCGTTCCATTCGCTGTGGCCGTGGCGCAGCAGAATCAGCTTGTAAGTCATGGTTTTCATCCTAGCCGAGCAGGCGGCGGCGGTGCCGAGCGTTACATCGGATGCGTGTGCAGGCTGCGGTCCCGCGGCTCAAGGGCGGACCGTTAGGCTTATCCGGTGGTGCAGAAAGCTGAACGGGTGGCAGGCAAAAGCGGCAAGCCGGTGGGCAACGTTACGCGCGGCACCACCAACCCCAACCGGATGCGGCGCATGGACCGGTGGCTGACGGGGACACAGGCGTGGCGGCTGCGCCTGGCAGCCGACCCGCTGGTCATTGATCTGGGCTACGGCGCCTCCCCTGCGACCGCCGTCGAACTGTTCGACCGGTTGTCCGCAGTCCGCGCCGATGTCCGCGTGGCCGGAATAGAAATTGAACCGGACCGGGTCCGGGCAGCCAAGGCCTTGGAGCGGGCCGGGCTGAGCTTCCATGTGGGCGGATTCGAGCTTCCCGTTCCCGGCCGGCCGGTCATTGTCCGGGCGTTCAACGTGCTGCGGCAGTACGAGGAAGCGGACGTCGAAGCCATCTGGGCCCTCGTCCGGGCCCGGCTCGCTCCGGACGGGCTCTTCATCGACGGCACCTGCGACGAGATCGGACGGCGGGTGACGTGGGTGGCGCTCGACGCCGGCGGGCCGCTCAGCCTGAGCCTCTCCATGCGTTTCGGCGGCTTCGCACTGCCCTCGGAGATTGCCGAACGGCTGCCGAAGGCCCTGATCCACCGGAACGTTCCCGGGGAGAGAATCCACGGCTTCCTGCAGGCGCTGGACAAGGCGTGGTTGGACGCAGCGCCGCTGGCAACGTTCGGGAACAGGCAACGGTGGACGGCAATGTGCCGGTCAATGCTCGACGCCGGCTGGCCCGTTCAGGACGGGCCCTCCCGGTGGCGGCTGGGCGAGCTAACGGTCCGCTGGGATGCTGTTGCGCCCTCGGCTTAGCGGACGCTCCCGGTCACCAGGGGCCGTAGGGCCCCATGTTGCGGCTGCCGCCGCGGCCGGCGTCCTTCACGGCGGGCCGGACGTCGGCGAGGTACACGGATGCCGCTGTGACCGCAGCGAGGCCGAACAGGCCGAGCGGACCGAGCAGTCCGCCGCCGCCCCCGCCAAAGACTGACAGCGCACCAACGGCCAGCGCCCCGCCGGTCAACGCCAGCCAGAACGTCTTGGTCCGTTTGGACACGGCTTCAAAGGCGTTCGCTTTGTGGCGCAGGCAATCAAAGAATGCCCACACCTCGATGCCGAAGGCGACGAGCGCAAGGATGAAGTAGACCGCGGTCTCGACGTATAAAATCAGCAGTTTTCCGTCCACGTTCCCAGCCTAGCCGTCCAGCGCGTCCAGTGCCTGCTTCAAATCGGCCCAGAGGTCATCGACGTTTTCGATCCCGACACTCAGCCGGACCAGGTTGTCCGGAACACTGACCGGCTCGGCCGCGTGGCGGCGTCGTCGTTCAATCAGCGACTCAACCCCGCCCAAAGACGTGGCAGGAAGCCACAACTGCAGCGCGCGGACCAGCTTGTCCGCGGCGTCAGCGCCGCTGAGTCCGCCGGCCGGGGCGAGCTGGATGTTCAGCACGGAGCCGAAGCTCTTCATCTGCGACTTGGCACGTTCGTGGCCAGGGTCCGTTGGTAGCCCCGGGAACCGGATGCTCTCGATGCGGGAGTCGCTGCTGAGCCGTTCCGCGAGGACGGCTGCCGATGCCTGGGAGCGCTCGATGCGCAGGGCGAGCGTGCGGAGTCCGCGGAGGGCGAGCCAGGCTTCGAAAGGACCAGCGATGCCGCCGTGGATGATGCGGTGGTGCAGCAGGGTGGCGCGGATTTTTTCGTCGGACGTCACGAGGGCACCCAGGACGACGTCGGAGTGCCCGGAGAGGTATTTGGTGACGGAGTGCAGAACGACGTCGGACCCCAGGCTCAGCGGCTGCTGGACCAGCGGGGTGGAGAAGGTGTTGTCCGTGACGACAATCGCGCCCGCCTCGTGGGCGGCGGCGGTCAGGGCGCGGATGTCCGCTATCCCCAGCATCGGATTGGTGGGGCTTTCCAGCCACAGCATGCTTGCCGCCTTGCCGTCGGCCGGAGCCAGCAGTTCCTTCACGGCGTCGGTATCTGCGATGTCCACGGTCCGGAGTTCGAACATCCCCTTCTCGGCGAGTTCGGTGGCCATCACCAGGGAACCGGCGTAGCTGTGCGAGGGCATCACCAGCACTCCCCCGGCCGGAATGAGCGACAGCGCGGAACTGACGGCGGCGAGGCCGGACGCGTACAGGAGGCCGGGAAGGGAGGCGCCTTCCAGCTGCCCCAGGGCCTCCTCGAACGGGTCCCAGGTGGGGTTGGAGTACCGGCCGTAGCCGCGGTCGCCGTCGGCGAGGGGCCCTGTTCCGAAGTAGGTGGAGGACAGGACGATGGGCTGGTTCACCGGCTCATCGCGTTCCCGCGGCGGACGGCCGGCGGCGACAACCACCGTTTCAGCCGACAGCTGGGCGGCTTGCTGTTCGGAAAGACTCATGGTCAAAGCGTACGTTGCAGGCCCGCAGTGCATGAAAGCCGTGACGCCCGGGCGCCTAAGCCGTCGGTGATTGTCGGTAGGCTGGTCTTGTGACTACCCAGAACCCCGGACTGTTCATCGCCTTTGAAGGCGGCGACGGCGCAGGCAAGTCCACGCAGGCCGCAACACTGGCCGCGGCCCTTGATTCGCGCGGGTTTAAGGTGCTGCGCACCCGGGAGCCGGGTGGCACTCCGATCGGCGAAAAGCTGCGGTCCCTGGTGCTCGACCACGGCCACGGCCACATTGACGCGCGCACGGAAGCCCTTATCTTTGCCGCGTCCCGCGCGGCGCACGCTGAGCAGGTCATCCTGCCCGCTTTGGAGCGCGGCGAGATCGTCCTGACGGACCGCTACATCGATTCCTCGGTGGCGTACCAGGGCGCAGGACGGGAACTCGGAACAGCCGCCGTGCGCCAGCTGAATGAATGGGCCACGTCCGGCCTGCGACCGGACCTGACCGTGCTGCTCGACGTCGATCCCGCCGTCGGGCGCCTCCGCCGCACTGCCGGTGACGCCGCCGAAGACCGGATGGAATCCGAAGCGGACGAGTTCCACGCGAAGATCCGCACCGCTTTCCTGGACCTGGCAGCGGACCGGCCGGAGCTCTACCTGGTGCTGCCGGCCCATCTGCCGGTCGCGGAACTGGCCGGCCTTATCCTGGCACGGGTGGACGCGCTGATCCTTTCCCGGCAGGTTGCCAGGCAAGCTTCCCGGGAAGGCGCGGCCACGTGACCGTCTGGGACGACCTGCAGGGCCAGCCCGCCGTCGTCGCCCAGCTCCGCCAGGCCGCCCAGGGCGACGGCCTGACCCATGCCTGGCTCTTCACCGGCCCGCCGGGTTCGGGCCGCTCCAACGCTGCGAAGGCCTTCGCCGCCGCGCTCAACTGCGACCAGGAAGACGTCACCAGGCGCGGCTGCGGCGAGTGTCCCGCCTGCCGGACCATCTTGGGGGAAACGCATTCGGACGTGGTGTTCGTCCGCACCGAAAAAGTCACCATCACCATTGATGAAGCCCGGGACCTGGTGGCAACCGCGGGAAACCGGCCGTCGTCCGGACGGTGGCGGATCATCGTGGTGGAGGACGCGGACCGCATGGCGGAGCGGACCACGAACGTGCTGCTGAAGGCCATCGAGGAGCCCACTCCCCGCACAGTGTGGATGCTGTGTGCGCCTTCTCCGGCGGACGTGCTGGTTACCATCCGGTCCCGCTGCCGTCCGGTGGCCCTGCGGCTGCCGCCCGCTGCCGACGTCGCGGCGCTGCTGGTAAGGCGCGACGGCGTGGATCCGGCCCTTGCCGAGCGCGCGGCCCGCGCAGCACAAAGCCACGTCGGGATTGCGCGACGACTCGCCCGCGATGCTGACGCCCGCGAGCGCCGCCTGGAGACCGTTCGCTTTCCGCTGGGCCTGCGGGGCATCACTGCGGCCGTCCTGATGGCTGAAAAGCTGGTTAAGATCGCCACTGAGGAAGCCAACAGCTCCAACGAAGTGCGCGACGCCGAAGAGAAGGCAGCGCTGCTGGCCACACTCGGTGCCCCCGAAAGCGGTACCTTGCCGCCTGCCATGCGGAGCCAGGTCAAGCAGCTCGAAGATGACCAGAAGCGGCGCGCGAAGCGTTCCATCACGGACTCCCTTGACCGGACCCTCACGGACCTGCTGTCGTTCTACCGGGACGTCCTGATCATCCAGATGGGGAACGCCGTGGAACTGGTAAACGTTGAACTCAGGAATGAGCTGACGGAATTTGCCGCCCGATCCGGTCCGGACGCCACACTCGCACGGATGGATGCGATCAACAAAGCCCGTCAGCGAATTACCACCACCAACGTGGCACCGCTCCTGGCCGTCGAATCCATGGCCGCGAGCCTGATCTAGTGCAGTCCCCTACAGCCCGTCCCGCCGCCGTATGTTAACCGCCCGAGCCCGCGCCAAGTCCCCCAAGGAGCCCTGCATGAAGCCTGCCCGACGTCTGCCCCTACGGTCCGGAGCGGCCGCGGTCAAGGCAGCTGCTGGCTCCATGGCCGTGTTGCTCGCGCTGACTGGCTGCACCCTGTCCGGGTCCTCCAACGGCGGATCGAACGGCGCAAGCACCGGCAAGGCGGATCCGTCGATCGCCGAGGCGGCTCCGGAAGAGCTGCGGGGCTTCTATTCCCAGGAAGTTTCCTGGACCGCCTGCGAGGACAAGCTGCAGTGCGCCAAAATCAAGGTGCCCCTCGATTACAGCAAGCCCGACGGCGACAGCATCGAGATCGCGGCCCTCAAGATGCCGGCGACGGGCGACAAGACCGGCAGCCTCCTGGTCAACCCAGGCGGACCGGGCGGTTCCGGCTACGACTTCGTCAAGGACGCCGGGGCGACGAACATTTCCAGCGAAGTCCGGGCCCGCTACGACCTGGTGGGCTTCGACCCCCGCGGCGTCAAGCGGTCTTCCCCCGTCACGTGCCTTACCGACCAGGAACGGGACGAATCCCGGGGGAAGAGCTACGACCTGAGCACGGACGCAGGACTAGCAGCCGCCGTCGCCGACAACAAGGCAACGGCCGCCAAATGCGCCGAAAAAACCGGTCCTGTGCTGGGTCACGTGGACACGGTCAGCGCGGCCAAGGACCTGGACATCCTTCGCGCCGTGGTCAATGACGCCAAGTTGAACTACCTGGGGTACTCCTACGGGACGTTCCTCGGCTCCACCTACGCCTCGCTGTTCCCGGACAACGTGGGCCGGATGGTGCTCGACGGTGCACTGGACCCCTCCCTCAGCAATGAGGAGCTCACCATGGGCCAGGCCCGTGCATTTGAGAAGGCCATCCGTGCCTATGTGGAGAAGTGCCTCGGTGACGGTGGCTGCCCGCTGAGCGGAACCGTGGACAGCGGTGTCCAGCAGATCCGCGACGTGGTGGCAGCAGTGGACGCCAACCCCCAGCGCGCCCAGGACGGCAGGCTGGTGACCGGCTCGGCCTTCGTCAGCGGTCTCATTCTCCCCCTGTACAACGACGACAACTGGCCCCTGCTGACCCAGGCACTGGACGCCGCGCTCAAGGGCGACCCCTCACCGATGCTCCGGCTGTCCGACTTCGGCGCCGACCGGGACCCGAGCGGCAAGTACACCTCCAACAGCGCCTTCGCCTTCAACGCCGTCAACTGCCTGGACTACCCGATGGTGTCGGACCCCGCCGCGATGCGGGCCGAAGAGCAGCGGCTGCGCCAGGAATCACCCACCCTCGGCTACTTCTTCGCCTACGGCGGCACCAACTGCCAGGACTGGCCCTACAAGAGCCTCCGCACCCCGGCGCCCGTGGAGTACTCCGGTTCCGCGCCCATCGTGGTGGTGGGCACCACCGGCGATCCCGCGACCCCCGTCGAGTGGGCAGGCGCCCTCCGCAAGCAGCTGGGCAACGCCTCCCTGGTGACCTGGAAGGGTGAGGGCCACACCGCCTACGGCCGCTCCAACAGCTGCGTCACCAAGGCCGTCGACGACTACTTCCTGACCGGAGAGGCACCCGCGGACAACACGCAGTGCTAGGCAGCAGTGCTGAATCGGCCGGCGGCCGTCTGACCGGCAGGCTATTCGGACCGGGGCTCGAGCAATACCGGAAGGTCCCGGATGGACTGCACGACGGCGGTGGCGCCGGCCGCGCGAAGCGCCGGCTCCCCGTGCGCCCCGGTGAGGACTCCGGCCACCGTACTGGCCCCGGCCCGCAGGCCGGACTGGATGTCCGCGCAGGAGTCCCCCACGACGGCGACTTTACGGACATCGTCAAGGTCCAGCGCGAGGACGGCCGTCAGGATCATGTCCGGATAGGGCCTGCCGCGTCCAGCGTCGGCCGGGCACAGGCTCAGGTCCGCCAAACCCATCCAGCCAAGGCTCTCCAGCACCATGTTCTGGGTGTGGCGTCCAAAGCCCGTGGCAAGGCACACCATGACTCCGGCGTCCCGCAGCCAGCCGATGGCGTCTTCGGCGCCGGGAACAGCCTGGATGACGCCGTCTGCTATCAGTTCATCGCAGCTTCGCTCGAAGAAGGTGTTGGCTGCGGCGGCGCGGGCGCGGCCCTCGAACAAGTGGCTGAAGACCGCGAGTTTTGATGTTCCCGCCGTTTCCTTGGCGTAGCGGAGCATGCGTTCGAACCGGGGCGAGCCTTCCTCTATTCCCTGGTCTGCCAAGGTGCGCGTCATGGCGTGCTCCAGCAGGCCGCCGTCGAACACTGTTGTTCCCACCATCGCCAGGACGGCCAGCCGGACGTCATGGGCGGAACCCGGGCGGGTGCCATGCAGTGTGGTTGCCGTTGCCCGTGCGGATGCGTCTGCTGTGTCCGGAGTCATAGCCAAGCCCCTTCGCTGACAAGTGGCCGCCGACGCGGCCGTGGATGATCGTTCCACAGTGGAAGCTCTCCGGGACCGCTTGCTGAACCCGCCCCGGCCGCGGGGTGAACATCCGGACAACGTCCGACACATCAATCCTGGCGGTGCCCGGCCCGCTCATTTTGACCCGGGCAAAGGTCTCTATTACAGTTGTCTCTTGCATGATCCGCCCGGTTCTTCCGGGAAATGTCATGCGGTGCTTCCTTAGCTCAGTCGGTAGAGCGTTTCACTCGTAATGAAAAGGTCATCAGTTCGATTCTGATAGGAAGCTCGGGAAGAACCCCGTGTTGTCGCCGGTTCCGGTGGTGACGCGGGGTTTTTTACTGGTTAAGCGGAAGGCCGCCTCCGGCGATGGCCCGTTCCGCCGAAGCGGGGCGGCATCAAGGCCGGTCAGCGGACCATCTCCGGCTTGCGCGGAAAAGGACTCCGCCGATAAGCCCTGCCAACGCAGCCGGAATGGCGAACAACCCGAAGATCTGCGGGATCAGCGTTGGCGGGGTTGTGATCATCGTGGACAAGCCCACCAAGGCGACAGGCGCCGCAACGCAGATGGTTACCCACAGCGGATAACGCCGGATCTGGGACCAGACGGCCGCCGCAATTGACGCCGCCGAGCCCAGCAGCATGCACAGCCGGCCGATGCGCAATCGTTCCACAAAGTCCGGCACAGGCTCATAGACGAAGAACAGTGTCCGTTCCAAAGCAACAACGGTCAGGATGATGGATACGCCGACCAGCCCTGCCCAAGGCAGCGACCTCCCCCTCCACCACCGGCGCACAACGTAGCGTTCGTCACTCGGTGAGTTCGTCACTCTGCCGATCTTAGCCGCTGGCCGCCGGAAGGGACCGGGCTTGCTCCTAAGGCTGCTGACACCATCCGGAAGGAACGGACACCGGCACGGGGGCGGCAACGGACCATAAGATGCTCGCATGGACGAGCAACAACTCGCGGGCATCGCCGCCGCTCTCTACACGCAGCCGCTTGAAGGATTCGTGGCCGCCCGGACAGCAGCAGCCAAGGCTGCGGCGGAGGACAGCGGGCGTGCCCTGGCTGACGCTGTGCGTGCCCTCCCCAAGCCCTCTGCGGCGGCCTGGGCAGTTAACATGCTGGCCGTGCATCGTCCGGACTCGCTCGGTGAGCTGGCGGATCTGGGAGCGGCGATGCGCAGCGCCCAGGACGACCTCGACGCCGGTGCCCTCCGCACGCTTTCCCAGGAGCGGCGGCAGCTGCTCAACCAGGTTATGGAAGCTGCCCGTGACGTGACGGAACAGCAGGGCCGCAAGCTAAGCAGCGCAGTGGCCACCGAGGTGGAGCAGACGTTGCGGGCCGTAACCGTGGATGAGGGTGCGGCCGCCGCTGTGCGGAGCGGCCGCCTGCTCCGGGTGCTCTCGGCCGATGGCGTGGACCGCGTGGACGTCGGGGACGCTGTGGCGGTCCCCTCGGTGCTGACCCTCCCGGCGGGTCCGGAACCGGAGGTCCGGCAGGCGCCGTCGGGCCCTCCGCCTTCCAAGGGCGGCACCGCCAAAGGCGGGACGGGGAAAGCCGGGACCGTGAAAGACGGAACTGCCAAGCGTAAGACTGCCGGCGGCATTGTGTCAGGCGGAACGCCGAAAGCAGGAGCAGCGAAGGCGGGTCCAGGCCGCAGGCCGGCCGTCGTGGAAAACGATACTGCGCCGGCGGCTGCCTCCGCTGAAAAACCCCGCCTGAAGGCCGTCAGGACTGAGCGGGCGGCGCCGTCGCCGTCGGTTCTCGAGCGGGCCGCTGCACGCCTTGCCGAAGCCGAGGCAGCCTCACAGGCAGCGGCAGAGGAAGCCCGCGAGCGGATCGAGGAATTTGAAGAAGCAGCGTCCACCCTGACCCGGCTGGGGGAAGAAGCCCGCAGCCTGCGCGAACGCCTCAAGAAGGTCGATGAGGAATTCGAGCAGGCCAGGAAACGACGTGAATCCGCTGCCGCGCAGATGCAGCTGGCCAGCAGGGCCGCGGAAAAAGTCCAGCGGGCCGAAATGCTGGCCAGGGAGAGAGTGCTCCGGCTTCGCAACACGCCGGACTGAGTGGCCTTTACTGTCAGAGGCCGGTTGCACACTTGATTCATGGATACGAACCTCAGCAACAGCCAAGCAACCACGCGGGGATCCCTCGGCGGCTCCGACACTGCGAACCAGGAATTCCATGTCACCTACTTTGATTCCGACTGCGGCCTGATTCGCACGGAAACGTTCGACACCCTGCCGGAGGCCGAACGATTTGCCAGCCGGAATGTTTCCGACGAGCAGGGCTGGGCCGTCATCGACGCCGTGCCCGCTGAGGCAAGCCAGCTGGCCGCCTAGGAAAAGCAGGAGGCCCCGCACTGCATGAGTGCGGAGCCTCCCCGCCGTAACGGTTCCCGGAGCTAAGGCACGGGGGCCTGCGGCTAGGCGAAGTCGGAGACAGCCGGGTCAGGGCCGATCCGTCCGGTACCCTCCACAGTGCGGTCCAGGCCGTTGATGGCCTCGATGTCTGCGGCATCCAACGTGACATCCAAGGCGGCGTAGTTTTCGCGGATCCGGGAATCTGTGACGGACTTCGGGATCACCACGTTGCCCAGGGCGAGGTGCCAGGCAATGACCACCTGTGCCTGCGTGGCGTTGTGCTTGGCCGCGATCCCGGCAATGGCAGGGTGCTCCAGGAGCTCGCCGCCCTGGCCCAGTGGCGACCATGCCTGGGTGAGGATGCCCTTGGACGCGTTGAATTCGCGCAGGTCCGCCTGATTGAAGAACGGGTGCAGCTCCACCTGGTTGATGGCAGGAACAACGCCGGTCTCATCGATGATCCGCTGCAGTCCCTCAGGAGTGAAGTTGGAGACACCGATGGACTTTACCCGGCCGCGCTTCTGCAGCTCGATCAGCGCCTTCCAGGTGTCCACGTACTTGTCCTGCTGCGGCTGCTGCCAGTGGATCAGGTACAGGTCCAGGGTTTCAAGGCCCAGGCGCTCCATAGAAGCCTCGAAGGCAGCAAGGGTGGACTCGTAGCCTTGGTCGGCGTTCCACAGCTTGGTGGTGATGAAGATGTCTTCCGGCTTCAGGGCCGAGCGCTCGATGGCCCGGCCCACGCCAGCTTCGTTGCCGTAGATCTTGGCGGTGTCGATGTGGCGGAAGCCTGCCTCAAAGGCCTGGACCACAACCTTTTCCGCGACGTCGTCCTCAACCTGCCACACTCCGTAGCCCAGCTGGGGAATGGTGTTGCCGTCATTGAAAGTCAGTTCAGGAGAAAGAGTCATTCGTTCATCCTGCCAAGGACGGCAGTGCCCGGCCAGCAAAACGGGCCCGCTAAGCTAGCCGCGTAACCGGGAATACCCGCCCCGCGCGGCTCTGACTAAGTGTTCCAGCCCGGTCAGGAATTGCCGGGCTCGGCAAGCCGCCGTTCGGCATCGGCAATCTGTTCGAACACCGACTCCGCGCGGCGGCGGACGGATGCTGCGCCGACGGGGATGGGACCTACCGCGAGCCGCAGCATGGCGGCTGCCTCCGCCGTGGTGGCCAGCGAGTTGCCGGCTTTGGAGAGTGAGCGATGGACGCCGGCCAGCGCTCCGGGTATGTCCAGGCCGTCGCTGGGCGACCGCCGCTGCGCTTCCACGCAGATGTTCCGGACCCTCTCGGAGAGGGCCGCAAGGTCGTTCGCAATCTCCACAAGTTCGGCGTACAGCTGATCATCCTCGACGCCTTCCAGGACCTGATGGTAGCGGTCAAGGCCGCGGTGGAAGCGGTCGTGGGCCCGCCGCCACAGCCCCCTGCCCAGCTCAGCGTCGTCTTTCCGCCCTTGACGGGCGGCTGCAAAGAATGCCACGAACTGCCTTAAAGGTACTGGCCGGGACCGTGGTCCGGATCATCCGGTGTTCCGGCTTTCTGGGAATCGGCGCGGGCCTGCGGCACCTTGGCACGCTGCGGCTCGCCATTCTCACCTATCACTACGCCCGGTGCGATCATCGTCCCGGGCGGCAGCTGCCGTAACTGCATTTGCGCCGCGGCATGCTCACGCGCGGCATGCTGTGCAGCGATGGCCGTCTGGATGCCATGGAACAGGCCTTCGAGCCAGCCAACCAACTGCGCCTGCGCAATACGCAGTTCCGGCTCTGACGGCGTGGTGTCTTCCGGAAAGGGAAGGCTGATCCGGTCCAGCTCTTCAACGAGTTCCGGGGCAAGCCCCTCCTCGAGTTCCTTGATGGACCGTTCGTGGATTGCGGCCAGACGCCCCCGGGCAGCCTCATCCAGCGGGGCCGATTTCACTTCATCCAGCAATTGCTTGATCATGGTGCCGATCCGCATCACCTTGGCAGGCTCGTCCACCAGGTCTTGGAGGCTGCTCCTCCTCGACCGGCCGTTCCCAGGATTGGACGCCGGGCCCGGAACTGCTTCGGCGTCGAGTGCTGTGCCCTCAACAGGGGCGTCCTCTTCAGGTTGAGTGTCGTTCGGATCGCTCATGGCTTCATACTCTCACGAGCCGCCAGCGGCGGCGCCAGTCAATGAACCAAGTTGACCTGATCGGAACAGCCAGGGTCATGAAACGGCGGAAGGGCGCCGTCGGGCCTTTTTTGTCCGACGGCGCCCTCCGTTGGCGGCGCTGCTGCGGCAGCACGGCTCAGCAGGAGCCGCTCAGCAGCAGCGGCCCTGCGGGTTGCTGTCCTGGCGGTCGGTGCGGTCCCGCCAGAACTCGCGCTCGGTCATCGGTTTCTCCGCATGCCCTGAGGCGGCGTGGTGCTCCAGGTATTTTGCATAGGCGTCCGCCCCCAGCACTCCGCCGAAGTACCGGGCAAAGCCACGGAAGCCTTCCAGTATCGCGTTCATCGCTGGCCCCGATCAGTGGTGCGCGGACTTTTCGAGCCGCAGATCAGGAGGAAGTTTGTTCCACTCGGCCATGATCTCCCGCTCGGCCGGGGTGGGAATCAATCCCGCCGGCGCGTAGCTCCGGGACGGCACGGCCGGGTCCTCGTGGTCGGTGTGGGCGGCACCGGCTGCGTCGTTGCGGAACGCCCTCACTGTGGCAACGAACGCGGTGATGATGACGATGATGCTCAGCACCACAAAGATCACGGACAGCCACCCCTGGATCATGGTGTTTCGGACCACTGCCTCCATGGCCGCGACGCTCTTGGCCGTCCCGAATTCCGTCTTGCCGTCTGCCAAGGCCCTGGAGAAGGCGGCGTTGTTGGCGAAGTAACCCACTGCCGGGACGGGCGAGAAGATCTTGTGGAAGCTGGCGGTGATGGTCACCACTGCCGCGAAAGCGAGCGGAAGAGCCACAATCCAGAGGTACTTGATCGTGCCCCGTTTGGCCGCGATGGCCAGGCAGACCGACAGGGCGATCGCAGCAAGCAGCTGGTTGGCGATGCCGAACAGCGGGAACAGGGTGTTGATGCCGCCCAGCGGGTCGGTAACGCCCATCAGCAGCACCGCGCCCCAGGCTCCGACCATGACGGCGGTGCAGAGCCAGGCTCCCGGCCGCCATGAATGCTCCTTGAACTTGGGCACGAAGTTGCCGATGGAGTCCTGCAGCATGAACCGGGCCACGCGGGTGCCGGCATCAACGGCTGTCAGGATGAATAGCGCCTCGAACATGATGGCGAAGTGGTACCAGAACGCCATCATGGCCGTGCCGCCGATGAACTGCTGCATGATGTGGGCCAGGCCCACGGCCAGCGTAGGCGCACCGCCGGTACGGGACACAATGCTTTCCTCGCCGACAATCCTCGCTGTCTCTGCCAGAAGGTCCGGGGTCAGGTTCACCCCGGCAAGGCCCAGGCTGTTGACCCAGGTCGCGGCAGTCTGCACGGTGCCGCCGGTCAGGGCAGCGGGTGAGTTCATGGCGAAGTACAGCCCCCGGTCGATGGAGATGGCCGCCACCAGCGCCATGATGGCCACGAAGGATTCCATCAGCATGCCGCCGTAGCCGATCAGGCGGGCCTGGCGTTCCTTCTCGATCAGCTTCGGGGTGGTTCCGGAGGAGATCAGCGCGTGGAAGCCGGACAGCGCCCCGCACGCAATGGTGACAAACAGGAACGGGAAGAGGGCTCCGGGGAACACCGGCCCGTTCTCCCGGCTGGCGAACTCGCTGAACGCGGGAACGGTGATTTCGGGGCGGACCACAATGATGGCCAGCGCCAGCATCACGATCACGCCGATCTTCATGAACGTGGAGAGGTAGTCACGCGGCGCCAGCAGCAGCCAGACCGGAAGGATGGCGGCGATGAAGCCGTAACCGATGAGGCCCCAGGCGATGGTGACCTTGTCCAGGTGGAAGACCGCGGCGCCCCACTCGGTGTCCGCCACGATCCCGCCGCCGATGATGGCCGCCATGAGCAGGACAAAGCCGATCAGCGACACTTCCATCACCTTGCCGGGCCTCAGGAAGCGCAGGTACACGCCCATGAAGAGCGCGATGGGGATGGTCATGCCCACGGAGAAGACGCCCCAGGGGCTTTCGCCCAGGGCGTTCACGACGACGAGGGCCAGGATGGCCACGATGATCACCATGATCAGCAGGGTCGCGATGAGGGCGGCCGTGCCGCCGATGACGCCGAGTTCCTCGCGGGCCATCTGGCCCAGTGACCGGCCGCCGCGGCGCATGGAGAAGAACAGGACAAGGTAGTCCTGCACGGCGCCGGCAAGAACGACGCCGACGATGATCCAGATAGTGCCGGGCAGGTAACCCATCTGGGCCGCAATGACCGGGCCCACCAGCGGGCCGGCGCCGGCGATGGCGGCAAAGTGGTGGCCGAAGAGGACGTTCCGGTCAGTGCGGACGTAGTCCTTGCCGTCCGCCTTGTACTCGGCAGGAGTGGCGCGCCGGTCGTTCGGCCGGGTGATGTAGCGCTCGATTATCTTAGAGTAGAAGCGGTAGCCGATCAGGTAGGTGCACACCGAAGCGAAGACGAACCAGACCGCGTTGACCGTTTCACCGCGGATGATGGCCACCATGAACCACGCGACGCCGCCAAGCAGCGCAACCGCGGCCCAGACGGCGATCTTCGCGGGAGTCCATTTGCGTTCCTCGGCTTCCAGGACCGCCTCGTCAACCGCCGTCGGCGGCAGGTTCGGATCCGGCCTCAGCGCGTCCTCCGTCAGTGATGTCCGCGCCTTGCCGTCTGGCATTTTGCCCATGTCTCCTCCTCGAGAACCCCAACTGAACAGTGATCTGCCCATGGCACCATACCAATGCCGCGCACCCAGGGATATAGGTTTCCGAGCGGGCTGCCGCACGCCTCGCCGAACGGTTGGAGGGCAGCGCCGAACGGCTAGGAAGTGCCGTTGTTGTGCTGTGCCATCCGGGCTTCGCAGAGGTCCAGCCACCGGACCTCGGCTTCGGTCTGGAAAATCAGCGAATCAAGAACCAGCAGCCATGCAGTGTCCGCCTTGCGGTGGTTGGCGGATGCATCGCGGCGGGACTTCGTGTAGTCCTGCAGCGCCTTCACGGACTCGCCCCGCTGGGCCTGGATGACGGCGCCCACATCCACTCCGGGTATGGTCACGGCAAGGGCCAGCTTGATGGCGAGTTCGTTGCGGGGAGGATTGCCGCGGCCCACCGGCGCCTCGAACCAGCCGGCGACTTCGGTGCGGCCGCCGTCGGTGATGCTGTAAATAACGTGACCTTCGCCGTCTCCGCCGTCGTTCCTCACGAGCCCGTCCCGCTCCAGGCGGTCAAGGGTGGTGTAAACCTGCCCGATGTTCAGCGGCCAGGCCGAGCCGGTGCGGTCTTCGAACTCCACCCTCAACTGGTACCCGTAGCGCGGTTTGTCCTGAAGCAGGGCGAGGAGACTATGACGAATGGACATACTGCCCCCTGATGTCGCAAAGACGACGGCATACACGCGCCCCCAAGACGCGTGCATACCGCGTATGGAATTACAGTAGCGTGGTTTCCCTGCCGGGGCAATACTGGGTATTCATTTCGACAGGCCGCACACTTACATCGCCAGCAGGACCTTGCCCACGTGGTCGCCGGAGTCGAAGTACTCGTGGGCGGCGCGCACCTGGTCCAGGGGAAACGTCTTGGCCACCAGCGGCCGGATGCGTCCGTCGGCCAGTAGCGGCCATACGGCGTCGCGCACGGCATTCATGATTACCCCTTTCTCAGCCACGGGACGCGGCCGAAGCGCCGTGCCGATGATCGCGGCACGTTTTCTGAGCAGCTGCCCGAGGTCCAGTTCCGCTTTGGTGCCGCCCTGGAGCCCGATCACGATTAGCCGGCCGTAGTCCGCCAGTGCGTCCACGTTCTGCTTGAGGTACTTGGCGCCCACGACGTCCAGGATCACGTCGGCTCCCTTGCCGCCGTTTTGGGCCCGCAGGGACTCGGGGAAATCCTCTTCGGTGTAATTGATGGCGATGTCCGCGCCCAGGAAGGCCTTGGCCGTACCCACCTTCTCCGCGGTCCCGGCCGTCGTGGCAACCTTGGCGCCAAAAGCCTTGGCCAGCTGGATGGCCATCGTGCCAATGCCCCCGGTCGCACCATGGATCAGCACGGTCTCGCCCGGGTGGAGCTGCGCCGTCATGATCAGGTTCGAGTAGACGGTGGCCGCAACTTCGGGCAGGGATGCGGCGGTGACCAGGTCCACGCCGTCCGGAATCCTCAGGACCTGCTCCGCAGGGACCGCGACCTGCTGGGCGTACCCGCCGCCCGCAAGCAGTGCCACAACCTTCTCCCCCACGGAAAACGGCTTGGACACGTCGGGCCCAAAGCCCGCAATCCGTCCCGACACTTCCAGGCCAAGGATCTCCGAGGCGCCGGGCGGCGGCGGGTAGAAGCCCCTGCGCTGCTGGACGTCGGCACGGTTCAACCCTGCGGCGACGACGTCGATGAGCACCTCGCCGGGGCCCGGAACCGGAGCCGGGACCTCGCGCACTTCGAGCACCTCGGGCCCGCCGGCCCCGCTCACATAGACGGCCTTCATGGAGAACTCCCGATTCCTAGCTGCTTCCTGCCACAAAAAATAGTGTGCAGCGGCCGCGCCGCCCGCAAACACTCCGGACGTTTTTTGTCGCAGCCAACTGCCTATGAAACACTACTCGGTAAGGAAGGTTGTCCGAGCGGCCGAAGGAGCTGGTCTTGAAAACCAGTGTGCGGTAACCCCGTACCAAGAGTTCGAATCTCTTACCTTCCGCGATCGGTGCCCCGGGTCCTGTTCCATCAGGTTCCGGGGCACTTTCCGTTAAGGCGAAGTTCGGGCCGGGACCATTGAAAGTGTCGGTACTGGGGAATAGTGTCTGGTCTGTCTTCACTGACCACCCCTCCTTCGCGGGTGTTCTGCCGCGGAAACCGACAGGAGCCACTATGCCCAGCCCTGACATTACCCCCGGCGCACCCTGCTGGATCGACCTCATGACATCGGATACCGACAAAGCCACGCAGTTCTACGGCCAACTCTTCGGCTGGGACTTCCAGACAGGGGACCAGGAAAAATACGGCGGATACATCACTGCCACGAAGAACGGAAAATCCGTCGCTGGCATGATGCAGAAGGACGAGAGCCAGGCCGGAATGCCGGATGTGTGGTCGACGTATTTGCGCTCCGACGACGCAGCAGCCACCGCGGCCGCCGTCACCGAGCACGGCGGCCAGGTATTCATGCCGCCCATGGACGTCCCGGAGCAGGGCGTCATGGCAATTTTCGCCGACCCTGCCGGGGCAGCCATCGGCATCTGGCAGCCCCGCGAAATGACCGGCTACCAGCTTGTGGCCGAGCCGGGCGCGGCGGCCTGGCACGAACTTCACGCCAAGGACTACCCCGCCGCCGTCGAGTTCTACGAGGACGTCTTTGGCTGGGACACGGACGTCATGAGCGACACTCCCGAATTCCGATACACCACGCTGGGGGCCGGGTATGCCGCGAAGGCCGGCATCATGGATGCCTCCGCGTACCTTCCGCCCGAGGTTCCGTCCAACTGGCAGATCTACTTCGCCGTGGAGGACGCCGACGCCTCGATCGACAAGGCGGTCAGTCTCGGTGCGCGGGTCATCGACGGGCCGGACGACACCCCCTTCGGCCGGCTGGCAACCCTGGCGGACCCGACCGGCGCCATGTTCAAGATCGTGGCGGACAACCGGCAGGAGACGGCTGAACAGGCAGGCAAAGGCGCAACCGCCGGGGCCTGAAGGGCTCGCCGTTTCACTTAAGTAAATTGATATAAGAAATCCCGGCCGGGGGCTTCCAGCGGAGCTACCGGCCGGTATTCTTTTGCCATGTCCGGCGCCTGGGTGGGCCGGTGAACGTTTCGCTGGGGGACGTCTCGCAGAATGCACATTGAATCAACCACAGGTTCGTTTGACCCTGTTTGCTGTGCCGGAAACTACTTGACCAGGAGTAAAGTCCGGACCCTTTGTCCGTCGCCACAAACCCGGACACATTCCACTGGGCCCCTTACCCGGGGCACCCTAATGAGAGTTAGAGCGGATGAAAAACACACCTTGGAGAATTGCGCGGGGAACGGCGTTGGCAGCGGGGCTTATCGCAGCTCCGCTGGCCGCCGTTCCGGCGTTTGCAGTGGTTCCGGCGTTTGCAGTGGAGGTCGCACCCCCCGCTGCCGGCGCGTCGCCCGTCGTCATTAGTGAGGCCTACCTCAGCGGCGGCAGCCCCGGAGCAGCCTACAAGAGCAAATTCGTAGAGCTCTACAACTCCTCTGATGCGCCTGTCACGCTGGACGGCTGGTCACTCCAATACCGCTCCGGCACAGGGACAGCTGCACCCACTGCAGTTGCGCCGCTCAGCAGGAGCATCCCCGCAAAGGGGCACTACCTGGTCCAGGGCGGGACCAACAGCGCCGCCTCAACGGCTCCGGCGCTGCCCGCCCCCGACCTTGTGGCCACCGGATTGAACCCGTCCGGAACCACAGGAACGCTGGTACTGGCCAAGCAGACCACGGCGCTCAACCCGCTTGCCACCGGCTCCGTCATCGAGCCGGCCAACGTTGCGGACCTGCTGGGTTACGGCACCTCCAACACGTTCGAGACCCAGGCCGCCACCGCCCCTGCCGGGAACACCGACGTCAAGAGCCTCAACCGCTCCAACGGTGCCGACAGCAACAACAACGCCGCCGACTTCGCCTTAAGCGCCAGCATCACGCCGACCGCTGCCGGCGGCTCCGCAGATCCGGGTCCCGTCGACCCCGACCCGGTCGATCCGCCGCCGGCCGCCGGCACCAAAAGCATCGCGGAAATCCAAGGCTCCGGCCCGGACAGCCCGTTCATCGGCGCCTCCGTGACCACCCGGGGCAAGGTGACCGCGGCGTTCCCCACCGGCGGCTTCGCCGGCTTCTACCTCCAGACTCCGGGAACCGGCGGCGACCTGACCCCCGCCAACCACACGGCGTCAGACGCTATCTTCGTGTACTCCCCCGCAACGGTGGGCTCGGTAACGACCGGTGACTACGTCGAAATCACCGGCACAGTCAGCGAGTTTTACGGCATGACGCAGGTCAGTGTCCCCGACTCCGCCGGACTACAAAAGCTTGACGATGCCGCCCCGGAAGTAAAGTCCACCGGCTTCACCCTCCCCGCGGACGAAGCCGTCCGGGAATCCCTCGAAGGCATGCTGCTGACGCCGCAGGGCCCCGTTTCGGTCACCGACAACTACTCCCTGAACCAGTACGGCGAACTCGGCCTGGCGGGCGGGACCACTCCGCTGGAACAGCCCACCGCCGTGGCCCCGTACGGATCGGCGGACTACGCGGCAACCGTGGCTGCGAACGCCGCGCGCGGAATCAAGCTCGACGACGGCGCCACCACCAACTTCCTCAAGGACGCCGCAACGAAGGCCCAGGTCCTGCCGTACCTGACGACGGCTGACCCCGTCCGTGTCGGGTCGCCCGTGACGTTCCAGACCAACGTGGTGCTCAGCTACGCCAACAACGCCTGGAAGTTCCAGCCGCTGACCCACTTGACGCCGGAAAACGCCGGCATCATCCAGCCGGCGACGTTCGGCGCCACGCGCGCCGAGGCTCCTGCCGCAGTCGGAGGCAATCTGAAACTCGCCTCCTTCAACGTGCTGAACTACTTCACCACCACCGGGGACACCCTCGCCGGCTGCACTTTCTACACGGACCGCGACGGCAACCCCATCACGGTCCGGAGCGGCTGCCACGCCCGTGGTGCCGCCAACGCCGAGAACCTCAAACGCTAGCAGGACAAAATCGTGGCGGCCATTTCCAAGTCCGGCGCCAACGTCGTGTCCCTGATGGAAGTTGAGAATTCGGCCCAGTTCGGCAAGGACCGCGACGACGCCCTCGCCAAGCTGGTGGAGGCCCTGAACGTGGCCACGCCGGGAATCTGGAATTACGTCCGGACGCCGGCGAATGCTCCCCCGCTGGCTGACGAAGACATGATCCGCACCGCGTTTATCTACAAGAAGGCCGCTGCGGAGCCGGTGGGCGAGTCCATCATCCACAACGACACCGTGGCGTTTGCGAGCGCCCGCAAGCCGCTGGCGCAGGTGTTCAAACCCGTGGGGGCGTCCGATGACAAGAAGTTCATCGCCATCGCCAACCACTTCAAATCGAAAGGCTCCGCAGCCACTCCGGAGGACACCGACAAGGGACAGGGTGCCTCGAACCTTGCCCGCACGGAACAGGCTAAATCGCTCCTCGCATTCTCCAATGATCTGCAGGCCTCGAAGGGCACGGACAAGGTCTTCCTGATGGGCGACTTCAACGCCTATGCCAAGGAAGATCCGATGAACGTCCTCACCGCTGCCGGGTTCGTCAACCAGGGCGAGAAGGCACGGAACGTGGACGGGTCCGCCAAGCACTCCTACCTTTTCGGCGGACTGGTGGGTTCCCTGGACCATGTCCTTGCCTCGCCCGGCGCCAACTCGGTGGTCACCGGCGCCGACATTTGGAACATCAACTCGGTGGAGTCCGTGGCGCTGGAGTACAGCCGGTATAACAACAATGTGACCAACTACTATGCGCCGGACCAGTTCAGGGCAAGCGACCACGACCCCGTGGTGGTGGGCCTGGACTTGCCGGCCGCCCCGGTCACGCCGGCGAGCGTGGACCTGAACCTCCTGGGCATCAACGACTTCCACGGACGCATCGACGCCAACACCTTCCTCTTTGCCGCCACCGTGGAGAAGCTGCGCGAGTCCGCGGCTCCGGGCGCCACGGCCTTCCTGTCCGCGGGAGACAACATCGGAGCCTCGCTGTTCGCCTCGGCGGTCGCCAAGGACCAGCCCACGATCGATGTGCTCAACGCCCTCGAGCTGCGCGCGTCCGCCGTCGGCAACCACGAGTTCGACGGCGGCTGGACGGACCTGCGCGACCGCGTCGCCGCCGGCGGAACCAACGCCAAGTTCCCCTACCTCGGCGCCAACGTTTACCAAAAGGGCACCACGGAACCGGTGCTGCCGGAATACACGGTGCTGGAGATGAACGGCGTGAAAGTGGCGGTGATCGGCACAGTCACCCAGGAAGTACCGTCCTTGGTCACGCCCGCCGGCGTCACCGAACTTGAGTTCGGCGACCCCGTTGACGCGATCAACCGAGTGGCTGCGAAGATCACCGGCGAAAAGCTCGCGGACGTCATCGTGGTGGAAAACCACGACGGTGCCGGATCGGGCACCCCTGACGGCTCTACCTTGGAGCAGGAAGTCGCAGCCGGGGGTCCGTTCGCAAAGCTGGTCACCAAAACCTCTCCCGAGGTTGACGCCATCTTCACCGGCCACACGCACAAGCAGTACTCCTGGGATGCACCGGTACTGGACATGAACGGCCAGCCGACAGGCAGGACGCGTCCTGTCGTCCAGACCGGCAGCTACGGCGAGTTCATCGGCCAGATCCAGCTGACTGTCGACACCACGACGATGCAGGTGACCGGCTACAAAGCAGGCAACGTCAAGCGGACCGTGCCCACCGAGACTGAGACCGCGGCGGACCTGGTGGCCAAGTACCCGCGAGTGGCAGCAGTCAAGGCGATCGTGGACAAGGCACTGGCGGACGCCGCGGTGATCGGCAACCAGCCAGTCGGCAAGGTGACCGCTGATATCACCACGGCCTTCACGCCCGCCACGGCAACCAGCCCGGCATCACGTGACGACCGGGCGAACGAATCGACGCTGGGCAACCTGGTGGCGGACTCCCTTGTGGACGCGCTCAAGGCGCCGGACCTCGGCGCCGCCGAAATCGGCGTCGTAAACCCGGGCGGCCTGCGAAACGAACTGTACTTCGCGCCCGACGGAACCATCACGTACGCGGAAGCGAACGCCGTGCTTCCGTTCGTGAACAACCTCTGGACCACGTCCTTGACCGGTGCACAGTTCAAGACGCTCCTGGAACAACAGTGGCAGACCAACCCGGACGGGACGGTCCCCAGCCGCGCCTACCAGCAGCTGGGACTGTCCAAGAACGTCAATTACACGTACGACGCCGGCCGCGCCGCCGGAGACCGCATCACCTCCATCCGGGTCAACGGCTCCCTCATCGATCCGGCGAAGGCCTACCGCATTGGCACGTTCAGCTTCCTGGCAACCGGCGGCGACAACTTCCGGGTCTTCAAGGAGGGCGCCGGCACCGACGACTCAGGCCTCGTGGACCGCGATGCCTGGATCAAGTACCTGCAGGAGCACAACCCGGTGTCGCCGGACTTTGCCCGCCGCACCGTGGCTGTTGTGAACACCACGGCCGCGGAAATCAAGGGCGGCGACGCCGTTTCGCTGGCGGTGTCAAAGCTGGACCTCACGTCCCTGGGCAGCCCGGTGAACACCTCGCTCACGGCGGCCTTCACGGATGCCGCCGGCACGGCCACCCAGCTGGGCAGCATCCCGGTGTCGGCCGGAGCGGCGACGGTGGACGTGAAGGTTCCGGCCGGTGCGGCCTCGGGCACCGGGACCCTGGTGCTCACCGCGGCTGAATCAGGAACCGTGGTCAAGGTTGACGTCCTGGTCGCTGCCAGCGGCCCGGTGACGCCGGTCTGCACGGCCCCGGTGCCGCCCACCAAGTGGTACGACGTGGCCGGCTGGATTAAGTACGCCCTGGCTTGGCTCCAGTACCAGAGGTGCCTGAACGGATAGATTGCCCGCCAGGTCTTTGGTTCGAAAATCACTGAATGTGCCCCGTCCCGGGGTCGGGAGTCCCGCCAGGATCCCGGCCTCGGAGGCGGGGCACGTTTTCCGCGTCGGGTATGCTCCTTCGGGGGGCAGATTGATGAAAATTGAACTAGCGGGCGGAAAAGCGACGATTGCACTGGATTCCAGCGGGATACTTCAACTGAAGTGGAGACCCGGTTCAATCCTCGAAGCTGTTGACGCGGAGGAGGCAGCCTGCGCTGTGCGCCGGTTGAGCGGCAATGAAGTGCGCCCCCTGATGGTCGAAATGGTGGACATCAGTGTGACGCCGGGGGCACGTCAAATCCTGCTACGGACCCGAAATGTCGTTGCGGTGGCACTTGTTGGTGGCACCGCCGTGGACCGGGTGGTCGCATCAGCGCTTCAACGGAATCGGAATTATGACCAGGTGTACTTTACTTCCACAGAATCAGCCCTGGAATGGCTGACGCGGCACCCCGGTTCCGCGCGGGAGGAATGACCCCGGACCTCTTCCGAGTCCGGCGGGAGGGCATCCTGTTGATCCGGGTTAGTGCGGTGGGGCGGGGGTCAGCGGGCGAGGATGTGGCGGGCGATTTCGTCGGCGTCCCGGAGGGTGCGCTGGCCGCTGCGGTACACGGGCCCGCTCTGCGGCAGGGACTCTGCCGCGATGGCGGTGCCCCACTGCGCGGCGGAGAGCTGCAGGCCCAGGACGTACAGCCCTTCGGTGACGGATCCGTTGGCGCCGACCGGCCGGTACGGGTGCGGGCTGACGTCCAGTCCTGAGGTCTCCACCGGCGTCCCCTCCACAGTCATCATCAGGCGGGGCCGCACCAGGCCGTCGGCAAGGAGCTGCTCCATCACCGGGGACACGTTAAGCGCCACCCTGTTGGCGGGAGCGAGGGCCTCGATCATGGTGCGGGCCCGGACGGCCAGGTTCCCGACCCACGGCGAGACGGCCTTGAAAGTGCCGGCCGTGCGGTCAAGCGAAAACTTGGGGCCCGGGCCGACAAAGCTCACCACTCCGGCCCGGGCGAGCGCCGCAAGCTGCTCGGCCCGGACTGCCGGCGGACCGCTGGCCAGGCCTTCGACGAACGACTCAAACCAGCCCCGCAGGCCCGCGACCCACGACTCGTCGGTGATGCCGCCGTCGGCCACCACGGACTTCAGCACCGCCCGGCCGTGGTGCAGCGCCCCGATGGTCATCTTCACGGGGTCGTCCTCCCCCAGCGCGGAGCGCCGCGCATCGTCGTCCAGATATTCGACGACGGCAGCGTCCAGCTCCGCCTGGGAAGTGAAGGTCCGGCCGGCCAGGGGGGCTGCCAGGCCGGGGAGGTTCAGGCGCTGGTCCGCTGCCACGTGGCCGGCCACCAGGGCGTCGACTTCGGCTTCCCAGCGGGAAACGCTATGGGCGTGCGGCCGCATCGTTTCCTGGAGCAGGGCCAGGAACGCTTCGGGCTCGGTGACCGCGTCCGGACGGGTCCTGACCAACGTGGAGTAGTAGGCCCAGAGCGCGTCGCGCTGCAGGAGCGGCCAGAGGTCGTGATCGAAGCCGGGGACGATTCCCGCCGCCGCGAACCGCCCGGCCGCTGCCTCGGTGCAGTACCGCAGCGTTACACCGGACGGGTAATAGCCCGCGAGGTTTGCTTTGGCCCGGTAGGGGGTTCCGCGCCGGGATGCGGCAATAATCAGCGGCTCGTCACCGGACGGGATGTACTCCAGTCCGGTGCTGCTATCCAGTTCGGTGGACTGCTCGGCGCCATCGGAGGGTTCGGCGCCGTGGCCCTGGGTCGTGGCGGCCCGGGAGCGAACCTCGACGAACTTCCCGCCCCGGCCCTCGGTGAGCTGGCCCATCACGTCGAAGAAGTTCAGCCCCATGCCGCGGACCAGCACGGGTTCCCCGGCCGGCACAACGGACCAGTCCACGTCGGCCGGGGCCGCCGGCGGCAGGTATAGCAGGCCCAGCTGCCCGGCGCCGGCCTGGAGTTCGCGCTGTTCGGCGTTGAGCCGGGATTCCAGGTGGCCCAGGGCCAGCACCACCGAACCGACGGTGAGCGGAGCGCCGCCCTCGAGTTCGACGTCGAACAGTCCGTCCCCTGTGGACCGAACGGCGGTGGCGGTGGTGCGGTGGAACTGCACGGTGACGCCCTCCGGAAGGTGGGCCAGCAGCTCGTCCAGGGTGGAGCGCAGGTAGCGGCCGTAAATGGCGCGGCTGGGGAAATCCTGCGGTCCGAGGCCGGAGAGCTCGGCCCGTTCGTCCTCGGTCAGTGCAGGGTGCGGAGTGTCCTGCTGCGCGGCCCGCCATTGCTCGAACGTGGTGCCGGCGACAGGCGGGGCCAGTTCCGGGTCTTGAGGGATGACCGTGGGATAGAACGATTGCGTGTTCATCAGGTACAGCCGCGACTGGCCGGGCTGCCACACATGGCCCGGACCGGCGGGGTAGGGATCAACGACGTCGACGTGGAGACGGGCTCCCGTATCGGGCCCGGAGGCGGAGGGTTGCATCAGCCGCCAGTTGGCCAGGAGCCGTTCCAGGACACTGGTGCCGCGGGGTCCGGCCCCTATGATTGCCGTCCGGATGCTTTGCGATGTGCCCACACCATCCAGAGTATCCGCATGTGACTTGCTAGCTGCGCGCCGATGTTGTTTGGTTGGGCCATGACCACCACAGCAGCTGCTCACCCGCCCGCGTCCGGCGCCGCTTTCCCCTCCGGAAAGGCGCCCGAACCGACCGACGAGAATATCTGGCTTGAGGAGATCTACGGCGAAGAACAGCTCGCCTGGGTCCGCGAACAGAACGCCCGCACCGAGGACCTGCTCGAAGACGCGGACTACGCCGCCCTGGAAAGCCGGATCCTGGAAGTGCTGGACTCCACGGACAAGATCGCGATGGTGGGCAAGCACGGCGACTGGTACTACAACTTCTGGCGGGACGGGAAGAACCCGAAGGGGCTGTGGCGCCGGACCACCTGGGAGAGCTATCGGAGCGGGTCGCCCGAATGGGATGTCCTGCTGGACGTGGATGCGCTCGCGGCCGCCGAAGGTGAGGAGTGGGTGTTCCACGGCGCCAACTTCCTCCGGCCCGCCCCCGGTGAAGCCCACCGGCTGGCGTTGCTGGCCCTCTCCCCCGACGGCGGCGACGCCAACCGCTACAGGGAGTTCGACGTCGAGACCCGGACCTTCGCGGACCCCGCGTCGGGAGGGTTTGACCTTCCGACGGCCAAAGGAAACGCCTCCTGGCTCGACCGGGACACCCTGCTGGTGGCCACCACCGCCGAAGAATTGCCCATGACGTCCTCCTCCTATGCGCGGACCGCCGTTCGGCTGCCCCGCGGCGGGTCGCTGTCCAAGGCCGAACGGATCTTTGAGATTCCCGAGGACCACATGATGGCCCTGGTTGCCCACGACTCCACGCCGGGGTACGAACGGACCTTCGCCATGGACTGGATCAGCTTCTTCAACAAGAACACGTCGGTGCTGCAGGACGGGTCCTGGGTTGTCATCGATGCGCCGACAGACGTGAACCTCAGCGTGCACCGCGAGTGGCTGCTGTTCCGGCCCCAGGGCGACTGGCACGTGAACGGAACCACGTACGGTGCCGGGTCGCTGCTCGCGGCCAAGTTCGACGACTACCTGGCCGGCAGCAGCGAACTCGCGGTCCTGTTCACCCCGGACGCCCGCACCTCGCTGCAGTCCTGGAGCTGGACCCGGAACTTCCTCCTGCTGAACCTGCTGCAGGATGTGTCCTCGGAAATCCGCGTGCTGGATCCGGAACGGCCAGGGACTGATTCGGCCTGGGCCTTCACGCTGCTGGACGCCTGCCCGCCGCTGCATGACGTCAACGCCTACGCGGTCGACGACGAGGACGACGCCGGCGACTCGGAGGACGACGGCACCGGCGGGATCGTGCCCGTACCGGAAGGCGAAGCCCCCGGCGCGGGGAACGACTTCTGGCTCGTGGCCACCGGCTTCACGACTCCCAGCACCCTCACCCGCGGGACGCTGCGGCGCAGCGGCGAGGGCGTGGTGAGCGAGCACGAGGTGATCCGCACGTCGCCGTCGTACTTTGACGACTCCGCCTATGAGGTCCAGCAGCACTTCGCCGTGTCCGACGACGGAACCCGGGTTCCGTACTTCCAGGTGGCTTCCAAGGACCTGGTGCTCGACGGCCAGAACCCCACCCAGCTGTCCGGATACGGCGGGTTCGAAGTCTCCCGGACGCCGTCGTACAGCGGCGCAATCGGCCGGGCCTGGCTGGAACGCCGGACGGACGCGGCCACCGACGAAACGGACGCCCACACCCGCGGGGGCGTGTACGTGGTGGCGAACATCCGCGGCGGCGGCGAGTATGGACCGTCCTGGCACCGTGCCGCGCTGCAGGAAAAGCGCCACCGCGCGTACGAGGACTTCGCAGCCGTGGCCAGGGACCTGGTCTCACGCGGGGTCACCTCGCGGGAACGTCTCGGCTGCGTGGGCGGCTCCAACGGCGGCCTGTTGGTGGGCAACATGCTGACCCGGTACCCGGAGCTGTTCGGCGCCGTGTCCTGCGGAGTGCCGCTGCTGGACATGCGCCGTTACACCAAGCTGTCCGCCGGCTATTCCTGGATTGCCGAATACGGGGACCCGGATGTGGCCGAGGAGTGGGAGTTCATCAGGACCTTCTCGCCGTACCACCTGCTGCGCGACGGGGTGGAGTATCCGGAGACCTTTATCTGGACGGCCACTTCGGATGACCGGGTGGGTCCCGTGCAGGCCCGCAAAATGGCCGCACGGATGCAGGCCATGGGCATCCCCAACGTCTGGTTCCACGAGGCGCTGGAAGGCGGACACGCCGGTGCCTCCGACAACCGCCAGGCGGCCGCGCTGCAGAGCCGGAGCCAGCACTTCCTGTGGCGTTCCCTGGCGGGCCGGTCGGAGGGGTAGCGTCACTGGCGGCTTCCAAGGCGCGTGCCAGATGGCAAGTGCCGTGCCGTTTTGCACTGCGTGGCCCGTTCTGCGTATCCTTGGTGGGCTAGGAATAGCAATTGGAGACGTGCCAGAGCGGCCGAATGGGCTTCACTGCTAATGAAGTGTGGGGCACAACTCCACCGGGGGTTCAAATCCCCCCGTCTCCGCGTTTGGCCCCGGTCCTCGGACCGGGGCCTTTTGCGTTCCGTGGTCGGTTCGGGTCCCGCCTTCCGGCTGGGAGGCCAGTGCCCGGACTCACCTGCGACCCGCTGCAGCCCCGGATGACACAGGTTTAGGGGTTCGCAGCCTTCGGCGCTCCGGAACGCGCGCGGCTGACGTCGGCGCCGGCCTGCCGGTGCAGCGCCAGGCTGTCGGCGGTGCTGAGCAGCATCAGGACCGCGATGGCCAGGAAGGCGCCCCGGTAGGGTGCCACCGGGTCTGCTTCGAACGTGCCAGGGGCGGTGAAGAGCCGGAGGAACAGGGCGCCGACGGCGATGCCGGCCCCGGCTGCCAGCTGGACCAAGGTGGCGGAAATAGCGTTGGCGGAAGGCAGCTGGCCCGGGACGATGTCTGCGTATTGGATGGAGGCGTAGGCCGAGAAGCCGATGGAACGGAAGGCACCGCTGCAGACCAGCAGGGCGAAGATCAGCGGTTCCGGAGTTCGGGAGTCCAGCAGCGCGCACAGGGCAAAGGTGACGGCCGAGGCGAGCGAGGCGAATACCAGGACCGGCTTGAAGCCGAACCTGCGGATGAGCGGCGTCGTTGCCGGTTTGATGCCGATATTGCCCACAAAGACCGCGGCCACCATGACGCCGGCGTGCAGGGGGTCCCAGCCAAAACCGTTCTGGAACATCAGCGGCAGCAGGAACGGAACTGCGCTGATGGTCAGGCGGTAGATGAACCCTCCGGTGGATGTTGCCCGGAACGTCCTTGTGCCGAACACGTTCAGCTGGAAGAGCGGATTGCTGGTGCGCCTCAGCCACAGGACGGCTGCTACGACCGAGACGAGGCCGGCGGCCACGCTGGCCGCTCCGAACGGCTCCGAGGGGTGGGCCGTGGCAAGTTCAAGCCCCACCACGAGCGCGCCCACCCCGGCCGTCGTCAGCAGCAGGCCCACCCAGTCAAGCCGGCGGGACTGGTCGCCCGCTCCCTGGGGAACCAGCCGGATGGCGGCGATGAACGCGGCGAGGCCCAGCGGAATGTTGATCAGGAAGATCCAGTGCCAGGAAAGGAACGTGGTCAGCGCTCCGCCCACAAGGGGCGCAAGGACCGGCGCCAGCAGCCCCGGCCACACCAGATAGGCCGTGGCCCGCAGGAGGTCCTCCTTGGGGGTCCGGCGTAGAACGACGAGCGTGCCCACCGGCACCATCATCGCGCCGCCGACGCCCTGCAGGACGCGGGCGGCGGTGAGCATGGTGAGGTCCTGGCTCAGGGCGCACAGCAGCGAGGCAACGGTGAAGACGGCAATGGCGGCACAAAAGACCTTGCGTGCGCCCACCCGTTCGGCCAGCCACCCGCTGACCGGAATGCCCATGGCCACCGTCATCAGGTAGGCCGTCATGGTGATGTTCACATCAGCCGGGGCCACGGCGAAATCTCCGGCGATGCTGGGGATGGCGGTGGTCAGTACGGTGCCGTCCAGGAACTCCATAAAGAATGTTGCGGCAACCAGCAGGGCCAGCCGGGGCTGCCATTTCTGGCTGACAGCCGAAGCGGCGTTGCTCTGGGATTCGCTCATGGCTCCTGGCCTGGACTCATTGGCCGATCCTATAGGCGTGCCAGGTGCGGCGCCAGAATAAGTCCGCCTTCCGGCTGACGGGCTATCCGGCCTGCCCCAGCACCAGGGGAAGCACGGCCCCTGCCCCGGCACGCCGCAACGCCCGGCCGGCAACGGTCACCGTCCAGCGGCTGTCCGTGAGGTCGTCCACCAGCATGACGGACTGCCCCTGGAAGCCGGCCAGGGCCGCTTCCAGTTCCGGGCCCACGACGAGCCGGTCCCAGACTCCGGCCAGCCGGTAGGCGCTGTTTCCCCCGCGTCCGCCGGTGGGGCCGCCGTGTTCGAGCTGCAGCTGCCCGAGGTAGGGTATGCGGCCAATTCCGGAAATGCCGCGTGACAGTGACTCCACCAGGGCGGGCTTGCTGCGCGAAGGGACGCTGACGATGGCTGCGGGACGCGCCGCGCCGCTCCAGCCGGGATCGCGGCCGGTCCCGGCGCCCCACTCGCGGAGGACCTGGACGCAGGCCTGCAGCATGGCGGGGTCCACTTCACGGTCCGTGGCTCCGGACGCGAAGATTTCCCGCAGGGCACCGCCCCAGCCGAGGTCGGTCAGGCGGGCAAGCACACGGCCTTCAGCGAGGCTTTCCTCCGGCTTGATCTTGCCCTTGACGGTCACGCCAAGACGGTCCATGCCCGTGGGCCACTGCAGGCGCGGTTCCAGGGCAACGCCGGCCCGGCTGAGGGTCTGGCCGGCTGCTTCAGTGGCCGATGATGCGATGTCAGCAGGAAACCAGCGCCCGGCGCAGTTGTCGCAGCGGCCGCAGGCGCGGGCTGTCTCATCGTCAAGCACCGAGGTGATGTACTCCATCCGGCAGCCGGCGGTGTCCTGGTAGATCACCATGGAATCCTGCTCATCCACGCGGGCCTCGGCGATGCGGGTGTAGCGTTCGGCGTCGTATGTCCAGGGCTGGCCGGTGGAGCGCCAGCCGCCGCCCACCCGCTCCACTGCCCCGTCCACGGAGAGGACTTTGAGCAGCAGTTCCAGCGGAGTGCGCCGCAGGTCCACGCGGGCTTCCAGGGCAACCGTGGAGACGGCAGTGCCGGCCTCGGCCAGGGCAGTCAGGACCGCAGCGGCCTTTTCCGCCGACGGCATGGACGCGGTGGCAAAATACTGCCAGATGTCGCGGTCCTCGGAGCCGGGCAGCAGCAGGACGTCCGCATTCGCCGCGCCTCGACCTGCACGGCCGACCTGCTGGTAGTAGGCCACCGGCGACGAGGGCGCGCCGAGGTGCACGACGAACCCCAGGTCCGGCTTGTCGAAGCCCATCCCGAGGGCGGAAGTAGCCACCAGCGCCTTGACCTGGTTGTCCTTGAGGAGCTGTTCGGCCCGTTCACGGTCCGCGGGGTCCGTCCGGCCGGTGTAGGCAAGCACCTCATGGCCGGCTTCGGCGAGCAGGCGCGCGGTGTCCTCGGCCGCGGACACCGTGAGTGTGTAGATGATGCCGCTGCCGGGCAGGTCGGCCAGATGGGTCAGCAGCCAGCCCAGCCGGTCCCGGGAGTTGGGCAGGTTCAGGACGCCGAGCCGGAGCGATTCGCGGCCCAGGGCGCCGCGGATGGTCAGCACGCCATCGCCGAGCTGCTCTTCGATGTCATGGACCACGCGGGAGTTGGCGGTGGCTGTGGTGGCCAGCACCGGCACCGTGTCCGGGAGCTGAGTGATGAGGTCCGCGATGCGCCGGTAGTCGGGGCGGAAATCGTGGCCCCAGTCCGAGATGCAGTGTGCCTCGTCAACCACCAGGAGCCCGGTGCGGCGGATCAGCTCCGGGAGCTGGTTCTCCCGGAAGGAAGGATTCGTCAGGCGCTCGGGGGAAACAAGCAGCACGTCCACCTCGTCCGCCGCCAGCTGCTCGCGGACGGTGTCCCATTCGAGCTGGTTTGCGGAGTTGATGGCGACGGCGCGGACGCCTGCCCTGGCTGCCGCCGCCACCTGGTCCCGCATCAGCGCCAGCAGCGGCGAAACGATGAGCGTGGGGCCAGCACCGCGGCGCCGGAGCAGTAGCGAAGCAACGAAATAGACAGCCGATTTTCCCCAGCCGGTGCGCTGGACCACCAGGGCGCGGCGTCCGCCGTCGACCAGGGCCTGGATGGCCTCAAACTGGCCGTCATGGAAGCTGGCGTCCGGGTGCCCTACCAGGCCGCGGAGGACTTCCAGCGCCTGGTCCCGGGTACCGGTTTCACCCGCGGGGAGGTCGGCGGACGAGGAAAGGACAGCAGCATTCTGGTTATTGGCCATTGATTCAGTATCCCAGCCTCCTCTGACAGCCGGAAAGTCCGGCGGCCGGCCATGTGGACAGCCGCGCTTCAGGCCTGCCGCGGCACCTCCCGGAGGCACGCCGGCGTAACGCAAGTACTCCTCCACAGCCGCTTGGCGCTTCCACGTAAGATGGGAGCCGTGACTAGCGACCAGACAAAGACTTTTGACCTTTCGGCATCGTTCAAGGCCTACGATGTCCGCGGCATTGTGGGCGAATCCATTACCGCCGAAATCGTCGAAGCCGTAGGCGCCGCATTTGTGGACGTCCTGGAACTCGAGGGCCAGACAGTCCTGGTGGGCGGCGACATGCGCCCCTCCTCCCCCGAGTTCAGCAAGGCCTTCGCCAACGGTGCCGCCACCCGCGGGGCCAATGTCCAGCTGCTGGATCTCATTTCCACCGACGAGCTCTACTACGCCTGCGGCGCGCTCAACGCAGCCGGCGCTACCTTCACCGCCAGCCACAACCCCGCCGAATACAACGGCATCAAGATGTCCAAGGCCGGCGCCCAGCCGATCTCCTCGGAATCCGGACTGAAGGAAATCCAGGCCCGTGCCGAGGACTACCTGCACGCCGGATCCATCCCGGCGGCGGAAACCCGCGGCCTCATCGGAGTCCACGATGTCCTCGAGGACTACTCCCGATACCTCCGCCAGCTCGTTGACCTCTCGGGGTCCCGCCCGCTGAAGGTGGTAGTGGACGCCGGCAACGGCATGGCAGGCCTGACCACGCCTGCGGTGCTGGGCGACGCCCTCCTGCCCAAGCTGCCGTTCGAGATCATTCCCCTCTACTTCGAGCTGGACGGTTCTTTCCCGAACCACCCGGCCAACCCGCTCGATCCGGAAAACCTGCTGGACCTGCAGGCTGCCGTCGTCGAACACGGTGCGGACATCGGACTGGCTTTCGACGGCGATGCCGACCGCTGCTTTGTCATCGATGAGAAAGGCGACCCCGTGTCGCCGTCGGCCATCACTGGAATGGTGGCCCGCCGCGAGATCGCACGCGCCAGGGCACAGGGCGAGGAAAACCCGACCATCATCCACAACCTGCTGACATCCAAGGCCGTCGCCGAACTCGTGGAGCACGACGGCGGGCGCGCCGTGCGCACACGCGTGGGCCACTCGTTCATCAAGGCCGTCATGGCCGAGGAAGGCGCTGTTTTCGGCGGCGAGCACTCAGCGCACTTCTACTTCCGCGACTTCTGGAATGCGGACACGGGCATGCTGGCCGCCATGCACGTCCTGGCCGCGCTCGGCGAACAGCACCGTCCGCTCTCTGAACTCGGCCGCGAGTACGAGCCCTACGTCTCCTCCGGAGAAATCAACTCCGAAATCGAAGACAAAGCCGGGGCCGTGGAGCGCGTCCGCGTGGATTTCGCGGGCGAGGACGTCGACATCGACATGCTGGACGGCAGCACCTTCACCGCGCGGGACGGCAGCTGGTGGTTCAACCTGCGTCCGTCCAACACCGAACCGTTCCTGCGCCTCAACGCCGAAGCGGCGGACCGCGCCACGATGGAGCGCATCCGTGACCGTGTGCTGGCCCTGGTCAACGGTTAGGCCGCCGTATGACTGAACTTCCCGGAACATCCTGGCGGGACTCCGTGCCCGAAGCCACGGCCACCGACCTGGAAAACCTGCTGGGCACCGGGGTCGGCGCGGCGCAGGAGCAGCTGGGGCGCAACGGCGGTTTCCTGCCGTTCGCGCTGGTGGTGGAGAACGACGGCGAGGTGCGCCTCGTCGCCGTCACGCCTGCGGACGCCGAGGACGGCTCCGAAGACGAGTTCGATGCCGACGCGATGATCAGCGACCTCACAGAGCTTCTCCGGCAGAACCGGGACGACTTCCGCGCCGCCGCCGTCGTCTGCGACATCACGCTGCTGGAAGAGAACACGGACGCCATCCACGTCGCGGCCGAGCACCGCGACGGCTCAGTTTTCGCCGCCGTCATGCCCTACGAACCTAACAACGAATCACGGGAATGGGAGTTCGGGCAGCTTGCAGCGGATTCCAGCGAGCCCGCCATCTGGGTGGACTAGGCCTCCACTAGGTTGATGACATGAAAATCAATGCCTTCGCGGATGTGAGCCTGCGCGCCATGATGGTGCTGGCGGCGGCACCGGACGGCATCCTGCTGACTACGCAGAGCATTGCCGATGCCGTGGGCACTCCGTACAACCATGTCAGCAAGGCCATGGCCAAACTCCGTGAACTTGGCGTGATCGACGTCGAACGCGGCCGGAACGGCGGATCAAGGATCAACGACGCAGGCCGCAGGGCAACCGTGGGCCAGCTGCTGCGGCTGCTGAACACGCGGACTGATCCGGCCGACTGTCATTCCCTCAACGGCGAATGCCCGCTGATCAACGAGTGCCGGCTGCGCGGCGCCCTCTCCCGTGCACGGGAGGCCTTTTACCGCGAGCTGGACGACATCGTGATCTCCACGCTTCCGGGCTCCCGCCAGATGGCGCCGGTCTTCCAGGCGATCGGCCTCCGCCCCGGCCTCCAGGTCGGACTCTAAGCCCGGCCGTTCCCCTAAGAACCCGCCCCCGCCCCCCCTTCTTCGGCGCCCCTTCTTCGGCGCCCCTTCTTCGGCGCCCGTTCCCGGAGCCCGTCCCCTCCCGCTCTTCGAGTTTTTGTCCAGATGGAGGGACTTCCGGGGCCATTTGGGCCCTTTATCTGGACAAAAACTCCTACGGACGGGGTTAGCTTGGCCTGCCCGTTTGGGGAGTCCCCGTGTCCTCCCGCTCCGATTTGGAAATGTTTTCTACGAGGTGTAGAACTTAGGTACAAATACTCGTATTTCTGATACCAGTATCGCGGTCCGGACGAAGGCCCCGGGCCCTTACCTCAGGAGTACACATGCTCTCGGACAAATCCCGCCCTGTCATTGAGGCCACCCTGCCGCTGGTCGGATCCCGGATTGGCGACATCACCCCCAAAGTTCTACGCACGCCTCTTTGGTGCCCACCCGGAACTGCTGGACGGGCTGTTCAGCCGCTCCAACCAGAAGTCGGGCACCCAGCAGCAGGCGCTGGCCGGAAGCATCGCCGTTTTCGCCACCCACCTGGTGAACAACCCGGGCACGCTCCCCGAAACCGTCCTCTCCCGGATTGCCCACAAGCACGCTTCCCTGGGCATCACCGAACCCCACTACCAGGTGGTGTACGAGCACCTGTTCGCCGCCATTGCAGAGGACCTCGCCGAGGTCATCACGCCGGAGATCGCTGAGGCCTGGACCGAGGTCTACTGGCTCATGGCGGACGCCCTGATCAAGATCGAAAAGGGCCTCTACGCCAGACAGGCCAACGACAGGATGTGGACTCCCTGGCGCGTTGCGGCCAAGACCCCCGCGGGCACAGGAGCAATGACCTTTACCCTGGAGCCGGCCGACAACACCCCCATCACCGAGGCCCTCCCCGGCCAGTACATCAGCGTCAAGGTCCAGCTGCCGGACGGCCTCCGCCAGGTCCGCCAGTATTCTCTCTCCGACGACGCCGGGACTAGCCGCACCTTCACCACCAAACTCGACGACGGCGGCGAGGTTTCCCCGGTGCTGCACCACGGCGTCGAGGTTGGCGACGTCCTCGAGATCTCCAACCCCTACGGTGAAATCACGCTCAAGGAAGGCGACGGGCCGGTGGTGCTGGCTTCGGCCGGAATCGGCTGCACCCCCACGGCTTCCATCCTTCGCTCGCTGGCCGAAGCCGGTTCCGACCGCCGGGTTCTGGTGCTGCACGCGGAAAGCACCCTGGACAGCTGGGCCCTGCGCGGGCAGATGACGGACGACGTCGAACGCCTCGCGGGCGCTGACCTCCAGCTCTGGCTGGAAGAACCGCAGGGGGGTTCCAACGCGGGTTTCATGTCCTTGCTCGAAGTGGACCTGCCCGCCAACGCGTCGCTGTACCTCTGCGGACCGCTCCCGTTCATGAAACACATCCGCAACGAGGCCATCAACGCCGGCATCCCCGCCACCAGGATCCACTACGAAGTCTTCGGACCGGACATCTGGCTCGCTTCATAACCGTCGAAGCGCGAACGGACACTTGGGCACGGGGCCTCAAGTGTCCGTTCGCGCTCCCGGAGGGCTTAAGTGTCCGTTCGCGCAAAGTACGACGGCGGCGCCGCACCTTTTTTGCAAAGGTGCGGCGCCGCCGTCGTGCGTGAAGCGGTGGGTATTTAGCTGAGCCGGGCCTTCAGGCCGTCCAGCTCGGCCTGCAGTGCCTCCGGCAGCGAGTCGCCGAAGTTGGCGAACCATTCCTCGATGGAAGCCAGCTCAGTGGCCCACTCGGCCGGGTCAACACGGACGGCTTCTTCAACCTGGGCGGGCGTCATGTCCAGGCCCTTGAGGTCGATGGAGTCGCCGGTGGGGACGAATCCGATGGGAGTCTCCACGGCGTCAGCCTTGCCTTCGAGGCGTTCGATGGCCCACTTCAGGACACGGCTGTTGTCACCGAATCCGGGCCAGGCGAAGCCGCCCTCGGAATTGCGGCGGAACCAGTTGACCAGGAAGATCTTGGGCAGGCGCTCCGGGTTGGCCTTGGCGGACAGGTTGACCCAGTGGTTCAGGTAGTCGCCTGCGTCGTAGCCGATGAAGGGCAGCATGGCCATCGGATCCCGTCGGACAACACCAACGGCGCCGGCTGCGGCGGCAGTGGTCTCGGACGACAGGGTGGAGCCCATGAAGATGCCGTTGGACCAGCTGCGCGCCTCGGTGACCAGTGGAATGGTGGTCTTGCGGCGGCCGCCGAACAGGATCGCGGAAAGCTCCACGCCGTCCGGGTTGTTGTACTCCTCGGCCAGCATGTCGATCTGGTCGATCGGCGTGCAGAAGCGCGAGTTCGGGTGGGCGGCCGGCTTGTCCGAATCGGAAGTCCAGGAGTTGCCCTGCCAGTCGGTGAGGTGCGCGGGCACATCCTCGGTCATGCCCTCCCACCAGACACCGCCGTCGTCGGTCAGCGCGACGTTGGTGAAGATGCTGTTGCCCTTGGCGATGGCGCGCATAGCGTTGGGGTTGGTGCCCCAGCCGGTACCCGGAGCCACGCCGAAGAGGCCGGCCTCGGGGTTGACGGCGCGGAGCTCGCCTTCCTTGCCGAAACGCATCCAGGTGATGTCGTCACCCAGGGTCTCCACCTTCCAGCCTTCGATCGTGGGATCGAGCAACGCAAGGTTGGTCTTGCCGCAGGCGGAGGGGAAGGCAGCCGAGACGTAGTACGTCTTCTGCTCCGGGGAGGTCAGCTTCAGGATAAGCATGTGCTCGGCCAGCCAGCCTTCGTCGTGTGCCATCACGGAGGCGATGCGGAGGGCGTAGCACTTCTTGCCCAGCAGCGCGTTTCCGCCGTAGCCGGAGCCGAAGGACCAGATGGAGCGCTCCTCGGGGAAGTGCACGATCCACTTGTCCGGGTTGCACGGCCACGGCACGTCCGCCTGGCCGGCCTCGAGCGGCGCACCCAGGGAGTGCAGGGCCGGCACGAAGAACGCGTTGGTTTCGGTGATGCGGTTCAGCACGTCGGTGCCGATGCGGGCCATGATGCGCATGGAGGCGACAACGTAGGCACTGTCCGTGATCTCGACGCCGAACTTGGGATCCTCAGCATCGAGGTGGCCCATGACGAACGGGATCACGTACATGGTGCGGCCGCGCATGGAACCCGCGAACAGGCCGCGAAGCTTCTGCTTCATCTCGGCCGGGGGCATCCAATTGTTGGTGAAGCCGGCGTCGTGCTCCTTTTCGGAGCAGATAAAGGTCTGCTCTTCCACGCGGGCTACGTCCGCGGGATCAGAGAAGGCAGCGAAGGAGTTGGGGAAGAGCTCCTGGTTAAGGCGCTTCAGGGTTCCAGCGGCGACGAGCTCGTCGGTGAGGCGCGTGTTTTCCTCTTCCGTACCGTCGACCCAGTGGATCCGGTCCGGCTGGGTAAGTTCTGCAACCTCTTCGACCCATGCCAGCAGACCGGCATGTGTGGTGGGTGCTTTCTCAAGCAGCGGCAGTCGTGCGAGATCGCCCATTGCGGTTCCCTTCCTCGGGTTCAGTGGTGTGTCCTAAATGCTAGGGCTCTAGACCACTGTCATTTTTGGGTAAGAGATGGGATGTCCCCGATGCGAAAAAGCAAAAACCGCGGAAAATCAAGGAACAGCACCCGGGAAATCAGCCGTTTTTGTGAGGAAGGTCACATAGACCGGTCTAGTCGCGCAGATTACAGATGTTTCGATTTGGAACTCGGCAGCATCTCGCGTAAAGTAATTCGAGGTTCGGGGGTGAACGAAAAACTCCCGGAGCCGAGAATGCGCCCATAGCTCAGCTGGATAGAGCGTCTGTCTACGGAACAGAAGGTCAGGGGTTCGAATCCCTTTGGGCGCACAATACAAAAGATCCGCACCGGTTAACCGGTGCGGATCTTTTTGTTTCGTTTTGTTGGGGCGCCCGCCCCGCGACGGCTTACTACCCGACTACTTGGTAGATGCGGTTGCGGATACCGTCAAAGTGCCGGTTCAGCCGTTCAGCAGCCAGGGCCTTGTCGCCCTTCGCCACAGCCTCATAGATGCGACGGTGCGCCGCCGCCACCGCCGCCAGGTCCTCAGCGCCGGCCCCGACCTCGACGTGGATCTGCCGGTAGACCTTCCAGAAAACCGCGAGCAGGCTGATCAGCAGCGCGTTGTTCAGCGGCTCGAACAAACGCCGATGGAACTCCGCGTCTGCTTCAACGAATGCCTCCCCCGCGGCGGCGAGCTCCTCCATCAGGACCACGGATTCCTCGACGGCGGCCAGCTGGCCGGATGTCATGGTGTCCATGGCATTCCCGATCAAGCCCGACTCAAGCGCCTGCCGGACATCCACCAGCTCCAGGGCCTCATCACCCTTATGCCGAAGCGACAGCCGGCCGCGGAACGTCAAGCCGTCGGTCAGGGCATCAAAGTTACTGGGAGCCACGAACATCCCGAATCCGTGCCGGATTTCTACAACTCCGAGCGCCTGAAGGACTTTGAGGGATTCGCGAAGGGTATTGCGTCCCACTCCCAGCACCATGGCCAGCTCATTTTCGGTGGGCAACGGATCACCCGCTTCAAGTTCACGGTCCAGGATGAGGTCCATGATGTCCGCCTGCAGAGCGCGGAGCCGGGCCTGGGCACTGAATCGCGCCTGCGAAGCGACGCCTGATGTTGTCATGGTTTCCCCTAACCGTGAGTCCTGAACCACTGCACGGAGTGGGTCACAGCAAACAATATTGGATGTCCCACCTTCTGTTAAGCTCTTGCGCCGCCACGGACCCGGTGGGCACACCAATCCACCGGGCATTATCGCGCCTTCCGGCGTCCGTGCCGGGCGTAGTCTGGTGCCATGACGGCCACTCTTGAACGCGAATTCGATGTTATTGTGATCGGCGCCGGAGCCGTGGGGGAAAACGTCGCGGACCGCGTGGTCCAAGGCGGCCTGACCGCGGTTCTGGTAGAAGCGGAGTTGGTGGGCGGTGAGTGCTCCTACTGGGCCTGCATGCCATCAAAGGCCTTGCTGCGCCCTGGCACCGCCCTCCACGGTGCGCAAACGGTCCCCGGTGCAGGCGAGGCGGTCACCCGAACACTCGATGCCTCCGCCGTCCTCAGGCGCCGGGACTACTTCACGTCAAACTGGCAGGACGACAGCCAGGTCAAATGGGTGGAGGACAGCGGGATCGAACTGATCCGCGGCCGCGGCCGGCTGACCGGCCCGAGGGCCGTCGAGGTGTCGGGGAGGGACGGCGTCACGTACCTCCTGACGGCGAGGCACGCCGTCGTACTGTCCACCGGATCAGCCCCCGCAGTGCCGCCGATACCAGGCCTGGCAGGACTCGACTACTGGACTACCCGCGAAGCCACCTCCGCACACAGCGTTCCCCAGAGCCTGCTGGTGCTGGGCGGCGGGGTGGCCGGAACCGAGCTGGCGCAGGCATTTGCCCGGCTCGGGGCCGCGGTGACCCTCGTGGCGCGCGGCGGGCTGCTCAGCATGTACCCGAAGGATGCCGCCGAACTGGTCCTGGCGGGGCTCCGCGCCGACGGCGTGGACGTCCGGCTCGGCACCGGAACGGAGAGCGTCAGCAGGGATGACGGCTCGTTCACCGTGGCTTTGGCCGACGGCGCCATCGTCAGCGCCGAGAGGCTCCTCGTTACCACCGGCCGCCATCCCGCCCTTGACGGATTGGGACTGGAAACCGTGGGCCTCGGTTCCGGGGACGGCAAAGTGCCTCCGCTTCGTACGGACAGCACCGGCCTGGTGCAGGGCACCGACGTGGATGGCAGCCACGACGGCGGCAACGGCAGCTGGCTCTACGCGGTGGGCGACGCCGCCGGCAAAGTGATGCTGACGCATCAGGGCAAGTACTCCGCGCGGGCCACGGGAGATGCCATCGCGGCGCGCGCCAAGGGCGAACTCGAAGGCACGCCGGCACCCTGGAGCCGCTATGCGCAGACGGCCAATGAGCACGCCGTGCCTAACGTCGTTTTTACGGATCCCGAGCTGGCCAGCATTGGCCGGTCCGTCGAGCAGGCCCGAAAGGACGGCTACAACGTCTCCTCGGTGGAGATCCCCATCAGCGTGGCAGGGTCGTCATTGCATTCCGAGCACTATGACGGCTGGGCGCAGCTGGTGGTGGATGAGGATAAAAAGGTGCTCCTTGGTGCGACCTTCGCCGGACCGGACGTCGCCGAGCTCCTGCACGCGGCCACGATCGCCGTCGTGGGCCAGGTCCCGCTGGACCGGCTGTGGCATGCGGTGCCCTCCTACCCCACCGTCAGCGAAGTCTGGTTGCGGCTGCTCGAGGAGTACGGCCTCTGAACGCCTGATTCCCCGGAGCCGGAAAAGTGCGAACGGCGCGCGAACGGACAGTTGAGGCCCTGCCCGGCGTCGGCGGGTTCCTGCCGTCGTTCAGGAACTTGGGCCACAAGTGTCCGTTCGCGCCGCCGCCTTGGTCACAGGGTAAGAATTCTATTTGAACTGACTAGTCAGTTCAGTTAGCCTTAAGGCAGACACTCTCTGCGAAAGGCTTTTATGCTCTTGGTTCGACAGCTCCAAGTGGACGGCCGCCGGGATGACCTCCTGCCCCCGACCTCCCTGCAGGCCCGGCGGGGCGAGCTTCTGCTGGTCACCGGCGTCCGCCAGGACCAGCGGACCGCCTTGGCGCTTACCCTGAGCGGGCGGATGAAACCGTCGTCGGGCGATCTCCTCTGGGACGGCCGGGCGAAGACCAGGCACCTGCGGCTCGCCAGCTCGCTGGTCGACGCCCCCGGGGTCAATGAGCCCGAAGAGCATCTCAGCGTGCGCGATCTCGTCACCGAAGACCTCGCGCTGATTCCGCGGCGTTACCGCGGCGCCCTGCTCAGCTCCCCGTGGCTCAAGATCAACCGCTTCGAGGACATCGCGGGCCTGTGGACCGAACAGCTGGCCCCGGCCCGGCGCACCGAACTGCTCACCGCCCTCGCACTCGCCGACCCGGACACCGACCTGCTGGTGGTCGACTCCCCCGACCGCCACACGGCGGATTCCGCGGACTGGCTGCCCCGCCTCCAGGAGCTGGCGTACGACGGCGGCCGGCCCCTCGCCGTCGTCGCCACAGTCTCTGCCCTCCCGGACGACTGGACCGGACCCGCCGCGGCGATCGGCAACGCCACCCGCAGTCGTCCATCCGCCGGAAGCTCCCGCCGTCGTCCATCCCCTCGGAGTTTTTGTCCAGCTAACGCGAGCAAAACGCCTCCGAAGTCCCCGTATCTGGACAAAAACTCCGAGCAAACTTCTGAAACAGAGGACGCAAAGTGACTGTACTGCGGCTCGCCCGCTCCGAACTCAAACGCATGACCGGCGGGCTGCTGCCCAAGCTGACGATCCTGGCCCTGACCATGGTGCCGCTGCTATACGGCGCGGTGTACCTGTACGCCAACTGGGACCCGTACAGCAACCTGGACCAGATCGACGCCGCACTGGTGGTGGAGGACACCGGCGCCACCTCGGCCGACGGAACTCAGCTGCAAGCAGGCAGGAAAGTGGCGGACAGCCTGATCAACGGCCACGTTTTCAACTGGCAGCCCGTCGAGTCCGCCGAGCAGGCCGACCAGGGGGTCAGCAGCGGCAAGTACGCGTTCGCGCTGAAGATCCCGAAGGATTTCTCCGCCAACCTTGTCTCCCCCGGCACCTTCGACGAAGCCAGCAAGGCGATGCTGAACGTGACCACGAATGACGCCAACAACTACCTCCTCAGCACCATCGTGGACAAACTGACCACAGCGGTTCACTCGAGCGTAGCCAACGAAGTGGGTGAGGAAACGGCCAACCAGCTGCTCACGGGCTTCGGCACCATCCATACCCGGATGGTCAAGGCCGCGGACGGCGCCAGCCAACTCTCCGACGGCGTGGGCAGACTCCATGACGGCACCGTGTCCCTCCACAACGGCACCACGCAGCTCAGCAGCGGTGCCGCCGAGCTCTACGCCGGCCAGCTCAAACTGCTCGACGGCGCCCGGCAGCTCGACGCCGGAGCCTCGCAGCTCAGTGACGGACTCGGGCAGCTCCGGGACAAAACGGCCTCCCTGCCCGCCGATTCGCAGAAACTCGCCGACGGCGCCGCGCAAGTGGCCGCGGGAAACGCGGCGCTGAACACCAAGGTCCAGGACGTCGTCGGGCAGCTGGATGCAGCGGACCAAGGCCTGAGGAACCGCGTGGTGGAGTCGAACAAGAGGCTCGTTGCCGCCGGTGTCATCACGCAGGCACAGGCGGACAGCATCCTGGCGGACTTTGATGCAGCGGCAGCCTCCGGGCCAGTCGCCGACGCCAAGGCCAAAATCGCGTCGGACGCAGCGCAGATCCAGCAGCTCGCGGACGGTTCGGCCGCGGTGAGCACCGGTGCCGCCAAGCTGGCTTCGGCCACACCCTCCCTGACCGGTGCCATCTCCCAGGCATCCGCAGGCGCGGATCAGCTCCATACCGGTTCCTCTGCCCTGACCGCCGGCGAGCAAAGTGCCGTTGACGGCAGCGCCAAGCTCGCCGAAGGTGCCAGGACGCTCGACGACGGTGCGGCGCAGCTTGAAGACGGTGCCGCCACGGCCGCCGGCGGTGCAGGGACCCTGGCCGCGGAGCTGGACAAGGGCGCCGGCCAGGTCCCCAACCCCGATGATGCCCAGAAGAGCAGCCTGTCCAAGGTCATGGCCGACCCCGTTGCGGTCAGCAATGTGTCGCAGGCGAAGGCAGGATCCTACGGGGCCGGCCTGGCGCCCTTCTTCCTAACCCTGGCACTCTGGATCGGCATCTTCATGCTCATCCAGGCCATGCGGCCCATCACACAGCGGGCGCTGGCGTCCAACGCGCCTTCGTGGAAGATCGCGTTGGGCGGCTGGCTTCCGTTCCTGGCTGTCTCCGTGGTCCAGGCAAGCCTGCTCACCCTGGTGGTGGACCTGGCACTGGGCCTCAACCCCGCCCACCCCGTGCTGATGTGGCTGTTCCTCCTGGCGGCGGCGATGGCCTTCAGCGCACTCATCCAAGGTGTTGTGGCGTTGCTTGGTTCCCCCGGGAAGCTGGTGGTGCTGATCCTGCTGGTGCTCCAGCTGGTTTCCTCGGGCGGCACCTTCCCGTGGCAGACCACGCCCGCGCCCCTGCATGTGGTGCATGAAATCCTTCCCATGGGCTACGTGGTGACCGGAATGCGCCACCTGATCTACGGCGCGGACCTGTCCATGATCCTGCCCACGGTGGGCGGCCTCCTTGGCTACACTGTGCTCGGGGCCGCGCTGTCAACGCTGGCCGTCCACAAGCACAAGTTCTGGACCCTGAAGTCCCTCAAACCGGAGATCGCCGTATGAGCACCCAGGAACCCGGCGAAAAGAAGCTCCGGCCGGCCCGGACCAACGCCACCAAGCAGAAGCTGTTCGATGCTTCCATGGAGCTGATCGGCGAGCGCGGCGCGGCCGGGGTCACCGTGGACGAGATCGCCGCGGCAGCAGGCGTCTCCAAAGGAACCGTGTATTACAACTTCGGCAGCAAGTCCGACCTGATCGCCCAGCTGCTGCGTTACGGAGTGGATATCCTGCATGCCCGGCTGGTGAGCGTGCAGGACTCCTCTGCCGATCCGCTGGCCGCCATGGACGAGATGATCGGCCAGGCGATGGACTTCATGGCCGAGTACCCGTCCTTCGCCAGGCTTTGGGTCAGCGAAAACTGGCGCATCCCCAGCGAATGGCAGGACACCTTCGCCGAGCTCCGCGGCCGGCTGATTGAAGTCATCGGCGCCGCCATCGAGGGAGTGGCCGCCCGGTACCCCGTTGATGAATCCGTCTCCAGGGGCAGCCTGGAAACGGCCATCTTCGGCGCCTGCTTCGTGGTGGGACTGGACCGCCAGACCTATAACCCCGAGCGCACCAGGGAACAGAGCGTTGCGGCCATCATGACCATCATGCGTGGCTACGTCAGGAAGTAGCCTGCGTCGGCGAAGATTAGTCACATGCGCCACATGGGTAACAGCGGGAGACTGGCAATCGTTGCGGCTTTGGCCGCCGCGGGCCTTCTGGTGTTCACAGCAATCACCTTCGAAGAGGCGGTCCTGTTCACCTTCCTCGGGGCGGTTGCCGTGGGCTACCTCGCCTGTGTCGTTGAGGTGGTGGCACGGGGACGCAACCTCGCCCTGCTGGCGGGAGGCCTGGGTACCAGCCTCTTCATCGGTTTTGCCATCGCGTTCCTGCGCATGTGGGGGCTGGCGTTCACGGCGGGGCCGGACTCGCTGGGTGCGGCCGTCACCACCCAGGACTCCGACGTCTACTTTTACCTCGCCGCCCTTTCCGGCGCCGGGACCCTGCTCGTCCTGTTCGCCGGCGCTGTGTGGCCGGCGCGTAAGCAGCGCCGTGCCGGACGCAGCCGCTACGGGCGCACCCAGCCCGGAGGCACCCAGTCCGGAGGGCGCAAAGCAGCAGCTGCCTCCCGACGGCCCGCGGCCCCGCCCACCCCGAGCACGGCGGCAAGGAGCAGCTACGGGCGCGTTCCGGCGTCGCGGTCCGGCGCAGCTCGTGCACCGGTGCCCAAGTCAGTAGCGCCTAAAACTTCAGCGCCCAAGTCGGCACCGCCCAAGTCTCCCGCAAAGGCTGCATCCCGGCGCTGAGCATGCCATCTGCGCTGGCCTGGCGTGGCACCCTGCCAGCCCGGACGGACCACGGCGACGGCCACTCCGCCGAGCAGCAGGAGTCCGCCGGCAATCTCTGCCAGTGACGGCACCTCGTCCAGGACCAGCCACGCCGTCGTCATTCCCACCACCGGTACAAGCAGCGTAAAAGGGACCACTGCCGACGACGGGTAGATGCCCAGGAGCCAGTTCCAGATTCCGTAGCCCACCAGGGATCCGAGGACCGCCGTGTAGACGGCGCTCAGGATGGTGACCAGCTGCAGCCCTGCCAGCGTGCCGCTGAGTGCGGCCGGCCCGTCGATCAGCAAAGACAGGCCTAACAGCGGCAGCGGAACCACGGCGCCGGACCACACAACGAGTCCCAGCCCTGAGGAAGCCTTGGCCCGCCGGGCGACGATATTGCCGGCGGCCCAGGACAGCGCCGCCGCCAGCACGATGATCAAGGGCAGGACGGGCGCCACCAGGCTGCGCCCGACTGCCACCACGGCCAGCCCGGCGATACCGAGGACGACGCCGGCGAATTGCCTCCCGCTCGGACGTTCACCCAGGATTCCGGCCGCCAGCAGCACGGTCAGCAGCACCTGGGCCTGCAGGACCAGCGAGGCGAGTCCCGCCGGCATGCCCAGCGCCATGGCCAGGTAGAGAAGGCCGAATTGTCCTGCGCTCATGAACAGTCCGACGCCGAGGATCGCCCGCCAGGTGACGTCGGGTCTGCGGATGACGAAAATCCACGGAAAGACCACCAGCACGAAGCGCATGACCACAAACAGCAGTGGCGGAACTTCAGTGCCATTGGCGTGCAGGCCAAGGTCGATCGCAACGAAGTTGGCGCCCCACAGCACGGCCACCAGGACGGCGAGGGCGGAATGCCGAAGGTTCACGCTCCCGGCTGCCGGTTTAGGTCTGACCAGCTCCTGGCTTCCCCGGCCACCACAACCCCACTCAAAGGTTCCGCGGGCGCTCTCCCGGAGCCCCGTCAGTGCCCGGACGTTCCGGGGCAACGGTCGGGCGCGGGGCAGCGTCCGGACGGTCCGGCGTGGCGTCACGGCGGGGAGCGGTCGGGGGTTCCGCGGGTCCGGGACCGTTGTCCCCGGCTCCGCGGGTACCGGCATCTGCGCGCGTGCGGGGCTGTGCCTCCGGAACCTCAACGTGGCGGTCCCGGTCGTGCCGGTCAGCGTCGTGCCGGTCCCGGTCCCGCCGGCCGCCTGTGACCACATCCGGGTCAACTTCGTCGGCCTTGCGGAGCTGCTCCTGCGATGCGCTCCTGACACGTTCCGCTTCGTCCTGCTTTTCGCGGGCTTCCCGGCGCAGCCGCTCGGCCTCCACCTCGGCCTGCTTCGCATCTGCCGCGGCACGAGCCGCTTTGGCTTCCCGGTCACGGGCTCCGAGCTCGTCGGCCTTGGCTTTCTCGCGCATTTCGACAGCCCGTTTGCGGTCCGCTTCGGCCTTGCGCTTGCGGTTGAAGAAGAGCAGCGCTGCAATCACCGCCGCCACTACGATGACCCCGATGATGATTCCCACAAGCTGTCCTGTGTCCACGATGATCCCCTTCTAACCTGGGCCGCTACCGAATATCTCCAGTAAACATCACAAACCCATGGCTGACCATGGAATGGAGGGCCCGCGGCAGGGCGCGGCGCAAAGAGCCGGCCCAGGAGTGTCCTCAGTGCCCACGGGGCACTTTGAAGTGCGTCAACCGCGCGTCCTGGCCGTCAAGCTCAGCCCAGGATTTTTCCGTTTCGAGCACTGTCAGGCCGCTGGTGGGGAACCTGGTGGCGGCGTCCATGTAGGCGTCGTGGTTGGAATCGCGTGAGGCCAGGTGCATGGCCAGATCCTGCACACCTGGCATGTGTGAGATCACCATCAAGGTGGTTACGGTGTCAGGCACGTGGTTGATGACCGTCAGCATGCGCAGCGCGGATGCGCCGTAGAGCCCGTCTTCGAGTTTTGGTGTCGGCGCTTTGTCCCCGAGTTCCGCGCACACCCAGGTGCAGGTCTGCCTCGTCCTAAGCGCACTGGAGCACAGGATGAAATCGGGAACCACGCCATGCTTGAGCAGCCACTTGCCGGCCAGCGGCGCCTCGCGGTGTCCGCGCTCCTCCAGCGGCCGTTCATGGTCGGGCACCCCTCCGGGCCAGTCGGCCTTGGAATGCCGCATGAGGACCAGCCGCCGGATGTGATGCTCACTCATGCACCAATCCTAGTGCGGCGGCCCTGCCCCTCAGGTCACGGCCGCCATGTGCAGGGTTTAGTCCTCCAGTACGAAGGTCACTTCAAGCACCACGTGCCAGGCGACGACGGCACCGTCTGCGATTTCGACTTTCTGTTCCTTCACCCAGGCACCTGAGACACCCCGCAGCGTCTTGTTGGCCCGGTCAATGCCCTCCTTGATGGCGGCATCAAACGACGTCTTCGAGTTGGCACTCAGGGTTGTAATGCGTGCAACGGTCATAGCTCCTCCTGAAAGTGGGACGGACGATCAGAGACTACGCCGCCCCAGGAAGCACCAACAGGGCCATAGGACCGCACCCCAACCTGCATAAGACCCCCAGCCGCGGAGGAACATCCCGAAAGCGCCGTTGTTGCCCCCCGCGAAAGCGAAAGCGCCCGCCCCCAGGCCGGGAGCGGACGCTTTAGCGCGAAGTTAAAGGACTAGATGGAGTATTCCGGAGCGGCCCAGACAACAACCTCGGGGTGCTCGTAGAACCGGTAGCCCTGGCCGCGGACGGTGCGGACGGTGTTGGCAAGGCGGCCCAGCTTGGAGCGGAGGCGGCGGATGTGGACGTCGATGGTGCGCTCGTTGGGGACCTCTTCGGCGTTGCGCCACAGACCCTCGAGCAGCTCGTCGCGGCCCACGGTGCGCGTGCCGTTTTCGACGAGGTAGTTGAGGAGTTCGAACTCCTTGAAGGTGAGGTTCAGGGATTCGCCATCGAGGTGGACTTCGCGGCGGGCCAGGTCGATGAGGACGCCGGACGGCCGGGGATCCTGCGGCTGGGGCAGGCGGGTGGTCTCCGTGCGCTGCCGGGAGTTGACGGTGGGGTCGCCGAAGGTGGAACGTACGACGTCGAGCGCGGAACCCGGGGCGCTGGCGGGGGCAACAGCCACCGCGGCGTAGCTCTCTGCACCGGAGACAAGGGACTGCGCATAAGCGCGGATTTCCTGGGCAAGCTTGGCAATGGAGGTCCCGGCTGCGGCAGCGGTTTCCTCATCAATGCCCATGTAGAGGACAAATCCACGGGCAACGTTCTCGTTCGCGACGGGACGGACGGCACTGCCGTTGGCCGGTGCAATCACGGGAGTGGGCGCCGTCTGCGGCGCGGACTCGGCGGCAGGAACAGCGCGCAGCTGGCCGTACGAGTTCGGATTGTAGCCCTGGGGCGCGTAGCCGGGGGCGGGGAAGCTGTCGCCGGGCGTTGCCGGGGCGAACGCCGGGCGGGCACCGAATCCCTGACGGAGACCCGCAGGCTGGCCGCCCTTGTTGGCGTTACGGACGGAGATGTGGACGTATCCAGATGCAACTGACATGGAATGCTTACCTCAATGTGAATGGCCGTCATCGCGGCTCGAATGCTGTCTGTCCCCGCAATGAATCTGGGGAGGGGCGCCCGAATCTGGGCTTGGGCGAATGCCTAAAAACTTCTCGGGGTGGGAAAGTTAGGCGTGCATTCGACAACAGCGCATGTCTTCGCCAGCAGGTGGGCTGGTCCAGGATTCTGCGGCTGCAGGTGCTGTTGAGTTCTTGTTCACATTTGAAGTGTGCAACGTAACAATGGCAACTTGCAAGTAACAATGGGCAGAATGGTCCGCATTGTGAGACTAAATCGCCCATTGTGGCCCAAATCACGATTCTGAAATGCCAATAAAATAACAGATGTTTTTCAGAACGATCGATCAGATTCCCCTTTTTGCCGAATTTTCTTCCCCAAAGACAGTCTCCATGGCGCAAAAATTCAGCCGACCCGGGTTTGCTGAAACGCATGGGTACGGCGGCGGCTCCTGTCCAGCGCGTGCCAGGCCTTCAGAGAAAAATTTTGCTCTCTGGCCGAGCAGGCTTGGCTTGGTTGACCTCGCGTGTGTGGCCGGCGCCACCCGGAACGGGGTCCGCCACAGCAAAAGTAACCAGGACGCCGCGCGCGAGGGATCGCTCCTGCACGGCATTCAGCTCGCTAGGCGGGGATTCACAGCTGGCGCACAGGATTCCCATAGCACCGGCTCAACCCCGGATCGGAAAGTTGTCCCATGGCCACTTCGCACTCCATGACCAACAACCTTCCCCAGCTCACCCACCCGGACGGCTCCCCCATCCGTGCCCTCATGGTTGACGATGAACCCAGCCTTTCCGAGCTCATGAGCATGGGTTTGCGGATGGCCGGCTGGTCCGTGGCCGTAGCGGGCGACGGCCCGGAAGCCGTGAAACTTGCCGGCGGGCGAGCTCCGGACACAAGCCACCGCGCCGTCGTCGTGATTCTCGTTACCTAAATGTGACTTAAGCGTGGCACTCCTGTACGGTTTTTAGAGTGCGGCCACCGTTAGGGCCGCATATCCGGATGGACGCCAAACTCTGCCGCTACCCGGATTTCCTCATGATTTAGGCAGAGGCGGGGGACCCAGGTCTCCGGGCACTTGCATCAGCCGCCCTTGGGGTGAAGCCGACACGTGAAGTTCCGTGCGGCCGGATGACCTCATCCGAACCCGACAGCTAACTCCGCCGGCATCGAGAGGCAACCATGACTAAATCCACGCTAGAAGTGCGCCCGGAGCACGATTCACACACGACGATTGCGCCTGCAGAGCGATCACGCCACCGCGCCGAACCAGCCAAGGCAGCTTCCCCGTTGTCCCGGATTGCCGCCGGTTTGCAGGGCTCCGGCCGCCGCGCCGCAGTAGTGGCCACCGCCTGTGCCGTGCTCATCGGTGTTGGCGCCGCCGGCCAGGCTTCCGAGCCCGCCACCACCGCCGGCTCCGCGACAGGGGCGGAAAGCACCGCAGCCCCGGCCGACGGCGCTCCGAAGCTCTCATTTGAAAAGATCCTCGTGTCTGCCATGCCGGCACCAGCTTCCATAGCCGTAACCGCGCAGTCGTCCGAAGAGAAGCCGGCGGAAGAGAAGGCACCGGAAGCACCTGCGGCCGCCCCCGCCCCTGCACCTGCAGCGGCGCCCGAACCGGCCCCCGCGGCGCCGGTTGCAGTGGACGACCCCGCCGCCGCCCAGGCATACGCTGCCTCGCAGCTCGGTACTTACGGTTGGGCCGGCGACCAGATGCAGTGCCTGGTCACGTTGTGGACCAAGGAATCTGACTGGAAGACCACTGCAACAAACGCCAGCAGCGGTGCGTATGGCATCGTCCAGTCACTGCCTGCCGAAAAGATGGCCAGCGCGGGGGCGGACTACGTGACAAACTTCCGCACGCAGATCAACTGGGGGCTGAACTACGTCAAGGAACGTTATGGCTCCCCGTGCGACGCCTTGAACTTCCACTTGGCCAATAACTGGTATTAAACCGGCCTTGCAGCCACCCCGGCTTGCAGCCAAGCCGTCCGCATCAGCCGGAGGCCCCGAACCCAACTGTGGTTCGGGGCCTCCGGCCGTTTTAGGCGCCTATCGCTTCCTCTGGTTCAGGTTGCCCTGGCCCTCGGCTCCGGGATCACAACGTTTTCACAAGGTTGCGGGGTGACTCTTGGTCGCCGCCGCTTTCAATCGTCTTCCAAGCGGCTGCCGGCCCCAGTGCCGTCATCACGATCGAGGGAGCACAACAATGAAACCGTCACCGCCGATCCGGCGGGTTCAAGGAAATTACTCTTCCCAACGGGACGTGGTTGCAACCGGCAGGAATCTCATAACCAGGCCAGACGAAGACCCTGGGCCAGCTGTTGTGGGCGGCCTGTACCTCACGTCAGGCAACTTCAGCTTCACGAACAACCCGGACGGATCTGAGCAAATTCCGTTCTCGGGCCCAGGCAGGGTCATCGACGTTTGCGAAGTACTGGCACCCTGAGGCAGGAATGACGACGGCGGCACGCCCACCAAAGACGGTGGCGCGCCACTGCCGCTTCCGCATGAAGGGGAAAACCCACAGCAGCTACACAGCTTCGGCCTAAATCCTTCCTACCTGCCGCGCCCATAGTTGAACCATGACGCTCACAGACCAGGTCCCGGAGACCCTGCGGCACGCGCAGCTACGGGCCGGGGTCGGCGCCCCGACAGTCGCCGCAGCGGCTTCTCCTGCGGCTGGAATCCTCCGCCGATCCCCCATGGACACCCAAAGCGCAGCTTCCGGGACCTCGGTTCCTGTCCTGGATATAACCATCCCGGTCTCCAACGAGGAAAACGAACTGGAGCACAGCCTGCGCCGACTGCATGCGCATCTGCTGGCCAGCATTCCGCACACGTTCCGGATCACCGTGGCGGACATCGCCAGTACTGACGCTACGCTGCGGATCGCAGAGCGGGTGGCACGGGAGCTGCGCGAAGTGAGGGTGGTCCGCCTGTCCGACCCGGGACGGGGCAACGCTCTTCGCACGGCGTGGCTCGCATCCGCGTCGCCCGTGCTGGCCTATATGGATGTGGAGCTGTCCACGGATCTCGCCGCCCTGGGGCCTTTGCTCGCGCCGCTCATCTCCGGGCATTCGGACCTGGCGATCGGAACGCGCCTGGCCCGCGGGTCCCGCGTCCTGCGCAGCCGCCGTCGCGAGTTCATTTCGCGCGGCTACAACTTCCTGCTGCATGCGCTGCTGGGTGCACACTTCAGCGACGCGCAGTGCGGCTTCAAGGCCATTCGCGCGGACATCGCCCAACGGATCCTTCCGCACACGCTCGACAACTCCTGGTTCTTCGACACCGAACTTCTGGTCCTGGCCGAGAGATCCGGACTCCGCGTGCACGAAGTTCCGGTGGACTGGACGGCCGGCCCGGGCTCCAGCGTGGACGTGGTGCAGACTGCCCTTGCCGACCTTCGCGGCATGGGCCGTCTCAGCCGCGATTTTGCTACCCGGTGCATCCCGCTGGCAGAGCTTCGCGCCGACCTCGCCCGCGTGACACCGCCGCTACCGTGACGGCTAACGGTGCTGCAGCCAGGCCAGGGCTTCCTCCGGACACGTGAAGTACCGCGTGGAAGCTGCAGGAGAGTGGATTCGCAGGAAGAAATTTGCGAGCGCCCTGTCCACCGGGGACGAACCGAGGAGTGCCACTCTTGCCACGATGCTGGGCCGGGCAAAGACGCGCCGCGCACCGCGGCTCATCGATGCCGTGGCGGCCATGTCCACCAGCATCGGATACGCGTTGCCCCGGCTCAGCCCATTGACTGCGGACATCACGGCCGTAGCGGCCTCCTCACAGATGGCAAGGCCGGGAATCCAGTGCACATGCAAAACACCGTTTTGCAGCTGAACAGTGCCCCTGGCGCCGTCGATCGGAATTTCGGTCATCCTATCCCCAGATAGATTCGGCCGTTTCCATTTACACTGCCGTTCCCACCTACCCTAACGGAACGCGGCCGATTTGACCGGCGGTCTGGAGGTCAATCCGGAAGGAGATCCGCCTGGCCCCGGCATCGTCCAGGTCGGTGCTTGCGGACACGGCCGAGTAGTCGGCGATGTGCAGAACACCCTCTGGCAGCGGGCCGGTGTTGGGCCCGATAGCAACCGTCCGTATCCCGGCGGCAAGTCCGGCCGCAATGCCTGCCGGAGCATCCTCAAAGACCACCGCGTCGGCCGGGTCCACGCCTAGCAGTGCGGCGGCCCTCAGATAGCCTTCCGGGTGGGGTTTGCCGCGGGTGACAAGGTCAGCCGTGACAGCTGTGGCCGGCATCGCCAGGCCGGCGGCGCCCATCCGGATCTCGGCCAGGACCCGGTCGGCGGAGGTGACTAGCGCCACGGCGTCTCCCGGCAGGCTGCGCAGTAGGTCAGCGGCGCCGGGCAGCGCGACAATGCCGGCGGTGCGAACCCGCTCCATGGCGCCGAGCTCCGCGGTGAGGGCCACAACGTCAGCACCGGCAGCCGCGAACCGCCGCACGGTATCCCCTGCCTGGACACCGTGCGATGTGTGGAGGATTTCGGCTATGTCCAAGCCATAGCGGACAGCAAACTCGCCCCACACCTCCTCAACGATGGCCGTGGAATCAACCAGGGTTCCGTCCATGTCAAACAACACGGCGCGGGCCGTCAGTGTTTTTGCAGTCGCCGTCGTTGCGGTCGCCGTTGCAGTTGACGGCGCGGCGGAGGCCGGAGCGCTGGCGTCGGAGTGAAAGCTCATGCCCCCATCCTGCCCCACGACTGGACACGGAGGGGTTCTGTGACGCTACCCGTTGGGACGGTGGGGGATGTACTGAACGGCCCATTTATTGCCGTCGGGATCGGCGAAATAGACGAAGTGTCCCCAGTCCTGGACGTCGATGTCGCTCACGTCCACACCGTTTTCCTTAAGCTGGTCGTAGGCTGCCTGGATGTCGCTCACCACCACCTGGAGGTTCGGCGCGGAGCCTTGAGGAGCGTCGATGAGGCCCTCGCCGATGGCAATCGAACAGGCTGAGCCGGGCGGCGTCAGCTGGACGAAGCGGATGCCGTCCATGGGCCGCTCGTCAAAGTCGGCATTGAAGCCGACCTTGTTGACGTAAAAATCCTTGGCACGGTCCACGTCGGACACAGGGACAAACACCAGTTCAAGTTTCCAGTCCATGGGCACACGCTAGCCGCGGCCCGCGGAAACCGGAAGGGGGCAGCCGCCTGCGCCCGGGGCCTTAGCCCAGGCCGAAAGCCGCCACCGCGCCGCTAGCCGGCGATGCCGTAAAGGCGGTCCCCGGCGTCTCCGAGCCCGGGCACGATGTAGGACTTCTCGTTGAGTTTCTCGTCAATCGAGGCGAGGACGATCGTCACGTTGGCGTCGAAGAGTTCTTCCTCCAGCTTGGCCAGGCCCTCGGGGGCAGCCAGGAGGCAGATGCACGTCACGTCCGAGGCGCCGCGCTTGAAGAGGAACTTGATGGCTTCGCGCAGGGTCCCGCCGGTGGCCAGCATGGGATCGAGCACAAAGATCTGCCGGTCCGTGAGGTTCTCAGGGAGGCGCTCGGCGTAGGTGATGATGTCCAGGGTTTCCTCGTCGCGGGCCATTCCGAGGAAGCCGACCTCGGCCGTGGGCACGAGTTTGGTCATGCCTTCGAGCATGCCGAGCCCCGCGCGGAGGATGGGGACCACCAGCGGTGTGGGCTTGGTGAACGCCGTGCCGACCGTGCTGCTGACGGGCGTTTCGATGGTGACGGGTTCGGTGCGGACGTCCCGCGTGGCCTCATAGGCGAGGAGCGTGACCAGTTCCTCGGTGAGCTGCCGGAAGACCGGGGAGGGGGTGTTTTTGTCCCGCAGAACGGTGAGCTTGTGTGCGACCAGCGGGTGGTCCACGACGAGTGTGCGCATTGGTCAAAACTATCACCCGGCGGTGGCGTCGCCGCCCTATGATCCCCGCGCCTCCTGGCCGGAGCGGGTGCTTCCGGGACCGTCCTCGCCGCTGTGCTCTTCGTGGTGCGTGCCCGGTTCGTCCCGGAGCACCGGGTGGTCGAAGGTCGGAGCGGGGCCCGCGTGCTTGCGGTGCCGCATGAGGTGGAAGAGCCGGTGCGCCAGGATGACGATGCCCACCCACGACAGGCCGAGGAGCCACCCGGCAATGACATCGGTCAGCCAGTGGTGGCCGAGAAAGACCCTGCTCAACCCCATGGCGATGATGAAGATCGACCCGGCCGTGATCATGGACACTCGGGCAACGGTCCGCTGGATTTGAAGGCACGCCAGATAGACCACCAGTCCGATGACGACAGTGGTGTTAAGAGTGTGGCCGCTGGGGAACGACGGCGAAGCTTCATACGGCGGTACTGCGTCCACGTGGTCCGGGCGGGTGCGGCCGAAGAGCTTCTTGCCGGCGGTGGTGGCGGTCACCGAGACAGCAGCCGCACCGCCCACCAGGATGAGGGGACGCCAGGTGCGCCCGGCGAAAGTAAGCCAGACCGTGAGGATGCTGCCGACAATCGGCATCCCGATCCCGCCGCCAATATCGGTGAATGCAGTAACGGCGGAGTTGAGTCCCGGATTCCGGAGATCCTCAGACAGCGCCAGCGCCGGTTTGTCGAGGTTCGCCAGGCCTGCCTCGTCCACGATGTCGTCGTAGACTTCGGCGCCCATCAGGGCCAGGGAGACGACGATGACGCCGCCAACCAGCATGGTGATCCAGAGGGCGGCATAGGGAACAACCCACCGTCTCCAGCGGTCGAAAATGCGGTCAGTCAAGATTTTCACGTCGCCTCCCGGGCTCATCCGTCGTCTGCGCCTGCCGTACCTTCGAAACTATCATTGACCCATGACTTCCCCGGAGCCGCGCCATGCCCAGTGGATGGGTCTTGCCCTCGCCGAGGCACGGCGCGCGCTGGACACTGAGGACGTGCCGATCGGCGCCGTCGTGATTGGTCCTGACGGCACCGTCCTGGGTACCGGGAGGAACGAACGGGAGGCCCTCGGCGATCCAACCGCCCACGCCGAGATGGTGGCCATCCGCGAGGCCGCCGCCCGGCTTCAGGGCCTTGCTGGCACTGAAGGGGCACCGGACGGCAGGAACGGCGACGGTTGGCGGTTGGCTGACTGCACGCTGGTGGTGACGTTGGAGCCCTGTGCCATGTGTGCCGGCGCCGTTGTCCTGGCCAGGATCCCCCGGGTGGTGTTCGGGGCGTGGGATGAGAAGGCCGGGGCCGCCGGCTCTGTGTTCGATGTCCTGCGCGAGCGCCGGCTTAACCACTGGGTGGAGGTATACGCCGGGGTACGGGAGCAGGAATGCGCCACGCTGCTCCGTGATTTCTTCGCCGGCCACCGGCAGGTCACCTAGGCGCCGCAACAATATCCAGCACGGTCCGGGCCGTGACGTCCCAGCCCGGGAGCCGTTTCCTCGCAGCCACCGCTGCTTCCCGCCATTGTTCACGGAGGTCCTGATCAGTGAGCCAGCGGCGCAGTGCGGCGGCCAGCGGGGCCGGGTCCGTATTGAGTACGACGGCGGCGCCGGGCAACGCTGGTCCCCCGCCGCCGTCGGGGGCTTCTGCAGCGGGGCCTTCTGGAACATCCGGTGACCCGGCTGCGAGCGCTTCCACGGCGCCGGTGCCGCTCCGCACCACCACGGGGATACCGTGGGCGAGGGACTCCGTGACCACCATTCCGTAGGTTTCCACCCGCGAAACAAGCAGGCTCAGATCCGCCCGGTGCCACTCCTCCGCAAAGGCCTGCCCGGTCAGCTCCCCGCGGACCGCGACCCTGCCCGCCAGCCCGAGCCGGGTGACGGTACTGCGGACCGCCTCGGCGTAGGCGGGATCGGCGGAATCGGAGCCGACCAGGGCCGCAGTCCAGGGCAGGTCCTTGAGTTCGGCGAGTGCTGCCAGGAGCAGCAGCTGGTCTTTGTTCGGCAGGAGGGCTGCAACCGACACGAGATGCGGCGGCTCCGATCCGGCGGCCAACGGCGCGGGGTTCGTGCCGGGCGGCGCCGCATGGATCGGGGGAAGGGCGCGCCGCACCCCACCGGTCAAGCTGTTCGCAGCCCCGCTGTACCTGGCCCCGCTGTATCTGGCGCGGATGGCCGTTGCCGCCGTCGAACTGGCGCAGATGACGCCGGCTGCGGCAGCCAAGGCACGTTCCTCCAGGTCCGGGTGCTCCTCCAAGGTCATGTGCAGCAGAATCCATGCAGGACACCCCGCGGCAGCTGCCTCTTCCAGTGCGCCCGGCGCACCGAGCGCTACAAGGCCATCCACGATGGTCACGGATTCCCGGGACCGCGGACCGCCGTCGCTGGAACTGCCGCCGCTGCCATTGCCGGACCCGCCGTCGAGCAGCATGCCGGCCAGCCGCCGTCGTTCTTCCTCGCTCCCCACAGGCCAGTGGCCGTCAACGTGGCAGATTTCCACCTCCGCCCCCAACGCGGTGAGCCCGCGGGCAAGAGCTGCGTTGTAGGCGTTGCCGCCGGAGTTGTGCAGCACGTTTCCCGGCGCGATCAGCCGAACCGTCGGACCGCAGGCACGGGACTGAGGCATGTGCGCTACTTGGCGTCGAAGTCGAGCGTGAATTCCGCCCACGCATCCGGGTGCTCGCGGAGGGTGACGGCAAGGCCGGACAACGCCTGGCCGTCCTCCCCGACCCGGACCTTGGCTGCGACGGACTCGGCGATGTACTGGGCTAGCGCTTCGGTTGTGGTCAGCTTCCCGGCGAAATCAGGGTGTTCATCCAGGTTCTTGTAGTTCAGGCCGGCCAGCACTTCTTCAATGAAGTCACCGGCGGCGCCGATGTCCAGGACGATGGTGTCGTCGTTGAGCGTCCGCCTGCGGAAGGTCACCTCCGCCACGAAGGTGGCCCCGTGCAGGCCCTGGGCAGGTCCGAAGGCTTCTCGCGGCAGGCTGTGGGCAATCATGAAGTGGCGGCGGACGGTCAGGCTGAACAATGGTTACCTCTTGTCTTCGGTGGGGTATTCAATAACGTGGCACAGTGCGTCCAGGCGGCCGTCGGCCAGCTCATGGACGACGGCGGGCAGCTCGGCAAACGGGGATGATCCGGTGAGGAAGTTGTCGTAGACGGGATCGCTGAGCAAGGACACGGCGAGTGCCAGGCGGTCTGCGTTGGTCCGGCGGTGGCGGCGGGCGCGGGCCACAACACCCACCTGGCTGGCCCGGATGGAGAGACGGCGGGCGTGGAAGTCCTCCCCCAGCGGGACAGTGACTTTCCGGTCGGCGTACCAGGACATCTCGATGACGTCCCCCTCGTCGCCCACCAACTGGAGGCAACGTTCGAGGCCTTCCTGGGATGCCGAACAATGGATCACGATGTCGCAGTCGGCCAGGGCGTCGTCGGGGTGGCTGAATTCGACCCTGAGCGCGTCGGCGAAGGCGCGCTTTGCGGGATCAACGTCGATGAGCTGGAGCCGCTGCAGCGGAAAGCTGCGCAGCAAGGTGGCAACCATGCCGCCGACGAGGCCTGCGCCGACCACCGCCACGCGGTCGCCGAGCCTGGGCCCTGCTTCCCACAGCGCGTTGACGGCGGTTTCCACCGTTCCCGTGAGCACCGCCCTCCTCGCCGGAACGCTCTCCGGGACCGCGGTCAGGGACTCCACTGGAACCACGTAGCGGTCCTGGTGCGGGTGCAGGCAGAACACGGTGCGGCCCACCCATTCCTCGGGGCCGGCCTCCACGATTCCCACCGAAAGGTAGCCGTATTTGACCGGCGACGGGAACGAGCCTTCCTGGAGGGGTGCCCGCATCTGTTCGGCGACGCGTGGCGGCACGCTGCCGCAGTGGACCACCGTTTCGGTTCCTTTGCTGATCCCCGAATACAGGGCGCGGACCAGCGCTTCGCCGGGTCCGGGTACGGGCAGGTCCTCAGGGCGCAGCTCGCCCTTTTCGTGGCCTACCGTCCAGTAGGCCCTGGCTTGGTGTTGCTTCTGCGAATTGATCATCTTGCTTACGAATCTAGTCCCCGTGCTGGTTCCCGGGGAAGATCTCCGCGCCCGGCGCGTCCTCGTTTTGGGGAAGAGCACCTCACTCCGGTAACCTATTCAGGTTGGTGACGTGTCCGAGCGGCCGAAGGTGCAACACTCGAAATGTTGTTTGGTGTCAAAGCCAACGTGGGTTCAAATCCCACCGTCACCGCCACGTAGCGAGACCCCTGCTTCCCTTACAAACTAAGGGAAGCAGGGGTTTTGCTTTGCCCAGAAATTCGACCCGCAGTAACGCAGCAGGGACAAAATTCTCGCAATGCCCCTCGTTCAGTACCCGGGGCAATGCGCATCATGGGACAACGGCTTCTGGGGCGACAGGCTGAGATTCTGCATGCCGAACCCAGCCACTCCTGGGCCGACCCGAACGCCTGCTGCCTGAGTCCTGAACCCCGCGCCGCATAACGCCGGCGACCGAGCGGACGTGCAGCAGCTACTAGCATCAGGCTTCAGTCGCGGGCATTCTCCTCCAGGTAGTCGACGACCCATTCGTGAAGTTGGTTGGTGCTCCAGGAAGATGTCGCGACGAGGAGCACTTCGCGGTCCTCGCGGATGAGGCGGGTTATGCCGTCTTCCTGTTTGAGGGCCTTGATCATGCGGCCAACCACGCGGTTGTGCTCAAAGACGATGTCTTCCCTCAAAGACACCTCAAGCTCACGGCCGCGGACCTCGTCGTCGCCTAGGTCTTCGACTTCCACGAGAGGCTCATCGTCTGCCACGTCCTCTTCGAACGGGTTGTCGCCCCGATTCAGATTGTCGATGAGCGCCCGAGCGTACTTGGCGATGGCGTCATCCGGAGATGCACGGACATTGTTGAGGATCCCATGGGCGTGGGCTGAGGGCAGTCCGGGAAGGAAGTTGTGGTCTTCACCCTTGCCGCTGACCAGGCAGGGGTGGTTATTGAGGTGGTAGCGCTTGACGCGGTGGCGGGCAATTTCCCACCGCGCCGAGGGTGCATGGGCCTGCACCAGCGCACCGAGGTAGGACACCAACCCGTCCAGTAGGAACAGCGATTCCAGGGACAGAGTCTCCTCTTCCTCGTACATGTACCGCTCCCAAGACGGCCACAGGGCCCGCGGCACCGATCCCGGGGGCCGTGGCGCCGGGGGCATCCGCCTCCGAGAGATTGGAAAGGATCCACCGCCACAATGGGACCAGACTCTCGGTAGAGCCATCCAGGAGAGCGTGAGTCATGGCATCCCCCTTTTACGGCCAAAGCATATCGACCTGTTGAGCGGCGAGCGACGGAGGCTTGTTGTTGCTCAGGCGGGCTCTACATGACGGAGACTTCAAATGGAGGGCGACTTTTTGCCAGAGAGCCGCCGAAGACCCACAAGATGACACGGCTGATAGCGCCGTCACCGCCAAGTAGCGAGGCCTCTTCCGCCGGCAGCCCCTGCCTCTATCCCTTGTGTTGCCGCCATCTGGCCGACACCATGGAGAGGCACCCATTCACCGGCGTCCAGGGAGCTTCAACAATGCGAATCCTGATCATGGGTCCCCCGGGCTGCGGCAAGGGCACCCAGGCTGAACGATTGTCGAGGCACTTCGGCATCAACGGGGTTTCCACCGGCGACGTCTTTCGCGAGCACGTGAAGAACCTGACGCAGCTGGGCCGGGATGTCATGGCACATTTGGACGCGGGCGACTTCGTACCGGACAGCCTGACGAACCGCATGGTGCGTGACCGCTTGAACGAAGATGACGTCCGGGGCGGGTTCCTGCTGGACGGGTACCCGCGAAACACAGCCCAGCTGGCCGAACTCGACACGATCCTTGCCGCCGGCGGGCAGGCACTGGACGTTGCCCTCCAACTCACTGCTGACGATACAGAGCTCGTCCGCCGGATCCTCCACCGCGCCACGATGACTGGACGCAGCGACGATACCGAGGACGTCATCCGGCACCGTCTGGAGCTCTATTACCGTGAGACCGAGCCGGTGGCCTCGGCATACCTGGAGCGCGGGATCCTGGTGAGTGTCGACGGCATGGGCACCGAGGATGAGGTCTTCGGCCAACTGCTTGCGGCACTCGGGGTGTTGTTGCCGTCGGCTGAGCCGGGCAGCGGCGCGGCTGCGGCGGAGTGAGGCAGGGCGGCCAGGAGGCACGGCCGAAGGAGTTTTTGTCCACCTAACGTGCCCAAAAAGGCGCTGAAGTCACGTTAGTTGGACAAAAACTCCAAAGGCATTAGGTTCGGGGTGCTGCGCCGCTACGGGACGTCCGGACGCTGGTCCCCTTTGTGGCCGCGGAGGTTGTCCTGGACCTTGCCGAAGAGGTCCTTGATGGTGGACTCCGTGTTAGTGAGCATGTCCGGCTGGACGTAAACATCCTGCGTCGGCGGCAAGCTGTAGTGCGACGGCAGGCCGCCCGTGCCGCCGACGCCGTCCAGCGCGATGGTTACTCCGCCGTCCTTGCGCGCAATGGCAGCGATCCGGCCGAAGACCAGTGTGAACTCGTCCGCCTGAAAACTGACGGTGTGCCCGATGTGCGTCCGGTTGAGTTCACCAGCTGCAACAGCTTTCTCATTGCCCGTACCTGAGTAGTCCATGGTCTTCTCCTTGAGGTCGATGGCAGCCTACGCCAGCAGTCTAGGACCGGGAATGAATGCGGTACAGGGGAGCTGGGCGGCTGCACAATACGCTCCGGCCAGCACCAGCACTTCATCCATTGAACGGGCCCCTTTACGGCGGCTTAGATGGATCACGTCGGCGCTGACCCAGATGCGCCACGGAACAAGCACAGGCTTCAAGGAACGGCATCGAGGATCATCGTGACTTCACAGAACAATGTGGCCAGCACTGCTGCCGGCTGGGACGACGTCCAGGTCGGCGACACCGTCCAGCTGACCCGGAACGGGCGCATCGAATACACCGGACAGGTGGACGACCGCACCGCTGACGGCGATGTTGTCTGGATCAAGACCGGCCTCGGCCGCAGGCTCCTCTTCCACGTGGGCGACGGCTTCCAGCTCACCGGGAGCAGCATGTGACGGCACCGGCTGTGGATACCCCGGACGATCACTGCGAAGAAGACTGCCACTACTGTTCGGGGCCGGAGACGGACTAGCCCGAGCGGCTTAAAAGCCCCGATAGAATTGCCGGGAATGGCTGCCTTTCCGGAACCTCAGACGCCGGTTCCGGGGCGGGAACCGGCGCCGGCAACGAACAGCTAAGGGAGGACTCCGTGCGCGCTCACCACGCCCGGACTCCTTTCCATTCCCTCCGCGCAGCCATGGTCGCAGGGATGATCGTGACCCTCGGTGCCGCCGCACACGTGGTTGGCGGCGGCGAACTGCCTGCACTGGGCATCATGCTGGCTGTCCTGGCCCTTACCGGCATGGCGGCCACTGCTGCCACCCGGCTCAAACTGACTTTCCCTGCGATGGCTTCGCTCCTGGGTGCGGGGCAGCTGGTCCTGCACGAAGCGTTCGACGCCTTCAGCTCCCCCGTCGGCGTCTCCCCCGCCGGCGGTTCCCCCGCATGGCCGGGACCGCCCGGGCCGGGAGCCGCCGAGGCACTGGGCCACCACCCCGTCACGGCGCCGCTGGCCGGGATCACGCTTGACGCCGCCGGTGCAGCCTCCCACCTCCACGAGTTCGAGTCCTCCTGGGCAGCCGTGATGCTGGCCGGCCACGCCCTGGCGACCATCGCCTGCGCCCTCCTGCTGACCAAGGGCGAGGACGCGCTCTGGTCCCTCGCGGCCTGGCTCCGTCCGCTCATTCAACTCCCGCAGGCGGCAACGCCCGACGTCGTCACGGCACCCGCCGCCGCGGGCCGGCCGGCGGGTTCGGCTCCCCTCCCCTGGCGCAACCTCAGGCTGGATTGCCGGCGGGGACCGCCCGCCGTCGTCGTACTTTCCTGACACCATTTCCGGCCCCGCCGCCTGCCCGATCCGCCGTTCCCGGCGGCCCCGTGAACACGGGTGCCGGACGCCACCCCTTGTTTTGTGCACCGTCAATGCTGCATGGTGCACCCTTGAAAGGCCCTCCTTTGAAAAACCCATCACGCAAGTCCTTCCGCCGTGCCCTCTCCGCAACGGTCGTGGCCGGCGGCACCGCAGCACTCATGCTGGCCGGAGTCACGGCGGCATCCGCGCACGTGGGCGTCACGCCGGACAAAACCGACGCCAATTCGTACGCCCTGCTCACCTTCGGCATTCCGCACGGGTGCGACGGATCCGGCACCACCAAGGTGACCATCACGCTGCCCGAGGAGCTCAACGATGCCCAGCCCACCGTGAACCCGAACTGGACCGTGGAGAAGGTTGTGGAGCAGCTGCCCGAACCGAAGAAGCTGGCCGACGGTGCCACCATCACTAAGCGGACCAGCCGGATCGTCTACACGGCCAAGGCACCGCTGGACCCCGAACTCCGGGATGCCCTGGTGCTATCCGTCAAGCTCCCGGACGCCGCCGGCACTATCCTCCACTTCCCCACCTTGCAGAACTGTGTGCAGGGCCAGACGGACTGGTCTGAGGTTGCGAAGGATGGCCAGGACCCGCATTCCCTTGAGGCACCGGCGCCGTCGCTCACTGTGACGGCTGCGGCCGCGGCGGACAGTCACAGCAGCCACGATTCCGCGACGGCCGGAACCTCCCTGAACACCTCCGCGGCCGACGACGGCTCGCGGGCGCGCAGCTGGGCGGGCCTGGTGGCCGGCTTCAGCGGACTGGCGTTGGGCGGCGTGGCGCTGCTGCGGAGCCGGAAGAAATAAGGGGCAGGATTGATGCCCGGAAATCACAATCCGGGCATCAATCGCCGGCCGCAGTCGTGGCATCGTTGACTAAGGCAACGGCGGGCGTGAAGGTTGAGCCATGAGGTCTCAGCCAATAAACAAAGTTGTCATCACGACGGCGGTTGCGGCCGCCGCACTCCTGCTCACCGCATGCGGGCCGAGCCAACCACAGTCCCAGGGGACTCCCGAGCCGGCGTCCAGTTCCAGCACCCCGTCCGATTCCTCCTCCGCACCGGCCACCAGCCAGTCGCCCAGCACACCGGCCAGCACACCGCCGTCGTCATCCTCTGCATCCGCGTCCGCGGGACCCGCCCTGTGCAAGGCCGGGAACCTGACCCTGACATCGGATTCCACCGGCGGCGGCGCTGCCGGCAGCGTTTATTCCCAGCTCATCCTGACCAATGCGGGCACCGAGCCCTGCCTCCTGAGGGGATTCCCGGGCGTCTCCCTCTCCGCAGACGCCAATGGAGCTCCCATCGGCGCCCCGGCCCGGCAGGACGGATCATCGCCGGTTGCGGCGGTGCTGCTGGCCCCTGGCCAGGCGGGTGCGGCGGAAATGCGCTACACACAGGCGGGCAATTACCCGGACTGCATGGTGACTCCCGCGGCTGGTTACCGGGTGTACCCGCCGGAGGAAACCGCGTCGCTGTTCCTGGCGGAGCCACGGGACGCCTGCGCCAATGAAGAGATTGAACTGCTGACCATCGGGGCATTCCACACGCGGTAGGAGTTTCCTCAGGCCCGGGATTCCCGCACCTTGGCCGGCGCATCCCGGGAGAACGCCACTCCGAACACAATCAAGCCCATGCCCAGAACCAAGTGCAGCCAGTTGTCCGCACTGTTCACAGGCAGGACATTGACCGGGGAATCCTGAGCCAGGAACTGCCCAAGAGTCCACAGGAGCAAATACCCGACGCCCGCGCCGATGAGGAAATTCCTGGCAGGCAGCGGACGCCGCGACATCACCACGCCCGCGACTCCGGGCAGCAAGTGGATGAGGTTGTGCAGCACGGACACCTGGAATACCCCAAGGAGCATGGCTTCGGATCCGTGTCCGGCAAACGCCATCGAGCCATACTGCGCGGTGGCACCCGGGATGAAGCCCAGGATGCCCAGGACGAATAGCACCACGCCCGCAAGAAGGGATGACTTCTGGACTTTCCTAAATTGGCCCAATCGGACACCGGAGGTTTCGGTTGTTTTCACGGTGCCGCTCCTGTTCCCCGGTCATGTAGCCAATCGCATGATAAGTATACTTATGAAGTGCTTCGGAGTCCCGCGGATGACGTCCCGGGATTAAGGAAAGGCAGGCCGGTCGACGACCTCATCTCTACCCAGCCAAGCGTGTGGGGAAGAGCGCCGGGAATACTGTCGGGGGTGTAAGGCATGATGGAGGAATGGAGGGCAAGGAGCTCGCCGGAGGCAAGCCACCAGGCGACACACCATCAGGCGCACCAGCGGGCGCACCTCCTTCCGGGCGCACCTTGGACAGGTTCAGCCAGTCCACCCGGGAGTGGTTCCTCGGCGCGTTTTCGGCGCCCACGCCGGCACAGGACGGCGCGTGGAATGCCATCTCGTCCGGCACCCATGCGCTGGTGGTCGCCCCGACGGGTTCCGGCAAAACCCTGGCAGCGTTCCTCTGGGCGCTCGACCGCCTCCAGGCATCGTCTCCCCACGAGCCTGAAGCCTTGCCCGGGCCGGAGCCAGGCGCCAAAGGCAGGAAACCCAAGGCGCCCAAGCGGAAAACCCGCGTCCTGTACATCTCCCCGCTTAAGGCGCTTGGCGTCGACGTCGAACGCAACCTCCGCGCGCCGCTCATCGGTATCACCCAGACAGCCAAGCGGCTGGGCCTGCCCGCCCCGCTGATCACCGTGGGCGTCCGTTCGGGAGATACGACGACGGCGGACCGCCGCGCGCTGCTGAGCCACCCGCCGGACATCCTCATCACCACGCCGGAATCCCTGTTCCTTATGCTCACGTCCAGGGCACGGGAAACGCTGAGCGAGGTGGACACCATCATCGTGGACGAGGTCCACGCCGTCGCCGGCACCAAGCGCGGCGCGCACCTCGCGGTTTCGCTGGAACGGCTGGACGCGCTCCTGCCGCAGCCCGCCCAGCGGATCGGGCTCTCCGCCACGGTGGAGCCCCGCGAACTCGTGGCCCAGTTCCTGGCCGGTTCCGCCCCGGTGGAGATCGTGGCGCCGCCGTCGAAGAAGAACTGGGACCTGACGGTGTCCGTTCCGGTCGAGGACATGTCCGACCTGCAGGGCGCGGCCGGTGCCTTCGATTCCGGACCGGCGTCCGGGCTGCAGCCGCAGGCGTCCATCTGGCCGCATGTCGAGGAGAAGATCGTTGACCTGGTGCTGGCCAACCAGTCCACCATTGTGTTCGCCAATTCACGGCGGCTGGCCGAGCGCCTGACCGCGCGGCTCAACGAGATCCACGCCGAGCGACAACTGGTGGCTGCGGGCGGCGGCTGGGCGGACTTCGGCGCCGGCGCGCCCGACTTTGAGTCCGCGCCGGCGGGGGCGCCGTCCGCCGGGACCGCTCCGGCGTCGACGGCTCCGATGACAGCGGTGACCCCGGCCTCGACGGCAACGCCGGCGCACATGATGGCGCAGGCCGGAAGTACTGCGGGTGCCGATCCGGTACTTGCGCGGGCGCACCACGGCTCCGTCTCGAAGGACCAGCGCGCCCTGATCGAGGACGACCTCAAGTCGGGCAGGCTCCGCTGCGTCGTGGCCACGTCGTCGCTTGAACTGGGAATCGACATGGGCGCGGTGGACCTGGTGGTCCAGGTGGAATCGCCGCCGTCGGTGGCCAGCGGACTGCAGCGGGTGGGCCGCGCCGGGCACCAGGTGGGCGAAGTGTCCCAGGGCGTCCTTTTCCCCAAACACCGTGCCGACCTCGTGCACACCGCCATCACCGTGGAGCGGATGCTTGGCGGCAGGATTGAACGGCTCAGCGTTCCCGCGAACCCGTTGGACATCCTGGCGCAACAGACAGTTGCTGCCACGGCCCTGGGCTCCATCGACGTGGAGGAGTGGTTCTCAACGGTCCGGCGTTCGGCGCCGTTCGCATCCCTTCCCCGCTCCGCCTTCGAGGCCACCCTGGATCTGCTGGCAGGGCGGTACCCGTCCGACGAATTCGCCGAGCTCCGGCCCAGAATCATCTGGGACCGCAATGCCGGCACCATCGAAGGCCGTCCCGGTGCTCAGCGGCTGGCCGTGACATCCGGCGGCACCATTCCGGACCGCGGGCTCTTCGGCGTCTACATCATCGGCACAGAAGTGGAAGGCTCGGCATCGGCCTCCGCCGACGGTAAGGCGCCCGGCGCCGGCGCGTCAGCGGCCAAGGGCGGACGGCGCGTGGGCGAGCTCGATGAGGAGATGGTCTACGAATCCCGCGTAGGGGACGTCTTCGCCCTCGGCGCCACCAGCTGGAAGATCGAGGACATCACGCACGACCGCGTCCTGGTGTCCCCCGCCTTCGGCCAGCCCGGCAAACTACCGTTCTGGAAGGGCGATTCACTGGGCCGGCCGGTGGACCTGGGCCGCGCCCTGGGCGCCTTCATCCGCGAACTGTCCGCGTCCGACGTCGGCCCCGCCACGGAACGGTGCAAGGCCAGCGGCCTGGACGACTTTGCCGCGAACAACCTTATCCAGTACCTGGCTGAACAGAAGCAGGCCACCGAAATGGTGCCCAGCGACACCACGCTGGTGGTGGAGCGGTTCCACGATGAACTGGGCGACTGGCGCGTGATCCTGCACAGCCCCTTCGGCATGCCCGTGCACGCGCCGTGGGCGCTTGCCGTCGGGCAGCGCCTGCACCAGCGCTACGGGATGGACGGTTCCGCCATGGCAGCCGACGACGGCATCGTGCTGCGGGTGCCCATGATGGAGGACGAACCGCCGGGGGCCGAGCTGTTCCTGTTCGAACCCGAGGAACTGGAACAGATCGTGACGGCCGAGGTGGGCGGCAGCGCGCTGTTTGCCTCCCGGTTCCGGGAGTGCGCGGCCCGGGCACTGCTCCTTCCCCGCCAGAACCCCGGGAAGCGGCAGCCCCTCTGGCAGCAGCGCCAGCGGTCAGCGCAGTTGCTGGACGTCGCGAGGAAGTACCCCACGTTCCCCATCGTGCTGGAAACGGTGCGTGAATGCCTGCAGGATGTCTACGACCTCCCGGCCCTGAAGGACATCGCAGCGTCCATTGAGCGCCGCGAACTGCGGATCCTGCAGACCACCACGCAGCAGCCTTCGCCCTTCGCCAAGTCCCTCCTGTTCGGCTATGTGGCGCAGTTCCTCTACGAGGGTGATTCGCCGCTGGCCGAGCGCCGGGCCGCCGCACTGGCTCTGGATTCGACCCTGCTCAACGAGCTCCTGGGCCGGGTGGAACTGCGCGAACTGCTCGACGCGAAAGTCATCGAGGCCACTGAACGGGAACTGCAACGGCTCGCACCGGACCGCCGGGTGCGCGGCATGGAGGGAGTAGCGGATCTGCTGCGCCTGCTCGGTCCGCTGACGCCCGGGGAAGTGGCGGCACGGCTGGAGCCTGCCGCCGTCGTCGAAACCGCGGACGCCGACGGGGCAGCAGCGGCCGATGCCGACGGAACCGGCGCGCTTGAAACAGCTCCACTGGCTGCGGTCCCGGTGGCCGATGCTGCCGCCCATCTTGCTGCCCTGCAGCGGGCCAACCGCGCGCTCAAGGTGAACATCGGCGGCGTCGAGCGTTTTGCGGCAGTGGAGGATGCTTCCCGTCTCCGGGATGCCATCGGCGTGCCCCTGCCGATGGGGGTGCCGCTCGCGTTCATCGAGCCCGTGGCGGACCCGCTTGGCGACCTCGTCTCACGCTACGCCCGCAGCCACGGACCCTTCACGGCAACGGAAGCTGCGGCAAGGCTGGGCCTGGGCGTCGCCGTCGTCGGCACCGCACTGAAGCGGCTCGCCGCCGACGGCCGCGTGGTGGAAGGCGAGTTCCGCCCGCACCCCGCTTTACCCGAACAGGTGCCCGACGCCGGGACCCCGGACCGGGACGGCACAGATTCGGCAGCAACGGCCGCCGCCGTCTCCGGCACAGTCCTGGCCGGTACCAGCGAGTGGTGTGATGCCGAGGTGCTGCGGAAGCTCCGGCGGCGGTCGCTGGCAGCACTGCGTGCGGAAGTGGAGCCGGTGGACGCGGCGGCCTATGGCCGGTTCCTTCCTGCCTGGCAGAACGTCCGGGTGCCCGGAAAGGGCCGCGGCCAGTCCACACTGCGCGGCCTGGACGGCATCATCACGGCCGTCGACCAGCTCTCCGGTGTGCCTGTGCCTGCGTCCGCGTGGGAGCCGCTTGTCCTCGCCGGCCGGGTGGCGGATTACCAGCCCGCGATGCTGGACGAGCTGATGGCCGCCGGTGAGGTCCTGTGGTCCGGAGCGGGAGCGCTTCCCGGCAACGACGGCTGGATCAGCCTGCACCTCGCGGATTCCGCCGAACTCACGCTGAACCCCGCGGCGGAGTATGAGCCGGGGGACGCGCAGCAGCGGCTGCTGGAGCACCTGCTGAACAACGGCGGCGGCTACTTCTTCCGACAGTTGACGGAAATCGCAGGCGGCATGGACTTCGTGCTGAGCGACCAGGATGTTGTGTCGGCGCTCTGGGACCTGGCCTGGGCCGGCCGCGTCACCGGTGACACGTTCGCCCCGGTCCGGGCCCTGATCGCCGGCGGCCACACGGCCCACCGGCAGGTGGCCCGGGCGCCGCGTGCGCGCGCACCCCGCCTGAGCCGGCTGGGACGCGCCCACGGCACGGGCCTCCTCGGATCTCCCGGCTTGACCGGCGGACGCTACGGCTCCGTCACCGGTGCCGCCCCCACTCCGCCGCTCGCTGCCGGGCGATGGTCCGCACTGCCCGCACCGGAACTGGACCCGACCATCCACGCCCGCGCCACGGCCGAGCTTCTGCTGGACCGGTACGGGGTCGTCACCCGCGGCTCGGTCATGGCGGAGAACATCCTGGGCGGCTTCGGCCTGATGTACAAAGTCCTGGCGCGGCTGGAAGAAGCCGGGCGTTGCCGCCGGGGTTACTTCATCGAGCACCTCGGCGCCGCCCAGTTCGCCGTCCCCGCCACCGTGGACCGGCTGCGGTCCTACACCGAGGACACCCAGCTGGCGAAGCCGGAGCCCGTTGCCTTGGCACTCGCCGCCACGGACCCCGCCAACCCCTACGGAGCGGCGCTCCCCTGGCCGGCACAGAACGTGGAAGCCGGCAGCGGCCACCGCCCGGGCCGGAAAGCCGGCGCCCTGGTGGTGATGGTCGACGGCGCGCTGGTGCTCTACGTCGAACGCGGAGGCAAGACGCTGCTCGCCTTTAACGAGGATCCGGAAGTGCTTGGCGCCGCCGCCGCTGCCCTCGTCGGGGTGGTCAAGCGCGGCGCGGTGAACAAGCTCATCATGGAAAAGGTCAACGGCCACGGCATCCTGGACACGCCCGCAGCCGCGGCGCTGACCCACGCCGGTGCATACTCCACTCCGAAAGGACTCAGGATCCGTGCCTGAAGGCGATTCAATCTGGCGGGCAGCGGCGCAGCTCCACGCAGCCCTCGCCGGGCAGCAGCTCACGGGGTCCGACTTCCGGGTGCCCAAGTTCGCCACGCTGAAGCTGGACGGGTGGACGGTCAACGAAGTGGTCCCCCGCGGCAAGCACCTGCTGATGCGGCTGCGAGGTCCTGATGAGGAACAGCTGACCATTCACTCCCACCTGAAGATGGAAGGCATCTGGCAGGTCTACCCGCCCGGCGGACGGTGGCGGAAACCGGGGTTCACGGCCCGATGCGTGCTGCGTACGGCGACGGCGGACGCCGTCGGGTTTTCCCTCGGCATCCTCGAAGTGGTCCGCACCGCCGATGAGGACTCCGTTGTGGGCCATCTGGGTCCGGACCTGCTCGGACCGGACTGGGACCTGGCGGAGGCGGAACGGCGGCTGCGCGCCGCCCCGGATGTTCCGGTCGGCGTCGCCCTGCTGGATCAGCGCAACGTCGCCGGTATCGGCAACATCTACCGTTGTGAGGCGTGCTTCCTGTCAGGCGTCCATCCCGCAGCGCCGGTCTCGTACGTGCAGGACCTCCCGAAGCTGCTTATCGATGCCAAGCAGCTCCTCGAGGCCAATCTCGGGCCGGGACGCCGCACTACCGTGCTCAACAAACAGGGAACACCCGTGGGACGTAACGCCGGAAGGCCTGGATACTGGGTATACCGGCGCGAGCACCAGCCGTGCCTGAAGTGCGCCACACCCATCCGCCGCGGCGTCCTGGCCAAAGACACAGGCACCGAGGAACGGGACATCTACTTCTGCCCGACCTGCCAGCCGCCACCTGGACCTAAGGCCTGACGGCGGCGGGGCAGCTCAAGCGGCTGACTCAGGCGGCCGGCACTGCGGCCTCGGGCCGGGGCGCCGTTCGGAGCTCCGGCACTGTGAACAGCGGCAAGAGCAGCTGCACAAGCGGGCCGATGGCGAGCGCGTAGATCACGGTGCCCGCGCCGACCGATCCGCCCAGCATCCAGCCGGTGGCCAGCACCACCACTTCGATTCCCGTCCGCGAGGCACGGACCGACCATCCCGTCCGCCGGGCCAGCCCCGTCATGAGACCGTCGCGCGCTCCGGGTCCGAACCGCGCGCCGATGTAGCAGGCGGATGCGATCCCGTTCAGCAGAACAGCCCCGGCCAGCATGGCGATCTGGCCGCCCAGGTGGGAGAACTCAGGAGTGAGCGCGAGACCGACATCAACAAAAACACCAACCAGCACGGCGTTGCACAAGGTGCCGAACCCGGGCCACTGCCGTAGCGGGATCCAGAGGAGCAGCACCAGGAAACTGACAATCACCACCACGGCGCCGATCGACAGCCCGGTCTTCCCGGCCACGCCCTGGTGGAAAACGTCCCAGGGGTCCAGGCCGAGTCCGGCGCGGATGAACATGGCCAGCGAAATGCCGTACATGGCAAGGCCGGTGAACAGTTGAAGGAGTCTGCGGGTCATCATGCCATCCATCCTCGGACATAACTGGCCTTGTAATACATATCCAGTTTGAGATACTGGCTACATGTCCGGCTCCCTGAACCCCACCGCCCTTATGCGTCTGCTCGGCGAGTGGAACCGCGGCGCGGCGCCCGCCTACAGGGAGCTGGCCGACGTCGTACGCCTCCTGATCCTGGACGGCCGCGTCCCGCTGGAGATGGCGCTGCCCAGCGAACGGGCGCTGGCGGCGACGCTGGGTGTCAGCCGGACCACGGTCACCGCCGCCTACGCCAGCCTGCGCGAGCAGGGGTTCCTCAGCAGCCGGCAGGGCAGCCGCGGCCGGACCGGCATTCCGCGCCACCTGCCAGCCGGCGCAAACGGGCCCGGCGGCACAACGGATCTCACCAACCCGGAAACCCTGACCGGGGCTCCTGGTCTGGCCGCGCCGCCGGGACTGATTGACCTCGCCTACGCATCCCTGCCTGCGAGCGGCGAAGTGGTGCATCGGGCCTTTGCCGCCGCGCTCACCGAGCTTCCCGCGCTGCTTCCGGGTTTTGGCTACGACGCCGTCGGCATCCCACCGCTCCGCGAGGCAATTGCTGCACAATACTCCGCGGCGGGGGTCCCCACGAACGCAGACCAGATCCTGGTGACAGCGGGAGCGCAGCATGCCCTGAACATCGTGCTCCGCACGCTCGCCGGCAGGCAGGACAAGGTGCTGGTGGACCATCCGACGTACCCGCACGCCCTGGACGCCATCCGCGCTAGCGGTTGCCGGCCCGTGGCGGTGGCCCTGCCGCAGGGCCACGGCTGGGACATCGCCGGGATGGAATCCGCCATGATGCAGCAGCGCCCCAAGATGGCGTACGTGGTGCCGGATTTCCACAACCCGACGGGCCGCCTGATGTCCGATCCGGAGCGCCGCAGGCTGGTCCAGGCCGCGGCCGCCGCAGGGACAGTGCTGGTGGTGGACGAGACGCTGCGGCAATTAAACCTCGACGCCGTGGTAACGTCTCCGCTGGCTGCCTTCAGCCCGGCCGTGGTCACCATCGGCTCGCTCAGCAAGTCGCACTGGGCGGGACTGCGCACCGGCTGGATCCGTGCCGGGAGGTCGCTCATCCAGCGCTTCGCGGCCGCCCGGACCACCATGGACCTGGGCGGACCGGTGGTGGAGCAGCTGGTTGCGGCGCACCTGGTGCGGTCACTCTCCGAACCGCTCCCGGCCCGGCTCGCAGCCCTGCGCGAAAACCGTGCCGCCCTGCTGGAACTCCTCGACCGCATCCTTCCCGATTGGCAGCCTGAACGGCCCGACGGCGGCCTCAGCGTCTGGTGCCGGCTGCCGGCACCGATGAGCACTGCCCTGACCGTCATCGGTCCAGACCTGGGAATCAGGCTCGCGGCAGGCCCGCGGTTCGGCGTGGGCGGGGCCTTCGAGCACTACCTGCGCGTCCCGTTCACTCTCCCGCCAGCCCAACTGGAAACAGCGGTGCTTGCCCTTTCCGCAGCCCAGGCCAGGCTCGACGCCGCACCGCAGCTCCGGCGCACCCTCCGGCACCCGCCCGCCGTCGCCATCGCCTGAGTTGGGCCGGCCGGGGGGTTGGCTGGGCCGTGGGGACGCGCACCCGGGTCCTACGCGTAGACCTTCTCCAGGTAGCCGCCCCAGGCCTTGGCCGTGGTCTCGGCATCACCGCTGCCGCTGAAATCGTGGACGGTCATGCCCACCGGTGCGCCGAACGCGTTGCGGCCGAAGAAGCGGTACATGGTGTCGGCGGTCCTCAGGCCAAGGAAGTTCTCGTTGGCGAAGTCCACCTGCCCCATGAGCCGCCCGACGCCGTCGACGTCCACGTCAAGGGCGTCCCCGGGTGACGCCGTCTCCACCCCGAGCGCCGCCTTCAGCCGGACAAAGCCTTCCGGCGTCTGCGAGGCCGCGGGTCCCTGGACATCCGTGAAAACCACGGGCCGGCCGTCGAAGTACTTCAGGTACTGACCCAGGGTGTGGAGGTAGAACTCGGTGTGCTTGCTGGCGCCGTCGTACTGCTGGTCCCAGTTGTCCGCGAAAATCCCGCTGTGCATGTAATGCAGCCGGGCCCGCGCGCCGTCGAGCGGTTCCAGGACATGCTCGAGCTGATTGAACCAGCCGTCCGGCCCCTCCATCCGCGACACCAGGTGCTGGGGATACTCCTCCACGGTCTTGACATCCGGCCACTGGTCCGTCGGGAACATCCATCCGGACGTCCCCGCGGTCACCGCTTCCCAGACACGCTCGGGGGTGCCGGGCAGCTCGGTGTCGTAAACAATCTCGAATTCACGGTTGTCAGTCATTGTCCTGCTCCTGTTTCTTGTTCCCCGAACGGGGTGGTTTGAGTTTGTTCCTTGAGTACCGGATGAAGGGCGACGACGAGGCGGTGCTTGCGCCCGCCCTTACCGCCGCCGTCGTGGTACTTGTCCACAAGGCGGGTGACCGCAACGCCGAGCTCCTCGGCGAAGGCGGCGCGGTCCGAGGCCGTGCGGAAGGTAATCTCGCCGTCGATGGCAAACGTGGCCAGCTTCTGCCGCGCTGCGACGGCCCCGGCGATAAGCTTCCCCACTTCCTGGACCATGCGTGCGGCCAGCGCCAGCAGCCAAAAGGCGGAGAAACGGTCCGCGAACCGGTGCGGGTCCGGCGCCACGGACGCCAGCGCAGCCGGGGAAATCAGGTACGACGCGGCGGTGGCCTGCAGCACCCGTTCGGTGACGTTGCCTTTGCGGCGCTCCTCGACGAGCTGCACAAGGCCGTGCCGCTCCAGCGCCTTGAGATGGTAATTCACCTTCTGCCGCGGCAGCCCCACCTTGACAGCGAGCTGCGTCGCCGAGCCGGGTTCCGCCAGTTCCCGGAGGATGCGGGTCCGGATGGGGTCCAGCGAAGCTTCCGCCGCGGCCGGGTCCTCGATCACTTCGATCTCCAACATGGCTTAAGTATCGTCACCGACAATTTTATTTGTCAAGAACTTTTTTCTCGTCGGTGTTGCGACTTCGCCGGAACGGTGCGAGATCGCCGGAAGGTTCCGGCGATCTCGTATGGTTCAGGCGACTTCGGAAGCATGCTCGACGGCACAAAGTAGAATGGACCGGTGATGCAATCCCCCCTTCCCGTACGCGACGGCGTCAACGCGACCCGCTTGCGCCTCCCGGACGAGGGGCCGTGGGACACCGCCATGGACTACATGATGCACCGCTGGGGCCACATCGACCCGCAGGGCATCGAGGACCGGTTCGACGCCGGCGAGATCGTGGGCGAGGGCGGCATCCCCCTCGACCGCCGCACCCGCCTCGAGGACCACACCTTCATCTGGTACTACCGCACCCTCCCGCCGGAGACGCGGCTGCCCGTGGAACTGAACATCCTGCACCAGGACGACCACATCCTTGTGGTGGACAAACCCCATTTCCTGCCCACCACTCCCGGCGGCACCTACATCCAGGAATCAGCCCTGGTACGGCTCCGCAACCAGCTGGAGCTACCGGACCTGATCCCCATGCACCGGCTGGACCGGATGACGGCCGGCATCCTCCTGCTCTCCACCAACCCTGAAACCCGCGGAAAGTACCAGGTGCTGTTCGAGAAGCGGCAGGTCCAAAAGGAGTACGAGTGCGTGTCCGCCGCGGAACCGATGGCCGGCTATCCCGCCGTCGACTTCCCCGTGGTGGTGCGGAACCGGATGACCAAGTCCCGCAGCTACCTCCTCGCAGAGGTCATCGACGGCGAACCCAATGCGGAAACCCGCATCGACCTGATGAAAACGTTCGACGCCGGCACTTCCGCCGGAGCGCCCGGGCGGCGCGCGCTGTACCGGCTTGAGCCGCACTCGGGGAAGACCCACCAGCTCAGGGTCCACATGGCCTCACTTGGCCTGGGAATCGTGAACGACGCGTTCTACCCGGACCTGCTGGACAAGGCCCCCGACAATTACACCAAGCCGCTCCAGCTGCTGGCCCGCGGGATCCGGTTCGTGGATCCCATGACCAAGCAGCCGGTGGAATACCGCAGCCGGCTCCAGCTCAGCGAAGCTCCGGCCTCCTGAGCCGCGGGAGCGCCCGGGCCTGAAACCGGACGCCTGAAACCGGACCGCTGAATCCGGCGGCCCAAATGAGGTACGTTGTGGCCATGGACCTGGCCAACGCCGACACCTGGGGCGCGGCGATCTATTTCTGGATCATCCCCGTCGTGCTGGGTGACGCCATTTTCCCGCCGGTCCCCTCCGAAATGGTCGTGATCACCGGCGGCGCGCTCTCCGCAGACGGCCGTGCCAACGTGCTGCTGGTGGGCCTGCTTGCCGCGTTCGCGTCCTGGATCGGCGATGTGGTGGTGTTCCAGCTGTTCAAGCGCCGCCTCAGTCATGTCCTGGACCGGTGGCGGTGGGGCCGGAAATTCCACAGCGGAATCCACGCCGCCATCGCCAAGGCAGGCCGTTCCACTACGTACGGCGCCATCATTGGCGTCCGGTTCATTCCGGGAGGACGGCTCGCGACGTCGGCCGCCGCCGGAATCGCCGACGTAACCACCCGCGCCTTCAGTTTCTGCACGGCGCTCGGCGGCATTCTCTGGGCCGCGTGGCTAACGGGACTCGGCTATTTCACCGGCTCCGCAACCAGGCTGCCGTTCTGGGCCAGTTCCCTGATCGGCGTCGCCGTCGGCCTGGTGATCGGCGCCGTGGTGGGGATGATTGTCACCCGCCGCCGCGGCAGCCGTTCCCCCGTGGACGAACCGGCCGACGGGGAAACCCCCGGCGCCGCGCCTTCGGGTTAGACGGGAGCCCAGCGGCCGCGGCTGCGGCGGAGCACCATAAGTGCACCGGTCACCGCAACGCGTTCGACGGTGTCGCGCATCATGGCTGCCGATTCGCGCGCCTGGCTGTTCTCACCGCTGAACTCGGTTGCCTCCACGAGGAACCGGAGGTTGAGCTCGGGTACTCCGCCGGTGATCTGCAGCTGGTTCGATTCCACGTGGTGCCTCGTTTCCAGGGCTTCGACGGCCGCAGCCATCACGGCCTCGGGAGCGTTGCCCGGCTTCAGCCCGGTGATTCTGAGTCTGGTTTGGAACGACGGCATGGGAACAACCCTAGCGTTAGCGCGAACCGGCAGGTGACAACTGCAAATCCTCATCCCCACGGCATTAGCTGCCAGTTCGCGCTAGCCTTCCGGGACAGTGTCCGTGTCGCGAACCGGGGCAGCCCAGCGTTCCTCGATGTGCCCGAACCGCCACACTCCCAGCGCGAGAATCCACGTGCAGACGAAGAGCCCGACGACGGTGTATCCGACCGAATCCAGGTCGATGCCGCCGATGGCGGCCAGCGGGCCGGTGCTGATCCCGGTACGTTCCACGAGGATGGAGATCAGTTCAATAGACCCGATCCCCAGGGCGACGGCGACAGACAGGGCCGTGATGACGATGTTGTAGTAGACCCGGCGGACCGGTCTGGACAGCGCCCACCCGTAGGCGAAGTTCATAAGGCAGCCGTCCAGCGAATCCAGCAGGCTCATCCCCGCCGCGAACAGGATGGGAAGCGTCAGAATCGCGTACCAGGGAAGCGCCGAAGCGGCCGCACCGCCGGCGAGGATCAGCAGGCTGACCTCCGTGGCCGTGTCGAATCCCAGTCCGAACAGCAGGCCCACCCCGTAAACCTGCCAGGGATGGGTGATTAGCCGGGTGGTCCGCCCGAACACCCTGTACAGCAGCCCGGGTGCCGCTGTCTGGCCGGCGAGGTCGGCCCCGCCGCCGTCGCTTCGCAGCCGCAGGACCGACTTGATGATGCCACGCAGCACGGCCAGGTTCAGGATGCCGATGCAGACGAGGAACAGCCCCGAGACGGCGGTCCCCACGAGCCCCAGGAAAGCGTGCAGGTCAGCCGTCCCGACCGCTGTCCGGTCAGCGAGGCCCCGGATCCCGGCCGCCAACAGCGCGCACAAGCCGAACACCACACTTGAGTGGCCCAACGAAAACCAGAAGCCCACGGACATGCTGCGTCTGCCTTCGGCGCGGAGCTTGCGGGTGATGTTGTCGATTGCCGCAATGTGGTCCGCGTCGAAGGCGTGCCGCAAGCCCAGCGTGTAGGCCGCCACGCCAAGACCAATACCAAACGCGCCCGTTGAAGCGGCAGGGAGGTGTCCGGGGGCGACGACGCCCGCCAGCATTCCCCAGCCCAGGATATGAAGAACGGCAACGAACGTGGCCATGCAGCCGACCGAGGCCCACTCCCGGCCCGACAGTGCACAGGTTGCGCCGCGGATTCTACCCGGACGCGCAGCCTCCGGTTGCTTCATGGTCCAGCCTCGGGTTCCATCTGCGATTGAACTGCCATGGTGACTTCGCCGCTTTAGCGGAAGTATACGCCGGTGTCAATCAGGGTGGTTGCGTTTTATCCGGGGCGAGCCTATCTTGGCAGGAAGGAGCGCGACCATGCACGAACTCTCTATCACGCAGAGCCTGATCGATGCCGTTCTCGACCGTACCGGAGAACGGATAGTCACTGCGGTCAACCTCCGGGTTGGGCCGTTGTCCGGCGTCCTTCCGGATGCCATGCGATTCTGTTTTGACGTTGCTTCGGCCGGCACGCCCCTCGAGGGTGCGAGGCTCATGATCGACGAACCACAGGGCCTGGCCCGTTGCCGGAGCTGCGACGACGAATTCGAACTGGCCGACCTGATCCTGCTTTGCCACTGTGGAAGCGCGGACGTGGAAGTCCTCCGTGGCCGTGAACTCATGCTGATGTCGGTGGAGGTGGCATAGCAAATGTGTACAACGTGCGGATGCGGCGACGAGGCCAACACCAGGGTTTCTGCACTTCAGGAACCGGAGATCCCGGTGCTGCCTGTGCAGCTGCACGAGCACGCGCATGATCATGGCGACGGGCACGGGCACCAGCACCCGCATGACCAAGGCCACGAGCACCACCATCCCGAAACCATCCCGCTGGAGCAGAACCTGCTGGCCAAGAACGACCTGCTGGCGGCAAGGAACCGTGGCTGGCTGGAAGGCCGTGGAATCCGGGCGCTCAACGTGATGAGCTCACCAGGGGCAGGCAAGACCACGCTGTTGGTGCGCACCCTCACGGACCTCGGGGACGGGCTGCGGGCCGGAGTCGTCGAAGGCGACCAGGAGACCTCCCTCGACGCGGACCGCATCCGCGCCGTGGGACGGCCCGTCATCCAGATCAACACCGGGGCCGGCTGCCATCTGGATGCCGGCATGCTCCGGCGCGGGCTCGATGCCTTGGATCCGGAGACCGGGTCAACGGTGTTCATCGAAAATGTAGGCAACCTTGTCTGCCCTGCGCTGTTTGATCTTGGTGAAGCAGCCAAAGTAGTGATCGTTTCGGTAACGGAAGGTGATGACAAACCGCACAAATACCCGCACATGTTCATGGCAGCCGATCTGGTGATCGTCAACAAATCGGACCTGCTCCCCTACGTCGATTTCGACGTCGACGGTTTCCGTCGCCGCACCCGGCAGATCAACCCGCGCACCGAATTCCTGGTCCTCTCGGCCACCACCGGCGATGGCCTCGCCGGCTGGTACGACTGGCTTAGCGGCACCAGTTCCCGGTCATCCACCTTGACTGAGTCTTTAACAGACACACTGAGCCCGTAAGGGCCGCCGAAAGAGGCAACGATGCCTACTGAAACTTCACTCAAGGCCGAAGAAGCCCTTATTCACGTGCTATGGATCAACGCAGGGCTCAGCTGCGACGGCGATTCCGTAGCTTTGACCGCGGCCACCCAGCCCAGCGTCGAGGAGATAGCCCTCGGCGCCTTGCCTGGCCTACCGCGCATCGCGATGCATTGGCCCCTGATCGACTTCGAGTGCGGCCCGCAGGAAGGGGCCGACTACTTCCTGGAATGGTTCCGCAAGGCTGACCGCGGCGAACTGGAGCCGTTTGTCCTGGTGGTGGAGGGCTCGATCCCCAATGAGAAACTCCACGATCCCGGCGGATACTGGTGCGGCTTCGGGAACGACCTCGAGACCGGCCAGCCAATCACCACCAGCGAGTGGCTGGATCGTCTGGCACCCAAAGCCACGGCCATCATCGCAGCGGGTACCTGCGCCACGTACGGCGGCATCCACGCGATGGCGGGAAACCCCACCGGCGCCATGGGAGTGCCGGACTACCTCGGCTACGACTGGAAATCGAAGGCAGGAATCCCCATTGTGTGCGTCCCCGGATGCCCCATCCAGCCGGACAACCTCTCCGAAACCATGACGTACCTGCTCTACCAGGCCACGGGCCAGGCACCGATGATTCCGCTGGACGACGCACTCCGGCCCACTTGGCTGTTCGGGAAGACCGTCCATGAGGGCTGTGACCGGGCCGGATACTACGAGCAGGGTGACTTTGCCACGGAATACGGCTCCCCCAAGTGCATCGTCAAGCTTGGCTGCTGGGGCCCCGTGGTCAAGTGCAACGTGCCAAAGCGCGGCTGGATGAACGGCATCGGCGGCTGCCCGAACGTGGGCGGCATCTGTATCGGCTGCACCATGCCGGGGTTCCCGGACAAATTCATGCCCTTCATGGATGAGCCACCCGGTGGGAAGCTCTCGACGAGCACGATCCGCCCTTATGGCTCGGCGATCAGGGCATTGCGCGGCATCACCACGCACACGCTGGACCAGGAGCCCAAGTGGCGCCGGCCCGGACCCGAACTCCTTACCGGTGCCAAGCGCACCTGGTAGCCACCCCACTTCCAGACAGGTGAAGAACATGACCTCAACGATTCCTATGCCTTCCGGAAGCGGAACGGGCAACAACAATCTGGTGGAGATGGCCTGGGACCCCATCACGAGGATCGTCGGCAGCCTCGGCATCTATACGAAGATCGACTTCGCGAACAACCAGGTGGTGGAATGCAAGAGCACTTCCTCCATCTTCCGCGGCTACTCCATCTTCATGAAGGGCAAGGATCCGCGGGACGCCCACTTCATCACCAGCCGCATCTGCGGTATCTGCGGTGACAACCATGCAACGTGCTCCTGCTATACGCAGAACATGGCCTACGGCGTGAAGCCGCCGAACCTGGGTGAGTGGATCGTCAATATGGGTGAAGCCGCCGAGTACATGTTCGACCACAACATCTTCCAGGAAAACCTCGTCGGCGTGGACTACTGCGAAAAGATGGTGTCCGAGACCAACCCCGGCGTCCTTGCCAAGGCTGAAAACACCCGGGCCCCGCACGAAGGCGAGCACGGCTACCGCACGATAGCGGACATCATGCGCTCGCTGAACCCCTTCACCGGAGAGTTCTATCGGGAGGCACTGCAGGTCAGCCGCGCCACCCGCGAGATGTTCTGCCTCATGGAGGGCCGCCACGTGCACCCGTCCACGCTCTATCCGGGCGGTGTGGGGACTGTTGCCACGATCCAGCTGATGACGGACTACATCACCCGGCTCATGCGGTACGTGGAGTTCATGAAGAAGGTCGTGCCCATGCATGACGACCTCTTCGACTTCTTCTACGAGGCCCTGCCCGGCTACGAACAGGTGGGGCTGCGCCGCACGCTGCTGGGCTGCTGGGGCTCGCTGCAGGACCCCGACTACTGCAACTTCGAGTACAAGGACATGACGGAGTGGGGCCGGAAGATGTTCGTGACCCCCGGTGTTGTGGTGGACGGGAAACTCGTTACCACGGACCTGGTGCGGATCAACCTTGGCATCCGGATCATGCTCGGCTCCTCCTACTACGAGGACTGGGAAAACCAGGAGATGTTCGTGACCCGTGATCCGCTGGGCAATCCGGTGGACCGGCGCCACCCCTGGAACCAGCACACCAATCCACGGCCGCAGAAGCGGGACCTCTCGGAGAAGTACAGCTGGGTCATGTCCCCGCGGTGGTTCGACGGCGAGAACAACCTGGCGTTGGACACCGGCGGCGGCCCGCTGGCGCGCCTCTGGGCAACGGCCCTGGCCGGGCTGGTGGACATCGGCTACATCAAGGCAACCGGCAGGAGCGTACAGATCAACCTGCCCAAGACCGCGCTGAAGGGTCCTGTGTCCTTGGAGTGGAACATCCCGCAGTGGAGCAACACCCTCGAACGCAACCGGGCCCGCAGCTACTTCCAGGCCTACGCCGCGGCCGCCGCCCTGCACTTCGCGGAAAAGGCCCTGGAGGAAATCCGTGCCGGACGCACCAAGACCTGGGAGACCTTCGAAGTTCCGGATGAGGCCATCGGCTGCGGCTTCACTGAGGCGGTGCGCGGCGTCCTGTCCCACCACATGGTGATCCGGGACGGGAAGATCGCCAACTACCATCCGTATCCGCCGACTCCCTGGAACGCGAGCCCCACTGATTCGTCCGGGATCGCCGGACCATATGAGGACGCCGTGCAGGGGCAGCCGATCTTCGAGGAGAACGACCGCGAGCATTTCAAGGGCATCGACATCATGCGGACCGTCCGCAGCTTTGATCCGTGCCTGCCCTGCGGTGTCCACATGTACCTGGGCAACGGCCAGACCCTCGAGCAGCTGCACTCCCCCACCCAGACCCTGACCGGCGAGTAAGGCGATGCCTGGCGACGACCGGCCCAGACAGGCCGGCGACCGGATCGAAACCCTCCTCGACGCCCTCGGAGCCGGCGGGGCGGTGGCCCGCGGCCGCGCCGAGGAGCTGGTCCGCCAGGTGACGGACCTGTACGGCTCCGGATTGGCCCGGATCCTCGAAATCCTCGGCGACCGCGGCCAGCTGGACGATGCCACACTGGACGCACTGACCGCGGACGAACTGGTGGCCAGCCTGCTGGTGATCCACGGGCTGCACCCCCAGGACCTGGAAACACGCGTGGCTGCCGCACTGGACCGCGTCAGGCCCTATCTGGGATCGCACGGAGGCAACGTGGAGCTACTGGACATCAGCCCCGAAGGCGTGGTCCGCCTCAGGCTGCTTGGCACCTGCCAGGGCTGCCCGTCGTCGTCCGTCACGCTCAAGTTCGCCGTCGAGGAGGCGATCGAGTCGGCGGCACCGGAGGTGACGGACATCCAGGTGGTGGAGGAGGAAGCCCGCGCGGCCACTCCCGCCGTGATCCCCGTGGACGCTCTGCTGGTCCGGCTGAACCACACGGCCGACGGCGGAACGGAGAGCCGCGCTGGGGCCGCACCCGCCCCAGGCACCCCGGGTCACTGGCAGGACCACGCCCCCGGCTCCTGGCAGGCCGTGCCCGAGATCGCCAGCCTGGAGCAGGGCGAAGTTGCCGGCTTTATGGCGGGAGGCTATCCCGTACTTGCCTGCCGTACGGGGCAGGACCTGTATGCGTACCGCGACTACTGCCCTCGCTGCACCGGGTCCATGGCGGGGGCAACGCTGCAGCGCGCCCTCGCCGGTCCGGTCGGCGGCGGCCTGTTGCGCTGCCCCGCATGCCGTGCGCATTTCGACGTCAGGCAGGCAGGCTCCTGCCTTGAAGACAGGGCCCTGCACCTGGACCCGCTGCCGCTTCTGGTGCGGTCAGGCGTGATGTCCGTGGCCGTGCCGCTCGTTTCAAACCAGGACGCCTAAAATGACGGCCCCTGAAAGGACCCCCGGCCTGCCCGTCGCCCTGCTCCGACGGATCGCCGCGCAGCCGCCTGCAGCGCCCGCCGGCGAGCGCTGCGAAATGTGCGGCGAGCCCATCCCGGAGGCCCACCAGCACGTGGTGGACGTCGAGAGCCACGCCATGATGTGCACGTGCCGGCCGTGCTACCTGCTCTTCACCGACAGCACGGCCCATCTCCGCTACCGTTCGGTTCCGAACCGATACTTCTCGTTTCCGGACTTCGAACTGGGACCGGGCCAGTGGGACGAACTGGAAATACCCGTAGGCCTTGCCTTCTTCTTCCGCAGCTCCACACTGGACCGGACGGTGGCCTTCTATCCGGGGCCAGCGGGCGCCACCGAATCCGAGCTCCCGCTCGACGCCTGGGATGCCGTTCTCGCCCGTAACCCGGCCGTGGCCCTTGCTGCCCCCGACACAGAGGCGCTGCTGATCCGCGGCCCCGGCCCGGACCGGCCACAGGCCGATTGCCACCTCGTACCGGTGGACGCCTGCTACGAACTGGTGGGGCAGCTCCGCCGCCGCTGGCGGGGGTTCGACGGCGGGCAGGAGGCCCGCGACCAGCTCACCGCCTTCTTCGAAAATGTCGGCCGGCGCAGCAAACCGGTGCATGAAGACTCCCCCGGGTCCGTGCCGGGAGGACCGCAATGACCAGGCTGGCGTTCGCCGTCGTCGACATCCAGCCGGAGCCGTATGCTGCGGCCCCGCAGCTGACCGCCCGGCTGCGACTGACTGAGGCCACCGGCACCGCCATCCACGCCATCGCCCTGCGCTGCCAGGTGCGGATCCTGCCGCAGCGCCGCGGCTACGCGGAGGACGAAGAAGCAGGGCTGCTGGACCTTTTCGGCGAGCGCGGCCGCTGGCCCAACACCCTCAAGTCCTTCCTCTGGATGCAATGCAGCACCATGGTGCAGGGCTTCTCCGGCAGCACCGAGGTGGACCTGCCGCTGGCCTGCACGTTCGACTTCGATGTTGCCGCCGCAAAGTACCTCAATGCCCTACGGGACGGCGAGATCCCCCTGGAGTTCCTGTTCTCCGGCACGGTCTTCACAAAGGGCCAGACCGGGTTCGGCGTGGAGCAGGTTCCCTGGGACCTCGAGGCTTCCTACCGGCTCCCCGTGTCCGCCTGGCAGCGGCTGATGGACGTGTACTTCCCCAATGCGGGCTGGATCCGCCTCGACCGCGGCGTCCTGGCGGCCCTGTCACAGTACAAGTCCGCGCGCGGCCTAACGTCCTGGGAGGCCGCCGTCGAGTCCCTACTGGCAGCCGCAGCATCCGGCGTGGGCGGAGAGCGGCGGCCATGAACATGAGCCTCAGCCTCGCCCGGGCAGTGGCCGATGCGGTTCTCTACGAGGGCTACCTCCTCTACCCGTACCGCGCTTCCTCGCAGAAGAACCAGTCCCGCTGGCAGTTCGGCATCCTGGGCCCGCCCGGTGCCGCGACGGCCGGCTCCGGGGAAGAGCCGGAGATGTTTGCCGACTGCCTGCTGGGTCCGGGGCCGGATGCAGAGCTGGAGCTCCACCTCCGCTTCCTGCAGCTTCAGGCGCGCACCGCGGAGACAGCGGACGACGGCGGCAGCTTCCGTCTGGTGGAGGAGCTCGCCGTCGGCGCCGCCCGCTGGCTGAGCTGGGATGAGGCAGTCGAGCACGAAGTCACCCTGGGGCCGTTCCCCGTGGCCCGGCTCCGCGACGGCGACGGACCGCTGGTCCTGCCGGTCCGGATCGCAGCGGGTGAGGACGTGGAGGAGCTCAGTGACGGCGCCGGCCGCCCGGCCGGCCGGCTGGTGCGCCGACGTCGGGCACTGCACGGCGAAGTGACGCTTAGCGCCACGTCCACCGGCGGCGGGCCGGTGCGGCTGCGTGTCTCGGTGGCGAACACAGCGGAACGTGCGGCGGAGCCGCCGAGCCGGCAGGACGCGATCGCCACGTCGCTGATCGGCGCCCATGTGCTCCTGAGCCTGCGCGGCGCGGACTTCCTGTCGCTACTGGACCCGCCGGACTTCGCCCGGGAGGCCGCCGCGTCCTGCTCCCAGCACCGCTGCTGGCCTGTGCTGGCCGGGCCCGAAGGCCAGACGGACGTGCTGCTGGTGTCACCGATCATTCTCTATGACCACCCTGCCGTCGCACCCGAGAGCTCGGTTGCCCTGTTCGACTCGACGGAAATTGACGAGATCCTCACCCTGCGGGTGCTGACCCTGACGGACGAGGAAAAGGCTGAGGCCCGGGCAACGGATCCGCGCGCCGCAGCGATCATCGACCAGTGCGAGGCGATGTCGCCGGAGGAACTCCAGCAGCTGCACGGGATCCTGCGCAATCCACGCGCTGCGGACTTCCCGGACTCCTTCACAAGCACCGGAGGCGAGCCGGGGCCGCCCGCCTGGTGGACACCGGAAGCGGAAGCCCTCGTCCAGCCGCACATGGACGCCGTTCTGATCAACGGCGTTCCGGTCGCCCGCGGCAGCCGGGTGAGGGTCAACCCCAGCCGCCGGGCCGACGCCCAGGATCTCTTCTTCGCCGGACAGACCGGGCGGGTCACGAGCGTCCATTTCGACGTGGACGGCAGCACGCATGTTGGCCTGGTGCTCGAACAGGACCCGGCAGCGGACCTCCATGAAGGCTACGGACGGTCCTTCTACTACGCACCCGAGGAACTTGAACCGCTCGAGGACGGAAAGGGAAACCCGCTATGAGGACTATTGGAAGAGCCACGGTCAGCCTGCTGGTGGGGCTTGCGCTCGGTGCCGTTTACGTGGGGATCCGTTCAGTCCCCGACATCAAGCGCTACCTGAAAGCGCGGCGGATGTGACCGTCCTCGTGGCAGGCGTGGGAAACATCTTCCTGCACGACGACGGCTTCGGCCCGGAAGTGGCCCGCCGGCTGGCCGGCGACGCCGACCGGACGGTTCCGGGCATGCTGGCCGTGGACTACGGAATCCGCGGCATGCATCTTGTCTATGACCTGCTCGAGGGCGTGGACGTCCTGGTCCTGGTGGACACCGTCCCTCCGGATGACCCGGACGCCGCGGCGCCGGGCAGCATCAGGGTGTTGCGGGTGTTGCGGGAGGACGTGGACGGCACCGCAGTCCTGGATCCCCACGGCATGGATCCCGTGGCAGTGCTGGGGCGCCTTCGCTCCCTCGGCGGCGAACTGCCCGTGACCTATGTGGTGGGCTGCGTGCCCGCAGACGTGTCCGAGGGGATGGGCCTGAGCGCCGCCGTGGCCGACGCGGTACCGCAGGCGATCGCCGCCGTCGTCGACCTCGTTTCGGAACGCAACCTAATGTCGGAACAGAACCTCATGTCGGAACAGAACCGGGAGTGAGCACCATGTGCCTAGGAATACCTGGTCAGGTCATCGAGCTGCTTGAGGGCTACGGGAACCAGCTCGCCTTGGTGGACGTGGCCGGTGTGCGGCGGAAAATCAACATCGGCCTGCTGGACGAGGGGCCGCTGGAGCCGGGCACATGGGTCCTCATCCATATGGGATTCGCCCTGGAACGGGTCGATTCCGACGGTGCCGACCGGGCCATGGACGGCCTGGAGCTGATGGGGCGGCCCAGGGACTTTGACGGCGACGCCGGCTGACGCCACAGAATGGCGGCGAACCACCACAAGGCGAACCACTACAACCAGAACGAGGAGGACATGATGTCACCGACGAATCCGTCCAATGACAGTGATGCCGCGGAAGGTACTGCCCCGGGGACGGCCCGCGCTTTCGGCAGCGAGCCCCCGCTGAAGGAACCCGTGCAGCCCGGATCCGACGAAACCCCCGAAGACGCGGCAATGGCGCCCGAAGGCGTGGGAGAGAGCACCACCCGCCCGGGGGAGGACGTGCTCAAGGAGGAGGGGCAGGAACCTGGCCGGGAAGAGACCGGAACGGATGCGACCCCTGCCGGACGCCCCGCCGGCGAATCCTCGCCGCGGCACTCCACCGGAATCAATCCCCCGGAGGACCAGGACACGGCCGCGCCGCAATCGCCGTAGCCGGAAGCGCGTGGAGTCATCCGTGGCGTTCCAGGGCGATCGCTGCTCCGCGGTGTTCGACGCCGTTGTTGGCGATCCGGAGATGGCGCGCCGTAAAGTGCTGCAGCCGCTGCAGCTGGTGCGGGGAGAGCCTGTCGCACACCCAGTCCCAGTGCAGCGAGACTACGTCACCGGCTGCGAGGCCAGCCACAAAGCCGGCCCCGTTCACGGCGTGTTTGGCCGTCTCCACCACGGGGTCGCCCACAGCCAGAGACGCGCCGTCCCAGGCCAGCGGCCGGGACCGCACCACGGCGTCGTCACCGGTGACCGCCAGCACCTCGCCCCACCGGATCCGGCACCGGTCCAGCACGTTCAGGGCCGTGGCATGGCGGCGGTCGTCGTGGAGCAGCCCCAACCAGGGGTAGATCTCAAAAACATGGAAGCTGTGGTGCGGAACCCCACCGGCAAGGACGCCCTCGGCCAGATGCGGGAACTGGCCTCCCGTGCGGGCCCGGAACCGGTCCTCCATGGAGTTTCCGATGTTGGTGATCCCCACCGAGTCCAGGAGGCTGTTGCCCACCCAGTACGCCTCCACCACGCGGGCGTCGAGCGGGTCGGTTATGCCGTTGCAGCCGGCAATCAGCTCCAGGTAGGGCCATGCGCCGGCGAAGCCTTTGGCCAACTCGCGGAGTCCTTGGTCCGTCATACCGGACTGGCCGTAGTGCAGCAGCGCGTCACTGTCAGGGGGCCCGCAGCTGCCCCGGGAGTTGGGCGGGTAGGCGTAGCGGACAAACAACTGGGCACCGTCGACAACCATCATCTGGCCACCTTCTGCAAAAGGTTCTTTGAACGTAGCACCGGCCCCCTGCGCCGACAAGGGGCCGGGGGCCGATTGCCGTTGACAGCATTAGCCTTCGGGCGGATCCTGTGAAGAACCTACGCACAGGGGGTCAATCCATGCGAGTCGACGATCCAAACCGCCGCACCGTGCTCCAGGTGCTTGTGGCGGGCGGCTCCGCAGCCCTCCTCGCCGGATGCGGGGCAGCCGGCGCTCCGCCGGCTGCCTCCCCCGGAGCGTCCGGGAGCGGTTCCCCAACCGGTTCCGCGGGAGCAGAGGGCATCAGCATCACGGACCAGCGCGGCAAGACCCTCACGTTCGCCAAACCCGTGACGAGGGTGGTGACCATCCCCATGCCGGCGGCGTCGCTGCTGGTGGCCGTGGACCGCAGTGCCGAGCACCTGAGCGCCATGCACAACGCATCGTGGGTGGCGATGCGTGACGGCGTCATGGGAACCATGTTCCCCCGTGCGCTGGAGCTGCCGCACGAAATCGCGACGCAGGACTTCACCCCCAATGTGGAGAGCGTGCGCGCCCTGGACCCCGACGTCGTGGTCCAGTGGTCGGATTCCCAGCTGGTGGAGCCCCTGGAGAATGCCGGACTGACCGTGCTCGGCCTCAAGAACACCGGCAAACAGGAGGACGTAGACGCCTGGATTGCGATGTTTGCTGCGATGCTGGGCAAGCCGGAGCGGGCCACCGAAATCAAGGATCACAGCGCCAAGGAGCTCGCCGAGATCAAGAAAGCCGCGGCGGGGCGCGGATCCGCGGGACCGGGCATTCTCTACTTCAACAGGTTTACCGGCGGACTGAAAGCCGCCGCCGCGAACACCTACAACGACTTCTACATCAAGCTGGTGGGCGGAACCAACCCTGCCACCGGACCTGACCCGCTGCCCGGTACCGGAATGGTGGCCCTGGACGTGGAACAGGTCATCAGCTGGGACCCCGATGTTATCCTCCTGGGCAACTTCGACCAGGCCATGCCGCAGGACATCTACTCGGACCCGGTGTGGCAGAACATCTCTGCGGTCCGCTCGCGGCGCGTCTACAAGGTGCCGCTAGGAGGGTACCGCTGGGATCCGCCGGGCCAGGAATCGCCCCTCATGTGGCACTGGCTTTCCGATATCGCCTTCCCCCGGGAGCAGTCCGGACTGCGCGGCAAAGCCACCGAATACTTCCAGTTCCTATACAACCACGAGCCCACCGACGCCGAGCTGGACACGATTCTCTGGACCGCTGGGAACGGCGACTCCGCCAACTACCAACAATTCAATGCTGGATGAAGCCAGCTCAGTGCGACTGAACCGCCGCGGCCCGCGGGCCGGCCGGGCCGCACGGCGGCTCCAGCCCGGTGGACAGCACAGACCCTGTGAGGGTCACGGAAAGACCGCGGTAGCGGGGCCGATCGCCGTCGCCGCCGTGCTGCTCACCGCCGTCGGGCTCATGGCGCTGGCCGTGGGCCGCTTCAACGTTCCGCTATGGCACGTGGTCCAGATCCTCACCGCACCGCTGGTACCGGTCCCCCTCGAGGCGAACCAGACCGAGCAAAACGTGGTCCTGCTGGTCCGGCTGCCGCGGATCCTGCTCGCCCTGCTGGTGGGCGGCGGGCTGGCGATCGGCGGTGCCGCCCTCCAGGCCATTTTCCGCAACCCGCTGGTCAGCCCGGAGATCATCGGAGTCTCCGCGGGGGCGTCCTTCGGCGGGGCCCTGGCCCTGCTGCTCGGGCTGGGATCCTTCCTGCTGGTCACGGGTTCGTTTCTCTTCGGCCTCGTGGCGATCGGACTGCTATTCCTGATTACGTCGGGCCGCGGCGGAACACCCATGCTCATGATCGTGCTCGGCGGCGTGGTCACGGGCTCGTTCTTTTCGGCCCTGGTCGCGCTGGTGACCTACATTGCGGACCCCAACACCACCCTGCCGGCGATAGTCTTCTGGCTCCTCGGGAGCGTGGCCACGGCTACCTTCGCGAAAGTCGCGGTCGCGCTGATACCGGTGGTGGGCGGCGCCGTCGTGCTTCTGCTGCTGCGCTGGCGGATCAACGTGCTGTCCCTCGGCGACGAGGATGCGGCGGCGCTGGGCATCAAACCCCGTCCGCTGCGCTGGGTGGTGCTGGTGTCGGTGGCACTCATTGTCGCCGGGGCGGTCGCAGTGAGCGGCGCGGTCAGCTGGGTGGGCCTCGTGATACCGCACCTGGCGCGGATGTGGGTGGGCCCGGACCACCGGGTACTGCTGCCGGTGTCCTTCCTCCTGGGCGGCGCCTACATTGTGCTGGTAGACACTGTGGCCCGCACCGCGACTGCTGGGGAGATCCCGCTCGGTGTCCTCACGGCCCTGATCGGAGCCCCCGTGTTCTTCCTGCTCCTGCGCCGGAACCGGGAGAGGATCTGGGAAAGTGCTTGAGCTCGACGGAGTAGGGTTCGGCTACGGCCGGCAGGACTGGGTTTTCCGGGACGTCAGCTTCAGCGTCCTGCCTGGCACCGCCACCGCTATCCTGGGGCCTAACGGAAGCGGCAAGACCACGCTGGTCCGCTGCGCGGCCGGGTTGCTGGAGCCTGCCGAAGGAACGGTCCGCCGGGCCGACGGGGCGGGGTACGTACCGCAGGCCCATGGCAGTGCGTTTGGCTACAGCGCCCTGGACATGGTCCTGATGGGCAGGGCGCGGCAGGTGGGGATCTTCCGGACGCCGGGAACCTCGGACCGGGCCGCTGCTTCGGAGGCGATGGAGAGGGTAGGCGTGGCCGGGCTACGGGACCGCCGCTTTCCCACCCTGAGCGGCGGAGAGCAGCAACTGGTCCTGATAGCCCGGGCCATTGCCGCCGGATGCCCTGTGCTGGTGCTGGACGAGCCCGCCACCGGCCTTGATCTCAAGAACCAGGTGCGCGTCCTGTCCCTGCTGCGCGAACTGATGGCCGGCGGCATGGCCCTGCTGCTCAGCACGCACCATCCCGACCACGCCCTGTACCTGGCGGACAGGGCGGTCCTCCTGGGCCGCGGCGGAGCACGGACCGGCCAGGCCGCAGACCTGCTCACCGACCCCGCGTTGTCAGCGCTCTACGGGGTTCCGGTCCGGACGCTTCCCTATTCCGACGGCGGAACTCCCCGCCGCACCATCGTGGTGCCTTACGGGGGCGGCGGGGAGGAAAAAGCCTGACCGCCGCCCCGACGTTCTCTCACTTTCCGCAACGAAAGCCCAAACGCTCTCCCACTTTCCGCAGCGAAAGCCCACCGCTCTCCCACAGCTGAGAGAGCGTCTGGAAAACTCCCTCAGGAAGTGAGAGAGCGTCGGTTGGAGGTGGGCGCGGACTATCCGGTGTTGCGGAGGCCGGCAGCCACACCGTTGACGGTGATGAGCATGGCCCGCTGGAGGCGGTCGTCGATCTCCGCGTTGGAGATGCCGTCTCCGGAAGCCTCGGCACGCATGCGGCGCATCAGCTCCACCTGCAGGTAGCTGATCGGATCCAGGTACTGGTCGCGGATTTCAAGGGAGCGCTTCAAGGTGGGCTGCGCGTCGAGGAGCACATGCTCGCCGGTCAGGTTCTGGATCTCCGCGACGGTGAGCTCGTATTCGTCCCGGATGGCCCGGAACAGGTGGTGCAGCTCTTCCGGGACCAGCGTGGCGACGTAGTAGCCGGCAATGTCCATGTCCGTCTTGGCGAGCGTCATTTCCACGTTGGAGACCACCGAGCGGAAGAAGTGCCACCGCTCCATCATCTCCGCGAGCTCGTCCGTGTTGCCCGCTTCGCGGGCCGCCTTGAGCCCGGAACCCACACCGAACCAGCCCGGCACGATCTGCCGCGACTGGGTCCAGCCGAAGACCCACGGGATGGCCCGCAGCCCGCCCAGCCCTGCGCCGGAATCCGGGCGCTTGGAGGGCCGCGAGCCGATGTTGAGGGAACCGAGCTGTTCCACCGGGGTGGAGGCCATGAAGTACGCCGGCAGGTCGGGGTCGTCGATCAGGGAACGGTACCGGGCAAAAGCGGCGTCGGAGATGGTTTCCATGACGTGGCCATACCGCTCGCGCTCGTCCTCGGAAGTGCGCGGATTGCGGTGCAGGGCGGAACCCTGCATCACGGCGGCCAGGGAAAGCTCGAGGTTTTCGCGTGCCAGCTCCGGCAGCGAGTACTTGTCCGAAATCACTTCGCCCTGCTCGGTGAACTTGATTTCACCTTCGAGGACGCCGTTCGGCTGGGCCATGATGGCGTCGTAAGTGGGCCCGCCGCCCCGGCCCACGGAGCCGCCGCGGCCATGGAAGAGCCGTACGCGGACACCATGCTTGGCCGCGACGTCCCTCAGGTTCCGCTGGGTCTTGTGGATCTCCCACTGACTGGTCATCACGCCGGATTCCTTGTTGGAATCCGAGTAGCCGAGCATGATTTCCTGCACGTCACCGCGCAGCCGGACCAGCTCGCGGTACGACGGATCGGACAGCAACTGGTCGACAATCTCCGCGGAGGCCCGAAGCTCTTCAACGGTTTCCAGCAGCGGCGCAAAGCCGATCTTGGCATACGGTGCTTCGCCGAAGAGGCTGACGAGCCCAGCCTCCCGCGCCAGCACTGCGGCGGCCAGGACATCGTCCGCGCCGCGGGTCATGGAGATGATGTACGTCTCGATGACGTCCGGGCCGTAGGTCTTCAAGGCGCGCCGGATTTCACGGAAGACGTCGTACGTTCCGTCGGCGACGCCGTCGAGCTTGATCGGGTGGCCGGACAGCGGACGGCGGGAGCCGAGTTCGGCCCCCAGCACCTCAAGGCGCTCGGCGCGGCTGAGTTCGGAGTACTGCACACCAGGGCCGCCTAGCCTGTCCATGAGCTGCCCGACGGCGTCGTGGTGGTGGTCGGCGTGCTCGCGGATGTCCAGTGTGGCGAGGTGCAGGCCGAAGGAGGCGATGGCCCGGCGCACACGGCCCAGCGCCCCGTCGGCGACAAGCCCGGCGTGGTGGTTGCGCAGGGAGACCTCCAGCAGGCCGAGCTCGGCGAGGAGCTCCGTCGTCGAGGTGTAGTCGCGGCCAGGCTGGTGGGAGGAGCCCGCCGCCACGCGCTTGGCGGTGTTGAGCAGCTTGGCCTTAATGCACGTGAGCTTAAGCCGGTAGGGCTCCTGGGCGTTGAGCTCCAGGACCCGGCGGTCCAGGCCCGGCAGGTTCTTGAGGTCTGTCTCGATCGAGACCAGCAGTTCCTGGTCCGCCGCGGCGAGCGCCGTGGAGTTGGACAGGATGGAGATGAGCTCGTCGATCATCGCGATGCTGATGCGGACGGCGTGCTGGTTCTGGATCTGCAGGATTTCGCGGGTGACGCCTGCCGTGACGTTGGGGTTGCCATCGCGGTCACCGCCGATCCATGAACCAAAGCGGATGGGCGCCTTCTGCGTCGGCAGCGTAACGCCGTGTTCGCCCAGCAGCTCGGACAGGTCGGTCAGCATTTCCGGCATGGCATCGGTGAGGATGCTGTTGAGGTAATAGATGGCGTTCCGGGCCTCATCCACGGGGGTGGGACGGACCTGGCGGAGCTCGTCCGTCTGCCACATCTGGTCGATGACTTCGGCGAGCTGGCGGTCCTGGCGACGGCGGGCCGAGGTGCCTTCCTCGGTGGAAACCGCCAGGACGTCGGACAGCCTGCGGATCTTGTCGAGGACGGAGCGGCGGGAAGCCTCCGTCGGGTGCGCGGTGAAGATGGGGCGGACGTCCAGCCCGTTCACCACCTCCTGCAGCACGGCCGGGCCGGCCTGACCGGCAATGTCGGTGACTGCCTTGGCCAGCCAGCCATCCTTTTCCTGGCGGGTCCGCAGTCCGCGGACCCGGTGAACCTGTTCTGCCGCATTGGCCAAGTGAAAGTAGAAGGCAAAGGCGCGCACCAAGTCGGTGGCCTGGTCGATGGGCAGGGAGCCGAGCAGTTCGCGGACCTGTTCGACGACGTCGTACGAGCTCCAGGGACCGGTGGCATCCGCGCCGCCGCGGGCGGCTTCCTTGGATTCCTTCGTCAGCAGGCGGACCTGCTCCACGAGGTCAAGGAGTTCGGGCCCGTGCTGGCGGACCAGCGACTCGCCCAGCAGCGTTGAAACACGCCGGACATCAGCGCGGAGTTCGGACGCAAGATCAGTGCTGGCGACGTCACCGCCGGGGTGAGCGCCTGAATTTATTGCAGTGTCAACCATGGAAACTATCTTTCGAGTGTTCGGTCTTTGCTCGTACACTGCGCTGGATACTGTGAGCCTGGTTACTTGTTCCTAGAGGATGATACCCGGCACCCTTGCAGCGTGGGAATTTGTCTCAGATAGTGTCTGCGGCCTTGACGTCCGCCGCAGCCCTGTTTTATTGGCCCGGTGTTTCATTGACCCGGCGCCGCTCTCAGCGGACGATCTTGAAGTTGAAGTCCGGGGTGCCCAGCACCCCCATGAGTCGGACCCAGATGGGCAGCAGCATTTCCTGCGCCCGGGCATTGGTGATGTCACCCAGGTCAATGATGTCCTGATGGCCGAAACCCTGGAGCAGGGACGTCACTTGGCTCTTGGCGCCCGCATCGTTGCCAGAGACGAACACGGAGTGGTCTCCCCCGCCTGCACGGCCGGGATCCACCATCAGGCCGGCACTCATGTTGTTGAGCGTTTTTACCACTTTGGTGGCCGGGAACGCCCGCTGGATCTGCTCGCCCAGGCTGTCCGTGTTGACCGGGTTCAGGAACGGCGGGAAACCCTGCGAAAGATCCAACGGGTTGGCGATGTCCACCAGGATTTTGCCCGACAGGTTTCCAGTGCCCGCTGCGGCGAGGGCGTCAAGGGAGCCCGCGCCGTTCGTCACGTTGATCACCAGCTCGGCGGCGGCCGCTGCGTCGGGGTAAGCCGCCAGCGCCACGTCGGCGTGCTGGGCATGCCATTGGGCAAACGGCGGACTTCCCATGGCATCAGAGTCCTGCCTCGCTAGTGTGGCTTGGGGGTCCCGGGTCCCGATGGCCACTTCGTGCCCCAGTTTCACCAGTGCCGCACTGAAAGTGCGGCCGACGAATCCCGTTCCAAGGACAGCAATTTTCATGGCGGTCACATCCGCAATCGAGGTGTAGACAAGTCTGTCTTATGCGTTCCGTTGAGCGCGTGATTGACGCTACCAGCTGGGCCCACACGCGACAATGATCCCGGGATGAGCCACCGGATCCGAACCGGAACTGGCCCCGGAATGCCGCCGGATGCCGCGCGGTTATACCGTAGGCCCAGAGCCATCATTTTGGAGGACCCGTGAACACTGCCCCTGACGCCGCCCAGCTGGAACGCTGGAACCGCTTCCGCTCCAACCGCAACAAGGCGCTGGCCAGCGAGCACGGCTGGCTGACGCTGACCTCATTCCAGTGGCTGGAAAGCCAGCCCTCCGCCGTCGACCTCGTCCCGGGACTCTGGTCGACGGACGGCACGACGGCTTTCCTCACCGCTGTGGCGGCGGACGGGCTAACGCTGGTGGACACCGGCGAACCCGTGGACGGCACCATTTCGGCGGCGCTGCGGGACGAGGAGTCGCTGATGTGGGTGCAGTTCGGGGGCGACGACGGCCGGCAGGTGGTGGTGGAACTCGCCATGCGTGCGGACAAGTACGCCATCCGCACCCGGGATTCCCGCTCGCCGGTGTTCACCGAGTTCGACGGCGTGCCCACCTTCGATTACCGCCCCGACCTGGTGATAGAGGCCAGTTTCCGTCCCTACCCTGAGCCGGTGGACGTTCCCATCAGCACTGCGAACCCCCTAGTGGACGGCGTGCACCGCTCGGTGGGAGAGCTTGTATTCCGCCTGCCCGGAAAAGACCACGAGTTCCACCTGCTGGCCGAAGAGGAGAAGCTGGGCGCGCTCACCGTCACGTTCCACGACGAAACGAACGGATCGGGCCCGGCCGAAGACGCTACTGCCGAATGGCGCAAGGTCTCCACGGCCCGGCCCCGGATCGACTCGTCGGGAAACCAGACCGTGGTCCTCGACTTCAACCGCGCCATCAACTACCCGAGTGCCTTCACGCCCTACGGGACCTGCCCCATGCCGGTGAAGAACAACAGCCTGGACTACAGGATCGAAGCAGGCGAGAAGCAACCCGCCCTGGCCGAGTAAGCACGAACGGGCACTTAGGCCCCACCCCTGAAGCGCGAACGGACACTTAAGCCCTGCCAGTTCGCGCTGAGAGGGGGCCGCAAGTGTCCGTTCGCGCTCGGGCCGGAAGTGTCCGTTCGCGCTAAACGATTGCCGACACCCCGGTCACGGCGCGGCCCACGATCAGCGTGTTGATCTCGAAGGATCCTTCGTAGGTGTAAATGGCCTCGGCGTCGGCGAAGATCTTGGCCATCCGGTAGTCGGTGACGATCCCGTTGCCGCCCAGGATGGACCTCCCCATGGCCACGGTTTCGCGCATCCGGGCGCTCGTGTAGGACTTCGCCAGGGCCACTTGCGCCATATCCGCGGCCCTTTCCTGCTGCAGCTGTGCGATCCGGACCATCATTCCCATGCTGGCCACGGCATTGCCGAGCATGGTGACCAGTTGCTGCTGGATGAGCTGGAATTTGGCCAGCGGACGCCCGAACTGTTGGCGTTCGACGGCGTGCTGCCGGGCGACGTCGAACGCCGCCAGCTGCTGGCCCACCGCCTGCCACGCCACCATGATCCGGGACCCGCGGAGCAGCTCGTTGGTGTCCTCGAAGCTGCCGATGCCCGCGAAACGGTCCGCTTCCGCCACCCGCACGTCCTGGAAAAGTATGTCCGCGTTCTGCACAGTGCGCAGGGCGATTTTATTTTCAATCCGGCTTCGGCTGACTCCCGGCAGGCGCGCGTCCACGATGAACCCCCGGATGGCTCCGTCGGCTTCGTCCCGCGCCCAGACCAGCATGTAGTCGCAGAACGTCCCGTTCCCGATCCAGCGCTTGGCTCCGTTGAGGATCCAGTAGTCGTCGCCGTCGTCGTCTGCCCCCGTTGAGCCGGGCACGCGGCGTGCCCGGGTTTCCATCCCGCCGGCCACGTCGGAGCCGTGCGCGGGCTCGGTCAGGGCAAAGGCGCCGGTGGTGCGGAGGTTCGCGGCGTCGTCGAGCAGGCGGGCTTTCTGCTCGTCCGAGCCGAACCCGTAGAGGGCCTCCACAAAGAGGTCGTGGTGCACCAGGAAAAAGGTGGCGATCGAGGTGTCCACCCGGGTCATCTCCGCGATCACCAGGCCGGCGAACAAGTGGCTGTAGCCGCGCTGGGCCGGTGCACTGAGTTCGAGGGCGGCCAGCTTCGGCAGGATATGGGCGGGGAACTCGGCGTTATTCCACCATTCCGTGGCGAACGGGGCGATTTCGGCCGTCAGGAATTCCCGCAGCTCGCCGAGCTTCCGCTGCTCCCGGAGGCTGAGCAGGGACTCGAAGCCGAAGAAGTCGGCAGTGGGCAGTGCATCCACCGTATGGGCCGGCCGGGCCGGCTCCGGCATCACTTCGGCCCCATCCGGATGGCGCCGTCAAGGCGGATGGTCTCGCCGTTGAGCATGGCGTTGTCCACGATGTGCGCGGCGAGGTTGGCGTACTCGGCCGGCCGGCCAAGCCGCGACGGATGCGGAACCTGGCTGCCCAGCGAGTCCTGGGCTTCCTGCGGCAGTCCGGCCATCATGGGCGTCTCGAAGATGCCGGGGGCAATGGTGACCACGCGGATCAGGGAGCGGGCGAGCTCCCGGGCAATCGGTAGGGTCATGGCCGCCACGGCCCCCTTGGAGGCAGCATAGGCAGGCTGGCCGATCTGTCCGTCGAACGCGGCAACGGAAGCGGTGTTGATGATGACCCCGCGCTCGGGACCGCCAAGTTCTGTTGCCGCGGGCTCGGTCGCGGCCATTGCGGCGGCCGCGAGGCGGATCACGTTGAACGTGCCCACCAGGTTGATCTGGATCACGCGGTTGAAGGTTTCCAGCGGCAGCACGCCGTCCCGGCCCAGGACCTTCCCCGGCGTGGCGATGCCCGCACAGTTCACCACAACGCGCAGCGGTCCCAGGGAAACCGCGGCGTCGACGGCGGCCTGCACCTGCTCTTCGCTGGTCACGTCAGCAGGAATAAACACCGCCTCGTTCCTGGGTCCGTTGGAGCCGTCTCCCCCGGCCCCGCCGCGGCCAGCCCCGCCCCCCGCGTTCGGTCCGGCACCGGCGTTCAGCTCGGCTGCGTATTCCTCGCCCCGTGACGACGGCAGGTCCACCAGAACCACGGAAGCCCCGGCGTCGAAGAGACGCCGTGCCGTGGCGGCGCCCAGCCCGGAGGCCCCGCCTGTTATGAGCACGACAGCACCTTTGATGTCCATCCATCCTCCTTGATGTGAACCAAGCCGAGAGCCCAACCCGCGAACCGAAGCCCGGCGTAACGCTAGTTAATGCATGTTAACTGGAATGCGGCCAAACCGCACGCTCGGACAATGACGGGAGTGCCCGCTAGGCTGGCTCCATGACCTCCCCAGACGCCGCACCCGCCGACTGGTCCGACCGCGCCGACGAGGCCGCCCGGTCCGTGACCAGGATGTTCGGGCAGCGGCTGTTCTTCCTCCCGGGAACCCATATCGCGGCGATCGAACGGCCTTCCGGCGGACTGAAAAACCTGGTCCGCCCGTGGCACTACTGGTGGCAGGCGCATTACGTGGACTGCCTGGTGGACGCCGGGCGCCGAGAACTCGCGCGGGGAGCAAGGTTCGACAGCGGCAGCCGGCCGAGCGCGGGACAGCTGGCCTCCCAGCTGGTCACCGGCATCCGACTGCGCAACTTCCTGACCATGGTGAACCACTACTACGACGACATGGCCTGGCTCGCACTGTCCACGCTGCGGCTGGAAAAGCTCGCCGAAGAAACACGGAAGCCGGGCGCACGCCGGCACGCGCGGATCCGGCAACGCCTGACCCTGCAGTTCGATTCAGCTTCCACGGACGACCTGGGCGGCGGCACGTTCTGGAGCACCAAGCGGGACTTCAAAAACACTCCGGCCACGGCACCGGTGGCGCTGTACTATGCCCGAACCGGGAATGCCACCAGGGCGCAGGCCCTGGCGGACTGGCTCCACGCCAAGCTGTTTGACCCCGCCCAGGGCCTGTACCAGGACGGGCTACGGATCGGCAGCGACGGTGAGGTGGTGCTGGAAGCCGCTATTTACACCTACAACCAAGGGCCGGTCCTTGGCGCACTGCTGGAACTGGGCGGGGAGGCGGAACTGGAACGGGCAGCCGCCCTTGTCAACGCCGTGGCACGCCACCTCACAAGGCCCGCCACCCTGGCATCAGGACGGACCACCGCAGTGCTCCGCTGTGACGGATCGGGCGACGGCGGGCTGTTCACCGGGATCCTGGCCCGGTACCTCGCGCTGGCGGCCACGGACGATAGGCTTTCCAGGCACACCCGGGCCACGGCCAGGGCCCTGGTCGCCGAAACGGCACAGGCACTCTGGGAGGGCCGCCGTCCCGTGGACCCGGCGGAGCCGCTGGCGCGCCGGGGAGCGCGGCTGGTGTTTCCAGTGTTTCCCGAGACGCCGGCCAGCCGGACCTATCCGGCGGGTGCCGCCGTCGAACTTTCCACCCAGCTGCAGACGTGGATGGTGCTGGAGGCTGCCGCCGCGGCCGCTGGCACAGCCTCACCGGAACCGGGCCACCCGGCATCCTGAGGAACCCTGAGGCCGACCCGAATTAGCCCATGTAAAAGTACCGTAATTGATGTGATACTTGTCACTTCAGGCTGCTCAAGCTTGGTTCTTAGGTTTGGCTAACCTACAGTTTTTGGCAGCGAGCACCCCTAGGTTCCCCTCGCTCCGGACTCCGGTCCACCAGACTTCCCGCAGAAAGAAGCACCCATGAAGATCCGCACAAACGCGCTGGCCGGAATCGCACTCGCCGCCACCGCCGCACTGGGCCTGGCCGCCTGCGGCTCCGGAAGCTCCACCCCCGCCGCGAGCAGCGCTGCTGCAGGCGGCAGCGAGTCCGACGGGATCACGGTCTACAACGCGCAGCACGAAAGCCTCACCAAGGAATGGATTGACGCCTTTACGGCAGAAACCGGCATCAAGGTCACGCTGCGCCAGGGCTCGGACACCGAAATGTCCAACCAGATCATCCAGGAAGGTGCTGCCTCCCCGGCGGACGTGTTCCTGACGGAAAACTCACCCGCAATGGCGCAGGTTGAGAATGCCGGACTGTTCGCTGACGTGGATAAGGCCACCGTTGATCAGGTGCCGGCCGACTTCCGCCCCTCCACGAACAAGTGGACCGGCATTGCCGCCCGCTCCACCGTGTTGGTCTACGACAAGGCCAAGCTCACCGAAGACCGGCTGCCCAAGTCCATGCTGGACTTGGCCAAGCCGGAGTGGAAGGGCAAGTGGGCCGCCTCGCCGTCCGGAGCAGACTTCCAGGCGATCGTTTCCGCGCTGCTTGAACTCAAGGGCGAAGCCGCCGCCGAGGAATGGCTCAAGGGCATGAAGGAAAACTTCAAGGCCTACAAGGGCAACAGCACCGCCATGAAGGCCGTCAACGCCGGCGAAGTCGATGCCGCGCTGATCTACCACTACTACTACTACGGTGACCAGGCCAAGACGGGCGAGAACTCCAAGAACGTCACGCCGTACTACTTCAAGAACCAGGACCCGGGCGCGTTCGTGTCCGTCTCCGGCGGCGGCGTGCTGAAGTCCTCCAAGAAGGCGGATGACGCCCAGGCGTTCCTGAAGTTCATCACGGGCAAGAACGGCCAGGAGGTCCTGCAGAAGGGCACCTCGTTCGAGTACGCCATCGCCTCGGACGTCCCGGCCAACGACAAGCTCGTTCCGCTCAAGGACCTGCACGCTCCCACCGTGGACCCGGCAAAGCTGAACTCCGAAAAGGTCACCGAGCTGATGACCGAGGCAGGACTCCTGTAACTCAGTGCTGAATGGAAACACTGTGCTAACCGACGTATCGGCACCGGAAACCACCGGAAGCACGACGACGGCGGGCCGGGGCAAGCGCCCCCGCCCGCCTTTCGGCGTTTCCGCCGTCGCCGTTATCGCTGTACTCATTGCCCTGTTTTCGCTGATCCCGCTGAGCTACGTCGTGGTGATGACGGCCGCCACGGGATGGGACACCGCCGTCCGGCTTATCTTCCGCGAACGCGTCGGGGAACTGCTCCTCAACACCCTGCTGCTGATGGCCGCCACCGTGCCGCTCTGCCTTGCCCTCGGCGTGGGCGGCGCCTGGCTGGTGGAGCGCACAAAGCTGCGCGGCCACAAATGGTGGGCCGTGCTGCTGGCCGCCCCGCTGGCCATCCCGGCCTTCGTCAACAGCTACGCCTGGGTGTCCGCCATCCCCTCCCTGGGCGGCCTGTGGTCCGGCGTCCTGATCGCCACCCTGTCCTATTTCCCCCTGGTGTACATACCTGCCGCGGCCACGCTCAGCAGGCTCGACCCTGCCATCGAACAGTCCGCCGCGTCGCTGGGCCTGGGCGCCTGGCGCACCTTCTTCCGCGTGGTGTTGCCGCAGCTCCGCATCGCCATGACCGGCGGTGCGCTGCTGGTGGGGCTTCACCTGCTGGCCGAATACGGAGCGTTCGCGATGATCCGATTCGACACCTTCACCACCGCGATCATGGTCCAGTACCAGTCCACGTTCAATGGCGCGGCCGGCAACATGCTGGCCAGCGTGCTGGTTTTCTTCTGCCTGATCCTGCTTGTGCTGGAGGTCCGCAGCAGGGGCACTGCCCGTTACGCCAGGATTGGATCCGGCGCACAGGCGAAGGCGCTGCGGCTGCCCCTGCACGTCTACCAGGTTCCGGCCCAGCTCTTCCTTCTTGGCCTCACAGCCCTTGCTTTCGGCCTTCCGCTGACCTTCGTGCTCCGCTGGATCTTTGCCGGCGGCACCGAGATCTGGACCGCCGCGGAATTTGTCCCCGCACTGCTGCAAACGCTGGCTTACGGCTTGGCCGGTGCGGTGGTGACCACCGTCGTCGCCTTCCCCATGGCATACCTGGCCGTACGGCATCCGAGCTGGTTCAGCAAGGCACTGGAACTCTCCAACTACGTCACCAGCTCCATGCCGGGCATTGTGGTGGGGCTGGCGTTCGTCACGGTGAGCATCCGGGCCGTGCCCGCCGTCTACCAAAGTGCCGGCGTGCTCATCGCCGCCTACGTGCTGCTGTTCCTGCCGCGGGCACTGGTCAACATCAGGGCCGGCCTGGCCCAGGCGCCCAAGGAGCTGGACGAGGCCGCGCAGGCGCTGGGCAAACCGCCGCTGGTGTCCTTCGTCCGCGTGACGCTGCGCCTCACGGCGCCTGCCGCAGCGGGCGGTGCCGCCCTCGTCTTCCTGGCCATCGTCAATGAACTCACCGCCACCCTGCTGCTTTCCCCCAACGGCACCCGGACACTGGCTACCGAGTTCTGGAGCAAAAGCAGCGAAATCGACTACGCCGGCGCGGCACCCTATGCCCTGCTGATGATCCTCATCTCCGCACCGATGACCTACCTCCTCTTCCAGCAGTCCAAGAAAGTGGCCGGACAGTGACCGATTCCCAGACATCGCCGGCGGCCCCCTCCAGGCTCCCGGAACCCCGGATAGCACCGTCCGTGGCGCCCAGCACCAACAGCCACCTGGAGATTGGGGACGTCACCAAGAACTTCGGATCACAGGCGGTCCTCAAGGGCGTCAACCTGTCCGTCGCCAAGGGCGGAACCACGGCCATCGTCGGCCCGTCAGGATCGGGCAAAACCACCTTGCTGCGCCTCATTGCCGGCTTCGAACACCCCGATACGGGTTGCATTTCCCTCAACGGCGCGAAGGTGGCCGGTGACGGCTGCTGGGTGCCGGCGCACAAGCGCCACGTCGGTTACGTTGCCCAGGACGGCGCCCTGTTCCCGCACCTCACCGTCGGCCAGAACATCTCCTTCGGCCTCAGCGCCGCAAAGCTCGACGGCGGGCGGCGCCAGGTCGCAGCCCAGGTCAGCGGGTTGCTGGAAATGGTGTCCCTCGATCCAGGCATGGCCAAGCGCAGGCCGCACCAGCTCTCCGGCGGCCAGCAGCAGCGCGTGGCCCTTGCCCGGGCTTTGGCGCGGGAGCCGGAACTCATGCTGCTGGACGAGCCCTTCTCCGCGCTGGATGCAGGCCTGCGTGTGGCTACGCGCCGGGCGGTGGCCAAGGTTCTTAACGAGGCCGGCGTGACCACCATCCTGGTCACGCACGACCAGGCCGAGGCGCTCTCCTTCGCGGACCAGGTGGCCGTGATGCGCGGCGGCAGGCTGGCCCAGATCGGCAACCCCTTTGTGGTCTACACGCGCCCGGCCGACCGGGCCACCGCCGAGTTCCTGGGCGACGCCGTCATCCTCGACGCCTGGATGGAGGGCTCACTGGCCACGTGCTCGCTGGGCGGCATCCCGGTCCGCCGGCCCCCGGCCCAGGGCCGGGTGCAGCTCATGCTGCGGCCGGAGCAGATCAGGATTGCCGAAGACGGACCCATCCGCGGGGTGGTGGTGGACACGGACTACTTCGGCCCGGAAACCACGGTGCGGCTCAAGCTGGCCGTCCCGCCGGAACTGGCCGTCGGCGCCGCCCCGGACCACCGTTTCCCCGGCGGCGGCGAAGTGATCACCATCAGGCATTGGAACGCCTCCATCGCGCGGCCGGGCATGGAGCTTTGCCTGCGCGTGGTGGGCGAGGCGGTGGCGTTCCCGGTGGAGGGCTGAAGCCGCCTGGGTGCGCCCGCTATTTTGCGGGGCGCTTCTTCTGCGGGTACGGGGTTTCGCCGCGTGCCAGCATCTCCACGAAGCCCTTGATCTTGCGCTCCCGCGTGGCGGCCTGCTTGACCGAATTGGTGCGGTAGATCAGGGCATAGCGGTTCACCGACGTCAGCACCTCGAACATCGCCTGCGCCTGCGGTTCCGCCGCGATCGCCGCCGCCAGGTCCGCCGGCACTTCCGCGGATGCCTGCCCCGCATAGGCTGCCTCCCAGCGCCCGTCCGCCTTGGCGGCGTCTACGGCTGCCCGCCCGGCTGCTGTCATCCGGCCCGCTGCTTCGAGTTGTTCGATGCGGTCCACATTCCGCGCCGACCAGACGCTCTTGGGCCCGCGGCGGGTCATCCGCTGGAGGGAGCTCTCGTCGTCGCGGCTTTTGCCCTGGCCGTCGATCCACCCGAAGCACAGCGCCTCCTGCAAGGCTGCTTCATAGTCCAGTTCGGTGGTGTTGCCGCCCTTCTTGTGCAGCACCAGCCACACGCCCGGGCTGGTGGCATGGTGCTGTTCCAGCCAGCTGCGCCATTCAGCGGCATCCTTCACCAGCAGTTCCTCGAGTTCGGTAGCCATGGCACCATTCTGCCCCCGCCGTTCCCCAAACGCGCGTGGCATCATAGGCAGTGTCAGCGTCATGCCAAATCCCGGGAGATCCAATGCTGCGTGTCCGCCCCATCCACTTCACCTCCCGCCCGGACCAGTGGGAACAGCTCCTCACCGAGCTGGGCATGGTCAAGACCGTTGATGAGGACTCGTGGAAGGAGTACGACGCCGGTTCCGGCCGCCTGGCGCTGCACACCGCGGAGGCCGGTTCCGCCGAAGACGGCACGACGGCGTTCGGCGTCGAAGTGGGCGACCTCGCCGAATTTGCCCGGCGCGCCAACGCGGCCGGCGTGGAGGACGGGACGTCACCCGCCGAACTCGTCCAGGCTGCCCACGGCGACACCTGCCGCATCACGGGCGAGGACGGCTTCGGTTTCTTTGCCGACAAGGCTGCCCACGGCGCGCAGTGCGCGGACGCCGACCAGGACCTGGCCGTCGTCGAAGTCTGGTTCACCGCTAACGCCGGGGCCGCCGCCCAAACCTTGCGGAACATCGGCGCCCGGCTGCGTCCGGTTCCCGACGACGACGAAACCGCGGATTTCACCGCGAAGAACGGGGGTGTGCTGATGGTGCGCCCCAGTGAAGGGCCCGCCCACTCCGGCCTGGGTTTCGAATACACGGGCGACCTGTCGGCCCTGCGGGACCGGCTCGCGGCCGCGGGCCGCGAAGTCAGCATGACGGAGGAGGCTTTCGGACGGTCGCTGCACGTGGCCAATCCCGACGCGGAGGGCGCCGACGCCCCGGCGCTCTGGATTTCAGCGCGGCACTAAGGGGTGCAGTGTGAAGCTCCGGCGCGGGGTTCGGGCAGGGATGCGGTAGAACTTAAGCATGAACGTGCGCACTCCTGACCCGAATCCCGGCTGGCTGTCCGATGAGGACCTCTTCGAAGCCCGGGGCCGGCTTCCCATGGTTTACGTGGAAGCCGTACCTGTCCGCCTTGATCCGCTGGGGTTCGTGAACGAAGTGGGCACACTGCTGCAGGCCGACGAGGACGGCACCATGGTCCGCTCCCTCGTCTCCGGCCGGGTGCTCTACCGCGAGACCATCCGCGCCGCCCTGCTCCGTCACATGGAGAAGGACCTCGGCCCGCTGGCCTTCCCGCAGCTCCCCATCAGCCCGGTGCCGTTTACAGTCGCCGAGTACTTCCCGGCGCCGTCCCACACCGGTTTCACCGACGACCGGCAGCACGCCGTGTCCCTCGCCTACATCATCCCGGTCACCGGCGAATGCGAACCCCGCCAGGACGCTCTGGAGCTGACCTGGATGACTCCCGAGGAAGTCCTCAGCCCGGACGTGCAGCTGGAATTCAGCGGCGGACGCGGGGCGCTGGTCCGGCAGGCGCTGGCGTTCGCGGGCGTGGGCAGCTAGGAGCCTGCTGAATTA
>NZ_JAGGPP010000008.1 GCF_018613755.1 Arthrobacter sp. ISL-72
AATCCCCCCAGCAAGCTGGGGATCATCGTTCGACTTGCATGTGTTAAGCACGCCGCCAGCGTTCATCCTGAGCCAGGATCAAACTCTCCGTTGAAGTAAAACAGACACAACCACCGAACCCGGGAAAACGGGAACAAACGGCTGCACAAAATTTGAAACCAGCTGAAAAACAACCAGACCACACCACGGGGTGGCATAATCCAGTCAATTCAACCAATCCATTACAATAAATTGGTATCAACAAACTTGGCACACTATTGAGTTCTCAAACAACAGACACATTCGAATACTTCTCAAACAAATATTTGAATTCCAAAAATTTTTTGTTAGCATTTCTTCGCTGCGATGTTTCTAGCTTATTTCATTCATTTCCACTTTGCAAATCCGCATATTCTCCGGAAATTCACTTGGTGGAGTGAATCCGCCCAGCAAAACGTGAAGCAATTTTTCATCTCTGCGCCTAGCGCATGAAGAATTGCTTCTCATCTGTAGGGGGTTTGTCACCGCTCAGCGGCGGCGACTCAGAAAAGAATACAGGCTCCCCTCCGACCGTGCAAATCGGCCGGAAAGGAGCGTGCAGCGGGGTTTTCTAGGACGCTGATACTTCCACGGTGGCGAGGTTCTTCTTGCCCCGTCGCAGCAGCAGGTAGCGTCCGTGCAGGAGTTCGCTGCCTGGAATGACGGCGTCGGGATCGGTCACCTTGGAGTTGTTCACGTAGGCGCCGCCTTCACTGATAGTCCGGCGGGCAGCGGATTTGCTGTCCGAGAGCCCGGACGCCACGAGCAGGTCAACGATGCCGAGTTCGTCGGCATCGATCCGGGCCGACGGCAGTTCGGCTGTTGCAGCCACAAGGGTGCGCTCGTCCAGTGCCGCGAGATCCCCGCCGCCGAACAGTGCCGCCGAGGCGGCGATAACCTTTTCCGTTGCCTCCACGCCGTGGACGAGTGACGTCACCTCGAAGGCAAGCTTCCGCTGGCCCTCCCGGGCAAAGGGACGCTCTGCAGTGGAGACCTCGAGGGCTTCGATCTCCGCGCGGGTGAGGAAGGTGAAGACCTTCAGCCTCGCAGCGACGTCGGCATCAGCGGTGTTGAGCCAGAACTGGTAGAAAGCATACGGGCTGCACATTTCCGGATCGAGCCAGATGGCGTTGCCTTCGCTCTTGCCGAACTTGGTGCCGTCCGCGTTCGTGATGAGCGGAGTACCCAGCGCGTGCACGTGCTTGCCATCGACCTTGCGGATGAGCTCGGTGCCGCTGGTGAGGTTGCCCCACTGGTCCGACCCTCCCGTTTGCAGGACGCAGCCGTAGTCGCGGAAGAGCTGAAGGTAGTCCATGCCCTGCAGGATCTGGTAGCTGAATTCGGTGTAGCTGATGCCTTCATCGGAGCTGAGGCGGGAGGCAACGGCGTCCTTGCGAAGCATGGTGCCGACGCGGAAGTGCTTTCCAATGTCACGCAGGAAGTCGATGGCGCTCAGCGGAGCGGTCCAGTCCAGGTTGTTGACCATCCTGGCGGCGTTTTCGCCGTCGAAGCTCAGGAAGCGGCGGACCTGCGCCTGGAGGTACCCCACCCACTCGGAAACAGTGTCCTTTGTGTTGAGGGTGCGTTCGGCCGTGGGCCGCGGATCACCGATCAGGCCCGTCGACCCGCCCACCAGGCCCAGCGGCTTATGGCCGGCAAGCTGGATCCGGCGCATCAGGAGCAGCTGGACGAGGTTGCCCAGGTGGAGGCTGGGGGCTGTCGGATCAAACCCGCAGTAATAAGTGATCGGGTCCCCCGCGAGCAGCTTCTCCAGTTCCACTTCGTCAGTGGATACGTGGACTAGGCCGCGCCAGTTGAGCTCTTGCCAGATGTTGGCAAAGCTCGGATCGTTCTGCTGGGACTCGAGATCATTTAGTTGGGACACGTGATCTAAGTTAGCAGGATTGGCAGGAGGCCGGTGTCGTCCGGACCTCCTGCCAATCAGGGACTAGCGTTCGATGCCTGCAGGCACCGGGGCGGCCGCTATCAGACGCAGCCGCTGCGTCGGCCGGGTCATGGCAACGTAAAGATCGCCAACGCGTCCGTGCTCATGGTTGAGCATCATGGACGGCTCCAGCACCACAACGCCGTCGAACTCCAGACCCTTTGCTTCCCGGGGACTGATCACAACAATGTCCTGCTCGTAGCTGCCGGCGCCGGTGCCGACGCGCCTGCCGTAGGCGGCACGCAGGGCCGACGTGGCCTGCGGCAGCAGCTCGCCGTCGGCTATCACCGCAAGCAGGCCGCCGTCGAGTGCGTCCAGCTCATAGGGGAGGACCTCCACGAGGCGGCTGACAACGGTGCCGTCATCCACCCGGTCAATGATCGGCGACCAGCGGCCCTCGCGAACGGCCTTGGGAGCCGAAACCACCAGTCCGGCCGCGGTGGCCATCCTGGCGGCCGCTTCCGCGATCTGCGACGGCGTCCGGTAGTTGACGGTGAGTTCCTCCAGCTGCCAGCGGTCCCCGAACATCGGCTCAAGGGCGCCCTGCCAGGAATTGGCACCGGCCACGGAACTAGTCTGGGCAATGTCGCCGACGATCGTGAACGACTTCAGCGGGCAGCGCCGCACCAACAGTCGCCACTGCATCGGTGACAGTTCCTGGGCCTCATCAACCACAATGTGCCCGAAGGCCCAGGTGCGGTCGCTGGTGGCACGCTCCGCAGCCGTGAGGCGCGCTTCGCGTTCCTGGTTCTGCTCGACCAGTTCTTCGGCCGTCATCAGCACGTCCACGCCCGCGGTTTCCATGTTCACCAGCGTCTGCTTGGCGTTGGCGATGTCCCGGGCGCGGTCGTGCTCCTGCTGTGCCAGGCCGCGGCCCGCCGCGGGATCAAGCTCGCCGAGCAGCTCGGCGGCTTCGTCCAGCAACGGCACGTCCGCTTCGGTCCAGGGGCTGTCCGTCGGGCGGGCCAGCAGTGCGCGCTCGGCATCGGTGAGGTTGGGCGTGCAGGCTTCCAGGATGGCCGGTTTGCTGAACAGCTCGGAGATGAGCTTTTCCGGCGTCATCGGCATCCAACAGAGATTCAATGCGATCCGGACATCGCGCGCGGTTCGGACGTCCTCCGCGAGATAGGAACGGTCGGCGTTGTTGCCGATGCTGCCGGCTTCCACGAGTTCGGTCATCTGCTCGGTCAGTTCGCGGAGCAGGATCTTCACGAACGTCAGGCGCGCCTCGTTGTGCGGCTTGTGGGTGGCGCGGGCCTTTTCCCGTGCCCGGCGCACCTGGCGCGGAGTCAGGACCAGTTTGCGTCCGTCCACCTCAAGGATGCGGTTCTCGGCGGGAAGCCGCTGCCGGTTTGCCACGGCGTTGGCGACGACCTCGGCCATGTCCAGCCTGCCCTTGATGGCAGCGACATCCGCTTCCTGTTCGGGTACGGCATTGACGCCGGGCATCAGCCGGCCGAGGCTCGCCATCACAACGCCGGTCTCGCCGAGGGACGGCAGGACGCGCTCAATGTACTTCATGAACGACGACGACGGTCCCACCAGGAGCACGCCGGCAGTCTTGAGCCGGTCGCGGTGGGTGTACAGGAGGTAGGCGGCGCGGTGCAGTGCGACGGCGGTCTTGCCCGTTCCCGGACCGCCCTGGACGACGACGGCCCCTGAGATCGAAGACCGGATGATCCTGTCCTGCTCGGACTGGATGGTGCCGACGATGTCCGACATGCGTCCTGTGCGCTTGGAGTTCAGGGCGGCCAGGAGCGCGCCCTCGCCCTGCAGGGATTCGTTGTCGGCAAGCATGTCGGCGTCGAGGACGTCGTCTTCGATGGCTTTGACCTCGCGGCCCTGCAGGATCAGGTGGCGGCGGCGGCGCACGCCCTGGCGGTCGAAGGCGGTGGCCTGGTAGAAGTGGCCGGCCTCGGGTGCCCGCCAGTCGACCATGAGCCGCTGGAGGTCGTCAGTTGTCAGGCCGATACGGCCGATGTACTGGGCTTCCCCCGAGTCCAGGTCGAGACGGCCGAAGACCAGGCGGTCATCGACCGCGTCAAGCTGCGCCAGGCGGTCCTCATAAAGGGCCGCGAACGCGTCCCGTTCGGAGACATTCTGCATGGTGCCCACGGCTCCGGCACGGCGGACCTGGGCCAGCTGGGCGCGCTTTTCGGCGCGCAGTTCATCAAGGCGGGCATACAGTCCGGCAACATAGTCCCGTTCATGGGCCAAATCAGCGTCGAGCATCGAGACTTTCCCCTATCGCAAAAGACAGACCGTCCATTCTACAACCTTTTCCACGAACGTGCCTGAAACATTCACTTGCTCCCCCAGCGATCCGCGCTAGATCCTTATGAGCGACCGGACACGGTGGCCGCTCAGCGCGGACCGTCCGCGGAGTTCGCCGAGTTCCATGACCACGCCCACACCTGAAACGTGGACGCCGCAGCGTTCAAACAGCCGCGTCGCGGCACCGAGCGTGCCTCCGGTGGCAAGCACGTCGTCGAGGATCAGCACACGGCTTCCGGCCGGCAGGTCGGTGGTGTGCAGTTCAAGTGTGGCGGTGCCGTATTCCAGGGCGTAATCCTCCGAGACGACTTTCCGCGGGAGTTTGCCGGCCTTGCGGACCGTCACAACGCCGGTGTCGGCGGCGTACGCCGCCGCAGCCGCCAGCAGGAAGCCGCGGGCTTCCACTCCGGCGACGGCGTCGAACTGGCCCTTGAATGGCTCGACCAAAGCGTTCACGACGGCGTGCAGCGCTGCACCGTTGGCAAAGACAGGAGTCAGGTCCTTGAAGATGAATCCGGGTTTGGGATAGTCCGGCACCGTGGCGCAGAGGCTGTTGATCAGCTGGTCCACGGGTACACTTCTTCTGGCCTGGCCCGGCTCGCTTTGATTCACGCATCCACCCTATGCCGATGGCGGCCAATCTTCACGATCCGGCCGGGCCTTCGCCGCCTTGTAGCGTGAAACCGTCGGATCCCCGGTCAGCCAGTACCGCCACGGATAGGCATGGCTGCCGCCGGCTCCCGAAACCCCCACACGCGGACCCGTGCTGATGTCACGCGCCTTTGCCACCGGCAGCTCCAGCCTGAAGGGTTCACTCAGCGCGTCCCGGCCGCTGTCAGCGGTTGTCACTCCCAGTGCCGTTGCCAGCCGGGCGGGTCCGCTGGCCAGGTCCTTGGCGGACTTCGACGCCGGACGCCTGGCACGCGCGAGCTCTTCACCGGCCACTATTTCCCCGCCGCGCAGGAGCAGGGCCGACGCCACTCCGGGTGGCCCGCAGACAATGTTGGCGCAATAGTGCATGCCGTACGTGAAATAGACGTACAGGTGCCCGGCGGGTCCAAACATGGGCTTGTTGCGTCCAGTCTGGCCGCGAAAGGTGTGGGAACCGGGGTCCGGGTGCTGCGAGTCGTGCGGACCCATGTAGGCCTCCACCTCGGTGATCCGAACGGAAACCGTCCCCTCCGGACTGTCATGGGTGAGTACGGCGCCGAGCAGCAGGGGCGCCACATGCCGGGCATCCCCGGACAGCAACTGCCGCACGGCGTGTTCGTGGCCTGATCGCGGCGGGCTGCTGCTCATGCATCGACTTTAACAAAGGTCCGCTACGGCCGTGTCCGATTTCCGCTAGCACCGGGTGCCGGCAGCTGACAGGATGGAGCCATGGACTTCTGGCAGCGCTACCGGGCAATCGATGCCCGGGACACCCGTTTCGACGGGCAGTTCTACACCGCTGTCCGGACCACCGGCATCTATTGCCGGCCTTCGTGCCCGGCCCGGACGCCGAAGGCGGAGAACGTCACGTTCTACGAAACCTCCGCTGCCGCCCATGACGCGGGGTACCGTGCCTGCAAGCGCTGCCTTCCCGAAGCCGTCCCGGGCACGCCGGCCTGGAACCTCCGCTCCGACATCGCCGGCCGTGCCATGCGCCTCATAAACGACGGCGTGATCAACCGCGACGGCGTGGAGGGCCTCGCCTCCCGGCTGGGTTACTCCTCACGGCAGCTCAACCGGATCCTGACCCACGAACTGGGCGCCGGCCCGCTCTCACTGGCACGGGCCAGCCGGGCCCAGACCGCCCGGACCCTGCTCGTGTCCACCCGGATGAAACTCGCTGACGTAGCTTTTGCCGCCGGCTTCAGCAGCGTCCGCCAGTTCAACGACACCATCGGCGAGGTCTTCGACATGACGCCGACCGCCCTGAGGGGCACCGGCCGGCACCATCGGACAGCGGCCGCCACAACGGCGCTGACGCTCAACCTGCCGTACCGCGAACCGTTCGATCCGGGCATCTTCGAATTCCTGGCCGTGCGTTCCCTTCCCGGGATCGAGTCCGGCACCGCAACCTCCTACGCGCGGACCCTGCGGCTCCCCCACGCCGATGCCCGCTTCAGCGTGAAGTACGACGGCGGCGCGCCGGGGCGGCCCCTGATCCTCACCATCGGCGCGGTGGACCTGCGGGACCTGCCGTCACTCCTGAGCCGGGTCCGGCGGCTCCTGGATCTCGACGCCGACCCGGTGGCCATCGACGGCGCCCTGGAAGCAGACGCCCGCCTGGCACCAACCGTGAAAGCCTTCCCCGGCATGCGGATGCCCGGGGCGGTGGACCCGCAGGAGTTATTGATCCGGGCGATGATCGGGCAGCAAATTACCGTCGCGGCGGCCCGGACCGCCCTGACGCAGCTGTCCGCCTGCGGAAGCGAGAGCCTGGTGCCCGCGGACGGACTCCACCGGCTGTTTCCCACGGCCGCCCAGATCACGGACCCGGGTTTCGGCCTACTTCGCGGTCCGCAGCGGCGGATCGACTCTGTCCGTGCTGCCGCCGCAGCCATGGCCTCCGGGGATTTGGAGTTCGGCTACGGCGATGACCTTGCCGGACTGCAGTCCAAGCTCCTGCCGCTGCCGGGGGTGGGACCCTGGACCGTGGGATACGTGGCCATGCGGGTGATCGGCGCCCCGGATGTGTTCCTGGCCAACGACGCGGCCGTCCGCAACGGCATCCTCGCCCTCGATGCAGGCATGCAGGGGGCAGGCACCCAAGTGGCCGGGGTGCAGGCGGGCGGCCGGCAGCAAGGCGGACATGCACCGGATTTCAACGAAGTGAGCCCGTGGCGTTCCTACGCCACGATGCACCTCTGGCGGGCGGCCGCCCTGCGTTCCAAGCCCAAAGCAAATCCCAAGCTCCAGCCGGAAACGCACCCGGGACCCCAGCTGCAGTCCCGGCAACCAGCCCTGTCCGCCGTTCCGGCGGATTAACGCTAGAAAGCGAAAACCATGAAAGCCGAGTTGCTGACCATGTCCACCCCGGACGGTCCGTTCACCATCATTGCCCGCGACGGTGCCGTCCTGGCGTCCGGCTGGACTGCTGAGACTGCGGAACTGACGGGCCAGATCCATCCCGAACTGTTGCCGGATGAATTCGTCCCGGTCCAGGAGCTTGGCGACATTTCGGATGCCGTTGATGCCTTTTACGCCGGGGATCCGGAACCTGCCATGCGGGTGCGGGTGCTGCAAAAGTCTGGGCCGTTCCGCAGCCATGCCTGGGACGTCCTCCGTACGGTCAGCCCGGGGCGGCCGGTCACCTACACGGAATACGCGGAGTTGTCCGGGAACCCGAAAGCCGTTCGGGCCGCTGCGAGTGCCTGCGCCTTGAACGCGGCGGCCCTGTTCGTGCCGTGCCACCGCGTGGTGCGGACGGACGGGACACTGGGCGGTTTCAGGTGGGGGCTGACCGTCAAGGAAAGCCTGCTGGGCCGGGAAAGGCGCTGACCCCGGGCGGAAACGCTGCTTCCTACTGGGCGGCCGGAACGCCCGACGGCCAGGGCAGCAGTTCGGGAAGCTCAACATCGTCGGCAGCAGCCGAGGCGCGCAGGCTGCTGAGTGAAGCCTCCCGTCCCGCCAACCACGCAGCAATGTCCGTCAGCATTCCGTTGATGACAATGGACCGGTTTCCGATGCCTAGGGTCACCGGCGGAAGGCCGAGGGGCTGCAGCACGAACCGCTGCCCCTCCGGCACCCGGGCCGCCAGGAAATCGAACAGATGCTCGCAGAAACCGCGGCTCCAGGTTTCAGGCCCGCGCCCCGTGTTGAGGTCCGAGCCGTGGATCACCAGCTCGCGCCAGAGGGCGAAACCGCCGTCCAGCACCACTCCGCTGCGATAGGAGATCGGAACCTGCCAAGCGTCCGCGTCCAGTGCGTCGAACGCCCGCAGAACCCGTTCCAGCGCCCGGTCCAGATCTTCGCGGTGCTGCGCCAAGGTGTGGCCGGCGGCCATTTCGATCGCTTTCGTGCGGCCTTCGTAGCCGCCGTCGTACAGCTCCACTGTCTCCCCGCGGCCAGCGTATTCGAGTTGCCGGGCCATGGCGTTTGAGATTCCGGCGATGTGCGCGAGGACGTGCCCCCGCGTCCAGCCCGGCAGGGCTGAGGGTGCCGCGACGTCTTCTTCGGCGAGTTTGGCTGCCTGGGCGGCAACGGCGTCGGCGGCTTTATGAAGTTCGGTGAGCAGCGCGTCGGGTGCGATTGCGGTCATACCCGCCATCGTAGCGGACAGCTAATTGCCCCTAACGCAGGCCGCGCGCCGAACCCCGGTCATAACGGTGGTGCGGGACGTCGCGATGTGCCAGCCGTCGTCGTCGATGTCTTTCAGGATCAGCATTCGGGCCGACGGCTGGCCGCCTTCCCCCGCCGTGGCCACGCTGCAGGCGTGCGGCTGGGGTTCCCCGGCGGCCAGAGCCACCGCGAGCCACTGCCAGAACAGCTCGGCGGGGTCGACCGGCGCCGCTGCTGCGTCAAAGTCCGGAAGATCCTCGGGGAAATCCGGCAGGGCCCTGAGGTATCGGCGGAAGGATTCGCTCATCGCGCCATGTTAGCGGGGTTCCCGGGCGGTAAACGCACAACGCTCTCTCACCTTTCGCGGGAAATCCGCCGACCCTCCTGCAGGTGGTGCAGGAGGGTCGACGGAAACGCTGCAAAAATTGAGAGAGCGTGCGGCTGTTAGCCCGCGTACCCTCGGACGCCCGCCAGCTCGGTTTCGAGCGCCACGAGCTGGCGTTCGACGGCGGCCGGTGCGGTGCCGCCCTGGGAGTTCCGGCTGTTGAGCGAACCTTCCGTGCTGAGGACCGTGCGGACCTCCGGCGTCAGGTGCTCCGAGATGGCGGCATATTCCTCGTCCGTCAGGTCCCACAGCTCGACGCCGCGGCTTTCGGCCTGCTGTACGGCGGCGCCGGAGAGCTCGTGCGCCTCGCGGAACGGCACGCCCTGGCGGACCAGCCATTCGGCAATGTCCGTGGCCAGCGCGAAGCCTTGGGGTGCCAGCGATTCCATCCGTTCGGTGTTGAACTTCAGCGTGGCGATCATGCCCGAGACTGCCGGGAGCAGCAGCTCCAGGGTGTCGGCGGCGTCGAACACCGGCTCCTTGTCCTCCTGCAGGTCCCGGTTGTATGCCAGGGGCAGGCCCTTGAGCGTGGCCAGCAGCCCGGTCAGATTGCCGATCAGGCGTCCGGCCTTGCCGCGGGCAAGCTCTGCCACGTCCGGGTTCTTCTTCTGCGGCATGATCGAGGAACCGGTGGAGTACGAATCGTGCAGCGTGACGAAGGAGAACTCCTTCGTGGCCCAGAAAATCACTTCCTCCGAGATCCTGGACAGGTCCACGCCGATCATGGAGCAGACCCAAGCGAACTCGGCGAAGACGTCGCGGGATGCGGTGCCGTCGATCGAGTTGTGGGCCGCCGAGAAGAAGCCCAGGTCCGCGGCCACGGCCTCCGGGTCCAGGCCGAGTGAGGAGCCCGCGAGGGCACCCGAACCGTAGGGCGAAACGCCGGCGCGCTTGTCCCAGTCCTGGAACCGCTGCACATCGCGCAGCAGCGCCCAGGCGTGGGCCAGCAGGTGGTGGCTGAGCAGGACCGGCTGCGCGTGCTGCAGGTGGGTGCGGCCGGGCATGGCCACACCCTGGTGCGCCTTCGCCTGGTCCACCAGTGCCTCGATGGTGGCCAGGACGCCCCGGGCGATGATGCGGGCGTGGTCGCGAAGGAACATGCGGCCGAGCGTGGCCACCTGGTCATTGCGCGAACGCCCGGCGCGGAGCTTGCCGCCCAGCTGGGTCCCTGCACGCTCGATCAGTCCGCGTTCCAGCGAGCCGTGGACGTCCTCATCGGACTCCGCGGGCAGGTAGGCGCCTGAAGCGACGTCGTCATCCAGCTGCGTGAGGGCAGCAAGCATGCCTTCGAGCTCGGCGTCGTCCAGCAGACCAGCCTTGTGCAGCACGCGGGCGTGCGCCTTGGACCCGGCGATGTCGTAGCGTGCCAGCCGCCAGTCAAAGTGGGTGGACTTGCTCAGCGCCGCGAGGGCGTCCGCGGGGCCGCCGGCAAAGCGGCCGCCCCACAACGCACCGGTGTTGGTCCCCGAGCGCGCCCCGGATGTGGTTTCCTGCTCAGCCACAGGGGCTACTTTCCTGCGACGCGGATGTCGCGGCCGGAGGCAACCTTGGCGGACATGCCCCACAGCTCGATGAAGCCGCGGGCCATGGACTGGTCGAAGGTGTCGCCGGTGTCGTAGGTGGCGAGGTCGAAGTCGTAGAGCGAGGTCTCGGAGCGGCGTCCGTTGACGATCGCCTGGCCTCCGTGCAGCACCATGCGGATGTCGCCGGAGACGTACTTCTGGGTGTCTTCGATGAAGGCGTCCAGGGAGCGCTTGAGCGGGGAGAACCACTGGCCGTCGTACACGAGTTCGGCCCAGCGCTGGCCGACGGTGGCCTTGAAGCGTGCCTGTTCGCGCTCGATGGTGATGTCCTCGAGGTGCTTGTGCGCGGTGATCAGCGCCATGGCACCCGGGGCTTCGTAGATTTCCCGGGACTTGATGCCGACGAGGCGGTCTTCGACGACGTCGATCCGGCCGACGCCCTGTGCGCCTGCGCGGCGGTTGAGTTCCCTGATGGCCTGCAGCGGGGTGACCTTGACGCCGTCGATCGCCACGGGAACGCCGGCCTCGAAGGAGATGGTGACCTCATCGGGTGCCGGCGGGAATTCCGGGGCTGCCGTGTAGTCGTAGATGTCCTTGGTGGGGGCGTTCCAGATGTCTTCGAGGTAGCCGGTTTCCACGGCGCGGCCCCAGACGTTCTGGTCGATGGAGTACGGGTTCTTCTTGGTGGTCTCGATCGGCAGGCCCTTTTCCTCGGCGAAGGCGATGGCCTTGTCGCGGGTGAGGGCGAGGTCGCGGACCGGGGCGATGCACTTCAGGTCCGGGCCGAGGGTCTGGATGCCGACTTCGAAGCGGACCTGGTCGTTGCCCTTGCCAGTGCAGCCGTGCGCAACCGTGGTGGCGCCGAATTCGCGGGCGGCCTTGACCAGGTGCTTGACGATCACCGGGCGGGAGATGGCGGAAACCAGCGGGTAGTGGCCCTGGTAGAGGGCATTGGCCTTCAGGGTGGGCACGCAGTATTCGTTGGCGAACTCGTCGCTCGCGTCCGCCACGTAGGCTTCCACGGCGCCGCAGCCGAGGGCGCGCTGGCGGATGGTCTCCAGCGATTCGCCGCCCTGTCCCACGTCAACCGCCACTGCGATGACCTCGGCGCCGGTGGCTTCGCCGATCCAGCCGATGGCCACGGAAGTATCGAGGCCACCGGAGTAAGCCAGAACAATACGCTCAGTCACAGAAAATGCTCCTTAGTTGTTGGTTCTTGTCGTCTTCAAGCTTATTGGCCGGCTTCCTCGGCGAACTGCAGGAAGCGGGCGGCTACGTCCGCGCCGCCCAGCGGCTCGCGGGTGACCAGCAGCACGGTGTCGTCCCCGGCAATGGTCCCCAGGATGGACGGCATGACGGAATGGTCGATCGCAAGTGCCAGGAAGTTCGCCGCTCCCGGCGGCGTCCTGAGCACCACGATGTTGGCCGAGGCTTCCGCCGTCACGAGCAGCTCTCCGCACAGCCGGGCAAGCCGGGCGTCCAGGATTTCCTGGGTGACGCCGGCCTTGGCGGCACGCTCCCCGCCCTCCCCGGGGACGGCGTACACGAGGACGCCGTCCTTGCCGCGGACCCGGACGGCGCCGAGTTCCACGAGGTCGCGGGACAGGGTGGCCTGGGTGACCTGGACGCCGTCGTCCGCCAGCAGCGCTGCCAGTTCCGCCTGCGAGCGGACGGATTCACCGGTCAGGATCGCCGTAATCCGCGCCAGCCTGGCCGTTTTGGTGGCCGGGCTGGCGCCTTGCGCCGCCGACGGGTTGGTGGACACTAGAACGTGCTCTCCCCGGTGCCTTCAACAGGAGCAAGACCGTCGACGAATGCAAGTCCGGAGCGGTGCATGAGCCAGGCCATCAGCGCTTTCTGGGCGTGCAGGCGGTTTTCCGCCTCATCCCAGACGATCGACTGCGGTCCGTCAATGACGCCTGCGGAGATCTCATAGCCCCGGTAAGCCGGCAGGCAGTGAAGCACGACGGCGTCCGGCGCCGCGAGCTGCATCGCCGCTTCGTCGACGGAATAGTCGCGGAACAGCTGGAGCCGGGCTTCCTTTTCGGCTTCCTGGCCCATGGACACCCAGGTGTCGGTGGCGACGACGTCGGCGCCCTTGAGGGCTTCCGCGGCGTCCGTGGTGATCAGCACCGAGCCGCCTGTCTCCGCGGCCCGCTCCTCCGCCGCTGCGACGATGTCCGCTGCCGGCAGGTAGCCGTCCGGACCGGCGATGCGGACATGCATCCCGGCTGTCACGCCGGCCAGCAGATACGAGTTCGCCATGTTGTTGGCGGAGTCCCCGAGGTAGCTCATGGTGAGGCCCTTGAGCTCACCCTTGTGTTCCTTGACGGCCAGCAGGTCGGCCAGCAGCTGGCAGGGGTGGTAGTCGTCGCACAGTGCGTTGATGACGGGGACCTTGGAGTTCTCGGCCATCGCCACCAGCCCGGCGTGCGCGCCGGTGCGCCAGACGATGGTGGAGACCATGCGCTCCAGGACCTTGGCGGTGTCCTCCACCGATTCCTTGTGCCCGATCTGCGCCTCACCCGGGTTGATGATGAGGGCGTTTCCGCCCATGTCCGCCACGCCGGTGGCGAAGGAGACGCGGGTCCTGGTGGACGTCTTGTCGAAGATGACGGCCACGGTCTTGCGTCCGCTGCCGTCGGCCGCAAACGGCTGGATGCTGTAGGGCGAGGCCTTCATGCGCACGGCGAGGTCCAGAACCTCGGCCTGTTCGGCCGGGGTGAGGTCCGTGTCCTTGAGGAAGTGGCGGGTGGTTGCGGAGCTGGTCACTGGGCATCCTTTGCAGTCTGGAGGAGCGCGGGCAGCGCCTGGACGAAGCTGTCGGCCTGTTCGGCGGTAAGGATAAGGGGCGGGGCGAGGCGGATGGTGCGCGGACCGGGGCTATTGACGATGAATCCGGCGTCCAGCCCTGCACTGACCACGGAGGGCCCGATGTCCGCATCCAGGTCAAAGCCGATCAGGAGGCCTTCGCCCCGGACTTCCGTGACGCCGTCGACCGCGGCCAGCTTTGAGCGCAGGCGCTCACCCACGGTGCGGACGTTGTCCAGGACGCGCTGGCTTTCAATCGCGTGCAGCGTCGCCAGTGCGGCGGCCGTGGCCACGGGATTCCCGCCGAAGGTGGTGCCGTGCTGGCCTGCGGTGAGGAGCGAGGAGGTTTCAGGTCCGAAGGTGACCAGCGCTCCGATCGGGAAACCGCCGCCGAGGCCCTTGGCGAGGGTCACTGCGTCCGGGACGATGCCGGCGTCTTCGCTGGCCAGCCATTTGCCCGTGCGGCCGATGCCGGTCTGGACTTCGTCGAGGATCAGCAGTGCGCCGGCTTTCGTGGTGGCCTCGCGTGCGGCCTGCAGGTAGCCGGCGGGCAGGGGCCGGACACCGGCTTCGCCCTGGATCGGTTCGAGGAACACGGCCGCGGTGGTTTCATCGATGGCGGCCAGCAGGGCGTCGACGTCCCCGAACGGGATGTGGACAACGCCGCCGGGCAGCGGTTCGAAGGGTGCACGGTACGCTTCCTTGGCGGTCAGGGCCAGGGCGCCCATGGTCCGTCCGTGGAAGGCACCTTCGAGGGCGATGACCTTGGTCCGGCTTTTAGGTTCAGCCGACACGCCTGCGCCGGAGTTGCGGCGCGCGAGCTTGAACGCGGCTTCGACCGCTTCGGTGCCGGAGTTCGCGAAGAACACTTTGGAACCTGCCGGCGCCTTGGTCAGTTCGAGCAGCTTTTCGGCCAGCGCGATCTGCGTGGGGCTGGTGAAGAAGTTGGAGACATGGCCCAGGGTGGCCAGCTGGCTGGCGATCACCGACGTCACGAAGGGATGGGCGTGGCCCATGGCGTTCACGGCGATGCCCCCAAGCAGGTCCAGGTATTCCTTCCCGTCGGCGTCCCAGACCAGGCACCCGGCCCCGCGGACCAGGACCCGCTGCGGAGTGCCAAAGACGCCCATGAGCGAGGAGGAGTAGCGGTTCAGCCACTCGGCTCCGGTGGTGTGGCCGCGGGTCTCCACCAGTTCGACCACCGGGGACTTTTCAATCTGGCTCATGCGTTCGTTTCCTCGTCCGGTACCACCTGCGTGCCGATGCCCGCGGTAGTGAAAGTTTCCAGCAGCATGGAGTGGGGCAGGCGCCCGTCCACAATGTGCGCGCGCTCCACGCCGTCATCAACCGCCTTAAGGCAGGCGGCCATTTTGGGGATCATCCCGGACTCCAGCCGCGGCAGCATCTCCCGCAGCTCGGAAGCGGTCAGGGACGAGATCAGCGATGATTTGTCCGGCCAGTTGGCGTAGAGGCCCTCGACGTCGGTCAGGATAACCAGCTTGGACGCGCCCAGGGCGGAGGCGACGGCGGCCGCCGCGGTGTCCGCGTTGACGTTGAGCACCTGCCCGGTGGTGTTTCCGTCGCCCGCGATTTCCGGGGCAACAGTCGAGATCACCGGGATCCGGCCGGCTGCGAGGATGTCCACGACGCCTTCCGGATTGACGCCCACCACTTCGCCAACGAGGCCCAGGTCCACTTCCTCGCCGTCCACCACCGTGCCGGTGCGGACGGCGCGGAGCAGGCCGCCGTCCTCACCGGACATGCCGACGGCGTACGGTCCGTGGGAATTGATCAGGCCCACGAGCTCGCGGCCCACCTGGCCGGTCAGCACCATGCGGACCACGTCCATTGCCTCCGGGGTGGTGACGCGCAGACCGCCCTTGAATTCGGACTCGATGCCCAGCCGCCCGAGCATGGCGTTGATCTGGGGACCGCCGCCGTGCACCACCACGGGGTGGATGCCCACATGGTGCAGGAAGACCACGTCCTCGGCGAAGGCACGGCGGAGTTCATCGTTGACCATGGCGTTGCCGCCGTACTTGATCACCATGGTGGTGCCGGCGAAGCGCTGGATCCACGGCAGGGCCTCAATCAGGGTGCCCGCCTTGTCCTGGGCATCCAACATGGAGGTGTTCTCGCGTGTCTGGGTGTTCATGCTGCTCGTCCTTCCGGGAAGGGCTTAGCTGGAGTAGGCGCTGTTTTCGTGGACGTAGTCGTGCGTCAGGTCGTTGGTCCAGATCGTGGCTTCGGCCTCCCCGGCCTGCAGGTCGATCTCCACCAGGACCTCGCGCGGCTCCAGGTCCACCAGGCTGCGGTCCTCGCCGATGCTTCCGTTCCGGCAGATCTGGACGCCGTTCATGGAAACGTTCAGCTGGTCCGGTTCGAACGCTGCGTCGGTGGTGCCGACCGCCGACAACACGCGGCCCCAGTTGGGGTCCTTGCCGAAGATTGCCGCCTTGAAGAGGTTGGAACGGGCCACCGCCCTGCTGACGATTTCGGCTTCCTTTTCGCTGGCTGCGTTGAACGTGCGGATTGCGATGTCGTGGCTGGCGCCCTCGGCGTCACCGATCAGTTTGCGGGCCAGTTCGGCGCAGACCTGCGTCAGTCCCGGACCGAACTCCTCGGCAGAGGGCACGGCGCCGGAGGCGCCAGAGGACAGCAGCACCACGGTGTCGTTGGTGGACATGCAGCCGTCCGAGTCCGCCCGGTCAAAGGTGACCCGGGTAGCGTCGCGGAGCACGACGTCGAGCATTTCCGGCTGGATGTCCGCGTCGGTGGTGATGACCACCAGCATGGTGGCCAGTCCCGGGGCAAGCATGCCTGCACCTTTGGCCATGCCGCCGATGGTGTATTCGTTGCCTTCGGCGTCCCTGCCGGTGAATACCGCTTCCTTGGACACGGAATCCGTGGTCATGATCGCCGTGGCGGCCGAGGCGCCGCCGTCGGCACTGAGGGCCGCTGTGGCCGCGCCGATGCCCGGAATGACCTTGTCCATGGGCAGTTGCTCACCGATCAGGCCGGTGGAACAGACCAGGACGTCCGTGGCGGACACGCCCAGCGCTTCGGCGGTCTTTTCGGCGGTGGCGTGGGTGTTCTGGAAGCCCTGGGGTCCGGTACAGGCGTTGGCTCCGCCGGAGTTGAGGATGACGGCGTCAACGCGGCCGTCCTTCACGACCTGGCGGGACCAGTGCACGGGCGCCGCCGCCACTCGATTCGAGGTGAAGACTGCCGCTGCCGCTTTGGCGGGGCCGTCGTTGACCACGAGGGCGAGGTCAGGGTTTCCGGACGCCTTCAGGCCGGCTTTGACGCCGGCGGCCCGGAATCCTTTCGGGGCGGTAACGGTCACGGGGCAACTCCCTGCAGGTTGAGGCCGGCGGTTTCCGCCAGGCCAAGGGCGATATTCATGGACTGGACGGCGCCGCCGGCAGTCCCCTTGGTCAGGTTGTCGATGACGCACGTGACGATGACGCGCCCGGTGTGGGCGTCGAAGGCCAGCTGCATCACGGCGTGGTTGGAGCCCTGCACGGCCTTGGTGACGGGCCACTGGCCCTCCGGGAGCAGGTGCACGAACGGCTCGTCGTCGTACGCCTCTTCCCAGGCCCGGCGGAGCTCTGCTGCCGTGACGCCGGGCTTCACCCGGGCTGTTGCCGTGGTGAGGATGCCGCGGCCCATGGGTGCGAGGGTGGGCGTGAAGGATACGCTCACGGGCTCACCCGCGGCGTTGCCAAGCCCCTGTTCGATCTCAGGGGTGTGCCGGTGGCCGCCGCCCACGCCGTAGGGGCTCATCGATCCCATGACCTCGGAGCCGATGAGGTTCACTTTCGCTGCTTTACCGGCACCCGAGGTGCCCGACGCAGAGACAATCACGACGTCGTCGGGCTGGAGGAGGCTGCCGGCGAACCCGGGCGTGAGCGCCAGCAGGGCCGACGTCGGGTAGCAGCCCGGCACGGCGATCCTCTTGGCTCCCTTCAGTTTTTCCCGCTGGCCGGGGAGTTCGGGCAGCCCGTAGGGCCAGGTTCCGGCGTGGGCCGAGCCGTAGAACTTTTCCCAGGCGGCGGAGTCTTCCAGGCGGTGGTCCGCGCCCGCGTCGATCACGAGGGTGCCTTCGGGCAGCTGGGCTGCGATCTCTGCCGAGGCACCGTGCGGAAGCGCCAGGAACACCACGTCGTGGCCGGAGAGGTTCTCCACCGTGGTGTCCTCAAGGATCCGGCTGGCCAGTCCATGGAGATGCGGCTGCAATTCGCCTAGTCTGGAACCGGCGTTGCTGTGGGCTGTGATGGCGCCGATGGTGACGTCGGGGTGACCGGCCAGCAGCCGGAGGACCTCGCCGCCGGCGTAGCCGCTCGCGCCGGATACGGCAACAGAAATAGTCATGGTGTCGACTATACAGCAAGACTATGCATAGAGCCCGATATTTATGCATACGATCTTGCCTGCCCGTCGGAGTCCGCCGTGCCTCTGTTTTTTCCCGGCACCGTATGCTGGATGAAGGGTGATCCTGACCGTGCAGTCCGAATGTCGGAAGCAATGTTGCCCGTGACAGTTACGAGGCAGACGTTTCATGACCCCCACCATCACTTCAGAGCGCCCGCAGCCGCGCGTCCGGCAGCCGAACGCCGTTGTGCTGAGCTATTCAGAGCTTCTCAAAAGCGTCAAGGCCGCGGGCCTGCTCGAACGCCGCGTCGGCTTCTACGTCACGCTCTTCGCCAGCCTGGTGCTCCTGATGACCGCCACGTGGTTCGGCTTCGCACTCATCGGCGACAGCTGGTTCCAGCTCCTCATCGCAGCCGCAGTAGGCATCCTTTGCACGCAGCTGAGTTTCCTGGCCCATGAGGCCGGACACCGCCAGATTTTCGCCTCCCGCCGTGCCAACGACTGGGCCGCGCGGCTGCTCGCAACCTCTGTAGCTGGCATGAGCTACTCCTGGTGGGAGCAAAAGCACGGCGCGCACCACAACCACCCGAACGTGATTTCCAAGGACCCGGACATCGCACCTGGTCCCATCGCCTTCCATACCGAAGCCGTGGCCGCCCGCCGGGGCCGGTTCGCTTTCCTGACGCGCAGGCAGGGCTGGTTCTTCTTCCCGCTGCTGTTCCTGGTGGGCCTCGGCCTGCAGATCGATTCGGTAAGGTTCGTCCTCCGCCGGGCCAAGGTCACGCACCGCTGGGTAGAGCTTCCCATCCTGTTCGTCCGCCTCGGCAGCCTGCCCGTCCTTGCCTTCACGTTCCTGCCGTGGGGGATGGCCCTGGCATTCATCGGCGTCCAGCTCGCCGTCTTCGGTTTCTACATGGGCGCCTCGTTTGCCCCGAACCACAAGGGCATGCCGGTGCTGCCCGCAGACAGCCGCGTGGATTTCTTCAGCCGCCAGGTCCTGACGTCACGGAACATCTCCGGCGGCCGCTTTATGGACATCCTGCTGGGCGGGCTCAACCGCCAGGCCGAGCACCACCTCTTCCCCGACATGGCCAGGCCGCAACTGGACAAGGCCGCTGTGATCGTCCGGGAGTTCTGCGCGAAGCACCAGGTTCCCTATACGGAGACCACCCTGCTGCAGTCGTACGGCATCATCGTCCGCTACCTCAATGACGTAGGGCTCTCCGCGGGGCGGCACTTCGAATGCCCCATGGCCACTGTTACGCGCCGCTTCTAAACGGGCCCCGCAGCACACGTCCGCCCGAAGTGACGGCCGGTTACCGGCCGTCACTTCGTCGTTGACGGCCCTGTCCCTAGGATGGTTCCAGTATCCGGGCCTGGAAATCCCAGCCCAGGGAAGGAGCCACATGATGCATGCAGTTGTCGCCCGACAGGCAGGCGGGCCTGATGTTCTGGAACTGACCCGGGTGGAGCGTCCGGTGCCCGGTCCCCGCCAGCTTCTGGTCAGGGTCTCCGCAACCGGCGTGAACTTCATTGACACCTACAAGCGCAGCGGCACCTACAAGGTGGCCTATCCCTTTACCCCGGGTTCCGAGGCAGCCGGCACCGTGGAGGAAGTCGGCGACGCGGTGACGGTGTACTCCCCCGGCGACCGGGTGGCCACGGCTGAAGGCGTCAACTGCTACGCAGGCTACATCCTCGTCGACGAGGACAAGGCGCTGCCCGTCCCCCGGGGCGTGGACGATTTCACCGCAGCCGCGCTTCCCCTCCAAGGGATCACCGCGCACTACCTCATCAACTCCTCCTTCCGGGTGGAGCCGGGCCACACAATATTGGTCCATGCCGGGGCCGGCGGCGTGGGCCTGCTGATGATCCAACTGCTCAAGGCCAAGGGGGCACGGGTCGTCACCACCGTCTCCAGCGACGACAAGGAAAAACTGGCCCGCGAGGCCGGCGCCGACCACGTGCTTCGCTACGAAGGTTTCTCAACACGCGTCCGGGAACTGACCGACGGAACCGGCGCGGACGCAGTGTACGACGGCGTCGGGAAAGACACTTTCGACGGTTCCCTCAGCGCCCTGCGGGTCCGCGGCACGCTGGTTCTCTTCGGCGCTGCGTCCGGTCCGGTACCGCCGTTCGATCCGCAGCGACTCAATGCCGGCGGCTCCCTGTACCTGACCCGGCCGACCATAAACCATTTCCTGCGCAACGCCCAGGAACGCCGCTGGCGTTCCGATGAGATCTTCGCGGCAGCCGCCAACGGCAGCCTCAAGGTACGGATCGGCGGCCGCTATGACCTGGCGAAGGCTGCCCAGGCCCACGACGACCTGGAACAGCGCCGCACCACGGGAAAGCTCATCCTGATCCCCTGACCCGTATTCACCCAGGCACATCCATGAGCGGCCGTGGCCGCCCGTTCCAGCACTGCGGCAGCCCGGGCCGGATCCGGCCCGGGTACGCGAAAGGGCGGGCAGGCGCTCACCACAAGCTGTGATGACACCTGCCCGCCCTTCCGCTTACTGCGCCAGCCGGGCTAGCGCTGAACGGCTCCGAAACGCTCCGCGGCTAGCGCAACGGCGCTTTCGCGTGCGGCCGAGGCCTCGTCCGCGGTGAGCGTCCGGTCCGCGGCGCGGAAACGGAGGCCGAAGGCCAGCGACTTCTTGCCGTCCTCGATGCTCTTGCCTGCGTACACGTCGAAGAGAGCCACGTCTTCCAGCAGCTCGCCGGCACCTTCCCGGAGGGCGGCCAGGACGTCGTCGGCCGGGATCTCCTGCGGAACCACCAGGGCCACATCCTGGGTGGCCACCGGGAAGCCGGAGATGTGCTTCGCCACGATGACATCCGCGGCAGCTTCGAACAGGGCGTCGGCGTTGAACTCGAGCGCCACCGAGCGTGCCGGCATGTCGTGCGCGGCCAGCAGCTTGGGGTGCAGTTCGCCGGCGTAGCCGATGACATCGCCGGACCGCAGGGCCAGCTGCGCAGCGCGACCCGGGTGGAACGCCTGGTGGAGGCCCTGGCTGACCACGATTTCGACGCCCAGGACGTCGCCGGCGAGGCGGGCGACGTCAACGGCGTCGGCCCAGTCCCAGTGGCGGGGCGTGTGGGAGGCAGCCGCGGGCGAATCATGGCCGGTCAGCACCGCTGCGACGTGCAGCGGCTGGTCCGGAACGCCGTCGTACAGCGCGTCCAGCACCTCATCAGAGGGCTTGACGCCGAGCGGCGGGATCGAGGGGGTCCCCACCGTTTCGCCCGGCAGGAACACCAGGCCGGCCTCGAAGACCGCCAGGTCGCGGAAGCCGCGGGAGTGGTTGCGCTTGGCCACTTCGATCAGGCCCGGCAGGATGGACGTCCGCAGGTAGCCCTGTTCCTCGCTGATCGGGTTAGCCAGTTTCACAGCCTTGCGGGGGGCACCCTGCTCGGCCACGCCGAAGGTGTCGTTCGCGGCCTTGGACACGAACGGGTAGGCCAGGACCTCGGTGAGCCCTGCGTCGGCTAGGGCCTGGACCAGCCGCCGGCGCTGCTGCTGAACACGCGTAAGCCCGCGTCCGGGGGGCGCCACAGGCAGCGTCGCGGGGATGTTGTCGTAGCCCACCAGCCGGGCGATTTCCTCGGAGAGGTCTTCCTTGGTTTCGAGGTCGTTCCGCCAGCTGGGGGCGGTCACCGTCCACCCGCCGTCGTTCTTCACCACGGCAGCGCCGAGGTCCTCGAGCGAGGTGACGATCTGCTCCTCGGTGAAATCAATGCCGATCCGCGCTGCGGCGAACGCCCCCGGCAGTTCGATGCTTACGGCGTCCGGGGCGGTGCCGACGTCTGTGCCCGCCTTGTCCGCGGTGCCGCCGGCCAGCTCCACCAGGAGGTCAACCACCCGCTGGGCCGCGATGCCCGCGACGTGCCAGTCAACACCGCGTTCGAACCGCTTGGACGCCTCGGAGGGCAGCTTGTGGCGCCGGCGCGACCTGGCGATCGACACTTCATCGAAGTGCGCAGCCTCGACCAGCACGTTCGACGTCGAATCGCTCACTTCCGTGGCGGCGCCGCCCATGACCCCGGCGATGCCGATCGCACCGGAGCCGTCGGTGATGAGGAGGTCCTCGACGTCGAGCTTGCGTTCCTTGTCGTCCAGGGTGGTGATCTTCTCCCCCGCCACGGCGCGCCGGACCACGATGTCGCCGGACAGCTTGTCCAGGTCGTAGCAGTGCGTGGGCTGGCCGAGTTCCAGCATGACGTAGTTCGAGATGTCCACCGGCAGGGAGATGGAGCGGATGCCGGCCAGCCGCAGGCGGGAAACCATCCACGGCGGCGTCGGCCGGGTGGCGTTGACGCCGCGGACCGTGCGGGCCACGAAACGGTCGCAGCCGGGCTTGCCGTAGATGGGAGCGTCGTCGTTGAGCTTCACGCCGTAACCGCCGGCCAGTTCAGCCGGTGCCTGCACCTTTGACGCGGGATCCGTGAAGGAGGTCCCGGTGGCGTGCGCGTACTCGCGGGCAACGCCGCGGATGGAGAACGCGTAGCCGCGGTCCGGCGTCACGTTGATCTCGGCTGCCTGGTCGTAGAGGCCCAGGAGTTCCATGGCGTCCGTGCCGATTTCCGGATCGAGCCCGATCCGGGAAAGCACGAGGATGCCGTCGTGGTCCTCGCCGATGCCCAGTTCCCGCACCGAGGCGATCATGCCGGCGGAGAGGTGGCCGTAGGTCTTCCGGGCGGAGATGTGGAAGTCGCCGGGCAGCACGGCGCCCGGCAGGGTGACCACCACTTTGTCGCCCTCCACGAAGTTGTGGGCGCCGCAGACAATGCCCTGCACACCGGAAGGATCAATGCCCTTGCCGGTGAGGGTCTGCTCCTGGCCCTCGGGGACCACGCGGACCTGGCACCAGTTGATGGTCTTGCCGTTGCTCTGCGGCTCCTTGACCAGGCTCAGCACCTGGCCCACCACGACCGGACCGCGGAGGGTATCGGTGGGGCGGTGCACCGCTTCTTCTTCAAAACCGACCTTGACCAGTTCTGCCATGACATCTTCGGCCGTTGCATGGGCCGGAACCTGCGCGAATTCACGCAGCCAGGAAAGTGGGATACGCACTGTTAGATCTCCATCCCGAAGTGCTCGCTGAAACGTACATCGCCTTCGATCATGTCGCGCATGTCGCCCACCTCGTTGCGGAACATCAGCGTGCGCTCGATGCCCATGCCGAAGGCAAAACCTGAATAGACGTCCGGATCGATGCCGGCTGCGCGGAGGACGTTGGGGTTGACCATGCCGCAGCCGCCCCATTCGATCCAGCGCGGGCCGCCCTTGGCGCCGGGGTGCCAGATGTCCAGCTCTGCGGACGGCTCGGTGAACGGGAAGTAGTTCGGGCGCAGCCGGATCTGGGCCTCGTCACCGAACATCTGCCGGGCGAAGTGCTCCAGCGTTCCGCGGAGGTCCGCCATGCTCAGCTTCTTGTCGATGGCCAGGCCCTCGAACTGGTGGAACACGGGGGTGTGCGTGGCGTCCAGTTCGTCGGTGCGGAACACCTTGCCCGGGCACAGCACGTAGATCGGCACTTCGCGTTCCAGCATGGAGCGCACCTGGACCGGGGAGGTATGCGTGCGCATCAGCAGGTGCGCTTCCGGGGGCTCCACGAAGAAGGTGTCCTGCATTTCCCGGGCCGGGTGGTCCGGCTTGAAGTTCAAAGCGTCAAAATTGAACCACTCGGATTCGACCTCTGGACCTTCGGCGATTTCCCAGCCCATGCCGACGAAGATGTCCGCCACGCGGTCCTGCAGCGTGGACAGCGGGTGGCGTGCACCGGCACGGCGGCGGCGCGGTGCGGCTGTCACGTCCACGGTCTCCTCGACGAGGATCCGTGCATCATTTTCGGCTTCCAGCTCGGCGGTGCGGTCCGCGAGCGCCTTGTTGACGCGTCCCCGGGAGGCCCCCATGAGTTTTCCGGCAGCGGCCTTCTGGTCCTTCGCCAGGCCGCCGATTTCGCGGTTGGCAAGGCTCAGCGGCGACTTCTCCCCGGTGTGTGCAAGCCGCACGGCCTTGAGCTCATCAAGGGTGGAGGCGGCGGCAATGGCGGCGACGGCGTGGTCTACGGCGGCAGTGATGGCGGCTTCATCCAGAGGGTTCGGGATGGCAGCGCCCGGCAAAGTTTCAGTCATCTACTGTTCTTAGCTACGAGTCGGGTATCGCCAGCGAACCGTCCAGCTGCGTTCGGGTGCACCGGCAGCGTGTCCGTCACTGGCTTGTCTATCCGCGCGGCCGTTATCAGCGGCCGCGTGAAGTGACAAAGGGCAGGGCTCGCCGGAATTCGTCCGGCGGCCACTCTCCCCCAGTCTAGTTGAATGCGCCCGGCTGAACGTGCCACGGCAGCCGGGGTGACAGCCCTTCCAGGAGCGCCGGGAGCGCCGGGAGGCAGGAGCACGGATTGCGGGCCCCCGCTACCATGGCCTCATGACCTCCGGACAGCGGCTGCGGCAGATCGCCAACGTGCTGAATGCGACGACTCTGCTGGGCTTGTTGCTGGCCCGATGCGCCCGCACGGCAGTCCGCCCCGGACCGCGTGGGCTGCTGATCGCCACCGGTTACCGGTGGCCCCTTCCCTTTGCCCAGGCGTTCACCGTGGGGAACGTCGTACTGTTCCGGGCGCAGGCACCGGAGGCACTGTCCAATCCCGTGCTGCTGGCGCATGAGGAACGGCACAGCAGCCAGTACGCCTGGTGCCTGGGCCTGCCCTTCCTGCCGCTGTACTTCCTTGCGGCCGGGTGGTCGCTGCTCCGGACGGGAAACCCGGGATCCGCCAACGTCTTTGAGCGCCTCGCGGGCCTGGAGGCCGGCGGTTACCTGGGTCCGCACCGCCGTGAAAAGGACAACGTCCGGAACAGCAAGGGCCCGAACAACAAAGTCCGAAAACGCGGCGGTCAACAAAACGGCCGAAAAGCCGGTCGAAAAGGCCGCCGGCCCGATGGAATCGAGGCATGACATGACCGAAACCGCGAGGACCGTCACGGTCACCGGCTCCGGTACCGCCGAAGCAGTACCGGACCTGCTGACGGTTTCCATCGGCGTGGAGTGCCGCCGGGAGGACGTGGGCGCCGCGTATTCCGCTGCCGGCAGGGCGGCCGCGGGAATCTCGGCGGTACTGCGCGAGCACGGCGTGGCTGACCAGGACATCAGCACGGCGGGCCTGAACGTCCGCGCCGATGTGGTGTGGAAGGAAGGCGAGGGCCAAACCGTGGCGGGCTACGTGGCATCGAGCGTCCTTGCCGTGCGGCTGCGGGATGTTGCCGGTTCCTCGGGCATCATCGCCGGCGCCGTGGCGGCCGGTGGCAATGACGTCAGGTTGAACGGGCTCGACCTTGGTTTTGCGGACCCGGCCGCGGTGGCCGCCCAGGCACGCAAGGCCGCTTGGCAGGATGCCCTTGACACTGCCCGGCAGTTCGCAGCGCTAGCCGGCATGGAGCTGGGCCCCGTCGTCTCAGTGACGCAGCAGCCCGGCCCCCAGCCCCCGATTCCGATGGCAAAAATGCAACGTGCGATGGCCACGGACTCCGTGGGGATTGAGGTGGGGCAGTCGAGTGTGTCTGCCACGGTGGGTGTTGTGTGGGAGCTGCGGTAAAGCCGGCTAGTGCACGCTCCCCGCGGCGAGCCTGATGTCCGCCGTGGTGGCCAGGGCGGTACGGACGACGACGGCGAGCGCCTCCGCCATGACGGCGGCAGGCAGTGACGGGGTACCGCTGCCTTTGGGCACTTGTTGCGTCTCGTAAGGGACGTGGATGAAGCCGCCCCGCGTTGCGGGCGTGGCGATTGCTTCCGAATCACTGTTAGCCGACCCGCTTTGCTCTTGCGCGGTGTTTATCGCGTGCATGAGGGCGTAAAAGACGTGGTTGCAGACGTACGTACCGGCGCTTTGCGAGACTTCCGCGGGTATCCCCGCGGAACGCAACGCCGCGAGCGAAGCTTTCACCGGCAATGAGCTGAAATAGGCTGCCGGTCCGCCGGGGATGACTTCTTCGTCCACGGGACGGTTTCCGGCGTTGTCCGGAATGCGGGCGTCGTCGCAGTTTATGGCGACGCGTTCCAGGGAGATGCGCGGCCGCCCGCCTGCCTGCCCGACACAGATCACAAGCTCCGGCTTGTGGTGCTGCAGTGCCTCCCGCAGCACCACAACGGATTGTCCGAACACGCACGGCAACTCAACGGCGGCGGCAGCGTGGCCGTCCGCGCGCAGGGTTGCAGAGGCGGCTTCCGCTGCAACCCACGACGGGTTGATTGTTTCGCCGCCAAACGGTTCAAATCCGGTGAGCAGAATCATGGCCCCAGCGTAACAACCGGAGGTTCAGGCCCTGGCGGCAATCATGGCCCGGCAGAAAGCCCCTTGACATTGATTAGAACATACCTTCGAATAGAACCCATGAGATGGGACGCACAAGCACTCCAGCCGGCACGGGCAGACAGCAGCCCTGGCAGCGCACCGGCGGCCGCCCCGGCCGTTCAGGCATTGCTGCCGCTGGCCGGGCTCGTGCGTTCCGTTTCGACCCCCGAGTTTGCCGGCGTCACTTTCCATGAGGTCACCGCCAAGTCAGTGCTCAACAAAGTGCCGGCCGGTTCGCGCATGCCTTTTGAATGGACCATCAACCCCTACCGCGGCTGCAGCCATGCCTGCGTCTACTGCTTCGCCCGCAAAAGCCACACCTACCTGGACTTCGACCCAGGCCTGGACTTTGACAGCCAGGTGGTGGTCAAGATCAATGCCGCCGAGGTCCTGCGCAAGGAACTGGCGAAGCCGTCCTGGGGCCATCACCATGTGGCGCTGGGCACGAACACCGATCCGTACCAGCGTGCCGAGGGCCGGTACCAGCTCATGCCCGGCATCATCCGCGCGCTGGCCGACTCGGGAACTCCCCTGTCCATCCTCACGAAGGGGACCCTGCTGGCCAGGGACATTCCGCTGCTCAAGCACGCGGCAGCCCAGGTACCCGTTGGAATCGGGATATCACTGGCAATGACCGACGAACACCTGTCCGAGGCGATCGAGCCGGGCACTCCCGGTCCTAGGGCGCGGCTCAAGCTCATCTCGAGGTTGCGGGAAGCCGGCCTGCCATGCGGAGTCATGGCCATGCCCATCCTGCCGTGGCTCTCCGACAGCGACGAAGCCCTGGACGCACTGTTCGGCTCACTGGCTGCGGCCGGTGCCACCGGGGTTACTGCGGGAGCCCTCTACCTGAAGCCCGGAACGCGCGAATGGTTCATGCAGTGGATTGCCGCCCGCCACCCCGAACTCGCCGGCCGCTACCGCCGGCTGTACGGCACCGGCTCCTATGCGCCCAAGGAGTACCGTCAGTGGCTGGCGGGGCGGATCCGCTGCTTCAAGGCCCGGCACGGCTTCACGGGTTCGCACGGCTTCAGCCACCGCGACCTGGCTAACGACCCCCGGGAAGAAGAAGCCCAGTATCCGGCGGGCAGCATTCCGGAACCAGGAGCTCGCCCCGCCGGAGGCCAAAAGCAGCACCGTGGCCCGGGCGGGGCCGGGACCGCCGGCGCCAGAACTGAGGGCACCGGCGGGAGTGCCGGCGGCAATACAACGAAGGACCCCGCACAGCCAACGCTCTTCTAGCCAGTTGTGCGCTGAGCACCGATGCTTAAGCGGCGCCAGCTCCGGCTGTGCCGCAGGCAGGAGCGGAGCAGACAGGGGCCGGGCCGACAGGAGCGGAGCAGGCAGGGGCCGGGCCGACAGGAGCGGAGCAGGCAGGGGCCGGGCGGCCAGGCACGTCCGGCATGCTCACGTTTCCAGTGAGACGCGCCCCGAACCGGCAACGGCAGCGAGCAGGGCCCGGACTATCGGGAAGTCCGCAGGTATCCACGGAAGAGTGAGGGCTTCGTCACTTCCCAACAGGTCCAGCCAGCGCAGTTCATCGTGGTCTTCCAGGGGACGGGGTTCGCCGTCGGCAATTTCGACAAACCATACGCGCATGGAGGCCCTGGCATTCAGCGGCCATCCGGCTGCGGTTTCCGCCGGCAGTTCGGCGCCCAGCCGTACGTTAATGCCGAGTTCTTCGCGGAGTTCGCGGTGCAGGGCATCTTCCGCTGACTCCAGGGGCTCCACTTTCCCGCCCGGGAATTCCCACATCCCGGCGAACTGGGGCGGCGCAGTGCGGCGAGCCACCAGCAGCCGGGCAGGGGCACTCAGCGAATCCACAACAGCTCCGCCAACAACATTGATGAGTCCAGTCACCGCAACAGTCTATGGGGGACAATGGTTGAGGCCGCTCCCGCCGGCACCCCTGGCGCCGCGACAGCAGACACCGGCACATCAGGACCCTCAGCCAGCAGCTCACCGGAATACCGGCCGCTCCCCCTACGTTGCAGTAATCAGATTTATACGGAACTTTCGAAAAGCAGGCCCATGACTTCCACGCCCACCCTCACCCCTACCAAACCTAAGGCGGGAACCCAGCACCTGGCCTTGGCCATCGTGTCCCTTGCGATGGGCGGTTTCGGCATCGGCGTCACCGAGTTCGCCATGATGGGCTTGCTCAAGGAGGTGGAACAGGGCCTGGGCATCGGCACTCCGGAGGCGGGCCACCTGATCTCCGCCTATGCACTCGGCGTGGTTATCGGGGCGCCGCTCCTGGCCGCCGTCGGCGCCAAGCTTCCACGCAAGCATCTTGCCCTGGGGCTGATGCTGTTCTTCAGCCTGGCCAACCTCACGTCCTTCATCGCGCCGGATTACGGCACCATGCTCCTGTCCAGGTTCGCGGCCGGGCTGCCCCACGGAGCTTTCTTCGGTGTGGCAGCCGTGATCGCGGCTTCGCTGGTGGCCCCGACCAAACGGGGCTGGGCCATCTCCATGGTGATGGCCGGACTGACGATCTCGAACGTGATCGGGGTTCCGTTTGCCACCTGGCTGGGCCAGGCTTTTGGCTGGCGCCTGCTGTTTGTGCTCGTCGGCCTGATCGGGCTGGTGACGCTGGCGATGCTCTGGAAGTTCGTCCCGTTCCAGGAAGCGCACCCGGACGCCAGCATCCGCCGGGAGCTCGGCGCCTTGAAGCGGCTGCAGGTCTGGCTTGCCATCCTCATCGGCATCGTCGGTTTTGGCGGATTCTTCGCCACGTACACGTACATCGCGCACACCATGACTTCCGTGGCAGGCATCCCTCCGGCCTTCCTCCCGTTGGTGGTGGCCCTCTACGGCCTGGGCATGGTGGCCGGAAACATCGTCGGCGGCCGGATTGCCGACAAGTCGGTGATGGGGACCATCTACCTTGTCCTGCCAGGAATCGCCGTGGCCCTGGTGGTCTATGCGGTGGCCGTGCACTGGCCCTGGTCGGCCTTCGTTATGGTGTTCGTTGTCGGCGGCGCGGGCTCGCTGCTGGTGCCGGCCCTGCAGACGCGGCTGCTGGATGCCTCCCCCGATGCCCCGTCCCTTGCTTCCTCGCTCAACCACGCAGCCCTGAACGTGGCAAACGCCCTGGGCGCCTTCCTGGGCGGGCTGGTCATAGCCTGGGGCTGGGGTTATGTTGCGCCCGCGCTGGTCGGTGCAGTCCTCGCAATTCTGGGCCTGGGCGTTGCCGTCATCAGCGGCCTGATGGAACGCAAAAGGCCGCTGGTTTCCTAGCCTGCGTCACACAGGTTTCGGTCCAGCGGCCGTTCAGGGGCCGGGCGGGCCCTGAGCCGGGGATCAGACGTGCGCGCGCTCCACGTCCGGTTCCAGGTAGATGACCCGCGCAATGGGTACAGCTTCGCGGATCCGGCTTTCGGCGTCGTCGATCGCCGTGGCGATCTGGGCACCCGTGGCGGCGGGGCCGACGCTGATCTTGGCGGCCACCAGCAGCTCTTCCGGGCCAAGGTGCAGGGTCTTCAGGTGGATGATTTTGGTTCCGTCGGCCTCCAGCGCAGTGCTGATCCGGTCAACGTCCGCCTTGGTAGCGGATTCACCAAGCAGCAGCGATTTGGTCTCCATGGCAAGCACGATGGCGATGGCCACCAGCAGGAAGCCGATCATCGCCGTGCCGAGCGCATCCCAGGTGCCGTTGCCGGTTATCAGTGTGAGGCCAACGCCGAACAGTGCGAACACGAGGCCCAGCAGTGCACCGAGGTCCTCCAGCAGGATTACGGGCAGCTCGGGCTGCTTGGCATTGCGGACGAAGTGCACCCAGCCCTGCTTGCCGCGGATGTGGTTGGACTCGATGATCGCGGTCCGGAACGAGAACGATTCGGCGATGATGGCCCCAATCAGCACAGCCAGGGGAACCCACCAGAAGTCGCCTTCGATGGCGTGGGGATGCTGCAGCTTCTCCCACGCCTCGAACAGCGCAAACAGGCCGCCGACGCTGAACAGCACAATCGAGACGATGAACGCGTAAATGTAGCGCTCGCGTCCGTAGCCAAAGGGGTGTTGCGGGCTCGCGGCACGCTGGGCGCGCTTGCCGCCCACCAACAAGAGGATCTGGTTGCCGGAGTCAGCGACAGAGTGGATGGCCTCTGCCAGCATGGACGACGACAGGGTCAGGATGAAAGCGACGAACTTCAGTACAGCGATGGTCAGGTTTGCAGCCAGAGCCGCGACGATCGCCTTGGTACCGCCATTTGCAGCCAAGTGAGCTTCACCTCTTCAGGGATTGCTGGAAAATTTGCAGGTGCGATCACCGCACAATGTTGATGCCCGCAAGGAATACCGTACCCGCCTGTCGCGGCCTGACGCACCACGCGCCACTGCGGGTGACAGCAAAAACACTGGAACTAAGCCTACTGACAACCAAACACACCGTGTGTTAGCTTGAAGCCATAATCGGGACCCGTAGTGAGTTCCGACAAAATGTAGGAGGAGACATGGGCTTTCTAGGCTGGATCATTCTCGGACTCATTGTAGGAGCAATCGTCAAGGCAGTCATGCCTGGCACCGTTGGCGGCGGCTGGGTCACCAGCCTCGTGCTTGGTGTTGTCGGCGCCATCGTCGGCGGCTGGATCGGCGACCTTCTGTTCGGCGGTGGCCGGATGGAATTCTGGAACCTCGGTTCCTGGCTGCTCGCCATTGTCGGCGGCCTGGTCGTAGCCGGAATCTACGGCTTCGTCACCGGCCGGAACCGGACCACATAACTACACTCACCACTGCTTGAGGCACGCAGGTGCCCACTGGTGAAAATTACGACGGCGGGGGCCCACCTTAGGTGGGCCCCCGCCCTGCGTTTCCGGCCGGCAAGCCCGTCAGGCCCGTTTCTGGGACCGTGCACTTGCGTAGAGGCACACCGTTGCGGCGGTGCCGACGTTCAGGCTTTCCGCAGCCCCGTAGACAGGAACGGCCACGCGGTGGTCCGCCAGGGAGAGCTCGGCGTCGGTCAGGCCCTGGGCCTCGTTGCCGAACAGCCAAGCGGTGGGCTGCTCAAGGGCATAGACGGAGGCGGTGCCGGATATACCGAGCCTTCGGGCCGCGTTTTCGTCCTGCAGTTGGTCCAGGTCCAGCTGCCCGTATCCGTCCGCAGCCAGGATGCCGATGCCGCGTTCCCGGCAGGCGGCGGCCAGTCCAACCAGGTCGGCTCCGAGGACCACCGGAAGATGGAACAGGGATCCGGCCGTTGAGCGGACAGCCTTGGGATTGTAGATATCAACGCTGGACGAGGTCAGGACCACGGCGTCTGCACCGGCGGCGTCGGCCGCCCGCAGGACGGTGCCCGCATTGCCCGGGTCCCGCACCTGGCACAGCACTGCGATGAGCCGGGGACCGGCGTCGAGCACGGCCTCAAGGTCCACGTCCACGAAAGCGCAGACGGCGATGATGCCCTGGGGATTGACGGTGTCCGCCATGGCGGACAGTACCTCGTCGGTGGCAAGCCGGGCGTTGACACCGGCAGCCAACTCCTCGAATTCCGGATGGCGATCCAGGCAGGCCTCGCTGGCGAAGACGTCGTGGACCAGCCCGGGCTCCCCCGCAGCAATCCTTTTGCGGTGGAGCACCAGGGCCTCACGGACAGCCTGCGGCCCTTCGGCCAGGAACTGCCCGCGCTTTAAACGGGCCGGGCGCCCTGCAAGCTTGGCCACGTCCCTCACCCGATCAGCTCGGGGGTTGGAGAGTGGAAAGTCTTGCGGGCGCCCGGTTTCGTTCATATAAGAACTTTAGTGGCTATTGCCGCCGGTCCTTGAACGCGGGGATGCTAGTTGGCAGCGGCTTCGACGGCCGGCTTCTTGGCAGCCTTGGCCTTGGGGGCCTTTGCCGGAGCGGCGTCTGCTGCGACGGCCGGCGCGGAAGTGTCAGCCGGCAGCGAGTCCTTGGCAACCTGCACCAGTGCTGCGAAGGCGTTGGCGTCAGAGACGGCCAGTTCGGCCAGCATGCGGCGGTCAACCTCGACCTCAGCGGCCTTGAGGCCCTGGATCAGGCGGTTGTAGGTCAGGCCGTTGGCGCGCGATGCAGCGTTGATGCGCTGGATCCAGAGACGGCGGAAGTCGCCCTTCTTCTTCTTGCGGTCGCCGTAGCTGTACACAAACGAGTGCAGCAGCTGTTCTTTAGCCTTGCGGTACAGGCGTGAGCGCTGTCCACGGTAACCTTTTGCGCGTTCGAGGATAACCCGGCGCTTCTTGTGGGCGTTTACCGCCCGCTTCACACGTGCCACGTGCGTACTCCTTCAGAATTCTGATCCCAAGCGTCTACTGCCGGAACACCGGCTGGCCTGAGAAGCCTTTTTGGTAGTTGACCGCTGCCAGGTGGCAAGCAGTCAGAGAACTTGGAACTTAGATGCCGAGCATCTTCCGGATGACCTTGGCGTCGCCCTTGAAGACGATCTTGTCGCCGGCAAGGCGACGGGTCAGCCGGGAGGACTTGTGCTCGAGGTAGTGGCGGCGGTTGGCCTGCTGGCGGCGCAGCTTGCCGCTGCCGGTCAGCTTGAAGCGCTTCTTAGCACCACTGTGGGTCTTCATCTTCGGCATGGGAACCGATCTCCTTACGTATCCGCAGACAAGTCTGCAGTCTTTCGTGCAGCCACCCCTGCGGGCGGCGTGCTGGTTGCTTGCTGCGCGAAGCCGATACTTCGCGCAGCTTTGAACTAGTTAGTCTTCTTGCTGCCCGGCTTGGGAGCGGCCGGCCGTGCAGCAGGCTTGGGCGCTGCGGGCCGTGCAACCGGCTTGGGCGGCGCGGGAATTCCGGCCGGTTTGGGCGCCGAGGGAACAGCCGCCGCAGGCTTAGGAGCTTCAGGCGCCTTGGCCGCCGGCTTGCTCACTGCAGGACGCGGCGCAGCTTCGGCCTTGGGGGCTTCACGCTTCGGCGCTGCCTGCTTTGCTGCCTGGGGAACGTCCTCAACCGGAGCTTCCTGCTTGGGAGCCTCCTGCTTCGGAACTTCCTGCTTGGGAGCCTCCTGCTTGGGAGCCTCCGTGGCCGGGGCTTCCATAGGAGCTTCCGTTGCCGGGGCTTCCATAGGAGCTTCCGTTGCCGGGGCTTCAGCTTCCGGAGCTGCAACCGTCTCGGCAGGCGCTTCAACGCCGGCTGACGCTGCAGCGGCCTCGGTGTCTGCCTCCGGCGCCGCTTCTTCAGTAGAAACAGAGAAACCCTCAGGAAGCAGGTCCGCCAGGGACTGCGTCATGGTGGGCTGATCGCGGCTGACGTCCACCCGGCCGCTGGACTTGGCTTCGTTCTGGGCCTTAGCCTCAGCACGCTGCGTCGCACGGCGTGCTTCCGCCTTGGCCTCAGCCTTGTTCTTCAGCGGGCCCACCACCATGACCATGTTGCGGCCGTCGATGCGGGGGCTGGACTCGACAACGCCCACTTCGGCGACGTCGTCGGCGAAGCGCTGGAGCAGGCGGATGCCCATTTCCGGACGCTGCTGCTCACGGCCGCGGAACTGGATCATGGCCTTGACCTTGTCCCCGGCGCCGAGGAAGCGGAGGGCGTGGCCGCGCTTGGTCTCGTAGTCGTGGGTGTCGATCTTCAGCCGGAAACGGATTTCCTTCAGAACCGTGTTGGTCTGGTTCTTCCGGGCCTCGCGTGCCTTGACCGCGGCTTCGTACTTGTACTTGCCGAAGTCCATCAGCTTGCACACCGGAGGCTTGGCCTGCGGTGCAACTTCAACGAGATCAAGGTCGGACTCGGCAGCCAAACGCAGGGCATCCTCAATACGGACAATTCCTACTTGTTCGCCTGCAGGGCCGACCAGCCGCACCTCGGGGACGCGGATACGCTCATTGATTCTTGGCTCGCTAATGTTAGAACTCCTGTGGTTGAGGTGAGTATTCCACCGGCAAATAGAGAAGGCCCCCAATTGCCGGAGCAATCGAAGGCCTCGAAGATCGGATGCACGCGCTTCCATACAGGAGGCTGTGCGCGTTCCATGTGGCTTGTGCCGCCATGAAATGCCCGACCAGGTACCCGGCAACCTTGCTTCCTTGGGAACTGCTTCCTGGGGAAAACGGCCGACGCGGGTGGGAGAGAACTCCGCTTGCAAACTGAAAATCAATTCTACAGACAGAAGCCCGGATACTGCACATTCACAGCCAAGGTTTCACATAGCAAAATAACGACATTCAGTCGGTCTGTGACAAGCTTACCAGTATGAGCACTTCAGACAGTAATTCATACGTTTTCGAGCCGGCCGCCCCCCAGGGAAGCGGCCAGGAACAGGTGTCGCAGCAGATCCGAGACATCTCGGAAGTCCCTGCGATCGAGGTCATCACCACCGCTGCTGTTCACCTCATGAGCGCCTCAGCCGTAAAACTTGGCCTTGCTGCGGAGGAAAATGCCGAAGAGCTCAAGGACCTCGATGAGGCCCGCAAGCTGATTACGGCACTGGCCGGACTCGTGACTGCGGCCGCTCCGGAGATCGGCTCGCAGCACGCCGGTCCTTTGCGCGACGGGCTCCGCTCCCTGCAGCTGGCGTTCCGGGAAGAGTCCCTGATCCCGGACGCTCCCGGCAAGGGTCCGGGCGAAAAGTACACCGGGCCTGTCAATTAGGCTGTTCATCGAAATGGCGCGGCGGCGGGAGGACCAATCCGGTCCGCCCGCCGTCGTCGTTTGCGGCCGCTAAGCCCTTCCGGAGGGTGCCGTCAGGCTGCCAGCCGTCAGGCCGCCATGGTGCGCTGACGGCGCCGGTACTGCAGCAGCAGGCCGAGGAGGCAGAGCACCACGCCCGCTGCGCCCACCGAGACAAAGCCGGCGGACGGGCCGATGCGGTCGATGAATATACCGGTCAAAGGCGCCCCCAGGGCAACCCCTGCCGTGAGCGCGGACCCGTACCAGCCCATGGCTTCACCGCGCCGGCTCTCCTCCACGAGGTCGGCCACCTTTTCCGACGCAGCGGACAGGACCGGTGCGCATAACAGCCCCGGAAGGAGCGAAAGCAGGCACAACGTCAGGGTGTCATGGGCGAAACCCATCGGAATGGTGAGGGCGGCCATGCCGAGCAGCAGGAGGATCGGCGAGACCGGCCGGTGCATTGCGCCGTAGATGAGTCCGCCGGCCACCGAAGCAGCGCACCAGAAGACAAAGACCAGGCCGATCTCGCCCTGGTGCCCGCTGATTTCCAACGCCGCGACAATTCCCACGTCAGTGCCGCTGAGCACCATGCCGGCCCCCGCTGCCACGGCAAAGACTGCAGCCACGGCTGCAGTGAACCAGACGAAATTGTGCGCCACTTTGCGCCGCAGCCCGGAACGATTGAGCGCGCCCGCCGCGACCGGGGGGAGTTCAGCGGCGGCTTCCTTCAAGTGCGCCGGAGCCGCTGCGACAACCGCCACCTCCGCGCCCTCTTGCTGGGCAGCGTCGTAGTCCTCGTCCGGCAGCACGCTGCGAACGGGAGGGTTGAACCACATGAGGAAGAGCCCGGCCACCGATGTGGACAGTCCCACCACCGTCAGTCCGATGACCGAATTCCCGGTGGTGGCCGCGACGGCGCCCCCAGCCGGGCCGACCATGAAGACAAGTTCCGTGGTGATCGAATCCAGTGCGAAGGCGGTCCGCCGCTGCTCGCCTGCGGCCAGCACCCCCAGCGACTGGCGCACCACGCTGAAGATGGGGAGCGTCAGGAGGCCTCCGACGAATACGAGGGCCAACAGCCACTGGTAGGAAACGTGCGGGACGATTGACCAGATGACGGCCTCGGAAACAACCGACGGGATCAGGGCCTTGCGAAGCCCGGCCGTGTCCACGCGGCGTCCGCGCCAGGGAGCACCCAATGCAATGCCGATTGTCATCACCGCTGCGGCTGCCCCCGCGGCGGCATACCCCTGTCCGAGCGTCAGCACGATATGCAGCGTCAGCAGGACGCCGGCCGCCGAGTGTGGTACGCGAGCTATCATTCCAACGATCAGCAGCCGCCTGATGGGCCTGACTGCAAGAAGCTCCTTGTAGAGAGCGAAATTCACGGGCTACGTCCTTCATCCTGCCGGCGGCAGGGCCGGGATACGCCCCGCCTGCCGTCAGCTATTCTGCCGCACGCTGCAGCTTTACCTCGATCGAATCAACGCGCTCGGCGAAGACCGCATTCCGGGACCAGTCGGAATTGAGTCCCGCTACGATCGCCTGGACACCGGCAGCATCCAGGCCGTCTTCCAGAAACAGCACCACGCGGAGTTCGGGTCCCGGACCGCCGCCCGGAACAAAGTCACCGGCCTCTGTCGCCGAAGCCACACCGCCGCCGGGCTGGAGCTCCACCCGCCTGACCGGAGGATATCCGCCCGTCGTCTCCCCCATGGCTTGCGCCAGCTCCGGATCGGCATAGGACGGAACCCACGTACGCTGCTGCGCAAGAGCCCAGACGGCGGGACGGCGGACAACGAACGTGTAGTCGGAGCCTGGATCCACGACCAGGAGCTCCGCACCATCGGCCACTGCGGACAGGGCTGCCCGCGCCGCATACACGGCCACGGGACGGGCCTCCGGATGCCAAGCCTTGAGGGACGCGGCCGACGTGAACACCGGCATCGCGGTCCGCCCGTCAGGCGCTTTCAGCGTGACGAGAGCCATGTCCGCCTGCTTGTCCCCGTGCAGCTTGTCGCCCAGGCTGTCACCGTGCGGTCTGTCGGTCTGCGGCCTGTCGCTCTGCGGCGCTGCCGCGCCATCGGCTTCTTCCGCCAACTGGGCCACGATGGGAACGAACACCCTGGCAGTGGCCAGGGACGCCACCACCGCAGCTTCGTCGCCTGCTGACGAGCGGAGGGCCGTGACGGCGGCGAGGTAACCGGCGTCGGCCGTGCCGTCGTCGTCCTCGAAATTGTGGATCTTCGCGTCCTCGCCGGCCAGGCTGCGGCCCGCCCAGGGCTGCCCCGCCGAATCCGTGGCTCCGCCGGATCCGGCGAGTGCTGCCGCGATATGGCCCGGGAGCTCCCGGGACGGGCGTGGGGAGTGCTGGTCCATGGTGCCCGGCTTAGCGGCGGCCGGCTACGTCCAGCGCTTCCGGCAGCGTAAACGCACCGGCGTACAGCGCCTTGCCCACGATGGCCCCTTCGACGCCCAGCGGCACAAGGGAGCGCAGGACCTTGAGGTCCTCAAGGCTGGAGATGCCGCCGGAAGCAACCACGGGCTTGCCGGTCTTCTCCACCATCTGGCGGAGAAGTTCGACGTTGGGTCCCTGCAGGGTGCCGTCCTTGGTGACATCCGTGACCACGTAGCGGGCGCAGCCGGCATCCTCGAGCCGTGCCAGCACGTCCCACAGATCGCCGCCTTCCTTGGTCCAGCCACGGCCCGCGAGCGTTGTTCCGCGCACGTCGAGGCCGACGGCGATCTTGTCACCGAAGCGGTCGATGGCGCGCGCTGTCCAGTCCGGGTTTTCGAGCGCCGCAGTGCCCAGGTTCACCCGGGTCACGCCCAGGTCCAGGGCTTTTTCAAGTGATTCGTCATCGCGCAAGCCCCCGGAGAGCTCCACCTTGATGTCCAGCCGGCCCACCACTTCGCGGAGCAGTTCCGCGTTGGAACCGCGGCCGAAAGCCGCATCCAGGTCCACCAGATGTACCCACTCGGCGCCCTGTTCCTGCCAGTTGAGCGCAGCGTCCAGCGGCGTGCCGTAGCTCGTCTCGCTGCCGGCTTCGCCCTGGACCAGGCGGACGGCCTGGCCGTTCACGACGTCGACGGCGGGCAGCAGTTCCAGTACGGGCAGCGGCGTTTCGGTGGTCATCTCGGGTCCTCAGGTTGTAGTGAAGCTGCGTTGGTAGGGGTCGCGGCGCGGCTAGTTCGCCGGCAGGGTCAGCAGGTAGGCGGCCAGCAGCGACATGCCGGCCAGCACATAGAACACGATCTGGGTCCAGAGCGGCCGGTGCTGCTGCCTGAAGGACAGCGCCCCGCCGACCAGCAGGCCGGCGAGGCCCATTAGGACAATCGACCACATCTAGGTGGCCGGCCCTGGAATGGCAGTGGTGTTGGCAGTCGCTTTGGCGGTGCCGTGGCGCAGGCTGTTGACCCAGTTGCGGAGCAGCCTGGCGCCGGCGTCGCCGGACTTTTCGGGGTGGAACTGGGTGGCACACAGGGGCCCGTTTTCGACGGCGGCAATGAACGGTGCTCCGTGCTCGGACCACGTGACCAGCGGCGCAGCCATGCGCGGCTGGATGACGTCGAAGTCCCAGTGCTGCACGCCGTAGGAGTGCACGAAGTAGAAGCGCTCGCTTTCGACGCCGTCGAACAGTTTCGAGCCTTCGGGCACCTTGACGGTGTTCCAGCCCATATGCGGCACCACTTCGGCGGGCAGCAGCTCGACCTTGCCGGGCCACTCCCCTATGCCCTCGGCCTCCGTGCCGTGTTCGACTCCTGCTTCGAACAGCACCTGGAGGCCCACGCAGATGCCGAGGACGGGACGCCCGCCTGCAACACGCCGGCCGATCATCCTGATACCGTCTACGGCCTTAAGTTCGCGCATAACGGTTTCGAAGGCTCCGACGCCCGGTACCAGCAGCCCGTCGGCATTGAGGACATCCTCGGGCTTGGCGCTTAGAGTTACTTCGGCGCCTGCACGCTCCAGGGCGCGGACGGCCGAACGGACGTTGCCGGAGCCGTAATCCAATACCGTGACGGTGGGTTTGCCCTCAGGCGAAGCAGGCTTCGCGCTCGCGGCGGGATCCACGATGGCCCCGTCCTGGATGACCGGGCCGGTCACAGGGCGCCCTTGGTGGAGGGGATGCCTTCGACGCGGGGGTCGGGCTCGACGGCCGCGCGGAGTGCACGTGCAAAGGCCTTGAACTGGGCCTCCACAATGTGGTGCGGGTCCCGGCCTGCCATCACGTTCATGTGCAGGCAGATGCCGGCGTGCAGCGTGATTGCTTCGAAGACGTGACGGGTCAGGGACCCGGTGAAGTGACCGCCGATCAGGTGGTATTCCTGTCCTGCCGGCTCGCCGCCGTGCACCAGGTACGGGCGGCCGGAGACATCGACGACGGCGTGGGCCAGCGCTTCGTCGAGGGGCACCGTTGCTTCGCCGAAGCGGCGGATCCCGGCCTTGTTCCCTAGGGCCGTCCGCAGCACCTCACCAAAGGTGATGGCGACGTCCTCCACTGTGTGGTGGACGTCGATGTGGATGTCGCCGGTGGCCTTGACCGTCATGTCGATCAGCGAGTGCTTGCACAAGGCAGTCAGCATGTGGTCGTAGAACGGAACCGAGGTGCTGATGTCCGAGACGCCCGTGCCGTCAAGGTTGATCTCGACAAGCACTGACGATTCGCTCGTGGCACGCTCCATGCGGGCAGTCCGGGCCTCGGCAGCAATGGATCCGGTGGTGCTCATGTGTTGTGTCCTTTAGATGAAGGAGAAATGCTGTCTGCGTACCCGTTCCGGGGTACGGGTTCTTGAAAGTACTCGGCCTGCGTGAGTACTGGTCCGGACTCCAGTTTAGGCCGGGGCGCTGGGCTGCCTGGTCAGGATCAGCTCGAGGGCTTCCAGGAACGCTGTGGTTTCCGTCTCAGTGCCTGCGGTCACCCTAAGGTGGCCTGGGATTCCCACGTCCCGGATGAGGACGCCCGCGTCGAGCAGACCCTGCCAGACCTCGTGGGGATTCTCCAGGCCGCCGAAGAACACGTAGTTGGAGTCCGACGCGGCAGGTTTGAGGCCCATCCGGATGAGCTCCGACACGATCCGGTCCCGCTGCCGCTTGATGTCCTCGACGTCCGCCATAAGTGCTTCACGGTGGGTCAGGGCGGCCAGGGCGGTGGCCTGAGTGACAGCTGACAGGTGGTACGGCAGCCGCACCAGGCGCAGGGCGTCCGTCACCTCCGGAGCGGCTGCCATGTAACCGAGGCGCGCGCCGGCGAGGGCAAAGGCCTTGCTCATGGTGCGGGTTACGATCAATCGCTCACGGCCGGGCAGGAGGGTCAGTGCACTCGGGGTGCCGTCGTGGGCAAACTCGTGGTAGGCCTCATCGACGATCACGATGGTCTGGCTGGCCTCGCCGGCCGCATAGACGGCTTCGACGACATCGAGCCCCAGGCCGGTGCCGGTCGGATTGTTGGGCGAGCACAGAAAGACGACATTGGGCTGGAGCTCCCTGACCTGCCGGGCAGCGGATTCGGCGCTGAGGCCGTAGTCGTCCGCACGCTGGCCGCGGATGTATTCCGTGTCCGTGCCGCTCGCAAGCAGGGGGTACATGGAGTACGTGGGCGGGAAGCCGAGCGCGGAGCGTCCCGGTCCGCCGAATGCCTGAAGGATCTGCTGGAGCACTTCGTTGGACCCGTTGGCGGCCCAGATGTTCTCCGCGCCCAGCCCGTGGCCAAGGTACTCCGCCAGGCGCCCCCTCAGTTCGGTGAACTCCCGGTCCGGATAGCGGTTCAAACCTGCAGCGGCAGCCGTAACGGCTTCGGAGATGGCCGCAAGGACATCCGCCGGAACGCCATGGGTGTTCTCATTGACGTTGAGCAGGATGGGAACATCCAGCTGCGGCGCACCGTACGGGGTGAGCCCGCGCAGATTGGTCCGGAGGGGAAGTCGGTTGAGGCGCTCTAACTGGTCAGTCACTTCCCCAGTTTAAGTGAGGCGGGCCGGGGCGCCGAATCCGTGACGCACTGCGGGCTAGTTAGCGCGCTGCCGGTTCTACTTCGACTTCTACTTCGACGGGACAAAGATCTGCTGGCCCGGCATGACCCGGCCGCCGTCGAGGTTGTTCAACTGGACGATGTCCGCCACCACATCCCGGGGATCGCGGCCGGGGTCGACGGCGGCGGCAATACCCCAGAGGGATTCCCCCGGCTGGACCGTGACGGAAACAGTGGGAGTGACTGACAGCTCCGTGGCGGTCTCGGCGGCTTTAGCCGGAGAATTCAGGAAACCGGCCAGCGTGATGAGCACCGCGGACAACAGGATGAGCGGGATCCCCACCAGGACAATGCGCCCGCGGCGAGTCAGGCGGAGCGGCGGCTGGACGGCCTTGGCTTTCCTGGCGGGACGCTCCTCCCAGTTAAACCCCTGCATTCCCGCGCCCTTGCCCACCCAACCCTGGTTGGTGGAACGCTGGCTTTCCGAACCGTGACTAGCGCTTGCTGCTGACATGAACTGAGCCCTCCTGGACCTGACTGTGCCGCCCGGGTGTTCTGGAGCCGATCATCCGCCAGCTTCGGCGTTCGAACATAGGGCCGAATGGGGTTGATGACTAGAACACATATTCGAACTTTGCTGATTCTGTTCTAGCACTTATTAACGAATATTGTCGAGACTCACTAGAACAAATGTTTGAAAAAGGTGTGTGGCTGGCCTACGTTGGAGCTACAGAACAACCACTTCTGCAGTTGATCAGCAGGGTCTGACATTTTCAGGCCGGAAGTTCCCGGCAACTGCAGCCACGGCGGCCGGGTGGAACGGAAAGGCGTTGGCGAACATGGCAGCACAAGCCACCGGCGGCAGGGCTACGCAGCGGAGCCAGCAGTCACCAGGGAAGCCCAAGGGCCTCACGGTGCGGCAGAAGAAGATTCTGGAAACCATCCAGCGGTCCGTCAACGACAACGGCTATCCGCCGTCCATGCGCGAAATTGGCGACACCGTGGGCCTGGCCAGCCTCTCCAGCGTCACCCATCAGCTCTCGCAGCTTGAGAAGCTCGGTTATCTTCGGCGCGATCCCAAGCGCCCCCGAGCGATGGAAGTGCTTATGCCGCTGACCCTGGACGAGGGAACAGCCAAGATCTCCGGCGTCGAGAAGCCGGCCCGGCTGCGCTCCATGGGCGGCCTGGCTGTTTCCGAACTGGCCACAGCCACAGATACGGCCATGGTCCCCCTCGTCGGCCGGATCGCGGCAGGCGGCCCCATCCTGGCCGACCAGATGGTGGAAGACGTCATGCCCCTGCCGCGGCAGCTCGTTGGCCATGGCGAGCTGTTTATGCTGAAGGTCAACGGCGATTCCATGATCGACGCCGCGATCTGCGACGGCGACTGGGTAGTGGTCCGCCGGCAGAACGATGCCGTCAACGGCGACATCGTGGCGGCGCTGCTCGATGATGAAGCCACGGTTAAGACGTTCCGTCAGCGGGACGGCCACACCTGGCTGCTGCCGCAGAACACACAGTACGAGCCCATCCTGGGCGATCATGCCACCATCATGGGCAAGGTCGTTTCGGTCCTGCGCTCACTCTAATACCCGCCGGCACAGAAAGCCCGCCGGAAAACGCGTCAGCGTCAGCCGGCAGCTTTCGCCGGTTCCTTGGCCAACCGTGCCAGCGCCGCCACCGCGATCGCAGGATCCGTGGTGGGCCAAAATGGCGGGAGGGCGGCCCGCAGGAAGCCTCCATAGCGTTCCGTGGACAGCCGCGAGTCTAGGACCGCAACAACGCCCTTGTCCGCCGTGGAACGGATCAGCCGCCCGGCACCCTGGGCCAGCCGGATCGCGGCATGGGTCGCCGACACCGACATGAATCCGTTGCCCCCCGCCTGGGCAACGGCCCGGGAGCGTGCAGTCATCAGGGGATCATCCGGCCTGGGGAACGGAATCCGGTCGATCACCACCAGCCTGCATGAGCCGCCGGGAACATCGACGCCCTGCCAAAGGGACATGGTGCCGAACAGGCAGGTGTCCGGTTCGTCCGCAAACTGGCGCACCAGGGCGGTCATGGTGGATTCACCCTGGCACAGAATGTTCACGTCCAGGCGCGGCCGCATGGCCTCTGCCGCCTCCTCCGCGGCCCGCCGCGAGGAGAAGAGGCACAGTGCCCCGCCGCCCGATGCCCGAATAAGTTTCTCCAGCTCGTCCAGAGCTTGCGGGGATGTCCCGCGGCCTGGTTTCGGCAGGTGGCTGGCTACGTAGAGGATCCCCTGCTTCGGATAGTCGAACGGGGATCCGACGTCCACGCCCGTCCAGCTGGGCGCACCCGGCCCCACCAGCCCCAGGCCTCCCGCGGCCGGTTCGAAGGCGGAACCTATTGCGAGCGTTGCCGAGGTAAGCACCACGGTATGCCCGGCAAAAAGTCCGTCGCGGAGTTTGCCGGCGACGCTGAGCGGGGCGATGTTGATCAGTGCAGGTGCCCCGTCGTCCGGCTGCGAGTAGCCCTGCTGCGGATCAAAGGTGCTGTTGCGGGAGAACCAGACCACTTCCCGGTTGTCCCGTGCCGCGATGAGCCGTTCACACAGCTCCAGGATGACCAGGAGGCGCGACCTCGCAAGCTGCCTGCCGCCGTCGGCCGTTCCCGAACTGTCCCCCTTGGAGTCCGACAATGCCGCACGGCAGGCTTCGCGGAGCTGGTCCACACAGTCGAGCTGTTCGTCATTCAGTCCATTCGGCAACAGCCCGCTGGGGACACCGGCGATGGCCAGTTCAAGGTTCGCTGCGGCGTTGGTGAGTGCATCAACGGTGATCCCCGTGTGTTTGCGTGCGCCCGACGCGGCGGCGTGGACCATGGCGACTGACAGCTGGCCGGAGACTGCTCCGGTCACCCTGTCCTGAAGCTCGTGGGCCTCGTCCACCACCACAACGTCGTATTCCGGCAGGACTGCCAGTCCTTCGAAGGCACTGACGGCGAGCATGGCGTGGTTGGTCACCACAACATCGGCCTCTGCGGCGTCATGCCGGGCGAGTTCGCTGAAGCATTCCGCGGCCATGGGGCATTTTTGCGCGCCCAGGCATTCCATGGAGGTGACCGAGACCTGCCGCCAGGCACGGTCCGTCACCCCCGGCATAAGCTCGTCCCGGTCCCCGGTGGCCGTCTTCTCTGCCCACTCGCGGAGCCGGACCACTTCCTTGCCCAGCTGCGACGCCGGGCCGCCCAATGACGCGGCAAAATGCGGGACGCTGGTGTCCTCGCCGAGGGAAAAGAGCTGGCCCTCCGAGGGTTCCTCCGAAGGAAAGCCGCCTTCCAGCTTGTGGCGGCAGACGTAGTTGGCCCTGCCCTTCACCAAGGCGACCTTGACGGGGCGGTCCAGCGCCGGCGTGATGGTCTCCAGGAGCCTGGGGAGGTCCCTGCCCACGATCTGGGTCTGCAAGGCCAACGTGGCGGTCGACACCAGGGTGGGTTTGTCGCTGACCAGGGAATGCGCGATCAGCGGAATCAGGTACGCCAGGGACTTTCCAGTGCCGGTTCCGGCCTGGACCAGCAGGTGGTCGCCGCTGTCAATAGCGCGCGCCACCTGCCGGGCCATCTCGTGCTGGCCACTGCGGCTCTGTCCGCCCATGCCGGACACTGCCCGGTCGAGCAGTTCGATGACAAACTGCTCGCCGGACGAGCCGATGGTCTCTCCAGCCCCGGATTTAGACATCGCTGATGAAGGATTCCAGTTCAGCGGCGAGCCCCTCGCGCACCATGACGAGGGCACGGGTGCCTTCCTCCTCATGTTCCAGGCGAAGGATCTCGGCGTCCGCTTCGTGGAGTTTGCTGATCAGGTCTCCGCGGTTGTACGGGATCAGCAGTTCCATCTTGACGCTCGGCCGCGGGATGGAATCGCTGATCGCTTTCAGGAGCTCAGCAATACCCTGGCCAGTCCGCGCAGAAACCACCACGTGGCGGGGTTCGCGCTGCTTCAGGCGCTCCACCACGAAGGGGTCGGCGGCGTCGGCCTTGTTCAGCACGATGATTTCCGGCACCTTGCGTGCATCCACTTCGCTGAACACGGAACGGACAGCGGCGATCTGGCCCTCCGGATCGGGATGCGAAACGTCCACCACGTGCAGGATCAGGTCCGAATCTGCCACTTCCTCCAGGGTGGAACGGAAGGCTTCCACCAGCTGGGTGGGCAGGGAGCGGACAAAGCCGACGGTGTCGGCCAGGGTGTAGCCCAGGCCGTCCGCGGTTTCCGCCTTGCGGACGGTGGGGTCCAGCGTTGCGAACAGGGCGTTCTCCACCAGGACCCCCGCATCGGTCAGCCGGTTCAGCAGCGAGGACTTTCCGGCGTTGGTGTACCCGGCAATGGCAACCGAAGGCACGGAATTACGACGGCGGTTGGCCCGTTTGGTTTCCCGCGCCGGCTTCATCGCGGCGATTTCCCGCCGCAGTTTGGCCATCCGGGTCCGGATCCGGCGCCGGTCCAGTTCGATCTTGGTTTCACCGGGGCCACGGGAACCCATGCCGGCACCGGCACCGCCGACCTGGCCACCGGCCTGGCGGGACATGGATTCGCCCCAGCCACGCAGTCGCGGAAGCAGGTACTCGAGCTGCGCCAGCTCAACCTGTGCCTTGCCCTCGCGGCTCTTGGCATGCTGGGCGAAGATGTCCAGGATCAGGGCCGTGCGGTCAATAACCTTGACCTTCACGATGTCTTCCAGGCCACGCCGCTGTGACGGTGCCAGTTCCGCATCCACCACCACGGTATCGGCCCCGGTGGACATCACGATGTCCTTGAGCTCCAAGGCCTTGCCGGCACCGAGGAATGTTCCGGGGTCGGGCTTGGCCCGGCGCTGGACCAGGCCGTCGAGAACTTCCGAGCCGGCCGTTTCGGCAAGGGCGGCGAGTTCACGAAGCGAGTTCTCGGCGTCCGCCAGGGTCCCTTCGGACCAAAGACCGGCCAGGACCACGCGCTCAAGGCGCAACTGGCGGTATTCAACTTCGGTGACGTCTTCAAGTTCGGTGGAGAGGCCTGCCGTGCGGCGCAGGGCCCGGCGTTCTTCGAGGTCCTGCTGGTCGCCGTCGAAGATGCTGTGTTCGCTGTCCTGGCGTGAAATCGCCTGGGCCGAACCCAAAACTCCCCGCGAATCCTCGGAGGCTGATTTGACGGGGCGGGCCGGTACATCCTTGGACAGAATCCGGTCGATGACAGCCTGGATTTCCTCAGGGCTCATGTCCTGGGAGGCTGAATCTGATCCGGTATTGGGCTGGTTGGTCATGTTCTCCTTTGAAGATTCGACACTTTCAGAATAATGCTGATTGCTTGTCTGCGGGGCGGTATTCGCGCTGGGCTGACGACTATTGGTCATTCGGGCTCCTGGGGTGCCGGCGGCTGCCGGGCAGCGGGCGGCGGTACTGGTGTGAGCAGATTCCACGGCGGGCATGGTCAAGACGACACGGGTTTGGATGACAGGGTTCAGATGATCAGCATTGCTGGACTCCAAGTAGTACGGGCGGCACGTCGGCCGGACAATCACGGCGGGACGGCGCACTGAGCGGAAGGTGAATACCTGCGTCGCTGCGGGACGGGCTACGGCCCGTGCCGGCTACTCGAAGATCAAGAACATGGATTAAATCGTAGCAGACCGGTCGCAAGCTCCCGTCCGCAACCCCGTTTCCCATCCGTGCCCGGGGCAACTAGTCTGGCGAGTTATGGAGTCTGCACACTATTTCAGCGCCCAGCCTGCCGGGCCGTTCACCCGCAAGCCGCTTACCGTGGAACTTGCCGGTGAAACCCGACGGCTGCAGACCTCCTCCGGCATCTTCAGCCCGGACGGCATTGACAAGGGAACGGCCGTGCTGCTGGCCGACGTCCCGGCCCCTTCACCGCAGGGCAACCTGCTGGACATTGGCTGCGGCTGGGGCCCGATCGCCCTGACGATGGCGCTCCGGGCGCCCCACGCGCATGTCTACGCGGTGGATGTGAACGAACGGTGCGTGACGCTGACCAACGAAAACGCCGTACTGCTGGGGCTGAAGAACGTCACGGCCCGCCGGCCCGAGGATGTCGACCCGGACCTCCGGTTCGACACGATCTGGTCCAATCCCCCCATCCGGATCGGCAAGGACGAGCTACACTCCCTGCTGCTCCTGTGGCTGCCCCGCCTGGCCCCCGGCGGGTCCGCCTGGCTGGTGGTTCAAAAAAACCTGGGTTCGGATTCCCTCCAGCGCTGGCTGGGGACCGGACTGGACAGCAGTTTTACGGTGACCCGCGAGAGCACGTCGAAGTCGTTCAGGATCCTTCGCGTCAGGAAAGCGTCCCACTAGCCACGATCACGGCCGGCCCGCTGAGCTCCACATGTTCGTGGCCTTCCGGCCCCGCGAAAAACTTCACGCCGACGACGCCGCCGGGCACCTTGACGTTCCAGGTGTCCGGCGCGCCCTGGCCGGCCCAGTGACGGATCGCTACGGCCGCCGCGCAGGCACCGGTGCCGCAGGACTGGGTCTCCCCCACGCCGCGTTCGTGGACGCGCATGGTAATCGTTCCGACGCCGGCGTGAACCAGCGGCTCGGACGGGACGACGAACTCCACGTTGGTGCCGTTGGCGGGCTTCGGGTCCACGTGGGGCGCCTTGAAAAGCTGGGTTGCCTCAAGCTCGGCCAGCTCTGCCAGTGCCACTACCGTGTGCGGGTTTCCCATGCTGACGGACAGCGCCGGGCGCGGTACTTCCAGGCCGTCAACGGTCACCAGCGAGTCCATGGCCCGGGCGGTGGCCTCACCGGGGAAGATGAATTCCCAGGGTCCCATGTCCACGGCGTAGCCGGTCTCGGTCCGCACCACAGTTTTGACGCCGCCCCGGGTGCCAATGACCAATGACTCGCCGGCGCCGAGCCGGACCAGGCCTTCGGATATAAGGAAGTGCACGAACACGCGCACCCCGTTGCCGCACATTTCGGACAGCGAGCCGTCGCCGTTGCGGTAGTCCATGAACCACTCCGCGCCGGGATGGACGGCCTGCAGTTCCCGCCCTTCGGGGAGATAGCGCGAAGGTACGGCACGGATGAGTCCGTCCCCGCCGATGCCCCGGTGTCGGTCGCAGAGTTCAGCGACTTGCTCCGGGGCAATCGGCCATTCGCCCGACGGGTCCGCGACGAGCACAAAGTCGTTGCCGGTGCCGTGGCCCTTGGAGAAGGCCAGACCGCTCAGACTCTGGAGTGTGTGGCCCGGGGTCGGGGCAAGGGTTTCTTCCATGCTCCAAGGTTACCGTCATGGCAGGACGGGCTGGAAAACCGCGGGCGTTCTCCCCGCGGGATGTTCTCCCCGCCTGCTGGTTCACGCAGGCGGGCTCAGCAAACGTGGATCAGCGGCAGAGTGCCACGGCTTTGGCCACGAGTCCGGGATCCTGCCAGTCCAGCCAGGTGATGCGAGGATCCGCCCGGAACCACGTGAGCTGCCGCCTGGCGAATTTCCGCGTGGCGGCGATGGTGTCTTCCGCGGCTTGCTGAACGTCCCACTCGCCGTCGAGGACTTTGAGGAACTGGGAGTAGCCCAGCGCCCGGGACGCCGTTTTGCCCTGACGCAGGCCTGTGGCGTCCAGCCGCTGCACTTCCTCCTGGAGGCCGTGGGCGACCATGCTGTGGACGCGCTGCGCCAGCCTGTCCTTGAGGAGCTCGCGGTCCACCTCGAGCCCTATCTGCACAGCCGGCTGGAAGTACTCCCTGACCGGCATGAAGGAGCTGAACGGGCGGCCCGTCAGCTCGAACACCTCCAGCGCGCGGATGACCCTGCGGGCGTCACCCAGGCGGGCGGCGGATACCGGGTCCTCGGCCTCGAGCCTTGCCCGCAGCGGGGCCAGTCCGGCCTTCTCAAGCTCGGCTTCGAGGCGGCGGCGGATCTCGGGATCCGTCCCGGGAAACTCCAAAACGTCGAGGGCAGCCCGGACGTACAGTCCGGAGCCGCCAACGAGGATGGCGCGCTTATCGCGGGCGTGGATTTCCGCGACGGCCGCCCGTGCCTCCCGTTGGAAATCGGAAACGCTGGCTTCTTCGGTGACATCAAGGGTGTCCAGCAGGTGATGCGGAACTCCCCTGCGCTCCCCCGCGGTGATCTTGGCCGTACCGATGTCCATGCCCCGGTAGAACTGCATGGCATCTGCGTTGATCACTTCGCCGTCGAGTTCCAGCGCCAGGGCCACGGCGAGGTCCGACTTGCCGGACCCGGTGGGTCCAACCACGGCGATGACGGGAGGCTGACCAACGTCAGCTCCGCGGGCGGTTGGCAGCCGGTCGTCCTGCCTGCTTTCCTGCCCGCTTTCGGGCGAGCTTTCCTGCCCGCTGCCCTGGGGGTCGCGCATTGCCTAGCTGCGGCGGACGGGGAGTGCGGGCATGCCCAGGGACACTCCGCTCCCGCTCTTACCGGCGGTGGTGCCCGGCCCCGGTGCACCGCAGGAGTCCGCCTGGGACCTGTCCCAGGCGTCTCCGGCACGCGAGCGGCGCAGGACGTAGTCGGCCGCAGTGGCAGGGTCGGCAACCAGGTGGAACGCCGCGGCTTCGGTGATGGTGACCGTCACAAGGTCGCCGGGACGGGGCGTTTCCGCGCCCTCCGGGACCGAGAAATGCACCAGGCGCTGGTCCTGCGAGCGGCCCGACAGCCGGTGTGTTTCTTCCGCTTTGCGTCCCGACTGGGCCGTGACCATGACTTCAACGCGGCGGCCCAGCTGACGGGCGTTCTCCTCCGCTGCGATCCGGTCCTGCAGGGCAGTCAGCCGCTCAAAGCGTTCCTGGACTACGGCTTTCGGGAGCTGGTCGGGCAGGTCCGCCGCCGGGGTGCCGGGGCGTTTGGAGTACTGGAAGGTGAAGGCCGTGGCGAAGCGGGATTTCTCGACGACGTCCAGGGTGGCTTGGAAGTCCTCTTCGGTTTCGCCGGGGAAGCCGACGATGATGTCCGTGGAGATGGCGGCGTGCGGAATCCGCTCCCGGACCTTGTCCAGGATGCCGAGGAACTTGGTGGAGCGGTAGGAGCGCCTCATGTCCTTCAGGACCTTGTCCGACCCCGATTGCAGCGGCATGTGGAGCTGCGGCATCACGTTCGGGGTTTCGGCCATGGCATCGATGACGTCGTCAGTAAAGGCTGCAGGGTGCGGGCTGGTGAACCGGACCCGCTCCAGTCCTTCGATTTCTCCGCAGGCGCGCAGCAGCTTGGAGAACGCCTGACGGTCGCCGAATTCGACGCCGTAGGAGTTCACGTTCTGGCCCAGGAGGGTCACTTCGATGGCGCCGTCGTCTACCAGTGCCTGGATTTCGGCGAGGATGTCGCCGGGCCGGCGGTCCTTCTCCTTGCCGCGCAGGGCAGGAACGATGCAGAACGTGCAGGTGTTGTTGCAGCCCACCGAAATCGACACCCAGCCCGAATACACGGAATCGCGCTTCGTGGGAAGGGTGGACGGGAACACATCCAGGGACTCGAGGATCTCCAGCTGGGCCTCGTTGTTGTGCCGGGCCCGGTCGAGGAGGGCCGGCAGCGCTCCAACGTTGTGGGTGCCAAAGACCGCATCGACCCAGGGCGCCTTTTTCAGGATGGTTTCGCGGTCCTTCTGGGCTAGGCAGCCGCCCACAGCGATCTGCATGCCGGGGTTCGCTGCCTTGACCGGCGCCAGCATTCCGAGGTTGCCATAGAGCTTGTTGTCGGCGTTCTCACGCACAGCGCAGGTGTTGAACACCACGACGTCGGCGTGCTCGCCTGCAGCCGGGACGTAGCCGGCGCCTTCCAGCATGCCGGCCATGCGCTCGGAATCGTGCACGTTCATCTGGCAGCCGAAGGTCCGCACCTGGTAGGTGCGGCGCTCTGCGGCTGCAGGCACAGCACCGGGCACGGGGTCCGTGCTGGCGGAAGAATCAGGGCCGGACTCTGGGGAGGGGATGGTCAAACTCACCTGTTAAGGGTACCGGTTCACAGGAATTCTTCCGCCCGTTCCCCGGTTGCGCTTTCGAGGACCTCCCCCACAATCCGGAAGGCCTGTGACGGCTGGTATCCCTTCCGGGCCAGCATGGACGCGAGCCTGCGGGTGACTTTGTCCCGCTCGGCGCGGTCGGTGAGGTCCACTGTGCCTTTTAGCTTGCGCTGGACGAGCTCACGGGCCGCGGATTCCTCCGCTTCGTCACTGAGCTGCTCCAGGGCCTTGGCGGCAACTTCCGGTTGGATGCCCTTGTCCGCAAGCTCGCGCCGCAGCGCGCCCTTGGCGAGCTTCCGGTTCTGCGACCGGCTTCGCACCCACATGTCGGCGAACTCGGCGTCATCCACGAGCCGGACTTCTTCGAAGCGGTCCAGCACGGTCTCCGCCACCTCCTCCGGGACGTTGCGTTCGGCGAGCTTGCGGGCCAGCTGCAGCCTGCTTTTGGGCGAACTGGTCAGCTGCCGGAGAACGATGCTCCGGGCCACCGAGGCCGGATCCGGTTCAGCGTCCTGTTCCGTCTGCCGATGCGGGGTAAACGCGGCCCCGGCCGGAATGGCCACGGCCTCCTCGCTGCCGCCGAACGCAGGCGGGCCAGGATTCCGGGACTGGAATCCTGGCCCCCGCCGCTGGGATCCCCTAGAAACCGTCAACGGCCTTGAGCTTCGGCGATGCCTCGGTTTCTGCGGCAGGCTTGACGCCAACGCCGAGCTTCTCCTTGATGAGGCGTTCGAGTTCGGCCGCCAGCTCCGGGTTGTCGCGCAGGAACCGGCGGGAATTCTCCATGCCCTGGCCAAGCTGGTCACCGTCGTAGGTGAACCACGACCCGGACTTCTTGATCAGGCCATGCTCCACGCCCATGTCGATGATGCCACCCTCGCGGGAGATGCCTTGGCCGTAGATGATGTCGAATTCGGCGATCTTGAAGGGCGGGGCCATCTTGTTCTTGACGATCTTGGCCTTGGTCCGGTTGCCTACCGAGTCAGCGCCTTCCTTCAGCGTCTGGATGCGGCGGACGTCAATGCGGACGGAGGCGTAGAACTTCAGGGCCTTACCACCGGTGGTGGTTTCGGGTGAGCCGAAGAACACACCGATCTTCTCGCGGAGCTGGTTGATGAAGATGGCCGTCGTCTTGGTCTGGCTCAGGCGTCCGGTGATCTTTCGCAGCGCCTGGCTCATCAGGCGGGCCTGAAGGCCAACGTGGCTGTCGCCCATGTCGCCTTCGATTTCAGCGCGGGGAACAAGGGCTGCCACGGAGTCAATAACGATGACATCGAGGGACCCCGAGCCGATCAGCATGTCCATGATTTCCAGCGCCTGCTCGCCGGTGTCCGGCTGGGACACCAGCAGCGCGTCGGTATCGACACCCAGCTTGGCCGCGTATTCCGGATCCAAGGCGTGCTCGGCGTCGATGAAGGCGGCAATGCCGCCTTGGCGCTGGGCGTTTGCGACGGCATGCAGCGCAACGGTGGTCTTACCCGACGATTCCGGGCCGTAGATTTCCACTATGCGGCCACGCGGCAGGCCGCCAATTCCGAGCGCGACATCCAGTGCGATGGAGCCTGTCGGGATTACTTCGATGGGCGCACGTACTTCATCGCCCAGCCGCATAACGGAGCCTTTGCCGAACTGCTTGTCAATCTGCGCAAGCGCTGCTTCCAGCGCTTTTTCACGATCCGGGGCTGCCGCCATGGTTCACACCTCTAATTTTCTCGCTGTGGAGTGGCCTCAGCGGCCCTTTATCTGTCATCACCGACGCTAACGGCACCCACCGACATTCCTGCCGGATGACATTGCGCATGTGGAAAACTGCCTGGAAAAAGCATAGCCCGACCCGAACAGATATTCGAACAATCGCTCGGCGTGTCAGATGCCGGCGCAAGTTCCGCAGGCCGGTTCAGTTTCGCGTGGGCTTGACGTCCTTGCCCAGCCGGCGCTCCGCCGGGACATCCTGCACGTCGCACACTGCCAGCCAGACCTGCCGCGGCGGAACTCCTGCTGCCAGCGCCTGGTCCGCGGTCCGGCCGCCGACGCCTGCCAGCACCAGAGAACTGCTGAGGACGCGGGAGTAGCCCGCGCCGAACTCATCGTCCATTAGCCGCCAAAAGTCGCTGATTCTCACCGATAAAGTCTCTCACGCCTGCGGCCAATAGAATGGTTGCCATGAGCAACCCCACTGTGGAACCCGATCCTTCCGGGTCCACCGAAAACAGCGTCGACGCGGCCCTGAGGACCGTGGAGCACCAGATCAGTCTGTTCTGGCGCCGCGGCCGCTCCCTTTCCCAGCAGCTGTCGCGGGAAGTCCACCCTGACATGGAGCCCGCCGCCTACGGGCTCCTGACAGTCATCCGCCGGGAAGGCCCCATCAGGCTTACGGAGCTGGCGTCCTGCATCGGCGTCGGCAAGCCCTCGGTCAGCCGGCAGATTGCTTTCCTCGAGAGCATCGGCCTGGTGTCGAAGGAAGCCGACCCCCTTGACGGCCGTGCCCAGACCATCCGGCTGACTGCCAAAGGCGAGGAGAAGATGCACCAGGTGCAGGACGCCCGCCGCGAAGTCTTCCGGGAGCGGCTGGGCGAATGGCCGGTGGAGGAACTGCAGACCCTTGCCACCTACATGGCCAAGCTCAATGCGACCTACGAACGGGACGGCTTTCCAAAGGACGAACTCAAATAGGGCCTGAGCGTGGAACGACGAAGGGCCGCCGGCGTAGCCGGCGGCCCTTCGCTTGGGTCTGGAAAAGCCCAGTAGTCCTGACGTACGTTGGTCAGCGGGCGCCCGAGAGCATCCCCTTGGTCAGTTCGTCAGACAGTTCAGTATTGAGTTCGCGGTCAAGGTCGCGGCCGTAGCGCTGCGAGAATTCCTGCGGAACGGTGTCCGGAACAGCAACGCCCTCAGCGACGGCAACGCGGTCGCTGACTTCGCGGAGCATGCTGGACAACGGAACGTCCAGGGCCGAGCAGATCGAAGACAGCAGCTCCGAAGAGGCTTCCTTCTGGCCGCGCTCCACTTCACTGAGGTAACCCAGGGAAACCCTGGCACTGTGTGAAACTTCGCGGAGGGTTCGGCCTTGACGCTGGCGAACGTCGCGCAGAACATCACCGATTTCGTGACGAAGTACTACCATCTTGCGCTCCTTCTGTTCGCTCTTTGCCTGATCGGCGAGGCCCACATCCTTCCAGCGGACAACGCCGTTTACGGATACGGGCTGCTTTACCATCTGTATCGCCTTGCTCCCTCGTACGTCAGGTGCGCCTTCATTCAGGCGAACCATAATTATTTACTCATCCTAGGCGCCTCCATGATTCGGAAGCGACACAATGTAACAACTATTAGGAATCAAATTTTGTTCCCGGCAACTTTACGCCGGGTAAGCCTCGAAAGATAGGGCTTCCAGCAGCCGCTCCAAAGCGGCCGCGCAGGCCTGGCCACGGATGTCGGCGCGGTTCCCCTCGAAAACGTAACCGAACGACGTCGTGCCCTCCGCGGTGGCGAGGCCGACGAAGACTGTTCCCACGGGTTTGCCGTCGTGCGGTTCCGGTCCGGCGACGCCGGTGGTGGCCACCCCGATGTCTGCCCCGCAGACCCGCCGTGCTCCCGCCGCCATGGCTGCGGCGACGTCCGCATCGACCGATCCGACGGCGTCGAGCAGTTCGCGGGGCACGTCCAGGACGTCTGCCTTGACTGAGTTCTGGTAGGAAACCACGCCGCCCTGGAGCATCCCCGAGGCACCGGGCGTGTCGGCAAGCACGGCCGTCACCATGCCCGCTGTCAGCGACTCAGCGGTGGCGACGGTCAGTCCGCGCGAAATGGCGCCGGCAACTGCCTGTTCGGCGATGCGGTGCAGATTGCTCACGGCATTTCTCCCTGGACACGCTGGCTGGCGGCACGACGTCCGCTCGCCCGCAGTTTGAGTGCTTCAACTACATACTCGACGCCGGTCCAGACGGTAATGGCCACGGCGGCCAGCATCACCACGAAGGCCAGCACCCCAAGCCACGGGGCCAGCGATGCGAGCGGGACCACGTACAGCATGATCGCCACGGTCTGCACCACGGTCTTTAGTTTCCCGCCCCGCGACGCCGGGATGACGCCATAGCGGATGACGAAGAACCGCAGTGCCGTGATGCCCCATTCCCGGACCAGGATCAGGAGGGTGATCCACCAGGGCAGCTCGCTGAGGAGGGAGAGCATGACCAAGGCGGAGCCGGTCAGCAGTTTGTCCGCGATGGGATCGGCGATCTTGCCGAAGTTGGTGATGAGCCCTCTGCTGCGGGCGATGTCGCCGTCGAGCTTGTCCGTATAGATCGCGACGGCGAACGTCAAGGCAGCGGCCCAGCGCCAGATGCCGTTTTGGCTGTCCAGGCCCGGGGCGTCGGCCAGGAGGAACCAGACGAAGAACGGCACCATAACAATCCGCAGCATTGTCAGGATGTTCGGAAGGTTCCAGATCCCGGAGGCGGAGCCTGAGCTGTTGGCTTCAGTGCTAGTCACCCTCCTAGGCTACCGTCCGGTGAGCGACCAGGCGTCCTCGGAGCCGTCGTCGTCATCACCGTAGCCTCCGGAGCCGCCGTCGGCGCCGTCGTAGTATTCGGCCTTCTGCGCGCGGTTGTCCAGGTCTGCGGCGACCAGGTCCTCGGCATAGCCGCCCTGGGCGATGTTGGCGTTGGCGTTGTCACTCAGCGCGGCGGTCTGCGAATCCGCCGACGCCGGAGCTTCCTGGCCCTTCATGGCGGCGAGGACCGTGGCAAGGTCGTCCGGCTTCACCAGGACGTCGCGCGCCTTCGAACCCTCGGACGGGCCCACCACTCCCCTGGATTCGAGCAGGTCCATGAGGCGGCCGGCCTTGGCGAACCCGACCCGCAGCTTGCGCTGCAGCATCGACGTGGAGCCGAACTGTGTGGTGACCACGAGTTCGGTGGCCTGCAGGAGGACTTCGAGGTCGTCCCCGATGTCGTCGTCGATCTGCTTCTTCGGCGCCTCAGCGGCGACGTCGTCGCGGTAGACGGCCTTCAGCTGGCCCTTGACGTGCTCGACGACCTTGTGGATTTCCGATTCCGTGACCCAGGCACCCTGGACACGCATGGCCTTGGACGCGCCCATGGGCAGGAAGAGGGCGTCACCCTGGCCGATGAGCTTTTCGGCGCCGGGCTGGTCCAGGACCACGCGGGAGTCGGTGACCGAGGAGGTCGCGAAGGCCATGCGGGACGGGACGTTGGCCTTGATCAGGCCGGTGACAACGTCCACGGACGGCCGCTGGGTGGCCAGGACCAGGTGGATGCCGGCGGCACGGGCGAGCTGCGTGATCCGGACAATGGAATCTTCGACGTCGCGGGGCGCCACCATCATGAGGTCGGCGAGTTCGTCTACGATCACCAGCAGGTACGGGTACGGACGGATGACACGCTTCGAATCAACGGGCGGGTGGACCTTGCCGGCCCGGACCGCTTTGTTGAAGTCGTCAATGTGCTTGAAGCCGTAGTTGGCGAGGTCGTCATAGCGGGCGTCCATTTCGCGGACCACCCACTGCAGGGCCTCGGCGGCTTTCTTGGGGTTGGTGATGATGGGCGTGATCAGGTGCGGGACACCTTCGTACGCCGTGAGTTCCACGCGCTTGGGGTCCACCATGACCATGCGGACCTCGTCCGGGGTGGCGCGCATCAGGATGGAGGTGATCATGGAGTTCACGAAGGACGACTTACCGGCACCGGTGGCGCCGGCCACCAGCAGGTGGGGCATCTTGGCGAGGTTGGCCACGACGTAGCCGCCCTCGACGTCCTTGCCCACACCCATCACCATGGGGTGGTCCGTCCGGCGGGCGTTCTGGCTGCGGAGCACATCGCCGAGCGAGACAGTCTCGCGGTCCGTGTTGGGAATCTCAATGCCGATGGCGGACTTGCCGGGGATGGGGCTCAAGATGCGGACGTCGCTGGAGGCGACGGCGTAGGAGATGTTCTTGGACAGCGCCGTGACGCGTTCCACCTTGGTACCGGGGGAAAGTTCAATTTCGTACCGTGTCACGGTGGGTCCGCGGCTGAAGCCGGTGACCTGCGCGTCGACGTTGAACTGGTTCATGGTCTCCGTCAGGGACGCCACAATGGCGTCGTTGGCTTCGGTGCGCTCCTTGGGGATGGAGCCCGGAGTCAGCACGTCCGAGGACGGCAGGGTGTAGGTGACGTCGCCGGCAAGCGAGAGCTGCTCCGTGCGTTGCGGGATGGGTGTGGGCAGCGGGGCCGGGGCGACCGGCCGCGACGGAACCTGGGGGGCTGCTGCTGCCCCCGTGCCGGTGGCGGCCGCGCCTGTGCCGGCGTTGAGGGAACCGGCGGCCACCATCCCCGGGGTCACCAGGGGAATGGCTTCGGTGGCGTTTTCGCCCTCGGCGACCGGGCCCTTCGAGCCCAGGCCCTGGGCTGCCTTGATCTTTTCGACGGCGATCTCGGCCTGCGTTGGCCGGCGCACGCCGGGCGCCGGGCCGGAACCCTTGGCGCCCTTGGCACCTTCGGCTGCATCGTCGTCGTCGACCACGGCATGTTCGAAGGCCTCGTCCCCCACGTAGCCTTCCAGGCGGGGGTCTGTTTCCGGGTCCTTGCCGAATAGCCGGCTGCGCTTTTTCTTCCGGGGCGCTGCCTGGCCGGAGTTTTCGTACAGGTAGCTGCGGTCGTGGGCGTCGCCCTGCTCCTGCAGGTCGATGCCCATGAGGTGCTCATACGCATCCTTGATCCGCCGCGGAATCGCACCGAAGGGAGTGGCCGTGACTATCAGCAGGGACGTGAAGGCCAGCAGTCCGTAAACGACCACGGGCACAGCGATGTGCAGGGCTGCCAACGGCGAGGCCGCCAGGAAGCCGAGCATCCCGCCGGCCCGGCGCAGGCCGTCGAAACCATCTGTAACAGTGGGCTGCCCGCCAATGATGTGGGCCAGGCCGCAGCCGGCAAAGGTCATGATCAGGAAGCCGATGCCGATCCGGTTGTTGCCGCGCCCGTCCGACGGCTGGCGGAACAGCCGGAAGGCGCAGACGAAGAGCATGAGGGGCAGCAGCAGGGACATCCAGCCGAAAGTGCCGTTCACCACCGCGAAGACCGCGTCGGGGAACCATCCCTTGAGGCCCCACCACGCAAAGGTCGCAACGAACACGCCCAGGGCGAGGTTGAACAGGGCGGCGCCGTCCCGGCGGTCCTCGGGTGCAAGGTCGCTGACGTCGTGGCCGATCCGGCGGACACCGCCGCCGACGACGTGGCCGATGCCGAGCCATGCACCTGCGGCCACCCGCACGAGCCACGGCTGCCGGGCTTCGACGGCGGGCATCTGCCGGGTGCGTGCCGTGCCTGAGGATCCCCCGGTCCGGCTGGATTTGGACGCAGCGGAGCCGGAGGCCCTGCCCGCTGAGCTGCCTGACTTGCCGCTTGAGTTGCCTCTAGGCGCGGAGGAGGTACGTGTCGCCATACTCGCCACGGTACCCGAAGTCAGCCCAAAACCCCGGATTTCCGGGGCAGTCCGGGACGCATGTTGCCCACGGGAACAGCCCGCGGCAGGAACCCCCGCCGGATTACGAGCCGGTGATTTCGAGGAAACAGCAACGGGACCCTCCCCCCAGTCAGCGTCCCGAAGGCTCGCTGACAGCGGGGAGGGTCCCGTCCGACAATCCCCGGCGCTTAGGCCTCAAGCACCACCGGAATGATCATGGGCTTGCGGCGCAGCTTGCGGTTGACCCAAGTGCCGACAACGCGGCGGACAACCTGCTGGAGCTGGTGGGTGGTGTGGCCCGTGTGGTTCTGCACGGCTTCCTCGAGTGCGGCGTTGATCTTGGGAATGATCTCGTCGAAAACGGCATCGTCTTCGGCCACACCGCGGGCGTGGATCTCAGGCCCGGAGACAACCTTGCCGGTGGCACGGTGGACGACCGTGATGATGGAGATAAAGCCTTCATCGCCGAGGACCTGGCGGTCCTTGAGGTCGGCGTCGGTGATTTCGCCCACGCTGGAGCCGTCAACGTACACAAAGCCGACCTCGACCTGGCCCACGATGTCCGCCTGGTGGTCGCGGAGGTCGATCACGGTGCCGTTGTCCGCCAGGAGGATGCTTTCGTCGGGCACTCCCGATTCGAGGGCAATCCGGCCGTTGGCGATCAGGTGCCGTGTCTCACCGTGTACGGGCATGGCGTTGAGCGGCTCGAGGATGTTGTAGCAGTAGAGCAGCTCGCCGGCAGCGGCGTGACCGGAAACGTGCACCTTGGCGTTGCCCTTGTGGATGACGTCGGCGCCCAGCTTGAGCAGGCCGTTGATGATGCGGAAGACCGCATTCTCGTTGCCGGGAATCAGGCTGGAGGCCAGGATCACCGTGTCTCCCTGGCCCACCACCACCCGGTGGTCGCCGTTTGCCATCCGGGACAGTGCGGCCATCGGCTCACCCTGGGAACCGGTGGACATCAGCACCACGCGGTTGTCCGGCAGGTTGTCGATATTCTTGATGTCCACCAGGATGCCGTCCGGCACGTCAAGGTAGCCAAGCTTCTCAGCGATGGCCATGTTGCGGACCATGGAGCGGCCAACGAAGGCAACCTTGCGGTTGTGTTTGGCGGCGGAGTCCAGCACCTGCTGCACGCGGTGGACATGCGAGGAGAAGGAAGCGACGATGATGCGCTTGCTGGCCTGGCCAAAGAGCCGGTCCAGGGTGGGGCCGATTTCCTTTTCGGCCGTGGTGAAGCCGGGAACATCGGCGTTCGTGGAATCCGACATGAACAGGTCAACGCCCTCTTCACCGAGCTTCGCGAAGTGCCGGAGGTCGGTGATCCGGCCGTCCAGCGGCAGCTGGTCCATTTTGAAGTCGCCGGTGTGCAGGACGGTGCCGCCGGCGGTGCGGATGAACACGGCCAGGGCATCCGGAATGGAGTGGTTGACCGCGACGAACTCGGTTTCGAACGGACCGAAGTGCTCCACCTGCCCCTCGGTCACCGTGTGGGTGTAGGGCTTGATCCGGTGTTCCTGCAGCTTGGCCTCGATCAGGGCGAGGGTGAGCCGGGAGCCAACGAGGGGGATGTCGCTGCGCAGGCGGAGCAGGTACGGCACAGCACCGATGTGGTCTTCGTGGCCGTGGGTCAGGACGACTGCCACGATGTCGTCAAGCCGGTTCTCGATGTAGGAGAAATCGGGCAGGATCAGGTCGACGCCGGGCTGGGTTTCCTCAGGGAAGAGGACGCCGCAGTCGACGATGAGCAGCTTGCCTTCGATTTCGAAGACGGCCATGTTGCGGCCGATCTCCCCCAGGCCGCCAAGCGGCACGATCCGCAGGGTGCCCTGGGGCAGTTTCGGGGGCGTGACAAGGCCGGGAAGGGCGGTTTGGGTCATAGTGCACTACTTTCCGGGCGGAACAGTGGGGTCTTTGCCGATCAGGAAAAGACCAGGCCTGCTTCCGCCAAATCCTCGCGGATGGTTGCGATCTCAGCTTCGTCCGGCTCCACGAGGGGCAAACGGACAACCGAGTTGGGCAGGATTCCCTGCCACTTAAGAATCTGCTTGGCCGCAACGGCCCCCTGAACGCGGGTCATGGTCGCCCGGACAACAGGTTCGAGTTCAAAATTTATCTTGCGCGCGGTGCCGAGGTCGTTGGCGTTGACGGCGTCAATGAGTTCGCGGAACCGGCGGGTGGCAACGTGGGTGGTGACGCCCACGAGTCCGACGGCGCCCAGCGCCATCCACTGCAGGGTCAGGCCGTCGTCGCCGGAGTAGAAGAGCAGGTCGGTCTCTGCCATGACGCGGGTGGCGGCAGCGAAATCAGCCTTGGCGTCCTTGACCGCAACGATGTTCGGGTGCTCGGCGAGGCGGATCATGGTGTCCGGCGCAATCTGGATGGACGAGCGGCCGGGGATGTCGTAGAGCATCACGGGCATGTCCGTGGAGGAGGCGATCGTCTCAAAGTGGGCGCGCACGCCGGCCTGGCTGGGCTTGTTGTAGTAAGGCGTGACGATCAGGAGCCCGTCGACGCCGAGCTCGGCAGCCTGCCGGGAAAGGTGCACCGAGTGTGCAGTGTCGTTGGTGCCGGTGCCGGCGATGATCGCGGCACGGCCACCGACGGCTTCCTTGACGGCACGGAACATCCCCAGGTTTTCCTCATCGGTGAGGGTGGAGGTTTCGCCCGTGGTCCCGGTGACAACGAGGCCGTCGCAGCCGTCGTCGACAAGCTTCACCGCCAGTTCCGCCGCCTGCTGGTAATCCACTTTGCCGTCCTCGGTGAACGGCGTGACCATGGCGGTCAGGAGGGTACCAAAAGCAGGGATATTCGCGGAAGTTTCAGCCATAGGAAAAACGTTACCCTGTTCCCGCCTTGTTAGGACAATGGCGGCGGCGTGATCATCGTCAAATTAGAGGCCGGCAGCGTCACTTTTCAGGGAGTTTGACACCGTTCCCCGCCGGCGCCCTTTCGACGCGGCGCTGGTTCCCGGCGAGGGTGCACCGCAGTACCGGCTGACGGCGTCCTCACGGAGCGATTCCGCCCACGAGGCAAGCCGCTGCGCCGCGCGGACGTAGTGGAAGAGCTCCACCGGAGTGAGCGCTTCAAGGTCGCATTCGGACAGCCTTCGAGCAAGTTCCGCACCGGGCGGCTGGGCCGAGAGCGCTATTCCTTCACTCCCCCACTGGACATCCTCGGCCGGGTTGCCGGTGACCAGCTGCCGGAAGAGATAGTCGACCACTCCGGGGCTCAGCGCCTTCAGCACACCCGCGTCCGCGGGAGGCAACTGCGCGGGAGGCATCTGCGCCCGGAAATACTGCGGCCAGAAATACTGCGGTCTGATGGGTTGCTCATGGAGCGATATTATTCGAACATATATTCGAATACAAGAGCCCCCGGGTTGAAACAGGCCCGGCTGAAACAGCCTCCGCGTTCAAAGAGCTCCCGGCTGGATATGAGACCATCGGCTCATGACCTCACGTGGCACTGCTGCACCTTCGCGCGCCGCCAAAGGCCCGGCCAAGACAACGAGACTTACCGGAATCGACGCCGCGCGGGGTTTGGCGCTGCTCGGAATGATGGCGACGCATCTGCTGCCCACGTTCGAGGCCGACGCGCAGCTGACGCCCACGTGGATCGGCCTGACCTTCTCGGGGCGGGCGGCAGCGCTGTTCGCCGTCCTGGCCGGGATCGGGCTCGCCCTGTCTACCGGAAAGCAGCGTCCCCTGCAGGGTGCCGAGCTGAGCGGCGCCCGCCGCGGGATAGCACTGCGCGCACTGGTGATCGCCGTCGTCGGGCTCTTCCTGGGCGGGCTGGAGGTGAACGTCGCGGTGATCCTGGTCCACTACGCCGTCCTGTTCCTGTGCATCCTTCCGTTCATCGGGCTCAACATCAGGCCGCTCTGTGCCCTGGCGGCGGGCTGGGTTCTGGGTTCGCCGGTGCTGGCCTATTTGCTGCGGCCGTGGCTCCTGGCGCCGTCGCCGCCGCTGAAGCTCGGCCACAATCCCAACTGGGACGACCTTGCCACCCCCGGGCGGCTGCTTGGGGATATCTTCCTGACCGGCTACTACCCTGTCCTGCAGTGGCTGAGCTACCTGTTGATCGGACTGGTCATCGGGCGGCTGGCGCTGACGAAGATGGCCGTCCAGGTCCTGCTCCTGGCCGGCGGCGTTGTGATGGCCGTGGCGGCCAAATGGCTGGGCATCGTGATGATGGACCAGTTGGGCGGCAAGGAGGCACTTCAGGCGCGGCTGGCCGACCCCACCTACCCGCTGGACAGCCTCCTGCAGGTGAATCTTGCCGGCGTCGAACAGACCGGCTCCTGGTGGTGGCTCGCGGGCAGCGCACCGCATTCGGGCACCACCCTGGATCTGCTCCACACCTCAGCCGTAGCGGCCGTCGTCGTGGGCGCGTGCCTGCTCGTGGGGCGCCTGGGTGAATGGCTCAGCCTGGACTTGTTGCTGCCGCTGCGGGGCGCCGGTGCCACGACGCTCAGCCTGTACACGGGCCATGTCTGCCTGGTCGCTGCCATGTACCTGCAGCCGCTGCCCGCCGGGTGGACCGAGGAAGGCATCTATGCAGCCCAGGCCCTGACTGCCGTCCTCATCGGAGGATCCATGGCCGCGCTCCACTGGCGGGGGCCGCTGGAATGGGTGGCCCACGCCGCTAGCGAGGTTGGCAGGTACCAGCGTGCCGGTGTCCATTAACGGGTGTCCGCTAGCCGGGAACCGCTAACCGGTGTCCGCTAGTTCCCGCGCTCGCGGAACAGCCTGAGGGCATCGCGCATGGATGCCCGTGCGCGCTTGCGGTCGCCAGCGGCGTCGTAAGCGCAGCTGAGCCGGAACCAGGAACGCCAATCGTCCGGTGCTTCCTCCGCCTCGGCCCGGTACTTCTCAAATTCGGCGTCCGCGGATTCCCGCACGATCCGTCCGGCGGGTGTCCGCTGCAGGTTGTCGACCGGCAGGCCGCCTTCGGCCTCGAGGACCTTGGCCATTTGCTCCGTCCGGGCACCGAACAACAGCTCACGCACCAGCGCCCACGCGCCGATAACGGGCAGGATCAGGTAGGCAGCGCCAATTGCCTTGGCCACGGGGTTGGCGTCCGTGAGGAGCAGCACCGAGCGCTGGAAGGACACCACCAGGTAAAAAACCAGCAGGAGCGTTACCGCGCCGACCCAGATCTTGGTGCGGTTCTTCCTGAGGCCGGCGAGGATATTGCCCACGGCCGTCAGACTCCGAGGTCCAGGTAGCCGTCCAGGCCCACGGTCAGCCCCGGGTGGCCGGCCACGTTGCGGACTCCCAGCAGCACGCCGGGCATGAAGGACGCCCGGTCGAAGGAGTCGTGCCGCAGGGTCAGCTGCTCCCCCGGCCCGCCGAGCAGGACTTCCTGGTGGGCCACGAGGCCGCGGAGCCGCACGCTGTGTACGCGGACGCCGTCAACATCGCAGCCGCGGGCGCCGGCAAGTTCGGTGGTGGTGGCGTCCGGGCTGGCGCCGATGCCGGCCTCGGCGCGTTCGGCCGCGATCAGCTGCGCGGTGCGGACTGCAGTGCCCGAAGGGGCGTCCACCTTGTCCGGGTGGTGCAGCTCGATGACCTCCACCGATTCGAAGTACCGGGACGCCTTGGCGGCAAAAGCCGAGGCAAGCACGGAGCCCAGCGCGAAGTTGGGGGCGATCAGGACGCCCACACCGTTGTTCCGGCCCAGCAGTTCCTCAAGGCCGTCAAGGCGGCCGGCGTCCCAGCCGGTGGTGCCGACGACGGCGTGCATGCCGTGTTCGACGGCGAACCGGACGTTGGCTTCGGTGCTTTCGGGGACGGTCAGGTCCACCACGATCCGGGCACCGGCGGAAACCAGCTCATCCAGGGAATCACCGCGCCGGAGGGCCGCAACGAGCTTCATGTCGGCGGCCGCTTCAACGGCTTTTACGGCCTCGGCGCCCATGCGCCCGTTCGCGCCCAGGACGGCGACGGCAAGTTGTTCAGTCATGGACTTAACCCTACCGTCGGGCCTGCAGCACGGTTGAACCGGGCGGGCAGGTTACCCTATGCCCCGGCGCCGACCCATTCGACTGTACCGTCGCTGAAGTACTGTTCCTTCCAGATGGGCACCTGCTCCTTGATCCGGTCAACGAGCTCCGAGCACACCTCGAATGCCTGGCCCCGGTGCGAGGCCGAGACGGCGCACACCAGCGCGGGATCGCCGATTTCGAGCATGCCCACCCGGTGGGCGGCCCAGATGCGTACCGGCTCCCCGCCTGCGGCGGTACCGCCAGCGTCAGCACCGACAGCGTCAGCATCGACAGCGTGGCCGGCATGTTCTGCCGCGAGCTGCGCCACGACGTCGGCCATCACCTGGTGGGCGGTGGGGTGCGCGCTGTAGCTGAGCCGCTCAACCGGCTTCCCGCCGTCGTGGTTTCGCACCACGCCGCTGAAGCTGACCACGGCCCCGGCTGTGTCCGATTCCACCGCCGCGATCGCCTGCGCCACGGAGATGGGCTCCGCGCTCAGCACCGCGTTCACGATCTGGAACCCGGATTCCCCGTCTGGTGCGGTGCCGGTTTCAGTTCGGGCCGCGGTGCCCGTTGCCGTCCCGGCTGCAGCGACGGTTGCAGCGACGGTTGCACCGTCTTTTTCAGTGTCCATGGTTGCCCTCCAGTTGGTCGCAAAGATGACTGATGACCGGGTCCAGCACGCTCAGGCCGTCCATGACGCCCTTGGGTGATCCGGGAAGATTGACGATGAATGTCCGTCCGGCCGCGCCCGCGTGCCCGCGGCTCAGCATCGCCATGGGCGTCTTGGCCAGTCCGGCCTGCCGGATGCCCTCCATGATCCCTGGAATCTCGCGGTCCAGCAGGGGAACCGTCATCTCCGGGGTGAGGTCATCCGGGCTGAGTCCGGTACCGCCGCTGGTGATGATCACGGCGGGGTGCTGTGTCAGCAGGGCACGGAGCGCCGCGCCCACGGGCTCGCCGTCGGGCACCACCATGGGCGGGAACGTTTCGAAACCGTGCTCCGTCAGCCAGTCGGTGATCACCGGCCCGGTTTCATCGTTATAGATGCCGGCCGCCGCACGGTTGGAGGCAATCACGACGCCGGCCTTCCGGCCGGTGGCCTCTCCGTGCCGGTGCGGTTCGGGGTGCCGGTGCGGTTCGGGGCGCTGTCCAACGCTGCTCATGCTGTCCAGTCCCCGCTTTTGCCGCCGCTTTTGGCCAGAACCCTGATATCGGTCAACACGGCGTGCTTGTCCACTGCCTTGATCATGTCGTAGACGCTCAGGGCGGCCACGGATGCTGCGGTGAGTGCTTCCATTTCAACGCCGGTGACGCCTCTGGTCTTTACAGTGGCCAGCACGGCGACGGCATCCGTGCCCAGTTCGAAGTCAACGGTGACCTTCGAGATGGGCAAGGGATGGCACAGCGGAATGAGTTCGGGCGTCTTCTTCGCGGCCATGATGCCGGCGACGCGGGCCACCGCCAGGGCATCGCCCTTGGGCAGGTCCCCCGCGCCCAGGAGCGCGAGCACTTCGGCCGTGGTGCGGACCGTGGCGGTCGCTGTCGCCTCCCGCGTCGTCTCGGCTTTGCCGGATACATCAACCATCTGCGCTGTTCCGTCGCGGCGCAGATGCGTCAGGCCGGCAGCGTTGTCTTCATTGTTCACAGCGTCCATACTTCCACTTCTGCGCCGGCCGCGAGCGCGGAGGTCCCCGCCGGGAGATGGATCAAGGCGTTGGAATTGGCCAGGGCATGGACAAGATGCGACCCCGGGCCGCCTTCCAGCCGGACCGTGCCGTCCGGAAGGACCGTGCCGCGGCGGACCTGGTGCTTGCCTGCCGGCGACTCCACAGGCTCCGCCAATCTGGCCCGGATGGCCGGCCGGGGAGCCGGCGCGCCGAACAATGCGCTGAGGACCGGGCGGAGGAACATTTCGAACGAGACCAGGCAACTGACCGGGTTCCCAGGGAACCCGACGAACGGGACACCGTCGAATTTTCCGATTCCCTGCGGGCCGCCGGGTTGCATGGCGACGTGCAGGAATTCGATGTCCTGTCCCCCGGCGGCCTGCCGGACCACTTCATACGCACCCTTGCTGACGCCCCCTGTGGTGACGATCAGGTCCACGGCAGGGGCATGTTTGCGAAGCATCGCCGTGAGCTCTTCCGGATTGTCCGTTGAGATCGCGGCCCGCAGGACCTCCAGGCCGGCCTGGCGCATCGCTGCTTCGAGGAGCGTGCCGTTGGCGTCGTAGATCTTGCCCGGTTCCAAGGGGCTGCCGGGCTCCACGACTTCGTCCCCGGTGGTGGCAAGGAGCACTTTGAGGTTCCGGTGCACCGTGACCTGGGTGATCCCCAGGGCAGCCAGGAGTCCCAGCTGGCCCGGGCCCAGGTTGGTTCCGCCGGCGAGCGCCGGCTCCCCGGCGCGGACGTCGCTGCCCGCAGTGCGGACGTACATACCGTTTTCCGTTGCCGGCAGCCGGACCGATGCTGTGCTGCCCGGACGGGGAAAGGAATCGGGAACGGCTTTCTCAATCGGTACGACGGCGTCGGCCCCGGGAGGAATCATGGCTCCGGTCATGATGGGGGCAGCCGTGCCGGGTTGCAGCGGCGCTGCCACGGCACCGGCCGGTATCGGGGCCACCACCCTGAGGTCCGTGCCGCCGTCGGGGATGTCCGTGCTGCGGACGGCAAAGCCGTCCATCTGGGAGTTGGCGAACGGGGGCAGGTCCACCGGTGCAGTGATGTCCGCAGCCAGCCCGCGACCCAGCGCCTCCCGAAGCGGCAGCTGTTCCGTGCGGCCGGTCCCGGCCAGATCCGCCAGCAACTCCCGCACGGACTCCCGGTGGGCCTCCACGCTGCGGGCCTGATGCCCGGCGCCCTGATGGCCGGGGCTCTGATGGCCGGTGTCGGAACCGCCGCTGTGGGTTTGGCTGGCGCGGGGGTTGTGGCTCGCGCCGGGGGCGTGCCTGTTGTCGGTGCGGTGCATGCGTTCCTTACCTAGGTCCGGGCGTGCTGCCTGCTAGGGCGTCACCTCAACTCTAATGGTGTGGAATCCGGTGGCGCCGTCAGGAGCCACCGGTGAGCGCGCTTCGATTTGCGGGTCGCCACGGAGGTCAGTGGCGCGGACCTGGATCTCGTACTGCCCGGGTGTCAGCGGCACGGACAGCTGCCACTGGTACCAGGTGTCCCGGGATATGCCGGGGGCGAGGTCGGCAGCCAGCCAGGGGCCCCGGTTGACGCGCAGTTCCACCTTGCCGATGCCCCTGTGCTGTGCCCAGGCGACACCGCCGAACGCCACGGTTCCGGCCCGTTGCGGCCGCCCTGCCCGTGGAACATCGATGCGCGACGACGTTTTGATGGGCCCGCGCTCACTCCAGCCGCGGGGTGTCCAATACCCGACGTCGTCCGCGAACCGGGTCACTTTCAGTTCGGTGAGCCACTTGGTCGCGGAAACATAGCCGTACAGTCCGGGCACGATGAGCCGCACCGGGAAACCATGCTCCAACGGCAGCGGCTCGCCGTTCATGCCCACGGCGATCAGTGCATCCCGGCCGTCGGTGAGGACTTCCAGCGGCGTGCCGGCAGTCCAGCCGTCCTTGCTCCGCGACAGCACCATGTCTGCGCCGCTCTTCGGCCCCGCCATGGCCAGCAGCTCCCGGACCGGCCAGCCCAGCCACAGGGCATTGCCGATGAGGTCCCCGCCCACCTCGTTGGACACGCAGGCTATGGTCACGTGGCGCTCGATCATGGGCTTCGAAAGAAGCGTGGCGAAATCCAGTTCGATCTCCCGCTCCACGAGGCCCGTCACCTTGAGCACCCAAGGCTCCGGATCCACCGCCGGAACAGCGAGTGCCGTGTCGATCCGGTAGAAATCCGCGTTCGGCGTCACCAGCGGGTACAGGCCGCTAAGTCCCAGCTCCGCGCCCGCCGGAAGGGGCGGTGCAGGCGATGACGGGGACGGCAAAGCAAGCTTGTTCCGGATCTCGCTCACCCCGGCGTCTGCTCCGCGCAGCACGGCGGCAAGCGCGCCGCCAACGCTCACGACGACGGCGCTTCCGCCCAGCGTCCGCAGGAAACGGCGGCGGTCCGGCGCGGTGGTCGGAGAGGCGGAGGCTGCTTCGCCGTCGAACCTGTCCCAGGCCCTGAGGCGCATCATCAGCCAGCGCAGCACCACGATTCCGGTGCCGGCGGCTAGCAAGGGCAGTGCAACGGCGTTGCCGGTCACCTGGGCACGGCCAAGGACAGCCACCAGGCCCACCACGCCAAAGACCGCGATGACTGCAAAGCCGGCAAAACGCCGCCGCCACTCGATGATTCCCGCGAGCGCAGCCAGCGCAGCTATCGCCAGTCCCATGCCGGCGAGCAGCGCCAGCTTGTCAGCAGTGCCGAACGCCGCGATCGCCCATTCCTTGACTGCCGGCGGAACGGCATCGATCACGGCTCCGCCGACGGCCGTCAGAGGCGAAAGCGTGGGGCTCACGAAGGCAGCGAGGAGTTCGCCGAGGACCACTCCCCCGGCCACAGCCACGATGCCGGCGGCAGCCGCCCACCGGAGGGGTGCGGTCCCCGGAGCGCTGACGGGCACTGCGCCCGGGGCGGTGACAGGCACTGCGGTGGACGGCACTGGGGTGGATGGCTTTCGGTGCTGATCAATGCCCACGGGGTACCTCCGGGTCGGTCATGTCCTGGTGTGCGGCTGCGCTCCAGGACGGCGGCGGGCTTTCCGGACCGTGGTCCTGCGGATTCCCGGCAGCACTCCGGGCGGGGAGCCGCAGCGAGAACCGGCAGCCGCCGTCGACGTTTTCCACAATCACGCTGCCGTCATGGGCCCGCACGATTCCGGCCACCATGCTGAGCCCGATTCCTGCACCGCTGTAGCCGGCCGTCTCAGTCTCAACGCCGGGTGCCGATCCGCCGGACCGGTTCCGGGCGGGGTTCTTCTGCCATCCGGTTTCGAAAACGTGCCCGATGTCCTCCGGCGGGATTCCGCCGCAGCCGTCCGTCACGGAAACCACCGCTTCGTCCCGTTCCCTGCGGACTTCCACATTCACCCCGGACCCCGGCTTGCTGTACAGGATGGCGTTCAGGACCACGTTGCGGAGCGCACGTCCCAGCGAGGGACCGTCGGCGAGGGCAAGGCACTCCCGTACGCCGCCGCCGTCGAGCGTGATGTCCCGGCGGGCTGCAAGCGGAGCGAGGTCCGCGATGGCATCGCTGGCGAGGTCATACAGGTCCAGCGGCTCGGCCCTGAGGCGGAGAGTCCCCGCCTGGATCTTGGAGAGTTCCAGGAGGTCATTGACCATTACCGCCATCTGGTCCGTCTGGCTGATGATCTTGCGGTAATAGGCCCTGACGTCGGCCGCCATCCCGTCCTCGAGGGCCTCGGCCATGGCACGCATGCTTGCCAGCGGGGTGCGCAGGTCGTGGGAGATCCAGCTGACGAGTTCCCGGCGGGAATTCTCGACGGCGGCCTCCCGCTCCCTGGACTCGGCCAGCATGCGGCTGCTGCGCTCCAGTTCGTCCGCGAGATCGGAGAGTTCAGAGCTCATCAGCGGCGCGGGCAGGCCCGGGCTTTCACCGCGTCCGATGCTCCTCGCAGCGGCCGCCAGAAGCTTTGCGTTGCCTGAGACCCGTGACCCCAGCATCAGCGAAATCGCCAGCGCCACGGCGGACGCGACGGCCAGGACGTACCACATGACTTCCAGGTCCCGTGCGGAGATGTACATCGCGTTGAATGCGCTCACCATGCCGGCAGTCAGGACCGCCACCGTGGACAGCACCACCACACAGATCTGGACGGCGATGGACGCCCGGCGGAGGGGCTTAAGCAGGAGCAGGGACACGGCGCCGATGACAACGGCCCAGAGCAGTGCCCAGGCGACGATGGTGACGAGTTCAGAGGTTTGCACCGGATGCCCCGTCCGGCGTGTCCAGCCTGTAGCCCACGCCCCAGACCGTCTTCAGGAGCGTCGGGCGGTTCGGGTCGGCCTCGATCTTTTCGCGCAGCCGACGCACGTGGACGGTGACCGTCGACAGGTCGCCGAAGTCCCAGCCCCACACGGCCTTGATCAGCTCTTCGCGGCTGAATGCCTGGTTGGGGCGGCGCAGCAGGAACGCCAGCAGATCGAACTCCCTGATGGTCAGAGCGAGCGGAGCCCCGTTGTGCGTCACGGTCCGGGCTGCGGGGTTCAGCTCGAAGCCGGCCACTTCGACGGCGGGTTCGGGGCTGAACTCCTGCAGGCTGCGGCGCAGCACCGAGCGCACCCTGAGCACCAGCTCCCGGGGCGAGAAAGGCTTGGTGATGTAGTCGTCCGCGCCGACTTCCAGCCCAAGGATCCTGTCATCCTCCGTCCCCAGGGCGGTCAGCATAATGACGGGCACGCTCATGGTCCCGCGGAGCCTGCGGCAGACTTCAACGCCGTCCAGGCCGGGCAGCATGCGGTCCAGCAGGACAAGGTCGGGGTGGCGTTCGGCGGCCAACCGAAGGGCGGTGAATCCGTCCATTGCAAGATCCACCTGGAAGCCCGCCTGCACGAGGTAGTCACGGACCACCCCGGCGATGGTCTGTTCATCTTCGACGAGGAGTATCCGCCGGTTGCCGACGGCAGCCTGGACCGGTGCCGGCTGGGACTTATTCACTCCTCCAGCATAGATTCGGGGCCGGCCCTCGAGACGGGTTTGCGGCCTGCTGCGGTGATCCGTACGGATTCCGTAAGATCCGGAAACTGTCACGGGCGTGATGCTTGGCCCCAACGTGGCGTAGCCTGATTTTATGAGTGTTCAGCTTGGCATGCCGCAACCCCGGGAGGGCGCCGGTTCCGCTCCGGGACTTCCCGCATCATCATTGCCGCTGCGCCCTGCGGGCATGCCGGCGGGCCTGCTGGACCGCTACGGACGCCGCGCCACCGACATGAGGCTGTCCCTGACCGACAAGTGCAACCTGCGCTGCACCTACTGCATGCCGGCCGAAGGCCTCGAATGGCTGGCCAAGCAGGCCGTCATGTCCGCCGAGGAAATCGTCCGGATCGTGCGGATCGGCGTTGACATGCTCGGAGTGCGCGAACTGCGCCTCACCGGCGGCGAGCCCCTGGTCCGCGCCGACCTCCTGGACATCATCTCCGCCCTGCGCCAAGCCCACCCGCAGCTGCCGATCTCCATGACCACCAACGCCGTCGGCCTGGACAAGAAGGCAGCCGGGCTCAAGGCGGCCGGCCTTTCCCGAATCAATGTTTCACTGGATTCCCTGCACGAGGAGACGTTCGCCAAACTGACGCGCAGGCCGTTCCTGGACAAGGTGCTGGCCGGCGTTGACGCCGCTTGGGCCGCGGGACTCGGTCCGGTAAAACTCAATGCCGTGCTGATGCGGGGAATCAACGACGCCGAGTCCCCCGCTCTGCTGGCGTGGGCCTTGGACCGGGGCTACGAACTCCGCTTCATCGAGCAGATGCCGCTTGACGCCGACCACGGCTGGACCCGCCGGAACATGATCACCGCCGCTGAAATCCGGGAGCTGCTGTCCATCGATTATGTGCTCGGCGCTGATCCGAGGGACCGCGACGGCGCCCCCGCCGAACGCTTCGAAGTACGACGTCGGGTTCCGGGTTCCGCCGCGGCCGGCGGCCCCGTGCTGGGAACCGTAGGAATCATCGCTTCCGTCACCGAACCGTTCTGCTCGGACTGCCGCCGGACCCGGATCACGGCCGAGGGCAAGATCATGAGCTGCCTGTTCTCACGCGAGGAAGTCGACCTCCTGGGGCTGCTGCGTGAGGGCGCCACGGACCAGCAGCTCGCCGAACGATGGCAGGACGCCATGTGGATCAAGCCAAAGGCCCACGGCATGGACCACGTCGGTTTGGACGCTCCGGACTTCGTCCAGCCGGACCGCAGCATGAGCGCCATCGGAGGCTGAACACTTGAACGTACGTTATTTCGCTGCCGCACGCGCCGCGGCAGGGGTGGAAGAGGAACGCTTTGAGCTCCCGGCGGGCTCCACCATGGAGGCCCTGCTGAACGCTGTGCTCCACGTCGACCGGCCGGCTCCGCCTGCCGGCACCCCTCCCCTGGCAAGGCTTCTTTCGCGAAGCAGTTTCCTCCTCAACGAAGTGGCTGTCCGCGACCGGTCCGTGGTGCTGGCTCCGGACGACGTTGTGGACGTGCTGCCGCCGTTCGCCGGCGGGTAGCTAGCCCGACGGTGCAGGGGCCGCAACTGTCCGTTCGCGCTTTCAGGTGCGGCGGCAGACAGAGGTCATGAACGGAGCGAACGCCGCGGCGTCGGCCAGCCGGACCTCGGATGTGTGCGTCAGCACGCCGTCGTCCACCCGGAACGTGTGCCGGGACGTGTCCCGCCCGGTGTGCCGCTCCACAGTGAGGACTCCGCCGTGCCAGCTGCACCGCGTCGGAGCTTCCCGGGGCTGTCCCACGCTGTCCACGTGGTACCAGACCGTATCAGCGTGGTCGGGATCCACGGTGAACATGCCGTGCCGTTCAAAACGGATGCCGTCACTTTCGGTGTGCCGGTAGCTTTGCAGGACGGCATAGCCGGCGGCGGCCGCGGTGAACGTCAGTTCGGCCGCTGCAGTCCGGGCGGGCCGGCGGGGTGTGGCCTCTATGCGGGTAGTCCCCGTCCAGTGCCCGAGGAAAACCTTGAGCTCTTCGGCAGTGCCCGGGTGCGGACGGTCCATTGCTCCTCCAGTGTGGCCCCGGCTTCATCATCACGCCCGCCGGTAACGTTGTCCAGCTTAGAGGCCGAAGGTTTCGCCTTCCTCAAACGGACCCACAACCGTGACCGTCCGCGGCGCCGCTGCCAGCTCGCGTGCCAGCTCCTGCACCTGTTCGACGGTGACGCTCTTGATCTGCCGGAGCGTCTCTTCGATGTCCTGGTATTCGCCGGAGACCAGTTCGGCCCGGCCCAGCCGCGACATCCGGGATCCGGTGTCCTCGAGCGCCAGCACAATGCCGCCACAGAGCTGGCCCACGGCCTTCCTGAGTTCGTCACCGGAGATGCCGTGCTCGGCGAGCTTGTCCAGTTCAACGCCGAGCAGCCCAAGGACCTGGCGGACCTTTGACGGAGTGCAGCCGGCGTACATGCCGAAGTAACCGGCGTCGGCGTAGGACGATGCAAAGGAGTAGGTGGAGTACACCAGGCCGCGCTTTTCCCGGACCTCCTGGAACAGCCGCGAGGACATGCCGCCGCCCAGCACCGCGTTCAGCACGCTCATGACGTAGCGGCGCCCGTCCGTGGCGACGATGGTGGGGCAACCCATAATGATGTTTGCCTGCTCCACGGGACGTTTGACCACATGGAGTCCGGCGGTTCCGGTGATGTCGGCACGCTCGGTGGAGCGCCGTTCCACCGGAGCGGCACCGGGTTCCAGCGTCCAGCCCGCCTGGTGGAGCGCATCCACCACCAGTCCGCAGACGACGTCGTGGTCCAGTCCGCCCGCGGCGGTGATGACGAGCTCATCAGGGCGGTAGTAGCGCCGGTAGTGGTCCCAGACCGAATCCCGGGCGACGGCCCGGATGGCTTCCGGTGTTCCGCCGATCGGGCGTCCCAGCGGATGGGTTCCCAGCACGGCCGCGACGAAGTGTTCATGGGCGACGTCCGTCGGGTCGTCGCTGTCCATCGCGATCTCCTCCAGGATGACGTCGCGTTCCTGCTCCATCTCCTGCGGGTCCAGGACGGCGCCGGTAATCATGTCCGCGATGACGTCGATGGCCATGGGAAGGTCAGTGTCCAGGACGCGGGCGAAGTAGCAGGTGCTTTCCTTCGCCGTGGCCGCGTTGGATTCGCCGCCCACTTCGTCGAACGCGGAGGCGATTTCCAGCGCGGTGCGCCGTTTGGTGCCCTTGAACAGCAGGTGCTCCAGGAAATGGGTGGACCCGTGTTGCCCGTGGGCTTCATCCCGCGACCCCACTCCCACCCAGAAGCCAATGGTCGCAGACCGCTGGCCGGGCATGGCCTCTGTCAGTACGCGCACGCCGCCGGGGAGCACCGAGCGCCGGACCACGGACCCGCCGTCGGCTCCGTGGATCAGGGTGTCTCCGGGATGGTTCTGCACCAGCGGCAGGGGTACGACAGTCATCAAGGCCTTTCAATAAACATGCGCGAAATCTGCCTGCAATCGTACCAGCGGACCATTCCCCCGACGCTCGGGAACGGCCCTGCAATTGCCCGGCACAAAGGCAGGGTTAGGGGGTTAACGGCGGCGGGGCCGGTGGATGTGCCACCGGCCCCGCCGTTCCTGCTTGGACTACGAAGTGCGCTGCAGACTACTCTGCGGTTGCTTCGGCGACCTCGGCGCTTTCAGCGGCCTCTTCCTCGGCGATGACCGGGGACAGGGAGAGCTTTCCGCGGTCGTCGATCTTGGTGATCTCGACCTGGATCTTCTGGCCTACGGAGACGACGTCCTCGACGTTGTCCACGCGCTTGCCGCCGGCGATCTTGCGCAGCTCGGAGATGTGCAGCAGGCCGTCCTTGCCCGGGGTGAGGGAGATGAACGCACCGAAGGTGGTGGTCTTGACGACCGTACCCAGGTAGCGCTCGCCGATTTCCGGAACCTGCGGGTTGGCGATGGCGTTGATCGCGGAACGGGCGGCGTCGGCGGACGGGCCGTTGGTTGCGCCGATGTAAACGGTGCCGTCGTCCTCGATGGAGATGTCCGCGCCGGTGTCTTCCTGGATCTGGTTGATCATCTTGCCCTTGGGCCCGATGACCTCGCCGATCTTGTCCACGGGGATCTTGACCGCGATCACGCGCGGTGCGAACTCGGAGAGCTCGTCCGGAGTGTCGATCGCGGAGTTGATGACCTCGAGGATGTGCAGGCGTGCTTCGCGTGCCTGCTTCAGGGCAGCAGCCAGGACGGAGGCCGGAATGCCGTCGAGCTTGGTGTCCAGCTGGATGGCCGTGACGAACTCGGAGGTACCGGCGACCTTGAAGTCCATGTCGCCGAAGGCATCTTCGGCGCCGAGGATGTCGGTCAGGGCGGCGTAGCGGGTCTGGCCGTCAACCTGGTCGGAGACCAGGCCCATGGCGATGCCGGCAACGGCGGCCTTGAGCGGAACACCGGCGTTCAGCATCGACAGGGTGGAGGCGCAGACGGAACCCATCGACGTCGAACCGTTGGAGCTGAGAGCCTCAGACACCTGGCGGATGGCGTAGGGGAATTCCTCGCGGGAGGGCAGCACCGGCACGAGCGCGCGCTCTGCCAGGGCGCCGTGGCCGATTTCGCGGCGCTTGGGCGAGCCCACGCGGCCGGTCTCACCGGTGGAGTACGGCGGGAAGTTGTAGTTGTGCATGTAGCGCTTGCGCGTTACGGGCGACAGCGAGTCGATCTGCTGTTCCATCTTCAGCATGTTCAGCGTGGTGACACCCATGATCTGGGTCTCGCCGCGCTCGAAGATGGCCGAACCGTGAACGCGGGGCAGAACCTCGACCTCGGCGGTGAGCTGGCGGATGTCCGTCAGGCCGCGGCCGTCGATGCGGATCTGGTCCTTCAGGATGCGCTGGCGCACAACGTGCTTGGTGACCGAGCGGAATGCTGCGGACAGCTCCTTCTCGCGGCCTTCGAACTGGCCGGCCAGGGAAGCGGTGACCTCGTCCTTCAGGGCGTCCGAAGCGTTGTCACGCTCCTGCTTGTCAGCGATCTGGAAGACGGCTGTCAGCTTCTCAGCGGCGGCGGCTTCAACAGCGGCGTAGACGTCGTCCTCGTAGTCGAGGAAGACCGGGAATTCGACGGTCGGCTTGGCGGCACGGGCAGCCAGGTCGGCCTGGGCGTCGCAGAGGGCCTTGATGAACGGCTTGGCAGCCTCGAGGCCTTCGGAAACAACCTCTTCGGTCGGGGCGGTGGCGCCCTGTTCCTTGATGAGGTTCCAGGAGTTGTCGGTGGCTTCGGCTTCAACCATCATGATGGCGACGTCGTCACCGGCAACCCTACCGGCTACGACCATGTTGAACACGGAGTTCTCGAGCTGGGAGTGCTTCGGGAAAGCAACCCACTGCGAGCCGTTCTCGTCGGCAACGAGGGCAACGCGGACGCCGCCGATCGGGCCGGAGAAGGGCAGGCCCGAGAGCTGGGTGGACATCGAGGAGGCGTTGATGGCCACGACGTCGTAGAGCTCGTCCGGGTTGATCGCCAGAACGGTGACGACGATCTGGACCTCGTTGCGCAGGCCCTTGATGAAGGCCGGACGCAGCGGACGGTCCATCAGGCGGCAGGCCAGGATGGCTTCGGTGGACGGGCGGCCTTCGCGGCGGAAGAACGAGCCCGGGATGCGGCCGGCGGCGTACATGCGCTCTTCGACGTCAACGGTCAGCGGGAAGAAGTCGAAGCCTTCACGCGGGTGCTTGCCGGCGGTGGTGGCGGACAGCAGCGCGGTGTCTTCGTCGATGTACACCATGGCTGCGCCGGCTGCCTGCTTGGCGAGGCGGCCGGTTTCGAAGCGGATTACACGCTTGCCGAAGCGGCCATTGTCAATGACGGCTTCTGAGAACTGGATTTCGGGACCCTCCAAGAGAGTCACCTCCGTTTCATGGTTAACGGAAGTCCAGCCGCATCAACCCAGTCCAGCATCTGTCTACTGGCCTGCACTGCACCCGGTCATCGATCGAGACCCACGGGCCGGGCTTCGTTCATCGAAACCGTTCCCGGGAGTCACTACCGAGGACCGCGAATGCGTGATGCGGTTGATCCTCCTGTTTAGTTTTTTTGTACTGAAGGAGGCGGCCCGTTCCGGAGGGAAAGGGCCGCCCCTTAGGGCTGACTAGCGGCGCAGGCCGAGGCGCTCGATGAGCGCACGGTAGCGGTTGATGTCAGTGTTCTTGAGGTAGGTGAGCATGCGCTTGCGACGACCAACCATGGCCAGCAGACCGCGCTGGGTGTGGAAGTCGTGCTTGTGCTCCTTCATGTGCTCAGTGAGATCCTTGATCCGCTGAGTCAGGACTGCAACCTGGACCTCGGGTGAACCGGTGTCGCCTTCGGTGGTTGCGTATTCCTTGATGATGGACTGCTTTACAGCGGCGTCAAGTGCCACAATAACTCCTAGAGATGTGCCGTGAGGCCCGAATCAGTAACTCACTGCCGGGTGTGCCTGTGCCGCGGATCCCGGTTTAACCCGGAAGTCCCGCACACAACAAGAGCCAGCCGCCACGGACTGCAGCCGGATCCAACGTTTAGTTTACCGGCCCGGCCGCAATCTTGTCGAAACACGCCGCGCGGCCGGCCGCACCGCGCGCCCGCAGAGCGGCTGCAGAGAGGCAGCGGCTACGGCGCCACGTGCATCCTAGGCACGCGCCAACAGGTCGCGGATGGCGGCGACACCGCGGTAGACCTCCGCGAAGGATGTACTGAGCGGTGAGAGCCCGATCCGGATCCCGTGCGGTGCCCGGAAGTCGGGGACGACGTCCTGTTCCCAGAGCTTCGCCGTCATCTCCCGGAAGTCCGGGTGGTCCACGGTGATGTGGCTCCCCCGGCGTCCCGGATCCCGCGGCGTGGCCAGAACGACACCCCGCGGGGCCAGCCACGCATCATGCAGTTCGAGCGCGAAGGCCGTCAGCTTCAGGGATTTCTCCCGGAGGGCCCTCATTCCGGCTTCTTCAATCAGATCCAGCGTGCCCTGCATGGCAATCATGCCGAAGATTGCCGGGGTTCCGCTCAGGAAGCCGCGGATTCCCGGGGCCGGCTCATAACCCGCCGCCATCTCGAAGGCGTCCTTGCGGCCCATCCAGCCCCAGATCGGCTGGTTCAGCCCGGGGAGGTGGTGCGAGTTTATGTACGCGAAGGCGGGCGACCCCGGGCCGCCGTTCAGGTATTTGTAGGTGCATCCGGCGGCGAAGTCGACGCCGGCGGCATCAAGCTCCAGCTCTACCGACCCGGCCGAATGGCAGAGGTCCCAGACCACCAGCGCGCCGGCGTCGTGCACTGCAGCGGTAATTGCCGGAAGATCGGCGAGGAACCCCGAGCGGTAGGCCACCTGGCTGAGGACCACGACGGCGGTGGCCGGCCCCACGGCCGCCCGCACTTGGTCTACGGTCACCCCGGCCGCGGGATCGGCTTCGATCCATCGCAGTGTCAGGCCTTCTTCGCGGGCGATGCCTTCCAGGAGGTAGCGGTCGGTTGGGAAGTTGTCCGTGTCCAGCACGATCTCTGTTCGGGCGGAGTCAGTAACCGCAGCGAGGGCGGCGCGGATCAGCTTGTACAGGACCACGGTGGTGGAGTCGGCGATGATGGTTTGACCGTTGGCAGCGCCGAGCACTGCGCGGCCCAGCTGGTCGCCGATGGCTTCCGGCAGTTGGAGCCATTCCTCGTCCCAGCCGCGGATCAACCGGCCGCCCCAGCCGTGCTGGATGAAGCTGTTGATGTCGGCGGCTGTCCGTTTGAGCGGACGGCCCAGCGAGTTCCCGTCCAGGTAGGACAGCTCGGTGTCCGTTCCGATGAAGTGCCCGCGGTAGTGCGCCAGCGGGTCCGCGGCGTCCAGTTCGACGGCGCGCTGCCGGAGGGCGTCTGTGGTTTCTGTTGCGGTCATTTGCCGATCTCCGTCCGCACGGCGAAAAGCTCGGGGAAGAAGGTCAGTTCGAGTGCCTTTTGCAGGAACGCCGCACCGCTGGATCCGCCGGTGCCTGACTTCATGCCGATGGTCCGTTGCACCGTCCGCAGATGCCGGAACCGCCAGAGCTGGAAGTTGTCCTCCAGGTCCACCAGTTCCTCACATGCCTCGTAGGCGCCCCAGTTGTCCGCAGCGTTTTCGTAGATGTGCTTGAACACCGGTACCAGTTCCGGGCAGAACTCGTGCGCTTTGGTGACGTCACGTTCCAGCAGGGACGACGGAATGTCGAAGCCCTGCCGGTGAAGGTACGTCAGGAATTCGTCGTAAATGCTCGGTGCTTCCAGCACGTGGCGCAACTGTTCGTAGGCCTCGGGATCGGACTCGAACACCGGAAGCATCTTGCGGTTCTTGTTCCCGAGGATGAATTCCACGGCCCTGTACTGGCTGGACTGGAACCCGGAGGAGTTACCCAGGAAGCCGCGGAACTGGGAGTACTCGGTGGGCGTGAGCGTAGCCAGTACGGACCACTGCTCGGTCAGGGTCTTCTGGATGTGCTTGACCCGCGCAATCGCCTTCAAGGCTGAGCCCAGGTCGTCGCTGCGTAGCCAAGCCGCGGCGCTGCGCAGCTCGTGGAGGACCAGCTTCAGCCACAGCTCCGTGGTCTGGTGCTGGATGATGAACAACAGTTCGTCATGGTGTTCAGGATCGCTGACCGGCTGCTGCGCACTGAGCAGCGTAGGCAGCTGCAGATAGGACGCGTAGCTCATCCGCGAACTGAAATCCCGGACGATGTCCTTCTCCAGTCGCCTCGTGTTCTTCTCAACGGACACAGCAGTGCCTTCCTTGCCAGTGGCTGTGGTCAGCGCCGGAACAAGATGTCGTGGGCCTGGACGACGTCCAGGGCCATCTGTTCGACGAGCGCCTCGGGACCACGGTACGCCACCATGCCACGGAGCCGCGCCACGAATTCCACCACTACTGTCTGGCCGTACAGATCGAAGTTCTCAAACGGCTCTTCCGGGCGGTCGATGACATGTGCTTCAACCTGCCGGCTGACGCCGTCGAACGTCGGGTTGGAACCGACGGAAATGGCGGCCGGCCACCTGGTGCCGGCCTGGTCAACGAGCCAGCCGGCGTAGATGCCGTCGGCCGGAATGTAGCCGCTGGCCTCGGAGGCCAGATTCGCCGTGGGGAAACCTAGCGCCCGACCGCGGGCGGCACCGTGGACCACCTCGCCCCGCATCCGGTGCGGACGGCCCAGGACGGCGGCCGCCGTGGAGACGTCGCCGTCCTTCAAGGCCTCACGCACCCAAGTGGACGAGCAGCGGCGGTCCTCGCCGGCGTCGTCGTGGATGGGAAAGCCTTCGGAGCCGAACTCGCTGATGACCTGGACGGTGAAGCCGAATTTTTCGCCGAGTTCCTGCATCGTGGTCAGATCGCCGGAGTTGCCGCGGCCGAAGCGGGCGTCGTGGCCGATCACCACATGGCTGGCCTTGAGGCTGCCGACGAGGACACCGGCCACAAATTCTTCCGGTGTCAGGCTGGCGAGCTCCAGGGAGTACTTCATGACTAGGACAGCATCCAGCCCCAGCTCGCCAAGGGCAACGAGCTTGTCCTCCAGCCCCATAATCATCTCGGGAGCGGATTCGGGCCGGTGGACCTGCGCGGGGTGGGGATCAAAGGTGACGGCTACTGCCCGCGCGCCATTGAGACGCGCCGTGCGGATGAGCTGTGAAAGCACCTGCTGGTGCCCGCGGTGCACTCCGTCGAAATTGCCGAAAGTGACAACGGTAGGGCCGAAGTCCGCGGGGACCTCGGACGGATCGTTCCAGATGTGGACCATCAACCTCGCCTTTTACTGCCTGCCATTGACTCGTCCGGAGAGCCGGGCCGGGCCCCGGAACTCTCTAAGATTACCCGGAATTGTCCGGGGCACCCGACGCCGCAGCCATCCCGGTTCCCCGCCTTTCGCCGGTCTGTATGCCCGGTTAGGATGCAAGGGCAGCATCCGGCGGCGCAGCACTGCGCGCGTCCAACGATGCCCGTGGCAGCACGCAGGGCTGAAGGAGAGTGCAATGACTGACATCCGCGAGATCTTGGAACAAGTACCCGTCGACCAGATTGCGGGCCTGCTTGGCACTGATACCGAGTCTGCCCGGGCTGCTGTTGAGGCTGCTGTTCCCACGCTCCTTGCCGGTATGCAGAGCAACGCACAGGAGCCGGCCGGGGCTGCGTCGCTTGAATCCGCACTCGTCCAGCACCACAACGGGCTGGTGGACGGCGGGGTGGACGTCTCGCAGGTGGATACTGCAGACGGCGAAAAGATCGTGAGCCATGTTTTTGGCGGACAACAGGACCAGGTGGCAAATCAGCTGGCAGGTTCGGCCAACCTCGGCGGTGTCGGGGGTGACTTGGTCAGGAAGCTCCTGCCAATCCTGGCGCCCATCGTGATGTCCTATCTGGCGAAGAAGGTACTCGGCGGGCAGGGTTCCGGCGGTTCGGCCGGAGGGGCTGGAACGGGTGGTGTTGGGGGCCAAAACGCCGGCAGTCCCGGCGGAATCGATCTCGGCAGCATCTTGGGTGGCATTCTTGGCGGCGGCTCCCAGGGCAGGGGCGGCCTGCAAGGAGGCGGCCTTGGGGACATCCTCGGCGGCATTCTCGGTGGAGGCGCACAGGGCGGACAGCATTCCCGTGGTGCAGTAGTTCCGGAGGCCGGCGACTCCACACTGCATCCTCTGGCAGAGCCCCTAGGCCAGTCGACGGTGCAGGGCAGTGCGCCCGTCCCGGGCGAGCTGGTCGACGTCGACCTCCCCGGCGGGTGTCCCTCAGACGGTGCCGCTGACCGCGCCGATGAGCGGCCGGAAGAGAAAAGGAACGACGACGGCGGCCTGGGCGGTCTGTTGGGCGGACTCTTCGGAAAGAAGTAGGTTCCTGGCGCCGCCGGGGGCGCGGGCTGGTCCCGGCCCGGGCTCGCGGCCTGTCAGGGACTATGGCGGTCTTCCGCGGCTGCCTGATCTGCGACATCTGTTTGGCCTGCCACGGCTGGTGTGACTTGGGCAAGCCAGTCGTTGAGGTCCTTTGGCCTGCGGAACACGATCACCGGCGGCATGTCCGGATTGGATTGCCACTCCGTGAATAGGCGCTTCTTCCGGGCGAAGGAACTGAAATGCCAGTAGAAGATTGAGTCCCTGGTCAAAAGGCGGCCGAGCGTTTCGACGTTTCCATTGCAGACGGGCTGTTTTGTGATGATCCGCTGGAGTGATCGGCATAGCAGCCGGAAGAGCGAAAGCCAGCGCGGATAGTCCAAGGCAACTATGAGATCCGCCCGCGGAACAATGATGTCGCGCCACAGGCCGTAGGCACTATCCAGGACCCAGCGATCCCGTCCCGCAACATCCGCCGCGATCAGCCGCTGCTGATCCACGCTGCGTTGCTGCCAGCCGGGAAGCCAACCGATATCATCGTCGGCTGAACACCCCGGAAGCCCGGAAGCTGCTGCATAGGCGTGGGCCGCCGAAGACTTTCCGCTACCCGTCACACCATAGAAGAGGACGCGGGACGGGGTGGCAGGGACCGACTTCAGTGTCTGGTTCACGGGCACTCCCCATTCCTTTGCGCACAGCTTTTCCCCTGGGCCCTGCTTCGCCTCGGCATTGCCACGTTTTGAACACCGCACGGGGCGATCTGTCACGATAGCACCCGGCCGGATCGTTGGCTCGGCGTGTGGTTTCATCGCGCCCATTTGAATACGACACCGCCGGCTGAGCTGTGGGGGGCTGCAGAGCTCACCGGAAGGGCGCGCCCCGCCGCGCATCATTCGAGTCTGAAGTATCTGTTTCGTTGTGGTTTTTGGCGCGGGTCGATGTGGGGCGGCGGGATGAACCACGGGACGCCGGCTTTGACTTGGATGGTCCACTGTTCTTTGTGGATGAGGTGGTGGTGATGCGAGCAGAGCAGGGTGCCGTTCTCGGTGCTCGTGGTGCCGCCGTGTGACCAGTAGGTGATGTGGTGGGCTTCGCACCAGGGGGCGGGGATGGTGCAGGCGGGGAAGGCGCAGCCCTGATCTCTGGCGGTGAGGGCTTTGCGGATGTGCGGCGGGAAGACCCTGGTGGTGCGGCCGAAGGACGCGGCCCTCGCTGCCGAGCAGGACCGGGATGATGTCTGCGTCGCAGGCGATCTTGCGGACCGTGGCGGCGGTGACCGGGCCGGTGAACGTGAACGTTCCGGTGCCGGGAATGCCAGGGTTGTCGAGGGGGCCGGTGCCGCTTTGATCTTCGGTGGCGTGTTCGAGGCGGTTCAGGAGGTCGCGGTAATCGATGGTGGCCATGACCTGCGGGCGGAGTCCTCCCGCGGCCGGGAGTTTTCCGCTGGCCAGGGCCGCTTTGCAGCCGCTGACCAGGCCGTCGAGGCGCCGCTGCGGGAGGGTGCGCAGGTCCAGCTCCGGATCAGGTGTCCCGGCACCGTCCTTGAAGGATTCATCCAGGCTCGCCGGCTCCCTGCCGCCATCGCCGCCAGCGTTGTCCTCGCTGGCTTCGCCGGGGCGGGTGCGGGGGTTGGTGGCGGTGTTCATGACGGTCAGGAGGTGTTCGTACTGGTCCGGGGTCGCGAAGATCTCGACATGATGGAGTCCGCGGCGGGCCCGGCGGATGAACGCACCCTGCCGGTGGCGGAGTTCCTCCTCGGACGGTTCGGTCCCGTCCTGGTCGATCGCGTCAATCCAGCGCCTGGCCATGCGGGACAGGAAGTCCGCGTGGTCCTCGGCCGCGGTGCTGACCAGGGCGTGCTCCATCAGGGCACTCGTGTCCTCCAAAGCGTGGTGCCGGACCTGGTCCAACGCGAGGGTGATGGTTGTCGCGGCGCGGGAGCCGACGGTCCCGGCGGCGAGGGCGGCACCGAGCTCGGGCCGTTCCGGGGGTTCTTCGTGCCCGGTGAAACCGGTGCGGGGCAGTACCGCCTCGGCGAGTGCGATCCGCCGCTTGGCCTCGCCGGCGCCGATCCGCAGCCGGGAGCGCAGGACTTCGGCGGCGTTCCGGCACCCGTCATCCGCCGGGTTTGGCGCCGATGAGGCCTGCGCCGTGGACCCCTGCACCGGGCACCCCGATGTGGCGGGGTCCACCGTTTCCGCCTCTGTGCCCCAGCCCGTGGTCCAGCCGGCCGCCGCAGCTGAACTGCCCGCCGTCACGGCCTGCCGGCGGGTCCGGTCTACGGCCCCTGCGGCGACGACCTGCAGGAACTCCAAAGATCTGGAAATCTCCTCCACCTCGGCGGCGAAATCAACAGCCTCACGGAAACCGAACAGCGCAACGTCCGCCACCGCCGTCGAACCCGCACTCCTCAGCAGCTCAAGGCACCGGGAAAGACCACCGGAACCACCGCCGTCGGACGCCAAAACCGACGGGCGAACATCTGCAGAGACACTGCGCAAGCCGTGGGCAGCGGCAGGCGATCCTGCCCACGGCAACGTCCCGCCTGCTGCAAGTTCCCCCATGGCTTCCATGGGATAACTCTGTCAAAGGGGTACGACAAAATAGGGCCGGATGCCGTCAGCCCGACGGCCCGCCTTCAGCGCCGCTAAGCCCGGGGTGCAGGGCGCCGCCGGTACAGCCAGACGAGTCCAAGGATCGGAAGCAGAAGCGGGATAAATGCATAGCCGCGGCCGAAGAGGGACCACACTGTTTCATGCGGGAAGCTGACGGCGTCGAAAATACTCAGTGCGCCCACCACTACCACTCCCACGAGTTCCACGAGGACGGCAGCCACGGACACCTTGAACCAGGTCCTTCCGGGCTTTGCGAGCGAAACCGTCGCCACGACGTACACGAGTGCCGCGAACGCCGACAGAAGGTACGCAAGCGGAGCTTCGGAGAACTTGGTGAGTATCTGGTACCCGGCCCGGGCCGTGGCGGAGATCGCGAACACCGCGTAGACCGCAATCAGGAGCCGGCCGGGTCCGGTATTCCTGGTGTCGGTCGGCTGCGGGGCCGTCGTGTTCTCGGTCTTGTTGACGGGGGTTTGCGGAGTCACGTCGTGTCTTTCTTTCACTTAGTACCAGATCTGGTTCATGCGGGCGGCCATAACAAGGGCGGTGACACCCACGGCAGCCAGGACAAAATTGCTCCACCGGGTGCGTTCCAGGATGGACCAGTACACGGCGCCAACGGGCAGGATCAGCGCAGTGACCAGGTAGCCCCAGAACTCCCACGCTTCGCCGGCCATCTGCTCCCCCGCCGCAACGCGAACGATCGATCCCACCAGGTAAACCAGCAGCGCCAGTTCTACGGCGGCGACGGACAGGATGGTCGCGTCATTCGGAGCTTTTTTCATGATCCCGGCGGCGGCGCAGATGATCGTGGAAAGCAGCCCGACGACGAGGATGATGTAGAAATAGGCGTCCACGCTACCCGGCCTGCTGTTCGTTGCCGGACTTTTCGTTGCTGGGAGCGAAGACGAGCACCGGCTTCGCGTAGCCGCCGGCATCAGCCAGCAATGCCACGAGGGAGCCGTCGGGCGCGAAGGCCGCGGCAGGTTTGTCAGCGGTGGCGGCGTCCGGCGTTCCGGCAGCCGGTCCTGCGGCAATCCGCCGGCCAAAGGAGATTTCAGTGGTTTCGTCTGCACTTAGCTCGCGGTTCGGCATGAGCGCCCGAGCCGCCTGGGACATCTCCAGCACTTGAAGTTCTTCGGCCAGCTGCTCCAGCGTGCGGGCCTGGTCCAGGGTGTAGGGGCCAACCTGGGTCCGGCGAAGGGCCGTCAGGTGGCCGCCGGTCCCCAGCGCTTCGCCGAGGTCCCGGGCCAGGGCGCGGATATACGTTCCCGAGGAGCACTCCACGGTGACATCGACGTCGAGCACTTCGCCGTCACGCTCCGGCCGGACCGAATGGACGTCGAAGCGGTGGATGGTGACCGGACGCGCTGCGAGCTTGACGTCTTCGCCGGACCGGACACGGGCATATGCGCGTTCGCCGTTGACTTTGATGGCGCTGACGCTGCTGGGAACCTGTTGGATCTCGCCGGTGAGGGATTCGACGCCGGCCCGGATGGCTGCCTCGGTGACTCCTGCAGCGGATTGGCTGCGGACCACTTCGCCTTCGGCGTCGTCCGTCACTGTGGACTCACCCAGCCGGATGGTGGCGGTGTACGTCTTGGACGTTCCGACGATGTACGTCAGCAGGCGGGTGGCCTTGTTTATACCGAGGACGAGCACGCCTGTGGCCATAGGATCCAGGGTTCCGGCGTGCCCCACTTTCCGGGTACCGGCCAGCCGCCGCATCCGTCCAACCACATCGTGGCTGGTCCATCCTTGCGGCTTGTCCACTATTACCAGTCCAGAAAGCACGCCTCCCAGTATATCCGCGCGTGCGGCTCTCACTTTTCGCCCCAGGGCAGCACGTCCGACGGCGGGACACCAGTCCGACGGCGCGGTCACGGCGGCGGCGGCACCAGTCCGACGGCGGGAGGCAGCTCTGCCGGTGCCCGACGTCGGCGGCTAGGATGGCTGACATGCCCGACCTTGCCGCACACATCCGCGATGTTCCCGTCAACCAGATCCGCGAGATCACCGAAGCTGCGTGGGGCATTCCCCACGCCATAGTGCTGAGCATCGGCGAACCGGGTTTCGCGCTCCCCCGGCACGTCCTGGAGGCTGGAATGGCGTGCCTGGACCGTGACGAAACCAACTACACGCCGAACGCCGGAGTCCCCGCACTTCGGGAGGCCTTTGCGGACAGGTTCCGTGAGCAACATGGCGTTGATGTCGGAGCCGAGCGGGTCTATATAGTGGCTGGCGCCCAGCAAGGCCTTCACCTCGCCATGAGCCTGTTGCTCTCCGCGGGCGACGAAATCCTGATCCCCAACCCCGGCTATCCCACGTTTGCCATGACCAGCCGGCTGCTGCATGCCGTTCCCGTGGGGTATCCGCTGTACCCGCAGTACGACTTCCAGCCGAGGATCGAGGACATCGAGGCACTAGTCACGCCGCAGACCAAGGTGCTGATGCTGAACTCACCCTCCAATCCCCTGGGCGCGGTGCTGGGCGAGGACCTGACCCGAAGGCTGGTGGAGCTGGCCCGGCGCCATGACCTGTGGATCATCTCGGACGAATGCTACGAGGCCTTCACCTACGATGTCCCCCATGTCAGCCCGGTCAGGTTTGACAGTGACGCCCCCGGCGAGGCCAGGGTCTTTACTTCCCTGACGCTCTCCAAGACCTACGGGCTGACCGGGCTGCGGATCGGAGCACTGGTCTGCCCTCCCGGGCTGGAGAAGAAGATGAACAACGTGATGGAGTCGATCGTCTCCTGCGTCGCGTCCCCGTCCCAGTACGCGGCAATCGCCGCTTTGACGGGACCGCAGGACTATGTCCGCGAGACGTATGCCCATTACCGGGCCAACCGGGATGCCGCCTCGGCGGTGCTGGCGTCCAAAGGGATTCCATACCTCTCTGCGCAGGGCGCCTTCTATTTGTGGGCCGATGTCTCGCATGTCAGTGGCGGCAATGTCCGGTCATGGGTACGGCAGTTCCTTGCCGAATCCGGAGTCTCCTTTGCGCCCGGCACTGCCTTCGGCTCCATCGGCGAAGGCTGGATCCGGATCGCACTTTGCGGGGCCCCGGAGGAGCTCGTGGAAGGTGTGGGCCGGCTTCCCGCGCGGCTGACGCCGCCAGGGGAACCAATGCAGGGGGAACAGGAAGTCCAGCGGGAACAACTGCCCAAGTGGGGCAAAGAGTCCCTGGTGCAGAGGCCTGCCGAACCCTAGTCTGGCCGGAGGGGCGGCGCCGGAGAGGAACATCATGTGGTGGCAGGACCTGCTGTGGGGCATCTGGAACGGAATCACGGCATGGATCGTGCTCATCGCGCACGTGTTCGGCGCCTGGCAGGAATTCCCCTTCTACAACACCGGGAGGGCCGGAAACTGGTATGACTTCGGCTTCCTGCTGGGCATGGGATCGCCGCTGCTCGGTGGCTTCGGTGCCCGCGCCGGCCGGCGTTCCCGGCGGGTGTAGGCCGTGAGCGGTGAGCACAGGCAGCGAGCACAGGCAACGGCTATGCAGCCAGCCCAGGGCGGTCAGCTCAGGCTCGAAGACAGGGCATGGTCCAGCCAGATCCTGAGCTCGGGCGCCGGGGCCGCACCAGACTGGCGGGCGATCACCATACCGCTGACAACCACCAGCAGCGTGGGGATCGCCTGAACGGCAAACCTTGAGGAAAGCCCCGGAGCGCGGTCCACATCCACCTTGACCAGCTTGATCCGGCCCGCCTTTTCAGTGGCGAGCTGTTCCAGGGCAGGGCTTACCAGCAGGCAGGGGCCGCACCAGACCGCCCAAAAGTCGATCAGCGCGGGAACACTCGACTGCTCCACGATCCGTTTGAAGTCCGCGTCAACGGCGTCGACGATCCACGGCAGGTCATGTTTGCAGCTGCCGCAATGGGGGCGCCCGTAATCCGTTGTGGGAATCCTGTTGGTTTTCCCGCAGCCCGGGCATCTGACGAATCTTGCTTCCACGGCTCCTTGCTGCCTTCCAGTCGAGCCGAAGTCATGGATTAATCGCACGCCTCAGCGCCGGACGAGCATAGAGTCGAAGGTCCCCCGCAGCCAGTATTCGGTGCCAGTCAGTATTCGGTGCGGTCCGGGTTGTCGCGCCACGCCTCAAAGGGAGCGTTCGACGTCGGAATGTCAGTGTGGCTGACCGGCATCAGCTCGGGACGGGCCCCTTCAAAGTATTGGTAGAAGAGGGCGTCGTCGAACCCGGCTGCCGCTGCCCCGTGCCGGTCTGCAGCAAAGTACACGCGGTCGATTCGGGCCCACAACGCCGCAGCCAGGCACAGCGGGCACGGCTCGCAGCTCGTATAGAGGACCGCTCCCCTGAGGTCGAAGTTGGCGGATTCGGCTGCCGCCGTCCGTATTGCCACAACTTCGGCGTGGGCGGTCGGATCGTTGTCCCGGGTGACCCGGTTGACGCCAAAGTGCAGCTTCCCGTCGCGTGTCACCACCAGCGCGCCGAAGGGGCCGCCGCCGTCGGACACATTCCGGACGGCGAGGCCGACGGCCTGGCTGAGGAACTCCTGGATATCGGCGGCTGAGGGTTGGGCATTCATGCTCCGATCATAGCCAGCCGACGCCCGGTTCCAGCCAGCCGGACACCAGTAGTTTGCGGAAGCCATCGACTTAGCCGAACGCGAAGAAATAGAATGTGCGCTGTGGGGGGCAGCCGTGCAGTACGGTAGCCAATCCGTGGTCTCGAGGCTCTTGATAATCATCAAAAGCCATTGGAGAGAACCATGAGGAATCAACTTCGGGTGCTTGCGTCCGCGGCCGTTGTCGCCGTGATTCTGGCCCCCGGAACGACGGCCAGCGCTGCACCGGCGGACCAAACGCCAACTGTCCTCGCAAGCGGGCTTGTGGGTCCTTTGCACGTCAACGCGGACCGGGACGGCTCGGTGATCGTCAGCGAGGAATTCGCTGGACGGCTGACCCGGGTTCTCGCCGACGGCACCAAGTCGACCGTCTACTCGTCGCCTGATTGGGACGTGGCGGGCAGTGCGGACCGCCGCTCCACGCTCTATTTCCTGGAAAGCCAAGGCGCCGGACCGATGGACGACCGGGCGCTGGCAGGCCATATCAGGGCGATCAGCGACGACGGCACCCAGTGGACGTTCGGGGACTTCGCTGCCTTGGAGACTGAAGAAAACGCCGACGGCGACGTCCGCTACGGCTTCCGCGATCTTCCTGATGCCTGCGCCGCCCAGCTCCCGGCCGGCCTGCCGCCCGCCTCGTACACAGGAGACGTGGATTCCCACCCATACTCGATCGCCGTGTCCGGCCGCACAGCCTACGTGGCCGATGCAGGCGCCAACAGCGTGGTCTCCGTGGACGTCCGGACGGGTGACACCGAAACGGTCGCTGTCCTTCCGCCGCAGCCGTACAGCATCACCGCGGAAGCTGCCGCGGCAGTGCAACTGCCGGCCTGCGTGGTGGGCGAGATGTATGACTTCGAACCTGTCCCCACGGACGTGGCTGTGGGACCTGACGGCTGGCTGTACGTCACCACGCTCCCGGGCGGACCGGAAGATCCACGGCTTGGCGCACGCGGAGCCGTGTACAAGGTCAATCCGGACAACGGCAGGGTCAGGCTGTTCGCTGACGAGGTCCTGTCACCCACCGGCGTGGCCCTGGATGACGACGGCGACGTCTACGTCGCGTCGCTGTTCGGCGACGGCGTGCTGAAGGTAGGCGACTCCGGCCGGCAGCGGGTTGTCCTTGCCGGCAAGCTCACCGCCGATGTTGCCCTCAGCGACGCCAGGATCTACGCCACGGTGGATGCCCTTCCGGCAGAGAACCAGGCTCCCGACGGCAAACTGGTGTACGTGGAACGCGGCGGGCATTCCCACCGCTGACGGGAGCTCCCAATAGACAGGAGCCTTCGGAAATCAGTGTGGCCGGCCCCGAACCGGGGCCGGCCACACTCATGCCAGAAGGCGCTTCACAAGCCGCTGATGCTTATTTGCTGCCGTCTTCGTCGAACTCTTCGTCGTCCAGGAGGTCATCGTCCTCTTCGTCGAAGTCGTCCTCGTCGATTTCGACGTCCTCGGGAATGTCGCTCTTATAAGGATCCGCATCGCCGGCGTGCTTGGCGCTGGCAGCCAGCGCAGCCACCTCAGCGTCGCGCTTCTTGGCGGCCCGGAGGAGTTCCTCAAGGTTGGAGGCGTTGACCGGAATCTGGTCAGCCACGAATTCCAGGGTAGGAGTCAGCCGAACGGTGATGTTCCGCCCCACCTCCTGCCGAAGGATGCCCTTGGCCTTCTCCAGGCCCTTGGCAGCATCGGCGTGGGCCACGTCATCACCGAAAACCGTGTAGTAAACGGTAGCGTGCTGCAGGTCATTGGTCACCCGCGAGTCAGTAACAGTGACCCCCTCCAGCCGAGGATCCTTAACCTTCCGGCTCAAGGCCTCAGCAACAACAACCTTAATCCGCTGCGCCAACTTGGCAGCGCGTGCCGGATCAGCCATTTCCACTCCTAAATATTTGGATGTACGACGGCGGCCCTGTGGGCTGCGACGCACGTTTCAGTTTTCTGCCACGCACTAAGGCGAGTCTACGACGGACCCCCGTTGGGTTTTTTCCGGCGGCCAGGGAGTGGCATCGGGCCTGTCGGAGCCGGGCGGTTTGCGATCGAAGATCGAAAACCGTCCGGCGAAGGGGCGGGGCCGCCGGAAAAATCCAACGGCCCCGCACCTGTAACGCTCGACGAACCTTAGATACGCGGCTTCTCGCGCATCTCGAAGGTCTCGATGATGTCGCCCTCGGTGATGTCGTTGTACGAACCAAGCCCGATACCACACTCGAAGTCCGTGCGGACCTCGGTGGCGTCGTCCTTGAAGCGCTTGAGCGTCTCAACCGTGAGGTTGTCGCCGATGATCTTGCCGTCGCGGCTGATGCGGGCCTTCGTGTTGCGTCGGATAACACCCGAGCGAACGATGGAACCGGCAATGTTGCCGAACTTGGAGGAACGGAACACTTCGCGGACCTCGGCGGTGCCAAGCTGGACTTCTTCGTACTCCGGCTTGAGCATGCCCTTGAGGGCCATCTCAATGTCATCGATTGCTGCGTAGATGACGGAGTAGAAGCGCATGTCCACGCCTTCGCGGTCTGCCAGTTCGGCAACACGCTCGGCGGGCTTGACGTTGAAGCCGATGATGACGGCGCTGTCGACCGTTGCCAGGTTGACGTCGTTCTGCGTGATCGCACCGACACCGCGGTGGATAACGCGGAGCTGGACACCTTCGCCGACGTCGATCTTGAGCAGCGCGTCTTCGAGGGCTTCCACGGCACCGGACACGTCACCCTTGAGGATGAGGTTGAGGGTGTCGATCTTGCCTTCGGCGACGGCCTGGTCGAAGTCTTCCAGGCTGATGCGCTTGCGGCGCTTGGCCAGGGCGGCGTTGCGGTCAGCTGCTTCACGCTTCTCGGCGATCTGGCGGGCGGTGCGCTCGTCAGCGGTCACGAAGAAGGTGTCGCCTGCACGCGGGACGTTGGACAGACCCAGCACCTGCACGGGGCGGGACGGGCCGGCCTCGGTCAGGACACTGCCGTCGTCGTCGAACATCGCACGGACACGGCCGTGGGCCGTGCCTGCCACGATCGTGTCGCCGACCTTCAGGGTTCCGGACTGGACCAGGACGGTGGCCACGGAACCGCGGCCCTTGTCCAGGTTGGCTTCAATCGCGATACCGCGGGCGTCCTTGTTCGGGTTGGCGCGCATGTCCAAGGCGGCGTCTGCGGTGAGCAGGACGGCCTCGAGCAGCTCGTCGATGTTGAGGTTCTGGCGGGCAGAGACCTCAACGAACATGGTGTCGCCGCCGTACTCTTCCGGAACCAGTCCGTACTCGGTCAGCTGGCCGCGGACCTTGTCCGGGTTGGCGCCTTCCTTGTCGATCTTGTTCACGGCCACGACGATCGGCACGTTGGCCGCCTGGGCGTGGTTGAGTGCTTCAACGGTCTGGGGCATAACGCCGTCGTCCGCTGCGACCACCAGGATGGCGATGTCGGTGACCTTGGCACCTCGGGCACGCATGGCGGTGAACGCCTCGTGGCCCGGGGTATCGATGAAGGTGATCTTGCGATCGATGCCTTCGTGGTCGGTGGTGATCTGGTAGGCACCGATGTGCTGGGTGATGCCGCCGTGTTCGCCCGCGACAACGTCGGAGTTACGGATGGCATCCAGCAGGCGGGTCTTACCGTGGTCAACGTGACCCATGACGGTGACAACCGGAGGACGCGCCTCCAGCACTTCGTCGCCTTCGGCTTCCAGTTCGGCGTCGAAGTCGATGTCGAAGGTGCTGAGCAGCTCGCGCTCCTCATCCTCCGGCGACACGACCTGGAGCTTGTAGCCAAGCTCCTCGCCCAGCAGGGCGAAGGTCTCTTCGTCCAGCGACTGCGTGGCCGTGGCCATTTCGCCGAGGTGGAAGAGCACGGTCACCAGTGCTGCGGGGTTCGCCTCGATCTTGTCGGCAAAGTCCGTGATGGACGAGCCGCGGCGGAGCCGGACAACGGTGTTGCCGTCGCCGCGGGGCACGCTTACGCCACCCAGCGACGGAGCACTCATCTGCTCGAGTTCCTGGCGCTTGGCCCGCTTCGACTTGCGCTGCTTGCCACGGCCTGCGCCGCCCTTACCGAAGGCACCCTGCGTGCCGCCGCGACCGCGGCCGCCCTTGCCGAAGCCGCCGCCTGCCGGAGCACCGCCACCGGCACCCGGAGCGCCACCGGTACCCGGTGCGCCGCCTGGGCGTCCGGGACCGCGGCCTCCGCCACCGGGACGGCCTGCACCAGCGGGTGCGGGACGTTCGGTGCGGTTAGGCATCATGCCCGGAGTAGGACGGTTTCCGCCGCCGGCACCGGGGCGTGCGCCGGGGGCACCGGCCGGACGCGGGGCGCCGGGACGGGCACCCTGGGTGCCGCCGGGACGCGGAGCACCCGGACGGGGACCCCCTGCGCCGGCTGCCGGACGCGGGCCGCCGGGGCGTTCGCCCTCGGTACGGCTTCCGCCCGGACGGGGCATGCCCTGGGACGTAGCGAACGGGTTGTTGCCCGGACGGGGAGGACGTTCGTTGTCGCCGCCGCGGCCCCGGGGCATGCCCTGGGACGTGGCGAAGGGGTTGTTGCCGGGACGGGGGCCGCCCGGGCGGGGAGCGGAACTGCCCTGTCCGCCGGAGCGGGACGGGGCAGCCTGAGCTTCAGCCTTGGGGGCCGGGCGTGCGCCGGGCTTTGCGCCTGTGGACGGTGCAGCCGGAGCCGAGGCTGCGGGAGCAGCGGGAGCCGGTGCAGCCGGGGCTGCCGGTGCGGGAGCCACTGCCGGAGCAGGTGCAGCCTGTACGGCGGGTGCCGGGGCTTCAGCCTTGGGTTCCGGAGCCTTGGGGGCTGCCGGGCCGGGCGCAGGGGCCGCCGGACGGGAAGCCGCGGGGCTGGCGGGAGCCTTGGGGGCTGCAGCGGGAGCTTCGGACTTCGAAGCGCCGGCGGCGGGGTAGGCGTTGCGCAGTTTCCGCACAACGGGGGCCTCAATGGTTGAAGAGGCCGAGCGAACGAATTCGCCCAGTTCCTGCAGTTTGGTTACTGCATCTTTGGAAGTAATACCGAGCTCTTTAGCAAGCTCATGTACGCGGACCTTGGCCACATTTCTCCTGTCTCGGTCCGCACCGAGCCAGGCACGAACCGTCTACTTCTTACTGCGGACCTTCGCCGCTACAGCAGCTGAAAGGCCCATTGCAGAGCGCAACAAAGTTGTCATCGTTGCGCACTCATCGCTGGGAACTCATCGGGTTTCCATCAGTTTTCTGACCCGCTTTCAGGTTGGACGGTTGTTGCTGCGGCCACCGGAGTGTCCACGGCATTCGTGCCTGCCGTTATCCGGCGTTCCACAGCGGCAGTTCCGGTTGCGCCCGGGAGGGCACGTCCGAATGCTCGCCGCTTGATCGCCAGCGCCAGGCACGTTTCGCTGAAGTGCAGCCATGCACCCCGGCCAGCCATCCGGCGTCGTTCGTCCACCACGACAGCGGTGGAACCGCTGCCTTCGGCGACGAGCCGGAGTAACTCGGACCGCGGGCCCTTCTTCCGGCATCCGATGCAGGTACGCTGTGGCTGATTCTCAAGGTGTTGCACTGATGCCACGGTGAGTATCTTTCCTGCCCATACATATCTGCCGCCCGGAACACACCCGTTTCCGCCGCATTCAAAAAACGAAAGCGGATTCCGCGGGCACGCTCAAGGCGCACGAATACCGGCCATCAGGCGCGGTCAATCTCTATTCTAGCCCCTCAGGTGCCCCGGCCCCGAAACAAAGGGTCGAAGCAGGGCCGGACAAGCCGGGGGTGTTCCGCCGAGCGGCCTGGTTTCCGTCCGGCCGGGTTCCGCCCGGATTGGTTTTTCGGTCAGCTCAGCCTTCGCGCGGAGCCGCGGCGTCGGAGACGATGTCGATGCGCCAGCCCGTGAGCTTGGCGGCCAGGCGGGCGTTCTGGCCCTCCTTGCCAATGGCGAGCGACAACTGGTAGTCCGGCACCACAACACGTGCGGAACGCGTTGCCTCGTCGGTGATGGTGACGGAATTCACCCTCGACGGCGACAGTGCGCTGGCAATGAACGTGGCCGGGTCCTCGCTGAAATCGACGATGTCAATCTTTTCGTCGTTCAGTTCGGTCATGACCGCACGGACGCGCGAGCCCATTTCACCGATGCAGGCGCCTTTGGCGTTGATGCCGGGCATGTTGGCCTTGACGGCGATCTTGGTCCGGTGCCCGGCTTCCCGGGCCAGTGCAACGATATCCACCGAGCGGTCGGCGATTTCCGGAACTTCCAGTTCGAAGAGCTTCCGGACCAGGCCGGGGTGCGAGCGGGACAACGTGATGGACGGGCCCTTGGTGCCGCGGTGAACGTCGATCACGAACGCGCGCAGCCTGTTGCCGTGGATGTACTTCTCGCCGGGCACCTGCTCAGGCGGCGGCAGCAGCGCCTCCACCGTGCCGAGGTTCACCTGGACCATGTGGGGGTTGTTGCCCTGCTGGATGGTGCCGGCCACCAGCTCGCCCTCGCGGCCCTTGAACTGGCCCAGGACGTTGTCGTCTTCAGCGTCGCGCAGGCGCTGCAGGATGATCTGCCGGGCGGTGCTTGCTGCGATACGGCCAAAGCCTGCAGGGGTGTCCTCGAACTCACCGATGGGGGCGCCGTCGTCGTCGATTTCCGTTGCCCAGATGGTCACGTGACCGCTCTTGCGGTCCAGCTCTGCGCGTGCCCGTTCAAAGGCACCGGGAGACTTGTGGTAGGCCACCAGGAGCGCCTGCTCAATGGTAGGAATCAGGAGATCCAGCGGAATTTCACGCTCACGCTCCAGAAGTCTCAGTGCGCTCATGTCAATATCCATCAGGCCTCCTCAGAAGGTCCATTGTGTTCATTTTCCAGACCGACCTCGTCGAGGTGGCTGAACTCTATCTCGACTTTTCCATTACGGATCCTGTCGAAAGGAAGTTTCACGGGCTCGCCCTGCTTGGGCTTCATTCCCTTTTTCACTGCAATTTCCGGCACTAGCGTTACCCCGGCGTCGTCCACGGACTGGATCCGGCCGGTGACGTTGTCGCCCTGGATGACGTTGACGTTCACTATGCGGCCGCGGGCGCGGTGCCAGTGCCGGGGCTCCGTCAGGGGACGCCCCACGCCGGGAGAGGAAACCTCCAGGTCATAGGGACGGCTGTCAGTGCCGGGGTCGTTGTCCAGAACGTCGGAAAGTTCCTTGGAGATGTCCGCGATGACATCGAGGCTGACTCCGCCGGTTTCCTCCTGCGGCAGGTCCACCACCACGTGGACCACGCGGTTGGAGCCTGCGATGTTGATGGCAACATCTTCCAGGTACAGCCTGTGCGCCAGGACCACCGGCTCAAGCAAAGCCCGGAGGCGTTCAGCCTCGGGATTGTGGACAGCCGCGGGTTCAGCCTTTCCCGCGTCGGTCCGGTCTGATGAAGTCGTGGCTTCTGCATTGCTCACGATGCCGGCCGCCTCCCGATAGATGATGTTGTGACTACTAGCGTAGCGATTTTATGGGCGCCATGGTGCACCCGCCTGCTGCCGGACATGACAACATGGTCTGTTGTGAAAGACGACACCAAGGAAAAACGATGGCCGGGCCGCTATTTCCGGTACGGCCTCCTGGCGTCATTGGCGGTGCTGGTCGTCAGCCTCGGGCTGGCGCTGACTCCGGGACCGCCGCCGCAGGCGCCGGAACCGGCTTTTTCCGAACGGGCGCGGGCGGCCGCCCTTGCCGAAACGATGCAGTTGCGGCTGGCCGGTAGCAGGCTGGCTGACTCCGTTTCCGGTGCCGAGCGCCAGGCGCTGCTTCGCTCTGTGACTTTGCTGACAACCCAGGCCCGGGCGCTGACCGGGCCCGACCAGACTCCGTCGCCGTCTGCCGCAGGCCGCACTTCGGGCACCGCCGCAGATACCGGCACAGCTGGTGCCGCAGGCAGCGACACAGGCACTGCAAGCGGTGCTCCTTCGGGCAGCTCCTCCCCCGCTGACGGGCAGGCAGCCCCGGTGGAGTCATCGGCCGAACTCGTCGCCGCGTTGTCCGCCAGCGGCGGGCAGCGGCTCGCGGATGCAGGAGCGTCCGACGGCGGCATGGCACGGCTGCTTGCCGCCGTCGGCACCGCCCAGCTTCTTGAGGCGTCGTCCCTCGCACCCGTGGTTGGAGCAGCCGCTCCGGCGTTGCCCGCATCCTCGGCTGCGGAATCATCCGCTGCACCGGACGAGTCATGTCCGTCGGCCACGGCTCAACCAGGCCCGCCTGAAGGGTCGGCTACGCCGGCGGCCGCCCTGGCGATGACCGTCAAGACCGAAGCCGAAACCGTCTATGGCTACCAGGTGGCGCTTGCCCGCCTCGACGGCAGTGCCGCCGGCTCGGCAGCGGAGCTGCTGGCACGGCATGAAACTGTCCTGGCCGAAGCCGAGGCGCTGGGCCGGGCGCAGTGTGTGGACATTCCGCCGCGGGAGGCAGGCTATACGCTCGGCCCGTTGTTCCTCGAATCCCCGGCGGCCGGCCTGGCCAGCCTCGAAGCAGGAACGCTGCCCGTGTACGGGGACCTGGTAGCACTCAGTAACGGCAGTACGCGGGAATGGGCTATTTCCGGTCTCGTGGCCGCGGCACAGCGCGCCGCACTCTGGGGTGCCGATTCCGGTCCCCTGCCGGGCATCGTGGTGGACACTGCACGGCTTCCGGAGCTGCCGGAAACCAGGCCGGCTCCGCAGTCCCCCGGATCGGGCACGGCCCCGGCACCTTGAGGCCATGGCACCCTAAGGTGAAGCCTGCCTTGCCTTCCTTAGCCCCGTATTACTGGCAAGCCCTTCGCGCTGGTGGTTTGCTGTAGTCATGGACACTGCCGGAGCGCCTGCGCCGCACGAGAACGAGCCGCATGGCAATGACATTGCGCACAGACTGAACTGGCTGCGTGCCGGCGTCCTGGGCGCCAACGACGGAATTGTTTCCGTTGCAGCGATTGTGGTGGGCGTGGCCGGTGCCACTGCCGAGACCGGCCCGATCCTGGCCGCCGGCGCCGCCGGACTGGTGGGCGGGGCGATTTCGATGGCGCTGGGTGAGTACGTCTCCGTCAGCAGCCAAAGCGACAGCCAGAAGGCACTGATTGAAAAGGAACGCCGCGAGCTGGAGGAAGAGCCCGAAGAGGAGCTCGCCGAGCTCGCGGCAATCTACCAAAGCAAGGGTTTGAGCCAGGACACTGCCGAGGCCGTGGCCAGGGAGCTCACCCAACATGACGCACTGTCCGCCCACCTGTCGGCTGAACTCAACATCGACCAGGATGACATCGTCAGCCCCTGGCACGCTGCCTTCGCTTCGGCAATAGCCTTTGTGGCCGGGGCCGTCCTGCCGATGCTGGCCATCCTCCTGCCGCCGGAAAACATCCGGGTCCCGCTGACGTTCGCAGCCGTATTGGTCGCGCTGGCGGCGACCGGCTCCGTTGGCGCCTGGATCGGCGGCAGCTCCAAAGCAAAGGCAGCAGTGCGGGTGGTGGTGGGCGGTGCCCTGGCGCTCGCCGCAACATTCGCCATCGGCAATCTTCTGGGCGCCACGGGCATCGTCTGACTTCCGCCCAGCAAACCGCTCCCTCAACTACGCTGGAGTCAATGAGCAGCCCAGCTGAAGTCCCGATTCCGCCCGACCTCATCCGGAGGTACAGCGGCACCAGCCCGGGACGCGCCTGGCTTGGATCACTTCCCGGACTGGTCTGCGGACGCCTGGAGCACTGGCAGCTGGAGGTCGACCTCGGCCCCGGGCAGCTGCCGTGGAACGGCCACGGCGGCATGGTGGTCCCGGTGCTCCGGGCCGGCACACCGGCAGCGCTGAAGGTTGCCTACCCCCACGACGAAGCAAAAGTGGAGCGTCACGCCCTCAGGCTCTGGGATGGTCACGGCGCAGTCCGGCTCCTGGAATCCGATGCGGGAACGTGCTCGATGTTGCTGGAGCGTCTCGATGCTGCGCATTCCCTGCAGGACGTTCCGCTGGAAACGGCCGTCCCGGTCTGGGGCAGCCTGCTGCGGGAGTTGAGCCTCACGCCGGACTCCCGGCCGGAGTGGCAGGAGTTCGAGCATGTGGCCGTGCGGGCAGAACGCTGGAGTGACGATCTTCCGGCGGACTGGGAGCAGCTGGGCCGGCCTTTTCCGCGGTGGCTCCTGGAGGCCGCCCTTGAGGTCTGCCAGACCCGCGGAGCTGTCGGCCGCAGGGCCGGGACTGACGTCCTGGTCAACACCGACTTCCACTACCTGAACATCCTCTCCCGCCCGGAGGGAGTTGCAGAGGGATCTGCGGACGGATTTGCAGCCATTGACCCGCAGCCAATGATCGGTGAAGCCGAATTCGCCGTGGCACCGCTGCTGTGGAACCGAATCAAGGACCTCCCGCGATCGGCTCCTGAACGGGGTTTACTTGACCGCTGCCGGGACTTCAGCCAGGCTGCCGGACTCGACGCCGAGGTCGCACGGCAGTGGAGCCTGGCCCGTGAGGTGGAAAATGCGCTCTGGTCGGCGTCGCGGCCAGGGCACGGGGGCGACCTCGCCCGCTCACTGTGGGTGGCAAGCACGCTCGCCGGACGCACACTTGCCGATCTCCCCGCGGCCCGTGATCTCCCGGCGCCAGGGGAAGCCGCCGGACTGGCGTCCTCCTAGCCGCGCACCGCTTCCAGCGCGGTCCGCACGGCCCCGACGGCCGCCTCGACGTCGCCGTCGTCAGTGGTCCAGTTGCTCACCGAAATGCGCAGGACATCGCGTCCCTGCCACCGGGAGCCAGACATCCACACCATGCCGTCCTCAATGATCCGTGCCGTTACCGCCCGCGTCGTTTCATCGTCGCCGAAGGCCACGGTGACCTGCGTATACGCCACCTCGTTGAGCACTTCGAGGCCGTCCAGTTCCAACAGCCTGCCCGCAAGGGCAGCGGCACGCTCCATCAATAGGCGCACCTGAGCGGCGACGCCCTCGCGGCCCAGGGACTTCAGCGCCGCCCACACGGGCACGCCGCGTGCCCGCCGCGACAGCTCCGGCACCAGCTGGAACGGATCCGCTGCCGCCCCGGCGTCGCGGATCATGTAGCTGGGATTGATGCTCATCGCGGCACGGAGCGCCTCGGTGTCACGGACTGCCACGACACCGCAGTCGTACGGGACGTTCAGGGTTTTGTGCGCATCAGTGGCCCAGGAATCCGCACCATTTAGCCCGGTAGTGAGGGCAGAAAGTTCAGGTACGGCGGCCGCCCACAATCCGAAAGCGCCATCCACATGCACCCAGGCCCCGTGTGCCTTTGCAACGGCGATCGCAGCCTGGAACGGATCGAAAGCTCCGGAATGCAGGTTTCCGGCCTGCAGGCAGACCAGCAGCGGGACCCTGGATGATCCATCGGACCCCATCATGGCCCGGTCCAGGGCGCAGTCAAGCTCCGCCGGGCTGATCCGCCCCTGTTCGTCCGATGCCACCACGATGGGCCGTCCGAGGCCCAGGTACCGCAGGGCGAGGTCCACCGAGTCGTGGCGTTGCTCGCCGACCAGACAGCGGATGGCCGGCGCTCCGGCAAGGCCGTCAGCATCAACGTCCCAGCCCGCATCCGCAAGGATGCGCCAGCGGGCGGCGGCCAGCCCGGTGAAGTTGGCCATGGTGGCTCCGGTGACGAAGCCCACGTCGGACTCGCCAGGCAGTCCCAGCAGGTCCAGGAACCAGCGGCCGGCCGCCTCCTCGATGGCCGCTGTGGCCGGAGTGGCGGCGCGCAGGAAGGAGTTCTGGTCCCACGCGCTGACCAGCCAGTCAGCCGCCAGGGCGGCGGGCAGCGTTCCGCCGATCACCCAGCCGAAGAACCGGCCGGAGGGCATCGCCATCAGCCCCGGCTCCGCCGACGCGGCCAGGAAGTTGATTAGTTCGGCTGCAGGCATGCCCTGGTCCGGCATGGGGCCGCCGAAAACGGCTGCCAGCTCACCTGCGGTTGCCAGCGGTCCAACGTGGCGGGTCGGCTGGCTGCCCAGCCATTCATGCGTATGCCGTACTGCCGCATCCAAGGCGTCCCGGTAGGGTTCATCGCCTTTTGACATAGGAGTAGAGTACGCCCGCTCCGGCCCGGACGGCAGGGGCCTGCGGCAGGTCCAGGCAGGGGCTTAGGCGAAGGTGTCCTGCCAGATGTCGTGGCCCAGTTTGAGGATCAGTGCGCCGACGACGGCGAGGAAAACGTTGCGGATAAACGTGCTGCCCTGCTTCACCGCTGTCCGGGCGCCGAGGTAGCCCCCGGCCATGTTGGCAATCCCCAGCATCAGCCCCACTCCCCACAGCAGCGAGCCGTGCGGAAGGAAAAAGATCAGGGCGCCGGCGTTGGTGGCCATGTTGACGATCTTCGCCTTGGCGCTGGCTTCAAGGAAGGCATATCCCATGGCGGACACGAGGGCGATGATGAGGAACGAGCCCGTGCCGGGTCCGATCAGGCCGTCGTAGAAGCCGATGGCCGCGCCGATAAGGCAGGCCACCACGTAGTGCGTCCTGCCGTCGTGGCGGAGGCTTGTCAGGTCGCCGATGTTCGGCTTGAAAGCCGTAAAGAGCGCGACGGCGACCAGCGCCGCCACGATGATGGGCTTGAAAACACTCGCGGGCAGGGTGGCGGCCAGCACGGCGCCGCCGAAGCTGCCGGCCAGCGCAATGACCGCCATGGGAATGGCAGTCCGCAGGTCGGGCCGTACCCGGCGGTAGAACGTCACCGCGCTGGTGGTCGTCCCGAAAATGGAGCCCAGTTTGTTGGTGGCCAGCGCCTGGACGGGGCTGATGCCCGGTACCAGCAGCAGCGCCGGGAGCTGGATGAGTCCTCCGCCGCCCACGACGGCGTCAATCCATCCTGCAGCGAAGCCCGCCACGATGATCAGGATCAGCGTGGCGGGCTCGAGCGACTCGAATGCCGAAATCACTCCCTCGACCGGCGGTTACTTGCTGCGGACGGCGTTGACCACGTAGTCAACGGCCTTGTCCACAGCCACATTCTCCGCTTCGCCGCTCCGGCGGTCCTTGATCTCCACGACGCCGTCCGCCAGTCCGCGGCCTACAGCCAGGATGGTGGGGACACCGACCAGCTCAGCGTCGCCGAACTTCACGCCCGGGGAAACCTTGGGGCGGTCATCGTAGATGACCTCAAGTCCTGCGGCCTCGAGCTCGAGTGACAGCTGCTCGGCAGCGGCGAAGATCTCCTCGCCGCGGCCCACTGCCACGACGTGGACATCGGCCGGGGCCACTGACCGGGGCCAGATCAGGCCCTTGGCATCGTGGTTGGACTCGGCCAGCGCCGCTACGGCACGGGTAACACCGACGCCGTAGGAACCCATGGTGACCACAACCTGCTTGCCGTTCTGGTCCAGGACCTTCAGCTCCAAGGCTTCGGCGTACTTGCGGCCGAGCTGGAAAATGTGGCCCATCTCGATGCCGCGTGCGGTCTCCAGCGGACCGGAACCGTCCGGGGCTTCGTCACCGGCGCGGACTTCGGTGCACTCGATGACGCCGTCCCAGCCGAAGTCACGGCCCGCGACGAGCCCGAAGACGTGCTTTCCGGCCATGTTGGCGCCGGTCACCCAGGAGGTTCCGCTGACGATGCGGGGATCCACCAGGTACAGGAGCTTGGCTGCGCCTTCCAGGCCGAGGAGGGGGTTCTCGAGCGACATTCCCGGTCCGAGGTATCCCCGGACGATGAGGGGATTGCGGGCAAGGTCTTCTTCGCCCGCGGCTTCCACGGTGATTTCGCCGGCTACCGGCAGGTAGGCGCCGATGTTGGCCTCGACCCGCTTCAGGTCGACGCCCCGGTCGCCGGGTACGCCGATGACGACGATCTGGCGCTCACCGGTGGGGAGGGTGACGGCGAGGACAACGTTCTTCAGCGTGTCAGCGGCTGTCCAGGCACCGCCGTCGTTCTCATCACGCGGGGCCAGCTGGTTGGCCGCGTCAACCAGCGTTTCGATGGTGGGGGTGTTCGGAGTGTCCTTGATCTCGGCGCCCGGAGCATTGGTGAAGTCAATCTCCGCCGGAACAACGGTGGTCACCGCCTCAACGTTGGCTGCGTAGCCGCCCGCGGAACGGACGAAGGTGTCTTCGCCGATCTCGGTGGGGTGCAGGAACTCCTCGCTCCGGGAGCCACCCATGGCGCCTGCCGTGGCAGCCACCGGGACCACATCGAGGCCGAGGCGCTCGAAGATCTTCAGGTAGGCGGCGCGGTGGGCGTTGTAGCTGGCGTCCAGGCCGGCGTCGTCCACGTCGAAGGAGTAGGAATCCTTCATGATGAACTCGCGGCCGCGCAGCAGGCCGGCGCGGGGACGTGCCTCGTCGCGGTACTTGTTCTGGATCTGGTAAATGCTCAGCGGAAGGTCCTTGTACGAGGAGTACAGGTCCTTGACCAGGAGCGTGAACACTTCCTCGTGCGTGGGCGCCAGGAGGTAGTCCCCGCCCTTGCGGTCCTTGAGCCGGAAGATGCCCTCGCCGTATTCGGTCCAGCGGTTGGTGGCCTCGTAGGGCTCCTTGGGCAGGAGGGCCGGGAAGTGGACTTCCTGGGCGCCGATTGCGGCCATCTCTTCCCGAATGACCTGCTCCACCTTGCGCAGCACGCTGAGGCCCAACGGCAGCCAGGTGTAGATGCCCGGCGCCGCCCTGCGGATGTAGCCGGCACGGACCAGGAGCCTGTGGCTCGCCACCTCGGCGTCGGCGGGATCTTCGCGCAGGGTGCGCAGGAACAGCTTGGAAAGTCGAAGGACCACGGGTAGGAATCCGTTTCTTGGGAGGTGCCTGTTCAGATGACGGGCTGGGCAAATTCGTCTGGGTACTAATCTACCGTGGCGCGGCGCGTGCCGGGTTCTCCGCGGCGGCCGTCCGCAGGCGATGCCCGTAATCTCAGCGCCGGCAAACGGAGAAGAGCCACGCCAGAACTATAGGAAGCCCCTGGCCGTTGCCGGCTGGTCATCCTGTTTTGGCGTGGCTCTTACGGCCCGTCCGGCCGAAGTCCGGGGAGGCGCTACGGGTACCCGCTGGGAAAGTACACACTAAACGCCATCTGCTGATTCCCCCTGTGACCGCACACGCCCCTCGGCGCGGCATACGTCGAACGTATGTGATCCCCTGCACCATTACAAGGCTCGTCACGCGGTTTTCCGCACTTGACTTTTGGTCGGCGTCCGGCCGTCGCTAGAACAGCACTGTGGCGAACGTGCCTACCTGACGGAAGCCCACCCGCCTATAGGTGGCCCGCGCCCGCTCGTTGTAGTCGTTGACGTACAGGCTGGTGACCGGGGCGAACTGCTGGGCCAGTACAACGACGGCGGCCATGTAGCCGGCGCTGAGTCCGCGTCCGCGGACGGACGGGTTCATCCAGACGCCCTGGACCTGTGTCACGTCGGGGGTCACGGCGCCGAGTTCGGCCTTGAAGGTGACCTGGCCGTCGTCGTCGAGGTCCACCAGCGAGTGCCCCTGCCTGATCAGGCCTTCCACGCGCCTGCTGTAGAACTCCCGGCCGCCCAGGAACGGGGAATAGCCCACTTCTTCTTCGAACATGGCGGCGCAGGCGGGCAGGATCCTGTCGAAGTCGGCGAGCTGGCCGAAGCCCAGGTCCGTGTTGGCCTGGACGGCTGGCGGACCGGCGATGGTCAGCAGCGGCTGGTCCGCCCGGACCTCGTGGGCGGACTGCCCAAGTTGTTCCAGCTGTTCGTACAGGGCCAGAACCGTCTCCGCAGGGCCGAAGATGGAGGCAAAGCGGCGGCCGGAGCGGTAAGCATGCCCGGCCACGAGGGCGGCCAGCTCCGGGTCCAGTTGGACCGGAACAAGGTTGGCCCCCGCCCAGCACGCGCCCAGCAGGGAATCGCCGTCGAACACGCCAAAGATGCTGGCGCCACCCGCGGTGGGCGCCGCGGTTCCCGTTGCAGCAAGGTGCGACAGGATAAAGACGTTGGCCACGACGTCCGTCCGCGCCAGTTCCCGCAGGGTGGCCGTATCCGGCCCGGACAGGACCCGGATTGACAGTCCGGGTCCGCCGTTCTCCTTACGAGACGCTAACCACGGGGCTACCCTTGACAGCATCTTCGCCATCGGCCTCCCCCATCTCTTCAGCGATACGCATGGCCTCTTCGATCAGTGTCTCAACAATTTCGCTCTCGGGGACAGTCTTGATGACCTCGCCCTTCACAAAGATCTGCCCCTTGCCGTTGCCGGAGGCCACGCCCAGGTCGGCTTCGCGTGCCTCGCCGGGCCCGTTGACGACGCAGCCCATCACAGCAACCCGCAGCGGGATCTCCATGCCCTCAAGGCCGGCAGTGACCTGCTCGGCGAGCGTGTAGACGTCCACCTGTGCGCGGCCGCAGGACGGGCAGGAAACAATTTCGAGCTTCCGGGGGCGCAGGTTCAGCGACTGCAGGATCTGGTTGCCCACCTTGATTTCCTCGACGGGAGGAGCGGAGAGGGAAACGCGGATGGTGTCGCCGATGCCCCGGGAAAGGAGTGCTCCGAAGGCGGTTGCGGACTTGATGGTGCCCTGGAAGGCCGGGCCCGCCTCGGTGACGCCGAGGTGCAGGGGCCAGTCGCCTTTTTCGGCCAGCATCTCGTAGGCGGCAACCATGATCACGGGGTCGTTGTGCTTGACGGAGATCTTGAAGTCGTGGAAGCCGTGCTCCTCGAACAGGGACGCTTCCCAGACCGCGGACTCCACCAGGGCCTCCGGGGTCGCCTTGCCGTACTTCTTCAGGATTCCGGGTTCGAGCGAGCCGGCATTGACACCGATCCGGATGGACGTGCCGTGGTCCTTGGCGGCCCTGGCGATCTCCTTGACCTGGTCATCGAACTTGCGGATGTTGCCGGGGTTTACACGCACGGCCGCGCAGCCGGCTTCGATGGCGGCGAAGACGTACTTCGGCTGGAAGTGGATGTCAGCGATCACGGGGATCTGTGACTTCCGGGCAATGATCGGCAGCGCCTCGGCGTCATCCGCGGACGGGCAGGCCACGCGCACAATGTCGCAGCCGGACGCCGTCAGCTCAGCAATCTGCTGCAGGGTGGCGTTGATGTCCGTTGTGGGTGTTGTGGTCATCGATTGCACGCTGATGGGCGAATCCGAGCCCACTCCCACCGGACCCACCTTGATCTGACGGGTTTTCCTGCGCGGGGCAAGGACGGGCGGCGGTGCTGACGGCATTCCCAGGCTGACCGAGGTCACGTGGACTCCTATTTATATCGCTGTATCGATGGTGTGTTGTTCCGGCAGGCTAGGCGGCGTGCTCGGCCAGGAGTCCGGTCACCGGAGTCCATTCCGTGGTGCGCGTGCCTGCGATGACGTTCGCCGCGGCGAAGGGGTCCTGCTTGAGGAGACCGTTCAGTGCGTTCTCGTCAGCGGCCTTGAAAATGAGCAGGGCGCCGGCTCCGTCTCCATACGGTCCGCTGGCCAGGAGCGCGCCTTCACGGGCCAGCCCTGCGGTCCATTCCCGGTGTGCCGGACGGGCGGCGTTCTGTGCTTCGGTGGACTCGGCGGCGTATACGTACTCAACAGCAAAAACAGTCATACGGATACCCTATCGCCCTGCCCGCCGTAGTACGTATCCGGTTCAGTCAGCCGAGGAAGAGGATCTTGGTGAGGGCGGCGACTCCGGCAGCCAACAGCATGGATGCGAGCGTGCCGATGATGAACCTTTCCGCAGCAACGGGAGTCTCCTTCAATTCAGCGAAACGCCCCAGGCCCTTGATCGCCACGACGTAGGCGATGGCCACGGGCTGGCCGCCAAGGATGGCCAGGCACACAGCCAGCCTCTCCAGGACCCCGATGATGGCACCGCCGCGCAGGATCCGTGTGGTGGGGGCCGGCGAACCGGCCGCCGCAGCCGGCGTTTTCCCTCCATCCCCTGAGGCAACGTCCGCAGCAACCGTGATCTCGCCGTCGACGGCGCCGCCGCCGGCCACACGGTCGGCCGATGCCCGGTCCGCTGCTTTGTCCGCTGCAGGGTCATCCGCGGCGGGCGTGTCCACTGTGACATCGGCGGCGGGATCGTTGGCCCGCTCTTCGGCGGCACGGGCTTCGGCTGCAAGTTCTTCGGCGGCCTTCGCTGCGTCCGCTTTATCGTCGATGGTCCGCGCCAGCCGGAAGACCAGCGCCGTGACAGGCCAGCCGGCGAAGCCGGCCGTCAGGAGGGCGAGGGTAATCCAGAGAGCGTTCACCTGTGTCCTTCCAGGACTGCGTCGTGGGCAAAGGCCAGGAGCATCTCGGCGGCAGGCCTCGCCGCCCATTCTTCCTGCCAGCCGGACCTCAGCACCGCGCGGCTCACCGACTGCTCGGTGATTCCAAGTTTTGCGGCTGCGAGCTTCTGGCTGCCGTGCTTGGCTGCCGCGTCGTGCTGCAGTACGCGGAGGGTGTCCACCACTTTCCATTGGGCTTCCGTGCGGTCCTGCACCAGCCGGCCGATGAGGCGCAGTACGGCCTCTGCGTTCGCACAGGCCTTGATGCCCGGCTCGGCGCCGGCCGGCGGTGCGCCGCCGCGGCGGAAGCCCCCGGCAACCACGGACAACGGCACATGGCCGGCAGCAGCTTTGGCCTTTTCAACGGCCAATCGCGCGGCGACGAAGGCTTCACCTGCCCCTTCCCGCGGGCTGGCGGGAAGGGGAAGATCAACGGCACCTACGCCGATTCCCACATACCACTGGCCGCTGCGCAGGGAGTGAAGGGCTATTTCCACCACCTCTGCCGGCTGCTCCACTACGCCCTGGACTTCGTCCCCGACGGAGCGTTCGAATCGTCCGCCGGTGGTGATTCCATCGAGCTGGGACAGCAGGCCGGGCACGCGGTCCCTGTCGCCCGTGCTGCCCCGCTGGTCGATGGTAAGTACGTACATACCGCAAACATAATCGACTGATTATGCGATATCAATCATTTTCAGCTGATTCATGAATAACAGCCAGATTGCGCTGATGTGGCGGGCGGGAGGCTATCCAAAGAGATTGACCGGTTTGACGATATCGGCGTAGATCAGCAGCGCACTCATGCCCATCAGCAGCACGGCCACCACGTAGGTCACCGGCAGGAGCTTGGCGATGTCGAACGCTCCTGGATCGGGCCGCCCGAACAGCTTGGCCACCCGCCGTCGGAGGCCCTCATACAGGGCGCCGGCCACGTGGCCGCCATCCAGTGGCAGCAGCGGCACCAGGTTGAAAACGGCCAGTGCGAAGTTCAGGCCGGCCAGCAATCCGACAAGGGCGGCGAGCCTGGATTGCAGCGGAACCTGTTCCATGGCGGCAACTTCGCCCGCTACCCGGCCCACGCCCACTACGCTGATGGGTCCGTTCGGATCGCGGGGCTCTTCGCTGAAGGCTGCCTTGGCAACGCCAGCCACCCTTGCGGGGAGATTCAGTACGACGCCGGCCACCTGCTGGATGTTTTCCCCGGCCATGGGCAGGACGGACGACGCCGGTTGCGCCACCAGCGCTGTCTGGGCGCCGATGCCGAGGAAGCCCACTTCCTGATACTGGAGGGTTCCGTTGGAATCAGTGGCCTGCCGGCCGTCAGCGCCGATGACGGGCCGTGCCGAGAGGACGGGCGTAACCGTGGTGCTGACCGGCGAACCTGCGCGTTCCACGGTGATGCTGACTTCCCGGCCCGCGGACGCGCGGATCCAGCCCGTGAGTTCCGCCCAGTCAGTAACGGCCTTGCCGTCAAAGGACGTGATGGTGTCGTTGGGCTTGAGTTGCGCTGCAGCCGCGGGAGTCGGCTTGCAGTCCGCGGAATCCGGATCCACGGTCTCCCCTGCCTTGACCTGGCATTTCGACACTTCGGCGATGGTGGTGGTGGGTGTACTGATGCCGAATCCCATGAGCAATACAGCAGTCAGTGCCACGCCGATCAGCAGGTTCATCGCCGGACCGCCGAGCATCACGATGACTTTTTTCCAGACGGGAAGGCGGTAGAAGACGCGCTTCTCGTCGCCGGGGCCGACTTCCTCGTGGGCCATGGAACGAGCCTCACTGGCAAGCGTCTGGAACATTCCGGTGCTGGAGGGACGCACCGTGCCGTCGTCCTTGTTCGGTGGGTACATGCCGATCATGGACACGTAACCGCCCAGCGGGACGGCCTTGATCCCGTACTCAGTCTCCCCCTTGCGCCTGGACCACAGGGTGGGGCCGAAGCCGATCATGTACTTGGTAACCCGCACCTTGAACAGCTTGGCGGGAACGAGGTGGCCCACTTCGTGCAGCGCGATGGAGACTGCGATGCCGATCGCCACAAAGACGACACCGAGGATGAAAAGAATGACGGGACTCATGCGTAGATCTGCTGCTTCCTAGAGACTGCTCACTGCTAAACGTTCGTGGGTGCGCGCTCGTGCCCACGTTTCAGCATCCAGCACGGACTCAACTGTCAGCCCGGAAGATCCTGGGTGTTCGCTGAGCACTGCTTCGATGGTATCCACAATGTCGGTGAACCTGATCCGGCCGGAGTGGAAGGCCATTACGGCTTCTTCATTCGCGGCGTTGAAGACGGCAGGGAACGTGCTCCCCTGCCTGGCGGCGTCCTTGGCAAGGTCAACGGCCGGGAAGGCCGCGGCGTCGAGTGGTTCAAAGGTCCAGCTGGTGGCCTTCGTCCAGTCGCACGGCGCGGCCGCGTTCGGGACACGGTCCGGCCAGCCCAGCCCGAGGGCGATGGGCAGGCGCATGTCGGGGGGCGAGGCCTGGGCGATGATGGAGCCGTCCACGAACTGGACCATGGAATGGACCACGGACTGCGGGTGGACCACCACGTCGATGTGGTCCAGCGGGATGTCGAACAGCAGGTGCGCCTCGATCACTTCGAGCCCTTTGTTCACCAGGCTGGCGGAGTTGGTGGTGACCATCAGGCCCATGTCCCAAGTGGGGTGCGCCAGGGCGTCCTCCGGCGAAACGCCGTGCAGCTCCTGGGGGGTCCGGCCGCGGAACGGCCCGCCGGAGGCCGTCAGGATGAGCCGGTCCACCTCGGCAGCGGTTCCGGACCGCAGGCATTGGGCAATGGCGGAGTGCTCGGAGTCCACCGGGACGATCTGGCCTTCCCGGGCGGCGGCCTTCACGAGGGCCCCGCCGACGATCAATGATTCCTTGTTGGCCAGCGCCAGGGTTGCGCCGGATTTCAAGGCAGCCAGCGTGGGTGCCAACCCGATGGAGCCGGTGATGCCGTTGAGGACGACGTCCGCCTCGATCTCCGCCATCCTGGTGGAGGCGTCCGGGCCGGTAATGATTTCGGGGCGGTACCCGGTGAGCCCGGCGGCGCGGGCGGCGTCGTCGATGAGCTCCTGCAGGACAGCCCCGTCGCCGCTTGCTGCACCCACGGCCTTCGCCTTCGTGTGGACAGCCTGGCGGGCAAGGAGCTCCAGGTTGCCGCCGCCGGCACTGAGTGCCACCACCTCGAAAAGGTGCGGGGCGCCGTCGACGACGTCAATCGCCTGGGTGCCGATGGAACCGGTGGATCCGAGGAGAACGATTCTGCGTGGCTGCATCCGTTAAGTATCCCGCACGTTCGCCGGCCGCCCCGCGCCTCGATCGCCTACCCGGAGGCCAGCTCGACCAGGCCCTTGGTGATGGTTGATACGGCGCCGGTGTAGGCGATCAGCACGACGATCCGGCGGACGGCCGCCGGCCGCACGCGCCCCGAGAGCAGGTCCCCTGCCACGATGCCGGTGACCATGGCGGCCAGCACGCCAAGCCATTGCCAGCCTTCCAGCGGCGGAACATGCCCGCCGGAAAAGAAGTACTTGGTCAGCAGCGAGGACATTCCGGTGGTCACAAAGTACGGCTGCAGGGTGGCGCCGAAGCTCTTCTGGTCCCAGCGCGTGGCGATCGCATACGCGGTGATCGCCGGTCCGCCGACACCCGCCGCGGCGTTCATAAGGCCGCTGCAAAAGCCCAGGGACACCATGGGGACCGGTCCCGTGGCGCGCCACGAACTCCGCGTCAGCCGCTGCGAAGCGAGCAGGGCGATGATCAGCAGCACACCGATGCAGATCTCCAGCGGCGCCTCCGGGACATTGCTGGCCAGCCAGGCGCCGGGCGCCACTCCCGCCACAGCGGAAGCGGCCAGTCCGGCGTACCGCCGCCAGTTGACGTGCCGCCACACCCTGGTCAGGATCAGCAGGGACGAAGCCGCGCCGCAGAGGTTGATGATCATCACCCCGTCGAAGGGGCCAAGCAGCACCACCAGCACCGGTGACACCAGGAGGCCGAAGCCGAGTCCGGCAATCCGCTGGGCCAACGCTCCGGCGACGACAGCGGTGAGCACCAGAGCAAACATGGTTCGATCCTAGTGCCGCGGCGGATGGGTGCAGTGCCGCGGTGGATAGGTACAGTGCCGCGCCGGGCTGGTGCAGTGCGGCGGCGGGTAGCCGCGCCGCCGGGGGCGTTGACGCCGTGCGCCGCAGGCGTAACGTGAACATCGTGGAGTGGGCCGCATGGTTCGACGCGCCGGAGTATGAGTTCGCCCGGCAGGTGCTGCAGCGTGGCATTGCCGCGATCTTCCTCGTGGCGTTCCTTTCCTGCCGCAACCAGTTCCCGGCGTTGCTCGGCGAGCGCGGCCTCCTGCCGGTCCCCGACTATCTGGACAGCTTCAGGCGCCGCCGCCGGCCCAGCCTGTTCCTGTGGCGCTACTCCGACCGACTGCTGCATTCGGTTTGCTGGTGCGGCATGGCCATTGCGGCGACGATCATCCTGGGACTCCCCCAGCTGGGGCCGCCATGGCTCCCGATGATCGCGTTCCTGGCCCTGTGGCTGCTGTACATGTCGATCGTCAACGTGGGCCAGACGTTTTACGGATTCGGCTGGGAGATGCTGCTGCTTGAGGCCGGCTTCATCGTGGCGTTCCTCGGCTCCGACCAGGTTCCCCCGCCGCGGACCATCCTGATCCTGCTGGCGTGGCTGCTGTTCCGCCTGGAATTCGGCGCGGGCATGATCAAGATCCGCGGCGGCAGCGAGTGGCGCGACCTCACTGCGCTGTACTACCACCATGAGACCCAGCCGATGCCGGGGCCGTTAAGCCGGCAGGCGCACCTTCTCCCCAAGCCGCTGCACCGGATGGAGGTCCTCGGGAACCATTTCGCACAGCTGGTGGTTCCGTTCTTCCTGTTCGCGCCGCAGCCGCTGGCCAGCATTGCCGCAGGCATCGTCATCTTTACCCAGCTCTGGCTCGTGGCGAGCGGGAACTTTGCCTGGCTGAACTGGATGGCGATCCTGCTGGCCTTCGCTGCGGTCAGCGATCCGGTGGCCCACGCAGTGCTGCCCGCCATCCCGCTGGACTGGCATCCCACGGGCGCAGGCGCCGAAGACGGCCAGACCCCGGTGTGGTGGCTCGCCGTCGTACTCGCCGTGACGGTTCTCCTGGTGGTGCTCAGCTACTGGCCCGTACGGAACCTGCTCCAGCACCGTCAGCTGATGAACGCGAGCTTCAACCGCTGGCAGCTGGGCAACACCTACGGGGCGTTCGGCACGGTGACAAAGATGCGGATCGAGATCGTGGTGGAAGGAACCCTCGACGACGAGCCGGACGACGACTCCGACTGGCAAGAGTACGGCTTCCGCGGTAAGCCCGGCGACGTACGCCGGCTGCCGCGCCAGTGGGCGCCGTACCACCTCCGGCTGGACTGGCTTATGTGGTTCCTGCCCCTGCGCACCGTGCACGAGGAGTGGTTTTACGCCTTCCTGGCCAAGCTGCTGGAAGCTGACAGGGCCGTGCTGCGGCTGCTGCGCAAGGACCCGTTCGACGGCGCCCGCCCCCGCTGGGTGCGCGTCCACAGCTACCTGTACCGCTTCGCCAGCCGGGCCGAGTACCGCGAAAACGGCCAGCGCTGGATCAGGACCAGGCTCTACGAGGCCATTCCGCCGCTGTCCCTGCCGCGGGGGCGCTGAGGTCCGACCTGATACGCAGGGCTGGTGTCACACCGGCTTGAGCGCGTATCGGCGCTCGGGCCGGCCCGCGCCGTACTTCAGGCGCACCTCGACCCTCGACTCGTCGTGCAGGTATTCAAGGTAGCGGCGTGCGCTGACCCGGGACGTGCCCAGGAGGTCGGCCACTTCGGCGGCTGACAGGTCCGCCTCGGCGGATTGCAGCACGTCGACCACCAGACGGAGCGTCTCGGGGCTGCATCCCTTGGGCAGGCGGGGTTCCTGGCGCTCGCCGGGCTCGGCGCTTTCCAACCCGAAGACGCGGTTGACGTCGGATTGTTCTGCCACCTCCTTGGCAAGGTCCAGGCCCTGGTAGGCGCTGCGGTAATGCTCCAGCCGTTCCTGCAGGTCCGTCTGGGAAAAAGGCTTGATGAGGTAGTGGACAATCCCGCCGCGGAGGGCGCGGCGGACGGTTTCCACTTCGCGGGCGGCGCTGATCACCAGCACGTCCAGCTCCGGCGCCGTTTCCCTCAGCTTCGCCATCAGGTCCAGGCCGTTGATGTCGGGCAGATGGATGTCCAGCAGGACGAGGTCAGGCTGCAGCCGGGCCGTTTCGGCGATGGCCTGGGCCCCGGTATGTGCAACGCCCACGACGGCGAAACCCGGGGTGCGCTGGATGAAGCCGGCGTGGACTTTGGCCACCATGAAGTCATCATCGACGATCAGGACGTTGATCATGGCTGGGTTACCTTTCCTGTTGCCGCCGTCCGCTTCAGCGGCACCCGCTTCAATCGCGCGGTAAACACCGCGCCCGCGTCGTTGGCCACGGTCAGGTCGCCGCCGGTGCGCCGGCAGACGACGCGGGAGAGCGCCAGGCCAAAGCCTCTGCTTCCCGCCGGCCCGGGTTGTTTGGTGCTGAACCCTTGCCGGAAGATCTTATCCGCAGCTGCAGCGTCAATGCCCGGGCCTGTGTCCCGCACGGTGACCACCACTTCCCCGGGGCTGTCCTCAACGAGGACCCGGACCGCCGCTTCAGCGGTTCCCGTAACGGCGTCGAGCGCGTTGTCAACGAGGTTTCCCACCACGGTGGTGAGGTCCCGGGAGAGTTCGTCCCCCACGGCCGACAACGCCGAGTCGGGGTCCAGCTGCAACGGAACGCCGCGTTCCGCGGCGAGGCTGGATTTGGCGATCAGCAGGGCTGCGAGCGCGGGATCGTGGATGCGGCTCGTCACTTCGTCGTTGAGCCGGGTCCTGTCCAGGCTGGCGCCGTTTACGAACTGCACCACGGAATCGTATTCGCCAATCTGGATCAGGCCGGAGATGACGTGCAGCTGGTTGGCGAATTCGTGGGCCTGGGCCCGCAGCGTGTCCGTTGTGCTACGGGTGGCCCCCAGCTCACGTTCCAGGGAGGAAAGCTCTGTCCGGTCGCGCAGCGTTGCGACCGAGCCGATCTCCCGGCCCCGGGAGCGGATGGGCAGCCTGTTGAGGACCACCAGGCGCTCCCCCACCAGCACCAACTGGTCCTGCCCGGGCTGCTCACCCGTCAGGACCTCTTTCAGTGCCGGTTCAACAGGCAGGCTGGCCACGGATTTTCCCACGCAGTCAGCCGGCAGTCCCAGCAGCGCGCGGGCGCTGCCGTTGGCCACCGTGATCCGCCCGTGCGGGTCCAGCCCCACCACTCCTTCCTTGAGGCCGTGCAGCATGGCTTCGCGGTTCTCCACCAGGCCCGTGATCTCACTGGGCTCCATGCCCAGCGTCTGGCGTTTCACCCTCCGGGCCAGCAGCAGGGAGCCGGCCACGCCCAGCACGCTGGCCACCCCCAGGTAAGTCAGCAGGTTGGGCACGGCGTCGCCCAGCCGCTCCCAGGTGGAGGGGTAGTTCCTGCTGATGGAGGCGATGCCGATCATTTTCCCGGAGTCGTCCAGGACGGGGACGTGGGCGGAAAGCACAGGCGTGGCGGACCCGCCCACCACCCCCGTCCAGGCCCGCCCCTCCATCACCCGGCTGGGTCCGAGTTCCAGAGGGCGGCCAAGCTGCGAGGGATCCGAAGAGACAACCACCGTCCGGTCCGCCTTGGCGAGTGCCACCTGCGCAGAACCGGAGACGGTCCGGACCGACTCCGCCACGGCCGGAAGGGCGGCGCCGCCGCGGGGTTCGGCCGTGGGCAACAGGGCCCGCACGGCAGGGTTGTTTCCGAGTGCTTCGGCGGCGGACAGTGCCCGGCGGCCTTCAATCCGTTCGAAGGCCGCAGCGGACTGTGCCAGGGAGATGGCGACGACGGCCACCAGGACAGCCAGGACAATCAGCAGTTGCAGGACAAGGTATTGCCCGGCGAGGGACATTCCTCTGCGTCGAGTCACGTGCCGTCTTTCGTTGTGGTGGTTCAGCCGGCCTTGCGGGACCGCGATCCGGGGGCGCGCGGGGGCTACCTTTCCGCCGCGGTGGGGTGAACTATACCCCACCGCGAAGGCGGAATTCCGGGCGGAGCGGGGCGATGCACGGGGCGATGGTGGCGTGCCGGAAACGTGAACGAAATGAACTTAACTTTCTCTGCGTACACAAGAGTGATGCCCGTCACTTCCGGGCCTAGCATCAGATCACAAGCCGGTTCTGCCGGCCGCCCATGAAGGTTTTTAGCGAGAAGAGGAACACCATGCGCCAGATCCGCGCATTGCGAATTGCCGCCGTCGCCGCCGGCATCGCCCTGATGGCCACCGGCTGCGGTGCTACCGGCAAGAGCTCCACCAGCACCACGTCCGGCGCAGCCGCCGGGCCGGTCACCGGGCTCCAGATCATGGTCCCGAACACCGCAGGCGGCGGTTATGACACCACCGCGCGCGCTGCCGCCAAGGTCCTCGATGACGAGAAGATCGCCACCAACACCGAAGTGTTCAACCTGGCAGGCGCCGGCGGTACCGTCGGACTCGCCCGCGTAGTCAACGAAAAGGGCAACGGCGACCTCACGATGCTCATGGGTCTCGGTGTGGTCGGAGCCAGCTACACCAACAAGTCCGAGTCCAAGCTCACCGACGCCACGCCGCTGGCCCGCCTTATTGAAGAGCCCGGCGCCATCATGGTCAGCAAAGACTCCCCGTACAAGACCATCGATGACCTGGTCAAGGCCTGGAAGGCCGATCCCGCGTCCATCAGCGTGGGCGGCGGTTCCTCGCCCGGAGGCCCGGACCACCTGCTGCCGATGCAGCTTGCCGGCGCCGTTGGCATCGATGCAACCAAGGTCAACTTCGTTTCCTATGACGGCGGCGGCGACCTGCTTCCGGCCATTCTCGGCAACAAGCTCGGCTTTGCAGCTTCCGGCGCCGGTGAGTACCTGAAGCAGATCGAATCCGGCGAGGTCCGCGTTCTTGCCACCAGCGGCGAAAAGCGGCTGGAGGGCGTGGACGCGCCCACGCTGAAGGAATCCAACATCGACCTGGTCTTCACCAACTGGCGCGGCGTTGTAGCCCCTCCGGGCATCAGCGACGAGGACAAGGCTTCCCTCATTGCAGCCCTCGAGAAGATGCACGGCACCGAAGCCTGGAAGGAAGCGCTGAAGACCCACAGCTGGACTGACGCCTTTATCACCGGCGACGAGTTCGCAAGCTTCCTCACCGAGCAGGACAAGCGGGTGGCTGACGTCCTCACCAAGCTCGGGTTGGCGTGAGCTCCCTGACCACAGGCCTGAAAGGCCGCGCCGAGCTCGGAGTTGCACTCCTGCTCGGCGCGGCCGGCGCCCTGGTTCTCTGGGACGCCATCGGCCTGGTGACCCCGTATTCCAAGTCCGATCCCGTGGGACCCAAGACGGTCCCGTACATCGTCGGCGCCCTGCTGATCATCTGCGCAGTCCTGCTGGCCATCAACGTCCTCCGCGGCGGCAAGGGCGAAGCTGAAGGCGGCGAGGACGTCGAACTCGGCCACCCCGCCGACTGGAAGACCGTCCTGCCGCTGGCCGGCGCGTTCGTCCTCAACATCCTGCTCATCGACTGGGCCGGGTGGGTCATCTCCGGAACCGTCCTGTTCTGGGGAAGCGTCCTGGCGCTGGGCAGCCGCCACTACGTCCGCGACGGAATCATCTCCGTGGCACTGTCCCTCCTGACCTTCTACGGTTTCTACCTCGGCCTCGGCATCGCACTGCCGGCCGGACTCCTGGAAGGAGTCCTCTGATGGACGTCTGGTCCTCCCTGATGGACGGTTTCGCCACCGCCCTGACACCCATGAATTTCCTGTACGCCGTGATCGGCGTCATCCTCGGCACCGCCGTCGGTGTCCTCCCGGGCCTCGGCCCCGCCATGACCGTGGCACTGCTGCTCCCGGTCACCTATGCACTTGAACCCACCAGCGCCTTCATCATGTTCGCAGGCATCTACTACGGCGGCATGTACGGCGGCTCCACCACGTCCATCCTGCTCAACACGCCCGGTGAGTCGTCGTCGGTGGTGACGGCCATCGAAGGCAACAAGATGGCCAAAGCCGGCAGGGCCGCCCAGGCCCTGGCGACGGCGGCCATCGGCTCCTTCGTTGCCGGAACCATCGGCACCACCCTGCTGGCCGTCTGCGCACCGATCGTGGTGAAGTTCGCCGTCAGCCTGGGCTCGCCCAGCTACTTCGCCATCATGATGCTGGCACTCCTCGCCGTCACCGCCGTCCTCGGCTCATCCCGGCTCCGCGGTTTCGCGTCGCTGGGCCTGGGCCTCGCGATCGGCCTGGTGGGGCTGGACTCGGTCACCGGACAGCGCCGCCTGACGTTCGGCCAGCCGCTGCTGTCCGACGGCCTGGACATTGTGGTGGTCGCCGTGGCGATCTTCGCTGTAGGTGAGGCACTGTGGGTCGCCGCACACCTGCGCCGCACTCCCCTGCACATCATTCCCGTCGGGCGTCCGTGGATGGGCAAGCAGGACTGGAAGCGGTCCTGGAAGCCCTGGCTCCGCGGCACGGCGTTCGGATTCCCCTTCGGTGCTTTGCCGGCCGGCGGCGCGGAGATCCCCACGTTCCTGTCCTATGTCACGGAGAAGCGCCTCTCCAAACACCCCGAGGAGTTCGGCAAGGGTGCCATCGAGGGCGTGGCCGGCCCCGAGGCCGCCAACAACGCGGCAGCGGCCGGCACACTGACCCCGATGCTGGCACTCGGCCTGCCGACCAATGCCACGGCCGCCGTGATGCTGGCAGCCTTCACTTCATACGGCATCCAGCCAGGGCCGCAGCTCTTCACAAGCGAGGGCCCGCTGGTCTGGGCACTGATTGCCAGCCTCTTCATCGGCAACCTGCTGCTGCTGATCATCAACCTGCCGCTGGCGCCGGTGTGGGCCAAACTTCTGCAGCTCCCCCGGCCGTACCTGTACGCCGGCATCCTGTTCTTCGCCACGCTCGGCGCGTACTCGGTGAACCTGCAGGCGTTCGACCTGGTGATCCTGCTGGTGCTGGGCGCCTTGGGCTTCATGATGCGCCGCTTCGGGCTTCCCGTCCTTCCCCTGATCCTGGGCGTGATCCTGGGCCCTCGCCTCGAAGGCCAGCTGCGTAAGACGCTGCAGCTCAGCGCCGGCGACCCCGCCGGCCTCTGGAGCGAGCCGATCGCCGTCGTCATCTACATCATCATCGGAATCATCCTGCTCTGGCCGCTGCTCTTCAAGCTGTTCCGCCGCAACCGTGCTGCAGCAGCACCGGCAGGACCGCAGCTGAAGTCCGGCTCTTCCGCCCCGAACGAGGCGGGAGGCAGCGTCAGCCACGCCAGCCACCGGGCCTCCGGCGGGGACGGCGGAGACGGGGACGGGGACGGCTAGTCCCGGCGGCATCACCCAAACCGGAAGCACACACCCTACAGACCCTAAGGAACAACAATGACGATCGTGGTGGGATACGTCCCGACCCCAGAGGGCGAAGCGGCGCTGACCCAGGCCATCGCGGAGGCCCGGAAGAGCAACACCAAGCTGCTCGTAATCAACTCCTCCAAGGGCGATGCGCTGGTGGACAACAGGTACGCACAGGAACCCGAGATCCAGACCGTCGAGGACCGCCTGGCAACCGAGGGCATAGACCACGTGATCAAGCAGCCGGTCCGTGGCCATGACGCGGCGGCCGAGGTCCTGGATGCCGCCGAAGAGCACAATGCGGAAATGATCGTGATCGGCCTGCGCCGCCGGACGCCGGTGGGCAAGCTCATCCTGGGCAGCGTTTCCCAGCGCATCCTGCTCGAGGCGGACTGCCCGGTGCTCGCCGTCAAGGCTTGACGGGTCAAGGCTTAGACAGCCAAGGCCGGATACCGGGCGAAAAGCCGCAGGCCGGGAGTCCCTCGACTCCCGGCCTGCGGTGTGTGTTCCGGGCGGATTTCCTCGGCCCCTGACCCGTTCCTAGCGGGGTGCCCGCCGCAGGGTGGATTCGGCATGTCTGAGGATGGGTCCGTCGATCATCTTTCCGTTGAACTGGAAGACGCCGCTTCCGGCATCCGCGGCAGCGGCCAGCAGCGCGGCTGCCGCGGCCACGTCAGACTCGGAGGGCGCATACGCGTCCCGGACAACGGCCACCTGGCCGGGGTGGATGCAGGCCTTCGAACCGAATCCCGAAGCGACGGCGTCGCGTGACTCGGCCGCCAGGCCGTCAAGGTCGGGAATGTTGACGTACACCGCATCGATGGCCTCCTTGCCGAAGGCCCCCGCCGCCAGCAGCACCGCGGACCTGGCGTGCAGCGCCACTGCCCGGTAGCCGCCGTCGTCGTTCCTGCTGGAGGTGCCGCCCAGGGAGGCGAGCAGGTCCTCGGCACCCCACATCAGGCCCACCACGTTGGGTTCGGCAGCGATGGATGCGGCGTTGAGGATGCCGGCGGCCGTCTCGCAGAGCGCGATCACACTGTAGTCCTCAAGCGCCTTCAGCTGGCCGGCGTGTTCGGCCTTGGCGAGCATCACGTGGCGGTAGGGCGTGTGCTTGAGGCAGTGCAGGTCCTTCTCGAACTCGTCGGTTCCGGCCGCGTTGATCCTGATGATCGTGCGGCTGGGATCCAGCTCCGGAACATCCCCGGTGGCGCCGAGCTGGGCCAGGATGGCACCGCGGGCACGCTGCTTGTCGGCGGGGGCGACGGCGTCTTCCAGGTCCACGATCACGGCGTCGGAACGCTCCGCTGCCTTTTGGTAACGCTCGGGACGGTCGGCAGGACAGAACAGGAGGGCGGGACCCATCAGGAAAGTCATGCTTTGATTCTCCCCCTTTTCGGCTGGTTCTTGCTGCGGGCTTATTTCTCCGCGGCGGCGTGCGCCTCGCGCGTCCACATCAGACAGCTGCGTGCGGCCAATGCCACCACCACGCCGTCCTGGTTCCGGCCCGTGTGCTGCATGGTCACGATCCCCTGGCCCGGCCGCGACGAGGAGAGCCGCTTTCCGGTGATGACTGTCTCGGTGTACAGGGTGTCCCCGTGGTACATCGGATGCGGAAAGGACACATCGGTCAGTCCCAGCTGGGCGATGATGGTTCCCTGCGTCAGCTGCGGGACGGACTGCCCGACGACGGTGGCCAGGGTGAACATCGAGTTCATCAGCCGCTGGCCGAACGGCTGCCCGGCGCTCCAGGCCGCGTCAAGGTGCAATGCCTGGGTGTTCATGGTCATCGTGGTGAACATGACGTTGTCCGTCTCGGTCACTGTCCGGCCCGGACGGTGGGCGTAGACCACGCCCTCCTCGAGCTCATCGAAGTAGAGGCCCCGCTGCTCGATGACGCGGGGCCTGCCGGCCGTTGAACCGGCTGAAACCCCGTCGGCTGATGTCATACGGTCAGTTCCTGGTCTTCTTCGAAGAGCTCCGCGCCCGTGGCAGCGGCCACTTCCTCGGCCGTCATGTTGGGCGCAAGTTCCCGGAGGACCAGCCGGGAGGAACCGCCTTCGGTAACGACGTCGATCACGGCGAGGTCGGTGATGATCCGGTCCACGCATCCCTTGCCGGTGAGCGGCAGCGTGCACTGCTCAACGATCTTGGGCCTGCCGTTGCGGTCCACGTGTTCCATCATGACGATCACCTTCTTTGCCCCGAACACCAGGTCCATGGCACCGCCCATCCCCTTGACCATCTTTCCCGGAATCATCCAGTTGGCCAGATCGCCGTTCCGCGCCACTTCCATCGCGCCGAGCACGGCCACATCCACATGGCCGCCCCGGATCATGCCGAACGACGCGGCGGAGTCGAAGAAGGCCGCGCCCTTGTTCACGGTGACGGTTTCCTTGCCGGCATTGATCAGGTCCGGATCCACCTGGTCCTCCCCGGGGTAAGGCCCGACGCCCAGGATGCCGTTTTCGGAGTGCAGGACTACTTCAACTCCTGCCGGGATGTAGTTGGGGATCAGCGTGGGCATCCCGATGCCAAGGTTGACGTACTGGCCGTTCTCGAGTTCCCGGGCTACCCGGGCAGCCAGTTCATTGCGGGTCCAGCCCTTCGCCTCCGGGCCGGCCTCCTCAGGATGCCCGACGGCGGACCGGCGGTATTCGTGCCGGACCGCTTCGGGCCGGGGCGGGGCTCCGGGGGTGCTGAGTGATTCCACTGTTACGCTCCTGCCTGGTCGGGTGCCTGCGGGTCAGTTGCTTGCTGCTCGGTCCTTCGCGAGGGGTTGCCGGCAGCGGCCACTGCCACCGTCCGCTTTTCGATGCGTTTTTCGCCCCGGGGTGCGAGGACAACCCGCTGCACGAAGATGCCGGGAACATGGACGTGTTCCGGATCCAGTTCCCCGGGCTCCACCAGTTCCTCCACCTCGGCGATGGTGATTCTCCCTGCCATCGCGCACAGCGGGTTGAAGTTCATTGCCGTGGCGTGGAACACGAGGTTTCCGTGCCGGTCTCCCTTCCAGGCGTGGACCAGGCCGAAATCCGGGCTGAGGGATTCCTCCAGCACGTAGTCGGCGCCGTTGAAGGTGCGGACTTCCTTGGGCGCGGAAGCGATGGCGATGTTTCCGTCGGCGTCGTACTTCTGCGGCAGGCCGCCGTCGGACACCTGGGTGCCCACGCCGGCCGGAGTGTAGAACGCCGGGATGCCGGCACCGCCGGCGCGCAGCTTCTCGGCGAGCGTTCCCTGCGGGGTGAGCACCACTTCCAGTTCGCCGGCGAGGTACTGCCGGGCGAACTCCTTGTTCTCGCCGACGTAGGAGCTGATGGTGCGGCGGATCCGGCCGTCCTTCAGCAGGATCCCCAGTCCCCAGTCATCGACGCCGCAGTTGTTGCTGACCGTTTCCAGCTGCGAGGTTCCGTTCCGGTGCAGGGCATCGATCAGGGCAACCGGGATGCCGCACAAACCAAAACCCCCGACGGCGAGCGAGGCGCCGTCGGGAATGTCGGCAACCGCGGCCTCGGCACTGGCAACAACCTTGTCAATCATCGTCGATCCTTCCTCCGGTGTCTCCGTTGGGACTAAAGGCCGAGTTCGCGGGCGATCAGCATCAGCTGGACCTCCGTGGTGCCCTCCCCCACTTCAAGGATCTTGGAGTCGCGGTAGTGGCGTGCCACGGTGAATTCGTTGATGAAGCCATAGCCGCCGAACACCTGGGTGGCGTCCCGCGCGTTGTCCATGGCTGCCTCACCTGCGACCATCTTAGCGATGGCCGCCTGGGTCTTGAACGGCTTCCCGGCAAGCATCCTGGCCGCGGCGTCGTAGTACGCCAGCCGCGCCGTGTGCGCCCGTGCCTCCATGCGTGCGATCTTGAACGCGATGGCCTGGTACTTGCCGATGTTGTTGCCGAAGGCGCTGCGTTCCTTGGCATATTTCACGGACAGGTCCACACAGCCCTGGGCAGCACCCGTGGCCAGCGCGGCGATGGCGATGCGGCCCTCGTCCAGGATGGAGAGGAAGTTCGCGTAGCCCCGCCCCCGTTCGCCGAGGAGGTTCGCCTCTGGAACGTGGACGTCCTTGAGCGTGAGGGGGTGGGTGTCGGATGCGTTCCAGCCCACCTTGTTGTAGGCCTTCTCCGCCTTGAAACCGGGTGTGCCGGTTGGCACCAGGATGGTGGAAATTTCCTTCTTGATGCTGCCGTCTGCCCGCTCCTGCTTGTCGGTAACGGCTGTCACGGTGACCAGGCTGGTGATGTCGGTACCGGAGTTCGTGATGAATTCCTTGTTGCCGTTGACGATCCAGGTCTTTTCGCCTCCGACGACCTCGAGCCGCGCGGTGGTCTTGGTCCCGCCCGCGTCGGATCCGGCTTCGGGCTCGGTCAGGCCGAAACCGGCGAGCGCCTTGCCGGACGCGAGCGACGGGAGCCATTCTTGCTTCTGCGCATCGGTGCCGAAACGGTACACGGGCATTGCGCCGAGGGAGACACCGGCTTCCAGCGTGATGGCCACTGACTGGTCCACCCGGCCCAGCTGCTCCAGGGCCAGGGCAAGCGCGAAGTAGTCCCCGCCCATGCCGCCGAACTCTTCCGGAAAGGGAAGGCCGAAGAGGCCCATGTCCGCCATCTGCTTCACCACTTCATACGGGAAGCTGTGTTCCTCGTCGTGCCGCGTGGAGACCGGGGCCACCACTTCGTCGGCAAATTCGCGGACAGTGTTGCTGAGGTCCTGGTATTCCTCGCTGAGCTCAAAATCAGCCATGGTGGGACTTCCTTGTCTTAACTCGGGTGTCTTAATTCGATGAAGGGTCTGTGGGAGGGGGCGATGGGGCGTCGAGATGGACGGTGGCCAGCACCTGGTCCGCTTTGACCAGGTCGCCGGCCTTGACGCTGATGTGCACCGTCCCGTCCAGCGGAGCCAGCAGCTGGTGTTCCATCTTCATGGCCTCCACGGACAGCAGCAGCTGGCCGCCGCCCACGTGGTCGCCGTCGCTGACGGAGACCGACACCACGGTGCCTGGCATCGGCGAGCGCACCGCCGGGTCGGCCGCGCCTTCCTCGCGCTGGACGGCAGCAAGCACCCGGGCGAGCCGAGCCTCCCGGGTCAGCACCTCCAACCGGCAGGACCAGCCGTCGCTGCCAAGGAACAGCACTGCGGAGGCGCCCGGTTCCGGGTACACCGGCGCCAGTGCATACTCCCGGGTTTCGCCGTCGAGCGTTAGCTCCACCCGGTGGCGCCGGGAAAAGCCAAGGCAGGCCTTGCGCTGCGGCCCGCCGTCCACCGTCACCGTTACGGCGCCGCGTGCTACCTCGCCTGATACTGCCACCGTGGCTACTCCGCCCTCCCGCAGTCCGAGGCTGATCCGCCGCGGAGGGCGGACGCCGAGCCGCCATCCGTCACGTCGGTTCCAGGGACCTGCCAGGTGTGCCTGCCCTGCCGCGGGTGCCTGCGGACCTTCCTCTTCCGCCACCACGGAAGACAGGGCGGCAGCCACCAGCTCGAACTCGCCAACCTGCCGGAAGCTGAAGTCCGGCATCTTGCGTTCGATCAGTCCGGTGTCCAGCCGGCCGGCGCGGACGTCGGCGTCGTTGATCAGGAGCCGCAGGTACTCAACGTTCGTGTCGATGCCGAGCGCGGTGTATCCGGCGAGCGCCCCGTCCAGGGTGTCCAGGGCCCGGGTGCGGTCCTCCCCCCACGCGATGACCTTGGAAATCATCGGGTCGTAGCTGGAGGAGATCTCCAGTCCCTCCAGCAGGGCAGAATCCACCCGGACCTTCCGCCCCGCGCCGCCGGGCAGGGTGTCGCCCGGCAGTTCGTCGCCGGGTAGTTCGTCCAGCAGGACTACCGTTCCTGTGGACGGCAGGAAGCCGCGTTCCGGGATTTCGGCGTAGACGCGCGCTTCCACGGCGTGGCCATTGAGGACGACGTCGTCCTGGCGGACGGTGAGTTCCTCACCGGCGGCGATCCGCACCTGCCACTCGACCAGGTCCACGCCTGTCACCATCTCGGTCACCGGGTGTTCCACCTGCAGGCGGGTGTTCATCTCCATAAAGAAGAACTCATCCGGAGCATCGTCTGAGACAAGGAACTCCACGGTCCCGGCGCCGCTGTAGTGAACGCTGCGGGCGGCGTTGCAGGCGGCCTCACCGATCCGCGCGCGGGTGGCACCGCCGTCGTGCAGGGATTCGAGCAGCGGCGAGGGTGCTTCCTCGATGACTTTCTGGTGACGGCGCTGCAGCGAGCACTCGCGCTCCCCCAGGTGGATGACGTTGCCGTGGTTGTCGGCCAGGACCTGGACCTCGATGTGGCGCGGTGTCGTGACGAGTCGTTCCAGGAAGAGGGTGTCGTCCCCGAAGGCGCTGGCTGCGACCCGGCGGGCGGTTAGCAGGGTGGCGGCCAGCTCTTCCGGGCGTTCCACGATGTGCATGCCCTTCCCGCCGCCGCCGGCAGAGGGTTTGATCAGCAGCGGGAAGCCGACAACGGCGGCAGCCTCGATCAGCTGTGCATCCGTCATCCCGGGCTCCGCGACGCCTGGCACCACCGGGACGCCGTAGCCGGCCACGTGGTTCTTGGCGCGGATCTTGTCGCCCATGACGTTCAGGGACTCCACGCCGGGGCCGATGAACGTAATGCCGGCCTTCTCGAGGGCCCGCGCGAAGTCGACGTTCTCGCTCAGGAAACCGTAGCCGGGGTGCACGGCCTCGGCGCCGGTGTCGCGGCAGGCCTGGATGATGGCCTCGATCCTGAGGTAGCTTTCAGCGGCGGCCGCCGGGCCGATGCGCACGGCGAGGTCCGCTTCGCGCACATGGCGGGCACCGGCGTCGGCGTCGCTGTACACGGCGACCGAACGGATGCCCAGGGCGCGCAGGGTGCCGATCACGCGGCAGGCAATCTCGCCGCGGTTGGCTACCAGGACGGTGTTGAACAAGGGCTTTGCGTGAGAGAGGGGCTGCTGGGTAGGCGTTGTCATGAGTGGCTCACATCCGGAACAGGCCGAAGGAGGTCTCCGGCAGCGGGGTGCGGGAGACGACGTCGAGCGCCAGTCCCAGGACGGTGCGGGTGTCCGCGGGGTCAATCACGCCGTCATCCCAGAGGCGGGCGGTGGAGTAATAGGGGCTGCCCTGGTCCTCATACTGCTGCTTGATGGGGGCCTTGAAGGCTTCTTCGTCTTCGGCGGACCATTCCTCGCCGCGGGCCTCGTACTGGTCCCGTTTGACGGTGGCGAGCACGCTGGACGCCTGGTTGCCGCCCATCACCGAGATCCGGCTGGCCGGCCACATCCACAAAAAACGCGGCGAGTAGGCCCGCCCGCACATGGAGTAGTTGCCCGCCCCGAAGGAACCGCCGATCACCACGGTCAGCTTCGGGACGCGAGCGGTGGCCACCGCGGTGACCATCTTGGCGCCGTTCTTGGCGATGCCGCCCTGCTCGTAGTCCTTGCCGACCATAAAGCCCGAGAGGTTCTGCAAAAAGATCAGCGGAATGCCGCGCTGGTCGCAGAGCTCGATGAAGTGGGCTCCCTTGAGCGAGGATTCGCTGAAGAGCACGCCGTTGTTGGCCACAATGCCCACCGGGTGGCCGTGCAGCTTCGCGAAGCCCGTCACCAGGGTGGTGCCGTAGTTCTTCTTGAACTCGTGGAACCGGCTGCCGTCCACCAGCCGGGCAATGACCTCGCGGACGTCGTACTGCGCGTTGACGTCCGTGGGAACGGCACCGTAGAGCTCCTCCGGGTCCGCAAGGGGCTCGACGGGGGCGTCCACCTCCCAGGCGGGGGCGGCCGGCTTCGGCAGGGTGGCGACGATGTCGCGGACGATCTGGAGGGCGTGCTCGTCGTTCTCGGCCAGATGGTCCGTGACGCCCGAGATCCTCGAATGAACGTCCCCGCCGCCGAGCTCCTCCGCAGTGACGATCTCGCCGATGGCGGCTTTCACCAGCGGCGGGCCGCCCAGGAAGATGGTTCCCTGGTTGCGCACGATGACGGTTTCGTCGCTCATGGCCGGCACATACGCGCCGCCTGCCGTGCACGACCCCATCACCGAGGCGATCTGCGGAACCTTCGCGGCAGACATCCTGGCCTGGTTGAAGAAGATCCGGCCGAAGTGCTCCTTGTCCGGAAAGACTTCGTCTTGTTTCGGCAGGAAGGCGCCCCCGGAATCCACAAGGTAGATGCAGGGCAGCCGGTTCTCAAGCGCGATTTTCTGCGCCCGGAGGTGCTTCTTGACTGTCATCGGATAGTACGTGCCGCCCTTGACGGTGGCGTCGTTGGAGATGACCAGCACCTGGCGGCCGTGGACCAGGCCGATCCCGGCAATCACGCCCGCACCCGGTGAATCGTCGTTGTACATGCCATTGGCGGCCAGCGGCGCGATCTCAAGGAACGGGCTGCCGTCGTCGAGCAGGTGGTCAATACGCTCGCGGGGCAGTAGCTTGCCCCGTGACACATGCCGTTCCCGGGACGCCTCCGGGCCGCCCAGCGCCGCGGCGGCCAGGCGTTCCTTCAGCTCGCGGGCCAGTCCCAGCTGGGCCTCGCGGTTCGCAGTGTAAGCGGCGCTTTGGGCGTCCACCAGGCTGGCGATTTTCTCCATTGACTGCTTCCGTTCCCTGACGCCCGGGAGGGCCGTCCTGAGCGATTCGGTTAGTCCCGCGTAACTGAGATTTAGGTTAGTCTCTATTAACTGTGATGTCCAACACGCGCTTGCATTGCTAGATTTGCAGTTCCAAGGAGGAAATGTGCCGATCATCGAGCGCGGCCCGGCGGCGCAGCCCGGCCTCAACAGCCCAGCGGCGCCACGGAGCCAGGCGACCCAGCGCAGCCAGTCGACCCAACGCAGCCAGGCCAAAGAAAGCCGGCGCCGGGCCTTGCTGTCCTCGGCGGCCACTCTTTTTGCCCTCAACGGCTTCAACCGTGTTTCGCTGGAGGACCTGGGGGCCGCGGCAGGCGTCAGCGGCCCGGCCGTGTACCGCCATTTCGCGGGCAAGCAGGCGGTGCTGGGTGCACTGTTGCTCAGCGTGAGCCAGGAATTGCTGGATGGCGGCCGCCGCGTGGTGGCGGACGCCAAGGATCCCGCAGCAGCGCTCTCCCGCCTCGTCCAGTTCCACGTTGACTTCGCCCTGACCAATCCCGACGTCATCCGGGTCCAGGACCGCGATTTCAGCAACCTTTCGGACGACGACCAGGCCGAAGTCCGCACCCTGCAGCGCAACTATGTGGAGCTCTGGGTTGACGTGCTGCAGGAACTGCACGCGGAAACGGACACAGCCGAACTCCGGATGCGGGCCCACGCAGCCTTTGGCCTGATCAACTCCACGCCGCATTCCGTACGCAGCCACGGACGGCGGGTGGCCGTCAAGTCAGCCCGGCCGCTGCTGGAAAGCATGGCCCTCGCCGCCCTACTGGTGGCCGCCAGCCCCGTTCCCGGCGAATAGCGCTCCCAACACGGGGCAGTTCGACACGGACACGCCGGGGATTCTTCCGCCGGCGTCGGCCAGCGGTCCCAATGTGCCCCACGATGGTCACCGCCTGGCACAGAAAACTGCCGGCGGCCCCTTCCTTCCGGAACGGGCCGCCGGCAGTTTTTGTGGCGGGAGTTTTTTTGGCCGGAACCTAGACCATGGCCAGGACCATCCCCGGGTCAGCCAGAATGGCGCCGATGTCCGCGAGGAACCGGGACCCCTGCTCACCGTCCACCAGCCGGTGGTCGAAGGACAGGCTGAGGGTCATCACTTGGCGCAGGACCACCTCATCCTGGTACTCCCATGGCATCTTCCGCATGGCCCCCATGGCGAGGATGGCTGCTTCGCCGGGGTTCAGGATCGGAGTGCCGGCGTCGATGCCGAAGACTCCGATGTTCGTGATCGAGATCGTGCCGCCGGACAGTTCGGCCGGACTGGTCTTGCCGGCCCGGGCAGTCTCGGTCAGGGCGGTGAGCGCCGTGGACAGCTCGGTCAGGGACATCCGGTCTGCGTCCTTGATGTTCGGTACGGTCAGCCCGCGTGGCGTCGCGGCGGCAATGCCCAGGTTCACGTAGTTGAACTGCACGATTTCCTGGTTACCCTCGTCCCACCGCGAGTTCAGCGACGGCTGACGTCGGAGGGCAATGAGCAAGGCCTTGGCCACGAGCGTCAGCGGGGTCAGCTTCAATCCCTCAAACGCCCGGCTGGCCTTGAGCCGGGCCAGCAGCTCCATGGTGGGAGTGACGTCAACCGTCAGGAATTCCGTCGCGTGCGGTGCGGTGAAGGCACTGGACACCATGGCCGCAGCGGTCAGCTTGCGGACGCCCTTGATGGGTGTCCTCGTTTCGCGTTGACCCGGTGTGCCGGTTCCTGCACTGCCTGATGCTTCTGCTCCCGCCATGGCCGGAGTCGCGGCAGGATGTTCTCCCCCGCCGGCGAAGTTCTGAACATCCTCGCGGGTGATCAGCCCGCCGGCGCCGGACCCCGGCACCGCGGTGAGCTCGACACCAAGATCCTTGGCGAGTTTCCGCACGGGAGGCGTGGACCGCGGCCGCTCAGCGGGGACCACGGGCCCGGGACGGCTCTCGGACGGCACGGCCGCCGGGGCAGGTCGGGCCTCGTCGGCAGGCGAAGCTGCCGGGGACGCAAATGTGCGTGCGCGCCGCACCGGCCGGCCGGTCGCCTCGAGGACGGCGCCGTACCCCACCAGGTTCGGCTCGCGTTTTGCGGCCTCCGCCGGTGCCGGTCCCCCGCCGGCCGGTTCGCCGTCGTCGCCCTCCACCTCGAAGGATACGATCGGCTTACCCACCTCGACGACGGTTCCCGGCTGTTCGTGGAGGGCGGTAATCACGCCGGCGAACGGTGACGGCAGTTCGACGACGGCTTTGGCCGTTTCCACTTCAGCGATGACCTGGTTCAGGGCAACGGTGTCGCCTACCGCGACCTTCCAGCTGAGGATTTCCGATTCCGTCAGCCCTTCGCCAAGGTCCGGGAGCCTGAATTCCTTGATCATGACCGCGCTCATCCTTCCAGGCCGCTCAGGGAGTTCGGGCGGCCCAGGGCCCGGTCCACGCCGTCCAGGATCCGGTCCAGGCCCGGAAGGTGGTGCATTTCAAGCTTCGAATAGGGATACGGAATGTCGAAACCAGTGATCCGGACGGGGGCCGATTCCAGGTGGTAGAAGCAGCGCTCGGTGATGCTGGCCGCCACTTCGGCGCCGAGTCCGCCGGACTGGCCGGCTTCGTGCGTAATGACGAGCCTTCCCGTCTTGCGCACGGAGGCTTCGAGGGTTGCGAAGTCCACCGGTGCCAGCGAGCGCAGGTCGATGACTTCCACCGACACGCCTTCGTCTGCCGCGGCCAGCGCAGCGTCCTTGGCAGTCTTGACCAGCGGGCCGTAAGCGACCAGCGTGACGTCCTTGCCCTCGGTCACCACGCGGGCCTTCTCCATCGAGAAGGCAGTGGCCGGGTCGATCGACTCATCCACTTCGCCCTTGTCGTGGTAGCGGCGCTTCGGTTCGAAGAACAGCACGGGATCGTCCAGGGCGATAGCCTGCTGGATCATCGTGTGGGCATCCTGGGGATTGGAAGCACTGACAACGCGCAGCCCGGACGTGTGCGTGAAGTACGCCTCCGGGGACTCCGAGTGGTGTTCCGGCGATCCGATGCCGCCGCCGAACGGAACACGCACGGTGATGGGCATCTTCACTGCACCCTGCGTCCGGTAGTGGATCTTGGCCACCTGGGAGACAATCTGGTCGAAAGCCGGGTAGATGAACCCGTCGAACTGGATTTCGACGACGGGCCGGTAGCCGCGGTAGGCGAGGCCGACGGCGGTGCCGATGATGGCCGACTCGGCCAGCGGAGTGTCCACCACGCGGTGCTTGCCGAAGTCCTTCTGCAAGCCGTCCGTCACCCGGAAGACGCCGCCAAGGGTGCCGATGTCCTCTCCCATCAGGATCACCTTGGGGTCGTTTTCGAGGGACTTGCGGAGGCCGGAGTTTATTGCCCGGGCAAAGGTCATCTGCGTCATTAGCGAGCACCTTCTTCGGAGGGGGCCCCTGCGGGATCGCCGAAGGAAGCCAGGTAGCGGGAATAGTGGTCTTCCTGGCGGTCCAGCCAGGAGTTGGGGGTGCTGTAGACGTGCTTGAAGATGTCCAGCGGCTTCGGATCCGGCATGTTGACGCAGCCGGCCCGCAGCTCGCGGGCTACGGCGTCTGCCTTGGCGGCAACCCGCGCCTCCAGTTCGTCGGTCAGCAGGCCCTTGCGGTCCAGCAGGCCCTTGACCCGGGCTATCGGGTCCTTGGCTGCCCAGTCTTCCAGTTCGTTGGCATCGCGGTACCGGGTGGGGTCGTCTGCAGTGGTGTGCGGGCCCATCCGGTAGGTGACGGCCTCAATGAACGTGGGTCCGCCGCCGTGGCGGGCCCGTTCCAGCGCCTCGCGCGTCGCCGCCATTACGGCCAGGACGTCATTGCCGTCCACGCGGATGCTGGGTATGCCGAACCCGGCCGCGCGGTCGGCGATCCTGATGTGGGACTGCAGGCGGACCGGTTCCGAAATGGCCCAGTGGTTGTTCTGGCAGAAGAAGACCACCGGGGACTGGAAGCTGGCAGCGAAAACCATGGCTTCGTTGACGTCGCCTTCGCTCGTGGCGCCGTCGCCGAAATAAGTGATGGCCACGGAGTCCGCGCCGTCGTTTTGGATGCCCATGGCGTAGCCGGTGGCATGCAGGGTGTGGGCGCCGATGATGATCTGCGGCGTGGCCAGGTTGACGGTGTACGGATCCCACCCGGCGGAGGCGTTCCCCCGCCAGACCTTGATGATGTTCGGCAGGTCCACGCCGCGGCAGTACGCGACGCCGCTCTCGCGGTAGCTGGAGAACACGAAGTCGTCGTCCCGGAGCGCCCTTGCGGAACCGATCTGGGACGCTTCCTGTCCCAGCAGCGGCGGCCAGAGGCCAAGTTCCCCCTGGCGCTGGAGGGCGGTGGCTTCAGTATCGATCCGCCGGATGACCACCAGGTCTTCATAGAGGGAGGCCAGTTGCTCGTCACTAACATCCCTGACCCAGGCGTCGTACTGCGGATGGCTGACGCGCTCACCCCCGGGAGTGATGAGTTGGATCAGGCTTTCGCCCGTCCCGCGGTGATGATTTGCACTGTTGTCCGGGCCATCGGGGGCCTTGCCGCCCTGACCCAACTCGTCTGTAAACACAGTTGCACGCAACCTTCATACGTCGTGTCACCGGCGCTTCAGGGACTCGTGATCCCCGTACACGCCAGCCGCCCGGGCGCCGTTGCCCCGGATAATTGTGACGATACTCACAATGCTCAATGGGTACAACCACTGCCGAAAAAACTGAGCAGAATGCACTGTCTACCGGCCAATCACCGTGCTAGCCTTGCGCATTATGCAAGCTTTGGATGGCACAGACACCCGGCTCCTTTCCGCCCTCGCCAAGGACCCGAAGCGGACCGTGGTGGCCCTGGCCCAGAAGCTTGGACTGTCACGCAACACCGTGCAGGCGAGGATGGCCCAGCTGGAGAAGAAGCACGTGTTCCTGACCTTCGAGCGGCGGATCAATCCGGCGGCCCTGGGATACCCGCTCATGGCGTTCATCTCCGTCCACGTGCAGCAGCAGAAACTGGGCCAGCTGGCCGTGGACCTGGCCGGGATCCCGGAAATCCTGGAAGGCTACGGACTGACCGGCTCGGCCGACCTCCTGCTGCGCGTCGTGGCCCTGGATGCGGAGGACCTTTTCCGCATCAACGGCAAGATCCTCGCCTGCGACGGAGTGGACCGGACGGACACGGCCCTGGCCATGGGAGAACTGATCCCTTTCCGGATCCAGCCGCTGCTCGAGCGGGGATCAGCCGCAGGGTAAGGCCGGCCGGGACTATAGGCTGGTTCCCGTTGAACGACTCCTGGCCATGAACGGCCGCGCAATCAGGCAGCGGGCGAGGCCGGCTGCCGGAAAGGCTTGATCTTGAGCAATCCGCAGGAACCGTACCGGCCTCCGGAACAGGGCCACCCGCCGGCCAACAACCGCAGGAAACTGTGGACTGTCCTGGGCATTGCAGGCGGAGCGGTCCTCCTTGCCGCCGCGGGCGCTGTCCCGCTCTTCAACCTCCTGGGCGGCGCAGCCGGCAAGGCGCAGGGCCTCGCGGACGATTTCACCCAGCTTGTCATCACAGGGGACACCGACACGGCGTACGACGATTACCTCGACCCGGCGCTCCAGGACAAGCTCTCCAAGGAGGAGTTCGCCGCCGGCGTCCAAAGCCTCGAACTGAACGACTCCTGCAAGCCGGCCATCAACAAGGTGAGCGACGAGAACGGCACCAACGCCGCCGACGTCGAGGGGGTCATCAGCTGCGACGGCAAGGAAGTGGATCTGGCCTACCGCTTCGATGGCAACAACGACATGAAGATGATCAACATCAAACTCCGGCCGAAGGCCTGAACTGACAGGAGCTCCCGTGATTCACGGGAGCTCCTGTTGTATGTCAGCCGGTGCGGTTAGTGGTCCACCGCCTTCTCGGCTCCCACACCGGTCAGCGAACGGACTTCCATCTCGGCCTGCTTGGTGGTGTCTTCGAGCTTCCTGTCCAGCACGGTGCCCAGCCAGCCCAGGAAGAACGCGAGCGGAATGGAGACGATGCCCGGGTTGTTCAGCGGGAACACTGCGAAGTTCGCCGTCTGGATCATTGACGTCTTCGTCCCGGATACCACGGGCGAGAGGGCGATCAGGATGATCGCGGAGGCGAGCCCGCCGTACATGCTCCACACCGCGCCCTGGGTGGTGAACCTGCGCCAGAACAGGGAGTAGATGATCGTCGGCAGGTTGGCCGATGCGGCAACCGCAAAGGCGAGCGCCACCAGGAAGGCGACGTTCTGGCCGTTGGCGAAGATGCCGCCGACGATGGCCAGGACGCCGATGACAACCACGGTGCGCCGTGCCACCTTGACCTCGGTGTCGGCGTCGGCCTTCCCCTTGGCGATCACATTGGCGTAGATGTCATGGGCAAAGGAGGCCGCCGCGGTGATGGTGAGTCCGGCCACCACGGCGAGGATGGTGGCAAAGGCGACCGCTGAGATGAATCCGAGCAGCAGCGGGCCGCCGAGGTGGAACGCGAGCAGCGGCGCGGCGGAGTTGACCCCGCCCGGAGCGGTCCGGATCGTTTCGGCACCCACCAGTGCAGCTGCGCCGTAGCCCAGGACCAGGGTGAACAGGTAGAAGAGGCCGATCAGCCAGATGGACCACACCACTGATTTGCGTGCTTCCTTGGCCGTGGGGACGGTGTAGAAGCGCATCAGCACGTGCGGGAGGGCCGCGGTACCGAGGACCAGCGCCAGGCCCAGGGACATGAAGTCCAACTTGCTGGTATCGGACTTGCCGTACTGCAGGCCCGGGTTGAGGACTGCTGGATTGTTGGCCGTTTCCACCGCGCCTCCGAGGAGGTCGGACAGGTTGAAGCCGTAAATGGCCAGGACCCAGAACGTCATGACGGCGGCGCCGGCGATGAGCAGCATGGCTTTGATGATCTGCACCCAGGTGGTGCCCTTCATGCCGCCGATCAGGACGTACATGATCATGAGTGCGCCGACGACGATGATCACCAATGCCTGTCCGCCCCAGTCGCTGATGCCCAGGAGCAGGGAGATCAGGCTGCCGGCTCCCGCCATCTGGGCCAGCAGGTAGAAGAAGCAGACGGCGAGGGTGGAGATGGCGGCGGCGATCCGGACGGGACGCTGCTTGAGCCGGAAGGAGAGCACATCCGCCATGGTGAACTTGCCCGTGTTGCGGAGCAGCTCCGCCACCAGCAGCAGGGCGACAAGCCAGGCCACCAGGAAGCCGATGGAGTACATGAAGCCGTCGTAGCCGTTGACGGCGATAGCGCCGGTAATGCCGAGGAAGGACGCCGCGGAGAGGTAGTCCCCCGCAATGGCCGTTCCGTTCTGCGGGCCGGTGAAGGAACGGCCGGCCGCGTAGTAGTCTGCCGCGGTCTTGTTGTTGCGGCTGGCGCGGATCACGATAATCATGGTGACCGCGACGAACAGGCCGAAAATAGCCATGTTCAGCAAGGTGGTGTCCTTGAGGGCGGCGACGTTGACCGCGGGGACCATTCCAATCATTGTGCCGTTCCGCTCACTCGGTTGCCGTCTTTGTCGAACTCGTGGCCTTCAATTTCGTGCCGGATCTCGGAGGCGATGGGATCGAGCCGCCGGTTGGAGTAGCTCACGTACCATCCGGTGATGGCGAACGTGGAAACGAACTGCAGCAGGCCCAGAATCAGCCCGATGTTGATGTTGCCCCAGACCTTGGTGGACATGAAGCCCACGGCATAGTCGGCCAGGAGGACGTATGCGAAATACCAGAGCAGGAACGCAACGGCCATCGGAAAGACAAAGCTGCGGTGACGCTTGCGCAGTTCCTGGAACTGCGTCGTCGATTGGACTTGCTTGAAGTCCACGGACGCCGCTGCGTCCGGAGTTGGGGCATCGTTACCCATCATTCCTCCTCATTGAGACGTGCCGTCCACACCGGATGCCCTGCCCCTCCGCAGACAGTCCCAGCCAATGTGACTGCAATCACTGTGGCGCGTGAGCTGGCCTACATTCCAGAGAAGCGCGAGGTACCGTCGCTCAGCGGTCCCGATGCTGCGCCCAACGGCACGCGCGGCTACGCTGGCACCATGCCGGACTCCCCTGTGATTACCGCCGCTGCCATCGCCGTCATCGCGATGGCCGTCGCCGTCGTCGTCGGTGTGGGCCTCAAAGTCCTGCGGTCCTTCCGGGAGCTTGGCACCGATGCTGAGCGGGCCACCTACAAGACCCTGCATGCTGCTTCGCGTGCGGGACAACACCTCCGCACCGGGCTGAACCCGGCCGGCGCAGCCAAAGCCAGCAGGCAGCTCCGCACCATCTTGGGCTGCGATGCGCTCGCCATCACCGACACCTCGGGGGTGCTCGCCTGGGACGGCGCCGCGGAGGAACTGAGGCCCGCGCTCATGGGTTTGGCGGCGAACGTGCTGGAGGGCGGACACACCGCCGTCATCCCGCCCGGTGAGCTGTACATGCTCGCCGGCGACGCGGCTTCCAGAGCAATCACTCCCGACCTCGAACGCGCCGCCGTGATCGCCCCCATCAAGGCCGGCTCGCGTGTGGTGGGCGCGGTGGCCGCATTCGCTCCGGCGGCGGGAGCCGGACTGGTCCGCGCCACCGGCGAAGTGGCCGACTGGGTGGCGGCCCAGGTTGAACTCGCCGAACTCGATGCCTCCCGCACGCTGCTGATGGAGGCCGAAGTCCGCGCCCTCCGCGCCCAGATTAGCCCGCACTTCATCTACAACTCCCTCAACGCCATCGCCTCCTTCATTAACACAGATCCCGTCCGGGCCCGGGAACTGGTGGTGGAATTTGCCGACTTCACCAGGTACTCCTTCCGCCGCCACGGGGACTTCACCACCCTCGCCGAAGAGCTCCGCTGCATCGACCGGTACCTGCTGCTGGAGCGGGCGCGGTTCGGGGACCGCTTGCAGGTGAGCCTGCGGATCGCCCCGGAGGTGCTGAGCACCGTGATTCCGTTCCTCAGCCTGCAGCCCCTGGTGGAAAATGCCGTCCGGCACGGCCTGGAAGCCAAGGAAGGTCCCGGACATATCACCATTGCGGCGAATGATTCCGGCGCCTTCGCGGAAGTAACCATCGAGGACGACGGCGTGGGGATGGATCCCGAACAGCTGCGCTCCATGCTGGCGGGGCACAGCGACGGCGACCACGTGGGGCTGCGCAACGTGGACGCCCGGCTCCGCCAGGTCTATGGGGAGGACAACGGCCTGGTCATCGAAACGGCCCCGGGCGAAGGGACGCTGATCACCATGCGTGTCCCCAAGTCGCAGCCCGGCCACGACGCCTGAGCAGCTCTTCCGGCCCGCCGCCGGGATAATCTAGGACCATGATTAACGTCCTCGTCGCTGACGACGAGCTGCCCGCCGTCGAGGAACTGGCGTTCCTGCTCGGCCGGGACGACCGGATCGGGGCCATCCACCGGGCGTCCTCCGGCGCCGAGGCTCTCCGCGTGCTCGAGGCCGGAACGGTGGACGCCGTCTTTTTGGACATCCATATGCCGGCCCTGTCCGGTTTGGACATCGCCCGGGCGATTTCGCGCAGCAGCAATCCGCCGGTGGTCGTCTTTGTCACGGCGGACGAAGACTGCGCGCTGGAAGCGTTCGAACTGGCCGCCGTCGACTACTTGCTGAAACCCGTGCGGGCTGAACGCCTGGCCCGGTCCGTGGGGCGCATCAGCGAGCTCATCAAGGATGGCGCCCCCGCGCCGGAAATGATCACGGTGGACCTTGGCGGCACCACCCGGATGATCCGGCGCGACGATGTCACGTATGTCCAGGCCCAGGGCGACTATGCGCGGCTGCACACGGCCGATGCCAGCTACCTGATCCGCGTCCCCCTGGCCGACCTTGAGCAGCAGTGGGCGGGGGCGGGTTTCCTCCGCACGCACCGTTCCTACCTGATCGCCCTCAACCACGTCAGCCACCTGAAGCTTGCCGCCGCCCGGCCGGCCGTCACCGTGGCCGGGGCCGAGCTGCCCATCAGCCGCCGCCACCTGCCGTCGGTCCGAGAGAAACTCGAAGCCACCCGGATCCGGCCGCAGGCATGACGCGCGTCAGGGTGACGGCGCCGCAGTCCGCCGCAAGGCCGGTGCTGGAATCGCGCGGATCCGCCGAGGAGTCGGACGTGGGCCAGGTGTTCGTCCGGTCCCTGATCCGCTCCCAGCTGCGCCTGGCACTCGTTGTGGCCGCCGGTTTCCTGCTGATCCTGCTGGCCTTTCCGCTCATGCTGGGACTGGCCCCCGGCCTGGCGGACGTGAGGATCGCGGGCATCCCCTTCGGCTGGCTCCTGCTCGGCGCCGGAATCTACCCGGTGATCGGCCTCAGCGCCTGGCTCTACATCCGGGCCGCAAACCGCAACGAGGCCCGGTACCGGGACCTGGCGGAGGACAGGTGAGGCGGCCTTGAACCCGGTGGTGGGCATCGCGGCGTTCGTTGCCGTGTCCGTCGCTACCGCCGTTGTCGGGTTCTACGGGCTGCGGATTTCCCGGACCACCGGGGACTTCTACGTGGCCTCCCGGACGGTCCGTCCCTGGTGGAACGCGTCCGCGATCGGCGGGGAGTACCTCTCCGCCGCCAGCTTCCTGGGCGTGGCCGGACTGATCCTGCTCTCCGGCACTGACGCGCTCTGGTTTCCCATCGGGTACACCGCCGGGTACCTGATGCTGCTGCTCTTCGTTGCGGCCCCGCTGCGCCGATCAGGTGCCTACACCATCCCGGATTTCACCGAGGTGCGGCTGGATTCACGGGCGGTGCGCCGGGTCACCAGCCTGGTGGTTGTGGTGGTGGGCTGGCTGTACATTGTGCCGCAGCTGCACGGCGCGGCCTTGACAATCCGCATCACCACCGGGCTTCCGTCGTGGGTGGGTTCCGTGGCGGTGGTCATCGTCGTTTGCCTGACGGTCGTGGCCGGAGGAATGCGGTCCATCACCTTCGTGCAGGCCTTCCAGTACTGGCTTAAGCTGACGGCCCTGGCGGTGCCCATTATTTTCATCGTCCTCATGCTGGCCGGCAACGGGGCGCAGGCCGTTGCCGAAGCCGGGACCAACCCCACCGGGCTGGCGCCCACAGGCCCCTACCAGAACATCTCGCTGCTGGTGGCCCTGCTCTTCGGCACCCTGGGCCTGCCGCATGTCCTGGTGCGGTTCTATACGAACCCGGACGGACAGTCAGCGCGCCGCACCACGCTGATCGTGCTCGGTCTGCTGTCCGTTTTCTACCTCTTCCCCACGGCCTACGGACTGGCCGGGCGGATGTTCGCCCCGGGCCTGGCACAGAGCGCCAGGCCGGATGCCCTCGTCCTGTTGCTGCCGGGCCGGCTGGTCGGCGGGCCTGCCGGCGAGATGCTGTCAGCGCTGGTGGTGGCGGGGGCATTCGCGGCCTTCCTGTCCACCACGTCGGGGCTGGTGGTGTCGCTCGCGGGCGTCATCAGCCAGGACGTGCTCGGCGGCAGCGTCCGCGGCTTCCGGCTGGCGGCACTCATTTCGGCGACCGTTCCGCTGGGCTTTGCCTTCATGACCGATTCGCTGGCCTTGGCGGGCAGCGTGGGGCTCGTGTTCGCTTTCACTGCGTCCACGATCTGTCCTGCCCTGCTGCTGGGGATCTGGTGGCGCGGGTTGACGGACGCCGGCGCCATTGCCGGCATGCTGACCGGCGGCCTGCTGTGCGGCGGCGCGCTGGTCGCGGGTGCCCTTACCGGTCCGGCCGCCTCCGGCACCGCGATGCCCCAGTGGCTGGCGCAGCCGGCCGCCTGGACCGTGCCGGCCGCGTTTGCCGTGATGGTTTTGGTCTCCCGCGCCACCAAGGACCGTGTCCCGAGGACGCTCACGAAGGTTATGACCAGGCTGCACACTCCGGAACGTCCGCTGGCCACGGAACGCTAAGACAGCGGGTGGCTTGGCCCGCGGGGGCCTGAGGGAACGGAGTCAGTCGATGGCGGCCATCAGCTCGACCACGCGGTCAAGGAACGCGTCCACCTGGGTCTCTTCATAGCCGTCCTTGCCCTTGGCCGGGCGGAAGACGGCGCGGCGGACATTGTCCACGCTGAGCGGCTGGTCCTCCTCGAGGTAGCCGATGAGGTCGCGGCACAGGTTGTCCACGTCCACGATGTTGTAGCTCCGGCCGCGGCCGCCGGCGGGCCGGCGGAACCGTTCGCCGTCGGGACGGTGCAGCCGCCCGCGCAGGAGGCCGGACAGCTTGCCGATCTCGCGGAGCCAGGCGTCCTCGCCGCGTGCCTCAATAAGCTCGTCCCGCTCCCGCCGGGCGAAGGCGTCCTCCAGGCGGTCCAGGGCCGCGTCGACCCCGGCTGCGGCGTAGCCGCCCTTGACGGGATCAAAGCAGACGGCCCGGACGTCGGCGCTCTTAATGACCTGGCCGGCAGCACCGGGATTCTCGAACGACACCCGTGCGCGCTGGAGGAACTGGTCCACCTGCTTGGCGTTGTAGCCGTATTCGTTCCGCTGTACGCGGTCAAAAGACGCAGGGATCTGCCGTTGAATGTCCACTGTCACTTTGCTTCCTTCAGTGCTGTTCAGCTGTTTTTGCTCCGCACCAGTCTAAGGCGCCGGGCTGCACCCATTGCGGCCGGCTGTTGCGCCGGCCGGTTGCCGCGCCGGGTGCCGGGCAGGGCGCCTCAGGCTCCCGAGACCGCCGTGAACAGGATAAACGCCGCGGGCGAGGCGAATACGATCGAATCCAGCCGGTCCATGACCCCGCCGTGGCCGGGCAGGATGCTGCTCATGTCCTTGATGCCGAGTTCCCGTTTGACCATGGATTCGGCAAAGTCTCCGGTGGTAGCCGCTGCCACCATGCCGACGGCGAGCACCACGCCGACCCACCAGGGCTTGTCCAGCAGGAAGAGGCACGCCAGGACACCCACGGCGATGGCTCCGCCGATGGATCCCGCGAACCCTTCCCACGATTTCTTGGGGCTGATCTTGGGCGCCATCGGATGCTTTCCGAAGGATGCACCCACCAGGTAGCCGAAGGTGTCGTTGGAAACCACCAGCAGGAGCATCGTGGCGATCTGCCAGGCACCGTGCGGGATAACGCCACCGGGCCACAGGCCCACCGGCGCATTTCCCATCGCATGCAGCGGCAGGATGGCGAAGCTGATGAAGAAGGGGACCCAGGCCAGCGTGAAGACGCCGGCAAAGATGCTCCGGGCGGACCCGGCTGCACTTTCGATGGTCCGCCACAAGAGCACGGCGACGCTGCTGGCCAGCAGCGCAAACAGCAGGCTCTCCAGTCCGCCGAAGTAGGCAGCCAACGGCATTCCCACAGTTCCCACCATGACCGGAACGACGGGCAGCCGGGTGCCGCTTACCTCCAGCGCACGGAAGATTTCCCAGACACCGAATACCGCGAAAGTGGTGGTGACCAGGACAAATCCGAGCGGCAGGAACAGGAGACCCCCCAATACGGCGAAAAGCATTGCCAGGCCAACCGCGGTGGCAGCTGGAAGGTTCCTTCCGGCCTTGGGCGTTGGGTTGGAGCGCTGCTTCCCCCGGGCCCGGACCCTCGGTCCGGGCGCCTGCTGTGCCTGACCCATCAGACCTCGAGCAGCTCGGCTTCCTTGCGCTTGAGCAGGTCGTCGATGCCGTCAACGTGTGCCTTGGTGAGGGCGTCGAGTTCCTTCTCGCCGCGCGCCCCTTCGTCCTCGCCGGCTTCGCCGTCCTTGACCAACTTGTCCAGGGTTTCCTTGGCCTTGCGGCGGATGTTCCGGATGGACACCTTGGCGTCCTCGCCCTTGGCCTTAACGATCTTGACGTATTCCTTGCGGCGTTCCTTGGTGAGCTCCGGAATGGTGATCCGGATGACGTTGCCGTCGTTGGACGGGTTGGCGCCCACCTCGGAGTCGCTGAGGGCCCGCTCGATTTCGCGGAGGGCCGACTTGTCGAACGGCGTGATCAGGATGGTGCGAGCATCGGGAACGGCGAACGATGCCAGCTGCTGCAGCGGAGTGGGTGAGCCGTAGTAGTCCACGAGTACCCGGTTGTAGAGTCCCGGAGTGGCGCGGCCGGTCCGGATCGACGCGAAGTCTTCCTTGGCTACCTCGACTGCCTTGTCCATCTTGTCCCCGGCTTCGAGCAAGGTCTCTTCGATCACGGTCTCTCCTCAGAAATTGGTGCATTCCGGTCTCCCGGAACAATGCACAGTTCGTTCCGTCTTTGCGGCCGGCCCTGGGGCCGGCCTTTTCCTCAAATCATCCTAGCTGTTGCTAGGGGGTGACTACGGTGCCCAGCTCCTCGCCGCGGATCGCCCGGGTCACGTTGCCTTCGCCTTCCATGCCGAACACCACCATGGTGAGGTTGTTGTCCTTGCACATGGTCATGGCGGTCTGGTCCATAACGCGGATGTCGCGACGCAGAGCGTCGTCGTAGCTGAGCCGGTCGAGCTTCTCGGCGCCGGGATCCTTCTTGGGGTCGGCGGTGTAGACGCCGTCCACTCCGCTCTTTGCCATCAGCACGACGTCGGCATGGACTTCCATTGCACGCTGGGCAGCGACGGTGTCAGTGGAGAAGTACGGCAGGCCTGCGCCTGCACCGAAGATCACGACCCGGCCCTTTTCCATGTGGCGGATGGCACGGCGGGGGATGTACGCCTCAGCCACCTGGCCCATGGTGATGGCGCTTTGCACACGGGTCTCGACGCCGGCCTGTTCCAGGAAGTCCTGGAGGGCGAGGCAGTTCATCACGGTGCCGAGCATGCCCATGTAGTCGGCACGGGAACGGTCCATTCCGCTCTGGGACAGTTCGGCGCCGCGGAAGAAGTTACCGCCACCCACTACGATCGCAACCTCGACTTCGGGAACTGCTGCAGCGATCTGCTTGGCGACTCCGCGGACGGTGTCCGGGTCCACGCCCAGCTTTCCGCCGCCGAAGACCTCGCCGGACAGTTTCAGGAGGACGCGACGCCGGCTCTTCTCTGACTGGACAGAATTGTTGACGGTTTCCATGGTGCCTTCCCGTAAATGAGCTCTGAGCTAGGTTATCGTGCCGGATGGCCAAAGGTGTCATTTCCCCGGCCCGTGCAAGCAGCCTGTAGGGCTGCGGTTGCATGCAAAAGGGGCGGCCACCGAAGTGACCACCCCTTTGCGTGTCTAACTAGGAACCGACGCGGAAACGCGCGAATGCGGTGCCCTTGACGCCGGCCTCTTCGAGGACCTGCGCCACGGACTTCTTGGCATCCTTCGCGAATGCCTGGTCAACCAGCACCTCACCCTTGTAGAAGCCCGTGACACGGCCTTCCACAATCTTGGTCATGGCTGCTTCAGGCTTGCCTTCGGCCTTGGCCGTTTCTTCGGCGATGCGGCGCTCGGACTCAACCAGCTCAGCCGGAACGTCCTCGCGGGTCAGGTAGTTCGGAGCCATGGCGGCAACGTGGACGGCAACGTCATGCGCCGCGGTTGCGGCAGCTTCGCCTTCACCGTCGACGGCGAACAGGACGCCGACCTGGGCCGGGAGGTCCTTGGAGGTCTTGTGCAGGTAAGCGTCAACCGTGCCGCCCTCAATGCGGGAAATCCGGCGGACAACAACCTTTTCGCCGAGGATTGCACCCTCTTCGACGACGACCTCGGACAGCGGCTTGCCGTCAACCTCGGTGGCGAGCAGGCTCTCGATGTCGGCTGCGCCGGACTCGACGGCGATGGCCAGGACCTTGTCGGCAAGCTGGATGAACTTGTCGGCCTTGGCCACGAAGTCCGTCTCGCAGTTAACTTCGATCATGACGCCGACGCCGCCGGCGACCTTGGCAGCAACCAGGCCTTCTGCGGTGGAGCGGCCTTCACGCTTGGTAGCGCCCTTCAGGCCCTTGATGCGAATGATCTCGATGGCCTTTTCGGCGTCACCGTGGGCTTCGTCAAGAGCCTTCTTGACATCCATCATGCCGGCGCCAGTGCGCTCACGCAGAGCCTTGATATCAGCGGCAGTGTAGTTCGCCATGTGAACCCCTCTGTCTAGAAATGTTGTGTGGTGTACGGACTGACAGGACGGCAGCTCACCGAGTGAGCGGCCATCCTGTCAGAAACCCCCGGCACTGCGGACAGTGCCGGGGATGGTCCAGATTTATTTGTCTGCCTACTTGGCAGCGTCGGCTTCGCCGGCGGCGGGCTCGGTTGCTTCGGCAGCGGCCGGAGCTTCAGCTTCAGCTTCTTCTGCCGGAGCTTCAGCTTCAGCTTCTTCTGCCGGAGCAGCGGGAGCAGCAGCTTCTTCAGCCTTGCTGCCTTCGAGGAGCTCGCGCTCCCACTCAGCCAGCGGCTCTTCCGGAGCTTCCGTGGTGCCGGTTGCGCGCTGGTTACGGGCGATGAGGCCTTCAGCAACAGCGTCAGCAACAACGCGGGTCAGCAGGTTGACGGAGCGGATGGCGTCGTCGTTACCCGGGATCGGGAAGTCGACTTCGTCCGGGTCGCAGTTGGTGTCCAGGATGGCGACAACCGGGATGTTCAGCTTCTTGGCCTCGTCAACTGCGAGGTGTTCCTTCTTGGTGTCCACGATCCAGAGCACGGACGGCGCCTTGGTCAGGTTGCGGATACCGCCGAGGTTGGTCTCGAGCTTGGTGAGTTCACGGCGAAGGAGCAGCAGTTCCTTCTTGGTGTAAGCGGAACCGGCGACGTCGTCGAAGTCGATCTCTTCGAGTTCCTTCATGCGCTGGATGCGCTTGGAGACCGTCTGGAAGTTGGTCAGCATACCGCCGAGCCAACGCTGGTTGACGTACGGCTGGCCAACGCGGGTGGCCTGCTCGGCGATGGCTTCCTGCGCCTGCTTCTTGGTGCCGACGAAGAGAACGGTGCCGCCGTGTGCAACAGTGGCCTTTACGAACTCGTAGGCGCGGTCGATGTAGGACAGCGACTGCTGCAGGTCAATGATGTAGATGCCGTTGCGCTCCGTGAAGATGAACCGCTTCATCTTCGGGTTCCAACGACGGGTCTGGTGTCCAAAGTGGACGCCGCTGTCAAGCAGCTGGCGCATAGTTACGACGGGCATGCCGACGCTCCTTCCGGCAGGTCATTCATGAGAGAGCCCATGGCCCTCTTACCCTGCCAATAGTTGACGGTTGAATAGCTCCGCCCAGGCGGGCGTTGCTCCTGGCATCCATTGCGCTTCCCATCCGTGCCATCTGGCACGGACCGCAGGAGGCGCAATCCTCCGCAGGCTGAAGCCGCAGCTTCGGAACGGGAGGGCTGGATACGCGTAGTCAGCCACTGCTCCCCCACACCTCTGAATGAGACGTGCTGACTAGAACGGCTGAGAGGGCCAAGCGACCAGAAAAGTGACTTGAACCGCCAACCGGGCATCGTTGAGGGCACAGCGAACTGCTCCGTCAAGTGTACTACAGCGGCCCCGGTGGAATGGACCATACCGCCCCTGCTGCGATGAGGGAAACGGCCTTGTCCACATAGCGATGGGCACCCCTTCCAGCCTGCTCATCAGGGACCGCAGGCTGGATACATGAAAGCCCGCGCCATCCCGGCCGCCATCCTGCTGTCCATCACAGCCATTGCCCCCGCCTCCGCCGCCCCTGCCCCAGGCACCGGGGCAGGGGCCTCCGGGGCCGGGGCAACCGTCTCCGGCGCCGCCGCTGCGGGGACTTGGAGCTGGCCCGTGGCGCCCAAGCCGGCCGTGCTCCGCGCGTTCGATCCCCCGGACAAGCCATGGATGAGCGGGCACCGCGGGGTGGACCTCCAAATGCCGGGCCATGGCGCAGCGGTTACGGCGCCCGAGTCCGGAACCGTCAGCTTCGTGGGCGTGGTGGTGGACCGTCCAGTGATCACCATCGATCACCCCAACGGCCTGCGCAGCAGTTTCGAACCGGTGGAAAGCAGCCTCGCCAGGGGCGCCGTGGTGGTCCGGGGCGATGTCATCGGGACTGTCCTGCCCGGCCACTGCACCACCCTGCCGTGCGTTCATTGGGGCGTGCGGCGGGGGGACGAATACATCAACCCGCTGTCCCTGGTGACAGACCTCCGGCCCTCCGTCCTGCTTCCCTTGGCTGCGCCGGGGTGAGGACAAGTCCGGGGCGCCAGGCTAGACGATCGCCGAAATGCCGGTGATCGCGCGCCCTGCCACCAGGGTGTTGATCTCGTGGGTGCCTTCATAGGAGTAGATGGCTTCGGCGTCGGAGAAGATCTTGGCCATCTCGTAGTCGCTGACAATGCCGTTGCCCCCGAGGAGGCTGCGGCCGATGGCCACACTTTCGCGCATCCGGGCCGTCGTAAAGGCCTTGGCTAGCGCGGACTGCTCGTCCTTGGCCTTGCCTGCGTCCTCGAGCTGGGACACGCGGACCATCATCCCCATGGAGCTGACGGCGTTGCCAAGGATCTGCACAAGCTGATTCTGAACCAGCTGGAAGGAAGCAATTGGCCGGCCGAACTGGCTGCGCTCGACGGCATAGCGGCGGGCTACGTCGAAGGCCGCGAGCTGTTGGCCGACGGCCTGCCACGCAACGGCGAGGCGGGTGACCTTCAGGACCTTGTTGATGTCCCGGAAGCTGTTGGCATGGGCGAGCTTGAAAAAGTCCGGCACCACGACGTTATCGAGGGTGATGTCGGCATTCTGCACGGTGCGCAGCGAGATTTTGTTTTCAATCCGCGTTGCCCTGTAGCCCTCGCTCCCGGTGTCGACGAGGAAACCCTTGACCTGGTTGTCGGCGACGTCGCGGGCGTAGATGACCACCCAGTCCGAGAATGTGGCGTTGCCGATCCAGCGCTTGGCGCCGTTCAGGATCCAGCTGTCACCCTCCCGCCGGGCGGTAGTGCGGGTTCCGCCGGCAACATCGGAGCCGCCTAGCGGCTCGGTGAGGCCGAAAGCGCCGATCTTCTTCAGCGAGTAGATGTCCGGCAGCCAGGCTTCCTGCTGCTCCTGAGAGGCGAGGGCCTCGAGGGAGCCGGTGAAAAGGCCGTCGTGAACGCCCAGGAAGGTGGCAATCGACGTATCCGCACGCGTGGCTTCGGCATGCAGGATGCCGGCGAAGACGTTCGAGTGGCCCTGGCGCCGGACCGGGCTGACAAGGTCGATTTCGGCCAGCTTCGGGATCAGGTCCATGGGAAACTCGGCCCGGTTCCAGCAATCGACCGCGATGGGCCTGACCTCGCGGGCCAGGAAGTCGCGCACTTCGGCCAGCCGGTCCTGCTCCTTGCCGCTGAGCAGCTGCTCAAACGCGAAGAAGTCCCCGTCGGCATACGGCAGGTTGTGGATGTCGATTGCAGCTTTGGGCATGGCGTTCCCTCACAGGTGATCAGCAGCGACCCCGGCATGGCATCGCGGGCAGATAAGTTACTCACGAGTAACATACCGGACCCGCGGCAAAGCGGCAAGCACAAAACACGGAAACAAAAGGAGCCGTGGCCGATGCTTGAACATCGGCCACGGCTCCCGTGGCGCAAACGTCGGCCACCCAGGGCCGGAAGCGAAAAGATTCGTAGGGCTACTCGGACTTGAACCGAGGACCTTAGGATTATGAGTCCCGCGCTCTAACCAGCTGAGCTATAGCCCCGTGCGCCCCGCGGACTGCCGGCTCCGCGGGGAGCCGCGGCAGTTCCGGGGCAAAAACACTCTAGCAATAGTAATCGCCTACATGCGCACCCGCGCGGGGTTACACCACTTTGTCGTCGTAAGTGGCGCCGTAGTAGAGGTCCTCGAACGTCTGCAGGGTCCCCTGGATGCTGTGCGGCTCCACCATGCAGCGGCTCGCCTTCCCCATTGATGCCAGGTCCTCGGCCGGAAGCTGCAGCACCCGCGTGATCTTGGCCGCGAGGTCATCGCTGTCGTTCGGGGTAAAGAGGTAGCCGTTCTCGCCGTCGCGCACCAAGTGCGGCAGCGCCATTGCATCCGCCAGCAGGACCGGGGTGGATGCGGACATGGCTTCCAGCGTGACCAGGGACTGGAGCTCAGCGGTTCCCGGCATGCAGAACAGGTCCGCCTTGATGTACGCCTCGCGCAGTTCTTCATCGCTTGCCAGGCCGCGAAAGTTCACGCGTGACTGCAGCCCCAGCCGGGCCACCTGGGCTGCAAGGGCTGCGCGAACCTCGCCGCCGCCGACGATCTCGAGGTGGACGTTCAGCTCCGCCGGGGTCTTCGCGACCGCATCAATGAGCACGTTGACGTGCTTCTCCTCAGCCAGGCGGCCCGCGAACAGCACCGTGGGGTGCGGGTGGCGTTCGATGACTTCGCCCTCACGGAGTTCATAGGCGGCCGAGTCGATGCCGTTGGAGAGCGGCAGGACCTTGCGCAGGAAGGCATGCTGGTGCATGGCCTTGGCGGCGAGGGGGGTGGGCGTGGTGACCACGTGAGCCCGGCCCATCACCTTGCCCATGTCCTTCCAGGAGATGCGGCCGATGACGTTCTTGAACCACTGCGGAAACGGCAGGAACGGGTTCAGGTTCTCCGGCATGAAGTGGTTCGTGGCCACGATCCTGACCCCGCGGCGGTCAGCCTCGTAAAGGACGTGCTCGCCGATCATGTAGTGGCTCTGGATGTGCACCACATCGGGCTGGACACGGTCGAAGAGGAGGCTGATCTCCTTCTTGATCTCCCAGGGGAAGGTGATGCGGAAGTATTCGTGCGTAGGCACGGAGTGGGATCGGATCCGGTGCACAGTGCCCTCCGGGCGGAACTCCGTGAAACTCTTGCCCTTCTCCGGCCGGCAGGCAAGCACGTGGACGTTGTGCCCGCGGGCGGTCATGCCCTTGGCCAGCCGGTATCCGAACTGTGCGGCTCCATTGACGTGGGGCGGGTAGGTGTCCGCAGCAATCAGGATGGTGAGCGGCTTCTGGCTGTCGGGCATGGTCACGTGGAGAGCTCCTGGTGGTCACGGTGCGGTCAGCGGTGGCTGCTGCAGCCGGCTGTCCCTCGACGCAATTGCGCCGGGACTTCTGGTGAAGTCTGGGTATCGATCGCCCTACGGCACCTGTCCAGTGGCGGTACGCGCGTCCTTCTTGCGCTTGGTCACCTCGGGGTGGTGCCGCGAAAGAGCGATAACCCCCACGATAGCAAGGGAAGCGGCCGCCCCCATCGCAATCGCCAATACGGCGTGGACATCCGGCCGGAGTTCGCCGAGGATGGTGATGCCGATGGCGATTCCAACGATGGGGTCAATGACCGTCAGCCCGGCGATGACGAGGTCCGGCGGACCGCCGGAGTACGCCGACTGGACAAACCACGAACCCAGGCCGCCCGCGGCGGCGATGGCCACCACCGAATACCACTGCACGTTGAGCAGGGCCAGCCCGTTCGGGTCCAGCAAGTGCTTGCCGATGATGCGGGTGAGTACGGCGACGAAGCCGAACAGCACGCCCGCGCCCAGGATGTAGATGAAGGCGCTCATCCGGTGCTTGAACACCAGGGCGAGCGTCCCGAAGAGGCCAACCGCCAGGCTGAGCAGCAGCACGATGGTGAGTTCGTCGTCGAAACTCACATGGTGGTTTTCCTGGGTGACGTTCACTGCCAACAGGACGAACATGGCCGAGCCGGTGACGCAGGCGGAGATGGCCACCACGGTGGCCCGGTTGATGCTCAGGCCCTGGTCCTTGGCGTTGACGATCGTGGTGATCACGAGCGCAATCGCCCCGATCGGCTGCACCACGGTGAGCGGCGCGGACACCAGGGCGACGGCGTTCATCGCCATCCCGGCAACGAGCAGTAGCAGGCCGAACACCCAGCGCGGGTTCCGGATCAGCCTGAGTAAGCCATGCGAGCTGAGGGCCAGGCCGCCGGTGTCCGCTTTGACCGCACTGCCCTGGCGCTGCGCTCCGATGGCCAGGCAAAAGGCACCCAGCACCGCCAGGAAGACGGCAAGCCAGACCATCAGCCGCGTCCGCCGTCGTCCGCGGCCTTAAGCCGGCCTTTACGGACGATGGCCCGGAAATAGTTGTAGCCGGCCACCCAGTGGCCGACCAGGCCGAAGCCGAGGAAGATCCAGGCCGCGACGAAATAGGCCTCGGTCAGCGGGATGGGCAGTTTGGCGAGCACCAGCAGCGGAGTGCCCATGAGGAGGAGCGCGGTGCGGATCTTTCCGATGCGGCTGACAGGGAGGTCGGGGTGGCTGTGGAAGTAAAACAGCGAGGCGGCCAGCAGGATGGCGTCAGGGACCACCAGGGCCGTCAGATACCACCACTCCACGACCCCGGCGATCACCAGGGTGACGGCGACGGAAATGAGCGCCAGCCTGTCCGCTATGGGATCCATGATCCGTCCCAGCCGGGATGTCTGGCCGAAGCGGCGGGCGATATACCCGTCCACCCAGTCCGTACTGCCCATGATGACCAGCACGACCGCGGCGGCGCCGTACTCTCTCCGCGCCAGGACCAGCCAGATAAACAGGGGCACGCCCAGGAACCGGAGGACCGTCAGGATGTTGGGGATGGTGAAGACGGCGTCGCTGTCGACGTGGCGCTGGCCCGGACGGGCGCCGGCGTTCATGAACTTCATCCCTAACCTCCTTCCCTTACCGCTTCGGCTGCCGGGTGGCGCGGCCGGTCCTAACCCTTGAGGAGCCTGCGGAGGAGGACAATGAAGACGGCCGCCGATGCGGCCAGGGCTGCCAGCGGCTTCCAGCGCAGAGCGGCCTGTCCTGAATTCTGTCCTGAATTCACCCGGTTCAGGAAGTTGGAGGCGGCGAGGCTGAGGGATTCGAACTGGTTGCCGGCACGCTCCGTGCTTGACCTCAGCTGGGCCTGGGCGGCGCCGAGCAGGATCTGGGACTGGGTCTTGACGTCAAGCTCTTCCCCCAGCTCATCACGGACGCCCGTCAGGTGGCGGCGGCGCTTGTCCAGGCGGCGGCGCAGTTCCGCTTCGGTGGGCGCAGGAAGGTCCGGCTTTGCCTCTTCCTTGGCCTCTTTCTCCGCTTTGGCCTTGGCTGCCTTCGCCTCTTTCTCCGCTTTGGCCTGCGGGGAGGACGGGTCGAGGACGGCAGGGTTGAACTCCGAGCCTTCCTTCGCGATGCCCAGGTCATGCTTGAGTCCGCGGATCGTGTCCTCGGGAACCAGTGGCATGGCCTTCTTGAATTTCCGCAGGCCGATCAGGGCGCCGATGAGTGCGATGACAAGGAAGACCGCACAGACAATGAGTGCTGCCAGCCAGGCGGGCATGATGGTGGCAAGCCCCATGATGGCGGCGACGATTAGGCCGGTGAGGAGGAAGGCCAGGAACACCAGTGCCACGGCGAAAAACGCTGCGGCGACCCCGACCTGGATGCCCTTGCGTTTGACCTCGACTTTGGCGAGGGCTATTTCGTCGTTGAGCTGCCGTGGTGCCAGTTTGGCAACAAGCCTCAGTGTTTTGGGCAGCGCCGCGATCCTCAGCCCGCCCGTGGTCCGGCCACTGTGTCGTCCGCTCATCGATCCCGCCTTACTGGTTCCATCTTTGATTCGGATTCCGCTGGATTCCGGGGGCCTGCACGGCTTCACACACGCCCCGCTGACAAAACTATCATTCAGGTTCAGCGCCTTCTTCTGGTAATACCGTGCGGCGCGCCCTCCAACGCTGTAAAAGTATGATCTGCGGCCCATAGGATGGGTCCCTGTGAGCATCCCCGCCAATCCGGGCGACTCCCTGAGCCGCAAACGGAAAATCCTGTACATCCTCCTTCTCGGCGCCCTGACTGCCCTGGGTCCCTTTACGATCGACCTCTACCTGCCCGCGTTTCCGGCGCTGGAGGCGAGCCTGGGTGTGTCCGAGTCGGAAGTCCAGCTCACGCTGACCGGCACAACCGTGGGCTTTGCCCTGGGCCAGCTGGTGGTGGGGCCCCTGAGTGATAAGTTCGGCCGGCGGCTGCCGCTGATCCTTGCCACGGCGCTGCACATCAGTGCCTCGCTCGGGGCTGCGCTGTCCACGGACCTCGCAACGCTGGGGCTGTTCCGGGTCCTGATGGGCATCGGCGCCGCGGGCGGAGGCGTGGTGGCGATGGCGATGGTGCGCGACCTCTTCACGGGGTACGCCATGGTGCGGATGTTCTCGCGGATGGCACTGGTCAACGGCCTGGCCCCGATCCTGGCACCGGTCATTGGTTCCCAGCTGCTGCTCATCATGCCCTGGCCCGGCATCTTCTACTTCCTCGCCAGCTACGGCACCCTGGTGATCATCGCCGCCATCCTGCTGGTGCGCGAAACGCTCCCCCGGGAGCTCCGCGGCAAGTCGGGCCTCACAGCCGGGCAGCGCTATAAGCTGCTGTTCTCGGACCGGATTTTCGTGGGCCTGCTCCTTCTCGGCGGCATGAATTTCGCCGGGCTTTTTGCCTACCTCTCCGCTTCGCCCTTCCTGTTCCAGGACGTCTACGGGTTCACGCCCCAGCAGTACGGGCTGCTTTTCGGCATCAATTCGCTGGGCATCGTGGCCGGCGTGCAGACGAGCTCCCGCGTGGTCAGGCGCGTCCCACCGCAGTGGATCCTCGCCTGTTCCACTGCCTGGATGTTCCTGATGGCGGTCCTGATCGTCGTCTTCAACCAGCTCGGCTTCGGCCTTTGGGGCGTGATGGTGCCGCTGTGGTTCTACATCCTGGGCACGGGTTTCACGTTCCCCTGCGTCCAGGTCCTCGCCCTCTCCAAACACGGGGCCCAGGCCGGAACTGCGGCGTCGCTGCTGGGAGCAGCAACCTTCATGATGGCTGGCATCGTCTCCCCGGTGGTGGGCTGGTTCGGCGAGATCTCGGCCACTGTCATGGGCGGCGTCCAGGCCACGAGCATCCTGCTGGCCGCGGCTGCGCTGTGGCTGGTGGTCCGCCCGCGCACCGTTCCCTCAATCCACTAGCGCCCGGTCCAGCAGCACTGGATCCGCCGGCGCCCGGCCGTCCCGCTACGCTGAACCCATGACCAGGAGACCGCACCGCAACGGCAGGGGGCTGTTTCTCGGTGCGGTGCTTGGCGCCGTCGCCGGTTACTTTGCCGGGCGCGCGCTGGGGAACCCGGCCATGGGCATCATTCTTGGGGCGATCGCCGGTTCCGCCCTGCTCTATCGGGTCAATCCCGGCCCGTGGAACAGGCCCTGACGCCGGCTTCGCCGCCTGACACGGCCCCGCGGCACCGCCTTGGCCGGCGGGTTCAGGCGTGAAGCGCCGGCGCCTCTGGTCCGGCAATTGCCTGCGCGATAAAGTTGTTCTGTGCCCGACTGGCAGCACCATCCGCCCCTTCCGGCCACGTGGCAGCGATGCGACGCAGGCATCCTTCCGCTGTGGTGGGAACGGCTGTGCAGCCAGACAAGCGCCCAGTCGGCAGCCCTGTACGCCGCCGGTCTTTTCACTGAGGACCGCCGCCGGCCAATCGCCCAGTGGTTCAACCCCGCGGTCAACGCCGCACTCCTGGTTGCCCCGGAAACGTCCCCTGAATGGCCCGTGCAGCGCTTCGGCATCTTCTACGCCCCGCCGAACGGCGGCTTCACCAGGGTGCACTCAGCACCGCACGAGTGGCACCCCCGCGAACCACGGAAGTCTCCCACCGAAGAGGAGGCGTTCCGAGCGGCCATTTCCGAGGCAGAGCGCTTCCTGCAAGTGGAGATGGACTTCGTCTAGGCAATTGCTGTTGACGCACATAAAAAAGGCCCCGCGGCCGGCTGTTCGCCGGCCGCGGGGCCTGTCTGCTCCTCCTGCTGGACTTGAACCAGCAACCCTTCGATTAACAGTCGAATGCTCTGCCAATTGAGCTAAGGAGGAATGAAGCAGGTATGACAATAGCAAAGGTTTTGCCCCAATGCGAAATCGGCCGCCGGTTACCTCTGAATACCCCGTCCGGGTATAAAAAAAGTCCCCGTCCCGGTGACCCGGGACGGGGACTGTGCGCTCCTCCTGCTGGACTTGAACCAGCAACCCTTCGATTAACAGTCGAATGCTCTGCCAATTGAGCTAAGGAGGAATGAAGCGGGTACTAGCCTAGCAAACACCCGCCCCGGAAGCGAAATCGGGCGGACTCAGGCATCGGAACGCAGAGAACGGCGCTCCATCTCCAGCATCATCAGCTCACGGTTCAGCCGCTGGAACTCCTCGGGGTGCGCAGACGGGTCCAGCCGCTGCAGCTGCCCCATCTTGTCCGCCTTGACCCTGGTGATCTGCAGTTCGAACAGCCGCGCCAGAATGTCCCGGCAGTACTTGAGCACCCCCTCGGCATTGCTCGCCGGCAGCGGCACCACCGCGAGCTCGGAGACCAGCGGCCGGAGCGGCTCGGGCACCTCGTGCATCACCTGCTCCACCCAGCGCACAGGATCGCCGGTCAGCGCCGGCCCGGAGGCGCGCATGGCATCGTGGACGGCCTGGTAGGCAGGCGTCTTGAATCCGGCCGCACTGAACCGCTCCCAGGTCTCTCCCGCAAGCATGGCGGGCTCCTGGAGGGCCACCTCCAGCGCCTGCCGCTCCATGGACGCCACCGGGTCCCGCGGGTCCGGCCGGTTGAAGGAAGGCACAACGCCCGACGCCGGCAGCGCACCCACCCCGGGACCGGAACCATGGGCCGCCGGTCCGGCCGTGCGGCCCTGCGCTGTGCGGCCCTGAGCTGTGTTGCCCTGCGCGGCGCCGGGGCCGGCGCCCGCCCCTGCCCGCTGCTGGCCGCCGGCGGGGCCGGGCGGAGTCTCGCCCTGGGCAGCCCGTTTGGCGGCGACGGCCACTGCACGGCTGACTTCTTCGACGGGCATGCCGAGCCATCCGGCGAGCTCGCGGGCGTAGCCGGGGCGGATCCCGGCGTCCCGGATCTGGGCCACCACCGGGGCGGACTCCCGCAAGGCGGCAATCCGGCCTTCGACGGTGTCCAGGTTGTGCCGTTTCAGCGTGGCCCTGATGGCGAATTCGAACAGCGGGCGGCGGCTGCTGATCAGGTCCCGCACGGCGGAGTCGCCTTTGCTCTGCCGCAGGTCGCAGGGATCGGCGCCGGTCGGTTCCACCGCCACGTAGGTCTGGGCCACAAAACGCTGATCCTCCTCGAAGGCGCGGAGCGCGGCTTTCTGGCCTGCGGCGTCGCCGTCGAACGTGAAGATCACCTCTCCCCCGCTGCCGTCGTCGGACAGGAGGCGGCGGGCGATCTTGATGTGATCGGTGCCGAACGCCGTACCGCACGTGGCCACCGCGGTGCCGATCCCGGACAGGTGGCAGGCCATGACATCGGTGTAGCCCTCCACCACCACCAGCTGGCGGTCCTTGGCGATGCTGCGTTTGGCCAGGTCAATTCCGTACAGGACCTGGGACTTCTTGTAGAGCGTGGTTTCGGGCGTATTGAGGTATTTGGGCCCCTGATCGTCCTCATAGAGCTTCCGGGCGCCGAAGCCGATGGTGTCTCCGGCGATGTCGCGGATGGGCCAGATGAGGCGTCCGCGGAAGCGGTCGTAAATCCCCCGGTTGCCTTCAGAAAACATGCCTGTCAATTTGAGCTCGGCATCGGTGAATCCGCGCCCGCGGAGATGCTTGAGCAGGGCGTCCCAGCCCTGCGGCGCGTAGCCGACGCCGAACTGCTCAGCGGCGGCACGGTCAAAGCCGCGGCCGTGTAGGAAGTTTCGTCCCTCGGCGGCTCCGGGGGTCAGCAGCTGGGCGCGGAAGAACTCGTCAGCCACCTTGTGGGCATCCAGGAGTCGCTGGCGCTTGCCCACTTCCTCACGGTTGGGACCCGTGCCGCCGTCCTCATAATGCAGTTCGAAGCCGATCCTGGCGGCCAGCTTTTCCACGGCCTCGTGGAACGATGAGTGGTCCAGCTTCTGGACGAAGGAGATGACGTCGCCGTCCTCGCCGCAGCCGAAGCAGTGGTACCTGCCCACCTGCGGGCGGACGGTGAACGAGGGCGAGCGCTCGTCGTGGAAGGGGCACAGGCCCTTGAATGATCCCAGTCCCGCGCCTTTGAGCGTGACGTAGCCGTCCACGACTTCCTTGATGTCCGTGCGCTGGCGTACTTCGTCAATATCTTCGCGTTTGATCAGGCCGGCCACAGAGCCATCCTAGTCCTCACCACAGCGAGGGCAGGCTGCCCACCAACCGCTCGTACATCGCCAGCGCCGAGCCGTCCGTGAGCGACGCGACCTGGTCGATGACGACGCGAAGCCTGGCGCCGTCGTCGTCCGCGGCCCGCCAGTCAGCGGCGAACATCGGCTCCAGGTGGCGGTCGCCGGTGGCGTTCAGCGCCGTCACCAGGGCGTGCAGGACCTCGCGCTGGCGCTCGTAGATGGGCTGGCGGTGCTCGGTGGTCATCACGAACGTGGTGGCCAGGCCCTTCATCACCGCGATTTCCATAACAGTTTCGTCCGGCACCATCAGCTCGGCGTTGTACCGGGTCAGGTTTTCGGGGCCGTAGACGGTACGGGTGGTCTCCAGTGCGCTCTGGCAGAACCGGCCGATCAGCTGGCTGGTCATGTTCTTCAGTGCCGCCATGGACTTTCTGCTGCCGTCCGCTTCGCGCACCCAAACGTCCGTGGCCTCAAGCCGGGCCAGGGCGGCATCGATGGCCACGGGGTCGTTGTGGGGCAGGTACCACTGCTTGGCGTAGCCCACCACGCGGGCGCGGTGGTCGGGGTTGTCCATCCAGCGCAGCTGGAAGTGGCCCGCCACGATGGCGTCTTCGACGTCGTGGACCGAGTAGGAAATGTCGTCCGCGAGGTCCATGACCTGCGCCTCCAGGCAGGACCGGCGCTCGGGCGCACCCTGGCGGATCCAGTCGAAGATGGGGAGGTCATCCTCGTAGGCGCCGAACTTGCTGGTGCGCTGGCCGTGGATCACCGGGGCGTTCAGAGCGGACCACGGGTATTTGGCGGCGGCATCGAGGCTGGCACGCGTGAGGTTCAGCCCGGCCGGCGTTCCGTTCCCGGCGAGGACCTTGGGCTCCAGCCGGGTCAGCAGCCGGAGCGTCTGGGCGTTGCCTTCGAACCCGCCGATGCCGTGGGCCATCTCGTTCAACGCGGACTCGCCGTTGTGTCCGAACGGCGGGTGGCCCAGGTCATGGCTGAGGCAGGCGGTGTCCACGACGTCGGGATCGCAGCCGAGCGTGCGCCCGAGTTCGCGGCCCACCTGGGCCACTTCAAGGCTGTGCGTCAGACGGGTCCGGACGAAGTCATCGGTGTCCGGTGCAACCACCTGGGTCTTGGCGCCAAGCCTTCGCAGCGCGGAGGAGTGCAGGACCCGTGCCCGGTCCCGTTCGAAGTCCGAACGATAAGTGCTTTTGGGCGGTTCCTCCACCCAGCGGGCGGAGTCGTGGGCTTCGTAGCCCGGCAGCACCGGTGCTGCCGTCCGGGTTTCAGCCACCGGACACGTCCAGTTCCGCGGCGGCGATGTCCCTGGTCTGGTCAGCGTCCATCTGCCGGCTGAGCAGCCAGTCCTTCGGCAGTGCCGGCTTCTTGGGCGAACCGGCCCTGCCGCGGGGCCCTTCAGAATCGACGCCCGGGTACGGCAGGTCCATATCGAGCTGGTCCAGCAGCCCGCGCAGGACTTCCAGGGTTGGCACCGTGGCGAGTTTGGCGCGGAGCTCGCCGCCCACTACGTACCCCTTGAAGTACCAGGCCATGTGCTTGCGGATCTCCCGCAGGGCCTTGTATTCGTCATTGCCGAAGGTTTCGATCATCAGCTGGGCGTGCCGGTAGACGCCGTCGGCCACTTCGCGCAGGCCCGGCCGGTACCGGTGGTCGCTGCCCTCGAAGGCGGCCTGCAGGTCGCCGAAGAGCCAGGGGCGGCCTTGGCAGCCGCGGCCGATCACTACGCCGTCCACGCCGGTTTCGCGGACCATCCGCACGGCGTCCTCTGCGGACCAGATGTCCCCGTTGCCCAGCACCGGGATGTCCGGCAGCGCCTCGCGCAGCCGCGCGATGGCGGACCAGTCGGCCTGGCCGGAATAGAACTGCGAGGCGGTGCGGCCGTGAAGGGCGACGGCGGCAACGCCGGAATCGCGGGCGATCCGGCCGGCGTCGAGGTAGGTCAGGTGGTCCTCGTCAATGCCCTTGCGCATCTTGATGGTCAGCGGGAGGCCGCCCTTGGAGGCCTCACGGACGGCGGTCTGCACGATGGACGTGAAGAGGTCGATCTTCCAGGGCAGCGCCGAGCCGCCGCCGCGGCGGGTCACCTTGGGCACGGGGCAGCCGAAGTTGAGGTCGATGTGGTCTGCCCGGTCTTCGTCCACGAGCATCCGGACGGCCTGGCCGACTGTCACCGGGTCCACGCCGTAGAGCTGGACGGAACGGACTTTTTCGTCGGGGTCGTGGGAGATGATCCGCAGCGATTCCGGGGTCCGTTCCACGAGGGCGCGGGAGGTGACCATCTCCGCAACGTAGATGCCGCCGCCGTATTCGCGGCACAGCCTGCGGAATGCGGTGTTGGTGATTCCGGCCATGGGTGCGAGCACCACGGGAGTGTCCACCGTGATGGGACCGAGCTTCAGGGGCGGGAGTTCCAGCTTGGGGGCAGGAGGCGTTGCTACAACAGTCACCCGTTCATTGTCTCAAAGCTGGGCAAATCGTCTAAAAACCGGGCAAAACGGCGGGCCGCGCGCCCCAAGCGGGTCCGGCGGCCGCTATTCCCCTTCCGCAGCCCGACGTGCGCGTCGTCCGCCGGGCAAGGGTGCCCGCGCGGGTTCTCCGGAAGCAGGGGAACCCGCAGGCTGCGTTCGCTCACTGCGTGAAACCGCTGCTGCCGCCGCCAGCGCACCGGTGTCCGCGACGTCGTCGGGCATTACCGGCGGACGGCCCGACGGCGGACCGGACGCTTTGTTGCCCGTTGCCGGAGCGGCGGCCTGCCTGATTCCGGTGGCTTTGACCACCAGAACGGCGATGAGCGTGGTGACGGGGATGGCCAGCACCAGCCCGACGGAGCCCACGAGAGTCCTGATGACTTCCTCCGAAAGCTCCGCACTGGTCAGCGCCTCGCCGAGGGGACGGTTGTACAACATGACGATGATGAGTATGGGCAGGGCCGCACCCGCGTAGGCGAAAGCGATGGTGTAGACGGTGGACGCGATGTGGTCGCGGCCGATCCTCATGGCCGAGGAGAAGAGCTGGCGGGCGCTTGTCTCCGGCGCGAGTTCGTACAGTTCCCACACCGCGGAGGACTGCGTGATGGTGACGTCGTTCAGCACGCCGAGTCCGGAAATGATCAGGCCGCACAGGATGATGCCGGAAATGGAGATGTTGTCCGAGATATTGGCGAGCGTGGCGGCGTCGTGGCTGCCGACGCCCGCCAGGTTGGCCGCGTCCGTGGCCCAGGCCGCCAGGAGTGCCGTGATGCCCAGGCCGAAAATGGTGCCCAGCAATGCCGTGGAAGTCCGCGCGGAAAAGCCGTGGGCGAAGTAGAGGACCCCGATCATGATCACAGTGGATCCCACCAGCGCCAGCAGCAGCGGAGGTTTTCCTTCCACCAGCCCGGGCAGCATGAATGAAACGAGCACCGCGTAGGCGCCCACGAGGCCGATCAGTGCCCGCAGCCCGCGCCAGCGCGCAACGGCGATCACCACCACGGCGTAGAGCACGGCCAGCAGAATGATGGGCATGGTGCGGACGAAGTCCACAAAGATGTAGGCCGGCGCACCATGCCCGGCGGATGTGCCCTGGGCGTTGGAAAGGTTCAGGTAGCGGATGTCGTCCCCCACTTTGACGCCGTGGGACTTCACAACGTCCGGGTTGATCACCACCTTGACCGGGTTGCCGCCCTTGTCCGGCTCCGTGAAGGCAAAGGTGCAGCCATTCCCCTGCTGGGCCGTGCCGTCCTGGCCGGCGCCGGACTGCGCACCGTCCTGCGCGCCGCCCGGCTGTGCGGCCGGGGCGCCCGGCGTGCAGCTTTCCACCACCACACGCTGGATCTTTCCGGTGTCGAAGGTCACGCCCGGTGCGGCCGCATACGGGCTGGCCAGCTTCAGGTCCTCCTTGTTCCCGGACGGCCACATCATCACCATGGCCGCCAGGGTCAGGAGCGTCAACGGAACCAAGACTGCCGCAAGAAGCCAGTTGGCCCGTTTGCGCGCAGCAAGAGCCTGGGGTGTCGGTTCCGAATGGTCAGCGTGGCCGTGGGAGTGTCCGGCACCCATCAGCAGATAAACCTCATACCTGCACTTTACTGGGGCTTGATGTTCTGGTTCACCCGGAACAGGTTGTCCGGATCGTACTTGGACTTGATCTCCCGCAGGCGGCCGTAATTCGGTCCGTAGTTTTCCGCGACCCGGGGCAGGTCGTCGCCGTCCATGAAGTTGATGTAGCCCGCGGTTTCGGAGTAGGGCTGCAGCGCTGCGGCGTAACCCCGCACCCAGGCGATGTTCTTCTCAGTGTCCCCGGGATCCTCCCAATGGCAGGCGATGACCGGGGAGAACCTGGCGTTCCGGTTGGGGAACGCCGTGTCCGTGACGCCCACACGGTGCACAGCGCCGTCGATCGGGTAGATGTGGACGGCGGTCTGCACACTGGGCACCCGGCTCCCGAAGTCGAGGTGGGCGTTGATGGCACCGTCGCTGAGCTCAGATAGGAAGGCCGCTTTCCAGTAGGCCAACAGTCCTTTGGGATACATCCCGTCGAAGGCCGAATTCAAAGCCGGATAGGGCATCGGCCCCACCATGGACCCTGCCACCGGCGCGGCGTCGAGGAACGGCTGCCAGCACGCCGGCCCTTCGGCCGGGTCGCCGGTCCACATGCCGACCACGATGCAGACCGGCTTCCCGTGCCACTCCTCCGGAAGGAACGGAACCGGCGGCCCTTGGTGGAAGGCGAGGAAAGCGCCCAACTCTTCAGGAGCTCCCGCAAGATGCTCCCGGTAGAAGTTCGCCACGGTTTGGGCGTGCTCAACCGGGTAGATGATGATGCCGGCGTGGACCATGTCCACGGGATGCAGGCGGAATTCCAGCGAGGTCACGACACCGAAATTCCCGCCACCACCGCGCAGCGCCCAGAAAAGATCCTCGTTCTCACTTTCGCTGGCGGTGAGGAACTTCCCGTCGGCGGTGACGACGTCGGCCGAAAGGAGGTTGTCGCAACTAAGGCCGTATTTCCGGTCCAGGTAGCCAATGCCTCCGCCGAGGGTCAGCCCCGAAACACCGGTAGAACCGACGATGCCGCCGGTGGTCGCCAGCCCGAAAGCGTGAGTGGCGTGGTTGAAGTCGGCCCACGTCGCGCCGGCCTCGGTCCTGGCCGTTTTGCCGGCCGGATCGACCCGGACCCCCTGGTGCGGGAAAAGTCGATGACCAGCGCATCATCCGCCGTGCCAAACCCCGGACCGCTGTGGCCGCCGCCCCGGACCGCAAGTTCAAGGCCGTTGTCGCGTGCGTGGTTGACGCCGGCAATAACGTCCGCTGCCTGCGAGACCCGCAGCACCGCGGGGGGCCGTTTGTTGATCAATCCGTTGTGGACGGCGCGTGCGGCATCATAGTCCGCGTCATCCGGGGTGATCACTTGCCCGCGCACTTGCTCCCGCAGTGCATCGAACGATGTGGCGTTCATTTTCCAGTACCGCCGATCCTTGTCGATTTCGAATCCGGACCGTCGACGTGCCTCCCATCGAATCGGACGACCGGAGCTTACGGGACCGCTACACCCGTGCGCAGGCGCCGTCAAGAACGTTTTGCAGTCCACCCAGTGGGGGGCCATCGCTCGGCCCGGCGGCTCCGAATAACCAGTGTGGCCGCGGGAATGTCCGGCGCCCTTTTACTTCCGGCCATTCCCCGAAGGAGACGTGGAACTAAACGCCGTGACCCTTCGGTTGATAACTGTAGGACGAGGAGTCGGGAGGCTCTCATGGATAATCCCAGTAATGCCGTGGGAAGCACCAAGCCGGTACTTTCCGTGCGTAAGGCGGACGGCACTACCCGGGGCGTTGCACTGGTACTGCACGGCGGCCGTTCGCACAGCTACGAGCGTGTTGAGGCGCGCCACCTGAGCCCTGCACGCATGGTGCCGTTCGCCCGGCACCTGTACCGAGCCGGCGGCAAGCACGGCCTTGCGGTCTGGACATTGCGGAACAGCGTGCGCGGGTGGAACGGTCCGGACATGTCACCGCTGCAGGATGCACGGTGGGCGCTTGCCCGGATTCACGAGCAACACCCGGCCGTACCGGTTTACCTGGTGGGGCACTCGATGGGCGGTCTCACCGCCATTTGCGCGGCCGATGATCCCCAGGTGGATGCTGTGGTGGCCCTGGCCCCCTGGCTGAGCCCCACGACCCCGGCCGAGAGGGTGACCGGACGCAAGGTGCTCATTGTTCACGGTTCCACCGACCGCTGGACGAGTCCCGCCGAGTCACTGAAATTCGCCCAGCGCGCCGCTCCCCTCGCAGAAGAGCTGCGCTACGTGTCGCTGGCCGGGGCGGGGCATTTTATGTTCCGCCGGGTCCGGCTGTGGCACACCCTAACCACCGGATTCGTGCTAAAGGCCTACGGCGAGCGCACGGGGGTGGACGTCGGCGGCGGACTCGCGCGGCTTGAGGCGCTGCTGCCGGCAACGGCGGCAGGCACTCCGGTGGTGCTGTGACCGTGGCAGGTTTTCCCCTGAATGGATTCCTGGCCAGCCTGCCCTGGACTGCCCTGGCCGTGGCGGCTGTCCTGGCGGTCACTTTCGCGGTAGCGGTTGCGCAGCGCCGGCACTCCGTCATGGACGTTGCCTGGGGACCGGGCTTCGTTGCCGTCGCGGCGGTGTCATGGCTGCGAACCGTGCTGAACACCGGTCTGTGGCGGTACACCCGCCACCCCAACTACTTCGGCGACGCCGCCGCCTGGCCGGGCCTGTTCCTGGTTGCGGCAGACTCGTGGCCCGGAATACTGACAGTGCTGTCCCCCGCCCTGATGGTCTGGGCCCTCGCAGGCAAGACCGGGAAGCCGCTCACGGAGAAGGCGATGTCCGCCCGGCCAAGGTACAAGGAATACGTGGAGTCGACGTCGGGCTTTATCCCGTGGCCTCCGCGACAGCCGGCGGGCGGGAGCTGAGGCGGTGTGGCGGCCGCAGCCGAATGACCGCTTTTACCGTTTCCTGGTCCGCATCGGACTGGCGCTGCGGGCGCTCTTCCGGGTCCGCGTCATGATTACCGGCCAGGAGCATCTCCCTGCGCCCGCGCCGCTCCGTGGCGCGTCCCGCCGTGTGGTGCCGGGTGAGGGAGCGGTCGTCGCCATCACCCATTTCGGGTACCTCGATTTTGCCTTTGCCGAGCTGGTGCTCTGGGAGCGGGCCCGCGCGCAGCTGCGGTTCCTGATCACCCAGGGCGCGGCGGACCACTGGCTTGCCGGGCCGGCCATCAGTGCTGCCGGGCAAGTCGTGGTTCCCTACGGTCCCGGCAGCGGGGCCTACGCTGCCGCCGTCGCAAAACTGCGCGCTGGCGAGTACATCGCGGTGCTGCCGGAAGCAGGGGTCAGCCGCAGCTTCACAGTCCGCGAATGCAAAACCGGAGCGGTGCGGATGGCCGCCGAGGCCAACGTGCCGATCATCCCCGTCTCCGTCTGGGGCGCACACCAGCTCATGACGCGCGGCCACGGGTTCTCTCCGCTTCGCGCCTGGCGCGCACCCGTGCGCGTCCATGTGGGCAAGCCGGTGCCGCCCGCAGACTTGCCGGCCCCTGACCAGGATGCGCGGCCCGCCACCGAAAAACTCAGAAGGATCCTGCAGGACGGCATCGACACTGCCACCGCGGACTTCCCCCTGGCACCTGTACCGGGAGCATGGTGGATACCCGCGCATTTGGGCGGCGGTGCCCCCACGGACGCGGAACGGCAGCAGCTGGACCAGGCCGAGGGACCGCGGCGCAAAGGCGGACGAAAGCCTAAACTGGCTGACCCGCAGTAGTCCACTACTACGGGTCAGCAAAGGGGCCAGCTACTAGGGGTCAGGCGGGTCAGGCAGGTCACCCGCTAGGCGGGGTCGGAAACCACCAGGGTTTCGGAACCGCGCACGCTGGCCTTACCGCTCTCCAGCAAAGGCTCGACGACGGCCCGCAAGGCAGCCATCGAGTCGTCCAGTTCCAGCACCACGGGGTGCTGGAACGCGATGAGCGCCAGCAGGTCGCGGACGGCGGACCGGGCTTCGTCCTCGGACAGCTTCGGGTCGTGGCCGACGAACACGTCAGTCGGCTGGCCGGCCGAACTTCCCTCACTGGCCACCGGGTTCTCCCCGGGGGCAAGTTCCGCGTAGCTGATCGCGAACGCCTCCAGCCGGCCCTTGCGGCTGGCCGGGACAGCCTGGCCAAAGGCGCTGGCCTTAGGCGCCCGCAGCACAATGGCGCCGTGGGCTCCGCTGAGTTCGTCCAGAAACAGGCGCTGCACCGTGCCGATGCTGAGCTCGCCGGGGCTGTCCCAGCCGTGCACGGCCGTGTAGTACCGGCCGACCACGTCGCTGAGCTCCACCGAGCCGGTGGCGAGGTCCTCGATCTGTTCGGAGGCCGCGGCCTCCGAACCGTCGCCGAAGACCGGCAGCTTGAGCGCTCCCGGCTCCACCACGACGAGGCGTGAACGCTGGATGGGAGTCAGGCCGGCGGCTCCGGCGAAGGCGGCTCCGGGGGTGCCCGGCTCCACCTTGGTCCGCAGCCTGGAAACGCCCGACGGCGACTGGCCGGCTTCGTGCCGGAGCATGGTCAGCAGCGTGGAGCCGACGCCGCTGCGCCGGTGGTCCCGTGCCACCTCGATGTAGGCCCAGAGCCGCTCCGGGTGGAGGGACGCCTCATGGACCACCCCGGCCGCGATCGGAATGGCCACGCCGTCCACGACGTCCTCGGCAACGATGCAGCGGCGCCACGGCGAGTTGCCGGAGCGTGCCAGCGTGCCACGGAACTGCCGTGCCTGTTCGGTCTCCGGGCCGCCCCAGATTTCCAGCAGGGCGAGGTCGTCGCCCTCACGCCACTCGCGGTATTCGATGGCCATGCTCAGGCGCCGATCAGCCGGGCGGCCAGGTAGCCTTCCACCTTGTCCAGGGAGACGCGTTCCTGGCTCATGGTGTCGCGTTCGCGGATGGTGACGGCCTGGTCCTCGAGGGTGTCGAAGTCCACCGTGATGCAGAACGGCGTGCCGATCTCGTCCTGGCGGCGGTAGCGGCGGCCGATCGCGCCGGCGTCGTCGAAGTCGATGTTCCAGTTCTTGCGCAGCTGGGTGCCCAGGGCTTTGGCCTTCGGGGACAGGTCCTCATTCCGGCTCAGCGGCAGCACGGCTGCCTTCACGGGGGCCAGGCGCGGGTCCAGCTTCAGCACGGTGCGCACGTCCACGCCGCCCTTCGCGTTGGGGGCCTCGTCCTCCGTGTAGGCGTCGATGAGGAAGGCCATGAAGGACCGGGTCAGGCCGGCGGCCGGTTCGATGACGTACGGCGTGTAGCGCTCGTTGGTGGCCTGGTTGAAGTAGCTCAGGTCATGGCCGGAAGACTTGGAGTGCGTGGAGAGGTCGAAGTCCGTGCGGTTGGCGATGCCTTCCAGCTCGCCCCACTCGGAGCCCTGGAAGCCGAAGCGGTATTCGATGTCCGTGGTGCCCTTGGAGTAGTGGCTCAACTTCTCCAGCGGGTGCTCGAAGAAGCGGAGGTTTTCTTCACGGATGCCCAGGCCCGTGTACCAGTCCATGCGCTCCTTCATCCAGTACTGGTGCCACTGTTCGTCCGTGCCCGGCTCGACGAAGAATTCCATTTCCATCTGCTCGAATTCACGGGTGCGGAAGATGAAGTTTCCGGGCGTGATCTCGTTGCGGAAGGACTTGCCGATCTGGCCGATGCCGAACGGCGGCTTCTTCCGCGAGGTGGTCAGCACGTTGTTGAAGTTCACAAAGATGCCCTGCGCGGTTTCCGGGCGCAGGTAGTGCATGCCTTCCTCGTTGGCCACGGGGCCGAGGAAGGTCTTGAGCAGGCCGGAGAATTCCTGCGGCTCGGTCCATTCGCCGCGGGTGCCGCAGTTGGCGCAGGCAATGTCCTTCAGGCCGTTCTCGGCCGGGCGGCCCTTCTTTTCCTCGTACTCTTCTTCGAGGTGGTCGGCACGGTAGCGCTTGTGGCAGGAGAGGCACTCCACCAGGGGATCGGAGAAAACCTCCACGTGGCCTGAAGCTTCCCAGACCTGGCGGGGAAGGATCACCGAGGAATCCAGGCCGACGACATCCTCACGGCCGCGGACCACGGACTGCCACCACTGGCGCTTGATGTTTTCCTTCAGCTCGGCACCGAGGGGCCCGTAGTCCCAGGCAGAACGGGAGCCACCATAGATGTCACCGGCCTGGAAAACGAAGCCCCTCCTCTTGGAGAGGGAGATGACCTGGTCGAGAACGGATTTTGCTGCCATGGGAACTCCAATTTCTACAGGGCCGCTGGGTGCGGTCCGCGCGGTTTCTTGGCCCCTTGCACCCGGCTGGTTACCCGGGCGGGGCGGTACGAAGGAAAGATGTGCAGGAAGCTGCGTGTCCTAGCCTACCGGCCCCGCTGCCGGTTGGGTGCGCTACCGCTTGAGGGCGCCGCGCGGCCACGGCAGGGTGGCCAGGACAATCGCACCCAGCGTCAGGATGGTGCCGAGGACGGTGGGCAGCGCGACGATGGTGCCGGGCGTGGGCAAAACCAGGTCCAGGCCCAGTGAACCCAACAGCTGGCCGGCGATCATGCCCAGCCCGGTGACCAGAACGCCAAGGCTCCGGACCAGCAGCGCACCCAGTCCGATGAACGCACAGCCCATGGGACCGCCGAGGTAGTACCACCATTCCTGCGGCAGGGCATTGCCCGCGCCGGCCACCGCCAGCTTGATCAGCCAGGCAAGCCACAGGACGATCGCACCGGAGATAAAGTTGACCAGCGTTGCCGCGATGGGCGTGCCGTAGTGCACAGTGGCCATCCCGTTCATGGCCTGCTGGAAACTCATCAGGAAGCCCGCAATGACGGGAAGGAGCACCGGCAGCAACAGCTGGCCCGGTTCGGCACCGCTCCCGCCTGCACCGCCCGCCCCGCCGAACCTCGGGGACACGGCCCAGGCGACGGCGGCGATGGTCAGCACGGTGCCCAGGACACGGATGCCGGTGACTGACTTCTTCCCGGCCGGGCCGATTCCAAGCCGGTCCACGAGCAGCCCGCTCAGCGTTTGGCCCGTGACAGTGGCCACCGTAAAAAGAGCGACACCGAGGAGCCCCACCGTGAAGGACTGGGCGAAGACGAAGACCGCCCCGATTACACCGGCCGCCGCGTAGTAAGGAGGAAAGCGCCGCTCCCGGAGGGCCGGCAGGATCTGGCCAAGCCCGCGCCTGCCCCTCGGCAGGACCAGGGAGACCAGGACCATCAGGATCAGTCCAGTGGTGAAACTCACCACCGCCGCGGCGATGCCGTCGTTCAGCCGGGCGCCGAGCGCTCCGTTGATCCTGCCCTGGACCGGAATGGCGAGGCCGGCGGTCACAGCCATCGGCAGTCCTGCAATGAGTGGAAGACGGGGTGCATGGGTCACTGGATTCACCTTACGTCAGGCATCATTGCTGTATGAGCAACCCGGAAATCGAAGAGATCCCCATCCGCGACGACATGATCCGCCTGGGCCAGCTCCTGAAGCTCGCCAACCTCGTGGAGGACGGCGTTGAGGCCACGGAGCTGATCAAGAACGGGCTGGTCAAGGTCAACGGGGAAATCGACGACCGCCGCGGGCGCCAGCTCCGCCACGGCGATACCGTCACCGTCAACGGCCGGACCGTGCGGATCTCAACCCCCGCGGCCTGAGTATTACTTCTGCACTGAGTATTACTTTTGCAGCACCTCGTGCGTGAGGAACTCGGACACATGGCCGATTTCCTGCTGGTTGATTCCGTGCCACATGCCGGTGTAGAGGACTTTCGTCAGCTTCACATGTTCGCGCACCCAGCCCATGGTGTATTCGATCTTGTCCTGGCTGATGACGGGGTCCTGCTGGTCACGGCCCCAGAACAGCGGAACGGTGCCGTCGAGTTCGTCGTCGTGGAAACTCGGGTCCTCTCCCGCGTCCACCACAAACCCGGAAAGCCCGACGACGGCGGCAAAGTCTGAGGGCCGCTGCCTCAGCAGGGTGGTGGCCATGGCCATGCCCATGGAGAACCCGAGCAGGGTAACGGACGGGTGGTCACCTTTGACGTCGTCGAGCCAGTCCAGCACAAAGGCGGCGGCGGTCTTGACCGCATCCAGCGAATAGTCAGCGGAATTGGTCAAAGGGAACCAGGTGAAGCCGGGACCCATCGCGATGGGTGCACGGACGGACGCCACTGCAAATTCGCCAGGCAACAGATCGGCAAGGCTGAGCAGGTCCTGTTCATTGGCGCCGTAGCCGTGCAACAGGACCAGCAGCGGCTTTCCCGCGCGGTCTTCGTCAGGAGTGGACCAGAGGACAACAGGGGCAGCGGTAACGTCGGTGTCAGTCATGGATCCATTCTTACAGTTACCCGCTGGTAACAACCTACGGTGGCGTAGCTTGTTACCAACGAGGCAGGATGGGAAAGTGAGCGAAACTGATGCCATTCCGAACCCGCAGGACACCGTCGACGCGCACCCGTGGGGCCGCTACGTAGCCATGGGTGATTCCTTTACGGAAGGAATCGGGGACCCCGAGCCCGGAAGCCCCGGCGGGCATCGCGGCTGGCCGGACCGGGTGGCCGAGGAACTGAGCCGTGGCCACGCTGACTTCGCGTATGCGAACCTGGCGGTTAGGGGCAGGCTGCTGCAGCAGATCGTGGATCAGCAGCTGGCGCCGTGCCTTGCCCTCAAGCCGGACCTGGTCACACTTTCGGCAGGCGGCAACGACCTCATCCGGCCCGGTGGTGATCCCGACGCCCTCGCGGAAAAGCTTGATTCGGTGGTCCATATCCTCAGCCTCGGCGGCGCCACCGTGGTGCTGTTCAACGGACCGGATACTGGTTCCTCGGTGCTCGGAAGGATCCGCAGCAAGATCGCCATCTACAACGAGAACCTGCGGACAGTGGCGGCGCGCCACGACGCCATCATCGCCGACATGTGGTCGCTTCGCCAGCTCAGCGATCCGCAGATGTGGGACCAGGACCGCCTGCATTTCTCGCCGTTGGGCCACCACACCATCGCAGCGATGGTCCTGGATTCGCTCAATATCCGGCACACCTTGGAGCCGCTCTCCCCTAAGCCCCTGCCCCAGCGCAGCTGGCGCGAAGCGCGGTCCGGCGACCTGGTGTGGGCGCGCGAGTATTTCGTTCCATGGGTTGTCCGCAGGCTTCGTCACCAGTCATCGGGGGACGGCGTCACGGCCAAGCGGCCCACGGCCGGTCCGGTGTTCGGTCCCGGCATGCCGCTGGGCTCGGGCGAGGCCGCGGGGATAGCGCGCGGACGGGGGTAAGGGCGATGGACGCCGACGACGTCGTGCGGCTGCGGCTGCGCCGGCAACAGCTCCGCCCTCCCAACGCGGATTCTGCCGAATCCGCGTTGCAGAACCTGCTGGCCGTCCAGTCGCAGGAATTCGCGTATGCCCGCTGGTCGCTGGGGCAGCGGACCACTAATCCTTCCGCGGCGGACGTCGAACAGGCAGTGGCTGACGGCCGGATCCTCCGGACGCACATCCTGCGGCCTACGTGGCATTGTGTGCACCGCGACGACCTTCGCTGGCTGACGATGCTGTCCGCACCACGGCTGCAGCAGGCGAACGCCCGCACCTACCGGCAGACAGGCATCGACGCGGCAGCGGCTTCCCGGAGCGCCCGGGTGCTGGCCGGCGCAGTTGCGGGCGGCGCCCACAAAACCCGTGACCAGCTCGCTGCCGAACTGCAGCGCCACGGTTTCACCGCCAAGGGCCTGGAACTTGCGTACCTGATCATGCATGCCGAAATCAGCGGCGTCCTGGTTAGCGGAACGCCCGTCCGCAGCGCGGGTGGAGCGCTGAGGCAGACGTACGCACTCTTCGATGAACGTGTTCCGCAGTTCCCCGACGCTCCGGTGGACCGTCCTGCGGCACTGACTGAACTCGTCCGCCGCTATTTCACCAGCCGCGGACCGGCAACGGTCAAGGACTGTGCCGACTGGTCCGGGCTCACGGTCACGGACGTCCGGCTCGGCCTCCGCCTGATGCTCGAAGCGGAACCCGGAGCGCTGCGGGCCGCGGTGCTGGACGGTGTGGAGTTTTACCTCAGTCCGGACGCTTCCGGTCCTGAGGGGGAGACTTCTGATACCGGGACTTCTGATGCAGGGACTTCTGAAGCAGAACTGCAAGGACGGACCCGGATCGACCTCATCCAGTGCTACGACGAATATGTCATGGGCTATTCCCGGACGCGGCACTTCTTGGGCGGCATCGCGCCGGCTGTTCCGCAGCGCGACACTCCCCCGCACGTGGTGCTCCAGGGCGGCCGAATGGTCGGGTCCTGGCGCCATGTCCTGGCTCGCGGACGCTGCGAACTGGACATCCGCACCGGCCTGGACTCCGCCGCCGATCCCGCTATCGACGACGCTGTGGCTGCGTATGGCAGGTTCCTGGGAATGCCCACCACGCGGAAATAGGGCAGGGGCCGGCGCACTGAAGAGTCGGGCCTGCGGCTTGGAAGGAACGAGCTGGCTGCCGGGGGTTAAACTGAAGGGACACTTCTGAGAGGCCCTCCACCGTGAGCAACGTGTTCTTCTGGATCATTGTCCTGTCGTTCCTGATTCCCTTCGCCATGCGCATGTACCGGAAGTCGGTCCGGGGCAGGAACCAGAACCAGGATTTCAACGGGCAGTATCCGGGCCAGTTTCCCGGGCAGCAGCCGGGCCGCCCCAACAACCAGCCGCGGGACGGCTACACCCAGCAGGATTACTTCAGCGGCGGTTTCCGGCAGCTGGGCGGCGGGCAGCAGCCTCCGCTGGACCAGCCCTACCAGAACCCGGGCTATCAGAACTCCGGCTATCAGAATCCCGGTTATCAGAGTCCGGAATTCCCGGCCACAGGATATCCGGCCACAGGATATCCAGCTCCTGGCGGTCCCGCACAGGTGCCGTATGAGGACAGCCCTGAGTATCCGGCCAACAGGTCGCAGCATGAACCGCAGCAACCGGCTGCCCCGGCGACTCCCCCGCCGCCGTCGACGCCCCAGGGGTTCCGCGCCCGCAAACTGGCTGAGCTTGACCAGCAGTTCAGCAACGGCGAAATCGCCATGGAGGAATACATGGCCAAGCGTGACGAAATCATGAAGGGCTAGCAACTCCCCTCAGGCATCTCTGTCACATAATGGCCTTGATTTGGCCCGTGCCCCCGCTGCTTCGGCCGCGGGGGCACGGGCTGTTCCGTCAGCCTGAGGGTCAGTCGACCTGCGGGAAGCCGAGGTCGATCACTGACGTGGAGGGATCGGGCCAGCGGGTGGTCACTACCTTGCCGCGGGTATAGAAGCGGATGCTGTCCGGACCGTACATGTGGGTGTCGCCGAACAGCGAATTCTTCCAGCCGCCGAAGGAGAACGTCCCCACCGGAACGGGGATGGGGACATTGACCCCCACCATGCCGGCCTCGACGTCGAACTCGAACTGGCGCGCCGCGCCGCCGTCGCGCGTGAAGATGGCGACGCCGTTGCCGAACTCGTTCTCGTTCACCAGCTGGACGGCATCGCGGTAGCTGTCCGCGCGGACCACCGACAGCACGGGGCCGAAGATTTCGTCGTCGTACACCTTCATGCCCGGCTTCACGTGGTCCAGCAGGCTGACGCCGATGAAGAAGCCGTCCGAGTCGAAGTCCTGCTGGCGCCCGTCCACCACAACCGTCGCGCCTTCGTCTGCCGCCCCGGCCACGTAGGAGGCCACCCTGTCCCGGTGTTCCTTGGTGATGAGGGGCCCCATCTGTGAAGCGGGATCCGTGCCCGGGCCGATCTTGAGGTCTGCCATCCGGGTTGAGATGGCCTTCACCAGGTCGTCCGCGATGTTGCCCACCGCCACCAGGACGGACACGGCCATGCACCGCTCGCCCGCTGAGCCATAGGCGGCCGAAACGGCGGCGTCCGCGGCCATGTCCAGATCCGCGTCCGGCAGGACAACCATGTGGTTCTTGGCACCGCCCAGCGCCTGGACGCGTTTGCCGTGGTCGGCCGCCCGCTTGTAGATGGACTGAGCGATCGGGGTGGAGCCCACGAAACTGACGGCCTTCACGCCCGGATGCTCCAGGAGGACGTCCACCGCTTCCTTGTCGCCGTGGACCACGTTCAGGACACCCGGCGGCAGGCCGGCCTCGGCAAAGACCTCCGCGATGAAGACGGCCGAGGACGGGTCCTTTTCGCTGGGCTTGAGGAGCACCGTGTTGCCGCAGGCCAGCGCGCTGCCGATCATCCACAGCGGCACCATGGCGGGGAAGTTGAACGGGGTGATGCAGGCGACCACGCCCACCGGCTGGCGCACCGAGTGCACGTCCACCCCGCTGGAGACCTGCTCTGAACGTTCTCCCTTGAGCATGTGGGACAGCCCGGTGGCGAACTCGATGTTTTCCAGCCCGCGGGAGATCTCGCCCTCGGCGTCGGAGAGCACCTTGCCGTGCTCGCTGGTCAGGATGGCGGCCAGCTCGGACTTGCGCTGCGTCAGCAGTTCCCGGACGCGGAAGAAGATGTTGGTGCGTTTGGCGAGGCTGGTGGCCCGCCAGCCGGGCAGGGCGGCCTGGGCGGCGGCGATGGCTTCTTCCACGCGGGCCGCCGAGGCGAGGGCAACTTCCTTCTCCTGCGCGCCGGTGGCGGGGTTGAAGACGGGGCCGAAACGGTCGGCGTCGCTGACCCGGGCGCCGTTGATGAAATGGGGAATGCGTTCCATGGAAAGTCCTTTTTCTGGGGAGCCTGGGGCGGCTAGTTGGAGGTTTCGAGTGAGCCGTCGACGAGTTTGATGATCATTGAGCAGTCCTTGCCGGACTGGCCGGAGTCGATGAGCCGCTGGAAGAGGGCCTGCACGTGCTCGCCGATTTCGAGCGGCGTGCCCGTGTCCCGCGCCGCACTGATGGCCAGGCCGATGTCCTTGTTGGCGAGCTCGGTGGTGAAGGTCGGGGCGAAATCGTTGTTGGAGGCAGCGGTGGGAACGACGCCGGCCACCGGGTACCACGTCCGCAGCGCCCAGCTGTCTCCCGAGGACACGGAGGCGATGTCCCAGAACACCTGCTTGTCCAGGCCCAGGCGGTCCGCCAGCACGGCGCCTTCTGCGGTGGAGGCCAGGTTGATGAAGAGCATCAGGTTGTTGCAGATTTTCGCTGCCTGTCCGGTGGTGGCGCCGCCGGTGGGAATGATGTTGGAGGCCATGGGCCGGATGAATTCGGTGGCGTCAGCCACAGCGCCCGCCTCGCCACCGATCATGAACGTCAGGGTTCCGGCCTTGGCGCCGCTCATGCCGCCCGAGACCGGAGCGTCCACGAAACGGAAGCCGGCGGCAGCGGCGGCGTCGTGCAGTGCCTGGGCGGAGGCAATGTCTATCGTGGAAGAATCCACCAGGAGCGTGCGCGTGTCCGCGTGTGCCAGGACGCCGTCCTCGCCCAGATAGACGGCCCGGGCGTGCTCGCCCTTGGGGAGCATCGTGAAGACGACGTCGGCCCGGTCCACCGCTTCGGCGATGCTGGCCACGGGCTTGACCCCGCCCGCTTCGGCGGCTGCCACCGCCTCTGGATTGAGGTCGAATCCGCGTACCTCGTGACCCGCCCGTGCCAGGTTTGCTGACATGGACCCGCCCATGTTCCCCAGACCGATCCAACTGACTACTGCCATGGCGTAAGCTCCTTTGCTTCGTTGACCAGCGGAAGACGCTGGAAGTTCCGTGTCCACCATCACACCCTGTTAGAGTGCAATCAAGGGGAAAAATCACAGAGGGCATGTGCAATGATGCACACAACCTGAGAGGCTGCATCATGAAGGTGACACTTTGGACCTGAACCGGCTTCCGAGCCCGGATGACCTGCTCATCCTGCTGACCGTGGCCAGGCTGGGCAGGTTCAACGCCGTGGCCGAGACCCTGGGCACTACGCACACCACCATTTCCCGCCGGGTCCTGGCGCTGGACAAGCAGCTGGGCGGCCGCACTCTGGAGCGCAGTCCGCACGGCTGGGAACTGACTGAACTCGGCAGCCAGGCCGTGGCCGCCGCCGAGGCGATCGAGGCAACATTAGGCTCGCTGACCGGAGCCATCCGCAACGGCGGGGATTCTCTCTCCGGCCTGGTCCGGATCAGCACGTCGGACGGATTCGGGGCGGAGTTCGTGGCTCCGGCGCTGGTCCGCCTGCAGCAGGACAATCCCCTGCTGAACGTGGAGATGCTCAGCGCCACCCGGAAGGTCAGCCAGAACCGCTCCGGTGTGGACCTGGAAGTGGTGGTGGGCAGGACGGAAGTCGCCAACGCGCAGACCATCTTCCTCACCAACTACTTCCTGCGGCTCTACGCGGGTCCGCAGTACGTCACGGTCCGCGGACTGCCGGCCACTCTGGACGAGATCCGGGAGCACGGCTTTGTTTCCTACGTCGAGTCCGCCCTGCAGGTGGCGGAGCTGGGGCACCGCTCCTCGCAGCTGCCCGCCCCGAAATCCAGCTTCCAGGCCACCAGCGTGTTCGCCCAGGTGGAGGCTGTCCGCCGCGGCGGAGGCATCGGGCTGCTGCCCAACTTCATGGTGGCCGATGACCCGGACTTCGTTCCTGTGCTGCCTGAGCTGTTCCAGCGCCAGCTCCCCATCTGGGCCGTGGCCCGCCCGGAGTCGCTGCGCTCTGCGCAGGTCCAGGCAGTGATTGATGCGCTCAAGGCGGAGGTGGCGGGCCGCCGGGAAATCCTGGCAGCCTGACGTACTCCTATCGAACGCGGCGCTTACCCCTGGAACAGCCGACGTACCACCGTGCCGGCGGCCAGGGCATCAAGGCCCTCATTGATTTCAGCCAGCGGCCGGGTATCCGAATGCAGCAGTTCCACCGGGAGGCGCCCGGCCCGCCAGTGCTCAAGGTAGCGCGGAATGTCCCGTTCCGGCACAGCGTCCCCCATGTAGGAACCGAGGAGCCGTTTCCCCGCGCCCGCGAACTGCAGGGCCCGCACCGTCAGTTCCGCCGAGGGTTTTGGCAGCCCGACGGAGACGACGGCGCCGCCGCGCGTAACCAGGTCCAGGCAGGAGGCGATCACCCCGGCGGATCCCACAGCTTCGACGGCGGCGTCCACGCCGTCGCCGGTGGCGTCAGCCACCAGCCGGGCAGCGTCGTCGGGAGTTCCCACAGCGGTAGCGCCGCAGTCCCTGGCGAGCTGGTGTTTGCCTTCGTTGGGGTCGATGGCAATCACAGCAGAAGCACCGGCCAAGGATGCCGCCATCACGGCGGAAAGCCCGACCGCGCCCAGCCCGAAGACGGCGACTGACTGGCCGGCTGTGACCGCCGCCGTGTTCAGGACAGCGCCCATTCCGGTGAGCACCGCGCAGCCGAACATGGCAGCAACAGTGTCCGGGACGTCGTCGTCAATCACCACCACCGATTCCCGTGCCACCACTGCGTAGTCCGCAAAGGCCGACACCCCCAGATGGTGGTTGATCCGCTCCCCCGACGGCGTCCGCAGCAGTGCGTCCCCGTGCAGCAGGTCGCCGGAGCCGTTGACCTCGGCCGCGCGGTGGCACAGGGCCGGGCGGCCCGAACGGCACGCCCGGCAGTCACCGCAGCTGGGCACGAAGACCAGCACCACATGGTCTCCGGCGGAGACGTCGCGGATACCTTCGCCGACAGCCACCACCCGCCCCACTGCCTCGTGCCCCAGCGCCATGGGCAGCGGCCGCACCCGGGAGCCGTCCACCACCGAAAGGTCCGAATGGCACAGGCTGGAGTACGTGATCGCGATCCCGAGTTCGCCGGCGCGCGGTTCGGGCCGGTCCAGTTCCTGGACCACCAGCGGGCGGGCGTCGGCGTAGCTGGTTCCGGGCGGAACAGTGGAGTAGAGGACGGCGGCTTGCATGGGTGACCTTTACTTCTTGCCTGCGGCGAGGAGATCCGCCGTTCCCTGCGCGTCCGCGGCGTCGACGTCGTGCAGTGAAATTCCGCGGGTCTCCTTGAGGAAGTACACCGAGACCGCCGTGACGATGCAGGCACCGAGCAGGTACAGCGCCACCGGAGTCGAGGACTTGAAGTTGCTCAGCAGGGCGGTGGCGATGATCGGAGCCAGGGAACCTGCCACGATCGACGTGACCTGGTAGCCCAGCGATACCCCCGAATACCGCATGCGGGTGGGGAACATCTCCGCCATGATGGACGGCTGGCCGGCGTACATCAGCGCGTGGAAGAGCAGGCCGATGGTGATGGCAGCGAGGATGACCAGGTCGTTGGCGGTGTCCATCATGGGGAAGGCGAAGAAGCCCCAGGTGCCGCCGAGGATCGCGCCGGCCATGTACACCGGGCGACGGCCGAAGGCGTCCGACATCTTTCCCACCAACGGCACTGCGCAGAAGTGGATGAAGTGAGCCACCAGCAGCAGAAGCAGGATCCTGGACGTATCCGTCTGGACGACGACCTTCAGGTAGGTGATCGAGAACGTGACCACGAGGTAGTAGAGGATATTCTCAGCAAAACGCAGGCCCATGGCGGTGAAGACGCCGCGCGGGTAGCGGCGGAAGACCTCGGCCACGCCGTAGCCCTTCCTTTCCACCGTGACTTCCTTGCGTGCCTCCAGGAAGATCGGCGCATCCTGGACCTTGGTCCGGATGTAGTAGCCGATGATCACGATCACCGCGGACAGCCAGAAGGCCACCCGCCAGCCCCAGCCGAGGAATGCTTCCTGGGAAAGTGTGGAGGACAGCGTGAACAGCACGCCGGTGGCCAGGAGGTTGCCCATGGGCACGGCGGACTGTGGCCAGCTGGACCAGAATCCGCGGGACTTGCTGGGGCTGTGCTCAGCCACGAGCAGGACGGCGCCGCCCCACTCACCGCCGACGGCGAAGCCCTGTGCGAAGCGCAGGAACACCAGCAGGGCCGGAGCCCAGTAGCCGATCTGCGCAAAGGTGGGCAGGCAGCCCATCAGGAAGGTGGAGACACCCACCAGGATGATGCTCAGTTGCAGCAGCTGCTTCCGTCCGAACTTGTCACCGAAGTGGCCGAAGACCACCCCGCCGATCGGGCGGGCAATGAAGCCCACCGCGTACGTGACGAAGGCGGCAATGATCCCGTCCAGCTCCGTGCCGGAGTTGGGGAAGAACATTTTGCCGAAGACCAGGGTGGCCGCGGAGGCGTAGAGGAAGAACTCATACCATTCAACAACGGTGCCGGCCATCGAGGCCGTTACTACTTTCCTGAGGCCTGAGGCCTTGACGTCAGTCTCATCTGCGCGCCTTGCGGCGGAGTTGTGCGTGCTCATGTGAACTCCTTCGGCGTCTCCGTCGACACCATGTGGACCATTCCGTAGCGGCCGCGTGTGATGTGCACCACCAACGCGCCGGTCCCCTAGAGTATGGACTCACCTTGCCGCAGGCTCAACGCCATTTTCTGCAGAAGCGCTCTGCATAAATGCACATTGAGCCCGGCGGGGCTAGGCGAAGAAGTTCTGCCGCAGCTGCGTGTTGAGCTGCCCGATCTCGGTCAGGAACCCGTCGTGGCCTATGGGCGCTTCGATGACATGGACCGGCACGTTGCCCGGAAGCGCCGCCGCAAGTTCACGGGACTGTGCAGGAAAATACAGCCGGTCAGTATCGACGGCGGCAATGAAGAACTCGGCCTTGGCCTGCGCCAGCGCTTCCCGCAGCGGGCCGCGCCCCCGGCATACATCATGGCTCATAAGCGCTTCGGTGATGGCGATGTAACTGTTGGCATCGAAACGGCGGACCAGCTTGGTGCCCTGGTGGTCCAGGTAGCTCTCCACCTGGTACCGGCCGCGGTCGCCCAGCGAGACTGCCTCGAGCGGGGCTTCGCCGCCCTGCGCGCTGCGGCCGAACCGGTCGTGCAGCTCATCCGCGGAACGGTACGTGATGTGCGCAATCCTGCGGGCAAGGGCCAGGCCGGCCTCCGGCTCGGGGCCGCCGTAGTAGTCGCCGCCGTTGAAGTTGACGTCCTGGCGGATGGCAAGGGTCTGTGCCTGGGCAAAGGCGATCTGCTCGGCAGTGCTGCTGGCGCCGCAGGCGAACACGCCGCAGCGCCGGACGCGGTCCGGGTAGCTCACGGCCCACTCCAGCGCGCGGGCTCCGCCCATCGATCCGCCCAGCACCGCGTACCAGCTGCCGATGCCGAATGCGTCTGCCAGCCGGGCCTCGGCCGCCGTGGTGTCGCGCAGGGTCACCAGGGGGAAGCGGGAACCCCACGGCTGCCCGTCCGGGGCGGGGGTGGAGGGGCCGGTGGAACCGTAGCAGCCGCCCAGGATGTTGATGGAAACCACGAAGTACTTGTCCGTATCAACCGGGGCGCCGGGGCCGGCAAGCTGCTCCCACCAGCCCTCTTCGTCGCTGGCTCCCCTCGTCACGTGGGTGCTGCCGGTCAGGGCATGCTGCACCAGCACGGCGTTGGAACGGTCCGCGTTCAGTGTGCCCCACGTTTCAAAGGCCAGCGTGACGTCCGGCAGGTGTCCGCCGGCTTCAAGATCAAGCGCGCCGATGCTCACGAACTTGACGGTGCCGTCGGGACCGGCGCCGCCGGGAAGCCTGCTTTCGGGGGTGGTGCCCGTGGTTTCCACTCCACTGGTCGCCAAGTTGTGGCTATTTGTTCCGGGTACACCGCTGCGGGTGACGGCAATCGTCATCTGAGGACCTCTTCTTCGCGCTTGCCTGCCGCCAACTGGCCGGCAGGCCAGGTCTTCACCCGGGGCACCCCGCCGCGGAAGGAGGGTTGCCGGCCAGCAAGCCGGGGCTGTCGCTGGCACTCATGACCTGTAGAGAGTCTACGAAATGCGTCGGCGCAAAGGCGAAGATTGTGACACCTATATGACTCCCGGCGTCGAGGGCGCCAGGAGTCATGGTGCGAGGGGCCGCCCCGGGAACCCCCGCGGCGGCCCGTCCACTGTCGGCCCGGTGTCGGCTCTCAGACGCCTTTGGCAGCGCGGATCCAGCGCGTCCTGGCGCGGGTTCGACACCACTTCGGCGAAGAAGAGCTTGGTGTCGGGCCGGACGGCGTCCTTCCACTGCTGCAGGTTGTCCGGATCCTCCACAAAGGTGACGGAGATGCCGAACTTCTTCAGGCTGTGGCCAGCAGGTTGTACGTGCCGCCGTAGAGGCTGGGGCTGGACCCAGTGTAGAAACGGCACACTGCGAGCGAACAGGTTTATGACGAAGGACGTCGACCCGGCGATTCCACAGGGCTTCAGGGCCGTGCCGTCGGTTATCCCATCATGGTTAGGCCACCCTTAGCTGAGAGGTCCATCACAAAGTGCCAAGATGATGCCATGCGCATGGATCACGTTTCTTACGCCTGTGAACAAGATGGCTTGGCTGCCACCACCGACCGTATTGCGTCCGCCCTCGGCGTTGAAGCCGTTAAGGGCGGAGTGCACCCCCGTTTCGGGACCCGCAACATGATTATCCCGCTTGCCGGGCACAAGTACCTGGAGGTCGTGGAGGTCCTGGACCACCCGGCATCCGACAAGGCGCCGTTCGGACAGGCCGTCAGGGCCCGCTCCGCAGCAGGCGGCGGCTGGATGGGCTGGTGCGTCGAAGTGGACGACCTGGCACCGTTCGAAGCACGCCTTGGCCGCTCGTCGGTCAACGGCAACCGCAAATTCCCTGACGGCCGCGAGCTCGTCTGGAAGCAGATCGGCATCCTGGGCCTCATTGCAGACCCGCAGGTGCCTTACATGCTCAAGTGGGAAGGCGATCCCGGCCTTCACCCGTCCAACGCCTATGCAAGCAACGTCAAGATGTCCAGCCTCACCATCGCCGGTTCGGCGGAGCGGGTCACCGAGTGGCTGGGCGAGCCGGTGGAGCGGCCCCTGGAGGATGTTGCAGTGAACTGGATCGCCCCGCACGGGACGCCCGGAATCCTCTCCGTGACGTTCGAAACCGCCTCCGGCGCAGTCGTCATCTGATCCCTTCCACCCTGTGGTCCGTCCATGGATCACGGCAGTAAGCTGCCACCGCAGCGTGCTGCCTTCACTACTTCGGCCGCTATCAGCGGGTGCCAATGTCGTCACCCACCGATAGCGGCCGAATCCTTTTAAGCTCACCCGGTAAAGCTCGGCCGATTAAGCTCAGCCCAGCCCCATGGCCCTGCCAAAGAGACTGAAGCCGACAAAGGCCACTATGTCCAGCAGGGCGTGGGCGATCACCAGCGGCGTAACGCGGCGGGTTTTGGTGTAGACCCAGGCAAAGACTGCGCCCATGACGGCGTTGCCGATGAACGGGCCGAAGCCCTGGTAGAGGTGGTAGCTGCCTCGGAGCACGGAGCTGGTGAAGATGGCCAGCGGCATGCTCCATCCGAACTTGCCGAGCCGGTCCAGCAGGTACCCCACCACGATGACTTCCTCCACGATCCCGTGCCGCACCGCGGAAAGAACCAGCACGGGGATGGTCCACCAGTAGGCGTCCAGCGCACTCGGAATGATGGCCGTGGTGATGCCCAGCGCCCGGCCGGCGGCGTACAGCCCCAGGGAGGGGATGCCGATCAGCGCCGCGAGCCCCAGGCCCTGCAGGAAGTCCTTGCCGGGCCGTGCGAAGTTGAAGCCCAGTTTTCGGAAGGCCGAGGATCCGGGCTCCCCCGCCGGCCGGTGCTCGGTGAGGAAGTAGATGACCAGCAGCACGGGCATCAGGGCGAAGATGATGTCCAGCAGCTGGTAGGTCAGGTCGAAGTATTCGCGGCTGCTTTGGGACCGGTTGAGGGTGGAGGTGCCCTCGGCCAGGGGTGCACGCGTCAGCTTGTCCAGCAGTTGCACCACCGAATACACCGCGGACTGCCCCAGTGACAGACCCAGGACTATCCAGACTTCGATCCGCAGACGACGGCGGGAGGGAACCAGCATGTTCCTATCTTGCCTGCACTTTCTGGTTCTTTCCTGTCCGCCGCCAAGCGGGGGCGGCTCGGCGGGGCGGCCGCGGCCGGGGCTTATGCTTGGAATTTATGAGTGCGCCCGGAAAAATCATTATGATCCGGCACGGCCAGTCCGCGGCCAATGCCGATACCTCCATCTACAACAGGGTGCCCGATTACCGCATCCCGCTGACGGAGCTCGGTGTGGAGCAGGCGAAGGCCGCGGGCAAGGAGATCCGCCGGGACCTCGACGGGCAGCAGGTGTGCGTCTATGTCTCGCCCTATCTGCGGGCCTACCAGACGCTCGAAGCGCTGAACCTGGGATCGCTGGTGGAGCGGGTCATCGAAGAACCGCGCCTCCGCGAACAGGACTGGGCGAACTTCCAGATCGCCGGCGACATCGAGGACCAGAAGGAGCTTCGGAACGCGTACGGCCATTTCTTCTACCGGTTCCGTGAAGGTGAATCCGGCTCGGACGTGTACGACCGGATCTCCTCGTTCATGGAGACGCTCCACCGGCACTGGTCCAGACCGAACTACGCCCCCAACGCCCTCTTCGTCACGCACGGGCTCACCATGCGCTTGTTCTGCATGCGCTGGTTCCACTGGTCGGTGGAGTATTTCGAGTCCCTGAACAACCCGGACAATGCAGAGGTCCGGACGCTGGTGCGCACCGACGTCGGCAAGTACGAGCTGGACAAGCCCTTCAGCCAGTGGGTGGACCGCCGCGTGGACGAGACGGTGCTGGACGCACCGCCGATGGTCTTCTAGCGGGCGCGGACGCCCGCCCGCCAGACGGCGTGGGTCAGCGGAATCCCCGGCCTGTATGCGAGGTGGGTGGCCGAGGGGGCGTTGAGCAGGTGCAGGTCCGCCCGGTGGCCGACGGCGATCGAACCCACCGCCCGTTCGCCGTCGACGTCGTTCCCCACCTCCCGCCGCAGCGCGAGCGCGCCGCCGTACGTCGCGGCCCGGACCGCCTCATGGACGCTCAGCCGCATCTGCAGCACGGCCGTGGTGACGCAGAACGCCATCGAGCTTGTGTAGGAAGTCCCCGGGTTGCAGTTGGAAGCAAGTGCGATGGGTACGCCGGCGTCGAGCAGTTCACGGCCGGGAGCCAGGGGCTGGCGGGTGGACAGGTCGCAGGCCGGCAGGCACGTGGCCACGGTTCCCCGATGATTGGATCCGGCGCCCGCAGCCTCCGCGGCCGGACCCTGCCACCCCGCCCAGCTGCCGGCCAGGGCCTCCACGTCGACGGCCGACAGGTAGTTCACGTGGTCCACGCTGGCCGCGCCGAACTCCACAGCCAGCTGCACCCCGGGGCCTTCGCCTAGCTGGTTGCCGTGGACCCGAAGTCCCAGTCCGGCGTCCTTGCAGGCCTGCAGGACACGGCGCGACTGTTCCTCGTTGAACGCCCCCTGCTCGCAGAACACGTCCGCCCAGCCGACATACGGCCGGACGGCCGCCAGCATCGGTCCGCACACCAGATCCGTGTACTCCTCGGCGTCGACGCCGGAGGGCACCAGGTGGGCGCCCAGGTACGTCACTTCGTCGGCCACGGTGGAGGCAATGCGGGCGCTCCGCGTTTCGTTCTCCAGGTCCAAGCCGTAGCCGGTCTTGGTTTCCAGGTACGTGGTGCCCTGCGAGACGGCCTCGGCCACGCGGCCCAGGGCCAGCCGGGTGAGGTCGAAGTCGCCGGTGTCCCGGGTGGCACCGGTGGTGACGGCGATGCCCCCGGCACTGTAGCTCTCGCCCGCCATCCGGGCCTCGAACTCCGCGGTGCGGTCGCCGGCGAAAATCAGGTGGGTATGGGAATCCACCCAGCCGGGCAGCAGCGCCCGTCCGCCCGCGTCAACGGCGTCATCGGCTGCCGGGGCCGCCGAGGACGGCCCGATCCAGGAGATGCGCTCCCCCTCGATCACCACTGCGGCGTCTTTGAGGACACGGTGTTCCGCGTCCTGGGTCATGAGTTCGGCGATATTGGTGATGAGGGTGCTCATGAGTCAATTCTTCAGTGCCTGATGGACCAGCGCGTGGCAGACAGTGCGGCCGCTGTCCGGGATGCCGGATCCAGGCCGGCCTCGTCGCTCCAGGCACGCTGCCCCACGGACGGGCCGGCCAGGATCAGCTCTGCGGCAAGTTCCGCGATGCCGGAGGACGTCTGGAAACCGTATCCGCCCTGCCCGGCGAGCCAGAAGAATCCGGTGGCTTCGGCGTCGAACCCCACCACGGGAACGCCGTCGGCGGCTTCCGTACGAAGGCCGGTCCAGGCCGTCTTGACGCTCCTAATCCCCATGGTGGTGACGGCGTTAAGCCGCGCCACCAGCGCCTCGACGTCACCCGGATAGGGCTTGGCGTCTTCCGGGCCGCTCGGCACGGATTCCGACGGCGAAATCAGCACGTCGTTTCCTTCCTTGCGGAAGTAGAAGGATTCGTCCGCCGCCGCCACCATCGGGCAGGATTCCGGTAGCGGATGCCCGACGTCGACAATCGCCGCAGTGCGGCGGTACGGCTGCAGCCCGAGCTTCTCCACGCCGCTGATCACGGCGAGCTCGTCGGCCCAGGCCCCGGCCGCGTTGACCATCACGCCGGCCTGAAAGGCTTCCTGGCCGGCGCCGAGCTCCCAGCCGGATCCGAGCCGCTGGGCGGAATGGACCTTGGCCCCGGTGATGATGTCCACGCCGCCCGCCTCCGCACGCTGCCGGTGGTCCTCCAGCAGCACGGGCGCGTTGCAGGCGAAGGAGCCCGTGTCCAGGCCGGCGGCGGTGAAGAACCCGGGATCCAGCACGGGGCACAGCTCCAGTGCCTCTGCAGGGGAGATCCGGTGCATGTGGGCACTGGCTTCTTCGCGGACTGCGTCCTCGTCGCCGATCAGCATGAAGCTCCGCGGCGAGAGGACAGGCTCCGGCAGTTCCGCGTCCCTGGACGCCATGAGCCCGAGGGTGCGGAGGGTCAGTTCCTGCACCACGACGGGGCCGTAGCTCGGGATCAGCTGCCGCGCCGAACGGGCCGAGGTGTGGTAGGCCAGGGACTGTTCGGCCTCGACGAGGGCCACACTGCATTTACCGGCAAGGGCGGAGGCGAGGGACAGTCCGGCAATGCCGCCGCCCACAATCACCACATCGTAGTTTGCTGACATGACTACATCCTTGCATCCGGCAGGACGCCCCGTCAGTAACCGATGCCCCGTCAGTCGCTAGGCCGCCACCGCATCGCGGCTCTCGACGAACGCCCGAACGCACGCTTCGACGTCGTCGGCGCTGTGCGCGGCGGAAAGCTGGACCCTGATCCGGGCTGCTCCCTTGGGCACCACCGGGTAGCTGAACGCGGTGACGAAGACCCCGTGGCTGAGCATCCGGTCCGCCACCTTGGCCGCCATCACGGCGTCGCCGAACATCACCGGCACGATCGCATGTTCGCCGTCGAGCAGGTCGAAGCCTTCTTCGGCCATGCGGCTGCGGAACAGCCCGGCGTTGGCGAACAGTTGGCTGCGCAGCTCGGCCGAGTTTTCCACGAGGTCCAGGGCCTTGAGCGTTGCCGCGACAATGGCCGGTGCCAGCGAGTTGGAGAACAGGTAGGGGCGGGCCTTCTGGCGAAGCATGGCCACTACTTCGGCACGGCCGGAGACGTACCCGCCGGAGGCCCCGCCCAGGGCCTTGCCGAAGGTGCCGGTGTAGATGTCCACCCTGTGGCCCACTCCGGCGTGCTCGGGGGTTCCGGCACCGGTGGCTCCCATGAAGCCCACGGCGTGGGAGTCATCCACCATCACCAGGGCGTCGTATTTGTCGGCCAGGTCGCAGATGGCTTCGAGCGGCGCCAGATAGCCGTCCATCGAGAAGACGCCGTCCGTGACGATGATCTTGCGGCGGGCCGGCTGCGCCTGCGTGGTGGCTTCGATCAGTTTCGCTTCAAGGTCTGCCATGTCTCGGTTGGCGTAGCGGAACCGCTGGGCCTTGCAGAGGCGGATGCCGTCGATGATGGAGGCGTGGTTCAAGGCGTCGGAGATGATGGCGTCGTCCGGGCCGAACAGGGATTCAAAGACGCCGCCGTTGGCGTCGAAGCAGCTGGAGAACAGGATGGTGTCCTCCGTGCCGAGGAACCTGGAGACCCGTTCCTCCAGCGCCAGGTGCAGGTCCTGGGTGCCGCAGATGAAGCGGACGCTGGCCATGCCGAAGCCGCGCTCGTCCATGGCGTTCTTGGCGGCGGCAATGATGTCCGGGTGGTCGGCCAGGCCCAGGTAGTTGTTGGCACAGAAGTTCAGCACCGTGGCGCCTGACTCGCCGATCTGGCCGGCGGTGATGTGGCTGGCCTGCGGGGAGTCGATGTGGCGCTCGGTCTTGAACAGGCCGGCACTGCGGATCTCGTCCAGCTCGTTCTGCAGCTGGTCCTTGATGGCTGAATACATGGGTTGCGCTCCTCAGCGGGGTGAATTTTTGTACGATAACGAAGAATGGCGGGGCTTAGAAGACGGCCCAGTCGAGGACAACCTTGCCGCCCACTCCGGCGCGGGCAACCTCGAAGCCCTTTTCCCAGTCCGTGGCGGGCAGGACATCCGTCACCACGGCCGAGATGTTGGCGTGCAGCACGGGGTTGGAGGACAGCATGGCGCTCATGGCGTACCAGGTCTCGAACATTTCACGGCCGTAGATGCCCTTCATGGTGAGCATGTGGGTGACCACCTTGCCCCAGTCGATGTCGATGGACTGGCTCGGCAGGCCCAGCATCGCGATCCGGCCGCCGTGGTTCATGTTGTCGATCATCTCCGGCAGCGCGGTCGGGTGGCCGGACATTTCCATGCCGATGTCGAACCCTTCGCGCATCCCCAGTTCACGCTGCGCGTCCCTGACCCGCATCTTGGAAACGTCGATGGCGAGGTCCACGCCCAGCCGGCGGGCCAGCTCGAGCCGCGGGGCGGAGACATCCGTGATGGCGATCTTCCGGGCACCGGCATGGCGGGCCACGGCAATGGCCATGAGTCCAATGGGGCCGGCTCCGGTGATCAGCACATCCTCCCCCACCAGGGGGAAGCTCAGCGCGGTGTGGACGGCGTTGCCGAACGGATCGAAGATGGCACCGAGTTCGGGAGTCACGGAAGGATCCTGGTGAACCCAGACGTTGGTCTCGGGGATGACGACGTACTCGGCGAACGCCCCGTCGCGCTGGACACCGACGCTGACCGTGTGGATGCACATCTGCCGGCGGCCGGCGCGGCAGTTGCGGCAGATGCCGCAGACGACGTGCCCTTCGCCGGAGACCCGGTCCCCCGCCTTGACGTCGCGGACGTCCTCGCCGATCTCCACCACTTCGCCATAGAATTCGTGGCCGGCGATCAGCGGTGCCGCAATGATGCCCTGCGCCCAGGCGTCCCAGGACTGGATGTGCAGGTCGGTGCCGCAGATGCCAGTGGTCATCACGCGGATCTTCACGTCGCCGGGGCCGGTCTCCGGCTCGGGCCGCTCCACCAGTTCAAATCCGGCGTGTGCGCCGGCCTTGTACAGAGCCTTCATTGGCTTCCTCACTCCAAGTATTCGGGGACCCGGCGAGGGTGTTGCCGGGCCGTCTCCCTTCATTAGAACCACAAAGAAGCGTAAGCACAACCGAGGTTATCTCAATCGACGATTTAGGTTTATCTAAGCAATAGAATCAGGGCATGGAAGTCCATCAGCTCGAAATGCTCCGCGAACTGGGCGCCCTGGGCAGCGTCAAAGCGGTTGCCGAAACACTCGTCGTTACGCCCTCGGCGGTCTCACAGCAACTGGCCGCGCTGCAGCGGAGCGTGGAGGTGCCGCTCACGCGGAAGGAGGGCCGGAACCTGGTGCTGACCGAAGCGGGACAGGCGCTGGCGGACGCGGGGGCCGCCGTCGTCAGCGCGATGGCGGATGCCCGGATGGCCATCGGCGTGTACCACGGCTCCACGGTGGCTCCGGTGACGGTCAGCGGCTTCCACAGCGCCGGCCAGGCGCTGTTCGCGCCGCTCGCGCGGCTGCTGGATTCGCCGGACAAGCCGCGGGTCCTGCTGTCGGACGAGGACGTGGCGCAGCAGGACTTTCCCGCGCTGACGGCACGCTACGACCTGGTGCTGGCCCACCGCATGGACCACAGCCCGCGCTGGCCGGAGGAGCGCGTGGCCGTCATTCCGCTCGCCCATGAGCCGCTGGACGTGGCCCTGTCCGCAGGGCACCGCCTGGCGGGCAAGGAAACACTGACGGCGCACGACGTCGTCGGCGAACCGTGGGTGACCAGCCATGCCGGCTACTCCCCCGCGGATGTGCTGTCCGCCGTTGCGGCCGTGTCCAGCAGGGAACTGAATATTGTCCACCGCATCAACGACTACTCCACGGTGGCGGGGCTGGTGGCAACCGGCAGCGTGATCGGGCTGCTGCCGCGGCATACGGCCCGGCCGGTGCTCAACCCGGACATTGTGCTGCGGCCGCTGCAGGGCATCAGCACACGCCGCCGCATCGACATCCTGGCCCGTCCGGAAAACCTCAAGCGAACCTCGGTACGGATGGTCTGCGAGGCTTTGGAGGACATCATGGCCGGACTCGTTTCCCGTTAAACGCAACCGGGCCGCAGTTGATGCCGTCATGAACGACACCTGCTGCGACCCGGTTGGGTTAAAACACGGACTCAGGCCTGGACGCCGAGTTTCTCCAGGATCAGCTCACGGACGCGGTTGGCGTCGGCCTGGCCGCGGGTGGCCTTCATGACTCCGCCGACGATCGCGCCGATGGCCTGGACCTTGCCGCCGCGGATCTTGTCCGCGACGCCGGGCTGGGCGGCGAGGGCGGCGTCGATGGCTTCCAGGAGGGGGCCGTCGTCGGAGACCACGGCCAGGCCGCGCTTCTCCACGATCTCGGCCGGGGTGCCTTCGCCGGTGAGGACGCCATCGAGCACTTCGGCGGCCATCTTGTTGTTGATCTTGCCGGCTTCGACCATCTTGTTCAGTTCCACGATGGTTTCGGCCTTGACGCCCAGCTGGCCGGGGTCGACGTCGGCGTTCTTGGCGCGGCCGACGATCTCGCCCATCCACCATTTGCGGGCCACCGTGGCCGTGGCGCCGGCGGCGATGGTTTCCTCGATCTCGTCCATGACGCCGGCGTTGACCACGTCGCGGAATTCGAGGTCCGAGTAGCCCCAGTCGGCCTGCAGGCGCTTGCGGCGCTCGGCCGGCGGCTCGGGCAGGGTGGCGCGCAGTTCCTCGACCCATTCGCGGGACGCGACGATCGGCACGAGGTCCGGCTCCGGGAAGTAGCGGTAGTCGTCGGCGTCGGACTTGGCGCGGCCCGACGTCGTCGAGCGGGTGTCCTCGTGCCAGTGGCGCGTTTCCTGGATGACCGGCTCACCGGAGTCCAGGACGGCGGCGTGGCGCTGGATCTCGTAGCGGACGGCGTGTTCGACGGCGCGCAGCGAGTTCACGTTCTTCGTTTCCGAGCGGATGCCGAAGCGTTCGCGGCCGTGCGGGCGCAGCGAAACGTTGGCGTCGCAGCGCACGTTGCCGCGTTCCATCTTCGCGTCCGAGACGCCGAGGTTCTTCACGATCTCACGCACCGCGGCCACATAGGCCTTGGCCAGTTCCGGGGCTCGGCTGCCGGCGCCCTGGATCGGCTTGGTGACGATTTCGACGAGCGGAACGCCGGAGCGGTTGTAGTCCACCAGCGAGTAGTCGGCGCCTTGGATGCGTCCGGCGGCGCCGCCCATGTGGGTCAGCTTTCCGGCGTCCTCTTCCATGTGGGCGCGCTCGATTTCAACGCGGAACACGGTGCCGTCCGACAGTTCGATGTCCAGGTGGCCGTCGTACGCGATGGGTTCGTCGTACTGGGAGGTCTGGAAGTTCTTCGGGGTGTCCGGGTAGAAGTAGTTCTTCCGGGCGAAGCGGCAGGTCTCGGCGATCTTGCAGTTCAGCGCGAGGCCGATCTTGATCGAGGACTCGATCGCGGTCCTGTTCACCACGGGCAGGACGCCCGGCATGCCAAGGTCCACCTCGTTGACGTTCGTGTTCGGCTCGTCGCCGAAGACGTTCGGGGCGGAGGAGAACATCTTGGTCTTGGTGTTGAGCTCCACGTGGACCTCGAACCCCAGAACGGGATCGTACTTCTCCATGGCCTCTTCGAAGCTCAGGGTTGCGTCAATCATTAGTGTGAACCTCCGTGGTTCGACGGGGCACCGGCCGCAGCAACTGCCGGCAAAGAATCGGTCAGCGAAGGAGCACGGTCCAGCAGCGGGCCGCCCCACTGCGCCTCGAGCAGCTGCTCAAGCACGGCGCCCACGCGGTACAGGCGCGCATCCTGGCGGGCCGGGGCCAGGAGCTGGATGCCGACCGGGAGTCCGTCCTCGTCGGCCAGGCCGCCCGGCAGGGACAGGCCCGGAACGCCGGCCATGTTGGCGGGGATGGTGGCGACGTCGTTCAGGTACATGGCCAGGGGGTCGTTCAGCTTCTCGCCCAGCTTGAAGGCGGTAGTGGGGGCCGTGGGGGAAATCAGCACGTCGGCCCGGGCGAACGCTGCTTCGAAGTCACGCTGGATCAGGGTGCGGACCTTCTGCGCCGAACCGTAGTAGGCGTCATAGTATCCGGCGCTGAGCGCGTAAGTGCCCAGGATGATGCGGCGCTTCACTTCGTCGCCGAAGCCGGCGGCGCGGGTGGCGCCCATGACGCGTTCGATCGTGAGCGGGCCCTGTTCGGGCAGCACGCGCAGCCCGTAGCGGACGCCGTCGAACTTGGCCAGGTTGGAGGAAGCCTCCGACGGCATGATCAGGTAGTAGGCGCCCAGGGCGTATTTGAAGTTGGGGCAGGACACCTCAACGATTTCCGCGCCGGCCTGCTTGAGCAGCTCCAGGGATTCGTTGAAGCGGTTCTCGACGCCGGCCTGGTAGCCCTCGCCGTGGAGCTCTTTTATGATGCCGATCTTCATGCCGTCAACGTTGCCCAGCCGCGCGGCCGCGACGAGGTCCTCCAAGGCGTCCGGCAGGGACGTGGAGTCGTGGGGGTCGTGGCCGCCGATGACCTGGTGCAGGAGGGCCGAGTCCAGCACGGTGCGGGAGACCGGGCCGATCTGGTCCAGCGAGGAGGCCATGGCGATGGCGCCGTAGCGGGAAACGCTGCCGTAGGTGGGCTTGACGCCCACGGTGCCGGTGACGGCGCCCGGCTGGCGGATGGATCCGCCGGTGTCCGTGCCCAGGGCAAGGGGTGCTTCGAAGGCGGCGACGGCGGCAGCCGAACCGCCGCCGGAGCCGCCGGGGATCCGCTCAAGGTCCCACGGGTTGCGGGTGGGGCCGTAGGCCGAGTGCTCGGTGGAGGAACCCATGGCGAATTCGTCCAGGTTGGTCTTGCCCAGGATCGGCATCTTGGCGTCGCGCAGGCGCTTGACGACCGTGGCGTCGTACGGGCTGTGCCAGCCTTCGAGGATCTTGGAGCCGGCCGTCGTCGGCTGGCCGACGGTGACGATGAGGTCCTTGACGGCGATGGGGACGCCGGCGAGTTCGTGGAGTTCCGCTGCGGCGGTGCCGCCGGCGGCGCGGATGGCGTCCACCTCGGCGGCGACGGCGAGCGCCTCTTCGGTGTTGACGTGCAGGAAGGCGTTCACTCCGCGGGGGCCGCCGTCCACCGCGGTAATGCGGTCCAGGTAAGCCTGCGTGATCTCGACGGAGGTGACCTCGCCGGCCGCGAGCTTCCGGGCGAGCTCGGCTGCGGAGAGTCGGATGAGGGCGGCAGAGTCGGTGCTGTTCAGTTCAGTCATTTATCAGTCCTCGTCCAGGATGGCCGGAACCTTGAAGCGGCCTTCGTATGCATCGGGGGCGCCGCTCAGGGACTGCTCGGCCGTGAAGGTGTGGCCCACTACGTCTTCGCGGAACACGTTGGTCAGCGGAATCGGGTGGGACGTGGCCGGGACGTCATCACCGGCGGCTTCACTTACGGACTTCACTGAATCGACGATGACGGCCAGTTCGCCGGCCATCCGGTCCAGCTCTTCAGCACTCATCTCGATGTGCGCGAGACGCGCGAGATGCGCGACGTCGTCGCGGTTGATCGCAGCCATGGATCTCCCCTGCAATGTAGTTTTGGTTTCCCCAATAGTCTACGTTGCAACAGTGTGCCCGCCTGACGACCCCCAGCGGGCGTCAGACGGGCAGCACCGACCCGCAGCTTTGCTCCAGGCAGCCGGAGCTGCCAGGAGCAGGAGCCGCAGGCAGCTTTACCCTAACCGATGCCGATGGCTCCCGTCAGCATTCCTACTGCGAGCATGACGAGCGCGACGACGGCGCTGCGCCACAGCACTTTCTTGTGGTGGTCGCCCAGGTCCACCTTGGCTAGGGACACCAGCAGCAGGATGGCGGGAACCAGCGGGCTCTGCATGTGGAACGGCTGTCCGGTGATGGAGGCACGGGCCATCTCGGCGGAGCTGATCCCGTAGTGGGCGGCCGTCTCGCTCAGGACGGGCAGGACACCGAAGTAGAAGGCGTCGTTGCTCATGAAGAACGTCATGGGGATGCTAAGGACACCGGTGATGACTGCCATGAGCGGTCCCATGCTGGACGGGATGATCTGCACCAGCCACGCAGACATGGCCTCGACCATGCCGGTGCCGGTCAGGACGCCGGTCAGGACTGCAGCGGCCATGACCATGCTCACCACGGCGACGATCGACGGGGCGTGCGCCACCAGCTGCTTGCCCTGGTCCTTGACGTGGGGGAAGTTCACCAGCAGGGCGATGGCCGAGCCGACCATAAAGACGTAGGGAAGGGGCACGAGGTCGGCGATGAGCATGCCCATGACGGCGACCGTGAGGCCCAGGTTGAACCACTGCAGCTTGGGACGGAGCGTCTCGCGGTTGGGGTCCAGTGCCGTGTCGGCCATGGCGGTGTCGCTGTCATCCACCAGCGTTTCGGTGCGTTCCAGCACGGCGACGGAGGAGCCTTCACCGCCAACGGCGGGGCCGCCCGTTGCGGGAACAGGTGCGGTACCGCGGCCCGAACCACCGCGGCCGGTGCGGCCGCTGCCGGCGGGAGTGCCGCCGTCGAACGCTTCAGCGGTAAAGGGCTCTGCCGTAGACGGCGTTCCCCAGATCTCCGGCTGGGTGGCGCGGAGGCGGTTGCGCTCCTGCAGGCCGAGCACCCAGGCGAAGACCAGCACGACGGCGAGGCCGGCGATCAGTGACGGGATCATGGGAACGAAGACCTCGTTGACGTCGATCTTCAGGGCGCTGGCGGCGCGGGCGGTGGGGCCGCCCCAAGGCACGATGTTCATGGTGCCGTTGGCCAGGCCGGCCACGCAGGTGAGGACCACGGGGCTCATCTTCAGCCGGAGGTAGATCGGCAGCATGGCCGCCGTGGTGAGGATGAACGTGGTGGAACCGTCGCCGTCGAGGGACACCGCGGCAGCCAGCAGGGCGGTGCCGAGCACCACCTTGGCGGGGTCGTTGCCCAGCTTGCGGAGGATGAACCGCACCAGCGGGTCGAACAGCCCGACGTCGATCATCAGGCCGAAGTAGATGATGGCGAACATCAGCAGGGCTGCGGTGGAGGTCATGGACTTCATGGAGTCCAGGACCATGTCCCCGATGCCCAGTCCCGCCCCGGCGAACAGCCCGAAGACGGTGGGAACAATGATCAGCGCCAGCACGGGCGTCAACTTCTTCGTCATGATCAGCACCATGAATACCGCGATCATGGCGAATCCAAGTAATACCAGCACGGCCGGCTCCTTTGTCAGTCAATGGCACCACTACGGTGTGATGCGCACTACAGACGTTAGAGTGGCCCGGGTCACGGCAGTGCCTTTGGCTCAATTGATTGGCATACTGCTTATTGGGAGCATTTTGCTCATTTAGCTCACCGGGTTGATTTCCCCCTGGTTCGTCGCTGCCGACACCATGGGAAAGCCCGTCATAGCGGCCACGACCCGTCAGGAGGGCAATGAAGCGTCCGGCACCGAGGCAGTCCCTGCGGTTCTCCACCCAGACCCTGCTGCTCCAGCTCGGAGTGGTTTTGCTCGTTGTTCTGCTCAGCGGCGCAGTCCACGCCTGGCTGACCTACGAGCGGCTTGGCCGGGAAGCGGAAAACCAGGCACTCACCCTCGCCCGCACGGTGGCCTCCGATCCCGCAGTCCGCGGGGAGGTCCAGGCCATCAGCCGGCAGGAAGGCACTCCCCCGCGGGACGTGCTGCTTGCCGGCCCGCTGATGGCGGTGGCCGAGGGTGCGCGGACCCGCACCGGCGCACTGTTTGTGGTGATCACGGATGAAACAGGCCTCCGGCTGGCCCACCCGGACGCCGAGCGGCTCGGTGAAAAGGTCAGCACCGACCCCTCCGAGGCCTTGTCGGGCAAGGAGGTGACCACCCGGAACACCGGAACGCTGGGCCCTTCTGCAGGTGCCAAGGTGCCCGTGTTCGCCCCCGATTCGGCGGCCATAGTGGGCGAGGTCAGCGTGGGGTACTCCACCGAGAGCATCGTCCAGAGCCTGGCCCGGGACATCGTGCCCATCGCACTGACCGCGGCAGGTTCGCTGGTGGCCGGAATCCTGGCCTCCTTCCTGCTCCGACGCCGGCTGCAGCGGCTGACGCTGGGCCTGGAACCGGAAGAAATCAGCACGCTGGTCCACGACCAGGTGGCGGTCCTCCAGGGCGTGGACGACGGCGTGATCGGCGTCGCGGCGGACGGCCGGATCAGCGTGTTCAACGCCGCTGCCCAGCGGCTCCTTGGCCTGCCGGACCTCGCCGGGACGCCGTGGGAGAAGGCTCCGGTACCGGGGCAGCTGAAGGCCCTGACCCGGCCGGATGCGGCCGAGGCGGACGCTGTCGAAATCATTGCCGGCGCGCGGGTGCTGGTGGCCAGCGCCCGGAAGGCCCTTCACCGGCAGGAGGACCTGGGCTGGGTGGTGATGCTCCGCGACCGCACCGAGCTGCAGCACCTGACCCGCCAGCTGGACGCCGTGGGAACCATGTCGACCGCCCTGCGGGCCCAGCGCCATGAATTCGCCAACCAGCTGCACACCATTGCCGGCTTCATGAGCATCGGCCAGCACCAACAGGCGCGTGACTACCTGGCCCGCCTCGCCGCCACGGGTCCGCTGAAGTTCCCGGTGGACCAGGCCGAGCTGCTCCAGGACCCGTACCTGCAGGCGTTCGTGGGAGCCAAGGGCGTTGAGGCCGACGAGCGCGGCGTGGCGCTTCGGATCGGTCCGGAAACCCTGGTGCGCGGCCAGGTCACCGAGCCGCAGGACGTCACCACAGTGCTCGGAAACCTCATCGACAACGCCGTCAATGCCGCCGTCGCCGGCTCTGCTGCGGACCGCTGGGTGGAAGTGGAACTGCTGGACGAACCGGGACCCGACGGCGGCACGCTGCACATCGTCGTCGCGGATTCCGGCGACGGGCTCCCGGCCGAAACGGCTGAAAGCGGGCCGGAGGCGGTTTTCGCGGAGGGATTCACGACGGCGGCACGGCCGGCCCGTGCCGGCGGCGGGCAGGGTCTGGGCCTGGCCCTGTCGCGGCAGCTGGCCCGGCGCCGCGGCGGCGACGTCCGGGTCCTGGACCCCGGGTCGCCCGGGGGGCCCGGGGCGGTGTTCATGGCAACGTTGCCGCGGACCACTGCCGATTCTGTTAAGAACGGGTCTGTTAAGAACGGCGCGCCCGTCAGCGACGACGGGCTCATCAGGAAGGACAGTGATGGCTGAGGATTACAGGGTGCTGATCGTGGACGACGACTTCCACGTGGCCAAACTGCACGCGGCCTACGTGGACTCGGTGGCGGGATTTTTGGCGCTGCCCCCGGCCGGTTCGGCGGCGCTGGCGCTCCAGGCCATCCACAGCCTGCGTCCGGACCTGGTGCTGCTGGACGTGTACCTGCCGGACGCCTCGGGACTCGACCTGCTCCGCCAGCTGGACGTGGACACGATGATCCTGAGTGCGGCGTCGGACGCGGTCTCGCTGCGGGTGGCGTTCCGCCGCGGCGCCCTGGGCTATCTGTTGAAGCCGTTCACCGCCGAGTCGCTGTCCCAGCAGCTCCGGTCCTATGCCCGGTACCGGCGGATCCTCGCCCAGCCCGGGGCGCTCGACCAGGACACGGTGGAGCGGGCGAAACGCTCCTTGATCCCCGGCGACGCCTCGGTGTCGGCCAAGCCGCGCTCCGCCACGGAAGCGGCCGTGCTCGAGTCCCTGGAGCCCGGGGAACAGTATTCGGCGGCTGAAGTGGCGGCGCGGGTTGGCGTTTCCCGCGCAACCGCCCAGCGGTACCTGTCCTCGCTGGCGGACGACGGCGCCGTCGACATCCAGCTCCGCTACGGAACGACGGGCCGCCCGGAACACCGCTACGGCCTGCCGGCTTCTTAAGCGCGAACGGACACTTGAGGCCCATCCCCCGGCGCGAACGGACACTTGAGGCCCTCACGCCGGGGGCCCCAAGTGTCCGTTCGCGCTCCGTCGGCCGGCGCTCTGCTCTGCTAGCTGGCGCTCTTCTGGGCCACGAGTTCGATCTCCACAAGCATCTTCGGGTCGAGGAACGGCAGCACGTGGACCAGGGACAGGGTGGGGCGGATGTCGCCGAACACTTCTCCGTGGGCCCGGCCGGCGTCTTCCCACTTGCTGATGTCCGTCAGGTACAGCTTGGACTGGACCACGTCGTCGTATTCGAACCCGGCGTCGGCCAGGACTGCGCCCAGCTTTTCCAGGATGTACTTGGTCTGGGTGTAGAAGTCCTCACCCACGATTCCGTTGTCCCCGCTGGCGGCAGTGGCGGAGATGTACAGGGTATTGTCCACCTGCACTGCACGGGAATAGCCGAGGGTCTGCTCCCAGCTGGAGCCGGAACCGAATGTCTTGCGCATGGTGTGCCTTTCGATGATGCCTTGAGTCGGCACCACTCTAGGGCGGCTAGACGTCGAGCCGGTAAACCAGCAGCTTTATGTCAGTATCCGGCACAAACCAGTCCCGCTCGGGAACACGCTGGAAGCCGGTCTTGCGGTACAGCCCGTGGGCGCTTTCCCAGGTGCCGCCTGTTGTCAGGGCCACGGCCTTGATGCCGTCGAGCGCCTTCGCGTGGCCGATGATCGCCTCAACCAGGGCCTTGCCGGCGCCGCTGCGCTGCACCGCCGGATCCACCACCAGCATGCGGAATTCGAGTTCGTCGGCCAGTGCGATGTCGGCGAACGGTTCACCGGCGACGGCGAGCGTCACCGATGCCACGACGCGTCCGGCCCGCTCGGCAACCCAGATGGTGGCCTGGCTGGCCCGGGTGGCCACGTCCTGGATCTGCAGCATGTAGGGGTGGTCGGCACTCGCGAAGTAGCCCGCGGCAAGGTAGGCGTCCCGCGTAATGCGGGCCACGGCGTCGAAATCTGCCGCTACGGCGGGCCGAATGAGGATCTGCGAATGCACTTATCAATGGTAGTCGCTGGCCCCTCCGGCCGTCCCCGAAAGGGCCGTTTCCGTGACTGAACTATCACCGGGAACTATTACCGGGAGGAGTGCCCGCCGGTCCTGTCCACGTTGCTTCCTGTTGAGCTGCGTGTCCTGGGCGTTGCCCCGTATTTCCCCGTATTCCGGGCATTGCCCTGTATTTCCGGCCGTTTCTCCAGTGGTCGGCAGCGCTGGCAGGCAGCGGGGAGCCTGTGGTTGATTTGCACCACCCGACGCCGCCCCGACAGACAGGACCACCACCATGGCCCCCGCCCAGCGCACACTGCACCTCAATGCCTTCCTCATGAGCACCGGCCACCACGAAGCCTCCTGGCGGCTGCCTGAAAGCAACCCCTTTGCCAGCACGGACATTGGCCACTACCGCAACCTGGCCCGGATTGCCGAGCGCGGAACGTTCGATTCCATCTTCTTCGCCGACTCCCCCGTGGTTTTCGGCGACGTGGGGCGCCGGCCCGCCGGGAAGCTCGAACCCACGGTCCTGTTGACCGCTATCGCCGCAGCCACCGAGAAGATCGGCTTGATTGCCACGGCCTCCACCACCTACAACGATCCGTTCAACCTTGCCCGCCGCTTCGCTTCGGTCGATTTCGTCAGCGGCGGCCGTGCCGGCTGGAACGTCGTGACCACCGCAGGGCCCGACGCCGCACGGAACTTCGGCGTCGATGACCAGCCTGCGCACGCCACCCGGTACGAACGGGCGGCTGAGTTCCTGGACGTTGCCGGCAAGCTGTGGGACAGCTGGGACGACGACGCCGTTGTTGCCGACAAGGAGGCCGGCGTGTGGGCGGACGCGGACAAAGTCCGGCCCATCGACCACGCGGGAAAGCATTTCCGCGTGCGGGGTCCGCTGAACGTGCCGCGGTCGCCGCAGGGCTATCCGCTGATCGTCCAGGCCGGATCCTCCAAAGACGGCAAGGGCCTCGCGGTGCAGTACGCCGAGGCTGTGTTCACCGCACAGCAGACGCTCGAGGACGCCCAGGCTTTCTACACCGACCTGAAGGCCCGCACCGCGGCGGCCGGACGCAACCCCGAGGGCATCAAGATCCTGCCCGGCATTGTTCCGGTGCTGGCCGGCACGGAAGCCGAGGCCAAGAAGCTGGAACGCGAACTGGATGAGCTCATCCGGCCCGAATATGCGCGGCTCGAACTGGCGAAGACCCTGGGAGTCAGCCCGGAGGACCTTCCGCTGGACCGGCAGCTGCCCGCAGAGCTCCCGGACGAGGACTCCGTCCAGGGTGCGAAGAGCCGGTACACCCTGATTGTGGAACTTGCCCGCCGCGAAGAGCTCACGGTGCGGCAGCTGATCGGACGCCTTGGCGGGGGCCGCGGGCACCGCACCTTTTCCGGCACACCCGAGCAGGTGGCTGATGCCATCCAGCACTGGTTCGAAAACGGCGCAGCCGACGGCTTCAACATCATGCCGGCCGTGCTCCCCTCAGGGCTCGAGGCCTTCGTGGACCACGTGGTGCCAGTCCTGCCGCAGCGCGGCCTGTTCCGGAGGGAGTACACGGCCAGCACCCTGCGCGGGCACTACGGGCTGGAACGCCCGGTCAACCGCTACACCGCCGCCAGGCTGGCCGCCGCCGGGGCGTAAATCCCTACAGCGGAAACTTCCCGGACAGCTCCAGGGTCCCGGCACAGGTCCAGGCGGCAAGGCGCTCCTCATCGGAGGGCCCGCCGTCGAGGGGGCTGGTCAGCCGGGGACGGCGGACCCAGCAGCCGGCCTCCTCGGCGATCAGGGCGCCGGCGGAAAAATCGTGCTCGTTGAGTCCGCGTTCCCCGAAGGCGTCATGCGTGCCGTCCGCCACGAGGCACAGGTCCAAGGCAGCGGACCCGAGCCGCCGAACATCGGCGAATCCGTCCATAAAGCCGCCGAGGGCCTCGGCCTGCTCCGCGCGGACCCCCGGATCGTAGCTGAACCCGGTGGCCAGGATCTGGCCTTTCCGCCCGGCGACGGGACCGGTGAGCTGGGTCCGCTGGCCCCGTTCCTCCAGCCAGGCGCCGCCTCCGCGCGAGGCGTAGTAGACGCGGCCCAGGGCCGGGGCGTTCACGACGCCGGCGAGCCAGGCGCCGTCGGGACCGGCCACTGCCACTGAGGTGCCGTAGTAGACGATGTTGCGGATGAAGTTGGTGGTGCCGTCCAGCGGATCAATGGACCAGCGGTAGCCGCTGGGATTCCCGCCGCGGACGGTGCCGTGTTCCTCACCGGTGACGGTGTCCTCCGGGCGTGCCCGGGTGATGACCTCCCGTACGGCGTTTTCAGCGGCGACGTCGAAAGCGGTCACCCAGTCCCCTGCGGCGCCCTTGTTGCTGACGTCCAGCTGGGCGGCGTCCCGGGCCGCGAGAACCGCGGCCCCGGCAGCGGCAGCCGCTTTGGCCACCTCGAGCAGCTCAGCCGTCGTGCTGCTCATTTCGCTGACTCTTCCCCGTGGTGTCCGGCGTCATGGAGTTCGGCGTCGTGGAGTCCGGCTTCCTGCAGTTCGGCGTCGTCGGGTTCGGGATCGCCCGGTCCGGCGTCGCCGGGTTCGCGCTCGTCCGGCCCAGGCTTGCCGCCGCTGCCGGCGGCTTCGTCCGCAAAGGCTGCGGGGCCGTGGGCCAGCAGCGCGCGGAATCCGTCCTCGTCCAGCACCGGGAGGCCCAGCTGCTCGGCCTTGTCCAGCTTGGTCCCGGCATTCTCGCCCGCTACGACATAGCTGGTGTTCTTGGAAACCGAACCTGCCGCCTTGCCGCCGCGGATGAGGATGGCTTCCTTGGCTTCGTCCCGGCTGAATCCTTCAAGGCTTCCCGTGACCACGATGGACAGCCCTTCCAGGGTCCGCGGTGTGGAAGCGTCCTGCTCATCCTCCATCCGCACGCCGTCCTCTGCCCACGTGTCCACGATTTCGCGGTGCCAGTCCTCGGCAAACCATTCCGTCAGCGCCGCCGCGATCACCGGGCCCACGCCGTCGACGTGGGCGAGTTCCTCCTCGGAGGCCCGGCGGATGGCGTCCATCGAGCCGAAGGCTGTGGCCAGGGCCCGCGAGGCCCGCGGCCCGACATGCCGGATGGACAGCGCCACAAGGACGCGCCACAGCGGCTGGGTCTTGGCCTTTTCCAGTTCGCTGAAGAGTTTTTCCGTGGTGGCCGTCGGCTTGGAGGGCGTCTTGGCCGTGCCCTTACTGTAGAAGTACGGCACGAGTTCGTATTCGCCGGTGGGCACGCCTTTTGACCGCTTCTCCCGGCGGATCCGGACATTGGCAAGGTCTTCGCGCGTGAGCCGGAAGAGCGTGGCCTCGCTGGTCAGCGGCGGCGTTTCCGGCTCCGCCGGCTGGGTCAGGGCGATTGCGGCTTCCCAGCCGAGCGCTTCGATGTCGAAGGCGCCGCGGCCGGCCACGTGGAAGACACGTTCACGCAGCTGGGCCGGGCAGGACCGCGCATTCGGGCAGCGGATGTCGACGTCGCCCTCCTTTGCCGGGGCAAGCGGTGTTCCGCAAGATGGGCAGTCCGTGGGCATGACAAAGTCCCGCACGGGCGGATCCTGCTGGTCACGAAGGGCAAGTACGGGCCCGACGATCTCCGGGATGACGTCGCCCGCCTTGCGCAGCACCACGATGTCGCCGATCTTTACGCCCTTGGCCTTGACGACTTCCTGGTTGTGCAGGGTGGCCATTTCCACGGTTGAGCCCGCAACCTTGACCGGTTCCATCACTCCGAAGGGGGTGACCCGGCCGGTGCGTCCCACGTTGACGGCGATGTCCAGGAGCTTGGTGTGGACCTCCTCCGGCGGGTACTTATAGGCGACGGCCCAGCGAGGTACCCTCGAGGTGTACCCGAGTGCCCGCTGGGTGGCGAAGTCGTCCACCTTGACCACAATGCCGTCGATCTCATGCGTGAGGCTGTGCCGCTTGTCGCCGTAGCGCTTGATGAAATCGAGGACTTCCTTCAGGCTGCCGAGGACCTCAAAGTACGGGCTGGTGGGCAGGCCCCACTCCGCGAGCTGGCGATACGTGTCCGACTGGCTCACCGTGTCCAGCCCTTCGCGGGTACCGATGCCGTGCACGTACATGCGCAGCGGGCGCTTGGCGGTCTCCGCCGGGTCCTTCTGCCGAAGCGAGCCGGCCGCGGCATTCCGCGGGTTGGCCAGCGGTGCCTTCCCGGCCTCGATCAGGGCTTCATTGAATTCGGCGAAGGCCTGGGAGGGAATGAAGACTTCGCCGCGGACCTCCATCTCGGCCGGGAAGTTCCCGCCGGTCAGCTGCTGCGGGATTTCCTTGATGGTCAGGACGTTGTGCGTGATGTCCTCGCCGGTGTAGCCGTCCCCGCGGGTGGCCGCCCGGACCAGTTTGCCGTCGCGGTAGAGCAGGCTCACGGCCAGGCCGTCAATCTTCAATTCGGTGAGCCACGCCGGCCCGGCCGCTCCGTTGCCGACTTTCGCGATGCTGGCTTCCGCCTTGGCGATCCAGGCCTCGAGTTCCTCGAGCGAGAAGACGTCCTCAAGGCTGTACATCCGCTGGAGGTGTTCGACGGCGGCAAACGCGGCGGACACTTCGCCGCCCACTTCCTGGGTGGGCGAATCGTTGGACACCAGCTCCGGGTGCATGGCTTCGATCGTTTCGAGCCGGCGGAAGAGTTCGTCGAACTCCGCGTCCGAAATGATCGGGGCGTCTTCCTGGTAGTACGCGACGCGGTGTTTGCGGACCTCTTCCACCAGGTTTTCGTATTCCTCGCGCACAGCCCCGGAGGGCACTTTCTCCCGGGAATCGCTCTCCCCGGAAGTGCTTGCCTCGGAAGTGCTTGCGCCTTGCGTTTCGGTGTCTGCTGCCGTGTTCCCTGTGCTCACAGACCTATCCTGCCTTAGATCTCCGACATTGTCCGGCTCCCGACGCTCATCGTGCCGCCCCCACGCGGCCCAGGTCCGGTTCAGTCTGGCTGCGGTTTTCCGGCGGCAGCGCGATCTGCAGCTTGCGGACCTTGCCCCGGCCCACGATGTAACCCCGGCCCGGAATGAAATCGGAGCTGACCTTGCCGAGCGACGTGCTGAGGAGGCTGTCGCCTTCGATGTCCCCGGGGTTGATCAGCAGGCCGCGACGGCCGGACTTGAACGGCTGCGACAGGGACCAGGCGGAGGACCAGGTGGAGGTCTCGGACTCCCCCACCACCCACTGGTCGGCCTTGATGGAGGTGGTGACAAGCCGCTCGATCCCGGACTCGGCCCCGGTGTCCGTGAACTCGGTGAGGCCCTCGATGAAGATGGCAAGCCTGCCGGGGTTCTCCGCGGAGTGGTCCACCAGCCCGTCGATGGCTTCCTCGACGTCGTCGGCGCCAACAAGGGTCCGGTTCCATACCTTCAGGGAGGCGACGGCGGACCGGCGGGAGCCGATGTAGATGAGCTCGGTGCCGGGGTTGGACCGGCGCAGGGCGTAGGCCATGGTGACCAGGGCCACCGTGCGGCCGGCGCCCGGCGGGCCCGCAACGAGCAGCGGACCCTTGGCCAGGATTTCGGCAGGCTGCAGCGTCTCATCGTCCACGCCGATGACCGGCAGGTCCGGGCTTCCTGCGGGGAGGATGTCCAGGTCGACCTGCTCGGGCAGGCGTTCGATCTGGGGCGCCTTCTGCACGCCTTGGCGCAGCATGGCCTCACTGAGCTTGTTCACCTCGCGGGCCTGCAGCGCCAGGTTCGAATCGCCGCCCAGCACGGCAAGCTGGACCTCGTGTACTACCAGCAGGCCGCGGCCAGGAGGTGAGGCCTGGCTCAGGACGTCCTTGGGCACGTCCAGCGAGATGTAGTCGTCTTCGGAGGAGAGGCGCAGCACCAGGCGCCGCTGGATCGATGCCAGCAGCGAGGCCGGCACCGAGTTGGGCCGGTCGCCGGTGACCACCAGGTGGATGCCCAGCGGCCGGCCGTCCGTGGCCAGTTGCAGGAAGATGTCCCACAGCGCGGACAGGCGGCTGTATTCGTAGGCCTCGCGGAAGGCGGACATGCCGTCCACCAGGATGAAGATCCGCTTCTCGTCCGGGTCGTTGGCGAGCTTCCGGTACTCCACGATGGTGGAGGCCCGGACATCGGCGAAGCGGGCGGCGCGGTCATCGGCGACGTCGCGCAGCCACCGCAGCAGCCTGCCGACGCGTTCGACGTCGTCGCCGTTGATGATCTCGCCCACGTGCGGCAGTCCGTCGAGCATCTTTAGTCCCGAGGACCCGCAGTCGATCCCGTAGACGTGGACCGGTCCCCCGCGCGGGGTGACGGCAGCGGCAATGGCAATGCCGCGCAGCGCGGCCGACTTGCCCGAGCCGCCGGTTCCGTAGATGGCCATGTTGCCGTCTTTGTCCGGCTCGTAGAACACGGTGGGCTGGTCCTGGTGCGCCGGGTCGTCGGCCACACCGAGGAGCAGGCGTTCGTCTGTCCTGGGGTTGGGGAGCTTGGAGAAGTCGTAGGTCTTGGCCAGCTCGTTGAGCCACGGCTTCCGTGGCGGGGCGATGGACAAGACCTCCGCGGCCTTGATGATGTTGGCGGTCATCCGGGCGATGTCATTGGGGCCCGCAGGTTCTTCCCGCACCGGTTTCTCCGGCGCCGGTGCAGCCCAGCTGGGCCCCGAGCCGAAGGCCATCTCCACGATGTCGATCTGCGGGGCCTGCGGCTTTTCGGTGGTCCAGCCGCCGGCGTAGCCGGTCTGGAAGCCCTGGATGCGGCCGGGGCCGGTCTTCGCGGCGCCGCGCCCCGGGATGGAGGGGTCGAAATACGCAGCGGTGGGCACGCCGAGGATGTCGGTGGCGTCGTCCTCGTCGGCCATCCGGAGAGCCACCCGCAGGTTGGTGTTGGCGCGCAGGCTTTCCTTGATGACGCCCGCCGGCCGCTGCGTAGCCAGGATCAGGTGGAGTCCCAGGGACCGGCCGCGGGCGGCCACATCCACCACCCCGTCCACGAACTCGGGAACTTCCGTGGCCAGGGCCGCGAATTCGTCCACGATGATGATCAGGTAGGGCGGAGCCTCGGGGTCCGCCTCGCGCTGGAGGCCCAGGAGGTCCTTGGCCTTCTTCCGGTTGAGCAGGTGTTCCCGGTAGTGGAGTTCAGCCCGCAGCGATGTCAGTGCCCGGCGCACCAGGTGCTGCGAGAGGTCGGTCACCAGGCCCACGGTGTGGGGCAGGTGCAGGCAGTCCGCGAAGGCCGCGCCGCCCTTGTAGTCCACGAACAGGAAGCTCACCCGGTCGGGGCTGTAGGCGGCTGCCATGCCCATGACCCAGGACTGCAGGAATTCGGACTTGCCGGCGCCGGTGGTGCCGCCCACCAGCGCGTGCGGGCCCTCGTTCTTCAGGTCGAGGTACAGCGGTTCGATGCCTTTGGATCCCACCAGTGCCCGGAGTGTGCCGTTGTCCTTGCGGTTGGCAACGGCCGTGGAGTGGACCGAGTTGTTCTCCTTCCAGCGGTCCGCCACTGCGTGGGGGTTGTCCATGAAGTCCTTGCCGATGAGGCTCACGTAGGACACTGCCCGGGGCAGGTCGGAGTCATCGTCCACGGGCTTGCCCACGTCGATGACCGGGGACAGCATGCGGGCGAGCTGGGAGGCGAGTTCGGCGTCGAGACTTTCGCAGCTGACCGGGTAGGTGTGGCGCCCCAGCCGGACCTGCCCGGTGGTGGTTCCATGGTCGCCGTCGACCACCATGAAGTCGCGGCACGCGGCGGGGAGGGACTGGACACTGGTGGCCACCCACATAACGTGGATCCCCGAATCGGGGCCGCGTTCCACGAGTCGTGTCAGCCGGCCGCGGTCAACGGGAGCGTCGTCTTCGACAATGACCAGGACGGCCGGCAGGACGGGTCCCGGGACGTCACTGTTCTCGTTGTCGATGCCGGGCCGCGGAACCGGGCGGGGCCCCTGCGCGCCGGCTTCCCGCTGGTCGATGAGGTCTTCCAGCCTGGCCAGCAGCGAGGTTCCGCCGGCCGGGCCGGCCGCGAGATGGTCACCGCTGAGCGGGCTGTGACCCGAGCCGACGTGTGGCAGCCATTGGAGCCAGTTCCACCGTTCCCGGGACTGGGCGGACGTGATCGCCGTGACCACGACTTCGGCCGGGGAATGCAGCCCGACGGTCTGCAGCACCACGCCGCGCGCCACATCATCCACGAGGCCGCGGGCGCCGGCAAGCCCGAAGGCGCCGGCGGTGCGGAGCTGGGACACGATGGGCACGCCTTCGATGTCCTGGAACTGCTTGAGGCAGGCCTGGATTTCCTGCATGTACTCGGCTTCGGTTTCGTTGTTGGCCGGCTCCTCGAACCTGATGCGCGACGGCGCCGTCCCCAGCCCGAAGCGCAGGCCCAGGAACCCCTTGTGCTCGGGCCGGTGCGTCCAGAGCAGCGGTCCCAGCTTGTAGATGGAATCCACGGTGTCACTGACGGACGGAGCTTCCTGGAGCCGCACGGACCGCTCCACCTTCTGCAGCTCGGTGATGTCCGCGCGGAAGGCGGCCATGGCCTCGCGGAACTGTTTGAGCTGTTCCTTGCGTTCCCGCTTGCCCTGCATTTTGTGGTCAACGTAGTGCCCGATGATGAACAGCGGCATCATCATCATGAACAGGACGGAGAGCAGATTGCCGGTGACGGCAAACAGTACGGCGCCCATCAGGAGCGGCGTGACCAGCATGATGTACGGGAACGGCTGGTGCTCCTGGCGCTTGGGACCGGCCGGAAGGACCCGCTTGGGCGGGGCGAACCGCGGCACCACCCGCGGTGAGCGGTTGAAGTCCACCAGCGGCGACGTCGGCGCGCCCCCGTGGTGGCCGAGCGTCACCACGGCAACGGTGGTGTCGCCCAGGGTCACGGTGTCGGAGGAGTTCAGCGTGGCTCGGATAACGGGCAACCCGTCCATGATCAGCCCGTTGGCGGAGTTGGTGTCCGCTATTTCCACGGTTTCGCCCACCGTGATGCGGGCGTGCCGCTTCGACGTCATGGGGTCCGAGAGCCTGATGTCGACGTCCCGGTCCCGGCCGATGTAGCTCGTGCCCGATGGCAGCGAAAACTCCTGCCCGACGTCGGGACCGGACAGGACACGGAGGGTCGCCGCGGCGGGTCCGCGGTTAGCCCCCGGTGCGGCAAACTGCTCGCTGACCTGTGTCAACGACACAATGGACCCCGGCCTGAGCCCCGATTCCAGCAGGTTGTCGGCCCGGTTGAGGACGTTGCCGCGCATTCCGCCGGCGACGAACGCCTCATCAATGCACAGCGACAGGTTTTCCGGCAGCTGCGTGCCCCGCCGTTCAGGATCGGCCGCCCACAGCTGAGTGGCAATGTCGGCAACGGTAGCCAGGCCGTCAACCGTTACTGCGAGGTCCTTCGCTTCGGCCGGGTCCCGGCGCAGTGTCAGTCGGATTTTCACCCTTCGTCGACTCCCCTCATTTTGTCGATCAGGTACAGGTCATCCGCTGTCACCAGGTGTGAGGTCACGGCGTGTTCAACCAGACGGGCGCGCCGGTTGGTGGCCAGCTTTCCGCCGCCGCCGCGCAGCCCCGCCACGCCGACGCGGTCAAGTTTGTCGCACACGTTGTCCAGCTTTCTGTTGAACCGGGTCAGCGCCCAGCCGAGGGTCTTGGCGGCGGCAGCCGACGACGGGATGGCGCTGAAACCCGTGCCGTCGCGTCGCAGCATCGGCTCGGCCAGGGCAACAATGAGCGCCTTCTGGGAATCGGTGAATACGACGGGTCCGATGGTGGTGTCCCCGCCGCTTTCGTCGTCCAGGGCCTCCTGCCGGAAGGACGGCGTCTTGAGATGGACGGCAAACTCGTAAGTGGTGGGGCCGGCCGTGAAGATCACGTTGGTGTGGCTGAAGACGAGGGGTATCCGGGCTCCCGGTGAAAGCCAGGCCTGCATTCCGCCGGTGCCGTCCGCAACCGTGGCGGAGAGCATGCTGCCCACATTGCTGAGCCACCAGATGCCGTCGTACCGGGCGATCTGAAGGAAGCGCCGGTGCAGGTAAGGGTTGTCGTCGACTTCCAGGTCGCCTTCGCGTCCGATGCTGAAGACGTCCTCATCCGACGGCTCATACCACTCGCCACAGAAATCTACTGCTAAATCCCCCATATTCTGTGCCTCCTCAGGGCAATTCTCATCAGGATTTCTCGTTGAAGCAGCCGACGGAATCGTCGAGGTTCAGCGGCGACGACAAACCGTCGCTGCGGACGATCATCACCTGGACGCAGTAGACGTCGCCTGGCTGGAAGATCGGTTCCGCCTCCGGCTTGTCCGTGGCTTGGAACGTGCCGTTATCGAAGACGCGCCATTTGTAAGTGTCACCGGGTTTGGGCTGCGGGTTGGTCCACGTGAACCGGAACTTTCCGTCCGGTCCCTTGGTTCCCACGATGTCGCTGACGTCGGGCACTGTGCCGGCATCCAGGGCGTCGGCCGGTGCCTTGGAAACCTGCTCGCTCGGCTTCACGACCGGCTCCGGCCGGGACGCACCCAGTACCAGCCCCAGGATCACGGCGACGATCAGGACGGCACCGCCGGCCACGGCCAGCCAAAGATTGCGTTTGCTGTGGTCAACAGGAGCCGCGGCCGTTTCCTCCTGTACTGCCTGAGGCCTGTTGACCGTGGCGGCGATGTCCGCGTCCGGGGCCCCGCGCTGCGGCTCCGCCGCAACGCTCCCCCGCAGCATGGTGCCCTGCGACCAGTCATCGTACTGCCGGTCAGGGAACTGCCGTTCAGGCGCAGGGGCGACCGGCCCGGGAACCGGCCCCGACGGCGGCGCGGCGGGCATCGCCGTCGTAAATCCGGTCGGCGCAGGTCCGGACTGGGTAGAACCCGAGTGGGTAAACCCGGACTGGATAAAACCGGCTGGTGCCGAGGGTCGTGTCCTGGCCGGGAAGGTCGGGCCGTGCCCGGTCTGATCGGGATCCACGGAGGCGATGCTCCGGACCCGGGTCTCCTCGAAGCCGTCGTCCGGGTGGCTGTCTTCGGTGTGGGTGTCCTCGAGGACTTCGAACGGGGTGACGGACAGATTCAGTTCAGCCTGGATCCGCTGCAGTGCCAGCGCGAAGGCATGGGCTGAGGAGTACCGTGAGGCGGCCGACTTGGCCATCGCCGTCGAGAGCGCCAGTTCCAGCGATTCGGGGACGTCGGCGCGCCCCAACCGGGGAACCGGCGAGCTGGTAATCCGGGCAATCAGTTCGCGCTGGGAATTGTCCGACCCGGGCAGGACGAACGGCGACCGCCCGGCCAGGAGGGTGTACAACGTGGCGCCGAGGGCCCAGACATCCACCATCACGCCATCCACCGGGCCATCCCGGAACTGCTCCGGCGGGGACCAGGGAATGGACATCCCGGCGTCCTCGTCGGTGTCGCTGCCAAGGGTTCCGGAGATGCCAAAGTCAGTCAGTGCCGGACGGTTGTAGTCAGTCACCAGGATGTTGGCCGGTTTGATGTCCCGGTGGGCAATGCCGGCGCGGTGGGCGGTCTCGACGGCGGACGCCACCTGGATCCCTACGGCCAGCACTTCGTCCACGCTGAAACGCTGCCGGCGGTAGCGGACGTCCAGGCTGGGCCGCGAACAGTACTCCATGGCCAGGTAGGAATGGCCGTCCTCGGTCACTTCGGCTTCAAAGATGGTGACGATGTAGGGGTGGGAAGACAGCTGTGCCATCAGGTTCGCTTCGGATTCGAAGCGGCGCCGGGCCCCTTCGGTCTTCAGGTCGGAGAGGAGCACTTTGACGGCCACCTTGCGCCGCGGCCTGTCCTGTTCGTACAGATAGACGTCGGAGAACCCGCCCGATCCGAGCAGGCTGACATAGGTGAACCCGGGTATAACCGGCGGCGGTGCTACAGGCCGCTTGGAACTCATAGAATCTCCTCGAACCGCAACGACACGTCGTCGCCGAGTTCAGCGATATCACCGTCAAGAAGGATGGCCATCTCGTTCTGGGCCAGGCGCCGGGGCGGCTGTCCCTCCCGGACCAGGACAGTCCCGTTGGTGGCCTTGAGGTCACAGAGCATCACGTGCCAGCCTTCAAGGCGGACCTCGACATGGGACCGGGAAATGTCGCCGCTGGGGCTGGCGACCTGGACCAGCCTGGGCATGCCGCCGCCCTGGACCCTGGACACCGACGGCTGGCGGCCTATCACCAGTGACTGGTCCAGGTCGATCAGCTCCCCGGTGGACACGCGGACGCGTCCGAGCCGCGGCCGGCGCACCTGCACCGCATCGGACGCCAGCGACAGGCCGCAGCCGGCGCACTGCGAATGGGTCGGCGGGTTCGCATGGCCCTGTGGGCAGACGCGGGCCAGGACCATAGGTCCGGTGGCCGGGTCGCGGTCGCCGGCCGGGGTTTGCACCTGCCGCCCGGCGCTGAGCCCGGCGAGGTCGCTTTTCATGATCGTCTCGCCGTCGTGGTCACCTTCGAGCACCGGAGGCGCCGATGACTGACTGCGCTGCCCGGAAACATCACCCGGCGCAGGAGGAACCGGCGCGGGAGGACCCGGCGCAGGAGGAACGAAGGACGCCGGAACGAACGACGGCGGCCCGGACGGACGGGCGGGCTTGTCGCCGCCGGTGTTCCAGGGGACGGAATCGATCAATCCGCCCTTGGAGGAGGGACCGGCCTGGGCCGGAACGAACGGCGTTGCCGGAACGCCGGAAGGTGCCGCTGCGGGCGGCTGATCCGGCTCGGCTGCGGCCGGTTGGTTGCCCTCTCCGGCGTCGTTAACCTCCGGCGCTTCCCGGGGCGCGGCCTGCTGTTCCTCTTCAGGCTCGTCCCGGACTGCGGCGTCCTCAATGCGTCGCATCACGGTCTTGTCCCACAGGTGGTCGTAACTACTTGTCAGCTCATTGGCGGGGACAAGCTCCTGCTCCGGCCCGGGAGCGTCCGGCGCGGGAACCGCATCCGGCTCCTCTGCAGCGTCATCCTCAGGAAATCCGGCGGTGCCGTCGGCTGTGTACTCGAGCTCGTCGTCGTGGACTTCCATGACGGTTTCAGCGGACACGCCAAATTCAGTCCGCACCTCACGGACAGGTTTGGTTGCAGGTTCGGTTGCCGGCTCTGGTGCTTGTTCGGTTACCGGAACAGCATCGGGTTCCCGCACGGGTTCCTGCACGGGTTCCTGCCCGGCAGCTTCCCGGAGTACCGCCGGCATCGGTTCCAGGACACCGGTTGCGCGTCCGACGGTAAGGCTCTGCAGCAGCACCACGCCCTCCCCCAGCGGCAACCCGGCCCCGGGCGGGAGTTCGGCTGTACCTGGGCCGCCGGGCGCGCCGGCGGGAACCGAAACCGTGTACCACTCCGGTTCGCTGAGCCTGCGTTCGGTCCACGTGGTGACGTCGCTGCCGTTCAGCTCCACGGGGCCTGCGGCAAGGTGGGCCGTCAGCTCAATGTCACCGCGCAGGAACACCCGCAGGGATTCCCTGAAGTCAACGATGCCGAACCACGGTATCTGCGCCAGCGAGCCGGAGGAGGCGCTGGTGACAGCGTGCAGGACTTCATGGACCTCCGGTTCGCCGCCGAGCAACTCCCACAGGGACCGCACCAGCGAGGGCGGCGTGGCAGGCGTCAGCAGCACGACGGTTCCTGACCGGACGACGCCGAACCAGGTTCCCGGCGTGTAGCTACTTGCGGCCATCGTGCCGGTCCTCGTCGTCGCTGGCAGCATCGGCGGTTCCGGCGGACTTCTCCGCGGAGACTGGCGCATCAGCAGGCTGCACCAGCCCCGGAGCCTCTGGAAGTTCCTCGGTGTCCACCTCGCTGCTGTCCACCACGTCGGTGCTGTCCACTACTTGGCTCCGGGGCAGGGTGTCCTCGTCTTCGACCTCCACGGCGGGACGGGGAGCGGTGTCCGTGCCGACGTCGTTAATGACATTCTTCGCATCCACGACGATCACCGTGACGTTGTCGCGTCCGCCGCTGCGCAATGCCGCCTGGATCAGGGCGTCGACGGCGTCCTGCGGGTGGCCGACGGTGCTGAGGATGCGGAACATGTGCTCATCCGTCAGCTCGGCGTTCAGCCCGTCGGAACACACCATGATCCGGTCGCCCTCCTCAATGGGTAGCAGCCAGTAGTCCGCCTCGGTCTCGTCGCCGGTGCCCAGTGCGCGGGTCACCACGTGCCTGCGGGGATGGACCGCTGCCTCATCCTTGGTGATCTCGCCGGCGTCAACCAGTTCCTGGACTTCCGAATGGTCCACGCTGACCTGGGTGAATTCACCTTGGCTGAGCCGGTACGTCCTGGAGTCGCCGATGTTCATGACCAGCCAGTACGGAACACCCATCTGCTCCACCACCACCACTCCGGAAAGGGTGGTTCCGGCCCGGGATGCAGTGGCGGTGCGGATCCGTTCATCGGCGCTGACCAGGTACTGCTGTACGACGGCGGCCGTCGCCGTCCGCTCGCCGGTGGCCAGCTGCGGCATGCCGGCAAGCGTCCGGACGCAGATTCCGCTGGCGATCTCGCCCGCTTCGTGGCCGCCCATGCCGTCCGCGACGGCGAAGACGGGGTCGGAGGCGATGAAGGAATCCTCGTTGAGTTCCCGGCGCAGGCCCCGGTCCGTTCCGTATCCGCAGCTCAGTTGGAGTCCGGGCTCCCGGCCGGTGTGGGAAGTGGAAGCTGGCGACTGGGAGTTCATGCCTGTCCTAGGTGGAAGGTTCGGTCACCGTAATGCACGGTGGACCCTGGGCGTACATAGGCTGGTTCCCCGGCCTGCAGGTCAGTCCGGATGCCGTCCGGAGTGGTGACGGCACTGCCGTTCGTTGAGTTGCGGTCGGTAACCCAGACACCGCCGTTGTCTTCGAGCAGGTGCAGGTGGGTCTTGGAGATGGACCGGCCGGGGTCGGCGACAGCCAGGAGCTGTGCGACGTTCTCGCCCGGAAGACTGCTCGGGTTCCGGCCGATGAGGACCGACCGGTCAAGCTGGAAATCACGGCCGTCGTCGAGCCTGATCCGGAGCACGGCCACCGGGGCGGGGACGGTCTCACCGCGCATCTGGGTCCGGTCGTAGTCGTCGTCGGGGTGGAGGGCCGGGGAGGCCGGGGCCGGGTCAGGAAGAGGCCGGGTCTGGACCGGACCGGGCTCGGGCCGGGGCTGAGGCGCGGCAGGCGCCGGCACAGCAGGGGCCGCCGCCGGTGCCGGGGTCGCAGACCATGGCTGGGGAACTGCCGGGGGCTGCCACTGGTTCGGGTAGAGCTGCGGCTGCGGAATGGCGACAGGCTGGTTGACGCCGGGCTGCGATGCCAATGATTGCTGGGGTGCCGTCGATTGCTGCGGTGCCGTGGATGGTGCGGGCACCGCCTGGCCCTGCCTGCCGGCTGCCCCCGCAATCGGTGAGGAAACTTGCTGCACAGGAGGTAGGTCCAGCGGCGCAAAGCTGTACGGGCCCCGGATTCCACCGGTGGTCACGGGGTTGCGGCCGGCATTGATATCGAACATCAGGGTCTTGGCCGCGGCGTCGTGCCAGCCCTTGAGTTTGCCGTTCCTGTCCCAGGAGTTGGACACAACCACCACGAACGACCACGCGATACCGAGCAGGACCAGGGGCCCGAGGATCCACAGGGCGAGTGCGAACCATTTGAAAACTACCAGAATGACCGCCGCCACCACGGCCAGGAGGATGCCGGCCCCGGTGATGAGACCGCGCAGGAAAAGTGCACCGGTGCCGGGCGCGTAGCCGTCCTGATCCGTGCTGCGGATACCCATGAGCCTGTTGCCAAGGGTGTTTCCGGAGCGGGCCTCGATTCCGAGCAGCACCAGCATGTACACCACGGTGATGCCGAGGGCGATGCTGCCCAGCAGCACAAGCGTCCCCGTGTCGTAGATGATGAAGCCGCCGCTCTGGGTCCGGGTGATGCTAAGGAAGCCGATGGTGAACATCACCACGAGCACCGCGGCCGGTCCCACCCAGTCGAGCACGGCGGCGCCGAGGCGCCGTCCGGCCGCCGCGGGAACCAGGTCCAGCTTGCCACCCATTCCGGTACCTCCCCCTTGTACTTGCGCGCCTTGCACCGGCACCCCCTGCACCGGGGTGCCAGGTACCGTCCCCTGCACGGGGGCCCCGTGTCCGGGGACACCCGGCACGGCGGCCTGCGCTACGGGGATCCTACCGGGAATCGGGCCGCCGTATTGTCCGGCCCGCTCCATCGACTCCCGTTGCGAGTGGTCGATGTTCCGGACATTGTGGGCCGCCCTGTTGCTTAGCGGCGCACCGCAGGCCGGGCAAAACGTTGCTCCTGGACGGATCAGCTGCTGGCAGCGCTGGCAGCGCTCGGCGTCGTGCGTCATGGTTCGTTGCGGTTCTCTCTCAAAGTGCGCCTGAGCACGGTTTGTTCGTTGTCCGGGCCGGATACGGCAGGATCTGCCGGTGCCGGGTCCGGGCCGCTATCCACCCTACCTGCGGGCTCCGCAGTTGCCGTGTTGACAAGCTTGAGTCCCCTGAGCGTGAGTGCGGTCCTGCCGTCAGAGAGGAGTGAACGCGGCGAGAACCGGGCGGCCTGCCGTTTCCAGAAACCGACAGTGGCGGTCATTTCCTTCAGCGACCCGTCCACAATGGTCCAATACTCCCGGACCTCCGCTTCGCTGGGCTGGCCGGCGCCGAAGATGGAGGCATCGGCGCGGTGCGCCAGCAGGGTGGTGGTGCCGGCGGTCCCGGGGAATGCCTCACCGAGGACGACGGCGGACTCCCGGCGTGTGGCCCGGGTGTCCACGGCGGCGCCCATGTCCGTGGCGAGGCTGACCACTTCGTTCCAGCCGCCGCCGACACGCTGGGCCGGGTGGCCGGCGGAGAACCGCGCTTGCCGGCGTCGGCTCTTGAGCAGGGCGATGAGCAGCAGCGGCAGTGCCAGGATTCCGACGGGGATCAGGGCAATTCCGATCGCGGTGAGAATGGGTCCCCAGAACAGCCACGGGTTGTTCTTCTTCTGGTCCGCATCCAAGGCATCCGGGGAAGAATCCGGCGGCAGGTCGGCCGGCTCCTGCGGCGGGGGCGGTGGCTGCAGGACCTGAGGCTTGGGCTTGGACTTGTTTTCGGGGTCCGGCGGAATCGGGACGTTGTCCTTGGGCGGAGTGGGGTCGAAGGACACCCAGCCGACGCGGTCGAAGGCCACCTCCACCCAGGCGTGGACGTCCTTGCCCGTGATCTTGACTTCGCCGGCACCGTTTTCCGGGCTCTTGGGATCCGGGTAGAAGCCCATCACCACCCGGGACGGGATTCCCAGGTGCCGGAGCATCAGCGACATCGCCACCGCGTACTGTTCGTCGTCGCCGAGCATCTGCTTGGCCGTCAGGAGGCTCCGGATGCGTGCGGAGCCGTGCCCTGACACGCTGGGCAGCTGTCCTTCGTCGATGAGGCCGTTGCTGAAGGCCCCCTTCTTCTGGAAATGTGCCTCGATCTGCCGGACCCGGTCGATGGCCGTCGGAGCGTCGGCGGACAGGTCGTTTGCCTGCGATCCGACCACGGGCGGCACCTCGGTGGCGTCCGGAAGCGCCATCTTGGCGAAGTCGTACTGGGTCAGCTGCCCGTGTTCGAGCTTGGCGGGATCGGAGACCTGCACACTGTATGCGTCGCCTTTGCCGAGACCCTTGGTGGTGACTGCGGTGTCGGTGCCGGAGTTGAAGTAGAGCCCGGATGCAGCTCCCGAAGAGTCCCCGGTGAAGCTGATTCCGGTGGTACGGCGGCCACCGGGCAGGAAGTACCCCTGGTAGTCCTCGATGGTGATGTCGAGGGTGTATTCGGTACTCGGAACTATCCCGTCAGACTCGGCCAGCGTGTTGAGGGACTTGGCATCCCCCACCTTGCTGAAGTTGCCCGAACTGTCCGGGTCCATGTTGTAGTTGGTGCCGTTGAAGGCGTCCAGTGCGGCCAGGCGGACGCGTCCGTCGCGGGGAAGGCCCTTCACCACAAACAGGTTGTCGTCCTTCTTGTCCTTGACGAAGTTGCGGAAGCTCGCCAGCGGCGTGATGTAGTCCTTCGGATCGAAGGGCGGAACAATCGTGTTTCGCAGGACCGTCCTGTCATCGCTGGCGGTCACCAGCGGCGATGCCACCGCCGTGATTGCAACACAGGCAGCGATGACTCCTGCCGCTGATGCAAGCCGGCGGACCTTGGCGCGCCGGGCGGTGGCGGCGCCGGCATCGGGGCGGTTGACGGAGATTTTGCGGGTGTCGATGCGCTGGTGCGCGTCCCTTCGGAAGGTGGCCCAGGCCACCCCCACCACTGTCAGGGAGATCCCGCGCTCCACGTTGAGGAATCCTGCGTTGGTGCTGAAGGCGATGCCGGTGACGAAGAGCACCAGGACAGGCAGGAGCGGCCAGTAGGGGCTTTTCAGCCGCCACGTCATCAGCCCTGCAGCCAGGGCGGTAATGAGGGCGCTCAGGAACGGGACAATGAGCATCCCGCCTGCGGTTCCCACGGGCACGCCGACGGTCAGCATGTCCTTCCAGGCGAAGACCACACCCAGCAGGAGGGTACGCAGGGACTCGGGCGTGGGTACAAACCCGGCAATGGCGGCGTCCGGTACGGCGAACAGGGTGCCCAGGACCAGGTAGCAGCCCAGCGTCGCGGCGGCGGTGATGAGCGCACCGAGCCGAAGGTGGGCGTTGGCCGCGGCAATGCCGAGGCCGAGCAGGATGCCGCCGAAGCCGGCGATCAGATAATGGGGGTCACCGCCGAAGCTGCGGCTGAACCCGAGGACGCCCAGCCCCAGCAGCACCACCAGGGCACCGGCGTCGAGCGCGAATTGCCAAGCGGGCTGGCCGTCCCCGAAGGCGGACGGATGCGAAGACGCGGGCTGCCGGCGCGGGCGGAAAGCTTGCGCGGAGCTCATGCAGCGGCCTTTCTGAGGACGACGGCGAGATCGGACAGGTCACTCAGGGTCAGGACTGTCAGGTCCGCGATGTTGGCGCGCGCGGGTGCCGCCCCGGTCTGGAGGCGGACGGCAAGGCTGCGGACGCCCGGAGCCACGGAAGCTGCAGCCGAGCGAAGCTGGGCGGGGGTGACCCGGCTGCCCACAACGAAGAAGACCACCGAAGCGTTCGGGACGGTGTCGGCCAGCGTCCGGGCAAGGTCGACGGCGGTCTTCCGCAACGGTGCACCCACAATCCGGGTCATGTCATCAAGCATGTTCCGGCCTGTCTCGCACCGGAGGGGACCGTTCTGGGTGAGGACGTCGAGTTCACGCTGCTCGCGGATGGCCTGGCGCCCGATGGAGGCGGCGGCGGAGATAGCCATTTCGAATTCCTGCTCCGAGCCGTACTCGTCCGTGTTGATGGACAGCGAGATGGCCAGATGGGCGCGGCGGGTCTCTTCGAACTGCCGCACCATGAGCTTGTTGGTCCGCGCGGTGGTCTTCCAGTGGATGTGGCGGCGGTCGTCGCCGGGCACATAGTCGCGCAGGGCGTGGAACGAAACGTCGGCGCTGGACAGCTCGGTGGTGGGCATGCCTTCCAGGTCACGGATGAAGCCTGCGGCGGACCCGGCCAAGGCAACGGTCCGCGGGTGCACGTAGAGGTCCTCCGGCTCAGTCCACAGCACCTGCCGGCGCAGCAGGTGCAAGGGATCGGCGCGGACGGACCGCACGGGACCCACCACGATGACGGCGCGGCGTGCGGTGGGGATGGTGAAGAGGTCCTCGTGGACCTGCTGCGGTTTCATCCGCGGCAGGTGGAAGACGGCAGTTGCTGCTCCGACGGGAAGCTCAAGGGCGGCGGGCAGGAGGGGACGCGTGGAAGTGTTGGACACCGCGATGCTTCCGACCGCACTGTCCCCCACGGCAACCCTGGTCCTGGCGAGGTCCAGCATCACACCATAGGAGGAGCGGCCGAGGATGAATCCGATCGCGAGGACGAACAGGACGAAGGCAGCCACCGCGGCTGCCTTCGCTTCCTGCCAGCCGTACGGGGCACCCACGCTCCACAGCAGGATGGACGCAGCCAGGACGGACCAACCCAGGACGCTGACCACCGACAGCACCGGCCACGCGTACTTCAGCCAGAGCCCGCGGACTGCGGACCCTGCGGGTGCCAAGGCAAGTCCGGCCGTGCTCACGGCTTCGGACCACAGGGCGGCAGGGTGCAGCACCGAGCCCTTTCCGCCACCTGAAAACGGCCTTTTCAGGCGTTCAGCAAGCCGGGTCAACGGAGTGCTGCTGGACATATCTGTGCCTTTGTTCGTGCGGTGGATTTCCGGAATGGGGCGCCGCTTAGACGCCGGCGCGCTGCTGCGGAGCAGCAACTTCGCTCAGGACCCGGGACAGTACGGCCTCGGCGGTGGCACCGGAGAATTCCGCTTCCGGATCCATCACCAGGCGGTGGGTCCAGACCACGCTGGCCAGGTCCTTCACATCATCCGGCAGGACAAAGTTGCGGCCCTGGCCGGCGGCCCAAACCTTCGCGGCCCGAACCATGGCCAGGGCGCCGCGGACGGAGACGCCAAGCCTGGTCTCGGGGGCGTTGCGGGTTTCCTCGCACAGGCGCGAAATGTATTCGAGTACGGCAGTATCCACGTGCGTGGTGGCGGCGAGGTCGGCCATGTCCGCCACGGCCTGGGTGGTGATGACCGCTGAGAGTTCCTTGGAGCGGTCCTTGAGGTTGGTGCCGCCCAGCAGCTGGACCGTGGACGCATGGTCCGGGTAGCCGATGGAGGTCTTGATCAGGAACCGGTCCAGCTGTGCTTCCGGCAGGCGGTAGGTGCCCGCCTGTTCGATCGGGTTCTGGGTGGCCATCACCATGAACGGACGGCCGGCCTCGTACGTGGTGCCGTCCACGGTGACCCGTGATTCCTCCATGACTTCCAGGAGCGCGGACTGCGTCTTGGGCGAGGCCCGGTTGATCTCATCCGCCAGCACGATGTTGTTGAAGATGGGTCCCTTGTGGAACTCGAATTTCTGGGTCTTCTGGTCGTAGATGGTCACGCCGGTGACGTCCGAGGGCAGGAGGTCCGGGGTGAACTGGATGCGGTTATTGGACCCCCGCACCGTCGACGCCATGGCGCGGGCGAGGGAGGTTTTTCCCGTGCCGGGTGCATCCTCGAAGAGCACGTGCCCCTCGGCGAGCATGGCGGTGAAGGCCAGGCGGATGACATGGGACTTGCCCAGCACCGCCTGGCCTACGTTGGCGACGAGCTTCTCGAACGTCCCTGCAAACCAGGCGGCCTGCTCAGTTGTCATGGTCATAATTGGTCCTTTTCACGTGGCGTGCCGGGCGATCCCGTTGAAGGGCGCGCTTCGTCCGGCGATTAGTCTAATTGGGATTTCAGTAGCTGGATGGGCACGAGCCCATGCCGGCAGTCGATCCAGTGATGGTGTCGGCCCGGATGAACCGGTACCGGTTGGTCCAACGGCTGCCGTCCTTTTCGTAGATGTAGAACCAGCGGTTTGATCCCCAGCCGTCCCGGTAGCATTCGAGGCCGAGGTTGGAGCCCTGCGGCATCATGTAGGACGAGCAGTTTCCGCCGGCCCAATGGTCTCCGCTGCCTTTCGCCTCCTCGAGGCAGCTGTTGACCCTGACGGTGACGTTCCACAGCCGCGGTCCGGGAGGTGGCGGTTCTGCCCCGCTCCGGGATGTGTCGCTGCCGATGCGTCCCGGCTGGTTGGCGCTGATGGCGCGGACTTCAAGTCGATGGGTCTCACTGAAGCCCACGCTCTTCGAGAAGGACCGCGCGTCGGTGTTGGTCCAAGGCCCGTTGTCAAGGCTGTATTGGTAGCCCGAAGCGGGACGTCCGTTTCCGCTTGGCTGGGTCCAGGTCCAGGAAACAGTCTTGTCGCCGACACCGCTGCTGTTACTGCCCGTCACGGTCGGGGCGAAAGCGATTCCGTACGGGTTCACGACGTTGGAGGCCGGGCTGGCATCGCCGGCGGTTGAACTGCGGGAGGAGACGGCCCAGACCACAACGGCTGTGTCGCTGCCATTGGGTGCGGGAACAACCCCTCCGCCGGCAGGAATGTTTCCGCTGCCGCTGCCCGAAGTCAGCCGGTACTTGTAGGTAATCTCGCCCGCTGTCGATCCGTTGCGCTGGGCAGCGGTCAGCACAGGAAACCTCACATCGATCTTCCCGCCGTCGCCGTTGGTATCGACGAGGCTGGCGGACGGCGTCCCCACCATGTCCGGCTTGCCAGCGGCCCGCACTGCCGCAGACTGCGCACTCGTTCCGGATGTGCCGGCCTTGTTGGTCGCAGACACGGTGAAGGTGTAATCCGACTCGGAGTTGTCCACCGTGACGTTTTGGGAGGTGCCGGACACCTGCTGGGTGGCCACGGCGGCCCCGCCGCGCAGCGTCGTCAGCGTGTACGCGGAGATGGCGTCTCCGTTGTTGTTCGGCGCCGCCCAATTGACCTTGAGCTGGCTCTGCGTTCCCACCGAGCCTGCCTGCGAAGCCGTTGGTGCGGCCGGGGTCACCGGAACACCGGCAGGAGTTTCGGCTGCAGAGTATGTGCTCCACTCGGACGGTTCCTTGGCGTCGTTCCGGGCCAGGACACGGATTTTGTAGGCAACGCCGTTCTGGAGCCCCTTCCAGACGTAGCTCAGCGAGGTCAGGTTCTGGATCTGGGCGTTCTGCCCGGCGGGGGCCGGGGATATCTCCAGGTCATAGGACTTCACCGCGGAGCCCTTGCTGGCCGGTGCCGCCCACGTGACGGTCAGCTGCTTGTCGCCGAACTTGAGCGCCGGGGCTGCCGGGGTGTCCGGTTTGACGTCGGGACGGACCTCAGCAGAGGCGGGTGATTTATCCGATTCCCCAAACTCGTTGGTGGCGGTCACCTGGAAGTGGTACTTCGTGTTGTTGACCAGATTGTTCAAGGTGCAGGAGTTGGCCGGGCAGTCTTGCTTGTAACCGCCCTCGCCGTAGACCGTGTACGTGGTGATGGGCGATCCCCGGTCAGCCGGCGCAGTCCAATTCAGCAGGGCAGTCCGGTCACCGACGCTCTGAGCCTGCGGCGTGGCCGGAGCGGCCGGTTCATCCTTAACCGTGAGACGGATACGTGCCGTGGCATTCCGCGAGGCTTCACCCGTCTTGTCCTCTACGGTGTACGAAACAACCATGGTGCCGGTGAAGCCTTCGGCCGGGGTCACGTTCACGGTCTCGCCGGCTACTTCCGCATTTCCGAGTCCGGTTTCCACGCCGGCCGAGATAATTTTCAGCGGCGTTTCCGGGAAGGGGTTGGAGTCGTTGGCGAGCACGTTGAGGGGCACCGTCTTGCCCGCGGCGGCGTTGTCCTCCACATCGTCGCTGGCTACCGGCTTGGGCCGGTTGGACGCGGTAACGGCCAACTGGAAGGTCGCGGTGGCTTCGAGTCCCCGCGGGTCCTTCGCTTTGACCTGCACGGCTCCCGAGGTGCCGGTGGCCGTTGCGCCGTCCACCGAGGTTTTCAAAGTCCTGCCGTCAATGCGGGCGCTGAAACCGGCAGGGCTGTCGCCCACCAGTTCATACTTCATGTTGTCGACGTCGTCCCGGTCGGGGTCCGACGTCAGCCGGCCCAGATCTGTGTCGGCCGACTCGCCTTTAGGAACCTCAACGGAGCTCCCCAGGATGGTGGGCGGGTTGTTCCGGTTGGGGTCCGGCAGCACCTTGGTCCGGATGCTGAGGGTTGATTTCAGCCCCTGGGCGTCATCCGGGCCGGAGCCGTCGGTGACTTCGAAGCTGATGGAGCCCGGTCCCACGTAGTCCTGGCCTGCGGTGTATTTGATGGCGGTGCCGTTTCCGGCCACGGGGTCGCCGCCGTCGGAACCTATCAGTTTGATCCGGTCGGTCTGGGTGAGGCGGGGTGAACGCCCGTCACGGACTTTCACCCATTCCTTCAGGTCAACCGTCAACGACTGTCCGGCCGTGACTTCCAGCACTTCGTCCCTGGCAAGCGTCGGAACCTGCTGGCCGAGGCCGGGCACCCAGATGATGGCCGTCGATTTCTGGCCGTCCACGTCCTCCACGCTGTACGGGATGAGCTGGGGCTGCTCCGTCAGCTCCACGATCATGTTCCCGTCCGTCCCCGGGCGGGCGGTGGCGGTGTCCGTGGCGATCTTGAGGTTCTCCCCTACGCCGTCGGGGTCCTCGTCGTTCTTGAGGACGGGAACGTCGACGGCGGTCTTGCCCAGCGTCTGGGCCGACGTCACGCGGTCGTCCCGGGCAATGGGGGCCCGGAGCGGAACGTCTGCCTTGACGTTGACCCGGATGGCGGCCTGCGTTGTGGCGCCACGGTCATCGGCGACTGTGTAGCGGACGTTCACCGTACCTTCCCGCACTGGTGCCTGCAGGATGAGGCGGCCGCTTGCCTTGCTCACCGTTGCCTGGAGCTCTGCCGGTGCCTCGATGCCGTCACTGGGAACGCCGATGGGGTCGCCGTCGGGGTCGGTGTCATTGCCGGTGGCATCCACCGCGATCTGGCGTCCCGGGCGGACCTGCACGTCATCGTCAACCGGGGTGGGTTTCTGGTTTGCGTCGCCACGGGGCGCGATGCCCACGGTGACTGTGCCGGTATTGACGGCGCCCTGCCGGTCCACCACCTGGTACCGGAAGGTGTCCGTGCCGGCGCCGTCGCCGGCGGCAGTGAAGTCGATGAAGTTGCTGCCGACAACGGCGGTGCCCATGCCGGGGGTACTGTCGATTCCGGTCAACTGGACCGAGTCGCCGTCGGGATCGATGCCTTCGAGTTCAACCGGAATCCGCACTGTTCCCGCTGCCACTACCCTGGCCGTCAGGTTTTTCGGCTGGGGCCGGGAATTTTCGGCGCCTTCCAACGGAAGGATATGGATGGTGACGGCAGCGGCGCTCTTCTGGCCCTGCGGGTCCACCGCGTTGTAGATGGCACGGACCGTCTTGGGCTGCGGGCCGGCAATGAAGCGGAGGGTGTCCTCCGAGACGAAGCTCTTGCCGTCGGCATCTGCGACTGCCTGCGGCAGCACCGGATCCAGGCTCAGCTTTTCGCCCTGCGGGTGGGTGTCGTTGGCCAGGACGGGAATGGTCACCACGTCGTTTACCCGGACGTTGACTTCGTCCGGTTTGGGCTGGGGCGCTTCGACGACGGCGGGGGCCGGCACCGGCACCACGGAGACACTGCCAGTGGCGGATTTCCTGCCGTTGGACATCGTGTATTCGAACGTAAAGGGCTCCTTAGTGCCAAAGACGTCGGTGATCCGCAGGACACTGTGGTCGATCACGCTGACGGATGCCGTAGCGTTTTCCGGAAGTTTCACCGACTGCAGGACGAGCACTCCCCCGGAGGGATCGGAGTCGTTTGCCAGCGGGTCCAGGAGGACGCTTCCGCCGGTCGGCATGAGGGCAACGTCGTGGACCGCCACCGGGTCCCCCGTGTCTTTGCCGGATTCCACATCCACCCGGATGAGCCCCTGGCTGCTTTGCGGGCCGTTGCTTGCGATGTAGGTGAGGTAGACGGGGCCGGCGGTCTCGCTGCGGAAGGTGAAGGTCCCGCCGTCGGTGACGGGGCCGAGCTCGGCCGGACCGGAGGCTTCCACCTGGGCGAGCCGCAGGGCGCCGCCGTTGGGGTCCACGTCGTTCTTCAACGGGGCGATCACCAGGTCCTGGCCGACGACGGCAGTGACGTGGTCGGCGTTCACCACCGGCGCCAGGGCGCCCGGCGGTTGGACGTTCACCACCACCTGGCCAGTAGTGGTGTCGCGGCCGTCCCACACCGAGACGGTCACGGTTTTCTTGCCCGGCGCGGCGCCGGAATCCTGGTACGTGAGCAACCCGTCGCGGCGGACCTTGACCTGGTCCTGCTCGTTGTCGGCCTTGGCATCCATGAGCACCAGGTCGTCGCCGTCGGGGTCGGTCCAGTCCGTGAGGATGTTCTGGCTGACGGTTTTGCCCTGCTCCACCAGCATGGCGGTGGGGTCGCCGCGCTTGAAGACCGGCGGTTTGTTTTCGTCCGGACCAACAACGTTCAGGGAGATCTGCCCGCCGGCGGAGAGCCCGCGGCCGTCGGCGGCGTTGTAGCCGAACGTTTCGGAACCCGGCTTGGCGTCGGCCGGCACGGTGATCTGGAAGGCAGTGCCGCCGTAAATGTTCTGCAGCGTGCCCGCGGCAGGCCCGGAACCGCCGACGGACGCCGTGAGGACATCGCCGTCGGGATCGGAGTCGTTATCCAGGATGCTCAGGACAGTGGTGCGCCCGGGCCGGACGCCGACGGCGTCGGGCTTGGTTTCCGGCGGCCGGTTGGGCTTGGTGCGGTCCGGCAGGATGTTGATCGTGTTGTTGTCCGCCGACTCCTGGTCCTGGTCGTTGGACTGGTTCTTGGGCGGGATGACGTCGTCCCAGTTGTTGACCAGCTGCATGTTCTGGTTCACCAGCCACACATTGCCCGAGTTCACATCATTGAGCACCACCAGGTCCCGGTTCACCCGGAACACATACGACGGCGACGCACTGGCCTTGGGCACCTCGACGTTCTTGTCATCAGCATCATTCACACAGTCCCGGACATACTTGTTCGCCCCGGCCCACGCCGCATGCACACACCCGCCCAGCTGCACCGGCTCCGCCGGCACACCCTCCCCGCCAAAAGTCACCGTCTTCGCCGTTGACCCGTCCAACGGCTGCTTCAACAACGCCTTCCGCGTCGCCACCGCGACGGCCTCACTCGCCGCACCGGACTGCTGCAGCCTCGCATCCTGCGCATCAGCCAACGCCAGCTCACGCCCGCCCGGCAGGAACAACTTCCCCCGCCCCGCATCCAACACCACCGGCTTATCCCCCACCACAGCAAGCTGCAGATCCCCGGCACCCCTCAACCCGTCCCACGTCCCGGACTCCGACGCCGTCACTTCACCGTTCGCATCAACCGACGTCACCGTCACCTGACCCGACTTCGGGTCCGCACTGTAAATCCGGTTGTCCGTACCCACCGCGGAAACCAGCCCCTCCGAGCCGACCAGGGCAGGCTCGCTGGCCTCCTCATCAAACCCGTTCACCGTCGACGGCGACAACGCCCACACCTTGCCCTTGGCCGCATCCGTGACGGAAATAACCTCCGAACCAAAGCTCACCTCCGCCGCACCCGGCAACTGCTTGTCCCCGCCCAGCTGCATGCTCGCAGGCGAAACCTGGTTCAACGTCGAACCCGTCTCGTCATCAACAAACACGTTCCCGGAATTCTGCAGGATATCGAAGGTCGTGCTGGCAGGAGTCACCGCACCATCAAGCACCCGCGACGGATAATTCAGCCGGCCCACCGCGTTCCTGGACTTACTGACCACCCACACACCACCGTCGTTCAACTCCACCTCAGTGGTCTTGAACCCCGGATAAATCACCGCACCAGCCACCAACGCAGCACCAGCCACCGCAAAAACAGTGCCCGAGACCAACTTCCTGCGGCGCTCCCTGAGACCCAGCTTGCCGAACAGAGTTGTCACCAGTTTTCAAATCCCTCAAAACTCACAGCCGCCCCCAGAGCAGCTTGTCCAAAGGCCCGGTACCGGGCTCTCTGTTTCCCGCGATAGCCTACCCAACCATCCGCGCAACCGCGATGGGGAGCGGTCCCCACCCGGCTGACCGGCGGCTCCTTCCGTCACGAGTCTCAGCACGGAGGCACGCCCGCGTTGCCTGGTTCCCCAAGCGTTGTGGATCCCGCCACCACATAGCGGCCCACGTTGCGTGTTGAGCCCGCTTCCAGCCGGTACCACGTGCGAATGGGGTTAGGGGTCCAGTAGTCGCTCTGCACGATGTAGCAACGCACCACCATACGGTCGGCGTCTGCCACATAGGCCCATGGTTCCCGGTGGGCGTTGACGCCGTCGCAGTCGAAGTAGGGCGCCGGCCGGTAGTTCGCGCCGCCGAGGGTATAGGTGCATAACCGGACGAAGTCCGGGTCGGCAGAGCTGAGCCTGGTGGTCCATTCGCCCCGCTGGCCGGACCTCGCACTGGCTTCCGCGACCGGGCCGCCCTGGCCCAGTGAGTTGAATGTCTGGACCCTGATGCTGTGGCTTTCCTCGAAGCCGCCGGTATTGATCACACGGCTTCCGGACGGCGCAACAGTTTCCCAGTTGGGATTCCCGTCGATGCTGATCCGGGTGGAGGCGACATCGTTGGTAGCGGTGGACGGCGAACTCCAATTCAAGGTCAGCGACCGCTGGTTCATGCCGCCGTTGGTGCCGGACGCCGACGGCGTGCCGGGTGAACCGTAGGGCGTGGCCGATGCCCCGGCGCTGCCGTCGGAGCTCGGCGCCACCGTCGAGTGCGCGATTACCGTGACGGTGGTCGCCGCCCCGTTGGTGAATCCGCCGACCGTTTGCCCGGGTTTGATGGGGCCGCTTTGTCCTGTGCTGGCGTTGTATGTGTAGCTGACTTCGCTGTACGCCGAACCGTTGCGTTCGGCGGCACTAAGTTCGCGGAAATTGATGGTGACCTGCCGACCTGCTCCACCGGTATTGGCCGCCACGGCGCTGACACCCGAGACCTGGTCCAGCTTGCCGGTGGCGCGCCGGGGCGCTGACGGCTGGCTGACGGGCCCCTTGCCCGCCTTGTTTTCCGCCTGAACGGTGAATGTGTACGACGCCTCTGAGTTGTTCGCTGTGAAGTTGGCTGTCCGCACCGTCCCGGGCACCACCTGGGTCTGGGTGTTTCCGTCGCCGCCGCTCATGGTGACGTAGTAGTTCTTGATCGCGTCACCGTTGGTATCGGGCTCGGTCCAGTTGACCTTCAGCTGGTTGGAGGTGCCGACGGCGGAGGCCACCGCCGTCTTCGGCGCCGCCGGGGCCGCCGGGATGCCGGCGGGGTTGTCCTCGGCGGAGTAGATCCCCCAGTCGGACGGCCCCAGTTCGTTGACGGCCTGGGCACGGACTTTGTACCGTACGCCGTTGGTCAGGCCGGGCCACGTGTAGCTGAGGCCGGTCGCGCCGTTCTTCACGGCGATGCCGCTGGCCGGCGGCGGTGAGATCTCCAGGTTGTAGCTCTTGACGGCGGAGCCTTCGGTTTTTGCCGGGGTCCAGGTGATCGCCATGTTCTGGTCGCCGGCCTTGACGGCGGGCGCCTCGGGCGGGGACGGCTTTTCGTCGGGCCTGATTTCGTTCGACGCCGGAGAGGGCGCCGACTCGTTCACCTCATTGGTGGCAGTCACGGTGAAGACGTACTTCACGTCGTTCGTCAGCCCGGTGAGGGTGCAGGTGGTGGTCGGGCAGTCCTGGGTGAAGCCGGCCGAACGGACGGTGTACTTGGTGATGGGAGCTCCGTTGTCGGAAGGAGGAGCCCACTTCAGGACGGCTGTCCGGCTGCGCACGTCGGTGGCGCTGGGGGCGGACGGAGCATCCGGGTTGTCCCGCACGGTGATAAGCACCCGGCCGCTGGCCTGCCGGCTCGGATCCTCGGTTTTATCGAGCACCGTATAGCGGACTACCATCACGCCCTTGAAGCCGTTGGCGGGTGTGACACTGATGGAGTCCCTGGCAACGGCCGGCGCTCCGGCAGCCGATCCGGTTTCCACGGTTGCCGAAACGATCTTCAGCGGGGTGTCGCTGAACGGGTTGGAGTCGTTGGCCAGCACGTTGATGGTTTCGGTCTTGCCTGCGTTGGACTTTTCGACCACGTCTTCGTTGGCTACCGGCAGCGGACGGTTGGACGCGACGACGGCGGCTGTCACAGTCGCCTTGACCGGCTCCGAGCGGCCGTCCGTCACCTTCAACGGAATCGCGCCCTTGCGTCCGGGTGTGAGGGCGGAGTCTGCAGAGACTTTGAGGTACGCGCCTTCCAAACTGGCGTTGAAGCCCTCCGGCATGGTCCCGTCGAACTCGAATTTGAGCTTGTCCTTGTCCCCGTCGTCGACGTCTTTGGCGAGGTTCCCCAGGTCCAGGCTTGCCGTTTCGCCCTTGGGCACATCGAAGTCGGTGCCGCTGAACGTTGGCGGGTGGTTGGCGTTGGGATCCGGGATCACCCGGGTGCTGATGGTAAGCGTGGATTTCAGGCCCTGCGGATCATCCGGACCGGAGCCGTCCGTCACTTCGAAAGTTACGGAGCCCGGGCCTACGTAGTCCTTCAGGGCCGCGTAGCGCAGCGCATTGCCCTCGCCCGCGATGATGTTCTGCGTATCGGCGCCTTGAACCTTGACCCTGTCCGCCTGGGTGATCCGCGGCGTCCGGCCTTCCCGGACACGGACGAATTCCTTCAGGTCCAGGCTGATTTCCTTGCCGGCCATGACCTCCACGGTGTCCGTCCTGGCAAGGCTCGGGTACTGGTCTCCTTGTCCCGGGACCCAGATGACCGCCGTCGCGCTTTGCCCGTCGACGTCGGTCACCGTATAGGGCACCAACTGGTCGGCCGGGACGAGGGTCACCACGACGTTGCCGTCCGTGCCGACGCGCGCGTTGGGGTTGCCGTCGGGAAGGCTGATGGCGAGATCGGCGGCCACTCCATCCGGGTCGGAATCGTTTTTCAGGACCGGCACATCGACGGCAGCCTTGCCCAGCGTCTCGGCAGCTGTGACAACGTCATCCTTGGCGGCGGGGGCCTTCAGCGCCGCGTCGGGACTCACCCGGACGCGGATCACCGCGCTTGCCTGCGTCTTCCTGGTGTCCTGGATCTTGTAGCCGACGCTTTCATTCCCGGTGGTCCCGGGTACGGTCAGCATCACCTTGCCGCCGTCAGCGGCCTCGGCTTTGAGTTCAGGACGTGCTTCGAACCCGTTTAAGGCCAGGCTTATGGGGTCACCGTCCGGGTCCGAGTCGTTGACCAGGGCATCGACGGCGATTTGGCGGCCGGGCCGGACGTCGACCGAGTCGTCCACCGCGATCGGTTTCTGGTTGTTGGCTTCCGGCGGCGCGACCCCGACGATGACGGTTGCCGTGTTTTCGGCCCCGATCCGGTCACGGACGCGGTAGGTGAAGGTGTCCGTGCCGGCCGCGTTGGCGCTGGCCGTGAACTCCAGATAACCGTCCCGGACGATGGCGGTCCCCATTTCGGGCGCCTTGTCCACGCCGATCAGTTGCACGGAGTCGCCGTCGGCGTCGATGCCGTCCAGCGGCACCGGCACCCGCACAGCCATCCCGGCCACAACGCGTGCAGTGAGGTTCTTCGGCTCCGGGCGAGTGTTCCGCTCATCGTCGCGGGCCCGGATGTGGATGGTCACCTGTTGGGAGTCGGACTGCCCGGACTCGTTGGTGACCTTGTAGATCGCGTAGACGGTCCTGGCAACGTCACCGGCAATGAAACGCAGGCTGTCGCCGGCCGTGAAGATCCGGCCGGCCCCGGCGTCGGGTGCCTGCGCCACTTCGGCTTCGAGCGTGAGCTTTCCGCCGTCGGGATTGGCGTCATTGTCCAGCACGGGGATGGTGACCACGTCGGCCGTCCGGACCACTGCCTCGTCCGGCTTGGCCTGCGGGGCCTGCAGTTTCGACGGGGCGGGGACCAGCAGGATGGCAATCTCGCCGGTGGCTGAAGTCTTCCCGTTCGAAATCGAGTAGTTGACGCTCAGCTGCCCCTCGGCCCTGTTGTCGGTGATCCTGACCACCGAATGGTCTAGCACTGCCACGCTCACGGGCAGCCCGTCCGCTGCGGTCACGGACTGCACCACCAGTACCCCGCCGGAGGGGTCGGAGTCGTTGCCGAGGACATCGACCAGGACGCTGCCGCTGCTGGGCAGCAGTGCGGTGTCGCGCACAGCCACCGGTGCACCGTCCCCGCCGCCGGCCACGACGTCGACACGGACAAGTTGCTGGGCGCTGGCCGGACCGTTGGTCACCATGTAGGTGACGTAATGCGTCCCCTGCGCCATGGCATTGAAGGTGAACGTCTGCTGGTCAGCGCCGATGGTTGCGGTGGAGTTGCCGTCGGGCGCGACCTGGGCGAGGCGCAGCGCGCCGCCCTGCGGGTCGGTGTCGTTCTTGACCGGAGCTATCACGGTGTCCACGCCGGCAACGGCGACGACGTGATCGGCGTTCGCTAGGGGCGGCAACGCGCCGGGGGCCCGGACGTCGACCGTGATTTTGCCCTCGGTGGTGGCCCGGCCGTCGCCCATCATCACCGACAGGATCTTGCGGCCCGGCTCCGTTCCGCCGTCCTGGAAGCTGAGCAGGCCGTCGGGACGGACCTTCACCTGGTCGCGGGAGTCGCTGCTGGCGGCCTGGACAACGTACAGGTCGTCGCCGTCGGGGTCGATCCAGTCCGTAAGGATGTTCTGCGTGACAGCCTTGCCTGCCTGCACCACCAGCGTGGTGTTCCGGTTCGGCTTTTGCTGCGGGGCGGAGTTTTCACCGGGCGGAACGATGTTGAGGGTGACGTCCGTGGCCGCGGAGAGGCCCCTTCCGTCGTCGACCGTGTATTTGAAGCTTTCCGAACCGGTTCTGTCCGCAGGGACGTTGACCTGGAAGCCGGTTGAACCGTAGATGGGCGAGAGGATTCCGGAACGGATGGCGTCGGGGTTACGGACGGTGAGGACGTCGCCGTCCGGGTCGGTGTCGTTGTCCAGCACGGGCAGAATGGTGGTTTTCCCTGCGCGGATGCCGAAGGTATCCGGTTTCGCATTCGGCGGGTTGTTCGGTTTGGTCCGGTCGGGCAGGACGGTCTGCTGCACCTCATCCGCCGAGTCCTTGTCCGCATCATCGGATGTCTGTTGCGGCGGGATGACGTCGTCCCAGTTGTTGACCAGCTGCATGTTCTGGTTCACCAGCCACACATTGCCCGAGTTCACATCATTGAGCACCACCAGGTCCCGGTTCACCCGGAACACATACGACGGCGACGCACTGGCCTTGGGCACCTCGACGTTCTTGTCATCAGCATCATTCACACAGTCCCGGACATACTTGTTCGCCCCGCCCCACGCCGCATGCACACACCCGCCCAGCTGCACCGGCGCCGCCGGCACACCCTCACCGCCAAAAGTCACCGTCTTCGCCGTCGACCCATCCAACGGCTGCTTCAACAACGCCTTCCGCGTCGCCACCGCGACGGCCTCACTCGCCGGACCGGACTGCTGCAGCCTCGCATCCTGCGCATCAGCCAACGCCAGCTCACGCCCGCCCGGCAGGAACAGCTTCCCCCGCCCCGCATCCAACACCACCGGCTTATCCCCCACCACAGCAAGCTGCAGATCCCCGGCACCCCTCAACCCGTCCCAGGTCCCGGACTCCGACGCCGTCACTTCACCGTTCGCATCAACCGACGTCACCGTCACCTGACCGGATTCCGGATCCGCGGAATAGATCCGATCATCGGATCCCACCGCGGAAACCAGCCCCTCCGAGCCGACCACCGCAGGCTCGCTGGCCTCCTCATCAAACCCGTTCACCGTCGACGGCGACAACGCCCACACCTTGCCCTTGGCCGCATCCGTGACGGAAATAACCTCCGAACCAAAGCTCACCTCCGCCGCACCCGGCAACTGCTTGTCCCCGCCCAGCTGCATGCTCGCAGGCGAAACCTGGTTCAACGTCGAACCCGTCTCGTCATCAACAAACACGTTCCCGGAATTCTGCAGGATATCGAAGGTCGTGCTGGCAGGAGTCACCGCACCATCAAGCACCCGCGACGGATAATTCAGCCGGCCCACCGCGTTCCTGGACTTACTGACCACCCACACACCACCGTCGTTCAACTCCACCTCAGTGGTCTTGAACCCCGGATAAATCACCGCACCAGCCACCAACGCAGCACCAGCCACCGCAAAAACAGTGCCGCGGAGAATCCGGTTGCGCCGCCGACGCAGCACTGGTTCTGATTTAGGCCGCACGGAACGCAGTAGCCGTTTCATTACCAGTTTCCCCCACCAAAAAGTGCTGTCCGGGCGCGCAAGGACCCGCTACGCGAAACAACCGGCTCACTCCGACTATTTCATAAGACCATCAAATTTAGAAACCTGTGCAGCAGCTTACTTGGCAGCAGCTCGCGTGCGGGTTAGTCGAGGACGAGGCCCCGGCCGCTGCCCCGCTCCAACAGGACGGGGTGGATTTCACCAAACCCGCGCACTTCTTCGGCCTCCTGGGGGACCAGCACAAACCGCTCGTCATTCTCCAAGGCAGCGGCGGTCATGGAATCCACCAGGACCGTGCCGGGGTCGGCCAGGGCTGTTAGCCGGGCGGCGAGATTGACCGTTGGCCCGTAGATGTCGCCAAGGCGCGAGAGGATCCGGCCCCACACCATGGCAACCCTGGCCTCGGGCAGGATCTCGTCCTCGGTCAGGGCCTGGGACAGCGCGAGGGAAATCTCCGCGCCCGCCGCCGGTGTCTCGGCAATGTAGAGGACTTCGTCGCCCACTGTTTTCACCAGCCGGCCGCCGCCCACGGAAATGATCTCGGCGCACTTATTCTCAAAGCGCTGAACCAGCTGGGCGAGCGTCTTCTCGCTCATGCGCCGCGACAGGCTGGTGTACGAAACCAGGTCCGCAAAGCCCACGGCCCGCGCGAGCGGCAAGGGGGCGTCATCCTCGTCACCCTCACGGCCTTCTTCACTGGCCTGCAGTCCTGCTTCCGCCCGCACGGCAAGACGCTGGACACCTGCGTTCAGTTGCCGGCGCCAGGAGTAAACCAGCATTTCCTCGAGGGCATCGACGAGGGACGGCAGTTGATTGACCAGCCGTTTGCGGGCCACCGCGTCAGGCACGCCTTGCCGATGGACCATGTCCTCCACGAGCGCTTCAACCTGCCAGACCACCATGCGGTCAGTCATCTGTCCGATGGCACGGGTTACGGAGATGGCCGCTTCTTCGGTGAGCTTCCCTGCGCGCACCAGGTCCACAATGGTGGACAGCGCTGCCTGGTCACGTTCGGTGAAGGCGACGTCCTCGTCGCCCAGGTTGGGAAACCCGAGCGCGCGCCACAGCTTGCGCGCGGACAGCAGGGAAAGCCCGGCGCCCGCTGCCACCTCCCGGCGGCGCAGCTTGCGCTCACCGCCAAGGAGCCTGGCCTCGAGAGCCTTGGCTGCGAGCCGTTCGGCGGACAGGGTTCCGGTGGGGGTGGCATCCACCGCTACGGACTCGGCCTGCCGGTTCGCCGAAGCGGGATCATATGGGGCGGGGTCGTGCGGTATCGGGCGGGGGGCGGAGTCCATCGCTGCGGGGTTCTGCGCTGTGGAGTCGCGTACTGGCGGATCCTGTCCGAGCGACACGGGATCGAGGCTGGCCGGATCCAGCGAAACAGGGTCCAGCGTGGCGGCTGTATCCAGGACAGCGGCTTCGAGCGTGGCAGTCTCCACGACAGCGTCCGGCGGTGAGGGCATCTCAGACCGCTCCGCGTCTGCAGGTCCGGCGTTCTCAGCGCTCATCTCTTCCACCTTCTCTCGTGTCCCACGGCTCCCCCCTGTCCAGCGGCCGGCACTGCGGCACGTCTGCGTCCCGTCCCTGGCCCCTGTCCGCCTCGAAAATCACGCCGGCCGGGAGATCATCGACGGCATCGAGGACGAAGTGTCGAAACTTCAGGGCTTCCGGAACATCCGGGATCACGGCGTCAGCACCGTGCCCGGTATCCAACGATATATTCCCGGAACGCAATACGCGCTGCCACAACGTCTGGCTGACGCCCACGTGTCGCACAGACCCGAGCGGGATCTGGATGTCCCGCCTGCGCAACATACCGTAACGGGCAACTATTCGTCTGCTGGTCAACACATACTGCGTGGCGTGCCATTTCAGCACCCGCGGCAGACAGTACCCCAACAGTATCCACGCAACGGCGCAGACGCACAGTGCGACAAGCCAAAAGGTCCATTCCCCGGTAATCAAGGGCACCAGCCTGGCGGGTTCACCTTTCACGATCCAGGCGCTCGCGTAGGCACCAAGGGCAGGAGTGACAATGAACAGCAGCCCCGGCCAAAAGAGCTTCCGGGGCTGGGGCCGGGTAACAGTGATGACCTGTTCACCCGGCAGGAGGTCTTTACGCATATCCGCTTTCCGCGGTGCCGCCCCCGGAACCCGACGGCGTCCACGGCCGGAGGTGGACCACGTCGCCGGCCGTCACGACATGCTCGTGTTTGGCGTTGTCAACCACCAGCAGGGAGCCATATTCATCCAGGCGGGAGGCGTGCCCGATGATTTCGTGGTCGCCCGGCAGCTGCGCGCGCACCTGTTTTCCGAGCGTGGACATCGCGGACTCAACCCGCTTGTGCAGGGACGGTCCCCCGGCCATCCCGGCGGCTGGGTCGCCGTCGGCGTTGCAGAAGTTGCGGTAGAGCGCGGTAAAGCGCGAAAGGTAGCTCTTGAGCAGCGCCGTGCGGTCAACTGTCCGGGCGTTCTCCAGCAGCACGGACGTGGCCGTGGGAACAGGCAGCTCCGAGGCGGTCAGGGTCACGTTCAGGCCGGTGCCGAGGATCACCGGCGGAACGGTGCCGTCACCCATGGGCCCGAGCTGTGCCAGGATGCCGGCGATCTTGCGGCCCCGGACCATAACGTCGTTGGGCCACTTGATTTCGGCCGGAATGCCGGCCGTTTCCAGAAGGGCTTCCCGCAGCGCCAAGGCCGCCAGCAGCGAGAACCAGGAGTAAGTGTGGGTGGGAAGCGGCCGCCCGTCCGAGTTTACCGGCCGGAGGACGACGGAAACCGAGACGGAGCTCAGCGGCGGAGCTTCCCAGTGCCGGTCAAGCCGGCCACGGGCCGCCGTCTGGTGCTCTGCGGTCAATACAGAGAGGTCAGGCCAGGCGTGCGGGTCCACAGTGACCCCCTGGAGGAGGTCCGTGTTAGTGGAGCCCGTCGAGTCCACCACCTTGAGCTGCGCTATGCCGTTGGCAGCGAGGAAATCCTCGCTGCCCAACTCGCTGCGATTGAGTCCATCCCGTTCAACAAACTCCGGCTCACGGCCGGAAGGCACCTCCCGGCTGTTCCCAGGGGACGACTGGTTGATCGGGTCCTGGCCGTCTGCAGGCTGCGGGGCTTCCATATTTGAATCCTACCGAGTTGCCGAAGCTCCGGCGGCGGGCCGCGGGGTTCTCAGAGGAAAATGTCAGGGACCAGTTGATCCTCCGGCGCGCCGAGGCTGTACGGGGAGAAATCCGTCACACCCGCCGCGGCAAGCACCTGCTCATCGGTGTAGAAATTGCCGCTCCGGGAGCCGCCTTCGCGGAGGGCGTTGCCAGCCGTCAGAACGGCATGCGCCGCATCGGCCATGATCGCGGGCCCGCGTGCCGCCTTGGCCATGTTCCCGCCTCCCGGCATGTTGCGGATGGCTGCGGTATCGATCAGGGTGCAGGGCCAGAGTGAGTTGACGTTGATGCTGTCTCCCTTGAGTTCCTCCGCCAGGCCAAGGGTGGTGAGGCTCATTCCGTATTTGGCCATGGTGTAGGCCAAATGCATCCCGGCCCATTTCGGATCGAGGTTCAGGGGCGGCGAGAGGGTCAGGATGTTCGCGAACGATGAGCGGCGGAGCGCCGGCAGTGCAAGCTTGGACAGCAGGAAGGTCCCGCGGACGTTGATGTCCTGCATAAGGTCGTAGCGCTTCATGTCCACTGCGTCCGTCGTGGACAGATCAATGGCGGAAGCGTTATTGATGACGATGTCGATTCCGCCGAAGCGTTCGACGGCGGCAGCAACCGCCCCGGCCACGTCCTCGTCATTGCGCACGTCGCCGACGATCGGGAGCGCCTGGCCGCCGGCCGCTTCCAGCTGTTCAGCGGCGCTGTAGACCGTTCCTTCGAGTTTCGCGTGCGGCTGGCCGGTCTTGGCCATCAGCACTATGTTCGCGCCGTCGCTTGCGGCGCGGGCGGCGATGGCCAGGCCGATGCCGCGGCTCCCGCCCGACATTAAAATCGTTCGGCCTTGGAGGGAACCGGCGGCCTGGTACGGCGCTGCGGCGGTGCCCGAAGCATCGTTGCTTGAAGTCATAGGGACACTCTAACCGAAGTATGTTACTTACGGGTAACATACTGCTTGCCGCTGCTCAAGGGCAGAAAATTGTAGGGTTTCTACAGCGGTCCGGGCCAACTGCCTCATTAGACTAGCCAGCAGGGTCCTGTTTTTGTGCGGAAGCTACTTAAGGCGCCCCCGAACCACAGGACCAGCGACAATCAGCTACAGAGCCGGAGACACTTGATGAGCCACGATCTGACAACGACAGCGGGAAAGATCGCAGACTTCCGCGACCGCCAGGCGCGTGCAGAGCAGCCATCCGGCCCGGAGGCCATCGAGAAGCAGCACGCCCGCGGCAAGAACACCGCGCGCGAACGCATCGATCATCTCGTGGACGAGGGATCCTTCGTCGAGTTCGACGCACTCGCCGTGCACCGCTCCACTGCCTTCGGCATGGAGAAAAAGAAGCCGCTCGGCGACGGCTTGGTGTCAGGCTACGGAACTGTGGATGGCCGTCCCGTCGCGGTCTACAGCCAGGACTTCTCGGTCTACGGCGGCTCGCTGAGCCAGGTCAACGGCGAGAAGATCGTCAAGGTTCAGGAGTTTGCGCTCCGCAACGGCTGCCCTGTGGTGGGCATCCTCGACGGCGGCGGGGCCCGCATCCAGGAAGGCGTCGCCTCCCTGGCCATGTTCGCGGACATCTTCCGCAACAACGTCCACGCTTCCGGCGTCGTCCCCCAGATCTCCCTGATCATGGGCCCGTCGGCTGGCGGCGCCGCCTACTCCCCCGCCCTGACCGACTACGTGGTCATGGTGGACAAGACCTCGCACATGTTCATCACCGGCCCCGACGTCATCAAGACGGTCACCGGTGAGGACGTCGACATGGAAACACTGGGCGGCGCGCGGCAGCACAACGCCACCACCGGCACCTCCACCTACCTGGCCGCGGACGAAGGGGACGCCATCGAATTCGTCCGCGAACTCCTGGACTTCCTGCCCTCCAACAACCTGTCCGAGGCACCGGTACTGGAGCACCAGCAGGAACTGGACATCGACGACGACGACCTCGCCCTCGACGTGCTCATCCCGGACTCCGCGAACCAGCCCTACGACATGCGCAAGATCGTGGAGCAGATCGTCGATGACGGCCACTTCCTGGAGATGCAGTCCCTCTACGCGCCCAACGTGATGATCGGCTATGGCCGCATCGAAGGTCACACCGTGGGCATCGTCGCCAACCAGCCCATGCAGTTCGCGGGCACCCTGGACATCTCGGCTTCGGAAAAAGCCGCGCGCTTCGTGCGGCACTGCGACGCCTTCAACATCCCCATCATCACGCTGGTGGATGTTCCCGGCTTCCTGCCCGGCAAGGACCAGGAATTCCAGGGGATCATCCGCCGCGGCGCCAAGCTCCTATACGCCTACGCCGAAGCCACCGTTCCCAAAGTCACCGTGATCACCCGCAAGGCCTACGGCGGAGCGTACATTGTCATGGGCTCCAAGAAGCTCGGCGCGGACCTGAACCTGGCCTGGCCCACGGCGCAGATCGGCGTGATGGGTGCCCAGGGCGCCGTCAACATCCTGTACCGCCGCGAACTCGCCGCTGTCGCGGAGGCCGGCGGCGACGTCGAGGCCAAGCGCGCCGACGTCATCCGGCAGTACGAGGAAGAGCTGCTCAACCCGTACCAGGCGGCCCAGCTTGGCTACGTGGACGCCGTCATCGCTCCGTCCGAAACCCGGGTGCAGATCATCAAGGGCCTGCGCGCCCTGCGGGACAAGCGTGCCAGCCTGCCCGCCAAGAAGCACGGAAACATCCCGCTGTGATCCCCAACCACGCCGAGCCGGCAGTTGAGCCGGCCGCCGAAGCTGCCGAACCCCTTTTCTCCGTGGTCAAGGGCGAACCGACGGACGTGGAGCTCGCGGCGCTGACCGCCGTCGTACTTTCGCTCGGTAGCGCAGCGGCGCAAGGTGAGAAGAAGCCCACCGTCCGCCACTGGGTCCGCCGGCAGCAGCTGCGGCTGGCCCCCACTCCGGGGCCGGGCGCCTGGAGGCGCAGCCGAGGCTAAAGCGTTAGTCTCGTGGAGTGACTACCGAATCCGCAGCCTCCGTGCGCCCCCAAACCGCCATTGACGCCGTCGCAGACGCGTACACGGACACCCTGATCAGGCTCAATCCGAGCTTCGCAACCACACTCGGCGTGCCCGGGAGCGAAACTGAATTCCAGGACTTCTCGCCGGCCGGGATCGAAGAGTTCATCGCGGCGGCGCGGGAGGCCCTCGGTGCCCTGGAGGGGCTGGAGCCGGCGGACGAGGTGGACGCCGTCACGCTGGATGCGATGCGGGAACGGCTGGGGCTGCAAATCGAAGTCCACGAGTCCGGCTGGGACACCGCGGACCTGAACAACATTTCCTCGCCGGCGCAGGACATCCGGGCAATTTTTGACCTGATGCCCACCGATTCCACCGAGCACTGGGAGCACATCGCCGGCCGCGCGCACAGCGTTCCGGACGCGATCGACGGTTACATCGAATCGCTGCAGTCCGCCAAGGAGCAGGGCAAGGTCTCGGCCGCCCGGCAGGTGTCCATCGTCATTGAGCAGGCCACCAAATACGCCGCCGAGGACGGCTTCTTCGCGAAGCTGGCTGCCGGCGCGGACGCCCAGAAGGCCCCGTTTTCACGGGAACTGCAGGCAAAGCTCGACGACGGCGCTGCCGCGGCGCGCGCGGCCTACGCGAAGCTGGCCGATTTCCTGTCCACTGAACTGCTGCCCGTTGCCCCGGCCAAGGATGCCGTGGGCCGTGAGCGCTACGCCCTGGCATCCCGGGGCTTCCTTGGCGCGGCGGTGGATTTTGACGAGACGTATGCCTGGGGCGTGCAGGAACTTGAGCGCCTCATTGCCGAACAGGAACGCGTCGCCAACGAAATCCGCCCGGGCGCCTCGGTGGAGGAAGCCAAGGAGATCCTCAACACTGATCCCACGCGCCAGCTCAAGGGCACGGATGCGCTCAAGGCCTGGATGCAGGGCCTCTCGGACAAAGCCGTGGCCGATCTCGCGGGCGTGCACTTCGAGATTCCGGACGTCATGAAGACCCTCGAGTGCCTGATCGCTCCCACGGACGAGGGCGGCATCTACTACACGGGACCGTCCGACGACTTCAGCCGCCCGGGCCGGATGTGGTGGTCCGTCCCCGCCGGCGAGGACACCTTCACCACGTGGGCCGAGACCACCACGGTGTTCCACGAAGGCGTTCCCGGGCACCACCTCCAGGTCGCAACGGCCGTTTACCGGCGGGAGCTGCTCAACAAGTGGCGCCGCAATGTGTGCTGGACGTCGGGCCACGGCGAGGGCTGGGCACTTTACGCCGAGAACCTGATGCAGGAGCTCGGCTACCTCAAGGACCCGGGCGACCATATGGGCATGCTGGACATGCAGCGCATGCGGGCCGCGCGGGTGGTGTTCGACATCGGCGTGCACCTGGAACGGGAGGTTCCGGAACGCTGGGGCAGCGGCACCTGGACCCCGGAGAAGGGCTACGACTTCCTGAAGGAGAACCTGGCGATCAGCGAGGGCCAGCTCAACTTCGAGTTCGCCCGCTATCTGGGGTGGCCGGGCCAGGCGCCGTCCTACAAGGTGGGTCAGCGCCTCTGGGAGCAGATCCGCGCCGAGCTCGAGGCCCGCCCCGGCTTCGACCTCAAGACCTTCCACACCCAGGCCCTGAACATCGGCTCGGTGGGCCTGGACACCCTAAAGCGCGCACTGCTGGGGTAGCAAGGGCCGGGGTGCCCCACTCCTCGCCGGCGTGCTCCACTTCCTCAAGCGCCGGCGAGTTTTTGTCCAGATAACGCGAGGTAAACGCCTCGGAAGTCGCGTTATCTGGACAAAAACTCCCAGCCGTGGCGAGACGTTTGCCACAAGCGCGCCGGGAATAACTTCACAAAAAGGCCCGAAATGCGCCGTTTTTCGAGGGAGTTCCGCCATAATGACGTTTTTATTCCCGTAACATTTCTCAACGTGCGTTCGTGGTGGTATGGGGAAGACGCCTAGCGTATTCGGGTGACCACTCAAACCAGCACCCCCTCCCCCGCAGGAAACACCGGTTTCCGGCTGCCCAAATGGGCCGGATCGTTCGGCTTCCAGATCATCGCCGCCCTGATCGTCGGCCTGGGCCTTGGCCTCCTCGCCAAGTACACGGGCAGCACCAAGGCGAGCCCCAACGCCCTCGGCGCCACCCTGCAGACCATCGGCTCGAGCTACGTCTCGCTGTTGCAGACCGCCGTGGTCCCCCTCATCTTCACCGCCGTTGTCAGTTCCATCTCGAACCTCCGGCAGGTCTCCAACGCGGCCAAACTGGCGTGGAACACACTGCTCTGGTTCGCCATCACGTCGCTGGTCGCCGTACTGATCGGCATCGGCCTGGGCGTTCTGCTGCAGCCGGGCGCCAACACCGGCATCACCCAGGAGGCCAAGTACTCCGGCAAGTCCGGTGACTGGTGGTCCTTCCTGGTCGGGCTGTTCCCGAAGAACTTCCTGGGCCTGGGCGCCAGCACCACCGTCACCGACGGCGTGGCCACCACCGCCGTCAGCTTCAACGTCCTGCAGATCCTGGTGATAGCGATCGCCGTCGGCGTGGCCGCCCTAAAGGTGGGCAAGGCCGCCGAGCCGTTCCTCAACCTCAACGCCTCCGCCCTCGCCGTCATTCAGAAGGTGCTGTGGTGGATCATCCGGATTGCGCCGCTGGGCACAGTCGGCCTCATCGGCAACGCCGTGGCCGTCTACGGCTGGGACACGATCGGTTCGCTGGGCAAGTTCACGTTCGCCATCTACGCAGGCCTGGCCCTGGTGCTGTTCGTGGTCTACCCGGTCCTGGTCCGTACGCACGGCCTGTCCATCAAGCAGTACTTCTCGGGCGTCTGGCCGGCTGTGCAGCTGGCGTTTGTGTCCCGCTCCTCCGTGGGCACCCTGCCCCTGACCCAGCGCGTCACCGAACGGAACCTGGGCGTCCCCCGCGCCTATGCCTCCTTCGCCGTGCCTCTCGGAGCCACCACCAAGATGGACGGCTGCGCCGCGATCTACCCGGCCATCTCCGCGATCTTCGTGGCCCAGTTCTTCGGGGTCCAGCTCGACTTCAGCCAGTACGTGCTGATCGCCCTTGTCTCCGTGCTGGGGTCTGCCGCAACGGCCGGCACCACCGGCGCCGTCGTCATGCTGACCCTGACCCTCTCCACGCTGGGCCTGCCGCTGGCCGGCGTCGGCCTCCTGTTGGCGATCGATCCGATCCTTGACATGGGCCGCACCGCGGTAAACGTCGCCGGGCAGGCGCTCGTCCCCGCGATCGTTGCCAAGCGCCAGGGCATCCTCGACGAGTCGCTGTACAACGCACCGCGCAACGGTGATCCCTTCGCCGATGACTCCGCCGGCGCCGTTGACGGTTCGGCTACGGATCCGACGGCGGCACCTGCCGCCGGGGGCCGCGCACTGGCTGACGCCAAGGCCTAGTCACCGAATCGGTCAGTTACGCAGCAGTCCCCGGGAGGTCTCCCGGGGACTGCTGCGTTTTCGGTGTGTCTTCGGGTGGCCACGTAGGGGCTAGTGACCGCCGATCACGCCGTTCTTCACAGCCTTGGTGACGGCGTCCGCTTCGGCCTGGGTTAGCTTGCCATCGGCAACGGCGTTGTCCAGGCGGGATTTCAGCGCCGCTGCGCGCTCCGACTGGGCCTCGGCGCGCAACTCCTCCAGCGCGGCAGTGACCTTGGCTTCGTCAATGCCCAGTGACTCCGCGAGTGATTTGGCAAGGGCGGCTTCCATGGCGGCAGGGTCCGGCTTTTCGCCCTCGGCCGGGCGGGTGGGGGGCCTGTTGGCGTCACGGAACGCCTTCAGGGCGTCGGTGACTTTAGCCTCATCGACACCGAGCTTGGCAGCGAGCGCAGACGCATCCACACCGCCTCCGTGCCCGTGGCGGCCACCCTTGTGCCCGCGCTCGTGGCCGTCATTGTTCGCGCCGGCCGACGCACTTGCTGTCGGCGTGGGTGTCGGCGTGGTGGCCGCCGACGCGAAGCCGCTGACGCCAATCCCGGCTCCGATAACCAGGGCCGCGGCGCCCAGGCCCAGGCCCAACTGCTTTCTGCTTGACATGGCACGTCTCCTCGATCTGCCGCCGCAGTGCGGCCGTTTCCGGTGGTAGATACAGTTCACCTCCCTTCCCCAAGACTGCGGCAACCACATAAGGATGAGCTGTCATGAAGCTGTTAGGAGGCTGTGAATCGGTGCTGCCAAGAACTTGCACAGAGTGTAAAAATGCACATAGTGTAATCATATGTCCACAACCCCGCCCGCCATTGCTGACAGTAAGCAGCCGGCTACCTCCCCCTCGCGCCGCGAACTGAACAAGGCCGCAACGCGCCAAGCCATCTCGGACGCAGCCTTACAGCTACTGCGCAGCAAGGGTCCGGGCAACTTCACTGTCGAGGACATCGCCGAGGCGGCAGCGATCTCCCGCCGGACCTTCTTCAACTACTTCAGCAGCACGGAAGCTGCCCTGGCTTCGGTGACGCACGGCTTCCTGGACAACGCCTTGGCGCAGTTCCGGCTAAGGCCCGCTGATGAGCCGATCCTTGAATCCGCGAGGGCCGCCCTGGTTCAGCTGGCCGACCCCATGACGGTGGCCCCGATGGCCGAGCTCTATAGCCTGGCGCAGTCCAATCCGCAGCTCAACCGCTCCGAACTCGAAGCGTGGGACCACTGCACCGCGCAAATCATCGAGGCAGCCCGCGAGCGCTTCGCCCGGACCTCCGGCGGGGAACTCGACGAGCTCTACCTCCGCGCCCTGGCCGGCTCCGTGATCTCCTGCGGCAAGGCGGCAATGGACGTCTGGTTCGCCCAGCACGGCGCGGACCTTTCAGCCAAGTCGCTTTCGAAACTTCGCCAGCTCCTGATCGACGCCATGGGCCTCCTCGGCTCAGGCTTTACGCCCACCGCCAACCTCTCCACAGATCGGCACTGACATGGCCCTCTTCCTCTACCGACTCGGCAAGTTCTCGTACCGCCGCCGCTGGCTGGTCATTTCCCTCTGGATGGCGGTGCTTGTGGCCGTAGGTGGATCCGCTGCAGCCTTCCACGGCACCATGTCCAACAACTTCCAGATTCCGGGCACGGAAACCCAGCAGATGGCGGACAAGCTGAAGCAGGAGATCCCCGCGGCCTTCGGCGGCTCGGCAACGATCGTGTTTGAGGCCAGGGACGGCCGGTTCAGCCAGGCCGGTAAGGATGCCGTTGCGGGGGCCCTGGCAAAGCTGAAAACCCTTCCCGACGTCCAAGGCATTGTGGATCCCTTCGCCACCCAGGCGCAGCTCGACGGGGCCGTCGCAGACCTCGCCGCCGGTGAGCAGCAGGCCACCGCGGGCAGGGCCCGGCTGGACAAAGCCGCCGCTGAGATTGCCACGGGAAAAGCCCAGCTTGAGGCCGCGGAGCAGCAGATGACCGCGGCAGGCCTTCCCCCTGCCGCAATCGAGGCGCAGCTCGGGCAGCAGAAGGCCGCCCTCGCCGAGGGACAGGCAAAGCTCGACGCCGGCACTAACGAACTGGAGGCGGGCACCGCGAAGCTTGCGCTCGGCAAGCGCCAGATCGAAGCGTCCCAGGGCATGCGCTTCGTGTCGGAGGACGGTACAGCAGCGATCGCCCAGGTGCAGTTCAAGACATCAATCAACGGGCTGACCCCCGAGGTGCGTCAGCAGGTCCAGGACATCGCCAGGGAGACGTCCTCCGCGGGCGTTACCGCCCTTGCCAGCAAGGACATCACGGAGGATATCTCCGAGCTGTTCGGAATTTCCGAAATCCTGGGCATCGCCATCGCCGCCCTGGTGCTCATCGTGATGCTCGGTACCCTGATTGCCGCGGGGCTCCCCCTGCTGATGGCCGTGGTGGGCGTGGCTGTGGGCGTGGGCGGCACGATGGCCCTCAGCGGCGCCGTGGACATGAGTTCCATCTCCCCCATGCTGGCGCTCATGCTCGGCTTGGCGGTGGGGATCGATTACTCACTGTTCATCGTCAACCGTCACCGCAGCCAGCTGCTGACCGGCATGGACGCCGAGGAATCCGTAGCCCTGGCCACCGGCACTTCGGGCAATGCCGTGATGTTCGCGGGCCTGACCGTGATTATTGCGCTGGCTGCCCTGGTGGTTCCGGGGCTGCCGTTCCTCGCCGTCATGGGACTGTCCGCCGCAGCAACGGTGGCCGTCGCCGTCGTCGTCGCCCTGACCCTCACCCCGGCAGTGCTCTCGCTGGTGGGCCGCAAGCTGATCTCGAAGCGGGCCTGGGCGAAGGCCGAGCGGCACAATGCCGCCCCCGGCCACGAGAGGGAGGACCGGGCCCGGGATGAACGCCGCAGCGGCCACGGCTGGGGCGGCCTGGTCACCCGGCACCCCGTGATGGCCCTGCTGGCCGGCGTGGTGCTGCTCGGCGTCCTGGCGCTGCCGGCCAGCCAACTCCGCCTGGCACTTCCCGACGGCGGTTCGGAACCGGTGGAATCCCAGGCCTTCAAGGCCTACGACGTCACCGGCCGCACTTTCGGCGCGGGCATGACCGGCCCGGTTGTGGTGGTTGGCGACTTCCCCGCCGGACTGACCGAAGAAGAAGCGCAGGCCAAACAGTACGACGTCGCGGACATCCTCCGCGGGGTGGACAACGTCACCGCCGCCGTACCGGTGGCCCTCAGCGAGGACCGCCGTACCGCGGTGTTCCAGGTGATTCCGAAGGACGGTCCCGCCAGTGCCAGCACCGTGCAGGTGGTTTCGGAGCTTCGGGCCCGGAACACGGAGATCCGCGACGCCACAGGCGTGGGCATCGGCCTCACGGGCCAGACCGCCGGCAATGTGGACGTCTCCACGAAACTCGGCGACGCGCTGCCTCTGTACCTGGCCATCGTAGTGGGGCTCTCCCTGGTCCTGTTGTTGCTGGTTTTCCGCTCCATCGTGGTGCCCCTGCTTGCCACCGGCGGCTTCCTGCTGTCCCTCGCCGCGGCTTTCGGAGCCGTGGTGGCCGTGTACCAGTGGGGCTGGCTGGGGACGGTGTTCGGTGTCGAAAATCCGGGCGCAGTACTGAGCTTCCTGCCCATCATCCTGATCGGGGTGTTGTTCGGACTGGCCATGGACTACCAGGTGTTCATCACCTCGGGCATGCGTGAATCGTTCATGCACGGGGAGTCAGCCAGGCACGCGGTCCGGAGCGGCTTCAGCCATGCCGCCGCCGTGGTGACTGCTGCCGCCGTCATCATGGTCAGCGTGTTCGCCGGCTTCATCTTCTCGCACCTCAACATGGTCCGGCCGCTCGGCTTCGCCATGGCGTTCGGCGTGCTGGTGGACGCCTTTGTGGTGCGCATGACCATCGTGCCGGCGGTGATGTACCTGCTGGGCGACAAGGCCTGGTGGCTGCCGGGCTGGCTGGACCGCCTCCTGCCGGACGTGGATGTTGAGGGTGCGAAGCTCCGCCAGCGGGCACCGGCCGCCTCCGCAGAGCCGGCAGAGGTGGGGGCACGTTGACTTAGGTTTATCAATCCACCTACGCCGCTAATGGAGCTGCCCGAAGTGCACGCCGTCGGGTCTTGGCGTGGTGGCGGAGTTCCTTCCGGCGGCGGGAGTCTGTGATGGGGCTACCGGCCTGAGAACCCGAAAGCGTTGTCCCCGGAAGTGGGGGTGCGGTGGAGTGGTAATGATGGCTGGTTGGGGTTGTTAGTTGGATGCCATGCCGGGCCCCGCCGGCGGCCTGTTGGCCCGTCGCCGGCTGCGCCTTCCAGCCCGGCGTTTCTTTGGTATGGTTGCAGGCCTCGCACAGCCCTGCACTGTTGGTTTGCGTTGTAACGCCGCCGCTGTGCCACGGAACAACGTGGTCGTAGTGGCGGATGGGGGCGTCGCAGTAGGGCGTGCGGCATGTATCGTCGCGGACCTGGATGAAGCGGCGGAGTCCCGCCGGGAAGAGCCGGGCCCGGGAGTCCATCGCCACTAACTCGCCCGTGGCGGGGGCCGTGTACAGGCGGCGCAGCCACACCTTGAAAGCCCGGTCCGAGGCATCCCCGAGAGTGGTGCGGGCCGAGCCTCCAGGAACAATGCCATAACCGGGGAGACGAACAGGCTCGCTGTCGCCTGGAAGAGCGTGCGATCGGTCATGACGAGCTGAATCTCGATCCCGGAGATCCCGCCCCGCGTGCCGGTGATACGTTCGACCAGCTCATCGGCCATGATCTGCCCGCGGGAACGCTCATCGCCCTCCGACCTGAGGGAATCGGCCTGCCCGCTCAGGGCGGCACGGACAGCTACACCTTGAGCGACCGGCAACAGTGCGGTCAGGTAACACATGGTGTCGGGAGCGGGGCGGAGACTGACGTGACGCTGGGTGGAAGCGTGGGCCGCGCGTTGCGTGACGGAGCGCGGGTCCCGCCGGTACACAGCGCGTGCCGCCGCCACCAAAGCCCGGTCACCTACACCGGGCAGAGTTCCTGTGTCGGGAGCGAGCTCCTCATCGACGGCAAGCGGCTGCCCTTGGCCGGGGATTCACGCCGGGCGAGGGCGATCTGAGCTGCGACTCCAGCACCAAGCTGGTCTGCGGGCATCCCTGCGGCGGCCTGCCGCCGGCGCTGCTGCTGATCAAACGCGACTGAAAGCCGCGCCTGGCGGGCGGCTAAGACAGATTTTTTGTCCTCCAGGGCCCGGATCTCATCGAGCAGGCCGGCGCTCTCTTCCTCAGGGGTCGCCCCGCTGAGCGGGAGCGCCGTATCTGCAGCTGCCTGCCCCGGAGGGCACGTGCAAGCGCACCCGCACCCCTTGGTCCCCGGAGCCGCTTCGGCTGCTTGTTTGCCGTACATGGTTCAAGTCTCGTGGTGACCTGCGACATTATTAGCCCGTTCGGTTTCGGGCAGGGGACGCTTTGGGTCCCGGGAGCGAAAAGGTTCCCCGCTCGCTTCGAGACTGTGCCCGTTCGAACTAGTCTGGAACCGTGACCCGCCTCATTCTTGCCTCCCAGTCCCCCGCCCGCACCAAACTCCTGAGCCATGCAGGCATCCGGCACGAAATCCTCGTCTCCGATGTGGACGAAGATGCCGTCCAGGCCCGCTACGGTGTGACGGATCCACATGACACCGCGCTTCTGCTGGCACGTGCGAAGGCTGAGGCTGTCGCCTCGCTGCCCGAAGCGGACGGCGCCCTGGTGCTCGGCTGTGATTCCGTCTTCGAGTTCGACGGCGAGGCGCACGGCAAGCCCTACACATCCAACGTCGCCAAGGAGCGGATGCTCCGCATGAGCGGCGCCATGGGCGTGCTGCACACGGGACACTGGCTGGTGGACTGCCGCGACACCGAGCCCGATGATCCGGCATCGGCCGGATCAGGCGCCACCATCGGCTCCGTGACGTCCGCCGAGGTCCACTTCATGGAGATGACGGGCGAGGAAATCGACGCCTACATCGCCACCGGCGAGCCGCTCCAGTGCGCCGGCTCCTTCACCATCGACGGGTACGGCGGGGCCTTCATCCGAAAGGTCGACGGCGACCCCCACACCGTCGTCGGACTCTCCATTTCCACCCTTCGCGGCCTGTTGGGCCAGGCCAAGGTGGGCATCACCGAACTCTGGACCGGGAACGCCATCGACCCGGCTGAAGTCCGGGCTGAGTGAGGCATTTCGCGACTCTTTGTAGCTTCCCTACAAAGGTCAGGAGCTTTACGCGCGGAATCCGCAAGTAATATCGGCGGAACCCTCAAAATCGCGCTAGGCTCCCTGAAGGAAAGAAGGAGACGCCTTGTCAGCAAAATCGGAGCAGTCCGCAAACCCAGAGCAGTCCACCGCCCCAAGCCACGCAGGTGCCGCCCTGACGAGCTCCAAGCGGCTCAGCAAAGTCCTGATCGCCAACCGCGGTGAAATCGCTGTGCGCATCATCCGCGCCGCCCGCGATGAAGGCATCTCCTCGGTGGCTGTATACGCGGACCCGGACCGCGACGCCCTGCACGTCCGCCTCGCGGACGAAGCCTACGCGTTGGGCGGCAACACCGCCGCGGAGTCCTACCTGGTCATGGAAAAGCTCATTGAGGTGGCTCACCAGTGCGGCGCCGACGCCATCCACCCCGGCTACGGCTTCCTGGCAGAAAATGCACAGTTCGCGGCCATGGTGATCGGCGCCGGCATCACCTGGATCGGACCGTCCCCTGAGGCCATCTCCGCTCTCGGCGACAAGGTCCAGGCCCGTCACATCGCCGAGAAGGTCGGCGCACCGCAGGTTCCCGGAACTGCTGATCCGGTGGAATCCGCCGAAGAAATCCTTGAATTCGTGGACAAGTTCGGCCTGCCGGTCGCCATCAAGGCTGCCTTCGGCGGGGGCGGGCGCGGCATCAAGGTGGCCCGCACCCGCGAGGAAATCCCCGAGCTCTTCGAATCCGCCGTCCGTGAGGCCACCGCCGCCTTCGGCCGGGGCGAATGCTTCATCGAGCGCTTCCTTGACGCGCCCCGACATGTCGAGACCCAGTGCCTCGCAGATGCGTACGGCAACGTCGTTGTCGTTTCCACCCGTGACTGCTCGCTGCAGCGGCGCAACCAGAAACTGGTCGAAGAAGCTCCGGCGCCGTTCCTGACCGAAGAACAGAACCGCCGCCTCTACGAATCCTCCAAGGCCATCCTCAAGGAGGCAGGCTACCTCGGCGCCGGAACCTGTGAATTCCTGGTGGGCCAGGACGGCACTATTTCCTTCCTGGAGGTCAACACCCGCCTCCAGGTAGAGCACTGTGTCTCCGAGGAAGTCACCGGAATCGACCTGGTCCGCGAACAGTTCCGGCTGGCGCGCGGCGAAAAGCTGGGCTACGACGACCCCGAGGTCCGTGGCCACTCCATCGAATTCCGCATCACCGGCGAAGACCCGGGCCGGAACTTCATGCCGGCCCCCGGCACCATCAGCACGCTGAAAAACCCCACCGGCCCGGGCATCAGGATCGATTCCGGCGTCGAACAGGGCGACATCATCAGCGGGAACTTCGACTCGATGCTCTCCAAGCTGATCGTCACCGGCGCTACCCGCGAGCAGGCCCTGCAGCGCTCCCGCCGCGCCCTGGAGGAGATGGTGGTCGAGGGCATCCCCACCGTCATCCCCTTCGACCTCGCCGTCGTCACCAACCCCGACTTCGCCCCCGAGGAGGGACCGTTCAAGGTCCACACGCGCTGGATCGAGACGGCGTTTGTCAACGATATTCCGGCCTGGACGCCGAACGGCACCGAAGGTGAAGCGGCCGACGACGGCGATCGCCAGCGCGTCGTCGTCGAGGTGGGCGGCAAGCGCCTTGAGGTGGTGCTTCCGGCGTCGCTTGGCAGCTTCAGCGCCGCGGGCGGCTCCGCCAAACCGGCAAAGGCCAGGAAGCGCACCCGTTCGGGCGGCCCGGCGGCAGCCGCCGGCGGCAACGCCCTGGCGTCCCCCATGCAGGGAACCATCGTGAAGGTGGCCGTTTCCGAAGGCGACGTGGTGGCCGAAGGCGATCTCGTCGTCGTGCTTGAAGCGATGAAAATGGAGCAGCCGCTCACGGCACACCGGGCCGGCACCATCACGGGCCTGGCCGCCCTCGCGGGCGAGACGGTTTCCGCCGGCGCCGTGATCGCCACGATCGAGGACTAAGCCCGCCCCGGGTACCACCACCGCATTCACCGCCGCCCCCGGCGCGCCCATGGCGCCCGGGGGCGGCTCCGTGCAGACTTAGCGTGTGAAGCCTTTTCTGTTGCTTGCATCGCGCGCCGAGGACAAGGCCGCCGAGGAAGAATACGAGGCCTACCTCCGCTATGGCGGACTCGAGCCCGATCAGCTGATGCGCATCCGGATGGAAGCCGGGCCACTGCCGGAACTGGACCTTTCCGGCTATTCCGGGGTGATTGTGGGCGGCAGCCCCTTCACGTCCAGCGACACGCCTGAGCACAAAACCGCCACCCAGCATCGGGTGGAGCGCGAGCTCTCCCTGCTGCTGGACCGCCTGGTGCCTGCGGATTTCCCGTTCCTCGGCGCCTGCTACGGGGTCGGAACGCTGGGCCTGCACCAGGGAGCGGTCATCGACCGGACCTACGGTGAGGGGCTTGGCGGCACCACCATCAAGCTGACGGCCGAAGGGCTCCAGGACCCACTCCTGCGCGGGCTGCCGGAAAGCTTTACGGCCTTCACCGGCCATAAGGAAGGCTGCACCGTCCTGCCCTCCCACGCGGTGCTCCTGGCCAGCTCCGCGGTCTGCCCGGTGCACATGTTCCGGATCAAAAACAACCTGTATGCCACGCAGTTCCACCCGGAGCTCGATGCGGAGGGGCTGATTACACGGATCGACATTTACCGCCATGCCGGATACTTTCCGCCCGAGTCTGCCGAGATGCTCATGGAGAATGCCCGGCAGTTCAGCGCGACGGAACCCATGAAGATCCTCCGCAATTTCGTGGAGCTCTACGCGCGCTAGCGGCGCGGAACAGCAGTCACAGGAAAGCAGGCACGGAACAGCAAATGCCCGGCACATCCCTGAAGGAGTGCCGGGCACTTGTTGTGAAAGGCGAGACGGGTCAGGCTACGTTGTTCTCGTAGTCCAGGTCGCGGGTTTCCCTGCTCAGGTACAGCGCCACCAGGGTCAGGACCGCCATGACGGTCAGGTAGATACCGACCAGGACGGGACTGCCGTCAGCCTCTTCCCAGAGCGCGACCGCGATGAACGGTGCCACAGCGGCGCCCAGGATGCTGGAAACGTTGTAGCTGACGGCGGAGCCGGTGTAGCGCACATTGGTCGGGAACAGTTCCGGCAGCAGCGCGCCCATCGGCCCGAATGTGAGCCCCATCAGGGAAAAGCCGATGACGAGAAGTGCCATGGTGCCGATGAAGCCGCCGCTGAACAGCGGGACGAAAAGCAGCCCGAAGACGAAGATTCCGCCGGTCACGGCCAGCAGCATCTTGCGGCGGCCGTATTTCTCCGCCAGCGGCCCGGAGACCAGGGTAAAGATCCCGAAGAACACGACGCCGGCGATCAGCATCCAGAGGAAGTCGTTGCGGGTGTATCCCAGGCCGGGCACGAACGCCGCGGCGGCTGCCTCGGTCATCGGCTTGCCGGCCTTCTCCGCGGCCGCCTTGGCGGCGTCAAGGGTGGCTGGGCGTGTGCCGTACGTCAGCGTGAACGTGGTCATTAGGTAGAAGAGCACGTAGGTGGCGAGCATGATGAACGTGCCCAGGATGAGCGGGCGCCAGCTGGTCTTGAAGACACGGCCGATGGGGAGCTTGGCCACCTCGTTGGATTCCAGGACCTTGGTGAAGGCCGGCGTTTCGATGAGCTTCAGCCGGACGTAGAGGCCGATGATCACCATGACCGCGCTCAGCAGGAACGGAACACGCCAGCCCCAGGCTTCGAAGGCGGCCGGGGAAAGGACGTAGCTGGCCACAAGGAAGATCACGTTGGCAATGATGAAGCCGATGGGCGCGCCGAGCTGCGGGAACGTCCCGTAGATCGCCCGCTTGTTGGCGGGGGCGTTCTCCGTGGCCAGGAGGGCTGCGCCGCTCCATTCGCCGCCCAGCGCGAGGCCCTGGGCGAAGCGCATGACCACCAGGAGCGCCGGGGCCCAGAAACCCCAGCCCGGGACCAGCGCCGTGGGAAGGCAGCCGATCAGGAACGTGGCAATGCCCATGGTGAGCAGCGAGGCCACCAGGGTACCCTTGCGGCCGAACTTGTCCCCGAAGTGGCCGAAAACGATGGAGCCCAGCGGACGGGCGATAAACGCGACGCCAAACACTGCGAACGAGCTCAGCAGCTGGGTCGTTTCATTCTGTCCCGGGAAGAACAGCCTGGGGAACACCAGTACGGCCGCCGTGGCGTAGACGTAGAAGTCGTAGAACTCCACGGTGGTGCCGATCAGGCTGGCGACGATCACCCGCCCGCGCGAGTTAACCTGCTTGGCCGACCCCGGCTGGGGTGAAGTGGCAGTGGAAGACATGTAGTAACGCTTTCGTGAGAACCGGGCGTCCATCCCAGGAGGCTGCCCGGCTAAGGGATACATAGGTCTCAATAATAGTTCCGCTGGTCCATCGACTGGACAAAGGGTCCATGATGCGGACGGCGCGGATCGTCTCACGATAAGGGCTGCCCGGCCCGGCCTAACGCCCCCACAGAAGCCCTGATAGGCAAACTTCACAGCACGTTAACAAACGGCGACTGTTCACGAAACGCGCCGTCTCTACCGTGGAAGGACAACAAACCCCCCAAGGAGGTACACCGTGACTGTTGAACGCAACGGAGATGCCGGAGCCGGCAATTCCCCTGAAACTGGCTCCGAACCGTGGCACGGGAGCGTTGCCACATCATCCAGCGCACAGCCCGGCACTACCCGCACCGCTGACGCCCCCGCCCTTGAAATCCGCCCCGGCCGCTGGATCGCCAACTGGGATGCGGAGAACAAGGACCAGTGGGAATCAGCCGGACGCTCCATCGCCCGCCGGAACCTGAACTGGTCCATCTTCGCCGAATTCCTCGGCTTCGTCGTCTGGCAGCTCTGGTCCATCGTGGTGGTCCAGCTCCCGGCAGCAGGCTTCACGTTCTCCACTTCTGAAATCTTCTGGCTGATCTCCATGCCCAGCCTGGTGGGTGCCACACTCCGCATCCCCTACACGTTCATGGTTCCCAAGTTCGGCGGCCGCAACTGGACCATCGTCTCGGCGCTGCTCCTCCTGATCCCCTCCACCGGGCTCGCGCTGTGCGTCTCCAACCCGGAGACACCGTTCGGAGTCATGCTCCTGGTCGCTGCCCTTGCCGGCTTCGGCGGCGGCAACTTCGCCAGCTCCATGGCCAACATCACGTTCTTCTACCCGGCCCGCGAAAAGGGCTGGGCGCTCGGCCTGAACGCCGCCGGCGGAAACCTCGGCGCCGCCATTGCACAGCTCGCAGTTCCGATCGCCATCACGGTCCTGGCCGCCGGCACGGTGAACCTCCCCGTCGCAGGCCTCATGTGGGTCCCGCTGATCCTGCTTGCCGCGTTCGGTGCCTTCAAGTACATGAACAACCTCACCAGCGCCAAGGGCGATGTGGCCGGATCCGTGGCCGCGCTCAAGGAACCGCACCTGTGGGTCATGGCGCTGCTGTACATCGGCACCTTCGGCTCATTCATCGGCTTCGCCGGTGTGTTCCCCAAGCTCATCAAGGACTACTTCCCCGCTTTCTCCTCCATCGGAGTGGGAACGGTCGCACTCTCCCTGGCTTTCCTCGGCCCGCTGGTCGGTTCGCTGGCCCGCCCGTACGGCGGACGCATGGCGGACCGGATGGGCGGCGCCCGCATGACGGTTACCGCTTTTGCCTCCATGGCGGTCATCACGCTCACCATGATCTGGACCCTGCCGCTGAAGAACTTCTGGCTCTTCCTGGCCCTGTTCCTCATGCTCTTCACCGCGAGCGGCTTCGGAAACGGCGCCACGTACCGCATGATCCCGGTCATCTTCGCCACCAACAGCCGCGCCGCACGCAAGGGCGCCAGCTCAGTGCAGACCCAGCGGCTGGCGTCCTCGGCCCTTGGACTCATCTCCGCCATCGGCGCCTACGGCGGATTCGTTATCCCGCAGGTGCTGAACGCCTCGAACACCGCCAGCGGCTCCTACACCCCGGCGTTCTACGGCTTCGTCGGAGCCTATGTGCTGATGCTGGCCGTGTGCTGGTTCTGCTACATCCGCAACGCCAACCGAAATGCGATGGGACACGTCTAACATGACCAAAAGCGCCGATACGCACTGCCCCTACTGCGCCTTGCAGTGCGCCATGACGCTGAAGTCCCCGGCGGCCCCTGCCGCAACCGGTCTGACCCCGGCTACCCAGCCGGGGTCAGACCCCGTGCCGGCTCCGGCCGCAAACCTTGCGCCAAACCAGGCAGCGCCGGAACTGGATGCACCCGTGTTGGAAGTGTCCGGACGCGACTTCCCCACCAACCGGGGCGGCCTATGCCGGAAGGGCTGGACATCGGCCTGGCTGCTGAGCCACCCCGGGCGTGTCACCGAGCCCATGCTGAAGGGCTCCGACGGCGTCCACCGACCTGTCAGCTGGGATGACGCCCTGAAGCTCATCACTGCTGCGGTCAAGGACACCCGCGCCCGCTACGGCGCGGACGCCGTCGGCGTATTCGGCGGCGGCGGCCTGACCAACGAAAAGGCCTACCAGCTGGGGAAGTTCGCCCGGCTTGCCCTGGGCACATCCAGGATCGACTACAACGGCCGGTTCTGCATGTCCTCAGCGGCCGCGGCCGGGATGCGGGCGTTCGGCGTTGACCGCGGGCTGCCGTTCCCGCTGGAGGCGCTGGACACCGCCAGCACCATCCTGATGCTCGGCTCCAACGTTGCCGAGACCATGCCGCCCTTCGTGCAGCACCTCCAGGGAGTGCGCGACGCCGGCGGGCTGATTGTGGTGGATCCCCGCCGCTCAGCCACGGCGGCGTTCACGTCCGACGGCGGCGGCCTCCACCTCCAGCCGCTGCCGGGCACGGACCTCACCCTCCTGCTGGGCCTTTCCCACGTGGTGATCCACGAAGGTCTGGCGGACACCGAATTCATCCAGGCGCGCACCAGCGGCTTCGAAGCCCTGGCCCGCAGCGTCAACGCCTTCTGGCCCGAACGCGTCCAGTCCCTGACCGGCGTGCCCGCGGACATGATCCGCGAGACGGCCCGCAGGCTGGCCCACGGTGCCACCCGGGGCGGAAGCTACATCCTCACAGGCCGCGGCGTGGAACAGCACGTGGACGGAACGGACACCGCCACCGCCGCCATCAACCTGAGCCTGCTGCTGGGCCTGCCGGGTTCGGCGCGCAGCGGCTACGGCACGCTGACCGGCCAGGGCAATGGGCAAGGCGGCCGCGAGCACGGCCAGAAGGCCGATCAGCTCCCCGGCTACCGCAAGATCACCGACCCCGCTGCCCGCGCGCACATGGCCAAGGTGTGGGGTGTGCCGGAATCCCTGATTCCCGGCCCCGGCCTCCCCGCCGTCCAGCTCCTGAAGTCCCTGGGACAGCCCGACGGGGTCCGCTGCCTCTTCGTGCACGCCTCCAACATCGCCGTGGCCTCCCCCGATGCCAACGCCGTCATCGACGGGCTTCGCAGCCTGGACTTCCTGGTGGTCTGCGATTTCTTCGTCTCCGAGACGGCGGCCGAAGCCGACCTCATCCTCCCGGTCCTGCAGTGGGCCGAGGAGGAAGGCACGCTGACCAACCTCGAGGGGCGCGTCCTGCGCCGCCGCCGCGCACTGGAGCCGCCGGCAGGTGCCCGGAGCGAACTATGGATCATGGCCCGGCTCGCCGAAGCGCTCGAGGCTCCGTCCACTTATAGCGAGGATCCGGAGACGGTGTTCGAGGAACTGCGCCTGGCCTCCGCCGGCGGTCTCGCTGACTACTCAGGGATCGACTACGCCATGCTGGACCGCGGCGAAGCCGCCTACTGGCCCTACCCCGCCGGCAGCACCGGCACGCCGCGGCTCTTCCTGGACAGCTTTGCGCATGCCGACGGCAAGGCGGTCATGACCCCGGTGGCGCCGCGCCGCCGTCGTACTCCTGCCGCGAACCCCGGCCCGGACATGACAGGCCAGGGCGCCAAGAGCATGACGCTCATCACCGGCCGCCTGCTGGAGCACTACCAGTCCGGGGCGCAGACCCGCCGCGTATCCGAGCTGTTGGCTTCCCAGCCGGAGGCCAGGATGCAGATCCACCCTGCAGCGGCTGCCTCTATGGGCATCACCGACGGTTCATTCGTCTCGGTGGCCAACGAACGCGGCGAGGTGCTCTGCCGCGCCGAGCTCAGCACGGCGATCCGGCCGGAGACGGTCTTCCTGCCGTTCCACTTCCCCGAACTCGAAAGTGCCAACCGCCTCACGGAGGCCGCCACGGACCCCATTTCCGGGATGCCCGAATTCAAGTTCAACAAGGTGTGGGTGCGGGTGGCCGCGGACGGACTTCAGAACAGCGTTCTTCAGACAACATCGGAGGCCTCATGAGTGAGCAGATTGTAATTGTTGGCTTTGGTCCGGTTGCCGCACGGCTGGTCGATGAACTGCTGCCCGCCGTGCGCAGCGGACTGGCCCGCCTGACGGTCATTGGCGAGGAGGCCGACGCCGCGTACAACCGCGTGCTGGTGGCCGACCTCGGCGTCGGGCGCACCACTGCCGGTGCGCTGGCACTCTCCGACGCTGCGGCGCTGATCGCCGACGGCGTGGACGTCCGGCTCGGCGTCCGCGTCCGCCGGGTGGACCGCGCCCGCCAGCAGGTGGTCCTCACCGACGGCAGCACCCCGCATTACGACCGGCTGGTGTTCGCGACGGGCTCGCGCCCGGTAATCCCCAACCTCACCGGAATCAACCCGGATCCGGCGGCGCCCGTGCTGCCCGCCGGCGTAACGGCCCTGCGCGACCTGCGCGACGCCGAGGTGCTTCGTGAGGCCGTTGCCGGCGGCAAGCGCGTTGTGGTGCTGGGCGGCGGCGTCCTCGGACTTGAGACGGCCCTGGCCGCCGCCGAAGAGGGGGCGACTGTCACCGTGGTGCATAACGGAGCGCATCCGCTGGGCCGCAACATCGACCGCGGCGGCGGTGCGGTGCTGGCCGCCAGCCTGCGCAACTGCGGCGTCCGCATGGCCGGCAATGCGCGCTCCACCGGCGTTGAACACAACGCTCCCGGCGGCGGCTTCTCCGCCTTGTTGCTCGACGACGGGTCAGCGATCGACGGCGATCTGCTGGTACTGTCCTGCGGCGTCCGTCCGCGCGTGGAGCTGGCGGAGGGCTGCGGGCTGTCCACGGCCTCGGGCATCCTCGTGGACCACAAGCTGCGGGCCCACCACGAGCCGCACATTTTCGCGATCGGCGACTGCGCCGAAGTCCGCTGCCCGGACCCGTCCTGCAGTGATTGCCGGGCAGCCCGCGGGCCGTCCGGGCTGGTTGGCCCGGGCTGGCGCCAAGCCGAGTGGCTCGCCGAGTACCTCACGCTCCTTGCCGAGTGTTCAGCCGAGGGTACCGGTGACGGACCAGTTGAGGCCGGGCCGGTGGAAGCAGCGGAGCTCCTTCCTGAGCTGCCGATGGAAAAGCCGGGCGTGATCGTCCTCAAGGCCCGCGGCATGAACATGGCCGTGGCCGGCGACAACACTGCCGACCCGTGGGACGACGAGATCCTGATGGCCGGCGCGGTCAGCAGCCGCCCGCGGCTGCAGGTTGCCCAGTGGGCTGACCCCGAGCACGGCCGCTACGTCAAGATGACGACGCGCGGCGGCGTGCTGGAAGGGCTGGTGGTGGTGGGCATGCCCCGCACCGCGGCGGAACTCGTGTCCCTGTTCGAGCGTGGCGATGAGCTCCCCGCCGACAGGTCCCTGCTGCTGCGGCTGGACGGACCGGACCAGCTGGCTGCCGCCGGCGCCAGCGACCCCGGGCGTACCGTGTGCCGCTGTGCGGGGGTCACCGGAACGAAGATCGAGGACGCCGTTGTCGATGGCTGCTCAACCGTGGCCGAGGTTTCCGGCGCCACCCGCGCAGGAACCGGCTGCGGCGGCTGCCACTCCGACATCAAGGACATCATCGAAAAACACTTCCAGGCGGCAGCCGCCGCCTGAGGTGAGGTGAGGCGGGCCGCCGAAACTGGATACCGGCTCCCCTGCGGGACTTAGGCCCCTTGCCTTCGGACTGCACCCCTGCGTGTCATGGAAGCTACGGTCCGTGCGTCTGCAGGAGGGCTGCCATGTTCGCCGTTACGATCTACCTGGCCGCGGCCGCACTCCTTGTGGCTGCCGCCGTCATGGGGACGGTGTGGATGCGGCAGCCGGACCGTTCAATCCGGGTCCGCGCGCTGGTCTGGACCGCAGCGGGCATTATGGCCGCCTTCATGGTCCTCGCCGGCACGTTCATCAGCGGCTTCGCCCTGGCCGATCCGGGGGGCGCCGACGGATTCCTGCTGGTGCTGTCCTGGGCTGTCCCCATGACGGCGCTCGCCGTGCTTGCCTGGCTGCGCCCCGCATGGGCTGCCCGCGTGCTGGCGGTGCTGACCGCCTTGCTGGTCCTCGCCGGCGTGTGGTTCGCCCTGGACTCCGCGTCGTGGCGGGAGTTCGAGAACGCCAACGGCCCTGTCCGCGCGGTGGCAGTTCTTGTCCTCGCGTTTCCGGCTGCCGTCCTGGGGCTGGACCGGACTGCCGCCGCGGGGTGGCTGCTGGTCACTCTCGGCCTCGGACCCCTCGGGTTTTCAGCGCTTGGCAGCCTATCCGGAGTGGTTGCCCTCTCCGCGATCAGCGTGGTTCCGCTGATCAGCGGTCTGTTGTTCCTCGTCGCCGCCAGGATGAGCAGCCGGCAACCCGGCCCCCGCACATCACATGTGGACGTGCAGGCGCCGGGCCGCTTCAGAAATGGAACCGCTGAGTGACGGGTACACCGTAAAGGTGCTGGCGACGTCGTCGACGTGCAGTTTCTGCTTCACCGCGATGGCGATCGCGAAAATCAGCTCGGACGCGTTCGCCCCGACCACGACGCCGCCGATCACGGTCCCTGATCCCTTGCGCGCGAAGATCTTGACGAAGCCGTCCTTGACGTTGCGCATCTTGGCCCGGGCGTTGCTCTTCAGGGAGAGCTTGATGATGTCGCCCTGGTACTTGCCGGACTCGATCTCGGCCTCCGAGACACCCACGGAGGCGATCTCCGGCGACGTGAAAATGTTGGACGCCACCTGGTGCAGCTTGATGGGTGTCACCTGGTCGCCCATGAAGTGTGCAATGGCAATGCGGCCCTGCATGGCGGCGACCGAGGCGAGCGCCAGGACGCCGGTGCAGTCGCCGGCGGCGTAGATGTTCGGGGCTGTGGTGCGGGAGACGCCGTCCACCTTGATGTGGCCGCTCTCGGTCAGCGCCACGCCGGCTTCCTCCAGGCCGATGCCCGCCGTGTTGGGGATGGAGCCCACACACACCAGGCAGTGGCTGCCGCTGACCTTCGAGCCGTCACCGAGGGTGACCATCACGCCGTCGTCGGTCCGTTCCACGGTCTCGGCGCGCGAGCGGGACAGCACCTTCACGCCGCGGCGTTCGAAGACTTCTTCCAGCACCTCGGCGGCGTCCGTGTCGGAGCCGGGAAGCACCCGGTCGCGGCTGGAGATCAGGGTGACCTTCGAGCCCAGGCCGTTGTATGCGGAGGCGAACTCAGCGCCCGTCACGCCGGAGCCCACCACGATCAGTTCCTCCGGCAGTTCATCCAGGTTGTAGATCTGTGCCCAGTTCAGGATCCGTTCACCGTCGGGCCGTGCCGTGGGCAGTTCCCGCGGGTGCGCTCCGACAGTCAAAAGGATGGCGTCCGCCTCGACGGTTTCCGTTCCTTCTGCGGTCAGGACCTCGAGGGTGTGGTTGTCCACGAGCTTGCCGGAACCATTGAGGATACGGACATTCTGGTGCTCCAGGCCGGTCTGGATGTCGCGGGACTGCTGGCGCGCGAGGCCGAGCAGGCGGTCGTTGATGTGCTTGAGATCGGCGCGCATGACCGGAACGAAGTCCCCGCCGTCGACGTCGAACTTGACCCCCAGCTCCCCGGCACCGCTAACGCGGGTCATCAGATCCGCCGTCGCGATCAGGGTCTTGGAAGGTACGACGTCGGTCAGCACCGCGGAGCCGCCCAAGCCCGCACGCTCAATGATGGTGACCTGCGCCCCTAGCGAGGCGGCCACCATTGCGGCTTCATAGCCGCCTGGCCCTCCGCCGAGAATTGCGATGCGAGGCGAGCTGAAATCCGGATGCGTAGTCACAATGATCTATTCTCTACCCATCGGCGGCCGCACACCAATAACAGGGAGCTGCGCCACTGCTGGGCAGGGCATCGCGGGCACGATAGCTTGTATCAGTGAGTAATACAGAATTCCTGAACACGGACCCTTTTGACGCAGCCCGCGCTGCCGCCGACTACATTGCGGAGGAGACGGGCGTCGACAGCCACGACGTCGCGCTGGTGCTCGGCTCAGGCTGGGCCGAGGCCGCGGAGCTGATCGGCGAAACGACGGCCACGCTGTCCGCGGACGAGGTCCCCGGCTTCTCCCCGCCTGCCGTGGAAGGCCACGTGGGAACCATCCGGTCGGTCCTCACAAGGGAGGGCAAGCGCGCCCTGGTGCTCGGCGCCCGCACCCACTACTACGAAGGCAAGGGGGTCCGCGCCGTGGTGCACGGAGTCCGGACGGCTGCAGCGGCAGGCTGCAAGACCTTCGTGGTCACGAACGGCTGCGGCGGCCTCAACGAAAGCTGGGCCCCGGGCACTCCAGTGCTCATCAAAGATCACATCAACCTCACCGCCGCCTCACCACTGGAAGGCGCGACCTTCGTTGACCTGACAGATCTGTACTCCGCCCGAATCCGGAAACTGGCCCGCGACGTTGACCCGTCCCTCGATGAAGGCGTGTACGCGCAGTTCACCGGCCCGCATTATGAAACGCCGGCGGAGGTGCAGTATGCCAAACGGATCGGGGCCGACCTCGTCGGCATGTCCACAGCGCTGGAAGCCATTGCCGCCCGGCATGCCGGCATGGAGGTTTTCGGCATCTCACTGGTCACCAACCTTGCCGCCGGCATCAGCCCCGTGCCGCTGAGCCACGAGGAAGTCCTGGAAGCCGGGCATGCCGCCGGTCCGCGCATCTCCAGGCTGCTTGCGGACATCATCGCCAAGCTCTGACAGCAGCTTACCGCTGCTGCCCGCCGGGTTTTTACCTGTGGTTCCTGGCGGGCATCAGCCGGCGAAGCGTGCCCACCCGCGACCCTGGAAACTTCCGTTCCAGTGAGGCGGCAATGCCCGCAATGGTCTGCCGGGACAGCGTCTGCCGCCACGCAAGCTCGGCCTGCCGCATGGTCTGGGACACCAGGCAGCTGCGGAGGTAGTCTGCGCCGGGATCCGCTCCCGGGGTGTTAGCGAGGATCGAATCACAGCGAAAGGCCGGTTCCGGACCTTCAATGGCCAGGACCACGTCCAGCACGGTAATTTTTTCCGCCGGCCGCGCCAGCTGGAAGCCCCCGCGCGGTCCCGACACGGAGGACAGAATGCCAGCCCGTACCAGTGCCTGCAGTTGCTTGTTCAGATAGGCAGCAGGGAGCTGGTACAACTCCGCCAGCCGGCCGCTGTTGACCGCCTCTCCCGGGGGCGCCCAGGACATGTCGACGCAGCAGTGCAGGGCCCACTCGACGCCCTGCCCCATCTTCATTTTTCAGACACTACTTGTCCGGAAAATTTGGTGTCAAGGATGCGTTTGGGTGCTTCCCGCGCAGCGCTTTGCTGCGGTTAGACGATAGCTTGTTCCTATGACGTCTTCCGATGCCGAACTTCCGCTGTTGCTGAGCGATGCCCGGGTTTGGGCCGCCCAGGACCCGGATCCCGCCACTTCCGCAGCCTTGGCCGAACTGATCCGGCTTTCCGAGGACGGAGTTCCCTCCGCCCGTCAGGCACTCGCGGACAGCTTCAGCGGAACACTGCAGTTCGGCACGGCAGGGCTGCGCGCGGAGCTTGGCCCCGGCCCCAACCGGATGAACCGCGTGGTTGTCCGGCGCGCAGCCGCCGGTTTCGCCGCTTTCCTGACCGCCGCCGTCGGGGAAGCCGCTCCCGGAACCGCACCCCGCGCCGTCGTCGGCTACGACGCCCGGCACAATTCCGATATCTTCGCCGAGGAAACGGCGGCCATCTTCACGGCCGCAGGAATCGAAACCTTCCTGATGCCGCAGGCGCTCCCCACGCCGTTGCTCGCCTACGCCGTCCGGGCGCTGGACTGCGACGGCGGCGTGATGGTCACGGCCAGCCACAACCCTCCCCAGGACAACGGCTACAAGGTGTACCTCGGCCGGCATGCGGTGGAGAACAGCGGCCGGGGCGCGCAGATCGTGGCACCGTACGATGAGCGGATCGCCGCGGAAATTGGCCGCGTGGGAACGGTGGAATCGATCAAGCTGGCGCCTGCGGGCTGGACCGTGCTTGAGCCGTCCATCGCAGCGGACTACCAGGCAGCGGTGGCTGGCCTGGCCCTTTCCAGGCAGTTCCCGGCCCGGGACTTGAAAATTGTCCTGACGCCCATGCACGGCGTCGGTGGAGAAACCGCCGTTTCCGTGCTGAACGCCGCCGGATTCGGGGACGTCACCCTGGTCTCAGAGCAGTCGCAGCCGGACCCTGACTTCCCCACCGTGAACTTCCCCAATCCCGAGGAGCCCGGCGCGCTGGACCTTGCCTTGGCAACGGCAGCCCGTGTGGGCGCGGACATTGTGCTGGCCAACGACCCCGACGCCGACCGCGCAGCCGTGGCAGCCAAGGACCCGGATTCGGGGGCGTGGCGCATGCTACGCGGTGATGAGGTGGGCGCATTGCTGGGCGCGCACGTTGTGGCCAGGCTTGCCGCCGGCAGTGAGGGCCCTGCGGGCGGCACTGCGGGCACGGCCCAGGGCGTCTTCGCGAACTCGATTGTTTCCTCGCGGCTGCTGGCACGGATTGCCGCTGCGGCCGGGTATGCCCACGAGGAAACCCTCACCGGGTTCAAATGGATTTCCCGCGTTCCCGGCCTGCTCTACGGCTACGAGGAAGCACTGGGCTATTGCGTGGCACCCGAACTCGTCCGGGACAAGGACGGCATCTCGGCGGCGGTGCTCATCGCGGAACTCGCAGCTGCGGCCAAGGCGGACGGCAAGACGATCTTCCACACGCTGGACGAGCTGTACCTGGTGCACGGTCTGCACGCCAGCGACCAGCTCAGCATCCGCGTGGCGGACCTGGGCCTGCTGGACGCCATGATGAACCGGCTCCGGGTCAATCCCCCGGAATCATTTGGCGGATCCGCCGTCGAAGCGTTCCGGGACCTGGCCGAGGGCAGTGAAAACCTGCCGCCGACGGACGGCCTGCTTTACCTGACGAAGGATCTCAGCCGGGTGATCATCCGTCCCAGCGGCACGGAGCCGAAGCTCAAGTGCTACCTGGAGGTCATTCAAAGCGTGGGCTCCGCTGCAGAGCTGCCCGGAGCGCGGCAGGCGGCCCGGGCAGCGCTCGACGGCGTTCTGGGGGACGTGCGGGAGGCCCTGGGGCTGTAGGTTAGAGCTCGACTTCGACGAAGCCGTCCACGACACGGGCCGGGAACGTGGGGAGGCGAAGTCCGGCGGTGCCAAAGCATTCGCCGGTTTCCAGGTCGTAGACCTCTTTGTGCAGCGGGGATGCAATGGTGGGGCGCGATCCGCGCGAGCCAACAATGCCGCGTGCCATCACGTGCGCCCCGGTGGCGGGATCTTCCTGCGCCACGGCGAACACCTCGCTGGCCGCGGTGCGGAACAGCGCCACCTGGCGGCCGGCGATCAGTGCAGCCTCACCCCATGCCAGCTCCAGTTCCTCCACGGCGCAAACACGGTTCCAGCCCGTTGCAAATCCGGCGGTCTGGTGGTCAAGTTCAAGTATTGCGGTCATTTCCGGCCCCTCTCGCATTGCTTGCGGCCCGGCGCTCTTGGGATGCGCAGCGGGCCCGGACCGCCGACGCGGCCACATCACCAAGCTAGGGCTGCGGTGTTTCAACAGCGTGCAGTCAATGTGTCCGGCACGTAAAAGGCAACTCACCTGTCCGGAAATCCATTCGTGATGCAGAAGTTAAGTTCACGAAACATAAGGGAAACTGAAGCGAAACTGCCCTTGCCTAGTCTGGATGGACACCTCGATTGAGATGGTCGCAGATCACCGCTGCGCCCCATGCGAAAGGCCCACAGTGACCGGACAGACTTCAAGCACAAAGACACCACGCCGCATCGTGGTCGCCGGCGGCGGCCCCGCGGCCCACCGTTTTGCGGATGCAATGCATGCCCGTGGCCTTGAAGGCTGGCATGTGACTGTCCTCACCGAGGAAGCGCACCTCCCCTACGACCGCGTAGCTCTCTCGAAGGCCCTCACCGATATGGATTATGACCTCACCTTGGGTGAGGCCGCCATGTGGGACCACGCTTCCATGGACCTGAAGACCGGCGAGCGCGTGGTCAAGATCAATGCCGAAGCCAAGACGGTGGAAACCGCTGCCGGCAACACTTTTGAATACGACGAACTGGTGGTCGCCACCGGTTCGAATGCGGCCCGCCTGCCGATCCCGGGCGCCGAGCTCACCCACGTCTACCGCACGCTTGAAGACGTCTGGGCCATCAACAAGGCCATCGCCGAGCTGACGGAAAAGCTCGGCCGCAAGGTCAACGCCGTCACCATCGGTGGCGGCCTCCTCGGCCTCGAGTCGGCCGCCGGCACGGAGCAGCTCGGTGCAACGCCGATCGTCATCGACGGTTCGCAGTGGCTGATGGCCACCCAGCTGGACGAAGGAGCGGGCCAGGCAATGGGCCGGCTCATCAAGGCCAAGGGCTTTGAAGTCCACGGCGGCGTCTTCCCGTCGGAAGTCCTCTCCGACGGCGACGGCCAGGTCACAGGCGTCCTCATGGCCGACGGGCGCATCATCGACGCCGACATGGTGATTGTCGCCATCGGCGTCCGGCCCCGCGATGAACTCTTCCGCGCCGCCGAGGGCGAGGAACAGCTGTTCAGCCTGGGCCAGCGCGGCGGTGTGGTCATCAACGACTACTGCGCCACCGAAGTACCGGGCATCTGGGCCATCGGTGAAGTAGCCAACTTCGGCGGCATGTGCCTGGGCCTTGTTGCCCCGGCCAACACCATGGCGGAGATCGTGGCCGACCGCCTGCATGGCGGGGATGCCACCTTCCCCGGCTTCGACACCGCCACCAAGCTGAAGCTGTCCGGCGTGGACGTTGCCAGCTTCGGCGACGCGTTTGCCAAGACCGAGCACGCCCTCGAAATTGTTTACGCCGACCCCGCCCGCGGCGTCTACCAGAAGATTGTCACCACCGATGACGCCAAGACCCTGCTGGGCGGCATCTTCGTGGGCGACGCCTCACCGTACATGAGCCTGCGTCCGCTCCTCGGCCGCGAACTTCCGGCCGAACCCGGCGCGTTCCTCAGCGCGGCCGGAGGCGGCGACGCCCCGGAAACGGAACTGCCGGACGACGCCACCCTGTGCTCCTGCAACAACGTCACCGCCGGAAGCATCCGTGACGCCATCAACGGCTGCGGCGCCTGCGAGGGCAACGCACCGGTCCAGGAACTCGGCGAACTCAAGGGCTGCACCCGCGCCGGAACCCAGTGCGGCTCCTGTGTGCCGATGCTCAAGAAGCTCCTGGAAACGGAACTTACCAAGTCCGGCGTCGAAGTTTCCAAGGCCCTGTGCGAGCACATCGAGCTGTCCCGCCAGGAACTGTTCGACGCCATCCGCGTCCTGGAACTGACCTCCTTCGAAGAGATCATGGCCAAGTACGGCACCGGCGCCGGCTGCGATATCTGCAAGCCGACCATCGCCAACATCCTGGCAAGCCAGAACAGCGCCTACGTCCTGGATGCCGGCCGCGGCACCCTGCAGGACACCAACGACCGCGCCCTCGCCAACATGCAGAAGGACGGCACATACTCGGTGGTCCCCCGCATCGCCGGCGGCGAGATCACCCCGAAGAAGCTCGGCGTCATCGCCGCCGTGGCCGAGAAGTACAACCTGTACACCAAGATCACCGGCGGACAGCGCATCGACATGTTCGGTGCCCGGCTGGAGCAGCTGCCGGAGATCTGGAAGGAACTGGTGGACGCCGGCTTCGAATCCGGCCAGGCCTACGGCAAGAGCCTGCGCACGGTGAAGTCCTGCGTCGGTTCCACCTGGTGCCGCTTCGGTGTCCAGGACTCGGTGGCCATGGCCATCCAGCTGGAACTGCGCTACCGCGGCCTCCGCAGCCCGCACAAGCTCAAGATGGGCGTCTCCGGCTGTGCCCGTGAATGCGCCGAAGCCCGCGGCAAGGACGTCGGCGTGATCGCCACGGCTGACGGCTGGAACCTGTACGTCGGCGGCAACGGCGGTGCCACCCCGGCCCACGCCCAGCTGCTGGCCAAGGACCTCGACGACGAGACGCTGATCAAGTACATCGACCGCTACTTCATGTACTACATCCGCACCGCCGACCGCCTGCAGCGCACCGCGCGCTGGCAGGAAGAGCTCGACGGCGGCATCAAGCACGTGGAGGACGTGGTGGTCAAGGACACCCTGGGCATTGCCGAGGACCTTGAGGCAGCCATGGCCAAGCACGTCGACACCTACATTGACGAATGGGCCGACACCCTGAAGGATCCCGAGCGCCTGCGCCGGTTCCGCTCCTTCGTCAACGCTCCGGACCAGAAGGATGACTCCATCACCTTCGTCCCGGACGAGCGCGGCCAGATGCGCCCCGCCACGGCTGAGGAGAAAGGAAAGGTCCTGATCGGCTCTTCCATCCCCATGCGGCCCTCCACTGAGAACTGATTGACGAGAACGAGGTATAGCCATGCAGCTCAGCATTGATCTCACCGGCCGTGAAGTCCTGGTCACCGGCTCAGACCACGCCGCACGGCAGGCGGTCCGCCGCTACCAGGCTGCCGGCGCCGTCGTCTCCCGCCTCAGCACCCCGGAGGGCGCAAGCTCCGACGGACCGCTGCCCGAACGTCTGTTCCTCGTGGCCGCCGTCGACGACGCCCAGCCCGGCTGGGACGCACTGCTGGACCGGTGCCGGGAAGCCGGCATCCCGGTTTCGATGGAATCCGCCGCAGGCGCAGTCGGCCACGTGACCCTGGTGGGCGGCGGCCCCGGCGTCAGCGAGCTGCTGACTGTGGCCGCCGTCAAGGCACTGCGCGATGCCGACGTCGTCTTCTACGACCGGCTCGCACCCTACCAGGAGCTGCCGTCCCTGACCTCGGCCGAGCTGGTGGATGTGGGAAAGCAGCCCGGCCACCACAAAGTCAGCCAGGGCGACATCGAGAAGCTCATGGTGCAAAGCGCGCTGGCCGGCAACAACGTGGTGCGGCTCAAGGGCGGCGACCCCTACGTATTCGGCCGCGGCGGCGAAGAAGTGGCAGCCTGCGTGGCAGCCGGCGTACCGGTCAAGGTCATCTCCGGCGTCACCAGCGCCATCTCCGTTCCGGCGGCCGCCGGAATTCCGGTGACGCACCGCGAAGTCAGCCACATGTTCACCGTGGTGTCCGGCCACGCACCGCTGACCGAGAAGGAGCTCACCCACCTCGCCGGGCTGGGCGGGACCATCGTGGTCCTCATGGGCATCGGAACACTGCACCAGCTGGCCGCCGGACTGCGGCGGGCCGGCATGCGGGCAGACATGCCGATGGCCGTCGTCGAACGCGGCTACCGCCCCGGACAGCGCACCACCATCGCCCAGCTGGGTACGATTGTCACAGCGGCCGCCGATTGCACCAACCCGGCAGTGCTTGTCATCGGCGAGGTGGTGCGGGTGGCTGAAGCCAACCGCGGGCACGCCGAGGCGGCGGCCGATCTCGACCGCCTCGCAGCGTCACTGATGGGATCGTGAAAGTAACACCATGAGCGCCTTGAACTCTATTGCCCCCGCTACGGCTCCCGCGGCTTCCGGCCCGCAGGACTCCCCTGCTGCCGACGGCCCGGACGCGCCCCTGGAGGGGTTCCGGATCGGCGTGACGTCGCATCGGCGTTCCCAGGACCTGATCGAGGCCCTGGAACGGCGCGGAGCGGAGGTGCTGCACGCGCCTGCGCTGAAGATCGCGCCGGTGCAGGAGGACATGCGCCTCATCGATGACACCCGCGCCATCATCGCTGCCAAGCCCGATCTTTGCATCGCCACCACCGCCTACGGCATGCGCCGCTGGTGCGAGGCGGCCGACGCTTCGGGCATCGGCGACGAACTGCTGGAGACCCTCGCTGCCTGCCGGATGTTTGTCCGCGGACCGAAGGCGCGCGGTGCCGTCCGCGCCGCCGGACTCGCCGACGTCGGGATCAGCAGTGACGAAACCACGGCCACGCTAGTGGACATGCTGCTGAAGGAAGGCGTCCGCGGCAAGACCGTGGCAGTCCAGCTGCACGGCTACACTGACGTCCGCCAGCTCGAACGCCTCAAGATGTCCGGCGCCACCGTCCTCACGGTTACGCCCTACCGCTGGGTCAAGCCGGACGGCGAGGACAAGCTGCCGCGGCTGATCGAGGCCGCCTGCAGCGGCAACCTGGACGTCCTGACCTTCACCAGCGCACCGGCTGTCGACGCAATGTGGAGCACCGCCCACGAGATGGGCCTCTACAAGCAGCTCGTTGACGCCCTCAAGACCACGGTCACCACCGCCGTCGTCGGTCCCATCACGGCGCAGCCGCTGCTCGACGCCGGGCTGTCCCCGCTCATTCCTGAACGGTTCCGGATGGGGGCCCTGATCCGGCTTGTATGCGAGCATCTCGCCCTGAACCACGTGCGCCGCCTGGACACCCGGTCCGGCAGCGTGGAGCTCCGCGGACGGTCGCTGCGGATCAATGGCGAACCGGTCGAAATGGCGCCGGCACCGCTCCTGCTGCTGCGGGCCCTGCTCGGGGCCGAGGGCGCTGTCCTCTCGCGGGAATCGCTTTCCGACCTGCTCGAACTGCGCGGCTCCGTGCACGCGCTGGACATGACCGTCAGCCGGTTGCGCTCCTCACTTCCGGACGGCCGGATGGTTGAAACCGTCGTCAAGCGCGGATACCGGATCCGGGTCTAGCGCCTCCCGCCGCCCCTGCCGGCTCCGCCGCCCGTGGACAGACCCGGGCCGCAGTGGGAACATGTCGCTAGGGTTTGCGTTTGACCGCCCCATGGCAGGTACCGCACCGTTCAGATGCGCGGCCGCAGGGTGGTTCGGCGGGTCTGCTCTTCCGAGGGGAATTGCGTGGAACCGGTGGTGAATGGCGGCGACGATCCCGCGGAGTCTGTGGACGCCGTGGTGGTGGGTTCCGGCTTTGGCGGATCGGTAGCGTCCTACCGCTTGGCAGCCGGCGGCCAGTCCGTGGTCCTCATGGAACGGGGCAAGGCGTACCCGCCGGGGAGCTTCGCCAGGACACCGTCCGAGATGGGCCGGAACTTCTGGGATCCGGACCGAGGACTCTACGGGCTTTTTGACGCCTGGACCTTTCGCGGCCTGGAAGGGATTGTCTCCAGCGGGCTGGGCGGCGGCTCCCTCATCTACGCGAACGTACTGCTGCGCAAGGACGAAAACTGGTTCGTCCAGGAATCTCCCGTGCCCGGCGGCGGCTACGAAAGCTGGCCGTTCAGCAGGCAGGACCTCGATCCGTACTACGACGCCGCCGAAGCCATGCTCCGCCCCGTTCCCTATCCCTACCAGGACACCCCGAAGACGTTGGCCATGGAAACCGCCGCCCGGGCCCTGGGGCTCAGCATCACGCGGCCACCCATCGCCGTCACCTTCTCCCCGAAGCCCGGCGCCGCACCCGTGAGGAACCACGTGCTGCCGCCCGCCCCGTACGGAAGCGTCCATGGCGAAGGGGCAGTACGCACCACGTGCACGCTCTCCGGCGAGTGCGACATCGGCTGCAACGCCGGTGCCAAGAACACCCTGGACCACAACTACATCTCCGCGGCCAAGGCTGCCGGGGCGGACATCCGGACCCACCACGACGTCCGCGGCATCCGCCCCCTTGCGGCAGGCGGCTATGAAGTCCGCTACGTCATCCATGATCCGGCCGACGCCACGCCCGGGCTCCTGCGCGAACAGGTCATCCATTGCCGCCGGCTCATCCTCGGCGCCGGAGCCTTCGGCACCACGTTCCTGCTGCTGCGCAACCGGGCGTCGCTGCCGGCGCTGAGCCCCGCCCTGGGCACCCGGTTTAGCGGCAACGGGGACCTGCTGGGCTTCGTCCTGGACGCCAAGGACCCCGACGGCATTACGCGCACGCTCTCCGGCAGCATCGGGCCGGTGATCACCACGGCCATCCGGACCGCCGATTCCACCGACGGCGGCGAGGGACGCGGTTACTACATCGAGGATGCCGGATACCCCTCGTTCATGAATTGGCTCCTCGAAACCGGACAGTTCCGCCAGGTGGCGAAGCGGGCCGGAAAGGTGATGGTCCAGCTCTTGAAGGACCGGTTGTTCCAGGCCCAACGTTCCAACATCTCCGCCGACCTGGCGGCTGCCCTGGGTGATGGACGGCTTTCGGCGTCGTCGGTGCCGCTGCTGGGCATGGGTCGGGACATACCGGACGGGGTCATGACCCTGCAGGGCGGCCGGCTGGCCATCAACTGGACCCTCGCCACCTCCGCCTCCTACTTCGGCCGGATGCAGGCCACCATGCACGCGATCGCCGAGGAACTGGGCGGGAGCTTCAAGCAGAATCCGCTCTGGTGGAGTAAGCGCGTCATCACGGTGCATCCGCTGGGCGGCGCCCCGGCCGGGCGGAACAGCAGCGAAGGGGTGTGCGACTCCTTCGGTGAGGTGTTCGGCTACCCCGGGCTGTACGTGGTGGACGGCGCGGTGATGCCCGGGCCGGTGGGCGCCAATCCGGCCCTCACCATCGCAGCCTTCGCCGAGCGCACCTGCGACCGGATCCTGAACGGGCGGGCAGGCGACAATCAGCGGGGCGGCTTGGACAGCGCCAACCTCCCGAACCGGAATGCCGACGGCGGGACTGGCGACGGCGGGACTGCCGAGTACGCTGTCGCCCCGCCGCGCGCACTGGTGCCGGATGCCACCAAAGGCGCGAAGGCACCGGAGGAAGAAAGAATCTTTGGACCGCGGGCCGCGGGCCGGGCACTGGGGGTGCCGGGCGCCGTCGGACCCTCCGCCGTCGGGCTTCCTGCCGTTGGGGTGCCTGCCGTTGGGATGCCTGCCAGCGAAGCCCTGCAGGAGGCTCAAATCGAGGAGGAAGCCGAAGCCGCCGCCACCGGACCCACGTCCGTCAGCTTCACTGAACAGATGCACGGGTGGTTCAGCGCCGGAGTTGCCGATCCCGAGACCGGCCGCAGCCTGGGCCGGGACCGCAGCCGTCGGATGATGTTCGAGTTGACCATCACCGCCCCGGACATTGACGTGTTTGTCCGGGATCCGCTGCACCCGGCGGCAGCGGAAGGCTACGTCCTCGCCGACCAGTTCGGTGGCCGCCTGCCCGTGGAACGCGGCTGGTTCAATCTCTTTGTCCAGGACGGCTTTGTCCAGGACGGCGGTCCGGACGGGGTTGGAAAGGCCGACGGCGCGGCCGGCCGGAAGATGCTTTACCGGCTCTGGCTGCGGGACCCCGGCGGGACTCCGCTGACTTTCGTGGGGCACAAGGACATCCGCAATGATCCCGGGCTCGACGTCTGGGGCGACACCACGACGCTCTACGTCACCGTCCTCCGCGGGCACGTACCCCCGCCGGACCACACGCCGGACCCGGATCACACGCCGCGCCCGGACCCCACCACCGAGGCGCCTATGAGTTTTCGTCCAGATACGGGGACTTCCGGGGCCCTAAGCTCGCGTTATGTGGACAAAAACCCGGTGGCGGGGGCAGGCATGCTATACATCCGGCCCTGGGATTTCGCCCGCCAGTTGACCACCTTCCGCGCGGTTGGCCCGGCCCCGGCGAGCGCCCTTGCCGCCTTCGGCAAGCTGTTCCTCGGCGAACTGTGGCAGGTGTACGGCCGCCCCGCCAACCGGGGATCAGCCAACCGGGGAAGCGTCCACCGGGGATCAGCCAACCGGAGAAGCGTCCACCGGGGAACCGCCCACCGGGGATCCGCCGGCAAGGTCTCCGGCCGGCAATGAAGGGCCACCGGGCATGAAGCGGGCTGAGCTGGCGCAGCACAGCAACGGACTTGGCTTCACTCCCCGGGATGCCGTGCGCTGGCTCGCCCCGGCCCAGCTGGGCCGGACCGCCGTGAGGGTTGTGCTGGCATCCGTCTTCGCCGACTTCGGCGATAAACGCGAACTGGAGGGCGGCTTTCCCCGCTACGAACTCGACCTCGACCGGCTGCCCGTCCCCGGCCAGCCTGCCCAGCCGGTGGTCCGCGACCTGGACCTGCGAAGCACGCCGCCCCGCCCGGCCGAGATGTGGCTCGATTTCACAGCCGACCTCGGCGACGGCTTTGATCCCACATACACAGTGGCATCGTTGCTGGCCGAAGACTCACTCACCGTGGCCGGGCGCACGCTTCGCCGCGGCCAGGTGCTGGTGCTGGGCGGTGATGAGGTGTACCCCGTAGCTTCGCCCGCCGCATACGAGGACCGCATGGTGGGGCCGTACCGGACGGCACTTCCCGGAGGCCGCTCTCCCGGCCGGGCCGGCGTCCTGCTGGCCCTGCCCGGCAACCACGACTGGTACGACGGCCTGACGTCCTTCATCCGCCTGTTTACCCGGCAACGGAACATCGGCGGCTGGCGGACCATCCAGACGCGGAGCTACTTCGCCCTGCGGCTGACGGGCGGAGACGACTCCCCCGGGTGGTGGCTCGTGGGGCTGGACAGCCAGCTGGGACAGTACATCGACGAACCCCAGCTCGATTACTTCTACAACGCGATGACCACGCAGCTTCTGCCGGGTGACGCCGTCGTTCTCTGCGTGGCGGCCCCCTACTGGGTGCGGGAAGCGGAGGATACAGATGCGTTCCGGCAGGTCCATTTCTTCGAACAAGATTACCTCCGGCGCCGCTTCAACCGCCGCACGGGGGTGTTCGAGGAAACGGGGGCTTCCGTGCGGCTGTGGCTCACCGGGGACCTGCACCACTATTCGCGCTACGAGGAACTCGAACCGGACAGCGACACGGCCGCGGATACGGCGGCAGCGGCAGGCACACCTGCCGGCGCCCGGGACGGTGCCCTGGACGGGGCCGACCCGCGCCGGATCCAGCTCATCACCTGCGGACTCGGCGGCGCCTTCCTTGCGGACGCCCGGTGGCTCCCCGCGGAACTCACACTTCCGGCCCATCAGCCGACGGCGGCGCCCACCGGCAGCGCAGGCGCCAGCACAGGCACCAGCACAGGCAGCACCACAGACCACAGCGCCCCCTGCCCCGGCCGCCGTTTCGTCCTGGCTCCATCAACCTTTCCGGGCCGGGCTGATTCCATGCAGTTCCGCGGACGGCTGGCCAATCCGTTGTCACCGTTCTGGCTGCCGGTGCGGAACCCGGGCTTCGGCTCGGCGCTCGGCCTGGGGCACCTGGTGGCTGTCCTGACCCTATGGACCGTGTTCAGCGCCTTCCGCGGCCTCGCCTTTGGCGAGAGCCTTCAGAGCCTCCGGACCGCCGGCGGGCTCATGGCGCTGGCCGTGTTTGCCGTCCCGGTGTTCCTCCTGCTGTTCGTGGCCGCCCTCCGCACTGTGCTTGGCCGCCGGCAACACGGCGCGGGGTTCACGGCTGTCCGCGGCGCGCTCTGGCAGCTTTCCGCGCTCGGGGCGGGAATCGCCGTCGTCCTCCTGCTGCCCTTGCCGGCTGACTGGCCGCCGTTCCTGACCCTTGCGCTGGTGCTCGCCGTCGCGTTCCTTACCGGGTTTGCGGCGGGTAGCGAAGCGTTCGCCTTCTTCATCCTGGGCACCACGAGCGGAGAGGTGGCGTCATGGGCCATGTCCGGCCAGGCCATCGAAGACCACAAGGGCTTCCTCCGGATGCGGATTGCGGCAAACGGCGACCTCACGGTCTATCCGGTGGCAGTGGACCGCATCTGCCGTGACTGGAAGCTGAAGGAAAACGACGACGGCGGCCTCCGCCCGGTGCCCGCGGACGGGCTGCCGCCGCTCCGGCTCTTCGAACCGCCGGTGACCGTTGCCAGGGAGGGATTTCCGTCATGACCAGCCCCCACACCATCACCCGGGCGGACCACGTAACGGAGGTCATTCCGTTTTCCGCCGGGGACGGAATGCAGCTGACCCTGGTGCACGTCACCTCCGCCGTGCCGCCCGACGCCGGGGCGCCGGCCAAAGGTCCGGTGCTGCTGGTCCACGGAGCGGGGGTCCGTGCCGAGCTGTTCCGCCCGCCGCTGCCCCGCACCCTGGTGGACGCCCTGCTCGAGGACGGCTGGGACGTCTGGCTCCTGAACTGGCGGGCGTCGATCGATTTTGAACCGCTCTCATGGACGCTGGGGGACGCCGCCGTGTACGACCACCCGGCCGCCGTCGACTATGTCCTGGGAGCGACCGGCGCCGAAACGCTCAAAGCCGTGATCCACTGCCAGGGGTCCGTTTCCTTCACCATGGCGGCTGTCGCGGGGCTCCTTCCCCGGGTGGACACCGTGGTCTCGAACGCCGTGTCGCTGCATCCGGTGATTCCGCTGTGGTCGGTCGTGAAAATCTCGTACCTCGCCGAGCTGCTGAAGCCGTTTACTCCGTACCTTTCCCCGGCGTGGGGCTACAAGTCCAACGGGTACTTCTCCCGCATGCTCAGGTCGACAGTTAAGGCCACCCACCACGAATGCGACAACCTGGTGTGCCGGCTGGTCAGTTTCACCTACGGCAGCGGCCGGCCCGCGCTGTGGTCCCACGAGAACCTGGACGAGGCCACCCACGACTGGATCAGCGGCGAGTTTGCCGAGGTGCCGTTCACCTTCCTGTCCGAGATGGGCCGCAGCGTGCTGGCCAGGCGGATGGTGGCCGCTGGAAACCACCCGGAGCTGCCCGCGGACTTCCTGGCCGAAGCCCCGCAGACGGACGCGAGGTTCTCGTTCCTGGCCGGGCGCAACAACCGCTGCTTCCTCCCCGAAAGCCAGGAGCGGACCTTCGCCTTCTTCCAGGGCCACCGCCCCGGCAAGGACTCCCTCCATCTGTTGCCCGGGTACGGGCACCTGGACGTATTTTTCGGTGCCCGCGCCTGGGCGGACACCTATCCCGTCATCCTCAAGGAGCTGAACAGATGAACCAACTGACCGGTCTGGCCGCTTCCCTGCTGCGGCTGGTGCCTTCCCCTGTGCCACGGCGCCAGGAACGATTGCGGGGGCAGCACGCGAGGGTGGACGGGATCAAGTACTCGATGCCCGTCAACTCGGACGACTCGCCCGTGCTGATGGCGGCCTTCCCCATCGACAAGAGGGCCGCCGCGGCCGTCCTGCCGGGAACGGAGCTCAGGCCGTTCAGTCTTGGCGGCAAAGGGCTCCTGGTGGTGACCGTGGTGAACTACAGGTCCACCGACATCGGCCAATACATCGAGTATTCGCTGGCGATTGCCGTCACGCACGGCTCCCGGCCGGCACCTCCGCTGCTGCCGCTCGCGTTCCAAAAAACGTTCGGGCTGGGCCAATTCGTGGTGGACCTGCCCGTGAGCAGCGAAGTCTCCGTCAAGGGCGGAAAAGGCATCTGGGGCATGCCGAAGCACCAGGCCAGCCTGGATTTTCTGGTGACCGAATCCGCCGTCTCCGCCCAGTACGACGACGCCGGGAAGTTCGGCTGCTTCATCGAGATTGAGCGCCCCCGGCCGATGAGCATCCCGCTCAAGCTGGCGGCATCCAACTACTGTGCCTTCCGCGGGATGCTGATGAAGTCCGACATCTATTTCGAAGCCACCGGCGACATCGCACTGGGCCGGGAGGCCAAAGCACGGCTGGTCCTGGGTGATGCACCCGGCGTGGCCCCGCTCAAAGCCCTCCGGCCGGCGGACAAGCCGGTGTTCACCGCGTACCTCCCCGAAGCCCACGGAGTACTGGACGACCACTTCGAGGCCTGGTTCCTGACCGCCGCAACCGCCGAGGAGGCCGCCCGGATCCGCGGCGGCGACCCGCTCGAATCCGTGGCGGGAATGGGCCAGGGCCAGGACTGGCTGCCCGCGCCGGACCGGAGCGCCACGGCCTTGGGTACTTCGGACGGCGCCGCCACCGGAGGCACTCCGTGAACTGGCTCCTGCTGCTCAACGCGCTGTATTTCCTGTTCGGCGCAACCATGTACGTCGGCACCATGTGGGTCCTGAAGTTCTTCCTCTACCCCACCTGGGAGTCACTGGACCGCGGCAACGTTGACATGCACTTCGGCATTCCCACCCGCCAGGCAACCAAGTTCTTCACGGTGGTGGTGCCGCCGATGTTCATCTCCGGCATCATCCTGGCCTGGACGGAGTGGGGCACCGTGCGGGTCATTCCCGCGGTGCTCTGCCTCCTCGGCATCATCGTCCTGACGGTGGTGGGCCAGGCCATGATCATCCCCGTCAACATCAGGATCAGGGGCGGAGACTTCGCCGACGACGCAGAACTGCGCTCCCTGCTGCGGCGCTGGATGCTGCTCAACGACATCCGCTTCTACGTCTCCACCCTCACCTGGCTGGCCATCGTCTGGCTGCTGGTGGACCGCGGCCGGCTGTGGGAGGCGTTCGAATGAGCGGGGCGGCATCATGAGCGGGGCGGCAAGCCCGTCCGGCGCGTCCTTTCCCGGCATCGGCACCTGGATCGGGGCAGATCCGCTGCGCGCAGTCCTGGCCGCGGTCGCCGTCATCACCATCTTTTCCGGCGCGGTTCAGATACCGTTCGGCGGCCCCGTCCTGGAGCTGCTGGGGGCGGAGCCGACGACGGCGGCACGCCAGCTGTTCGCCACCGTAGGGATGTTCATGGTGGTGGTGGGCGGACTCCTGCTCCATACGCTGTTGCGTCCGACGCCGGCTCCGGAGGTGCTGCTGTGGTCAGGCGTCCAGAAGGCGGGCGCCTGCGCCGCCGTCGCCGTCGGCGTCATGAACGGCGTATTCGCACCCGTGGCGCTGGCCGTGGCTGTCTTTGACCTGGCGACGGCGGCGCTGTGCCTGATTTACCTGCGCCGGGTCTACTGGGAGCACGGCGGCCCCGGCGGGAGGAGGGGTCCGTGAAGCGCTCGCTGGTCCTGGCCGGCGGTGGAATGCGGGTGGCCTGGCAGGCCGGAGTGGTGCGGGCACTGGCCGAAGAGGGGCTGCACTTTGACCACGTGGACGGGACATCCGGCGGCATCCTGACGGCGGGGATGCTGCTCTCCGGAGTGTCACCCGAGGACATGTGCCGGAACTGGTCCGGTGTCAACGTCAGGGACTTCGGCTCGGCTCTTCCGCCGGGAGACTACGTCAAGGGGCCGTGGTCGCTGCCCGCGATCGGTGACGCGGACGGCCTGCTCGGCAAAGTGTTCCCGGCCCTCGGGATCAACGACGGCGAGATCCGGCGCCGCGCCGCCCTCCCGGGCGCCGTCGAAGGTACCTTCAACGTGGCGGAGTTCACCGCGAAGCGCTGCCACGCCATCGATGCCCGCGACGTGGACGCAGAACTCATGGCAGCCGGGATGTCGCTTCCCATCTTCCTCACCCCGCTGCGGCGGGACGGGAAGATCTGGACGGACGCGGTCTGGATCCGGGATGCCAATGTGGCCGAAGCGCTCCGCCGCGAAGCAGACGAAGTGTGGCTTATCTGGTGCATAGGAAACACCGACTACTGGGGGGACGGCCCGCTGGAACAGTACGTCCACATGATCGAGATGAGCGCCATGGGCGCCCTCCTGGCCGACTTCGACGCGGCAGCGGCGGCCGGACGGGACTTCATCCTCCACGTGGTCAGGCCGGAGAACCCCCTGCCGCTGGATCCGGAGTTCTACCTGGACCGGATCGACGCCGACACCCTGATCGGGATGGGCTACCGCGATGCCCGCAGCTACCTGAAGGCCATGACCGCCGAGGGCCTGCCCAAGGATGCTTCCTGCACGGCAATGGTGGAGCCTCCGCCCGGCATCCGCTTCACTGAGCGCCTTCACGGCCGCGCCGGAAACCAGGGCGGAGGCGAGGAAGTCCGCCTTACGCTCACGGTGACCCTGCCCCTCGACGGTTCAGGCGCGCCGGCCGGCCTCACCGGGTTCATCGACCATGCTCCCTTCGGCCCGAGGATTTTCCTTGCCGGCGGCCGGGTGGACGCCAGGGGCGAATCCGTCACCTACCGGGCCTCCGTCCATGCCGGCGGCGCCTGGCACCGGTTGGCCGTAGCTCGGGTTTTCCACGACGATCCGGGCCCGGACGCCTGGGACGATACCCGCCGGGCGCACCTCACGGTCGGATCCCTGCTGGACGTTCCTGTCACCATGGGGCTGGGAGATGCGGCCGCGCTCATCGCGTCCGTGGAACCGGCCGGTGTCCACGGGCCCGCGGACAGGGCCGCCGTCGTTGCAGCAGTCGCTGCAGGAGGGGTGCGGGAGGCGTTCCGCCGGTACCGCTGAACACATTTGTTACCGCTCGGTAAACAGTGGCGAACAAACGGCGATATTCCGGCAACAGCCGGGAAACACCCGCGAAAAACCGTAAGCCTACGCTGGTTTCCATCACCAACCCAGGCCAAACAAGGGCCTCAGCAGCGAAAGGGCCTTCACATGTCCGCTCCGGCAGCGTCCATCTCTTCTTCCACCAAAATCCAGGCGTCCCCGTTGCCGCGCGTGGTCATTGCCGGCGCAGGTCCGGCGGCCAGGGCTCTGGTGAGCCAGCTGGACCGCCCCGGATTCGCCGGCAGCATCACCATCCTCAGCAACCGGGACGACGCCCCCTCCGAGCTGCTGGAACTCGCCGCCCTGCCCCAGGTTTCCGTCCGTTTCGGCCAGCCCGCCAGCTTCGTCGACGCACGCCAGCGGATGGTGACCACGGCGGACGGCATGGAGTTCAGCTATGACCAGCTGGTGATTGCCACCGGCTCGGCCCCGGCACTCGCCCCCGTGGACGGCGCTGGCCGCTGCCTCAGCTACTCCACCATCGATGACGCCGTACGGATCGGCAACGCCGTCAAAGAAGTGACCCGGGTCCTGGGCCGGCGGCCGCTGGGGATCCTGGTGGGAACCGGGCCCGAGGCAGGCCAGGCGGAGGCGGTGCTGCGGGCACGCGGCGTACGCCCTGTCCGCACTACGATGCGGCCCGCCGCAGTGGTCCCGGGGTTGTCGGGTTCGGCGCTGCCCGGTTCGGCGGTGCCCGCCGCCGGGATTGTCTTCGACGACGGCAGCAGCATGAACGGCGACCTGGTGGTCCTCGCCGAAGAGCGCGTGGCGCGTGACGCGCTCGCCGCCAGCGCCGGTGTTGCAACGGCGCCAAACGGCGGAGTCGTGATCGACCAGGACTTCCGGACCTCCGTCCCGGGAATCTGGGCCATCGGCGACGCCGCCTCGTTCGACGGTGTCCGACTGGGGCTCCTGGTGGCGTCAGGCTCGGCTGCGGGCGTCTGCGCTGCCCGGCTCATGCAGGCAACCATGCAGGAACCTGTCCCGGCTGCCGCCTAGCGCCGTTGTGGCAAGATGGTCACCTGAGAAGCCCCGAAGAACACGGCGCCTGTTGCCCACGAGGCCCGGCACCCACCAGGAAGGACCATCATGAGCAACGAAGCCACCGCGGCCGGGCTGCCTGAAGCCACCGCTTCCGGCGCCACCGCACCCGGGGTCACCGCACCGGCAGAAATCGCCTCCTTCATCGACCACACCCTGCTGAAGCCGGAGGCCAGCGAAGCGGAGATCCTCAAGGTGTGTTCGGAGGCCGCCGAGTACCACTTCAAATCCGTGTGCGTGAACCCGGTATGGGTCAAGACCGTCACCACGGCGCTCAAGGGTTCGGGCGTCCTGACCTGCTCAGTGGTCGGCTTCCCGCTGGGTGCCACGCCGAGTGACGTCAAGGCCTTCGAAGCCCGGGGCGCCGTCCTGGACGGGGCCGACGAAGTGGACATGGTGATAAACATTGCGGCTGCCCGGGCGGACGACAAAGGCACGCTGGTTGACGACATCAAGGCTGTCGCCGAGGCTGTCCACTCCGGTGAGGCCGTCCTGAAGGTGATCATCGAGACGGCGTTGCTCAGCGATTCCCAGAAGGTCCTTGCCTGCGAAGCGGCCGTGGAGGCCGGGGCGGATTTCGTCAAGACGTCCACGGGCTTCAACGGCGGCGGCGCTACGGTGGAGGACGTAGCGCTGATGCGCCGCACGGTGGGCCCCAAGGTGGGCGTCAAGGCCTCCGGGGGTGTGCGTTCACTGGCCGACGCGCAGGCTATGATTGCTGCAGGTGCAACCCGAATTGGCGCCAGCTCCGGCATTGCGATCGTCAAAGGCGAACAGGGTTCGTCCGCGTACTGATACGGTCCGGAACCGCCACAGTTTTTGAGCCCTTCGGGGCGTTTTGAGCCCTGCGGGGCCGAGGAGGAATGAATGTCCAAGTCCGTTGATAGCCCCAAGACCCCTCAGAACGAGAACAGCCTCGCAGGCAGCATCGCCGTCTTTGTGGTCATGATGGCCCTGTTCCTCGGCTCCATCTACTCCCTGTCCTTCCTCACGCTGGGCAACCCGTGGCCGATGGCCGTCTGCCTGGGCCTTTTCGCCTCCGCGTTCTGGATCCCGCAGACCATCCTGGGCCGTTCGGATTCCGCCGGCGAGCACTAAGCATGACGCGCTGAAACGGCTGAAGCCCCTGGACTGTCCAGGGGCTTCAGCCGTTTAAGCGCTCTTGCATTCCGGCCTCGGCGTTACGCCGTCCCGAACAAGCTGTTGACCAGGGTGCTTCCGAGCGCCAGGGCGGCCGGGAAGTGCGCCTCGGCCAGGGCCCAGGCCGCCACGCACATTCCCACCATGGCGTAGGCGCTCACGGGGATCAGCACGAGCCATTCCCGCTTCGAGCCGGCCCGCCCCAGCAGCGGAACGGAAAAAGCGCCGTTGGCCTTCCAGACGTCGTTGAGGACGGGCAGTTTCCGCAGGAACCTGGGCGGTTTGATCACAATCGGCCACAGCAGCGGCACTCCCCCGGTGGTGATCATGTCCCCCACGATGTGCACCACCACGCCGGTCAGCATTGACACGGGCAGCCACGTCCATTGGTCCGGCGCAAACCAGGCCACCAGTCCGGCCATGGTCAGGGCGAAGAGCCAGTTGCTGACGAAGCCGGCCTTCGGGAACAGCTTCAGCGCCTTGGCCGCAATGTTGATCATGAACATGCACAGCAGTCCGGCACCCACCGACAGCAGTCCCCAGTCCGTCTGCAGCTGGATCTGCCCGGCCAGCGTGGCGAGCAGCACGAAGAAGGCCGCCCCGAGCACAGAGTGCGTGCCCTGCCGGTGCCCGCCGCTGGCGTTTTCAATTCCCACGGCAATCACGTTCGACAGCGGCGGCAGCGAATTGGCCACCGTGCTGTGCCGGTGGTCCCAGTCGCACACCAGCGCCGTTCCCGCCGTCGCCATGCCGCCGATCAGGATCCCGGTGGCGTCCAGCGGATACCAGCCCAGCGTGTAAGGCCCCGTTGACGCAATAGCCACCCACGCCGCGGCTCCCGACGCGGCGTGGTGTCCTCCCATCATGGGTTAGCTACCTGCCTTTTCGAGGGAAACAGGTGCATCGGAGAAAATGTTCCGGATCACTCCGTTGGCCCACTGCAGGATCTCAGCATCCTGGAGGTCCCGGCCGCCGATCCTCGCAGTCTTCGGCTTGGGGATGAGCACCGCGTCGAGGGCAGGTTTGGACTGCGCGCCCGGGTACATGCGGTTGAGCCGCATGGTCTTCGATTCGGGCAGCTGCGCCGGGGAGAACTTGATGAAGTTTCCCTGCAGGGCGACGTCGGACAGCCCCGCTTCCCGGGCCCCCACCCGGAAACGCGCGACGGCGATCAGGTTCTGCACCGGCAGCGGCGGCTCGCCGTAGCGGTCCACGAGTTCGGCCAGTACCTCGTCGATGGCCTCATTCGTCAGCGCGGCCGCCAGCTTGCGGTACGCCTCGAGGCGCAGCCGCTCGCCCGGCACGTAATCATGCGGCAGGTGCGCGTTGACGGGCAGCTCGATCTTCATCTCCGCGGCCTTCTCCTCGGCCTCGCCGCGGAAGTCCGCCACGGCTTCGCCCACCAGGCGGATGTAGAGGTCGAAGCCCACCCCCTGGATGTGGCCGGACTGTTCCCCGCCAAGCAGGTTTCCGGCACCACGGATTTCGAGGTCCTTCATGGCCAGCTGCATGCCGGCGCCGAGCTCATTGTGGGTGGCCACGGCCTTGAGCCGTTCCAGCGCCACCTCGCCCAGCGGCTTTTCCGAGGGGTACAGGAAGTAGGCGTAGGCACGTTCCCGGCCGCGGCCCACGCGTCCGCGCAGCTGGTGGAGCTGGGAGAGCCCGTACTTGTCCGCGCCGTCCACGATCAGGGTGTTGGCGTTCGAAATATCCAAGCCGGTTTCGATGATGGTGGTGCACACCAGCACGTCGAAGCGCTTCTCCCAGAAATCCACGATGATCTGTTCCAGCCGGCTTTCCGACATCTGGCCGTGGGCCACTTCCACCCGGGCTTCCGGCACCAGTTCGCGGATCTTGGCGGCAGTGCGCTCGATCGTGGAGACGCGGTTGTGCACGAAGAACACCTGCCCTTCGCGCATCAGTTCACGGCGGACCGCAGCGGAGGTCTGCTTGTCCGTGTACGGTCCGACGTAGGTCAGGACGGGATGGCGTTCCTCCGGCGGGGTGGCCAGAGTGGACGTTTCGCGGATTCCCGTCAGGGACATCTCCAGCGTCCTCGGGATCGGCGTGGCACTCATGGCCAGGACGTCCACGTTGGTGCGCATCTTCTTCAGCGCTTCCTTGTGCTCCACCCCGAAGCGCTGTTCCTCGTCCACGATCACGAGGCCGAGGTCCTTGAACGCGAAGTCCTTGGACAGGAGCCGGTGCGTGCCGATCACCACGTCAACCGAACCGTTCTTCACACCTTCGGCCGTCTCCTTGGCCTCCTTCGACGCCTGGAAGCGCGAGAGCGGCTTCACCCGGAGCGGGAAGCCGGAGAAGCGTTCCGTGAACGTCTCGTAATGCTGCTGGGCGAGCAGCGTTGTGGGCACCAGCACCGCCACCTGCTTGCCGTCCTGGACGGCCTTGAACGCAGCACGGACTGCAATTTCCGTTTTGCCGTACCCCACGTCGCCGGACACCAGCCGGTCCATTGGGATCTCGCGCTCCATGTCCGCTTTGACCTCGTTGATGGTGGTCAGCTGGTCCGGGGTTTCGACGTAGGGGAAGGCCTCTTCCAGTTCCCGCTGCCACGGCGTGTCCGGGCCGAAGGCGAAACCCTTGGACGCCATCCGGGCGGAATACAGCCGGATGAGCTCGCCGGCGATCTCCTTGACGGCCTTTCGCGCCTTGGACTTGGTGCTCGCCCAGTCCGAGCCGCCCATCTTGCTCAGGGCCGGGGTGTCACCGCCCACGTAGCGGGTGACCTGGTCCAGCTGGTCGGTGGGCACAAAGAGCCGGTCGCCCGGAGCGCCGCGCTTGGACGGCGCGTACTCGAGGACCAGGTATTCGCGGACGCCGTCGCCGCCGCCCGCCACCTTTCGCTGGATCAGCTCCACGAACCGGCCGATGCCGTGCTGTTCGTGGACCACATGGTCCCCGGCCAGCAGCTGCAGCGGGTCCACGGCGTTCCGCCGCTTGGACGGCATGCGCCGCATGTCCTTGGTAGATCCGGCGGACGTGCGTCCCAGCAGGTCCGCTTCGGTCAGCAGGCCCAGTTTGAGGCCATCCAGGACAAAACCACGTCCGACGGCGGCAGTGGTCACCTCGATGATGCCGGCCTGGGGTTCGTTGTCCAGGGAGTCCACCCGCGCACACGGGATGTCGGCGTCGTGGAAAAGCTCGGCCAGGCGCTGGGCCGGTCCGGGGCCCTCCGTGGCCACCACGATCCGCCACTGGTCCCGGACGTGGGAGCCGATGAAGTCCATCATCTCGGCCACGTCGCCCTGGTACCCGCGGGGTTCACGGGCATGAAGGTTCAGCACGTCGACATCAGGGGTCAGCTCTTCGTCCGTGGCCAGCGAGGTGATGGACCACCACGAGACCTCCTGGCCGAGGGCCGAGCTGCGGGTCTCAGCCAAGGAACGGAAGCTGGCTGAGTGGAGCGCAGCCGAGGCCTGGGAGTTCAGAACGGTGTCCAGCGCCAAAGGCGCGGTGCCGCCGTCGGACGCCGTGGACCAGGCAGCTTCCAGGAACTCCTCGTTGGTGGCTGCGAGGTCGTGGGCGCGGGTGCGGACCTTTTCCGGTTCGATCACCACGGAAATGGACCCGCCGGGCAGCTGCTCCACGAAGGGGACCATGGCATCCACCAGGACGGGAGCCAGGGATTCCATCCCTTCCACGGCGATGCCGCCGGCGATCTTTTCCAGCATGTCCGCCGCGGCGGGCAGCTGGGACTTGAGCGTGGCGGCCCTGGACATCACCGATGGGGTGATGAGGATTTCACGGCACGGCGGCGCATGCAGTTCGGTGGGATGGTGCAGGCCGGGTGAAGACAGCGAGCGCTGGTCGGCGACGGCGAACCAGCGCATCTGGTCCACCTCGTCCCCGAAGAACTCGACCCGGACGGGGTGGTCCTCGGTGGGCGGGAAGACGTCGAGGATCCCGCCGCGGACGGCGAACTCGCCGCGGTGGGTGACCATGTCCACCCGGGCGTAGGCGGCGTCTGCCAGGTTCTTCACCACGCTGCTGAAAGGCACTTCCTGGCCCACCCGCAGCGTGACGGGCTTGAGCTCCCCGAGTCCGGCGACGATCGGTTGCACTACCGCGCGGACGGGAGCCACCACCACGCGCAAGGGACCGCCGGCAGCAGTTTCGGGGTGCGCCAGCCTGCGGAGCACGGACAGGCGGCGGCCCACGGTGTCGGAGCGTGGGGACAGCCGTTCGTGCGGAAGGGTTTCCCAACTGGGGAACTCGGCCACTGAGTCGGCCGGAAGATATGCGCGCAGTGCGGCGGTGAGGTCCTCGGCTTCGCGGCCGGTTGCCGTGACGGCCAGCACCAACGGCGACCCGCCGCCGTCGTTCGTTGCCGTTGCGGATCCGGCCGGGACCGAGGCGAGGCCATCGGACATCTCCGCCAGCAGGGCAGCGCGGAGGCCGGCCGGCGCGCTGATTTGGTAATCCTCACTGCGGGTTCCAAAGCCCCGGGACGCTTCAGCCTGCACGCGGGCAAACGTTTTGTCTCCGGCCAGCGCGCGGCGCAGGCCGGTGAGTGACGGGCCGTTGAGGCTCATGGCGGACGCTCCTGAAATGATCGCTGAAAGCAGGCAACACGAAAACCCGAAATTCGCGAGAATCCCGGGTCTTCCCAGCCTACCGCGAGCCGCCGTGACTACGCTCCCTCCGGCCTGCCTTGGGTCCGTAGGGGGCAATACGTCCGAAAACGTGGATTGCTAAGCTGGCTTTGCACCGAGGCATTCCGCGACGTTCCAAGGAGACCCCCAATGAACGGCAGTCTTAAAACCGTGCTTGTCACCGGTGCCACCGGCTACATCGGCGGGCGGCTCGTGCCCCGTCTCCTCGAGGCAGGGCACGCCGTGAAAGTGGTGGTCCGGACACCGGCAAAGATAGCCGGGGTACCGTGGCTGGAACAGGTCGAGGTCGTGCAGGGCAGCCTCGACGACGGCGAGGTGCTGCGGGCGGCGCTCGACGACGTCGACGTTCTCTACTACCTGGTCCATTCCATGGCCGCCGGCGCCGGGTTCGAGACCAAAGAAAAAGCCATGGCGGAAACTGCGGCGAAAGCCGCTGCCGACGCCGGCGTGGGCAGGATTGTCTACCTCGGCGGCCTGCATCCTGAAGGCGCCCGGCTCTCAACGCATATGCGGTCCCGGGAGGCCGTCGGCAAGGTATTCCTTTCGAGTCCGGTGGACGCGGTGGTGTTCCAGGCCGGCGTCGTGATCGGTTCCGGATCGGCCTCGTTTGAGATGATCCGGCATCTTGCAGAGACCCTCCCCTTCATGCCGGCGCCGAGCTGGGTGCGGAACCGGATCGAGGCCATCGCGGTCCGCGACGTGCTGCACTACCTCGTTGCCGCAGCGTCATTGGACGGGCCCATCAACCGCACCTTCGACATCGGATGCCGGCAGGTGCTCTCCTACGCGGGAATGATGAAGGAGTACGCGGCCGAGGCAGGACTGCCGCACCGCGTGGTGCTGGCGCTGCCCGTTCCTGCGCCCAAACTGGCCGGCATGTGGGTCGCCCTGACCACGCCTATTCCCCTGTCCATGTCCCTGCCGCTGGTCCAATCACTCCAACACGACGCGGTGGCGACTGAGAACGACGTCGACGGGTACATCCCGGTGCCCGAGGGCGGCCTGACCTCGTACCGCCAGGCCGTGGCCCTCGCCCTGGGCAAGGAACGGGATGCCCAGGTGGAGACCACCTGGGCCAGCGCGGGTGCGGACGCCGACCCGCTCCCGAGCGACCCGGACTGGGCCGGACACCGTGTGTACCTGGACGAGCGGAGCTTTTCCAGCCCCGCCGACGCGAAGCATGTGTGGACCATCATCGAGGGCATCGGCGGCCGCAACGGCTGGTACTCCCTGCCGTTGGCGTGGCGCGTCCGCGGCTGGCTGGACAAGCTACAGGGCGGGGCCGGGCTGCTCCGCGGCCGCCGGCATCCGCACCTGCTTGCCGGGGGCGAAGTGGTGGACTGGTGGCGGGTTGAGCGGATCGAACGGGGCCGGCTGCTGCGGCTGCGGGCAGAGATGCGCGCCCCGGGCCGGGCCTGGCTTGAGCTTTCGGTGGAGCCGGAAGGCGCCGGCAGCCGTTACCGGCAGCGTGCCATCTTCTTCCCGAAGGGCCTCAGCGGCAGGCTGTACTGGCTCGCTGTGCTGCCGTTTCACAGCGTCATCTTTCCCGCCATGTCGCACAACATCACGGCCGCCGCGTCAAAGCTGGAAGAAGCAGAATCGGAGTCGGCGCGCTCCGCACCGTAGGATGTGGGAGGCAAAAAACCGATGCCCCATACCCCCAACCCAATGGAGGAACAATGGCACTGAGTGCTTCCACCACCCTGCCGCACAGCGTCGATCGCGTAGCCGCTGTGTTCGCCAACGAGGATTTCCAGCGCCACACCAGCGAACTGGTCGGCGGAACCCTTGAATCGTTCAAGGTCGACGGCGATGTTGCCGGCGCGTTCAGCACCACCTCGGTGCGCACCCTGCCCACCACCCGGCTGCCTGAGATTGCCCGCAAGTTCGTGGGTGACAGCCTCACTGTGACCCAGCTTGAGTCGTGGGAAGCTCCCGCCGCAGACGGCTCCCGCCAGAGCAGCATCAGCCTGAAGATTGCCGGGGCACCGCTGGACGTGAGTGCAGTTCAGCGGCTTATCGCCGATGGCGGCAGCACCCGCGTGGAACTGGAGGGCAATGTCACGTCCTCTGTCCCGTTCCTGGGCGGCAAGATCGCCGACGCCGCGGAGCCCATGGTGGGCAAGGCACTGAACATCCAGTCGCAGCAGGCCCAGGCCTGGCTGGAAAGCCATTAACCCGTGCAGCTTCCCGCAGCACTTGCCTGGGTCCTGATCATTGCCGGCATCTGGTCCCTGGTGGTGTGGCCGCAGTTCCTCCGCCGCGTCATGAAGGATCCGCGGGCACGTGACGCCGCCGGCAAGGCCACGAAGTTCCTGACGGTCCACGTTGTCCTGGTGTCCGTCTCCATGGTGCTGGGAGCCGCCACCGCGGCGATCGGTGTCGCCGGGCTGGTCGGCTAGCCGGCCGAGCGAAGGAGTGGACAGGCTCCGTTGGCCGTACTCCGGGCAGGAAACAACGTGCCCGGGGTGCGGCCATCAACGCGCCTGGCGCCCGGTGGAGGTGTCGAACTAGTACGTTTCGTTGTTGAGCAGCGTTGTCTGCACGCCTTCGTCGATGATCGTATCGGAAGGCGTCCTGGCTCCGGTCCTTCCGAGTACGTTGCCGCTCACCCGGGCCCCGCGGCCCCATTTGGAAACATGGATTCCTTTCGCCGGCGGACCGCCCAACGTCTCCACTTTGCAACCGCTAACGATGCTGTTTCCGCCAATTTCAACTGCATTTCCCCGATGCGCCACAATGGTCGTTCCTTCGACAACTGCTCCGGAGTATGCAAGAACGGCCAAGCGGGACCGGGACGAGGCCACTGTGCCGCCGGCCCAGCGGCAGCCTGCGTGGAGTTCCAGCGCAGGCAGCGCAGCCTCTGTCATTTGCTCAGTCATGTCGCTGACGCTGCAGTTCGTGAAGGAGCTGTCCCGGGCGCCCTCGCTGGGGTTCACCCAGACTCCGAATGATGTGCCCGGCGAGGGGTCCCTCCCGGTCCGGGTCCACTGGCAATTCTCAAATTGGTTGTCGTGGGACATGTAAGCGAGCTCCACAGCCCCATGGTTGTACAGCCCGACGATGTTTTTGAACACGCATCTCACCACAGGATTACCGGACAGCGAGGTCCAGCCCTCCGTCTGAACGTCAGAAATAGTCGTCTCGGCGCATGCGAGATTAATCGGTGGATATCCCTCCGCCGCGCTGATAATCGTCACGCCAGACAGTGCAGCCCTCACAGTGAGGTGGGCCGTCCCGCCGCTGGCTGCATCAGGCCCAAGCGAAGGAACCAGCCCGGAGTTCAGCCTGCGAAGAACCGGCCTTCGCCCCTCGACCGTGGCCAGTTTCGGTGCGCGCCCGTCAAGGAAGACAAGGCCCGTTGCAGGCTCCGACCTGATGATCCGCGCCACGGCGTTGGGAGTCCGCGGGGATTCCACTGACTTGTTGACATTGCCTCCTTCGAGCGAGACCAGGTCGCCGGGAGCCAGTTGTGCTCCCGCCGCTTGGTCGCTGAGCTTAACGCTCGTTGACCCCTCGGCGGTGTCCTCGATGATGATTCCGGGTTCACGGTGCACGGAGGACGCCGCATTTCCCGGTCCGTACGTCCCCAGGTGCCATGCCACTGCCTGTGCCATGTTGCGGATCGGAGACATGTTGACGATCGTTGTCGAGCCGGCGCCGGCTCCCCGTACTGTCACTCCGCTCTTGTGAACAATTCCGCTAACTGTTCTGTACCGCCCCGGAGGTATGACGACTGCTACTGAATGTCGGTAGGCGAATTCCAGCGCGGCATTGATCGCGCCACTATCGTCGCCTGTACCGTCGCCCCGTGCCCCGAATGCCTTAACGTTCACCGACTGGGACGGAGTTTCGGGAAGCGCCTGGGGCAGCTGAAGGGGACGGTCAGCCACGAACGTGCCCGCCAGGGCTCCCGAACTGACGACAATAAGAAACTGCCGCCGCGCCACCTCTTGCGCGTCACCTAGCATGGCGACGTCCTGGTTCCGTTCCCGTGGACGGCCGCGGGTCCAGGGGTCCTGCGCCGGTCCGCTCCAGGACACCGCATTCCGGACTTACGCATGCTGGAACCGTGAAAGGCGTAGGTTGATCAGGGCGCGCTGGGCCGGTCGCAGCAGCCTGGCTTTTGCGCGGAATTGGGACAGGAATGATCGCCACTCCTGGGGGTCGGCCCTCTCGGCCTGGCCTGAGACGGACGAGCGCCGGAGGGTTCGCGTGTCACCCAGACAGCCGCAGGCATCGCGGGCCAGCTGCCCGTAGGACTCGTCAAGAAGCGGGTCATCGGCTTTGGCGAGCCAGCCTCCGGTCGTTGTGGCTTGCTTGCCATGCCGGCGGTACATCAGAACAGGTTCCGCGGTCCGCACCATCCGTGCCCCCTTGCGGGCAGCTCTCAGCCATAGGTCGTAATCCTCGGCTGCCGTAGCACGGTAGCCGCCCATGTCATCCATGATTTGGCGGGTGGCATAGAGAGTCGGATGGACCAGGACATTCCCGAGGAGAAGGTGCAGAGGGGTGGCGTCCGGCGCTATGCGGCCAGGTAGATCCGGTCTGACGGGAAGGCCTCTGGAGTTCATGAAAATGACGCTGCTGAAAACCATTTCTGCCGACCGCAGGTTTGCTTCCTGCAGGGCAAAACGCCAAGGAAGGCACAGGTCGTCCGCGTCCATCCGCGCCACGTGCTCGCTGTCGGTGGACGCCAGAAGAAAGTTCAGACCCTTGGCGACGCCTCCGGATGCCTGATGATGGATCGCTTTCACCCGGCGGTCTGTCACCGATTCCAGATACTCCGGCGTCCCATCGTCACTGCCATCGTTCAAGATCACTAATTCCGAGTCCCGGGGCATTGCCTGGAGCGTGCTGCGGACTGCGCGTGGAAGATACGGCAGGCCATTCTTCACGGGCATCAGCACTGACAGTCTGGGCATTGGCCCTCCTCCTCAGGTTATGTAGAAAAGCCACGATGGTTATCCCAATGACGATGGTCATCACTCTGCTAACCGAGCGCGTGTTGTATTGCAGCAGATACAGGCTGCTGATCGCAATAAGGCCCATGACGGCCACGAGAGCGAGCCGGCCCAAGGGGCTGGAGTTCTGCATTGTTATGTTTATGCAAAGCCGGCAAATAAGAGCCCAGGTAAACATTGCCAGCACCAGGGCGGGCATACCGGCATTTGCGAACTCCCCGATCATGGAGTAGGGAATATAGAAATGGGCGCGCAAGGAAGCCCCCCAGACGTCCCAGCCCGCAGCGCCACCCGGAGCAGGATTAATTGAGGCGAAGAAGGCAGCGGGAGGAATTTTCTCGGCGAAATTTGCAGTAAATTGCGCAATTGGCGCCGTAAATCCGAAGTTTCCCACCAGTTCCAAAACCTCCGAGAAGTTGTTGGGTCCGATGTGGCTTTGCAGGTATTCCGCGTAGGGAATCAATCCATGACGCTCCAGCTCCCGTGACCTCAGAGCGACGGGAAGCGACAAGTAGGAAAGCAGACCAGCGAGCAACCAAAGCGGCCAGCGGACCCTCCTTCCCGCGAAGAGAGTGCCTGCGAGAAAAATGAAAGGGGCAACTGCCAGCAGCCTCGTACCGTAGGCGAACAGGCACAGCGAAATTCCGGCAAACAGCACTGTGCCGAGCACCCTGTGCCTGGCGGCGACCAGACCTGAAGCAATAATTCCCACAGGCGCTGCAATGTTCGACAGACTCGCCAACGCCTGGGGTCCCTGGAATTTCAGGTATTCCTCGGCCTCAAGCAGGTTGCTGCCCTTTGCAACGACGAGCAGGGCGCCCGACGCGAGGGCACAGAGCACCCAGATGCCGGTGTGTGCCGCGAGTTCCGAACTAAGTGTTCCTCCCAGCCCTTGCAGCCTTGGTCCCCGGGCGGGGAAGGCGCATGCCAGCACCAAGCCCAGAACGGCAAACGCGAAGATGCGGGCGGATCCCTCCGGCGAATAGGCATACCAAACCTCAGTGAACGGGTTGTCCTCAGGCAATATCACTGAGCTGTGATACCAGAGCGCTGCAATCCAAGTAGCCAGCAGGACGACCGCAAGGCCAATAGCGGGCATAACACCTAGTGGCATGCGACGCAAAAACATGTAGCTCCAGACTTCAGCCCTGCTGATTTCGGCTGAATAGTTGAGGCCGTTGTCGCGACCGGGAAGTTCGACGTGGCCAGTCTTTGCCATGAATCCCGCATCGTCAACGGTCCGGGAGCGAGTCAACCCAAATCGAGAAGTGTTCCCCGTAACCGGCCGGCAAACCCGAGAAATCACCGGAAAAAAACGAGTAGTTCAATCGGGAAACTACTCGTTTCAATCGATTCAGCCGCTGCTAATGTCACCGAAATGAGCCCATCTCAGCTGCGTATCACGATTCTCGGTTTGAACTATGAACCCGAGCCGACTGGCATCGCTCCGTACACGACGGGCCTCGCGGAAGGGCTTACTGCGGCCGGCCATGAGGTCCGGGTTTTGACGGGCTACCCACACTATCCGGAGTGGAGGATCCGGCAGGGATACTCCGGCTGGTCGCGCTCCGAGGTGCTGAACGGCGTTCGACTTCTTCGGCTCAGGCACTTCGTTCCGGCAGCGCCGAAACGCGTTGACCGCCTCCTCATGGAAGTGACGTTTGGCTTCAGATTGATGTGCTCGAACTGGGGAAAGCCGGATGTTGTCCTGCTTGCCAGTCCGGCGCTCATCTCGAGTGCCATGGCCATGCTCCGTCTCAGACTGGGGCTGCACCCACCCAGAACGGTTGTCTGGGTACAGGACATCTACAGTGCAGGCCTCGTCGAAACCGGAGCGGCCAGGGGCTGGGCGGCGACACTCACACAAAAGCTGGAGTCATCGACGCTGAATCGTGCGGATGGAGTAGTCGCAATCCACGAAAGATTCAAGCATTATCTAACTTCCCGCCTGGGCCTGGAGGAAAATGCTGTAAGGGTGATTCGCAATTGGACCCACCTGGCGAGTGCAGGCCCAGTGGATAAGGAAGCCGTTCGCCGTTCGCTCGGATGGAAACCGGCTGAGGTTGTTGTTCTGCATTGTGGCAACATGGGCGCAAAACAAGGCCTGGAAAATGTTGTCGCAGCAGCGAAAATCGCAGCCTCCAGAAACTCTCCCGTGCGTTTCGTGCTCATGGGAGACGGTAATCAGAGGACACTGCTTGAAGCCTCGTCAGCCGGTATCAAAAACCTGACTTTCGTTGATCCGGTGCCCGCAGAGGATTTTCAAGCCGTTATGGCCGCGGCGGATATTCTCCTGGTCAATGAACGCCCCGGCATCACTGAAATGGCCGTGCCCAGCAAACTTACTTCCTACTTCAGCAGCGGCAACCCGGTGGTTGCGGCCACAGACGCCGGCAGCGTAACTGCTTCCGAGCTCCATGCATCCGGAGGCGGCGTTCGAATCACAGCCGGCGATCCGCTCGCCTTGGTGCTCACAAGTGAGGACCTGGGCCGCGACATGGCGAGGCGTCGGGAACTCGGACGAAACGGCCTGCAGTTCCGGGAGCGAACGCTTTCCGCCGCGCATGCGATCCAAGAGTACGAGGAATTCCTTTGCGAACTAGTAACCCAAAACCTTTGATAAACCTGCTCGCCACTAGGGGGAACAAATGAAAAAGCGTGCTTTCATCACAGGCATCACAGGCCAGGACGGATCGTACCTGGCGGAGCTTCTACTACTTAAGGGCTACGAAGTCCACGGCCTCATCCGCCGGGCGTCCACTTTCAACACAGCACGAATCGACCACCTCTACACGGATCCGCACGACCCGGCCGCCAGGCTGTTCCTGCATTACGGCGACCTCAGTGACGGGGCGCGGATGGTGACGCTTCTTTCAGAAATCCGACCTGACGAGGTATACAACCTCGGGGCTCAGTCCCATGTGCGTGTGTCCTTTGAAGAACCCGAGCACACCGGTGACACGACGGGCATAGGATCAATCCGGCTACTCGAGGCCGTGCGGCTTGCAGGCATCGATACGCGTTACTACCAGGCTTCCTCCTCCGAAATGTTCGGGGCGACGCCACCGCCGCAGAATGAAGATACGCCGTTCTACCCTCGCTCCCCCTACGGCGCCGCCAAGGTCTACAGCTACTGGGTCACCAAGAATTACCGCGAGGCTTATGGTCTTTTCGCCGTCAACGGGATTCTGTTCAATCACGAGTCGCCCCGAAGGGGCGAGACATTTGTCACCAGGAAAATAACGCGTGCAGTGGCCGCGATCCATGCCGGCAAGCAGGACACACTCTTCATGGGAAATCTTGACGCGGTTCGCGACTGGGGCTATGCAGCCGAATATGTAGAAGGCATGTGGCGAATGCTGCAGGTTGACGAGCCCGAAGACTACGTGCTGGCGACCGGTGTCGGCTTCACAGTGAGGGACTTCCTCAAGATCGCGTTCGAACACGTCGGGCTCAACTGGGAAGACCATGTTGTGTTTGATGAGAAGTTTCTTCGGCCCACGGAAGTGGATGCCCTCGTCGGGGATGCCACCAAGGCGAAGGACAAGCTCGGGTGGAAACCGACTGTGGAGACCCCCGACTTAGCCAGAATCATGGTCGAAGCGGACATTCGGGCCTTGAATTGCGCGGGCACCGCCTGGGTGGACCGCGTTCAGTTGCCGTCATGGGGGTCATGACCATGGACAAAAGTTCTCAGTTCGCTCCCGGCAAGCTAGACCGCGAGTCCGCCTTTTTCGTTGCAGGGCACCGCGGCCTTGTTGGCTCGGCCATCTGGCGCTGCCTCGAATCGAACGGATTCACTCGACTCCTAGGACGCACGTCGACCGAACTCGATCTCACGGACCGCAGTGCAACTTTTGCGTTTTTTCGGGAATTCTCACCGCGGTACGTGGTTCTGGCCGCCGCAAAGGTGGGAGGGATCCTGGCCAACAACAGGTTTCCCGTTGACTTCCTCAGCGAAAACCTGCGCATCCAACTGAATGTTCTGGACGCCGCCCTTGAAGCCGGAGTCGAACGGCTGCTATTCCTCGGATCCTCTTGTATCTATCCCCGGATGGCAAGCCAGCCGATCCGTGAAGAGTCCCTCATGACCGGCCATCTCGAGCCAACCAATGATGCCTACGCCATTGCAAAAATCGCAGGCATACTCCAAATCCAGGCTATCCGCCGCCAGTACGGTCTTCCGTGGATCTCCGCGATGCCCACCAACCTTTACGGACCCGGCGACAACTTCTCCCGACTCGGATCCCATGTGCTTCCTGCCTTGATACGGCGCTTCGATGAGGCGGTCATGAACGGGGCACAGTCCGTTGAGAACTGGGGAACAGGTACACCCCGGCGAGAGTTCCTGCACGTCGACGACATGGCCGGGGCGTGTCTCCACCTCCTCGAAAATTACGACGGTCCCACTCAGATAAACGTTGGAACGGGAACAGACGTGAGCATTAAGGAACTGGCCGAAATTGTGGCTGACGCGGTCGGCTATGAGGGCTCCCTGCTGTGGGATACCAGCAGGCCGGACGGCACTCCGCAGAAGCTGCTCGACGTTAGCCGCCTGACCGCCTCGGGATGGACGCCAAAAATCACCCTTCGCGAGGGAATCTCCGACACCGTGCAGTGGTACCGGTCGAACACCGGCAGACTCCGCGTCTAATTACTACTTCCCCGGAGGATGGAAAATTCGATGATGATCAAAAGGAACCTCGCGGGTTTTACCGGCGCGGGATATGACAAGGGCCGTTCTATTGCGGTCCAGGGCGCATGGGTCCTCATGTCCTCCATGGTCGTCGAAAGACCGTGGTGCCCATCCTCGCTCCGCGTTGCCATACTCAGGAAATTCGGAGCAACCGTCGGGGCGGGAGTGAAGATACGCCACGGTGTCCGCGTCCACTGGCCCTGGAAACTTTCCGTTGGCGACAATGTATGGATCGGAACCGATGCGTGGCTGCTCAATCTGGAACCCATCTCCATCGGTTCCGATTCCTGCATCTCGCAAGGCGCATTGCTCTGTACAGGGAGCCACGACTGGCGTTCCTCTACCTTCGAGTTCGACAATGCCCCCATCACGGTCAAGGACGGAGCTTGGATCGCCGCCCGTGCAACCGTTCTTCGCGGGGTGACCATAGGAACCGGGGCCGTCGTCGGAGCCACTGCCCTGGTGGTGCAGGATGTCCCGGACGGCGGCCATGCAAGAGCAGCACGGTCCGAAGTACGGGATTAATAGGGGGAAGGATGAAGATCTTTCAGGTAGTCACACTGATATCTCCGGACGGAGCATACGGCGGGCCTGTCCGGGTGGCGGTAAACCAGACCAGGGCCCTGCTGGAAAGAGGGCACGATGTCACTCTTGTGGCCGGCGCGACAGGATTTGGCAGGAACATGCCGACATCCTTTGATGGAGTCCCTGTTCGCTTGTTTCCAGTGCAGCGTGTTCTGCCGGCGGGAGGGTTCGCCGCCTTAGCGTCACCCGACATGCGGAAATGGCTGACGGCAAACCTTCACACAGCCGATGTATGCCACCTGCACCTGGCAAGGGACCTTGTTATGTTGCCTGCAGCCCTGCTGGCAGGGCGTGCCAAAGTGCCGTTTTTCGTTCAGCCGCACGGCATGATCTGTCCCTCCTCCAAGGTGCTGGCCCGGCCGCTGGACTCATTATGGACGCGGCCGCTGCTTCGCTCCGCGCAACGGGTTTTCTACCTGACCCCCGAAGAAGCATCCGCGCTAAAGACTGTTGCCCGTCAAACCCTGCGCCTCGAACACTTGCGAAACGGAGTGCCGTCCTCCGGCCGCTCGATGACCACGGATCCGTTTCCACGGGAGGTGTTGTTCCTTGCTCGGCTTCACCCACGTAAGAACCCCCTCGATTTTGTGGCAATGGCAGTAGAACTTCACAAGCTGTTTCCGGATGTACTTTTTCGACTGGTCGGACCAGACGAAGGACAAGGGCAGGCCGTTAAAAGGGCCATCAACGATGCAGGGATGGGCAATGCCTTGGCATGGGAGGGGGCCATTGCGCCGGACGCTGCACGCCAACGCATGGAGCGATCATCCCTCTACGTCCTCCCGTCGCGGGACGAGCCGTTCCCCATGAGCGTTCTCGAAGCCATGTCGCTCGGCAAACCGGTGGTTGTCACTGAATCCTGTGGGCTCGCTCCGACAGTCCGGGAGTCCGGATCGGGCGCCGTCAGCAATGGAACGTTGCGCTCTCTTATCGACTGCGTCAAGGAGCTACTGGCGACGCCTTCGCTGCTGGATGCGGCAGGACGCCATGCCGCAGCCTGCGCACGCATGATGTTTGGCATGGACGGTGTTGCGGAAAAGCTGGAGGAGTCGTACGGATCGAGCGTCAGGGCCGACGCAACAGCCGATAACGCATGGAATTCCTGACAATGGCGGAAACTACTGACCCCGCCTTGGAGGCCGGAGACCTTCCCGCGGTTAGCGTCGTTATTCCCACGTTTGGCCGCCCGGATAGGGTGTCCCGTGCCATCGACAGCGTCCTGGCCCAGACCTATGCCCGGATCGAAGTTGTTGTTGTGGACGACAACCCGCTCGGTTCCGAAGACCAGTCGATAACCGAGCTCTCGTTGCGTCCCTACATTGACTGCCAACAGATCCGCTACATCACGCGGAGAAGCAATGGGGGCGGGTCGGCAGCGAGGAACACGGGATTCGACGCCGGCAGCGGAAGCCTCGTAACGTTCCTCGACGATGACGACGTCTACCTGCCGGAGAAGGTCGAAAAACAGGTTCAGCACATGTTGGCGTACGGGCTCGACGTCTCCTTGTGCCACATGGTGTTGTCCGAAAACGGCGCAGTGGTGGAGTCACCTCTGGCCTTTGCCCGCGGAGCTAACCTGGCCGACTTCATTGTGGACGGAAATACGTTCACGCCCATGATAATGGTCCGCCGCAAAGTGCTGACCGAAGCAGGCGGCTTCCCGGAGACACCCAGGTTTCAAGATCATCTGTTGATGATAAAACTGCTGGAAACCGGGGCCAAGACCGGGATTTTGGACGAGGCCCTCTTCATTCACGACAATCACTCCGGCACCCGTATCAGCCTGTCAAAGCGCTCGCTCGAAGGCTACAGGAACAAGCACGCGTTCGAGCTGAGGAACATGGGCCGGTTGAACCCGGGACAACGGAGAAGCGTCCTGTTCCGCCATGCGACGGTGGGGATGAAAATCGCGCGCGCAGAGGATGGGCTCCTCGCGGGGTTGGGACTCCTCCCGGCCGCAGTATCAAACCTGGGCGCGCCGAACGACCTGGTAACCGTTGCCAAAACCATCTACAACATCGTGCTCAGACCAAACAAAAGCTTCTAAGAACCATGCGCTCCCGTCGGAGGGCCCAGGGACTTCTGGCCCTCTACCTTGCCGCTGCGGGGACCGCCGCGTTTTGGCCGTCCCCGGTCGACGCGCCGCTCTCCAGGCAACTGGCGTCCGTGCTCGGCAGGCTGCACCGGCTGGGAGCGCCGGAATGGTTCAATTACATGCTGGTCGAGTTCTGCGCCAATGTTGCACTGTTTCTGCCCTGGGGCGCACTGCTGGCATGCCTCCTGACAAGAAACATCCTGCCTGCCGCCGCGCTCAGTGGCTTCGGTGCTTCAAGCATTATCGAGCTGGGACAGTTCTTCCTGCTTACCCAGCGGCATGCAACTTGGCAGGACATCGGCGCAAATACACTTGGCGCGGTCCTGGGTGCCGCGCTTGTCATGACGATAAGGTCACGGACCGCCAGACGGCGACGATCCACGCGGAACCAGGCCTAACCGCCGTCGGGAACCTACAGGTGCTTTGCGCGCGCCGGGACGGGGCGGGAGGAATCAATGTTTTCCTGAAGCCACTTGCGAAGCTCGGAACCCAGATCACCCCGTTCCAAAGCCAGGCTGACCACCGCCTTGATGTAGTTGAGCTTATCGCCTGTATCAAACCGGCGCCCGCGGTAGACCACTCCGAAAACTCCTCCCCCGGCCTCCGGGGTCTGCGTTAGCGTCCGAAGGGCATCCGTCAGTTGCACTTCACCGCCCCGGCCTGGCGCAGTCGTTTCCAGGACCTCGAATATCGCCGGGCTCAGTACATATCGGCCGATGACCGCCAAGTTCGACGGCGCCTCGAATGCTGTTGGTTTCTCCACCAGATCCGTGATCCGCACGTAATCCCGACCGGATACCGGCCGGACGGCTGCACAACCGTAGGCGCCGATTTGTTCCGGCTCGACTTCCATAAGTGCAACGACAGAACCTCCGGTCTCCTTCTGGACTGTTATCAAATCCTCCAGGAGGCATTCTTCTTCGTCGATGAGGTCATCCCCCAAAAGAACAGCGAACGGTTCGTTCCCTACATGCCGCCGGGATAGGAGGATGGCGTGACCCAACCCCAAGGGGTCGCCCTGGCGGATGTAGTGGATATTGGCCAGGCCGGATGACCGCGTTACCTCGGCCAACCGCAGAGTCTCACCTTTTTTCTCCAACGCCTCCTCAAGGCACGGCAAGCGGTCGAAGTGATCCTCGAGGGCCCGTTTGTTCCTGCCCGTAATCATGAGGACGTCCGTTATTCCGGCTCTCGCGGCTTCCTCCACAATGAACTGGATCACCGGCTTGTCCACGATGGGCAGCATTTCTTTTGGCATTGATTTTGTAACCGGCAGAAAACGGGTACCCATACCTGCTGCCGGAATGACTGCTTTTATCACGATGTCTCCCCAATAAGGTTGGTTCGGGGTTGCACGAGCGACCCCTTCATGTAGAGCACTACGGGCGGGGCACTAGGGCAATTTCCCAAACCACACGTTGCTTTGGGGCTCACTCGTCTGCACGCCGCCCAGCGCGATGATTACGTTCTTGTCCACGCGCTGGATGATGGCCCCCTGGCGGGGAGCCGGGAGGGCCGGGAGCACAGACCAGCTGTTTAACAACGGATCAAAAGCGACAACCTGAGATGTGGGCTGGAAGTTGTCGACCTGGCCGCCGGCCATGATGATCTTGCCATCAGAGACGAATGTTCCTGCCTCGGTGTGGCTCTTAGGGGTTGGCAAATTTGCGATCTGCGTCCACCGGTCGGTCCCAGGGTCATAGACGTGAGCGTCCCCTTGCTGTAGGTGGAGCTGGTCGTGGCCGTGCTCGCCGCCCAGTACGTAGATCTTGCCTGCGAGTACGAGGCTGCTCATGTGGTCCTTGGGGTTGGGCAGCGGTGCGGCTGTTCGCCAGGACTTGTTGGCCAGGTTGTAGACGAAGTGGTCTCCCACGTTGGTTACGCGGTCAGCGGGGTTGCCGCCCATGTAGTGAAGTTCGCCGTTCAGAACGTCCAAGGTGCCAGCTCCCCGTGGCTGGGGAAGAGTTGCGATCAACGTGAACGTATTCGTCAACGGGTCGAAGCGATAGACATTGCTGTTGATGTCCTGGCTCGGCGATTCGTTGTGGTTCAGGTTTCCGGAGAAGCCGCCCGCAAAGTAAACAAATCTACCGTCATTGGAGATTCCAAGATGCGTCTCAGCCATGGCTGCCGGCAGTGTTCCGAGCGTCGTCCATCTGTTCGCCGCGGGGTCGAAGCTGCTGTAGGAACGGATGGCTTCGTAGCGTTCGTTGAAGCCGCCGACGCGGTAAATTTTTCCAGACAAGGCCGTGCCTGCCGCCTCAAAGCATCCCGCCGGTGCAGACTGACCGGGCTGCCATTGCGAAGGCCATGCCGTCGCGGTCGTTGTGGGCGGCAAAGCTACGCCCGGCGGGTAAACGACCTCGATGGCGGAGATTTTCGGTTGGTCTACGGTGGCGCTGAAGTCTATGTTGATGACACCGTCTTTGACTTCCACCAGGAATTCCTTCACGGTCGCGGTAGTGCTCCCTACGCTCGCCACGATGTCGTAGTTAACTACTTCCGACGATCCGCCCTCAATATTGACGCTGAAAACCCTCCTTCCGGATCCGCCAGGGCCTCCGCCGGGAGCACCAAACCAAATTTCGGCAAAATGGAGCCGCACGAGATAATCTCCGGCGGTTGGGGCGGGAATCGCATAGCTGAACCCGCCGAGATCAGCGGGCGAGCTTCGTTCGGTGACGTAGAGAATGTCGTCGGCAGTTCCGGCGACCGCAGTCACTGAATTGTTGACGAATGACTTCCCGCCGGAATAGAACTGGTCCTCGGCCCACAGCTGTCCCCCCGTGGTTACTGCCGGACCGCCGGCGTTGATCCGAAGCACCTTTGATTCGGAGGGACTCGATGAGGTGGGAAAGATGACCTCCACGGCCGACAATTTAGGCTGGTCGATTTTGGCACTGAAGTCAATGCGCAAAACGCCATTAAGTACTTCGACTGCGAAGGTCTTGACGGTGGCGGTGACGGCCCCTACCTCGGCGAAGATGTCGTAATCGAGAAGCCGGGCACTCCCCTGCGGAAAGGTGGCAGAGAATACGCGCCTTCCTGCTCCAGCAGGACCACCGCCAGGAGCACCGAACCAGATTTCCGCGAAATGCAGCCGTACCGTGTACGTACCGTGCACGGGCACAGGAATGGTGTAGGAAAAGCCGTCGAGGTCGGATGTCGCACTTCTTTCAGTCCGGTACAGCACGTCGTCTGTGGTGCCCGCAATGCTACTCACGAAAGTGTTCGTGAAGGACTTTCCGCCGTTGAAGTATTGGTCGGCAGACCACGTCACACCGCCGGACATCACGGTTGGGCCTCCGGCATTGAAGCGAAGCACGGTCGGCACCTCGGCAGCTGAGGCCAGGCCGCGCGGGGCGACGACCAGTCCGCCGGCCACCGCAATACCGAAAAGGACGGCGGTGCGCCGCTTGGTCTCCAGATCAAATATCTGAGGGCGGGCGCGCTTGGTCCTCCGGGCCGACTCGTAGGATGTCATGTTCGATCCCTTCAGGGGATGGGCGAGGGGGAGGAATTCGCCGCAGTTTATCTACGCGCCCGGAGACGCGGCAATGGGTCTCGGCGCCGATGGAGGAAGACCAGTAGCAGAACCGGGAAATCCGGGTAGGGCGGCGCGCACAGTAGAGTGCGCCACTTACTTAGCTAAGTAATTCGCGAAGTCAGTCCCGTGGAATCACAGCGCTAAACCAGTGACAATTTCGCTGGTTTCAGGCATTTGCATGCCGTTAGCTGAACATAGTCAGTCGACACAGAGGCAGTCGGCCGGTCTTACCGAGTGCAGCACGGCAGTTCTTCTAAAGCCGGGTTTGGCACGTTGGGCTGCATCGAGGAGCGCACCATGAAAGCACAGTTTATTGTGCTGCTGGCAGCACGCATTTTTTCAAGCGGGCTCCAAGCAGTTTCTTTCATCCTGCTGGCGCGCTGGGCCGGGGTCCAGGATTTTGGACTTATTGCGATCATCACGGGCATAGGTTCCGTGCTTTTTGCGGTGGCGGATTGGGGACTGAGCTCATACATACCCCGGGCGAGAGCCAAAGGCCTCAATGCCGACGTTCTCACGGGCCTGGGCATGAGCTTTTGGGGCAATATTGCTGCGGGGACGCTTTTCGCTGTCGTCCTGGCGGTGGTGTCCGGTGTGAACGGACATTCGTCGTGGCTTTGGCTGATTCCACTGGCTCTCGCGATGGATCAGTTCACAGAGGCTGGGCTGACAGTACCCGTCGCAGACAAAGAAAAGCTGGTTTTCGTCGTTTCCGTCATGACCCGCAGATCCTTGGCCCTGGGCGGTTTTGCACTACTGTTCGCGACCGGGGCGGAGGTTGTGCCGGCTTATTGCCTTGGACTTCTTGCTGCCGCCGCTACTGGAGTGGTTCACATCGCTGTTCACCTCAACCGTCGCCTGAAGCGGGTGTCGGATCGAACGGCAGCGAAGTCACTCTACAAAAACCTGGCACCGTACCTTGTTGCCAACCTGAGTTCGCAGGCGCGAACCTTGGACACCGCCGTTGTCGGTGCAGTTGTCTCGGTGCTGTCGGCCGGGCTCTACTCGGCCGCCTTTCGCCTGATCAACCCATTGATGCTGGTCTCCGGTTCTATCGTGGCTGTGGTCCTGCCACACGCAGCCGTATTGCCCCTGCCTGCCGCAAAACAACTCGGTAGGAAGCTGAGCGCCTTGACGCTGGTTTCCAGCTTGCCGCTCCTTGCTGTCATCCCGTTCGCAACTCCCATCATCGTCTTCCTTTTCGGCGATGACTTCTCCCCGGCCGCGCCGGCCTTCGCCTGGGCGATCGTGGCCATCCCGTTTCTTTCGCTTGCCCCGCCTCTGGGGGGTGTTCTACAGAGCCAAGGGTACGAGTCCTTTGTCGCCAGGAACGGGGCAATTTTCGCAGTGGTTAACCTCGCCGCTGTGCTGGTCGGAGCACTCGTCTGGGGGCCCGCGGGTGCAGCAGCAGGAGTTGCCCTTTCCTACGCTCTTAAGTCCACTTCGCTCTACTTCCGGCTGTTGCTAGCCCGAACGGGACCTGCGAAACATGTAGGGCCGAAGGTTTACAGCAGTGTCGGTGCATAGATTGCGGTGCCGCAAAGGCCGGCCCAGCAGATTGTTTTTCCGAAATCAAACTGTCAAGGAGTCCAGGGGGACTTGCAATGAACGGAACTAACTACCTCCGAAACATAAGCCGTAACTGGATCCTGGTCTTACTGTGCCTGGTACTTGGTGTTTTGGGAGCCGTCTCGGTCACTTCATCCATGAAGCCCGAGTATCAGTCGCAAACACAACTCTTCGTGGCTGTCCAGAACTCCGGCTCCTTGCAGGAGCTTCAGCAAAGCAATACTTTTCTTCGTCAGCGCGTGCAGTCATACGTGACTACCGCAGAAACACCGCATGTGCTCCAAAAGGTCATCGACGACCTGGCCCTCCCCATGAAGCCAAGCGAGCTCGCGAACAAAATCGATGTGACGGCCCAGCCGAATACAGTGGTGCTGTCCATTGTCGCGAGTGATGAATCGCCGGAAAGAGCCACGGCGATTGCCCAAGGCGTCGCCGAGTCCCTGATCCGGGTGGTTGCGGAGCTGGAGTCGTCGGTTGCCGGTGGTAGGTCGGACCTTAAGCTGACACTACTGACGCCCGGGGAAGTGCCTACGGCTCCAGTGTCGCCGAATCCGCTGCTCAACCTCGCTATCGGCACGCTCGCCGGACTTGGCGCCGGCGTCGGTCTCTCCTCTCTTCGGGCCAGGTTCGACAGTAAACTGCGCGGAGAGGACGACCTTCGCCGCTCTACCGCCCTGCCCGTCCTGGGTGGAATCGCGTTCGGTCTCGGAGGTCCGCGGAGGCAGTTGCTGACCCACAAGGCATCCCAAAGGCCCCGGGCGGAGGCCTTCCGGCAGATACGAACGAACATGTACTCCACTCAGGTCGGCAGTACCTCCAAGACCGTGCTCATCACGTCGTCAGCACCCGGCGAAGGTAAAACGTGCGCAGCCATTAATCTGGCACTCACCATGGCGCAATCCGGGCAGCGGGTAGTACTGGTCGACGCCCACCTGCGGCATCCACGGCTGGGTGAGTATCTGGGACTCGACCAGGACAGGGGACTCACCACTGCACTCATTGGCAGGGAACCGCTCGATAAGCTCCTCCATCCTCACGGTGAAAATGACTTGTGGGTCCTCACGTCGGGGCCCATCCCGTCGAATCCGAGCGAGCTACTGGGTTCCCCGGCCATGACGCAGTTGATTCAACAACTGGAGCGGACATATGACGCCGTGATCGTCGACGCTCCTGCGCTGCTTCCTGTAACTGACGCTGCGGTGCTGGCCCGGCAAGTGGGAGGTGTCGTTCTGGTAGTTGGCGCCGGAAAGGTCAAAGAGGCGGATGTGCGGAAGGCACTGAATTCGCTCGGGATGGTGGGTGCCGCGGTGCTCGGCATAATCCTCAACAGGATTTCGTCCAGGGGACCGGATGCCCAGACATACAAGTACGGCATTTCCGGGCTACGGGCTTGGGGCAAGAAGGCACTCCAGGCAGCCCAGCTGAAGGAAGGGCCCGCAACCGAGCGTCGGCGCGGCGCCCACGAATTGTCACAGGAACCACTTCCGTCCGACCACCGGATTCTGCAGGACGAAGAGACTGCCGGCCCGGTTGACGCGCCGGCGGGCAGACTCTTAACCGCCGAAAAGTTAGGGAGAAAATGATGCGTATTTCGGTTACAGGCTGCGGGTACCTGGGAGCTGTCCACGCTGCCTCAATGGCAAAGCTTGGGCACGACGTCGTGGGGATCGACGTCAACCCGAGAATAATCGACAACCTCACTGCCGGCCGGGCGCCTTTTTACGAGCCGGGCCTGCCTGAGCTGCTCAGCGAAAGCCAGGCGACAGGCCGGCTGAAGTTCTCCACTGATATGTCGGAGGTGGTTGGCTGCCAGGTGCACTTCGTCTGCGTCGGGACACCGCAACGACGCGGTGAAAACGCAGCAGACCTCCGCTACGTCAACGAGGCGTTTCAGTCGCTGTTCGACCGTGTCGGTCCCGGCGAAATTCTGGTGGGCAAGTCCACGGTGCCTGTTGGCACTGCAAGCCGGATGGCGGAAGAACTCGCCCTCCGGGTTCCCGGAGCTGTGATCGCGTGGAACCCCGAGTTTCTCAGGGAAGGGCACGCAGTGGCCGACACGCTGACACCGGACAGGTTCGTATACGGAGTGCCGGCCGGCGACGCCGGACAGCTTGCCGCCAACACACTCGATGAGGTTTACGCTGCGGCTTTGGAATCGGGCACGCGCAGGCTCGTAACAGACTATGCCACTGCTGAACTTGTTAAGTCCGCTGCCAACTCGTTTCTCGCGACAAAAATTTCCTTTATCAACGCGATGGCCGAAGTGTGCGAGGCCGCGGGCGCAGACGTGACCGAGTTGGCCGAGGCAATAGGCATGGACGAGCGCATTGGCCGCAAGTTCCTCAATGCCGGGTTAGGGTTCGGCGGCGGATGCCTGCCCAAGGACATCCGGGCGTTTATGGCTCGTGCCGGCGAGCTTGGCGCAGATCAGGCCCTGACATTCCTGCGGGAAGTGGATGCCATCAACATGCGGCGACGGTCACGGGTAGTCGAGATGGCCCGCGAGGTATGCGGCGGCAGCTTGATCGGCCGCCGCATAACCGTCCTGGGCACCGCCTTCAAGCCCGACAGTGATGACGTCCGCGACTCTCCGGCATTGAACGTGGCAGCGCAACTTCAGCTGTTGGGGGCCGACGTCACCGTTACGGATCCGCAAGCTTTGCCCAACTCCGCCCTCAGGTTTCCGGAACTTGCCTACGAGCCGGATATGGACGAGGCGCTCAAGAACGCCCAGGCCGTCCTGTTGCTGACTGAGTGGCGACAATACCGCGAACTGGATCCGTACGCCCTGGCCGCCCGTGTGAGTGAGAAGAACATGGTCGATGCCCGCAATGTCTTCGATCCCGCCAAATGGCGGGCAGCCGGCTGGACGTACAGGTCGGTCGGTCGCCCCTAGGCGTCGTGAATCCGCAAAAGCAGACCTGCCGGGATGTGCAGCTTCCGGTGCTAGCCAGCAGTAATTTCTCTCAGAGGGAACCCAACATGCTACTTACGAATACTCGAGTCGGGAACCGGACAAGCGGAGGCGGCCGCAAGACGGCTGCATTGGCGGCGGGCCTAAGCATGCTCGCGACCTCGCTCGTCGGACTCCCGGCACTGGCAGCGACTGTCCCGCCGGTTCCGGCAGACGCCGGGCATTGGACCACGTCCCCCTACTCGCCCTTACCTCCCGCCGAGGTCCTCGCGGCAGGCAATGCCGTGAAACTTGGTTTTGACGGAAAATCCGGGGGTCTTCAGACTTCCGTGGGCGCCGGCACCGGGTTCACCATGCTCCAGCCATCATCGGCAGACAAGAGCGCCCCTTATTTCAGCCCGAGTAATCTCAAAGTATCGGATGGGAACCTCACCATCCTGGCCACCCCGGGTGCTTCTGCCGGGGCCTCCAATAGTCAGGACAATGCCCTCGGCATCGGCTTCACTTACCCGTCGCAGACGCTGCGCCTCTCGACGACGATAATCAGCCCGGCGGTTTTGGACGCGGATGCTCGGCTCGGCCTGTGGTTCGGGCCGAACGACCAAAACTTCGCCTCCCTGACGGTGGCCGGCACAGGGACCGCCGGAGAGCGGCATGTGCAGCTTAGGCGCGAACAGAATGATGTGACCGAACCAGCCGCCGTCGGGACTATGGCCTCCCAGGACCATGTGTCGGTGGCAACAACCCAGACACTCCTCGGCGACTCGCCAGTGAGGCTGACCCTTGACATCGACCCGTCCGACAAGAAGCTCGTTGCCACGTACCAGGTAGGTGGCGGATCCCCCGTCGCCGTAGGCCGCCTCGATCTGCCTACGGCCTTCATCGATGGATCGCTGCTGTCCAAGACTGCCATCAAAGATGTGTCAGCATTTGGCGGGGTCCTCGCTTCCCAAGGCACGTTGCCTGGAACCATGCCGCTGAATGCGGTCTTCGAGGAGTTTTCAGCCGAACAGGTAGCGGCCGGGTCAGCACCGACTGCACCAGCGGCCACGTCGCCGACACCGACGGATCAGGGCTCGCCCTCTGCGTCCACAGCTGCTGCAAAGCCCTCACCCACAGGTTCAGCAACGGCAGCCGAGCCGCCTTCCGCACCCGGCCCGCGGCAAGGCAGCACGGCGCCGCCAGCCCCAGGTCCTGGTGCAAAAGTGGCACCCGGTTCCCCTCGGGACGATCAATGCCTCGCAGGCGAGTGGCACGCCCAGTACTTCAAGGGCACATCCCTCGCCGGCTCTCCCGTGGTCACCGGGTGCACCCCCACTATTAACCAGACCTACAGCTCGGGAAACGGCCCGGCCGGAGTGGGTTCTGAACAGTACTCTGCCCACTGGACGCGGACGATGGATGCCGGAGCGGGTACATACAAATTCACCGCTCGTGCCGACGACGGGATTCGCATTCAGATCGACGACCAGGTTGTCCTGGACCAATGGATCGAACAGTCCGCGTCAAGCGACATTGTAAAAGAGGTGGACCTGGCTGAAGGGCCCCACTCGGTCACGGTCGAATACTTTCAGGCCTACGCAGATGCAGCAGCCGTGGTCACTTACAGCAAGCAAGGCCCTGACACGGAAGCTGCAATCGCCCCTACCCAGCTCCTGACTGAGGGCCGTGCCGGGTCGGTTGACCTGATCTGGACTGCCAGTCAGTCAAGTGATGTGGCCGGGTACCGTGTGTACCGCGGAACAGGCGACGGCGTCGACCTCCAGTCCGCTCCGCTGACTGGTAAGGACGACCTCGTCGCTACGTCGTTTAGCGACGAAACGGCGCAGCCGGATGTGGCTTACTACTATTCGGTCACTGCCGTGGACACTGCGGGCAACGAATCCGCGCCGTCCAACGAAGCAGCGGCCGTCACGGAAGCAGGCGACGCCACGGCGCCGGATGCCCCGACGTCACTTGCAGCTGTTGCCGGGGACACAAGAGTGGCTCTGAGCTGGGCGCGGTCGGCTTCGACGGACGTATCGGGCTATCGCGTTTACCGGTCCCTTCAGCCTGTGGTCGGGGAGACGGGAGCGCTGCTTTCCGGTCCGGCCCCCATTGCAGGCACCAACTATGTGGACAGCACAGCCACAAACGGCACCACCTACTTCTACACAGTGACTGCAGTGGATCTGTCCGGAAACGAGTCCGTTCCCTCCAACGAAGTCCACGCCGTGCCCGTGGTCCCGAACACGACGAACATCAAGGTGGACTTCACCACCACTTCGGGTACCCCCGCCCCTGGCTACACCTCCGACTGGGGCGAGGCATACGGCCTCCGCTCCGGCGCAAACCAGGGCAGTGGGCTGACATACGGCTGGAAAACCATTGATGGCAACCCCTTGAGCCTGGTGGGCAACGGAAGGGACCGTGGACGCGCCGGGATAGACGAACGCCTGGATTCGATTATTCACATGCAGTACGGCGATGACGGCGGCACAAATGGAGTACGGACTGAAGGCATTTGGGAAGTAGCCGTCCCCGACGGGTTGTACGAAGTGACAGTCGCGGTCGGCGACCAGGCCTTTGCCAAGGGATATGACTCGCTCCATGCGATCAACTTGGAGGCAGGCATCGGAATCGAGGCTTTTCAGGGATCTGCCGCGGCGGAGTACCGGACCGCGACGACGACAGTCGGAGTGTGGGACGGGGAACTGACAGTTACGGCCGCTGGCGGCACGAACTCCAAGATTGCGTACATCGACGTTGTAGGCGTTGAACGCGCCCCGCACGTTGACACGATGCGGCCGCTCAACCGTTCCGTTGGCCACGATCCCAACGATGGAGTGTCAGCCACCATCCGCATCCCCTACGCAGGGGTCGGAGTGGATCCTGCCACCCTTCAAGGCAACGTTCACCTCTATGAAGTTGCCTCCGGAGCAGAAGTGCCATCGACAACCGGAACGTCAGGCGGCAATGACGTCATCTCGACGCAGCAGAACGCGGCTTTGAAACCGGGAACCGCCTACCGGTTCGTCGTCACGAGCAACGTCAAGGACAACTACGGTGCTCCCTTTAAACCCTTCACCTCGGTCTTCACCACTGGAAGCGGAGTCGTGGCGGCGCCTTCCGGGTACACGCCCCTCACCGGCATTGCCTTCGAGAAGGCCGAACAGCCCGTCGCGGCCGGCAAGTACTGGTCTTCCATGGCATTCGGTCCGGACGGAAAGATGTATGCCTCCACGATCGGGCAGGGGATATTCCGGTTCACGGTTGCGGCCGACGGCACGCTGTCCAACATGGAGGACTTGGGCCACGCCGGGCGCGCCATTATCGGCCTCGTCTTCGACAAGGCCTCGACGGCAACAGATCCCAAGGTGTGGATCACTTCAACTACAGCCAACACGTTCAACGAAACCGGCAAGTGGGTTTCCGGCATCAGCCTGCTCAGCGGTGCCCGGCTTCAGAATGAAGCCCAAATATTCTCACATTTGCCTCGTTCCCAGGCAGACCACCTGACGAACTCCATGACCTACGGACCCGACGGCCGCCTCTATTTCATGCAGGGCTCCAACCAGGCCGCCGGGGACCTCGACAACTCATGGGGACAGCGTGGCGAAACCCTGTTGACCGCCGCAACGTTGGTATTCGATCCGGCGGATCCGGCGGTCCAGCAAGCAGTCTCGACAGGCGTGCCCATCGATGTCCAGACCGGCGACGGCGGCACGTACAACCCGTACTCCCCCAGCGCTCCGCTTAAGATCTTTGCCACAGGGATACGAAACGCCTACGACCTTGTATGGCATTCGAACGGCCACCTTTACGTCCCCACCAACGGAACAGCCGGCGGTGCAAATTCACCGGGGGTGGTCAGGAATGCTGATGGTACGTACACCCGCGTAGCCGCTGACGGTATTCCCGGATACAGCACCGTCAACGGCCAGGACGTAACGGCCCAATGTCAGCGACGAAACTACAACGGCGGTTCAGTTCCCGCTATTGGAAACCAGCCCACCCAGCGCGACCTGCTGTTCGACGTCGTGCAGGGCGGCTACTACGGGCACCCCAACCCTGAACGATGTGAATGGGTGTTGAACGAGGGCAACGACCCGCTCAACCCGCCCCAGTCCCCCGGCCAAGGAGGGTCCAAATATCCGTCGGGTACCAAAGCCGACCCGAACTACCGGGGCATCGCGTACGACTTCGAGTTTAATAAGTCACCGAACGGCGCTCTCGAGTACAAGAGCAACACGTTCGGAGGACAGCTAAAAGGCAGGGTGCTGGTCACCAGGTTCTCGAACAACAACGACCTCATCTTCCTTCAGCCGGACCGGGCCACCGGGAAGATTCTGGGAGCACAGACCTCAGTCGGCATCACCGATGTCGCCAACTCCATGATTGGAGGAGTGGACGGCTTCAACGATCCGCTGGAAGTAGTGGAGGATCCCAAGACCGGAAACCTGTACGTCAACCAGTACGACCGCGGCGGAAACGACCAAAAGATGTTCCTGCTGCGTGTTCCCGGCAATCAACAGGCGGCCCCCCTCACCTCTTCGGCACCCGAACTGGTCTTCTCGGCAGTCAAGAACACCACGGGCGCCACAAAGACTGTCACCATCACCAACACAGGATCGGGAGCGGTCACTCTGGCCACCGCACTGGCAGGCACCAGCCCGGCAGAGTTCACCACTTCGGGCGGCAACGGCGTGACTCTCGCAGCCGGTGCGAGCACTACGGTCCAGGCAACTTTTAAGCCGGGCAGCACAGTAGGCCAGCGTGAGGCGATCCTCCGCGTCTCCGCGGGAGGCACCTCCCTCGACATCGGACTCTACGGCCTCTCCATGAACGGTATCGAGGGCGGCAACGAGCCCACTTTCAATGACGTCACCGGAACGTTGGGGTATCACGTCAATGTGGGGTGGACCAATCTGGAGGGTGGTACACAGGCCACGGCAAAGGGTGATGAAGTCCTGGAGCCGCTCTTCGTCAAATCCGGCACGTCGCCGGTCTCCGTGACGCCGCTGGCACAGTATGCCCCGAGGGAAGATCTGCCCTTTGGCTGGTACACGGGCGACGGAGCGGCCGCCCAGCAGCACAGACTCGGCTCGATTGACGTCAGCGGTTACCAGTCCTTGCTGCCGCCGTCGAGCCCCGGAACAGCGCAATCCTTCGATCCAGGAACACAAAGCTTCGGACTGTACTACTATTCCAATGCTTTCCAGCGTTTCGGTTACACGGAGGACCGGTTGAATACCGGCATCGCGCACCGTGCCAGGATCTATCCGGCGAAGAACCGGCTCGGAGTGGCGATTCCCCAGACCTATCTCATGGCCTTCGAAGACGCCTCAAACGGCGACTACCAAGACTATGTTTTCCTGGTTCAGGGGATAAAGCCCGCGTCCGCCGTCGTGTCACCCGGAACCGACGCCATCAAAGTTAACTTTTCCAACCTTGCCGCAAGCCTTCCCGCTGGTTATCTTCGGGACTTCGGTGAAGGCTTTGGTCCCCGTACTCGCGCTGATCAAGGCCAAGGCCGAAGCTACGGCTGGAAGAACCAAGCCACGGAAACACCACTGGATATGTCCACGCAAGGCACCGCTGGACCAGGCAACGGCAGGTTGCGCACTACGTCGCAGCCGGACTTGCGGCTGAACACGCTAATGCACATGCAGGCTGCTGACATCCCCAACTTCAACGGGTTGTCCGCCTATGCCTACTGGGAAATTGCGCTTCCGGCCGGGGAATACGACGTGAAGGTTGCAGTCGGGGACCCTACGGTCCAGACCGACACTGAGCTCCACAGCATCAACCTCGAGGGCAGGAACCTGATCAACAGGTTCGCTCCCTCCGGCGCTGCCGGGTCCAATACCCGCCACACCAGCGCCTCCGCGCGGGTTTCGGTCACTGATGGTTATCTAACAGTGGATGCCAATAGCGGCGTCAATACGAAGATTGACTACATAGAGATTGTCCCGGCAAGTACGGATGTCCCGGGCGACAACCCGACCGAAGGTGCGCAGGTCAAAGTCAACTTCCAGACGACTACGGCTCCGACCCCCACGGGATGGACGCCTGACACCGGCGCCGCTTACTCCGCGCAACGCAAGTCGGGCTGGCTTGTCGGCGGCGTACCCACGGACAGGACTGCGGCAACGCGTTACCGCTCCGCGGCTACAGCGGGGATTAGCTACCCGTCTGATCCGCTCCTGCAGTCCTTCAACACTATGGGCCCGGCAAACAACGTCACCACCGGCGTGTGGGAGTACGAGGTCCCCAACGGGACGTACACGGTGGCCGCATCGGCAGGTGACTCCGCTTATGTCGATTCCGTCCACGGGATCGCCGCGGAGGGTCAGCCGCTCATCGCGAATTTCATCCCCACGGGCACGACGCCCTTCCAGACGGGCGCGAGGCAGATCACCGTGACCGATGGCAAGCTGACCATCACCTCAACTGGAACCAACACAAAGATCAACTGGTTGAGCATTAAAGGTTCGGCCCTTGACCCGGCCCCTGACACTACCCCGTCGGCCAAGTACAACTTTACGATTCCCGGGGCTGTAACGCCCACCGGCTGGACAGCGGACATCGGGGGTAAGTACGACCAGGACGGCTACGGCTGGCTGGTCAACGGTGTCCCGACCGAGCGAACAACGGAAGGACGAAACCGGCCGAGCGCTATGCCCGGAATCTCCTATCCCCTGGATCCCCTGCTTCAATCGCTCAATCAGATGCAGACAGCCAGCAAGGGCGGTACTGACGGAGTATGGCAGCGGGCCGTGGCGAACGGGACGTATGAAGTATCACTTTCGGTGGGCGACGCCAACTACCTGGACTCGACCCATGCCGTCGAGGTGGAAGGCAAGCCGGTCTTTGCGCCGTTCGTACCCACCGGCACGGTACCCTTCAAGACCGGAACGGTGACAGTCGACGTCACGGACGGGATGCTTACTCTGGTGCCCAAGGGTACGAATACGAAAATCAACTGGGTCACCATTAAAGGCGCCAACCTCGCGGGTCCCGCCATCTCAGTTGACGTCAATGGCCAGGCTGTCGGAACGAGCTACACCGGCGGGCAGGCAACCGTCACCCTGGCATCCCAAGTCGCAGCAGGAGCCCAGCTCACCTCACTGCGCTATTCGGTGGATGGCACCCCGGCAGTCAATTACTCGGCACCGTTCGGAATCTCCACGGGGAGTCATTCTCTGGTGGTGACTTCAGCCGACAGCGCCGGCCGGTCATCCTCGCGGACTGTGACTTTCGCGGTACAGAACATCGGCGGAACGCTGACACTTACCAACCTGCAGGCAAGCCGCCGCAGCGGGCAGCCAGCCCCAGGTTTCTACGAAGACTGGCTTGTGATGCACCGTATCAATACCGGAGTCACCAACCACAAGGTGACAGACACAGCGACGGCTCAGCTCACCAATACTGGGCAGCAGGATCTGGTGATCACGAAGCTGACGATATCCGGGACTGGCTCAGCCGGCTTTACCATCGTCAATCCCCCGACTTTGCCCCTCACTGTGGCTCCCGGAAGCTCCACGCCCCTGACGGCGAAGTTCGTGGAAACTGCAGGATCCAAGGGCGTCCGCTCCGCCCAGGTGGAGATCACCTCAAGTGATTCCACAACCGCCGTCAAGAACATCCAGCTGCGGGGCGTCTACATGCCCGCACCGGAAGGAAGCAACGAGCCAACAGTGGCTCAGCTTTCCCAGGCATTCGGCATCACCACGAACATCGGCACCCCGAAAGTAGGTGACCAGCTGCCGACGGCCCCTCTCAATGGGGAAGAAGTACGGTCCGGTCTATGGAAGCGAAACGACCCATCCCGGCCTGTCACGGTGAGCCAGATCGCATCGTTCCATGGCTGCTGTACTTCCGGGGAGAGAATAGACATCGCAGGAACGACCGCGGAATCCAATGCCCTGTACGGCCAGACGGTCCTGCCGCTCAACAACGCCCTGACGGGCCTCGTAGAGCTCGATGCGAATCCGGCCGGAACCTTCAGCCTGAAGGTTGGAAACCAGTCGACCGGCAACACCAGCTATCTGGCAATCAAAACCTGGCCGCTTCGCGACCGGAGCGGCCAGCTCGTCACGGGGACGTACGTCGTGGGACACGACTACATGTCCAGCGCCAACGAGTGCTCGTCTGGTCCGGCCAACTGCGACTACCAGGACAACGTTTACATCATTAGCAACGTTATCCCTGCGGGGGCGGCTGACACGACGGCGCCCGCGGCGCCCGCGGGTCTGACCGCGACCGTCGGGACCACCGCCGTGGATCTGGCCTGGACGGCCGGCACCGAAAGCGACCTCGCCGGTTACCACGTCGAACGTGCCATCGACCCGGCCGGGCCCTGGACACGGCTCACCGGAAGCACACCTGTCGTTACCGCGGCCTATCGTGACTCTGCACCACCTGTCACTACTACCGTTCTCTATCGCGTCCTCGCCGTCGACACTTCCGCCAATACCTCGGCGCCGTCCGCCACCGCCCAGGTAAACACCACCGGCATGGCCGCCCAGCCCATCAGGATCAACGCCGGCGGACCGGCAGTGAGTACCGGCGGCCTGAACTGGCTCGCCGATGCTTACTTCACCGGCGGCAAAACATACACCAACCCACAGGTCACACAGATCGCAGGGACCACCGACGACGCCCTTTACCTCTCCGAACGCAGCGGCGCAGGCGGCTTCGGCTACGCCATTCCCGTCCCGTCAGGAAACTACACCGTCAAACTCCACTTCGCAGAGATCTACCACGGAGCCACCGGCGGCGGCCCGGGCGGCACCGGAAAACGAATCTTCAACGTCAACCTCGAAGCCGGCACTCCCGAAATCACCAACCTGGACCTCAACGCCAACGTCGCTCCAATGACCGCCTACATCCTCACCCAGCAGCTCAACGTCACCGACGGCACCCTTAACATCGACTTCACCGCAACCGTCGACGAACCAAAAATCTCCGCCATCGAAATCATCCCCGGATGAACCAGCGCTCCGCGAGCTTCCGTCAGCTTACGGGGGGACTGTCTGAATAACGGTGTGTGGGGTCCCGGCCTGATCCGAAAGGAGACGGCCGTGTCAGAGTCCATGACCGAGATGACAGGGGTGATGATCGATCCCGTGACGGGAGAGATCATCGATCAGAAGGAGCTTGCGGAGAGCGTTTGCTCGCGCAGGTAAAGAGCAGGGCGTGAGCCTGGTAGGCCCGGGCGGGCTGCTGAACCAGCTGACGAGGAATGTGCTGGAGACCGCGCTGGAAGCGGAACTGACCGAGCACCTCGGGCACGAGCATGGCGAGACGCCGATTGCAGCCAACATGCGCAACGGCACCAAGCCGAAGACCGTGCTGACCGAGATCGGCCCGGTCGAGATTGAGGTGCCCGGGATCGGGACGGGTCGTTCGAGCCGGTGATCGTGCCCAAGCGGAAACGGCGCCTGGACGGGATCGACCAGATCGTGCTCTCGCTGTCGGCCCGGGGGCTGACCACCGGGGAAATCGCCGCGCATTTTCGTGACTCGCCGGGCATCTTGTGACGGGTTATATGTGGCCCCGCCTTCAACGTTGGATTCATCAGTGGATAGATGCGGCGGAAGGCTGGTCTGGATGGAGTCGAGAGTGGAGTTGTTCGTGCAGATCCGAAGGGACGCCCGGGTCGAGGGCCTGTCGGTCCGTGCGCTGATGGTCCGGCACGGGGTTCATCGAAAAACGGTGAGGCAGGCTCAGGAATCTCCGGAACGCAAACCGCGGCAGGGGGTGGTCTGGCGGCTGGAGCCGTACAAGGCGGCAATCGATGCCATGTTGGTCGAGGACACGACGGCGCCGAGGAAGCAACGAGTCGTTCTCCGGCTGGACAAGAACCTTCGCGGGCCCGCGGCTCTGTGCCGCGATCGTGGACCGGCTGACATTCAACGGCGCCATTATCGAAACCGGCACCGAATCCTACCGTCTGGCCCACACGATGACTCAACAAACCAGCTAAGCAGCCTCAACCCAGGGAGCTACTACTTTCGGCGGTCTCGTACTTCAACCAGGCAGGCAGCGGCACGACTACTGCCGCTGGGGGGCTCGGTAATTGCGGAGCGCATCTTCTTTGATCCACTTTCTGGTCAAGAGGGCGTCCAGAACGAGAGACACGGGGAAGGCGATCCAGAAAATCCACAGAGGTACGAGACCCGCAAAAACCAATGCCATGACGACAAGGATCACCGCAGCAGAAGCATAGTTGTAGATACGCCGCCCGGGAGTAGCTATTCGCGCTTCTTGTGTTTCACGGAAGTAATTCAGCATGGCGCCCCCAAATGCATCAGCAGTATTGCATCAGCGTATCCTGCGCTGGTCATGAAGTGGGGCTACGCGCGGGGAATCCAGGCTCCTGGTGGGGCCAGATATGGCCGTGCGCCCGGGGCCAAGAAAGGTTGACATAGTCAACGGGGAGCGGGAGATTCTGGGCATCTGGGCCGGCGACGGCGCCGAGGGTGCCCGGTTCTGGCTGCAGGTCTTTCCGAGCTGAAGAACCGGGGCGTGGAAGACGTGTTGATCGCCGTCTGCGACGGGCTCAAGGGCCTGCCGGAGGCAATCACGACCACGTGGGAGCGAACGGTCGTGCAGCAGTGCATCGTGCACCTGATCCGCAACAGCTTCCGCTACGCCGGCCGCCAGCACCGCGACGCATCGTCAAGGCGCTTAACCGGTCTACCAGGCCCCGTCCGAGCAAGCGGCGAAGGACCGGTTTGCCGAGTTCACGGCCGAGTGGGGCCAGCATTATCCAGCGATCGTGCAGCTCTGGGAGTCCTCCTGGGCTGAGTTCGTGCCGGTTCTGGAGTACGACGTGGAGATCCGGCGGGTGATCTGCACGACGAACCCCCACACACCGTTTACCGGACAGTCCCCCTTACGGGCGCCGACGCCGCGGTAGCTCGGGTCGCGTTGTGGCGCGGCCCGCCGGAACGTTTACCACGTCCCTGAGTTCCGTTCTGCTCGCAAGGTGGAGTTTCGCGTAGACCTGGTAAAGATGACCCTCTACGGTTCGAACCGAGACATGCATCTGCTCAGCTATTCTCCGATTCGATATTCCGGCAGCTGCCGCAACCGCCACTTCACACTCCCTGGCGGTTAGCGCGAATGCAGTCAGTGAATTAACGTCGCCGGTCGGTCCGCGGAAAAGCTCGTCCAGAGACTGCAGCGCGCGCTGGGCAACCCGCAGGGAGATCTTATTTCCGGCAGCCTGGGCGCAATTGACTGCCTTTCGCGCCACATCCCTCGCGAAAACAGCGTTGCCGGCCGTTTCAGCTGCGCGGCATACATCCATTAGCGCTTCGCTGTTTGACTCCTTTAAGCCATCCGCCAGTCCCCGGCACAGCAGAGCAAAGTAGCCATCTGCCTGGCGGGAAAGCCCTCCGAGCTGTGTTCCTGGCTTCACGTCGCCCGCCCGCACGGCGGCGGACAGAAAGTGAATTCCCACGGCAATCGCCGATGACCCGGCGTCGGCGTCCCCTTCTGAAAGTAGAGCAGATATTGGCCCGCTGCCCTGGCCCAGTTCAACGCAAGCGCAGAGTTCGAAGAGCCGCGCCAGACGCGAGGTAAGCCAAGCAGCGCGGGTAGGTAGCTGGGTGATTTCGGCCAGGTACAGGCTGGCTTTTTCGTGATCGCCGCCAAGGGCCGCTGCATAGGCGCACGCTGCCGTGGCCAGTCCCACTAAGCCATCCGGGTCCTGCGTCCTGAGCTGGCGTGCTCCCGCTTCAAGGCGAGGAAGCGCCGTGTCAACGCGGCCACGGTGAAAATCGACTACACCCTGGACAATTTCGAACATGCCCCCCAACCGGGATTGTGGCTCGTTCGAGGCCGACATGCCTGCAACGTAGTTACCTGCCGCCCCAAACTCACCAGCGAGCAGCAGCAACTGAAGGTAGCGTCCCCGAACCTCGCGCACGGTACGGTCCGCGAGATCGCCATCCAGGGCGGCCGCGACAATTTGGCCTCCAAGCGCCACTGCCCGGCCTGTCTGGCCCAGGATGGCAAGGGAAGTGGACAGCAAACTCGCGGCCAGGATCCGGGGTTCCGTTCCTAGATCAACTGGTTCGGAACCTTCATCCAGGCTAAGCACATCCCGGTGGCGGCCCTCAAACACAGCAAGTTCTGCTTCCGCCAGCAACAGCATTTCCCGCACGGAATCCAGGTCCGGCTCCTCTTCCGACTGCTCCGAGATCTTCGATTCTATGTGACTTAACCGGCGCCTGGCATTGGCTGTCGTAGCGTGGCTTCGCCGGTCGAGCTCCGACGCTGCCAATTGCAGCGCCGTCCATTCGGCGAACGATAGGTCGGAACCGGCTTCGCGGTCGAACTGGCGCAGGATCCTTCGTGCAGAGTCGTGATTGTCAATAGAGACATACGCCTGTAGGGACTCAATGGCTGCGTCGGTGCGCAGTCCCGCCCCGTCTATCTCCTTAATGAACCTGAGGGCCGTGGCCGGATCGGATGCCCTGTTGGCCGCCCGGGCGGCCGCGAGAGCAACAGTCGCTGTGACCGGTTGTCCGCAGTTGATTGCCCAGGTGACGTTGCTAAGGCCCGGCGTATCGTCCAGGTCTGGGTGATCAAGGACTGAGGTCAGCCGACGCCGTAGTTCGGCACTTCGACCAGGGGGAACCGCGTTGGCGACGATTGTTGCGGTCACCGCGTTGGCAATACTGACCATTGGAGGGTGTTTATGGCTGACTTCGATCATCGAACATTCTTGCAGGGCGTCCATGTCGCGAGGCTGGGAGACCCGCATAAGCGCAGGCAGCGGAACGGCTCCCGCCAACGCAAGCAGCTCGATAACGTCGCGCTGGCCTTGCGAGAACCGGTTCATACGCGCTTTCACAACATCCCTGATCTCGCCGGTGAGGGCGATGGGACCGTCTCCGAGCAGCCAGAATTCTTCCTGGCGGACTAGTATTCCAAGCTTGACCTGTTCCTTGGCCAGCGTGAAGAGGAAGAGGGCGTTGCCACCGCTGGCAGTCCACAACTCGCGCGCGGCAGTGTGCGAGAAGTAACCTCCGAAATGACGACTGAGTGTGGCTGCGGCCTCGCTGAAGTCGAAGGCTCCCAGGTCCACCCGCCGAAGCAGGTCGTCCTTCCACAAGCCCATGATGTCGCCGCCAACATTTGGCAGATCTCCACAAGCTGCAAGAAGGCGGACGTGCCCGCCCACGCTGAGCTGGGCAATCATCATCGCGGACAGTTCATCAAGTTCATGTGCGTTGTCCACGAAAAGCACGATGGTCCGCCCCTGTGCCCTGTTGCGCAGCAGTTGCGTCAGCCCTCGCAGAACCATCAGCGGATGTTCAACATCTGCAGAATCAAGTTCGTGGAGAAGGACGCTCAGGGCGCCGTAGGGAAGCGTTGAAGAGATGGAACTGCCTCTGATCTGGATCACGGCGAAGTCTTCTCCGAGTTGTTCCAGGGCCCTCTGCGCGACGAAGGACTTGCCCGCTCCATGTTCGCCCACAATCAAGATCCCGCAACTGGAGCCGGAAGTGAGTTCCGAGACCACGTCGGCAACGATCTCATGTCGAATGTATCTGCGCTCGAGTCCGTCGGCTCCCAACGGTTCCATGGATGAAAGGCGAGCGGTTCTGTCGCTGTCACGGGACAAGGCTGTGTGTTGCTGATACATGGGAGACCTTCGCAATCAAAAGCTTGATTAGTGATTGACCCAACTTAGGGAGAATTGGGTCCATCCGGCATCCGTAGCTCCTACTCGGATTTCATGGAGCAAATTTGCGAGGTCTACTTGGGTGTACTCGGTGGACGATCCAGGTACTGCCCGGCCTAGTTAAGTAATTAGGCCGTTTCCGGGTGCCCATGCGCGTCTGACCATCCGTTTAATACGCGCCGTTAGGGCGAATTACCACCCTGAAGGTCCGCCACAGGATCACCAGGTCGCCCCACATCGACCAGTTTTCCACGTAGTACAGATCCAGACGTACGGCGTCCTCCCAGGCCAAGTCGGAGCGGCCGCTGATTTGCCAAAGCCCCGTAATGCCGGGTTTCGTAAGCAACCGTCGGCTGATGTTACGTTCATAGAGCTCCACTTCGCGGGGCAGCGGAGGCCTCGGTCCCACCAGGCTCATGTCCCCCTTCAGCACGTTCCAGAATTGCGGCAGTTCATCGAGCGAGTACTTCCTCAGCCAATGACCACACTTGGTGACGCGCGGATCGTGTTGAATCTTGAACAGGAGCCCGGCTCCTTCGTTCTGGGCCAGCAGCGCGAGCAGGTCATCTTCCGCGGTGGGGACCATCGAACGGAACTTGATCATGTTGAAACGCCTGCCGTCCTTGCCAACGCGTTCCTGCCGGAAGAACACCGGGCCTGGACTATCGGAAGATACGATCAGGGCAAGAATGAGAAACACGGGGGCCAGGACGAGGAGCGCGCAGCCAGCCAGCAAGACATCCATGGCGCGCTTGACTCTATGCTTCAGGCCCTTGTACCGCGGCAGGTCAACGTGCATGAGCGGAAGCCCTTCGACAGGTCTCAGGTGCATTCGCGGACCCGCCACGTTCGTCAGGCTGGATGCCAGAACCAACTCAGCCTCGTGTTCCTCCAGCATCCAGCCCAGTTCACGAAGAGCATTGTTTCCGCCGGGAAGAGGGCCTGCTACGAGGACAGCAGTTGCGCGGGCACTCTCCACGGCCGGAACTATGTCGCCCAATCCACCTAAGACCGGAACGTCACTCCCGTCGATCTTTAAAGTCATGCCCGGGCGCCCTCTCGTAACCAGAACACCCAGAATGTCGAAAACCGCACCGGAATTACGAGCAAGTTGCCGGATTACGTATGTGACGTCCTCAGTGTCGCCGGTGACCACCACACGCGAGAGGTATCGGCCGTTGACACGTTGCCTGTTGATCCAGCGCCGCCACGCCCAGCGGCTGCCGGTCAGGGCGAAAGTGCCAAGGGGCAGCGCCACGACAAAGAGTGCCACTATCTCGCCTGACTGAGCCACTATCGAAGCTATGCCGGCCAATCCGAACACGTTCAGCGTTGCCGCCACCACACGTTTATATTCCTCAATGCCGACGCCGAGAATGGTTGATTCACGCGTCCGATAGGCCGCCAATGAACCTGACCATAAGAGCGCGACCCCTGACGCGGTTTGAATATATTCGTCCGCCGAGGCAGGCCCTCCTGTGAGCGTGGCACTGGCAACATCGATCCAATAAGTGGCGGCGATCGTCAGCAGGACGACCAGAAAGTCCGTGAGGCGGAGGCCCCGCCGGTAGAACCGGACCCAGGCATGCCCGGAAGATTCGCCGGCAACGGGGCCCTGTCCGTCCTGAAGGACTCCAGCGGTAACGGGAGAAGTCAGTTGAGGCGCGCCACTGGAGCTGGAGACGGACGGTGTCCAGAGACTTTTCCATGCGTTGGTTGCTGGTCCGGGTTGGGCAGGAAGTCCACTCATGATGCGGGCCTGTCGGAGCTCGCGCATTCGCAGAGTGAGAGGTGTCCAATGCCGTGACGGCTGCGCACGAGTGCTGAGTCGCGGATTTCCAGGAGAGTTTCCTCAAGGGCACGGTTGCTTGATGCATCAGGGATCAACATGGGAGACCTTCGTCTAGTGAGTTCTTCTGGTGCCTGCATCCCATTAAGCCGTTCCACCCTCCAGCGCACACCGGTAGTCGCTACTCGACTTTGCCCAAGTGCTCCGGCCCCGATGAGGCTCCTGTTACTTGGAAACCTCCCGCATCAGGGCTTAGAGCGGATGCCGCTACTGGTTCCGCCCCTGACAGCCCATGACAGCCCAAGGACCAGGACAAGTTCGGGTTTTGGCCAGCGACGAGGCACGTTTTCGGGGCCGCTCGGACCGTGCGGGAAGCCACCTTTTAGGCACACAGCCCGGGGCCCGGCGGACACTCGAGTACCGGGCGCAGTAAATGGAGTAGGCGGGGGCATAAATGAGGTGTGCACCACGCTGTTATCTGAACGTGATAAGCAATAGATTTCTTGCTATGGACGCGCACGATATGGAGCGGGTTTGGCACGGCAGCCACCGTAAAAGCGACCGCAGAAATTGGTCGTTGTATTTCGCCTTGACTCTATTGGGGCTTATCGCGTGGGTAATTGTGGTATTTCCCCACTAATCTTCCAAATTTCCACACAATGATCAAAGCTCCGGCGGGTCCCCACCTGTCGGAGCTTTGTTTTCGGTACCGGCCGGCTCGCGGAGCCGGTTGACATCCTGGTCGAGGCGAAATTACCGGACGAAATCGGAGAAGCCGGCGGCAATGGTCAGCGCCGTCAGTATCACCAGCGAAATAACGCACACAATTTCCGCCCTGCGAATCCTGTGCTGCGTCTGACGCCATTCACTCTCGTCCTGGATATCGACCATACTAAGAGGCTACGGAGACACGCGGGACGGCACTAGAGTAGTCACTACTTGTCTTTATCCCCATTGCTGTTCGCTCTTCACATCAAGCTCACCATGCCATAAAGTGGCCATAGGATCGGCGATCGGCTCAGCGACGTTTATCTCAGGAATGAAGTACGTCCTCAGGATTGAACTACGTCCCAGGAGAGCTGAGAACAGTGGCCGCTGAAGGTTTTTCCAATACCCGTTTCCTTACCGTTTCCGAAGTCGCAGAGGTGATGCGGCTGTCCAGGATGACCGTGTACCGGCTGGTCAAGGCGCACGACCTGCCGGCCGTCCGGTTCGGCCGGTCTTACCGGGTTCCCGAGCACGCCATCGAAGACTACGTCCAGCACCATTCGACGCTGGCGGACGAAGAGCGTCCGGACAAGCAATCGGATAAGGACCCTGCTTAGCTGCTGGCGGACACGGCCTGCCGCAGCGCGTCCTCCGCAGCCACCCATGCCAGCATGGCGCATTTGACCCTGGCGGGATACTTTGCCACTCCGGCCAAAGCCGCCGCATCACCCAGAATCTCTTCGTCCGGCTCCAGCCGGCCCCGCGAGCGCATAAGCTCCCTGAAATGGCCGATCATTTCGTCGAGTTCGGCCGGCGACGCACCTTCGGACAATTCGCTCAATATTGACGCGGAAGCCATTGAGATGGCGCAGCCCTCACCTTGCCACCGGACGGCTTTAATATTTGACTCCGAGCCGCCCGGCTCAAGCTCCAGGCGCAGCGTGATTTCGTCGCCGCACACCGGGTTGAGCTGGTGGCACTGCCCGACTCCCGCCTGTTCCGGCATGGCAGCGGCTTCGTCCGGGCTTAAATCTGCGCCGCTGCGGGCCTTGGCATGCTCCAGGATCAGCTGCTGATACATCGCGTCCAATGAGCTCATTTGGAATCCCCCGAACCGGCTGCCCCGAAGTAGGGCCGGACTTGGGCCACAGCCTCGAGCAGGAAGTCCACTTCTTCAGTGGTGTTGTACAGGTAGGTGCTCGCCCGGGTGGTTGCAGTCAGGCCGAGCCGGCGGTGGAGCGGCTGTGCGCAGTGGTGTCCCACCCTGACCGCGATACCCATGCTGTCCAGGTACTGCCCGACGTCGTGCGCGTGCACCCCGGCAACGTCAAAGGCCGCCAGGCCGAGGCGTTCCACGCCTGCCGCCGGTCCCACAACCCGGACCCCGTCGATGGCGCTGAGCCCGTTGACCAGTCGCTGCCCCAATTGGGCTTCCCAGCCGGCGATCCGTTCCATTCCGGTTTCATGCAGGTAATTGGCCGCAGCGGCGAGGGCCACCGCCTGCGAGATGGGCTGCGTACCTGCTTCGAACCGCTGGGGCGCGGGCAGGTAGTCGGCTTTGTCCATGGTGACCGTCGTAATCATGGAGCCTCCGGTCAGGAACGGGGGCATCGCGTTCAACAGTTCGCGCCTGCCGTAAACGCCGCCGATCCCCGTCGGCGCGAGCATCTTGTGGCCGGAGAACACGGCAAAATCGACGTCCAGGGCCTTGAAGTCCAAAGGCAGGTGCGGCGCGGACTGGCAGGCGTCAAGGACCACAAGGGCCCCCACTTCCCGGGCAAGCCCTACGAGTTCGGAAACGGGGTTGATGGTTCCGAGCACATTTGACGCGTGGGTGAATGCCAGGACTTTGGTGCGGGCCGTGATGAGGCGGGCCGCCTCCTCAAGCCGCAGCGCGCCGTCGTCGTCGATGGGGATGAACTTCAAGGTGGCGCCGGTGCGCCGGCAGAGCTCCTGCCACGGGATGAGGTTCGCGTGGTGTTCCATCTCCGTCACCACCACTTCATCCCCCGGCCCGAGGGCAAACCGGCGGGCGTCGGCCCCTGTGCTGCCAATACTTGCGTTGGAAAAGGCGTATGCCAGCAGGTTAAGTCCGGCAGTGGCATTGGCAGTCCAGACCAGTTCGTCCTCCGCCGCCCCAATGAATGCGGCCACCGTGGCGCGGGCATCCTCGAACGCGTCGGTGGCCTGGACGGCAAGATGATGGGCGCCGCGGTGCACAGCGGCGTTCCTCAGTTCGTAAAACTCCTGCTCGGCCTCGAGCACGCTGCGCGGGTTCTGCGAGGTGGCGCCGGAATCCAGGTACACGAGCGGCCTGCCATTGACTTCCTGCTCCAGGACCGGGAAATCGTTGCGGATACGCAGGACCTCGACGTCACTTAGCGCGACCTGGATGTCTGCGGAAGCGGGAGTGGATACCATGACCAAACTGGGGCTCCTTGATAGGCAAGACCTGCCGACAGCTCGCCGCCACGGCCAGGCACACCGCTTGTGTCCGCGGTGCTACTCCTCAATTGTCCCACTATTGCCACCCGCCGTTCCGCGCCGGGCTTTAGGGCCCCGCAGAGTCCAGGCTGTTCCACAGTTCGGCCAGCTCCTGACGGCGGGAAACGCCTAGCTTGCCGTAGATCCTCTGCAGATGCGCGTTCACTGTGTTGACGGCGATCCCGAGTTCCGCCGCGACGTGGGCGCTTCCCATCCCGGATACAACCAGCGCCGCAACCTCACGCTCCCGTTGCGAAAGCTTCGGAGGGTCTGCAGCGGCCGCCCGCTTGGTGGCGGAAGGAACGGGCGCCTGCCCGCTGGAGCCGTCACTCGACCAGCGCCAATCCGGCGGACCGTCCGCAGCATGTTCGATGAACGCATTGTCAGGGCCAGCCGCCGCAACCAGGTTCAGCAGTTCCAGTGCCCGGCGGCCTTTGCCTCCGCCCGTCGCCCTGGCCGGCTTCCGCGGCGTCCTCGGCGGTGGACCGGCGGCACCGGTAACGGCCGGACGTGCCACCGTCGCATACGCTTCCGCTACCCTGGCTGCGACGTCACCGTCTGTGCTGAGGGCATTAGCCGGGGCTGCCGCAGGAACGGCTACCTGCGCCGAGTCCCAGGCCAGCCACTCGGCCGTGGCCTGCGCACCCAGCGTGAGGGCGAGCAGGTCATTAGCATCGCCGGCCCTTCCTTCGCCTGCACCGTGCGTCCACGCAGCAGGGTGGCCGGGGAGCCGGCCCGAAGCCGTGGCGTGCCGGCAAAACATCATGGCCCGGAAAAGTTGCAGCGGCCCTCCAGGGTAGCTCATCCACTTGTTGGCGCCGGCGCGTGGGGCCGCGCTGCCGGCGTCGGGGCCCTGACCCAACCTCGTGAGGTTGGCGGCGTGGATGGTGAGCACGGTGGAGTGGAAGTCAACACTGCAGCGCGGCAGGAGCTCGACGGCGCTGAGCGCCCGGGTTGAAAGCGCGACAGCGTCAGTGCACTTTCCCCGAACAGACAGTCCCTGCGAGGCCAGCGCCAAAAGCAGGATGCCGGCATGGGTTCCCGGCGAATCGTCAGTACCGTGCCCTTCTTCGCCGAAACCCTCGGGGCAAAGCCGCTGGAACAGTTCTTCCGCGGGACTGGGCCAGGTTCCTTCCATCGACTCAAGGTATAGCTGCAGGACGTCCAGCTCATCCTGGACGGCGTTTTGATAGGTGTCGGCCGCCGTGTCCCCCACGGATGCGGCAGCAGCCAGGCTCAGCCGCCGCCTTGCCCTGTCCAGCACGGCCTGCAGGGCGTCGCGGCCCGGGTTCGTGGGGATCAGGGCCTGCAGGAGCAGGCCAACCGCACGGGCGAACTCCATGGAGAGCACCGCCGGAGTGGTTTCCACGAGGTGCCCGAGCATCTCGGCGCTCTGGCTGTACTTGCGGGAATGGAACAGGGCCCGGGCAGCCTCCGTCCCTGCCATCAGCCGGAGCTCGGGTGCCTTGATCGCTTCGGCGGCGCGCAGCGCTGCGCCGCTGTCATAGAGGTTGTTGGCGGCGGTGGCCACGGCCAGCAGATCGAGGTCCGCCACAGCCGCCCCGGCATCGAGTGCTGCCTCTACACGCCGCAGGAGGTCCCAAAGTGGTTCCTCCCCCGCCCGTCCGGAACCACCCACTGCGTTGCCGCGCAGCTTCAGCGGCTCCGCCGCACTCGGAAAACGCCGGGCAGCCCGTGCTTCAACCTCGTGGTTCAAGGTGACGTCCGCGCCGCCATCGCACCTTATTTGGAGCCGGATCATGTTGCGCTGCTCCAAGGCGGCGAGGGTGCCGGGTGACACCGCCTGGGCCAGGGCGGAAAGTGACGCCGGATCAGCGGCCGCCAGCATGTCAACCACCCGCCGCTGCTCTGGCGGAAGTGCGTCGATCCGCCGCCGGGCCAGATCAACTTGACGCACTTCCTCCGTCTCCAGTGGACGGACCATCGCACAACTGCCGCCCCGCTGGACAATAAGGCCTGCCGCCAGCAATTCGTCGACGAGCCAGCTGGCCGTAAGCGCATTGGCAGCTGACGCGGCATGGATGTCGCGCAGTATGGTGCGGCCGGGCCGGGCAGGCAGCCGCTGCTCGAGCAAACTCCGCAGCTGCTCCTGTGTTAAATCCTCCAAAGCCACTATGGTCAGTTGCCGGGCCACCACCGATTCCATCAGCTCCATTTGAAGTTGGCGGTCGGAACGGTGGCTTGCCAGCACCTTGATATCGGGTTCCGAAAGGAGCTGGTTCAACACCCAGAGGGATGTTCCGTCAAGGTGGTCCACGTTGTCCAGGACCAACAGGATGCCGTTTGCGCCCGGATCCTGGCTTCGCAAGGCATCACGGCATGCCCGGACGATGGTCAGCGGTGACACATTGAATCCGGCGAGCAATGCCGGGGCCAGGACACTGCCGATACTGAACTTCATCCGACGTGCGGATTCGGGAATGCTGTGGGCGATGATGGTCAGCTGCGCGGCGAGGGAATCCGCGGCGGCCGCAAGGAGCCTGGTCCGGCCGGAGCCGGCGGCACCCGTAACGATGACACCTGAACTCTCCGGATCGGAGAGTGCGTCGAGTGCGGCCCGCAGTTCGGCCACACGAATGATTGTCGGGAACTGTGAATTTCCTGCCCTAACGTCCATGGTTGGGTCGATTCCTAGGCGCGGAGCGGTCCCGGACCTGCCCCCAAACAACCTGCCGGCATTAGCAACTTCAACGCTACCTAGCCATTCCCTGCCGGGGCGTGAGTAGTGACTACTTGAATATCCGGGGCTGTTGCTTGCAGGCCCGACCGGGCTACTCACAGGCATCCGTGTAAAGTGGAGCGGGTGTTAACGGTCTCTTCGGGTCTCTTGACGGTCTCGCTGGCTGCTTCTGGGGAGTAAGCGGCTCAGCTGGTTTCACTATCAGCATTGATTCTGCGCGCGGCCATCGCCGCGCCAATCTGGCGGTCATGACCCGTACTTGGCGTGCCCCCATGCGGGTACCTGCCATCCCTGTTAATGTCCCCAACAGATATGTATCCCAAAAATGAAACACATGACCGCACCATTCATGGCTGTGTTGATTCTCCTTGTCGGAGTATTGACCGCCGGCTGCGCCGCCCAAACGGCGCCCAGCCCGTCGGCCTCCACCAGTCCTTCGTCAGCCAGCGCGACAGCTGCGCGGGTAACACCGAAGGCATCACCCTCACCAAGTTCGACGCCGGCAGCGGCCCCTGTCGCTGAGCCCGCACCTGCTGCCGTTTCCGCCCCTGAGCCCGCTGTCGCAGCTCCGGCGCCGGTGGCCGTGGCCGCTGCTGCACCCGCGGCTGCACCGGCAGCGAGCAAGTACCCCCTCCACACCAACGTCGTGAGCACCACCTTCTGGGTAGGCGAGATCTTCAACGCCAACCTGGCTGACGGTTCCCAGGTCTGCTCCACCTATAACGGCCAGTGGGCGTTCCAGCACACCGGGCTCAACGCCGGCACGACGCCTGACTCGGCTTCCGGCTGCCCGGGCAGCATCTACGGCGGCTGCGACGGTGTGAGCTCCGGTACGGGAAGCTCGTTCACTTGCGCCACGGAAGCCCGCGATGCGTCCAACGGGTATTTCCCCAAGAACCAGCCCACCCCGCTGGAGAACCCGTTCTACCTCGACCTGCCCTACGACGACATGAACGACGGCGTCGCGTTCCAGCAGCGCTGCCAGGTCATTCCGTGGGCTGCCGCGGACAACGCCGCCACCGGCGCCGACCACTGCGCGGACGGCAACTACTCGTACATGAAGAACCGCTGGGTCCAGATGACCGGACCGAACGGTAACGTCTGCTACGGACAGATCGAAGACGCCGGACCTTCCAGCGGCTCCGAGTACCATGATGCGAACTACGTCTTCGGTGCAGCCGACGCCCGCCCGGCGAACACTGATTTCTCCGCCGACGGCGCGCAGGGCGCGGGTATGGATGTTTCTCCGGCGCTGAACGGCTGCCTTGGCTTCGCGGAGCTGGATGGCAGCGGCGACCACGTCTCCTGGCGGTTTGTTGACCGCGCCGCTGTTCCCGCCGGTCCGTGGCTGAACGTGGAAACCACTTCCGGTGTGAGCTCGTAACTGCGCACTCCCTGAAGTGAGCTGCTGAAGGAGAAACGCCCCCTGCGGCAGGACCACAATGTCCTGCCGCAGGGGGCGTTTCCCGCTTCCTGCCCCGTCCGTGCGGCCAGGGACGCTACCGGGTGGCTCCCGCCCCCGCCGTAGCCTCTTCCAGCTCGAGCCCCTCTCCTTGGATGCGGCGCATCGGGCTGACCCACACGCCCGAGGATGCCGCAGAGAAGGCCCGGGGCAGCACCATCAGGCAAATGACGGAGTCGAGGATCCGCATGAGCGGGAAGAAGAGTGCCATCAGCAGGATGCCCGGGCGACGGAGGGCAATGGCTGCGATGACGGTGAGCAGGAAGTCCGGGATGAGAACCCCCAGCAGGACGTCCTGGGGACGCATGAGCCCGGACAGGAAGAGGAAGGATTCGCCGTTGTCACCGAACGCCTGGAGCTGCATTGAGGCCACGAGCGACAACAGGAACACCGGAATCAGCAAGACGAAGAACAGGCAGCTGATGACGAGTTCGACGATGTAGAACACCAGCACTAACCAGAACTTTCCGGCCTGCAGGCGGTGCCGCCGCACTGTCTGCCAGAAGCCGAGGATCCAGCGCCGCACCTGCCGGGTGTAGTCCTGCAGGTTGTCTGGATCCTGCGTATAGGCCACGGCGGCTGACGGGTGAAAGGCGATTCGTCCCAGTTTCTTGGCATGGATCTCGAAGGTCATGTTGAAGTCCTCGATGACCAGGCCGGGCGCCAGCACCTTGATTTTCGCGAGTGCACTTGTGCGGTACATGCTGGCGAAGCCCGGCACGATCGAAACGACGTTTGCGCCCCTGGCCGCCTGACCGTACTTGAGGAGCAGCTGGACAACGATGTACAGCCGTTCGCGGTAGGCGACCAGGAAACGGCCAAGCGCTGTCGGTGCGGGCGGGGTCATGATGGATTTGGCCCGGCCGGCCACGGCAACCACGTCGCGGTCAAGGAACAGCGGCAACCCGGTCTCGAGGTAGTCAGGGTTCGGCCTGGTGTCCGCGTCCAGCAGCATCACCACTTTGAACTTCCGGCACAGCTCGAAGTGGGCGATCCCGGCGGCAAGCGCACCGGCCTTCCCCCTGTTCGGTTCGAGTTCCAGGACTTTGACCCCGGCAGCGCGGGCAATGGCGGCGGTGTCGTCAGTGGACATGTCGGAGATCACGTGGATGTTCCTGAGCGGCACCAGGACCGAGGCGGCCCGGATCGTCTCCCTGATGACAAGGGCCTCGTTGTGGGCGGCAATGAGCACCGCGACGTTCGCCGGAAGGATCCTGGGGTCCCTGGCACGGTGGCGGCCGTGCTCCCGTTGCAGCTCGCCGCGGTGCGCCCGTGGCGCGGGCAGCGCGTGGACCCCGTGAAAGCCCGACCCGATCCTGTTGGCCAGCTGCCAGCGCTGGAGGAGCCCGAAGACCCGGCTGCTGAACGGTGGCCCCAGCGCGACCCTCCGGATGTACTGCTCGTTAGCCAGGCGCAGCAGGCCAACAAGCGACCAGAAAATGGTGCTGATTCCCAGGACAAGGACAACGTAGACGGCTATCACAGCGACGGCGCTCCGATCGTGTCGTACATGGCATCGTCATCCGTGATCAGGGTGCCGTTCCTGAACCTGGCATGGGCTGCGGTTGTGTGCTCAGCACTAACCGTGACCGCCGTCTGTGCCCAGCTTCGCAATCGTTGTCGCTCGGCATGCACGTCACACTGGATTCCAGCTCGCCCGGAAGTTATTAACCTCATTGGGAATCGACTCGATTCTTTTTTCGGGCCCGTGGAGCCTGAGCGCTGGCAACGGGCGGGGCCTACGGGGCGGCCGGCGCCCCCATGTCCAACATCTCGTAGTCATCTGTAGTCAGCTCCCCGTCGCTGAACAGATTGAGTCCAAAACTGATGGCGACGGCGTCTGCCGGCACCGGTGGTGCGGTCCACTCGGCCTGCCGGTAGGCAGTGCTGGCGGGAAACCATGGGCTGGCGGTCCAATAGGTCCAGGTGCCAACCTTGTTGCGGTAGTACAGCTCGAACTGCGTGGATGCGGTGGAGGTGTACCAGGCACGCAGCGTGTAGCTGTGGCCCGGCACAACGCTTGGCGCACACGCCCCCAGGTCCAGGACAGGCAGTAGTTTTGCGTCGCCGGATACGTAGCCGGTTACATCCAGCCGCCGCGCGACGTCCCCGTTGCGGCCGGGAGTCAGCGTTGCCAGGACGTGTGAGTTCTCACCGTAGGAGGACACCTGCCAGCACTCGGGAAGGCCGTATTTCCCTGCCGTTTCCAGCCCCGGGTTGCGCAGCGCGTTGACGCCTGGCGGTGCGGGTGGAGCAGCCGGACCCGGAACAGCTGGTTTCGCCCCTCCGCCGACCACGTCGTGCACCGTGCGGATGGCCGTGGTCCCCTCCTCCGTGCGGGTAACCAGCCACGAGACGAAGTCACTGAAAAGCGCAGGGCTGATTGACCGCGGGCTGCCGCTGTCATCGACGTCGTAGAAACTCAGCTGCAGCCAGCCCCCGGTGGTTTCCGCTTCCAGGACTGATTGCTGCAGGTCGCTTAGGGTCCATGCAGAGCCAATTTCCGGCGTCGACCTGGTGCTGAAGGCGTCTGCCGGCCGGACAGTTTCAGACACGGCGCAATCTGGGCACCCCAAGCGGCTGCGGAGATCACCTTGGCTGCGTGCGCTGTTGTACCCGCACTCCGACACCATCGCTTTGGCGTCCGGCGATTTAGCTGCAAACGGGTAGGCGAAGGAGGTGGCTTTGAAACCCCACTCTGTGAGGTTGGTCCGATCGGTGCAGACCTGTCGCCTGGCTTCATCGGATTCAATGGCGGTCAGGTCGGCGAGGGTTGCCGTGTGGCCGCCGATTTCATTGCCATCAGCAGCCAGGGCGTGCAGGTCCTCCACCGTCATGTAGTCCTTGGCCCCCATGAAGCCTGAGTTAACGAAGAATGTTCCCCGCAGTCCGCGGGACCGTAGGACCTCGGCGGCGGCTAACTGGCTGGCCCTGCCGCCGTCAAACGTCAGTGTGACGGTGGTCAAGGCAAGGCTGGCATCAACAGGTGCGGCAAAATTCTTCAGCGGCCCCGGCGCGCCCTCGGCCGGTCCCCTGCTTTCTTTCGGTGCAAGGGCCGCCGACAAGGTGAAGAGGGCAAGTGCGGCCACTCCCGAGACTGCCCAGAATCTTGTCCGCTTGCGCTGCCGGGTCAACCCGGAGCCAAGCGGATCGCTATGCTGCTCCTCTGGCGGTTCCTGCCTCTGCCTCATTACAGACATCCCCTCTTACATCCGCATTCCCCGGCCGCAAGAGGATCCCCCAGGCCGCGATGGTTCATGGATTGACGCCCCGAAGGGGTCGGTGACGACTGGGGGGAAGCCTTGGTCTCAAAGGCTTGTTCGCCACCGACCCCCGTTCTCGGGCCCCGCGCGTTTTCGCCAGGGCGGGCTGCCTTTCGGCAATCGCATCGGCAGAATTGAGGAAGAAAATAACAGCCGCCGATATCCGGGGCATTGCTGCCGCCTTGACCGTCCGGAACTGCCGTTGCGGGGCATGGTTGCCGGCCTTCGCCCGCAGTGGTGCGTCCATTCCCATTTTGAGACCCGATTCTCCCCCGGAACTCTGTATCTATCCGACATCCAAAGCCTATTAAGCGGAGGGCATGGCGGCACGAGTGGCGCCTACCCGTCTTTCGAGTCGGGAGGGGCCGGGCAAGCCGGGCACCACTCGCCCGCTACCCGACGGGGTACTCGTGGCGTACCCGGGGACACCCGTATTGGGCCGGCCGGCCCCCGCCGTATGGGGCAGGACGTGGTGAAATGGTGTTTAAGTACATCAGAGGGGAATGTGGGATCCAGATGAAGGCACTGCACGGCAGCTCGGATCCGGCCGCCCAGACCCCCGCGGAGCCGGCGCCGCTGCCTGCCCGGGAAGCCCACGTCCGTTCCGGTCTGAAGCTTCGCACGCCGTCATCGCCCCTCATGGTGGGACTCGCCGCCGCCACCGTACTGGCATGCGTCATCTTTTTTTGGAGCTGGCGCTCCGGATTAGTCACTGGGGACACGGAAAAGACGTGGTTCGCAGGATATGTGGACGTCACCGTGTCGCCGGCCTACCCCTTCGAGGAAGCCTCCAGGGCAGGCACCAGGGACGTAGTGCTGGCGTTCCTGGTGGCCTCCCCCCAGGACGTCTGCATCCCGAGTTGGGGCGCGCTCTATCGCCTTGAGGAGGCAGGCGCCGCCCTCGGCCTGGACCGGCGGATCTCACTACTTCGCTCCCGGGGCGGCTCGGCATCCGTGTCCTTTGGCGGTGCCCGAAACAGTGAGCTGTCCACCGCCTGCCAGGACGAAGCGAAGCTCCGGACGGCGTACCGGGACGTGGTTGAACGCTATGAGCCCGCATACCTCGATTTCGATCTGGAAGGCGCCGACCTGCTTGACCAGGCCGGCGGCGAGCGCAGGGCCAGGGCGGTGGCCGCCCTGCAGGAAGATCGCAATTCATCCGGGAAAAAACTAGGCGTTTGGCTGACGCTTCCGGCTTCTCCCCGTGGACTAACTGACGCAGGAATAGCCGCCGTGGAACAGATGCTCCAGGCAGGTGTGGAGCTGTCCGGAGTGAACATCATGACCATGAACTACGGAGCCAGCCGCAGCAGTTCCCTGGGGATGCTACAGGCAGCCAAAGCCGCCGCAGATGCGACCCATGACCAATTGAGCATCCTCTACCAGCGGGCCGGCACCAACCTGAACCCCGAACAGGTTTGGAAGAAGATCGGACTCACGCCCATGATCGGCCGCAACGACCTGCCTGGCGAGGTATTCGGGCTGGACGCAGCACGGGACCTGAAAGACTACGCCGTGGGACTGGGGATCCAACGACTGTCGATGTGGTCGCTCAACCGCGACGCTTCCTGCGGGTCAGGCGAGCAGGGCGAAGATGCCAGCTCTACCTGCAGCGGTGTGGACCAGGGAACAACCCGCTTCTCCGAGCTCCTGGGCTCCGGCCTCCCGGGCCGGATGGGCTGAGGCCGGATGGGCTGAGGCCGGAGGGGCAGACCGCCTGCTGCTAACGCACCTGGCTGACGGTGACCACCTCCAGCCAGGGGCCCGGCGGAACATCCGCCTGATCCACGAACTGCCAATCGACCTTGTCCGATTCTCCGTCCAGGTCGCTGAAGCCGAGGCAGCCGTTGAGGGCAGGCGAAACATCCATACCGGCTCCGTTGAACTTCTTGTTGGCCGGCCGCGCGTCGTTTGAGCCAAAGACGTACTCCTTGTCCTGGTACTCCCCCGGGCCGGCATCCTGGATCTGGCCGTAGCACTCCTTGCCGTCCTTGCGGATCTTGACCCAGCGGTTCTTCATATAGCTGAAGGAACGGTTGGTCTCCTGGCCCTTGTACCCTTCGTCGTTTGCCCATGGAATAACCGTGGCCCGTTCACGGAATGCCGTGGCGTTGTTGATGTCGTCGTACGGCAGATCCAGGTAGAAGGGGTTTTCCTTGGGCTTCACGGTGCTGGGCGCATAGCCGTTCGAACTGGATCGTTCCTCAGTCTCACATCCGCCGGACACCACCCGGCCGTCACAGCCCCCATAGCTCTCCATCCACCGGGAGTCATAGGTGGAGAAGACCTGGCTGCCGTCAGCCGCCTTGGGGTCGAAGACCTCGCCCACCCAGAAGGTGGTGGCCACAATATTCGTGTGCCAGGGATACTTCCCCGGTGGCAATTCCTTGGGTTTCGGCGGTGTGCAGGCTGTGGCAGCCACTGCCACTACAACGACCGTTGCGAACAGTCGGCCGATGCGGCCGCTCATGAAGCCTGGATTGCTCATTCTGATCCCCCCGAATCAATTACATTCACTGCTGAAGACGAGTTCAATGCTCAAGACAAATCCAATGCTGAAGACGAGGCAGCGGCGAGGGCGGCCGCGCATCCCTGGAGTTCCATCAGATGCACGGCCGCCCTCAGCTGCCTCGAATCAGTTTATCGCTTGCCTACATTCCCTTGGGGAAGTTCAGGTTGTAGCGGTAGATGAACGCTGCCACCTGGTCGCGGTTGATGGACGCTCCCGGCTTGAATGTTCCATCCGGGTAGCCCAGCGTGATCTTCATGTCCGCCAGCCACCGCACTTCGTTGTAGAACTTCAGCGACGACGTGACGTCAGGGAAGGCCGGTGCTGTGGCGCTGACGGCGGGACTGCCGTTCATCCGGTACAGGAAGGCCGCCATCTGGTCACGGTTCACTTGTTCGAACGGGTGGTAGCCGCCGTCATCGAACCCCTGGGTGATGCCGGTTGACGCCATCCACTGGATTTCGTTGTAGAAGACGTGGGTTGGCGCGACGTCGGGGAACCTTTGCGGACCGGCCGGAACTGCGGGCCGCCCGGCAAGCCGGTAAAGGAAGGCCGCCATCATGCCGCGGTCCAATGTGGTGCCCGGCTTGAAGGTACCGTCAGGGTAGCCGGTGGTGATCAGGTTGTTCGACATCCAGCTGATCTCGTTGTAGAGGGGGAACGTCGCCGGGACGTCAGTGAACGTCTTGATCCCGGCGGTGTCATATAGCTCATAGTCGTCCGTGACCAGGGTTCCGTTGGCGATGAGATTAAGCCCGAGGCTGATCGCCGTTGCATCCGCGGGAACCGGCGGCGTTGTGTAGGTAACCTGCGTCCAGTCCGCGGCGGCGACATATTGCGTGCCGGAAGTCCAATAGACCCAGGCTCCCTGAGATGTCCGGTAGTGCAGGTCGAATTGGGTAATGGCGGTGGACTTGTACCAGGCCTTGGCAAGGTAGGTGTGGCCGGGGGCCGCACTGGGAGCGCACTCGCCCGTGTCCAGTGTGGGCAACAGCTTGCCATCGCCCGATACCAGACCGGAGACCACGAGTTGCTCAGCCGCGGTGGTTGTGCCGGCGTGGCCGGGGGTCACCGTGCTGAAGGTTCGCGTGTTGGTACCGAAACCGCCCGCTTGCCAGCACCGCGGGAGCAACGATCCGTTCAGCCCTGGAGTCTCAAGACTGGGGTTCTTGTAAAGATTGCCGGTGGTCTGCGGCGCGGGGGCGGCCGGACCTGCCACGACGGGCTTGGTGGTTCCGCCGATGACTTCCTTGACCGTCTTCACCAGAACCGGGTTGGTGGTGTTGGTCGACACCTGGTTCGCCAGCCAGTCGACGAACTGGTTGTAGACGTCCGTGCTGACAGTCAGAGGATCCTTCACTCCGGAGGCGGGGTCGATGCCCGTGCCGATGTGGTGGAACGTCAGCTGGACCCAGCCGCCGCCGTTTGCCTGCGCCTGGGTCACCAGGGACTGGATATCGGCCAGGGTCCAGCTTTCATCCAACTGGTCAGGTGCACCGGTGTAGTAAGGGTCGGCCGGCGTCAGTGACTCGGCAAACGGAAAGGTCTCGGACCCTGCAACCTTGCTCCGGATATCCCCCAGGCCGCGCGCGCTGTTGTAACCGCACTCTGCCACAGCGGCCTTGGCAGGATCATTGGCAGAAGCAAACGGATAGGCGAAGTTTTGGATGTCCAGTCCATAACCTGCCAGCGTCACCCGGTCGTTGCAGACCTGCCGCTTCAGTTCATCGGGTCCGACGGCCGCCAGGTCCGCGTGTGTCACACTGTGACCGGCGATCTCGTTGCCTGCCGCCTGAAGGGCCTGCGCATCGGCGGTGGTCATGTAGTTCGGCCGGTTCATGTAACCGGAGGGCAGGAAGAACGTGCCGTGCATGCCAAGGGAGTTGATCTTGGCTGCGGCCGCAACCTGGTCAACGTTGGCGTCGTCGAACGTCAGCGTTACCACTGTCTCGCCAACTGCATTGGCGGCGGGGGCAGTAAGCCCCAACAGTGAGGCGGCCAAAGCGACCGTTGTGGAGGCCGCCAGCCACCGCGCCTTGCGCCGGCCGGGGGGCCGTTCAGCCCGGTGCCGGGGCTCTGAGACCGCAGTGTAGCGTTGCAGTAGCGTCATGGAACTCAACTCTTTCGTCGAAGGTGCTCATAACTTTCTGAAGGTTGCCGCCCCCAGTCGGCGCGGCACCTCACGGACGGCTAGTTGGCCGCCATCGTGACTTTCCACCCGAGCGGATCGGGCGCTTTCACCGGGCGGTGGTCGGCCGCCACGTTTTGGATGATCTGGTCCAGGGTCGTTTTGGGATCGAAGCCCACCAGATCCTTCGCTTTGCTGTTGTTGGGGACACGGCGGCGCATGTCCTCGTAGCCCTCCGCGTAGGCCTGCTCATAGGGCACCAGCGTGATGGGGCTTTCGCTGCCAAGCAGTTCCACAATCCTTTGGGCGAGGGTGAGGATCGAAATCTCGTAACTGCCGCCCAGGTTGTATGCGTTGCCATAGGCGGACCTTTCCTCGGAGATCCTGGTGATGGCGGGGACGATGTCGCCGACGTACGAGAAGCAGCGGGTCTGGTGCCCGTCTCCGTAGACGGTCAACGGTTCGCCGGTAAGCGCCTGCTTGACCAGCCGCGGCACCACCATTCCGTAGCGGCCGGTCTGCCTCGGACCCACCGTGTTGAACAGCCGGACGATGGCGACCGGAAGGCCGAACTGCCGCCAGTACGCGTGAGCGAATGCCTCGTCGATGCCCTTGGCGGCAGCGTAGGTCCACCGCGATTTGAGGGCCGAGCCCAGGATCCTGTCGGACTCCTCCGACAGGCTGTCCGAGGTGTTCTTTCCATAGATTTCACTGGTGGAGGCCAGCAACAGCGTGGCGCCGGATTCCAATACGGAGTCCAGGACGACTTCCGTGCCGTGGATGTTCGTCCGCAGGCTCTCCAGCGGATGCTCCACGATGAGGTTCACGCCTACCGCGGCGGCCAGGTGGAACACCCGGTCGGCGCCGGCCACCACCTTGTCGACTGCTTCCCGGTCGAGGATGCTGCCCTCCACAAAGTGGAAGTCCCGGTGGCCGATTACAGACCGGAGGTTTTCCAGTCGACCGGTTGAGAGGTCGTCCAATACGGTGACCTTGTCCCCGGCCGCAAGGAGGTGCTCCACGAGGTGGCTTCCGATGAAGCCGGCTCCGCCGGTGATTGCTGTTTTCACTTCTCCTACTTTCTTCTGATCGCCAGCGGGCGGCTGGAATCACAACCGGGTAATGTTGGTGCCGGCGGGCAGCCGGTATGTGGTGTCAAGAACGGCCGGCGCCTCACGGAGCCACTCGATGTCCATCGCGGAATGCCTCGTGTGGAGGATCACCAGGTCCGCATCCCAGACGGCAGGATCGTCCAACGAATTCAGGGCGCCGCCCTGGCCGTCCGGTGCCGTGGGGCACCACGGATCGTGGTAGGCCACGTCCGCGCCGCTGGCAACCATCGCTGCAATGATTTCCAGCGCCGGCGATTCGCGAACGTCCTCCACATCGGGCTTGTAGGCCACACCGAGGACGAGGACACGGGCGCCGGAAATTCCGTGGTTCCGGTCCGAAAGGATGCGACGTGCCTTCTCCACCACCTGGTGGGGCCTTCCCGCGATGCCGGCCATGGCGTGTTCGATGACCGGAGCCGTGACCCTGGCCTTGCGCAGCTGCCACAGAAGGTAGTGCGGGTCGCAGGGAATGCAGTGGCCGCCGACGCCCGGGCCCGGGGTGAACGGCATAAAGCCGTAAGGCTTTGTCGAAGCGGCATCAATCACGTCCATGACCTCCATTCCCAGCTCGTGGCAGATGTCTGCAAACTCATTGGCAAGGGCGATGTTGACGGCCCGGAAGGTGTTTTCCACGAGCTTGGTCATCTCCGCCACATCTGCGGACGGCACAACGTGCACCAGCTTGGTGCTGGCCTGCAGCAGTTCCGCTGCAGCCTCACCGCACGCGGGTGTTACTCCGCCCACCACCCGGGGAACGTCTTCGTGCGAGAAGGCGTCCACACCCGGATTAATCCGCTCCGGCGAAAAGGCCACGAACACGTCCCTGCCCGGGATGAGTCCCTTGGCGGCCAACGGAACGGCGAGGAGATCTCTGGTGGAGCCCACGTAGGTAGTGGAGGTCAGCATCAGCAGCTGCCCCGGCACCGCGAATTCAACCACGGAAGCGCAGGCTGCCCGGAGAATGCCCAGGTCAGGCACAAGATAGGGGTCCACCGGGGTGGGAACGCAAACTACTACTGCCGCTGCGCGGGCCAGCAGTGAGAGGTCCGTACTGATCATGAAGGACGGATCCTCCAGGGCTTCGGCCAGCCGGGCCTTGTCGGAATCCAGCAGGTCGGCCTGTTGGGACCGGATGACAGCCAGCCGGTTCTCGGACACATCCAGTCCCAGGACCCGGCGACCTGAGGCATTGATGGCGAGCGCAGTCGGCAGCCCGACGTACCCGAGGCCTACGATGGCGACGTCGAACGTGAACGTGTGATCCTGCGAATCGCCTTCGCCGGCCACCGCCTCTGATTCAACGGCTTCGGGGGCCAACTCCGGCTCGCCCGATCCGTTTTCCGGCCATTCCCGTGATTCCTCCAGCAGCGGGGGCAGCGGTGCCCTTGACAGCGGTGCCTTATGGGTTTTTAGCTTGGTGTTCGGTGTCATGCTAGACCGACCTCCCGATATTCGATTTGTCCCGTTTTGTAAGAAAGCCGGCGACGGTGGCAGATCCCGGTCTCAGAAGACGCTGCCCGGATCGTCGCCGGCTCGAATGGGGTACCCGCCCGCTGCGGGATGCTGGTCGCCCTGGAGGAGTAATCCAGATGGTGTGCCACATGAAATTCCCAAAGCCAAGTGTCAGCTGATTGATACATTTAGAGACCCACTTCTTTCCCCAATAGATGCCTGCGGCCCAACAAGCTACAGCGTATTAACCAACAACCTGCCGGGGCGCGAGTGGGCTCTACCCGTCTTTACGGGGCCACCGCCGACGGCAATGGGGTGGTACGCGCGCGGTCCGCCCGCACTACTCGCATCAGTACTCGTTTGGAGGCAGCGCGAACGTAGCGCCAGGTCCTTTTCCGGCGCGCGGAAGAATTCCAACGGGTAGCCGGGGGCTAATATCCGTTGTCAGCGGGCACGCGGCTGCCGCCCGGCGGCCAAGCTCAACTTTGCCGGCTAAGCGGCACCGCATTGGAGAATAGGATTAGGCAGTCCCGGACAAACCGACGTGGCGGGCACCGAACGCAACCGATGCCAGGTCCTCCCTATGACTGATCCCGAGTTTCGCGAACATCCGGTAGAGATGGCCTTCCACGGTCCGTAGCGACAGCCCGAGCTGGAGCGCGATCTCCCGGTTGCTTGCTCCGGCCTGCACAAGGGCGGCAATTTCCTGCTCCCGCCGCGTCAGCTTGTGCAGATCCGGCGGCACCTCGGCGGCCGAAGCCCCTGTCTTGTTGAGTGCTGCATTGCGCTGCTTGACGAGTTTCTGGGCCTCGAACTGGCGGGGTTTATCTCCCCGGGTCTCGAGGATCCGCAGCGCGTGGGCGGCACACTCCGCAGCCGCCAGGTCCAAACCTTCCCGTGCGGCGGCGTCGCTCATTTCCACGAGCCGGTTGACGTCCTTGGCTGCGAGGGCACGGCAGTAGGCGGCGACAAATTCCGCGGTGCGCCCTTCACATCCCTCCGCCGCCGCAGCAAGGCGCGGAACAACGGACAGGTCACCGAGCCGGAGTGCCAGGGAAAGGATCTCCACTTCATAACTGAGGAATCCGGAGGATGCGGCCGCATCAGCCAGGACCATGAGCTTGGCGACCGCTGCCTGTACACCAATGCGTTCGGCACGCGCCGCCACAGTGTAGGCCCGGCCCAGCACCGACGCATAGCGGTCGTCCGAAAGCAGCGCGTCGTAAGCGTCTGCATTCGCCTTGGCCGTGTCCGTCCGGTTGAGGATCGAGGCGGAATAGGCGGTGGCGGCGAGGGCATCCGGCAAGTCGCCGCCGGCGTCGGCGAGGCGCAGGACCTCGGCCGCCTGGCTCAGTTTCGGCAGCGCAGTCCCGATGGTGCCCCGCCGCAGGTCGGCGGTGCCTGCGGCGAGATGTAGCATCCCGCCGAAATAGATCAACGAGTTGGACGCCTGGGCGATATGGTTCTGGAGGTATCTGTCCAGGACGTCGAGCTCACCCGCATGAAGCAGCGCAAGCAGGTAGCGTCGCATCACAAACTCGGCATACTCAAGGCGCCGGTCCCCGCTGTCATCAAGGATGTCCTCGACGTCCATGATGATCTGCAGTGCCGAAACGGCACGTCCCGTCAGCGCCAGTGACTCGGCCAGCAAGGTTCCCGCCAGAAGCCGGGACTCGTCGTCGTCCGTGGAGTCCCAGATCGCCTGGAGTTCCGGCTCCGCCTCCAGATGGCGGCCTGCGGCCTGGTAGCCCTCCAAGGCGAGGAGCCTGCTGCCGAGGCGGGCTGTCTCCAGTTCTTTCGGATCAAACCCGAGCTGGGCTTCTTCGAGTCTGGAAACAGCTTCCGCCCACGCGTCCGCTGCCCTGAGCACAGCCTCCGGCCCGTTGCGCTTCCCGGCGGCAAGCTGGGCCGCCAGCATCGACGCCTGCCGGACCGTGCGCAGGTCCAGGGCTTGCTCAACCACACCTTCCAGGCAGAGGCTGGCGCCCATGGGATCCCGCCCGTACAGCTTGGCGCGGGCCAGTTCAACCTGTGCCGCCAGCTTCAGGGACGGCTCCCTGATGGTGCCCACCACTCGTTCCACGTAATCGGGAATGAAGAGGCGGTTCGCCAGCTGGGCCGCCTCAAGGATGTCCGCGTCGGGGACCGTTGCTCCGGACTCCAGCGCCCAGGTAACGTGCCTGAGCCTTCCGTCCAGGGTCTCCGGCCGCGAGTCCAGAAGGTCAACGATACGACGGCGGATGGTCACGCTGCGGGCTATCGGGACCAGTTGCCTGATCACTTCCCCGATCAGCGGTTGCGCCAGGCGGACGTGCCTAGCGGGATCCGCGGAAATGGCGATGAACTGGAGCTCCTTGAGTTCGTCCACGGCGTGGCTGTTGCTCGCGCGCTGCAGGACTCCCAAGGGAATGGCCTCAGCCAGCGCGACGGCTTCGAGGGCCTGGCGCTGTTGCGGGTTCAACTGCATGATCTGGTTCCTGACCAGGTCCATTAGCCGGACGGTTGCCGCTCCGGGCTCGCCCAACAGCACCCAGGTGTCATTCCGGCGCAGCAGGTGCCCGCGGGTTTTCGCATGGGAGATCAGTTCCAGCAGGAACATCGGATTTCCGCCGGAGGACCTGAACAGGACGGCGCTGGCACTGGGAACCAGCGGCGAGCAGAGCACCCGGGTGCAGAGTTCGTCGACTTCGTCCTTCGTCAGCGGCTGGAGCTCGAAACGGTCCACCAGGCCTTCGGACCACATCGACAAAATTTCAGGCGGCGGCGAGGGGTGGGGCCGGCACAGCAAAACCACCCTCGTGGCTTCCGCCGCGGCCAGCTGGGCGATGACCGCCGCGCTGCTGTCATCCAGATGCTGGGCGTCTTCCACCACCAGGACTGCTTGTGACGAGTCCCTTTGGCCCTCCGGGTTGAGTTCCGTGACCAATGCCTTAAGCACGGCGCGCGGCTGGTCCGTCTGCCCGGGCGTCAAAGAGGTCAGCAGTGGTGCAAGGGCGGCATAGGGAACCTCGGAGAGCGACGGTCCCGCATAGACGTAAAACGGCCGGATTCGGCTGCCAAGCTCAAAAACCACTTCGTTGGCGAGCGCAGTCTTGCCGATTCCGGCGTCCCCAAGGATCAGCGCACCCGGACCGTTTGCGTCCAAGAGGCAGTCAACAACCGAAGCAACCATGCCGAATCGCCCGACCAGCCGCTCTGCTGCAATGATGGTTTCAGTCATAGCTAGTCATCTCCTGTACTGCCGAGGGCGACCGGAAGCTCCAAGCGCTCTTCGATTTTCAGCTTGCCGTAGATCTGGTAGAGGTGGCCCTCCACGGTCCGCACCGAAACGTGCAGCTGGGCGGCGATGCTCTTGTTGCTCGCTCCGGCGGCGGCGAGCTGCGCAATCTGGAGTTCGCGCGCCGTCAGTGTGAGCCTCTCGTGGGTTCCGTCCTGGGGCGTCCGCAGCTTCCTGCGGCAGGTTTCGGCGAGGTGTTTGGCCTGCCGGATCACGCTTCTTTCGAACCGCGCCTGGTCGAGGTTCAGGACTGACTCCGCAATGTCCAGGGCGAACCGGTCATTATGCAGCCGGGCTGCAAGGTTTGCGGCCGCCATAAGTTTGTCTGCCTCCCCGGAAATGATCCCCAGGGCGTATTGTGCACACAATTCAGCGAAAGGTCCCTGGCTGGCTCGGGCACTGTCAAGCAGCCTCGGGGCAGCAGCGGATTCCCCCAACCTCACAGCCGAGCTAAGGCACAGAATCTCATGCCCCACGTTGCCCATGTTCCGGTCGTCGTCAGCCATGCGCAGCAACTGCCCGATTCCGGTCCGGGGACCGTCCAGCTCCGCCAGTGCCAGCGCGGTGAAATAGCCCTCCGCCCGTGACACCTTCCATGCGTTCCGCCGGGAAACTGATTCCGTCTCGGCAAGGTACCCAAGTGCCTGCTCGCGCTCACCCTGCAGGGCCGAGGCATAGGCCGCTGCGGCGCATGCGAGTCGGAGGACGCCGTCGCTGTCCTGGATCCGTAGCTGGCTGATGCCGGGAACCAGCAGGTCAAGTCCGTCACGTCCCCGCCCCTGCATGCAGGCGCAGATTGCTTCGGGAATTTCCGTGGCGCTGAACCGCCGATAGATGACGGAGGAGGGCAGCCAGTCCTCGTTGGGGAGCGTCTCTGTGGCGTCATCCCATCTTCCGGCCACCAGGTAGGCGAAGCGCAGCCGGGATATCACCGACTGCGCGATGGCCACGGGGATCTCCGGGCGCAGGCACTGCAGTTTCAGCTGCTCGGCCAGCTCGGCCGCATCGGCCTGGCGCCCGGTCACGGCCCACGCTTCACACAGCCAGCTGCCGGCCTGAAGCCGGAATTCAGCGCTATGGAACTCAACATTGTCCAGGGCTTCGGCAACGCTGGCAGCCATCCCGGTGTAAGTACCGGCGAAGCTGGCTGCTTCTGCTTCGGCCAGCGTCAGCTGTTCCCGGAGGCGCCGGAGCTCCGGTGCCGGCAGTTCCCCTGCCGGACCCGCCGTATCCTCGTACAGTACTTTCCGTGCCCGGGCCAGGGAATCCGGTGCTTCCTGCCAAGCGTCGGGGGTGGCGAGGAACACCGAGCTCTCCGCCAGCAGGCGGCCGATCCATTCGGCGAGTGCAGGATCTCCCTGCGAGAGTTGCCGGTGCCTGCGAACCACGCCAAGTGCCTCCTCCACCTCGCCGAGGGTCATGAGCGCCGCCACTTCCTCGGTGACTGCGGCTGCCAGCGCCTCATGCCCCGGGATGGAGCGGACAAACCGCAGGGCGAGTGCTGCCTCCAGTCGCCGGTTGGCGAGGCGGGCGGCTGAAAGGGATTCATGCGTCGACAGCACGGCACCGCAGTCAAGGGCCCACACGGCGAAAGGCAGCTCAGTGGCGGGCGTCCGAAGGGACGGGGCCGCAGCAGAGAGAACCATTTCGCGGAGCTCGTTGCTGCGGCCAGGGGGGACGTTCTCGCTAACCACATCGGCGACGAGCTGGCTTTGGATCCTGACCCGGCGGGGAAGGGAGTCTTCGACTGCCAGGACCCCGCGTTCCTCGAGGGCGTCGACGTCGTCGGCATCGACGAGCGTAAGCAAAGTATCCAGCGGCAGGGTCTCGGCGAGCGAGAGGATTTCCAGGATTCTCCGGTCAGCCTCGCCCATCCGCCCAAGCCGGGTCGCGATCAGGTCCGTGATTGCCCGTCCGTGGTCGTGGTGCCCCGGCGTCAGGACCCACACCCCGTCCTGATTGGTCAGCGACCCCGAGTCAGCGAGCTCCATCGCAAGCATCTTGAGGTAATGCGGGTTGCCGTCGCTGGCGGCCCAGAGCGATTGCACGGCGGAGTGTGAGACCTTGGCGCTGAGGCCCTCTTCCAGCCAGCTGACGGCTTCCCGGAAAGACAGGGGTTCGAGGTTCACGCGCGTGAGGAAACCGCCGTCGCAAAGTCCGGAAATCTCTGCCGAGAGCCGCAGCGGATCCGAACACGTCAGGACGAGGCGCACTGCCCGGTTGCGGGCAAGCTGCGCAATTGTCACGGCTGTCAGTTCGTCGGCTTCGCCGGCGTTGTCAACATAGAGGTAGACGGTCTTGCCGTTGGCCCGTTCCCGGAGGAGCCGCATGAGCCCGGACAGTACCAGCACGGGATGGTTCAAATACCCCGGCTCCAGGTCGCTCAAGAGGATGTTGAGCGCGCCGTAGGGTGATCGGGAAAGTGCTGCACTGCACCGCAGCGTGACTACCAGGGAATCGTCACGGAAATTTTTGAGGGCGTGTGTGGTCAGGAACGTCTTTCCGGTGCCGGATGCTCCGGTTACCAGGACTCCCCCGACTCCCCCGGTGGACTCGGCCAGGGCGCGGGTGATGTCGCTGAGAGCCTGTTTCCGCCCAATAAGAGGCCATGCGGCACCCCGTGCGATTCCGGCGGATCTGGTGGCGTGTGGACTGGCCACGTTATCGGCTGTCAACATGAGTGAGACCTCTGTTATTTACGAGCGATTCCTGGTACCCCAAATTAACCAGCTGCTGCTCGCGCGGGCACCAGTAGTGAGTACTCGATTTTGCCCGTTACTCATACCTGTACCTGACAGGCAGGTACCCCTGGTTGACCGGAGGCGGTACGCAGGCAGTCAGCGCCGCTGCTATCAATCGGGCCGAACCGCACCCGTATGCCCTTCGAAACAGCTTAGTCCCGGGAATTAGTTAACAAGTTGATGCGCGGCACGGTTCTCCTCTTCCGGCCGGGTACCAAGGGGCACCGACCGACGAAGGCAAGTACAGACGAAGGCAAGTACTTACTTCGCGGGTGCCGCTTTGGCCTGGTCTGCGGTTTCCTCTCCCAGGCCTGCAGCGGTTGCCAGCTCGTCGCGTCCTGCAATGCCGAGCTTCAGGTAGCACCTGTACAGGTGGCCCTCCACGGTACGGACAGAGATGTGCAGCTTGTCAGCGATCATGCGGTCGCTTAGTCCGGTTGCCGCCAGTCCGACGATGATCCGCTCACGCTTGGTCAGGATGGGGACGACACTGTCGGGCTGCGCTTCTCCGCCCGCATGGCCCAGCTCTACGTTGCACCGGGCAATGCCGGCACGGGCCAGGGCCGCGAGTTCCCGGTTACGGCTGCGGTCCAAGGAAGTGAGGGCGGCGGAATAGGCCTCGGAGGCCAGTTGGAAGACCGACGCGGCGTAGAGGGCGTCCCCTGCGCGCAGGTGCTGTTCAGCGCTACCGTCGGAAAGCGCCGCGGAGTACTCGGCCAGGGCCCCGGCCCAGGCTCCTTCCACGGAGCGGGCCAGCTCGACCAGCCGCTCCAGTCCCGTGGTGACGCCAAGGGACAGCGCCATCGCCAGGGCATTCAGCTCCAGGAACCGGGCGTCCTGTTGCTTGGCTTGCTCTGCATGCCGGTGCAGGGCAGCGATGCCGGATCCGTCCCCTGCCAGGTGCTCGTCCCCGGCCGCAAGGAAATCCCGGGCAAAGGCCGTCACCAGGTGCATGCCGCGCTCGCCCCACGCCTCGTAGTCCGACCTCAGCCTGTCAGCCTCCGGCTTGAGGCCCTGGGCGGCGGCCACGTAGTACGCCATGGCGGCGCAGAACCGGAACATTTGTTGGGGGTCGCTGTCGCGGAGGGCCTCGAGCCCGGTGGTCAGCAGCTCCAGGGCATCGGCGAGCTTTCCCTGCCGGACAGCTATGTAGCCCATCACTACGTAAGCGGCCCCGCTGAATGAAACCATGGCGGAACCGAACGTCGTTTCCGCATAGCCCGCGAGGAGCTGCTGCGCCTCGGCCCATTCACCGGCGGCAAGATCGCAGGCGACGAGGCGGACAACGATGAATTCAGGCAGGAAGAAAATATCGTTATCCCGAGGCTGGGCCTGGCTGAAGGCATCCATGGCGAGCTGGCGCCCCTGCAGGGGATACCCCAGTGCGCATAGCCGCTCGGCCTGCATTGCCATTGCCATAGATCTCGTGAGGGAGCCGTCGGGCTCCCCGGTTGCGGTGCCTGCCTCCAAAAGTTCGGCCAGCGCGGGACCCATCCGGTGGTAGTCGCCCGCGAGCGAGTACGCCATGAGTTCCACCAGGGAGGCTCTCCGTGCCGTTGCCGCGAGGATACCGGCCGAATCGACGGGGTTCCCCGCAGCCTCCTGATCACCCCATTCGCGAAGGCGGCGGGCGTCGTCGGCAATTTCCGCGGCGGGGTGACCGAGTGCGGCGCGGGTGGCGGACCTCAGGAGGCTGTTGACCATCATGTGCGCGAGCCCGTTGCCGGAGTCGACATCCACGTTCAAAAGGGCAGCTGCTTCCTCATAGTGCCCAAGGTTGTAATGGGACCGGGCCATCACGGCCCGGGCAGTCTGTTGCAGTTCAGGATCCTGAACGGCCCAGGCAATGCGGAGGGCAGTCTCGCTCGCGAACAGCTTGCATGCAAGGACAGCGGCGCGGATCAGCAGGCGGCCGGGCACATCCGCCCCGCAGTCCAAGGACCAGGAAACCATGCGCAGCAGCGACTCAGGTTTGTCCGCGGAGACCTCCATGCGGGACACCAGTTCCCGGTGCAGCTGAAGGCTCCGGGCCGCTGGAACAATCCGTCGCAGCACTTCCCCGTAGACCGGGCTGACCAGCCGAAGGGTTGGCTCGCTGTCCACGGACTGGACTACGAGCCGCTGGTCCAGGAGTTCCTTGACGGCCGGTTCACCGGCAATTTCTCCAACGATGCTTCTGTCCACCGGCTCCGCCAGCGCAATCAGGTTCAGCGCTTCACGGCCGTCCGTGGAGATGCGCATGAGCTGGACCTTGACCACGGCGGTGAGCTCCAGGGTGCGGACACGGGACGAGCCGGCGTTGAGCCAGACTCCGTTGCGCTGGATCAGGTCACCGGAACGCTGGGCTTCACGAACCAGCGTCTTGAGCAGCAGCGTGTTCCCGCCGGCTTCCTGCCAGAATTCTCGCGACGTGGTGTTGAGGACTTTGCCGCCGAGGAGCGCCTCGCAGAGCTGATGCCCCTGTTCCATGGTCAGGGGGGCAATGTCGAACCGTTCTGCCGTGCCATCGTGCCAGAGCCGGAGCAGCGGCTGGGGTATGCCGGGCCGCGGGATGCAGGTGGCGACGAGTTTGGCCCAGCCTGCCTGGACCAGTTCGGAAATCATTTCAGCCGTGGCGGTGTCGAGGTCGTGGGCATCATCGACCAGCAGCAGTGCGGGACCGGGATTTTTCCTGGCGCTTTCAAGGTGCGCCCACAACGCCCTCAGGACGGCCACTTTAGACGTGACATCCTCCACGGAGAGGTCGGCAAGGTAAGGGGACAGCGCCCCGTACGGAACCGGCGCCAGCGACGGGCTTCCATGCACCATCATGACGGAAGACCGGCCGTTCCCGCCGTCGTTCAACCGCGCCAGCAGCGAAGACGCGCCCAGGCCGGCGTCGCCCACCACAAAAACAGCCCAGCAGTCATCCGACGCGAGCGCGTCCTTCACTGCGGACAGCATGTCCCCCCGGTCGATCCAGGGCTCATCAGTATTCTGGCGCTGGGTTCTGGCGCGCGAGCGTGCCGGAGCCTTCCCGTCAGACTTGAGCGGATCCTTCAAGCTCACTCCTCGATGAAATCCCCATTTTCGTGAAGATTTGGTAGAGATGGCCTTCCACAGTACGTATGGAAAGCTGCAGCCGGTTGGCGACTTCTTTGTTGCTCAACCCTTGGCTTGCCATCCTTGCAACCTGCCGTTCCCTTTCAGTCAGTTCCGGCCCCACCGTGTGCGGCATAAGCGGCAGCACCGGAAGGGTCTCCACGAGCCGGTCCAGACGGTGCTGGGCGGCACGTGCCGATTGTGAGTCTCCCTTTTCCCTGGCGATGTCCAAGGCCAGCACCACGCACCTGGATTCCACCGCGTCCAGGTGGAGTTCATGGGCCAGGGCCGCCGCCTCGAGCAGGATCTTGGAGTTCTTCTTTCTGCTCCCCTCCCCGACCAGACGGTTAACGCTGGCCATTTTTCCTTGCCGGCGGGAGGAAACTTCAGTCAACAGGACCAGTTCTTCCTCCGTTCCATGCACCGTAGCACCGAAGAGGCTGATGGAGGCAGTGGTCGTCCGCCCCTTGGAAATATCCTCGTGGGCTGACTCCATGAGCTTCTGCTTCGCACCAGGATCCTTGAGCCACCGCTTGGCCATCCGGACGCAGAAGTCTGCCATCCAGGAAGTGAACCACGCAACGTGCTGCTCCTCCTGGGCAGCCAGGTCCAGGAAGTTGCGGGACTCCTGGACGTCACCGGCCTGGGCGTAGGCGAAGGCAAGCGCGGAGCAGGCCAGTGACGGGCCGTAGTAGCTCCGCCTAATTTCCAGCTGCGCCTGGGCTCCGAGCAGGGTGTCGATGGCGAGATCGGCCCGGCCGGCATAAGTGTAGGCCACGCCCAGGGCGAGTTCTGCCGCTCCGCCAAGATACTGCATGATTTCCGGCTTCTGGTCCAGGGCTTGGGTGAGGATCCGGACGCAGTCCTCCCATTGCCCGCTGCACAGCAGCGCGGCAAAAAGACCTTCAGCCTGCCAGCTCAGCATGCCGGGAGCTATGTTGGACTGTTCCATCCGATGCTGAATTTCAGCGGCCAGGGCGACTGCGTCTGCTTCCCTGCCAAGCACAGCCCAAGCCATCGTCAGCAGGCAGCCACAGTTCAGGACGTACAGCTGGTCGCCGTCTTCCTTGTAGGCCCGTTCCAAGTCTTCGGCAACGGCTTCGTACTCGCCCTGATGCACCATCTGTTCAAATTCGGCGAGCCGGATCAGCTCGTGCGCGCGGGCGAAGTCGGCTGAGGTTTCATTGCCGATGGATGCCCGCTCCCGGCGGGCCAGCTCGCGGCGAGCCGTCGCCAATATGCCGTCGATCCGGCTGTACCCGCCGTGCACCCAGAGCAGCGAACTGCAGAAGTTGAGGACGTAGTTGGCATAAGCAGCAGCCGGGAGTTCAGAAAGCTGCTCGGGGGTGACTTCCTCCAGCACCGCCACTGCCGACTCGTGTTCAGCCAGCGTCATGTAGGCAGCCGCCCGTTGCTGGGCCGCTTCGGCCCAGTGCGGATCTCCCACGTGGATCTGTGCCAGCGACTCCAGCGCGAACATCGGATCGAACAGCCGGTTTGCCGCGGCGGCTGCGGCAAGTGCAAACGCGGGTTCCACGGGCTCACCGCAGTCAAGTGTCCAGGCCACGTAGCCGAGGAGCTCCTCGACGTCCATTTCCGCCGGGGTTGCCCCTACCACCCTCGCCACCAGCTGGTGCAGTTCCTTGCGCCGCGGCAGGTCCATCCAGCCCCGGATGACCTCGCCGACGTACTCATCCTTCAGGCTCACCCAGCGGCGGCCGGTCTCACCCACCTGCAGGTAGCCGGCCTTTTCCAGGTCTGCAACAACGGCGGGATCCAGGACGTCGAGGAGAACGAACAGGGGAACCCTGCGGATCAGGGCAAGCCACTCGAGCCCCTCCCGGACCTTGGGTGACTCCCTGGCCAGCCGTGACCTGACCAGGTCAACCAGTGCGTCGGCTTCCGCGAGGTTGATTCCCCCTCTGAGCGCCCAGACCTTCCCGGCCAGGTGGAGGTTGCCGGATCGCAATTGCTCAATAACGATGGCCTGCAGCACCAGTGGATTTCCGCCGCTGGCTGCGTAGAGCGAACTTGCGGCGGTGGCACTAACGGGGCGCCCCAAAACTCCGGCCAGCAATTTGCTGACTTCCGGACGGGTAAAGACTTCGAGCCGGATTTCCTCGAGTGAATTGTTGCGCAGGAGCCGGATCAGGTCTTCGGGCATGTCCGTGACATTGCGGACGGTGACCATCAGCTTTGCGGCGCCGCTCAGGGTGAGGTGCATCAGGACTGCCGTGCTCATGCTGTCGATCGCCGGGAGGTCCTCAAGCACCACCAGGACGGGCCGTCCTGTGGCATCCTCCCGGATCAGCCGGGAAATGCCGTGGACGATTTCGCCGGGTGATTCGAGTGCATGGCTGGGCAGGCGGGCCACCAGGAAGGCCAGCTGGCCGAAGGGCGTGGCCGGACCCGTGGTTGTCCCGTGAAGGTGGATAACGTGCATTTTTCCCATCAGCTGGGCTTCCACCGCCCGCGCAAACGTGGACTTGCCGACTCCTTGCGCGCCGACCACAACAACGCCGTGAAGGTCATCGTCCCCCAGGATCGAAACCACGGACGCCTGAATATCCTGCCTGATCAAAGACGACCATTTACGACGCTCTGAGGCGCCCATGCCCCGGCGTTCAGTCTCCAGCAGCCCCCCATGTTCAGAGCCGTGTGATGCAAGCACGATCGATCACGCTACCTTCGTGGCTCCAGCTGATGCGACTTGGCTGAGCCCTCGGGTTTTAAGTTTTCCGATGCCGCCAAACCAGGCAACAAGACCTTGAATGTGAAAATTACCATAGCAGATATGACTAAACAATTAGGCGACTTAGTCACTGCTGGTTAACCAATTCCAGTAGTTACGGCGAGTCCCCCAACCGCACATTACCGCCATTAGGCGCTGCGCGGCGGCAAGGTTACTTAACGGCAGTGTGAAATTTCTGTTGCGCCACCGGCAGCCCGTCCTTGACCACGGTCTCCACCGCATCGGCAGCCTCATCAAGGAGGAAGGGCAGTTCCTTTTTTTCGGCCGTCGCGAAGTCCTTCAGGACGAAGTCCGCGGTGTCCATCCTGCCCGGCGGGCGCCCGACGCCGACGCGCACGCGGAGGTACTCCTTGGTGGCCAGGGCCTTGGAAATGTCCCGGAGTCCGTTGTGCCCGCCTTCGCCGCCGCCGATTTTGAGTTTGACCGTGTTAAAAGGAATGTCGATCTCGTCATGGACCGCGACAAGATGCCGCGGATCGATGTCGTAGAACTTCGTCAGTGCCGAGACGGGACCCCCGGAGACGTTCATGTAGCTCATCGGTTTGGCCAGCACAACGCGGGGACCGCCGATGCCAAGCCTGCCCTCCAGGACGTGTGCCCGGGCCTTGTGCACCTTGAAGCTGCCGCCCACCCGGCGGGCCAGTTCGTCAAGCACCATCTGGCCGACGTTGTGCCGGTTGTTGCTGTATTCGGTGCCGGGGTTGCCGAGGCCTACAATCAGCCAGGTGTCAGTCATGCGTCAATCCTAAAGTGGTCAGGGGGTTGGCCGTTAAGCAGGGCGGCAGCGGGACGGGCGCCAGTTAGGCTCAGGCCCATGCGAACGGCTTAACAAGCCAGTGGCCGGGTCCCGAAAGGGACCCGGCCACTGGGACGATCGGTTGCCGGAATTACTCGGCTGCAGCTGCTTCGGTTGCGGCTGCTTCCGAAGCGGCTTCAGCTTCGGTCGGCTCTTCCTCAACGGCCTCGGAGATGTTGACAACCAGTGCCTCTGCATCGGTGAGCAGGACCGCGCCCTTCGGCAGGACCAGGTCGGACGCGTGGACGTGCTCGCCCGCGCCGCGGCCTTCGATGTCAACCTCGACGGCGGTAGGCAGGTGGGTTGCCTCGGCCTCGAGGGAGACTACGGTGAGCTCCAGGTTGTAGACGTTGCCGGGGGCAACTTCGCCGACAACGTGAACGGGGATGTCCACGGTGACCTTTTCGCCCTGGCGGACGGTCAGGAGGTCGATGTGCTCGATGATCTGCTTGATCGGGTCGCGCTGGATATCCTTCACCAGTGCCAGGTGGCCCTCACCGTTGATGTCCAGGGACAGCAGTGCGTTGGCGGTACGCACGGCAAGGGTGGTGGCCTTTGCCGGCAGGGTGATGTGGATGGGCTCAGCACCGTGGCCGTAGATGACGGCGGGAATGAGGTTGGCCATACGGGCGCGGCGGGCGTAGCCCTTGCCGAATTCGGTACGGACTTCTGCTGCGAGCTTCTGCTCAGACATGTACAACTCCTTGAGATCTAAACGGTGTTCAGCAAGGGCGGAGGTCTGGTTGCGACCTTCAACGCCGGGCGGCCGTGGCCGGCCCTTCAAGAAGGAAATTTCAGACCCAGTCGATAACGGAGACCTTCACCGGCTTAGCGCGTACATACGGCTATACGGCTTCCGGTGCTCTCCCTCGCCAAGGTATCGATGAAAAGCCTACCAGCGTTGGGCCCCATTACTGAAAACGGTCCCCACCAGCTCCCTAGGCTCGCAAGCTCGCCCAGGGAACCCTGCTGGCGTGGGCCCAGCGCCAGCAGCCCGGCCAGGGAGGCTAGGCGTTGCCGTCGAACAGGCTGGTGACGGATCCGTCGTCGAACACTTCACGGATGGCGCGGGCAATCAGCGGCGCGATGGACAGCACGGTCAGCTGCGGGAAACGCTTGTTGGCCGTGATCGGCAGGGTGTCTGTGACCACCACTTCGCGGGCGCCGGACTCGGACAGCCGGCGGGCAGCCGGGTCGGAGAAGACGGCGTGTGTCGCCGCGATGATGACGTCCTTGGCGCCGGCGTTCTTGAGCACCTGGACGGCCCCGGAAATGGTTCCGCCGGTGTCGATCATGTCGTCGATCAGGACGCAGGTGCGGCCTTCGATCTGACCAACTACTGTCTTGGAGACAGCCTGGTTCGGTACCGTGAGGTCGCGGCTCTTGTGGACGAACGCCAGCGGGGCGCCGCCGAGGCGCTCGGCCCACTGCTCGGCCACGCGGACGCGGCCGGTATCCGGCGAGACCACGGTGATGTTGTCCGCTGCGACACGCGTGCGGATGTAGTCAGCCAGCAGCGGGATGGCCATCAGGTGGTCCACCGGGCCGTCGAAGAATCCCTGGATCTGCGAGGTGTGCAGGTCAACGCTCATGATGCGGTCGGCGCCGGCGGTCTTGTAGAGGTCGGCCACCAGGCGGGCGGAAATCGGTTCGCGGCCGCGGCCCTTTTTGTCCTGGCGGGAGTAGGGATAGAACGGCGAAACCACGGTGATGCGTTTGGCCGAGGCCCGCTTCAGCGAATCGATCATGATCAGCTGTTCCATGAGGTGGTTGTTCAGCGGGGCCGGGTGGGCCTGGATAACGAAGGCATCGGTGCCGCGGACGCTTTCTCCGGCGCGTACGTAGATTTCCCCGTTGGCAAAGTCGTAGGCATCCACCGGCAGCAGCTCAGTGCCCAGCTCCTTGGCGATCTCCCGCGCAAGCTCGGGATGTGCCCGCCCGGCAGCGAGAACCAGTTTCTTCTCGCCGCGTGCCGTAATTTCGGTCATGATTGCTTGCCCTCTTCTGTAGGTGCCGGGGTGCTTGAGGAATCCTGGGGCGGCTGGGCCGCGGATGGTTCGCTGACCGGCGCCGTTGCCCCCGCGGCTTCGGCCAGTACTGCTGAGACGGAGCCGGGCCGGTGCGAGACGACCCAGCCTTCGGAGTTGCGCTGCTTGGCCACCGAGATTGCCAGCGCGCCGGCCGGCACGTCCTGGCGGATGACCGCGCCGGCACCGCTGTAGGCGCCGTCGCCGACGTTCACCGGAGCAACGAAAACGGTGTTGGAACCGGTGCGGACGCCTGAGCCGATCACCGTGCGGTGCTTGTGCTCGCCGTCGTAGTTGGCGGTGATGTTGCCGCAGCCGATGTTGGTGTCCTCGCCGATCTCCGCGTCCCCGGCGTAGCCGAGGTGCGACAGCTTGGAACCGCGGCCGATCGTGACGTTCTTCGTCTCGTAGAAGGCGCCGATCTTGCCGGTCTCCCCCAGCACGGTGCCGGGGCGGAGGTAGGTAAACGGCCCCACGCTTGCGTGCGCGCCGATCGTGGAACCGGAACCGTGCGTCCTGGTCACTTTGGCGCCCTCGCCGATGACGACGTCGGTCAGCGTGGTGTCAGGGCCGACGACGGCGTCCCTCGCCACTGTCGTGGCGCCGTGCAGTTGGGTGTTGGGCAGGACGCGGACATCTTCTGCCAGCTTCACGGTGGAGTCGATCCACGTGGTGGCCGGATCCACCACGGTGACGCCGGCGCGCATCCACGCTTCGACGGTGCGGCGGTTGTGCTCCGCGCCCAGGGCCGAGAGTTGCACCCGGTCGTTGGCGCCCTCCACCTGCCAGCGGTCGGTGGTGACCACGGCGGCCACCCGTCCGCCGGCAGAGCGGGCCAGCCCCAGGACGTCGGTCAGGTACATCTCGCCCTGCGCGTTATCGGTGGTGACGTGCACCAGGGCGTCCCGGAGGACGGCTGCGTCGAACGCGTAGATTCCTGAGTTGATCTCCCGGATTTCACGCTCGGCGTCGGTGGCGTCCTTGTGCTCGCGGATCCCCGTGATGGTGCCGTCTTCGGCGCGGAGGATGCGGCCATAGCCGGCGGCGTTGTCGAGGACCGCGGTCAGGACGGTGACGGCGTTGCGTTCGTGTTCATGGATCAGCACCAGCTCGGCGAGCAGCTCAGCGGAAAGCAACGGCACGTCGCCGTAGGTGACCACAACCGTCCCGCTGAGCGGACCCCCGGCGTCGAGCGCTTCCAGGGCCACCTGCACGGCGCGGCCAGTACCGGGGATTTCGTCCTGGTCCACGATCAGCGCCGCGGGGTCGAGCCCCGAGACGTGCGCCGCCACCAGGTCGCGTTCGTGCCGGACAACAAGGGCCAACTGTTTGGGGTCGATGGTCCGGGCGGCGCGCAGGGCGTGGCCCACCAGCGACAGTCCACCAATTTCGTGAAGGATCTTGGGGGTGCGCGACTTCATCCGCGTACCTGCACCTGCAGCTAGGACGATGACGGCGGCCGGGCCGGTTGTCTCGGGACTCACGTACAGGCTCTCCTTGCTTGGTGGATCTCAGCTGGGTGAATCTCAGTTGCGCGCACTGTCACACCTTTGCCCGACCGTTCCGGGTGTGCAAGACCCGGCTACAGCGGCAGTTCCGCCCATAGGATTCGAACCTATACTCCACGGCTCCAAAGGCCGGGGTGCTGCCATTACACCAGAGCGGACCGTGCCCGGGCCGTAGCCCCGGCGGCACGAGAACCAATTCTGCCACGAAGGTCGGCGCTCTTGCGACTCGGGGCCCTGCTTGCCATTAAGGCATGATGGGACGGTGAGCAAGATCAACGGTGCACCCGACGGTGCCGGAAACCATCCAGGCAGGCCCGTCCGGGCGGCCGGATACGTGCCCCGCCACCGCATGACCGGGGCGCAGCGACGCTCACAGCTGGTTGAAATCGGACGCGGGCTCTTCGCCATCCGGGGCCTGGACGGCACCACCATCGAGGAGATTGCCGCCGCGGCCGGAGTCTCCAAGCCCGTGATCTACGAACACTTCGGGTCCAAGGAGGGGCTCTACACCCAGGTGGTGGAGTACGAGTTCCGGATCCTGCTGGCAGCCATCAACGAGGCCCTCATGGATGGAGCCAAACCACGCGTCCAGGTGGAACGGGCAGCCCTGGCGCTGTTGACGTACATCGAGGACCGCACCGACGGCTTCAGGATCCTGATGCGCGACGCCCCGCCCTCGCAGCCCGAAGGCGCCTTCTCCACCCTGCTCTCCCACATCACGGCACGCGTGGAGCACATTCTGTCCGACGAGTTCGCCCGCCGCGGCTTCAGCGCGGCCGACGGAGCGATGTACGCGCAGATGCTGGTGGGCATGGTGGCGATGACCGGCCAGTGGTGGCAGGACAGCCGCACCCCGGACAAGCGTGCAGTGGCCGCCCACCTGGTAAACCTCGCCTGGAACGGCCTCACCGGTCTGCAAAAAGAACCCGAACTCCGCACGGACGGCTGATCCTCTCCCCTGCCCCGCCTCACCGGCGCTGTGGCCCGTGCCCACCTCCGCGGTGCAATGGCCCTCGGGGATGCCTACTGTTCCACGCGATAAAGTGACTCTCCTCGCCGGAGGCGGTCCTTCGGAAAGGAGCGCATCGCGACGCGTCAGGGCATGGAGGTCGCCCCGCGACCGGAATGACCTCTACGCGGTGTGTCTAAGCGACGGCGAAGGGCCGGCTCCGGCACCCAACCCAGCACCCCGGCACGCTCTGTGGAAGTTACTCGCCGAGGACTTCGAGGGCCTCGAGCCATTCGAGTTCGAGGGCTTCGCGTTCTCCTGCGAGGTCCTTGAGCTTCTTGTTCTGCCCGGCGAGGGCGTCGAAGTCCGAGTCTGCGGTGCTTTTCACCATCTGGTCGTGCAGCTTCTTCTCCTGCTGTTCGAGCTTGCCCAGCTGGCGCTCGATCCGGTTCTTGGCCTTCCGGGCGTCCCGCTTTTCCGCTTCCGAGGGTCCCGCAACGGCCGGTGCGGAGCTGCCGCTGGCGCCGGTGACGGGATTGCCGCCGCCGGTGATGGTGGAACCGGCCAGGGTGCCTTCGCGCAGTTCGAGGTACTGGTCCACGCCGCGGGGCAGGGCGCGGATCTTGCCGTCGCCCAGCAGCGCCATCTGGTGGTCCGTGACGCGCTCCAGCAGGTAGCGGTCGTGGCTGACCACAACGAGGGTGCCCGGCCAGCCGTCCAGGACGTCTTCGACGGCGGCCAGGGTGTCCGTGTCGAGGTCGTTGGTGGGTTCATCGAGCATGAGCACGTTCGGCTCGCCCACGAGGAGGCGCAGGAGCTGGAGCCGGCGGCGTTCGCCACCTGAGAGGTCCTTGACCGGGGTCCACTGCTTCTCGTTGGTGAAGCCAAGCTGTTCCACGAGCTGGCCGGCGCTGAATTCCTTGCCGCCAACGTTGAAGGACCGCTTTTCGCGCTCGATCACTTCGATGACGCGCAGGTCCGACACGTCGTCGAGCTCCTTGACCTCCTGGGTCAGCACGGCGGTGACAACCGTTTTGCCGCGCTTGAGTTTGCCGGAGGTGGGCTGGATTTCGCCGTTGAGGAGCTTCAGCAGGGTGGTCTTGCCGGCGCCGTTGACGCCGACCAGCCCCAGCCGCTCCCCCGGTGCGAGGCGGAGGGTGATGTTGTCGAAAAGCTTCTGCCCGGCGTCGCCGCCCAGGAAGTCCAGCGAAACGTGCTCAAGGTCGAGCACATCCTTGCCGAGGCGCGCCGTGGCCATCTTGCTCAGTGCCATCGAGTCGCGCGGCTCCGGGACGTCGGCGATCAGGGCATTGGCTGCCTCGATGCGGAACTTGGGCTTTGCAGTGCGGGCGGGGGCGCCGCGGCGCAGCCAGGCGAGTTCCTTCTTGACGAGCTGCTGGCGCTTGCCTTCCATCACCGACGCCGAGCGGTCACGTTCGGCACGGGCCAGGACGTAGGCCGCGTAGCCGCCTTCGAACGGGTCCATGATCCCGTCGTGGATTTCCCAGGTCTTGTTGCAGACTTCATCGAGGAACCAGCGGTCGTGGGTGACCACCAGGAACGCGCCCTGGTTGGCCCGCCAGCGGGTCTTCAGGTGGCGGGACAGCCAGGCCACACCCTCGACGTCGAGGTGGTTGGTGGGCTCATCGAGCATGATCACGTCATGGTCTTCGATCAGAAGCTTCGCCAGGGCCACGCGCCGTTTCTGGCCGCCGGAGAGTGCGTGCACGTTGGCGTGCCAGTCGACGTCGGACACCAGTCCGCTCATGACCTCGCGGATCTGCGGGTTGCGGGCCCACTCGTAGTCCGCCTGGTCACCGACGATGGCGGCGCCGACCGTCAGGTCGCCGTCGAGCACGTCGCTCTGGTCCAGGTACCCGATGTTGACTTCGCTGCGCTTGGTCACGCGCCCCGAATCGGGGGTGGAGCGCATCGCCAGCAGGCGCATGAGCGTGGACTTGCCGTCGCCGTTGCGGCCCACCATGCCGATCCGGTCACCCTCTTCAAGGCCGAGGGTAACGCCGTCGAGGACGGTGCGGGTTGCATACGAGACCGTGAGGTTCTCGCCGCCGAGCAGGTGGGCCACTGGGAACTGCTTTCTTCGGTGAAATGACTTAAAGGAGCGTATCGGAGATGATGCGCGCCCCGTGCACCGGGCCGTGGACGGCCAGTGCGTTCAGGCCATGATGGGCCAGGTCTTCCGCCAGCCCGGCCGCTGCTGCGGGACTGTGCGTAAGTAGGGCAACCGTGGGGCCCGAGCCTGAAACCAGACCCGCGATGGCTCCGCACGATTCACCAAGTCCAAGGGTATCCCGGAGCCCCGGCGCCAGCTCAATGGAGGCGCGCTGGAGGTCGTTCACCAGGACGCGGCTCAAGGCGTCCGCGTCCCCGCTGCGCAAGGCCTGCAGGATCTTCGGATCCACTGCGGAAGGCTCCTGCACGGCCACTCCTTCGCCGAGGCGGAGCCGGTCCAGCTTCCGGAAGACCTCCGGTGTGGAGAGCCCGTAGTCGGCCGTAACCAGGACCCAGTCCATTTGCGCCTTGGCCAGGGCAGGGGACAGATCATCGCCCACTCCAAGCCCGACGGCGGTTCCGCCCAGAAGGGAAAAGGGGACGTCGGCACCGAGCTCAGCGGCCAGGTGGGCCAGTTCGTCGCGGGACAGCCCGCTGTTCCACAGGGCGTCGCAGGCGACCAGCGTTGCCGCGGCGTCGGCAGAGCCGCCGCCCATGCCGCCGGCCACGGGAACGCGCTTGGTGATCTCAAGATGAACGCCTGTGGAGTGCTCTGAGACGTCGGCCATGATGGCGGCGGCCCTGTAGGCGAGGTTACGTTCATCCAGCGGAATATCCACGTCATCCAGGTCCAGCGTGCTGGCAGGGCTGATGCTGACGGTAATGCCGCCATCGGCAGTGCTGGTGGCGGCCACTTCCTCGTAGAGGGACACGGCCAGGTAGACACTGGCCACGGAATGGTAGCCGTCCTCACGCAGCGGGCCCACATCCAGCGAGACGTTGATTTTGCCGGGAGCCTTGACCCGGACAGTCCTCGCGGCAAAGCGCCCTCTCACTGCGTTCATGAGTCCAAGCTATGGCATGGCAGTGTCCGGCTCCAAGCATGCAGCCAGGCGGGGACCCGCAGTGCGGCAGCCGCGTCCGCTTTCAATCCTGCGCTGACTCTCGGGCTTCAGCAATCCGTGCAAACGCTGCGATATCGATCACTTCGCCACGTGCGGTGGGATCCACGCCGGCCGCCAGGAGGCAGCGTTCGGCTTCCGCCGCGCTTCCGGCCCATCCCGCCAGGGCGGCGCGCAGGGTCTTGCGGCGCTGGGCGAAGGCGGCATCGACGACGGCGAAGACCTGTTCGCGCGCGGCCGAAGTCACCGGCGGCTCATGGCGGGTGAAGGCCACCAGTCCCGAGTGGATCTTGGGCGCCGGCCAGAAAACATTCATGCCGATCACGCCGGCCTTGCGCATGCTGCTGTACCAGGCGGCCTTCACCGACGGCACGCCGTAGGTCTTGGAGCCGGGGCCGGCAGCAAGCCGGTCCGCCACCTCGTCCTGGACCATCACCAGTCCGTGCCGCAGGCTGGGAAAGTGCTGCAGGAGGTGCAGCACCACCGGGACCGCCACGTTGTAGGGGAGGTTCGCCACGAGCGCCGTGGGCTCCACCGGAAGCTCGGTCACTTTCATGGCGTCCGCCAGCACCAGATGGAAGTCTTTGGCTGCGTCCGGCCGCCACTGCTGCACCGTGCCGGGCAGCTTGGCGGCAAGGACGGGGTCGATCTCGACGGCGACAACCGACTTCGCGGCGTCCAGCAGTCCCAGGGTGAGCGATCCGAGCCCGGGGCCGACCTCCAGGACAGTCTCGTCAGAGTGGATGTCAGCTGCGGCCACGATCCGGCGGATGGTGTTTCCGTCGATGACGAAGTTCTGGCCCAGGGTCTTCGTGGGGCGGACTCCGATTTCCTCGGCGAGCCGGCGGACATCGGAAGCGCCCAGGAGCGGTGCGGGCGCAGTGCCGGAGACGGCGGGGGTCGGTTCAGTCACCTAGGTATCCTATCCCGTAGGCCTGCGCCGGCTTTGCCGCGCTGCCGGCGACACGAAGGGCGGGGACGGCGAAGGCCGGATCCATTATCCGGATCCGGCCTTCGGCGTTGTGAAGTGGCTGTTAGCTGGATGCTGCCCAGCCGCAGCCCCAGGGCGACAGGCCGCGCTGCGCGTAGACGCGGTTGGCGATGTCGATCTGCTGGGCCTTGGTGGCCAGGCTGGCGTTGGGTGCGTAAGCACCGCCGCCGGCGCCGATCCAGGTCTGGATGTCGAACTGCAGTCCGCCGTAGTAGCCGTTTCCGGAGTTGATGGACCAGTTGCCGGTGGATTCGCACTGCGCGATCTTGTCCCACATGGCTTCGTTCATCATGGCCGGAGCTGCTGCCCCGGTATTGGCGCCCGCCGCTTCGGCTGCAGGCTTTTCCTTGGTGCCGACCATGACCTTTTCGGTCACGGGCTGGACGGAAACGGTCTCGGAAACAAGGGTCCGGGAGGCTTCGCGGCCGTCAACCAGCACCAGCTTGAAGTTCTTGTCCACCTTGCCGGGAACACCGGCCTGGGTGACCTTCTTCTCGCCCACGAACAGGTCGCCGCTGTCGGAAGTCAGCGTCTCGAAGGGAACTTCCTCCGTGGTGGCTGCCGTTTTGGAGGAGTCGACCCGGGAGACCTTGATGGCCATGTCATTGACCACGTGGGCGTTGCGGGGCTGGGAGAGGCGGTCACCGGCGCCGAGGGTCACTCCCGCGTCCTTGAGGACATCGGAAACGGTCGCCGCGGTGGTGGTTGTCCTGGAAGCCTTGCCGTCAGCCAGGATGCTGACGGTTTTCGGCGTGGAGATGGCTACGTAGGAGCCTGAGACGGCCAGCTGCGCGTCTTTCGGCACGGAGAGCTCCGAGGCACTGGCAACGCCGAGCTCGGTGACCAGTCCTTCAACGTTGGCCGAGGTGGTGCTGATTGTCTTCTCAGCCCCGTCGAGGCTGATCTTCACGGCCTTGGCGAGGTTTACGTTGATGACCGAGCCATCCTCCACGCGGGCGTCTGCCGACGGGGATACCCGGTCTGCGTCCTGCAGCTCCACCTTGGCGCTCTTGACCACGTCGCCCACGGTCCCGCCGAAGGTCTGGACGGTGCTTACGTTGCCGTCCACGTTCAGGGTGACTGTCTTGTTGTTGCCTACGAAGGCCACGAGGCCCAGCACAAGTGCCGAGAGCACAACCAGCTGGGCGCCGACCTTGACGAAACTGAATTTACCGTCCGAAGTGAAGAACTTGACCACGAATTGCCCGTAACTCTAGGACCATCCGGGCACGGGGAAAAACACACACCACCCACCAGCGCAAACACCCTCAGGGCAACTCCGGACATGGTCCGGATGTTCGCAGCAGACGTGTGCGCCGCCAAACTCAGCACTGCATGGGCCCGCCGCGAGGACGGGCCCATAGCTGAGTGAAATTATCCGAAGGCCTTCCCCGACCCCGGCTAATAGTTATCCACTGTAACCGAAGCGTTATAAAGCAACCAAGATTCTTTGCATACCTGGTATTGCTGGGGGTTGCCTGAAGGCCGCTGTCCCTAGGCCCAGGATCCGTATGCCCGCACGGAATTTTCGGCAATTTGGGCGCAAAGGGCGGACAGTTCGCGGCTTGTCAATTCAGCCATGGTCCGGACGGTGTGCGGCATGAGGTAACTGGCGTTGGGGCGGCCGCGATGGGGGTGCGGCGTCAGGAACGGGGCATCCGTTTCCACCAAAATCCGGGCCGGGTCGGCGATCGCGACGGCGGCCCGCAGGTTGGCCGCATTCTTGAACGTCACGGTACCTGCGAAGGACATGTACCAGCCTTCGTTGTTGCAGGTCCGGGCAAGCTCTTCGTCGCCGGAGAAGCAGTGGAACACCACCCGTTCCGGGGCGCCTTCTTCCCGCAGGACCTGGACGACGTCGTCATGGGCGTCGCGGTCGTGGATCTGCAACGTCAGGCCGAGACGCTTGGCAATGTCGATGTGGCGGCGGAACGAGTACCGCTGGTGCTTCAGCCCTTCCCCCTCCGTGCGGAAGAAGTCGAGGCCCGTTTCACCAATGGCGCGGATCCTCGGATGCGAGGCCAGGGCTTCGATTTCGGCGAGCGCGTCCTCCAGCTCGCCGCGCTTTGCATAGTCCGGTGCGTCGTTGGGGTGGATTGCAACGGCCCCCAGCAGCCGCCGGTCCAGTTGCACGGCCTGCACGGTGAACCTGGAGGACTCAAGGTCGCAGCCGACCTGCACGGCTCCCTGCACGCCCACCGACGCGGCTATGTCCAGGGCGGTGGACACATCCACCGTTACGTCGTCGTTGGCGAAGTCCAGGTGCGTGTGGTTGTCCATGACCGGGACGGGCAGCGGCTCCGGCGCCGGCGGATAGCCGTGCCGGCCGGAGCCGTCGCTTCCGGGCGCGCGAAACGGGGCTGGCGTCAACGGGGTGTTCATCCTCCTACCCTAGCCTCATGACTTGGCCTAAGGTCCAGTTCCCGATGCCGCCGGGCGCGGCTGCGGATGCCGTCGGGAATTCCTGGAACTCTCTGTCAGGTCCGGCAGTTGTGTTAGTAGTCTGGTAGGCATACGGGCGAACGCCCGACGGCGGGCACCGGCGGTCCCATGCCGATGCGTGCCAGGCTTCACCCAGGGCTGAAAGGCTGCCGATGGACTCCCACAGACGCACCACAGTAGACGAAGCACTCCCGGAAGGGCAGGGCTTTTCCGCCGGTGCCGGCGTTGTGGGAAATCAGCTCAACGGACTCAAGCCGGCCATGGTCCAGGACGCCTTCCATACTGCCAGCGAGCGCATCCTCTCGGCCATCAACACGGTAATCGACGGCAAAGCGGAAGCTGCGAAGCTGGCCCTCACGGTGCTGCTGGCCCAAGGCCACCTGCTGCTGGAAGATGTTCCCGGAGTGGGAAAGACGCTGCTGGCGAAAACCCTGGCCCGGACCATCGACTGTTCGGTCAGCCGGATCCAGTTCACCCCGGATCTCCTGCCCTCGGACGTCACGGGTGTGTCCATCTACAACCAGGCCTCGCGGCTGTTCGAATTCCGGCCCGGCGCGGTGTTCGCCAACATCGTAATCGGCGACGAAATCAACCGGGCCTCCGCAAAGACCCAGTCCGCCCTGCTGGAATGCATGGAGGAGCACCAGGTCACTGTGGACGGGGACTCCTACAAGCTGGATGAGCCCTTTATGGTCGTGGCCACGCAGAACCCGATTGAGATGGAAGGGACCTACCCGCTTCCGGAAGCCCAGCGGGACCGGTTCATGGCCCGGATCTCCATGGGCTATCCGGACAAGGACTCGGAAATCGAAATGCTGGAGACGCACCAGGCGACGTCACCGCTCACGCGGGTGACCGCCGTCGTCACCTCCGCCGATGTGGCCGCGATGATCGCCACCGTCCAGCGGGTCTACGTTTCGCAGGCCGTCAAGGAATACACCGTGTCCCTGGGGCGGGCCACGCGTGAAAGTGCCATGCTCCGCCTCGGAGCCAGTCCCCGGTCCATGCTCCAGCTGCTGCGTGCGGCGAAGGCCACCGCAGCCCTGGAGGGCCGGGAGTTCGTACTGCCCGACGACGTCGTCAGCGTCGCCGAGTCCGTGCTGGCGCACAGGATCATTCTTGACCGCAAGGCCGCCAGCACGGGTGAAACTCCGCATAGCGTGATCCGCAGCATCCTGGCGAAGCTGCCGGTGACGCAGGAGATGTCCGCGACGCCGTACCGGACCGCCGGCCAGCGCGGTCCGGACCTGCGGCACACCCGGTAGCCGAAGGTGCCACGATGGCTTTGACGGACGCGCTCCCGGGACGCCTCTTCAGCACGCGCGGCTGGGGGCTGCTGGCTGCCGGGGTGGTTTCGTTGCTCGCCGCGCAGGTCATGGGCCGCCGGGACCTGCTCACGCTTGGCCTCCTCCTGATTGTCCTGCCGCTGGTCTCGCTCGCCGGGATCCGCATCCTCAAACCCAGGTTCAAGGTGTACCGGGAGTTCAACCCGGCCAGCGTGGAAACCTCCTCCACCACCACCGTGCGGCTGGCCGTGGCGCGGACCGGACCGGCCGCCGGCCAGGTGGTGATGGAGGAACACCTTCCGCCCCGCTTCGGCGAGTCGCCGGCCTTCCGGTTCCCGGCTCGCTCAGCCGTCGGCGGAACCAGCCGGTACGAGTACCACCTCCGCTCCGGCAAGCGCGGGCAGTTCGTTATCGGCCCGGTAACGGCCGAGTTCACGGACCCGTTCGGCCTCGCGCTGCACCGGCACGCCATCGACGACGGCGACACGCTCACCGTGACGCCGGCCGCCGTCGAGCTCCCCGCGACGGGGCTGGCGGGCGCACGCGGCAACGACGGCGTTACTGCGACGCGGATCCGGGCAAATCCGAGCGATGACGACGTCATGACCCGCGAATACCGCCACGGGGATCCCATGCGCCGGGTCCACTGGCCCGCGACAGCCAGGCACGGGGAACTGATGGTGCGGCAGGAAGAATCGGTCACCACGCCGGAGGCCACCATCATCCTGGACCAGCGGTGGTCCGTGTTTGCGCGCGGGCCCGGTGCCGCTTTTTCAGCCACCTCGGGTGAGGACGGCCACGAACTGGTGACCAGCGACACGTTCGAATGGGCGGTTACGGCTGCCATGTCCGTCAGCGCCCATCTGGCAGAACGCAGCTACGCCCTCCGCTTCCTCGATCCAGCCGGAGAACCGGCTTTCGTGCATTCGCCCTCGGCCCCTGAACCTGAAACCGAGGAGTACGCCGGGGCCGGCGGCCTGCAGTCGATTGCGGAGAGCCTGGCCGCCATCCAGCTGTCCGGCGCGCACCATGCTCCGGCACCTGAAACGGGTCCGCATCCGTTCGACGACCGGCTCATGGATAAGCTGTCCGCCCACCGCCAAAGGGGCCCGGTCATCGCCATCCTCGGCCACCTGCAGGTGGCGGAGGCACGATCCCTGTCCGCCGCCGCAGGGTTCGGGGCCAACGCTTTCGCGATTGTCGTCACCGACCATCCGGGAGACTGTCACGCGGCCCTTGAATCGCTGCGGTCCGGCGGCTGGCGGGCCGTTGCCGTCGCCCCGCGCACGCCGGTGCCGGCGGCTTGGTCCTATTTCGACCAGCGCGATGCGGCAGCCGCCACGGCGGCCGCGGACGTTCGCCGCGGCACGGGGGTCAGCCGATGACCGTGACTCCCCACCGGCATTCCGGTCCGGGTCCGGAAACCGACCGCACACCCGAAGTCCTGGCCCCGTCACAGGCACCGGCGGGCGGGTGGCGCCGCGCCGGGGCGCAGCCATGGGTCATGGCGGCCGCAGTCGCCCTGGCGGTAGCGGGCGCCGCCCTTTCCCTGAACGGGGTCCTGCGCGGGTGGGTCTGGTATCCCCCGGTGCTGACCACGGTATTCGTTGTCGCCCTGGCCATTGCCGCCTTAAGGGCGCTGCGGGCACAGCCCTTCCTCGTGGCGCTGGGCGGCTTTGCCTCCCTGGTCTGCATCCTGACGTTTACTTTCTTCCGCAGGGACAGCATCGCGGGTTTCATCCCCTCCGCGGAAACCATGGACTCACTGGGCAGGTACCTGCGCCGAGCCAGCGAAACGGTCCTCGCCGAGAGCTCCCCGGTTGCGCCCAACGCCGGCATTGTCCTGGTCACGTGCGCAGTCCTTGGCCTGGTGGTCATCCTGGTCGACGCCCTCGCCGTGCCGCTGGCCCTGCCGGCGACCAGCGGCCTCGGGCTGCTGGCTATCCTGGTGGTCCCGGCGATGGTCAAACCGCAGAGCGTCGGGCCGTGGGGCTTCGCCGCTGCGGCCGCCGGCTACCTGATGATCCTTGCCTGCAGCCAGTGGTTCTCACCGGATAACGGCACTACTGCCGACACAGCCCGCAATCCGGGACAGTTCCGCCGCGCGGCAATGACGGGAGGCGTGGCCCTGGTGGTCACGCTCCTCCTCCCCCTCGCCATCCCCGGCTTTGACCAAGGCACGTTCCCGCAGGGCTCCCGGTTGAATCCGTGGGGTTCGTCCACGGGCCTGAACCCCATGATCAGTCTGGGCAACAGCCTCCGCAGTCCCTCCGGTGACGGGCGCATCACGTATGCCACCAGCGCCAGCCGTCCCCCGTACCTGCGGTCCGTCACGGTGGACCGGTTTGACGGCGAATCCTGGTCGCCGGACGACCGCGACGGTTCCCGCCGCGTGGGGGTTGGCCGGATGGACTCCGGGAACGAGATCCTCGCTGACGAGCAGGTCCGGCAGGTCACGGCGATCAACACGGGCCGATTCACCAGCCCCTACCTGCCCGTGCCGTACGCTCCGGACGCGGTCAACGGCCTGGACGGCCGGTGGAGTTGGGACCCGGCGACGTTGAGCATCAAGGGCGTGGACACCAACTCGCGCAACCAGCAGTACGTGGTGCAGTCCACCGCGCCCAGGCTCACCCCCGAACTGCTGTCCCGGTCCTCCTCGCCGGTGCGCGGGATCTCTGAGGAATTCGTCCGTCCGCCAAATAACGTGCCGGACATTGTGCGCACAACGGCGGATACCGTGACCCAGGGAAGCCAGACGGCCTATGCCAAGGCAATGGCCATCCAGAACTATCTCCGGTCGATGGAGTTCACGTACTCGCTGCAGTCCCCGGTCCAAGGCGGCTACGACGGCAACGGACTCTCCGTCCTCGCGGACTTCCTGACGCAGAAAAGCGGATACTGCATCCATTTCGCCTCAGCCATGGCCGTGATGGCCCGGCTCGAAGGAATTCCCAGCCGCATCGCCGTGGGGTACGCCCCGGGCCGGTCCACTGGCGCCTCTGTTTCGGTTCCCGGGCAAGGTGCGCTGACTGAATACGAAGTTGACTCCCGGGACGCGCACGCCTGGCCGGAACTCTACTTCCAGGGCCTCGGCTGGGTCGCCTTTGAACCGACCCCTTCACGCGGAGTGGTGCCGGATTACGCATCGCAGGCCTCCAGCGCAGGCGCCAGCACCAACGAAAACAACGACGACCTCATCCCCTCCAACGGCGCCACCCCCGGGCCGACACCAAGCGCGGCACCGGCTCCGCTGCCGGGACTGGACGCGGCCGGCGCTCCCAGGCACCCGCTGACCCTGCCGCTTTACGGGGCCGCCGGCGCCCTCCTCCTGGCCCTGATCACCGCATCGCCGCGGATGGTTCGCACCGGGCTGCGGAGCCGACGACTCAAAGGGAACCAGTCCACCGGCACCGTCACGGCCGCGGCGGCCTGGGCCGAGCTGCGGGACCTGGCAACCGACTATGGCCTGGCTCCGGGCCTCAGCGAAACACCCCGGCACTTTTCCCGCCGGCTTCGCGGATCAGGCGCGCTGGGCGAGCCGGATGGAACGGACGACGCCGCCGCTCGGGCGGTCGCCTCGCTCACCGCAGACTTTGAACGCCTCCAGTACGGCCGGCCGGCTGAGCGCGTTGACGGGGCAGCTCCGGCCGGTCCCTCAGCGGCGGACAGGATCGCCCGGGTTCAGGCATCGCTTCGCAGGCATTCGCGCCGTCCCCGGCGGTTGCGGGCGGAGTGGTTGCCGCCGTCGGTCATGAATCGCTGGGGGCAAATAGTCTCGCTGCCCTTCCGGTCCATTGCGCATGCCGTCGGCATACCGGCGCAGGCCGCCGCGCGGTCCTGGCGGACGGTGCGCGACGGCCTGCGGCGGCTGCGGCAGGGCTAGCATGCCGGCATTTCCTCAGCTGCGGAATTCGCAGCAGCCAACTACTGGTCGGCGTAGGGGTCGGCGATGCCAATGTACTGGGTGTAGAGGTACTCCTCGATTCCCTCCAGGCCGCCTTCGCGGCCCAGGCCGGACTGCTTGACGCCGCCGAACGGTGCCGCGGCGTTGGAGACGACACCGGCGTTCAGTCCGAGCATGCCGGTCTCGAGCCGTTCACCCATCCGGATGCCGCGGTTCAGGTCCCTGGTGAAGACATAGGCCACCAGGCCGTACTCGGTGTTGTTCGCCAGGCGAATAGCTTCATCCTCGCTGTCGAAAGTGATGATCGGCGCGACGGGACCGAAGATTTCCTCGGACAGGATCCTGGTGCCCTCGGTGACACCCTTGAGGATGGTTGGCTGGTAGAAGTACCCCGGCCCGTCCACCGGGGCGCCGCCGGCCACGGCCACGGCACCGGAAGCCACCGCGTCGGATACCAGTTCGTGGACCTTGTCCCGGCTCTTCGCATCGATCAGCGGGCCCACCTTGGACTCCGGTTCGGTGCCGCGGGCGGTGGTCATCTCGCCCATCTTCGCGGCGAACTTCTCCGCGAACTCGTCAGCGACGGATTCGTGCACGATGAACCGGTTGGCCGCGGTGCAGGCCTCCCCCATGTTCCGCAGCTTCGCCAGCATAGCCCCGGCCACGGCAGCATCGATGTCGGCGTCCTCGAACACCACGAACGGGGCGTTTCCACCGAGCTCCATCGAGGTCCGCAGCACCGTCTCCGATGCGTCCGACAGCAGGCGCCGGCCCACCTCGGTGGAACCGGTGAAGGACAGTTTGCGCAAACGCTGGTCCTTGACCAGCGGACCGGTGGTGGCACCGGCGGTGGACGTCGGAATGACGTTCAGGACACCGGCGGGCAGGCCGGCTTCCTGCATCACGGCTGCGAACAGCTGGGACGTCAGCGGTGTCAGGTTCGCGGACTTGAGCACCATGGTGCAGCCTGCGGCGACGGCCGGGGCGATCTTGCGGGTGGCCATGGCCAGCGGGAAGTTCCACGGCGTGATCAGCAGGCACGGGCCCACTGGCTTCTTGGTGACCAGCAGCCGGGACTTCCCGTCCGGGGACACCGAGTAGCGGCCGAATGCACGGACGGCTTCCTCGGAGAACCACCGCAAGAACTCGGCGCCATAGGTGACCTCGCCGCGGGCCTCGGCCAGCGGCTTGCCCATCTCCAGGGTCATCAGCAGCGCGAAGTCCTCCGCCCGAGCCGTGACCAGCTCAAACGCCCGGCGCAGGATCTCCCCGCGCTCACGGGCCGGGACCTTGGCCCAGGAATCCTGTGCAGCAGCAGCCGCGTCCAAAGCGGCCATGCCGTCCTCGGGGCCGGCGTCAGCAATGCTGAGCAGGACCTTGCCCGTTGCCGGATCCTCGACGTCGAAAGTCTTCCCGGACGCGGCCGGGCGCCATTCGCCGTTGATCAGCAGGCCGGTGGGAACAGAGGCCAGCAGCTCGCTCTCACGCTCCGCAGAAACAGTGGGCTGTGCAGTTACAGTCACGATGACTCCCTCGTCAGCAATTGGGGTTTGAATGGGTTCAGCTCTCGGCTGCTTTAAAGCCACGGTACTGCTGTGGCTTCCGGAGCGTCTATGCATGCGCGCACTATGCTCTTCGGCCTTCGCTGTGCAGCTGCACAAGCGGTGAAGAGGCTAGCTAGCGGGCGGCCAGCACTGCTGAATAGAGCTCACGCTTGCTGACTTTGGCATCTTCCGCCACCGCAGCGACGGCCTCCTTGAGCCGGATTCCCTGCGCCATCAGGCCGTTCACGGCCGCAACGTGGTCCTCTGGCTTACCGGGCTCACGTTCAGGCGCTCCGCCCACCACCACGGCGATTTCTCCGCGCACCTCGTTTTGCTCCGCCCACTGCAGCAGGGTGCTCAGCGGGCCCCGGATGACCTCTTCATAGGTTTTGGTGAGCTCACGGCATACGGCGGCAGGACGGTCCGCGCCGAAGCGCTCGCGAAGCGCGCGAAGCATCGGTTCCAGCCGGTGGGGCGCTTCAAAGAACACCATGGTCCTGCGTTCGGCGTCGAGCTCGGAGAGCCGGGATGCGCGTTCGCCCGCCTTGCGGGGAAGGAAGCCTTCAAAGCAGAACCGGTCCGTTGGAAGGCCGGAGAGAGCCAGGGCTGTCAGGACCGCGGATGGCCCGGGTACTGCCGTGACAGTCAGGCCAGCGGCTACTGCCCCTTCAACAAGGCGGAAGCCCGGATCCGAGACGGCCGGCATTCCGGCGTCGGTCACCATCACGATGGTTTTCCCGGCCCGTACCTGGTCCAGGAGTTCCGCCGTCTTTGCCGCTTCGTTGTGCTCGTGGTAGCTGATCACCCGCCCACCCACGGTAATGCCGAGGTTCTGCACCAGCCGGTGCAGGCGCCGGGTGTCCTCGGCGGCAACGATGTCAGCCGTGGTGAGGAGCTCAACCAGCCGGGGCGAGGCATCGCCGACGTTCCCGATGGGGGTCGCGGCCAGCACGATCCTGCCCGGGCCTCCTGCCGCGGAGCGGGCCGCCGGTTCCCCGGCCAGCGTCAAAGACTCCTCTGCGGCACCCGCCGCAGGGGACAGTGTCGCGGCCGGCGTCGAACCTGGTTCTGCGGAAGTGCTGGCGTCATCGGAGCCGCTGGCGCGGGAAGTATTTTGTTGGTGATTCACTTGACCAGCCTACTGCTGGCAGGCTCTCCCAGCGCCAAAAGGTAGCATGGGGCTCGTGACGCAGACCTCCGTACCACCTCTCGAGGCCGACTCAGCCAACCCGGAGCAGCCGCCTACCGGGGCAGCGGGCCGCAACCTCGAGGGGCACCAGTGGGTCCGCCGGCCGCGGGAGGCGTTCACCGAAAGCGCCCTGCAGGAGCGGCTCCTCGGAAGCATCCGGAGCTGGCTGGACTACCCGCCGTCGCTGCGGCTGTGGTTCTGGCTCATTCCAGGCATCACGGCGGCGATCGGCGGCATCCTTCGCTTTGTCCGCCTCGAGACTCCCCGCAGCCTGGTGTTCGATGAGACGTACTACGTTAAGGACGGCTACTCGTTGCTGGTCAGCGGCTATGAGCGCAACTGGCCGGACAAGGCCAACGAATCCTTCACGGCAGGGAATCCCGGGGTCATCCTCTCCTCCCCCGAGTACGTTGTGCACCCGCCGGTGGGCAAGTGGATGATCGCCGCGGGAATGTGGCTGTTCGGCCCCGATAATCCCCTTAGCTGGCGGTTCAGCGCAGCGCTCACCGGAACGCTGTCCATCCTCCTGGTCTCCCTGATCGCGCAAAAACTCTTCCACTCCCTGACGCTCGGGGCTGTTGCGGGCCTTCTGCTGGCCGTGGACGGCCATCACCTGGTGATGTCCAGGACTTCACTGCTGGACATCTTCCTGATGTTCTGGATCCTCGCAGCGTTCGGCGCGCTCCTGATGGACCGCGACGACGGCCGACGGCGTCTGGCAGCCAGGTTGGCGCGGCAGTCCGCGGCCGGCACGTCGGGCATGCCTTCCGTGACACAGTTGATTTCCGGGCCCTGGCTCGGTATCCGCTGGTGGCGTGTTGCGGCCGGAATCTGCCTGGGCCTTGCTGTGGGAACCAAGTGGTCCGCGTTGTTCTTCATGGCGGGCTTCGGACTGCTGACCGTCTTCTGGGACCTGAGCGCCCGCCGGATCGCGGGAATCCGGGGCTGGATCAGCGGCGGCATCATCAAGGACGGGATTCCCGCCTTCCTCAGCATCGTGCCCGTCGCGGTCCTGGTGTACGTTTCCACGTGGGCCGGCTGGTTCCAGTCGAAGGATGCGTACTTCCGTCATTGGGCCGACACCAATCCTTCCGCCGAGTGGGGCTGGCTCCCGGGACCGCTGCGGTCATTGGCCCACTACCACCTCGAGGCGTACAAGTTCCATCAGGGACTCAGCTCCGACCACCCCTATGAAGCCAGCGCCTGGAGCTGGCTGGTGATGGGGCGCCCCACCTCGTTCTTCTACGAATCCCCCAAGGAGGGAAGCCCGGGCTGCGACGTTGCCAGCTGCACCTCGGCCATTCTCTCGGTGGGCAATCCCCTGATCTGGTGGGGTGCCACAGTTTCGCTGGTCATCCTGCTGTTCTGGTGGGCGGGGCGCCGCGACTGGCGCGCCGGTGCCATCCTCGCCGGGCTCGGTGCCGGCTACCTCCCCTGGTTCATGTACCCGGAACGCACCATGTTCACCTTCTATGCCGTGTCGTTTGAACCATTCCTGGTACTTGCCCTGACTTACTGCCTGGGCCTGGTCCTCGGACGGCGGTCGGAGCCGCTGTGGCGCCGGCGGTCCGGCCTGTACCTCGTGGCCATGTTTGTGGCCGGTGCGGTGCTGCTCTCGGCATTCTTCTACCCCATCTGGACCGCGGAAATCATCCCCTACCAGGACTGGCGGTTCCGGATGTGGATGCCGTCCTGGATCTAGGGCAGGATTGCTAAGGGGCCGCGGACGACCCCGCCGCAGGCAACGGCGCCGCAGGCAAGCCGCTGCAGGCAAACGCGGCAAACGGGGCACACCGAAATCGAATCACGGATCCGGAACGGAGACTGGCAGTGAGAGAAGCAAGCACTGAACTGCTCGTGGAGCTGGAGCAGGACAGCAACGTCACCGACCTGCTGCTCGCCCGGCACGCCGAGGACCCGTCCCACGCCGTCTACGCCCGTAAAGGCCCCAACGGCTGGGTCGACGTCCCCGCCGGAAAATTCCTGGAGAAGGTCAGGGCACTGGCCAAGGGGCTGATCGCAGGAGGCCTCGCTCCGGGCGACACCGTCGCAGTGATGTCGGGCACCAGGTACGAATGGACCCTGGTGGACTTCGCCATCTGGTTCGCCGGCGGAGTGAGTGTTCCGGTGTACGAGACCTCTTCCGCAAGCCAGGTCGAGTGGATCCTGCACGACTCCGGCGCCCGCAGGGTGTTCGTGGAGGATCCCGCCAAGGCGGAGCTCGTCGCCGGCGTCCTGGCCCACTCCGAACTTCTCGGGGAGGCCGTGGTGACAGTTACCAGGATGGACGACGACGGCGTCGCACCCAACCTTGCGAGCCTCGCCGCCGCCGGCGCCGGCGTCACCGACGCCGAGCTGGAACGGCACCGCGGCACCGCGACGCTGGCCGATGTGGCCTCGCTGGTTTACACCTCCGGTACCACTGGCAAGCCCAAGGGCTGCGAGATAACGCATGGCAACTTTGCCCTGGTGGCCGTGAACATCGTGGAGTTCCTGCCTGAGCTGCTGCGGCAGGAGGGCGCCAGGACGCTGATGTTCCTTCCCCTTGCCCACGTTCTGGCCCGCGCCGTGCAGGTAGTGTGCCTGAGCGCGGGGGCCAAGCTGGGCCATACCCTCGGTGCTGCCGAACTGCTGGAGGATCTGGCCACGTTCAAACCCACGTTCCTGCTGGTGGTGCCCAGGATCTTCGAGAAGGTCTACGCGGGTGCCGGCCACAAAGCTGCTTTGACAGGCAAGGAACGGCTCTTCGCCGCCGCTTCCGCCGTGGCCGTCGACTACTCGAAGGCCCTCGACGCCGCCGCGCGCGGCCAGGGAGCCGGGCCGGGCTTTATGCTCCGCGCCAAGCACGCCGTCTTTGACCGCCTGCTCTACCCGAAGCTCCGCCAGGCCTTCGGCGGACGGGTCCGGTACACGGTCTCCGGCGCCAGCCCGCTGAGCTCCAGCCATGCCCACTTCTTCCGCGGCGCAGGCATCCCTGTCCTGGAGGGTTACGGTCTTACCGAAACGACCGCTCCCTGCACCGTCAACACGCCGTCGCGGACCAAGGTGGGAACAGTGGGAATTCCGGTGCCCGGCACCATCGTCCGGGTGGCGGATGACGGTGAGGTCCTGGTCAAGGGCATCGGCGTCTTCAAGGGCTATCATGCCAACGAGGCAGCAAACGCGGAAGCGTTCGTGGACGGCTTCTTCCGCACGGGAGACCTCGGTTCACTGGATGAAGACGGCTTCCTCGCCATTACCGGCCGCAAGAAGGATCTCCTGGTTACCGCCGGGGGCAAGAACGTGGCACCCGGACCGCTTGAGGAAAAGATCCGGGAGCACCCGCTGGTGGCTCAGGCTGTGGTGGTGGGCGACGGGCGGCCGTTCGTCTCGGCACTGGTCAATCTTGATCCCGAAGGCCTGGAAAACTGGTGCTCGGCCCAAGGGATTCCCGCACTGGGCGTTGCTGAAGCCACCTCGGACGCGCGTGTCCGGACGGCCGTACAGGGCGCGGTCGACCAGGCCAACCTGCTGGTGTCGAAGGCTGAGTCGATCCGCAGCTTCGTTCTGCTCGATGCTGATTTCACGGTTGAATCGGGATACCTGACGCCGTCGCTGAAACTCAAGAGGGCCGCCGTCGTCCGCGACTTCGAGGCCCACATCAACGGGCTGTACAGCTAGCGGCTGTACAGCCGGCAACAGCACAGGCGACCGGCATGCTTGCCGGTCGCCTGTGCATTCGGGAGTCAGCTCCCTGGCCTACACCACTGCGGTGCTGCCCTTGGCGGTGCCTTCCTCCGGCGTCCCTTCCTTGGCCGCCCCTTCCTTGGCAACGCCGCGGCGCTTCCTGGTGGGCCAGGTAAGGACCAGGGTGACGACCGCGGCGATCAGGACCAGGGCCGCGATGGCGATGCCGGCGTCAACCCAGAACTGTCCCGGGAAGAGCCGGATGAGGGTGTCGTCCAGGGCGAACGTCCAGGTTCCGCTTGCGAAGAAGATCCGGTGGAACTCGGTGAAGAACTGCTGCCAGCCAAGTGCCGCCAGCGTGCCGAGCCCAAGAATGATGACGAGGGTAACGATAGAGCCGGCGAAAAGGCCACGGCGGACGCCGCCGGTGCTGCGCCGCCGCAGGTAGATGATGGCGATGATGCCCAGCAGGATCAGCAGGGCACCGCCGGCGAAGGCTGACAGGATAACCAGTTTGACGTCAGCCATGTGGCTGACTTCGCCGTCCTGGAAGAGCGCGTCGCCGCTGCGGTTGACGAGCTCGCCGAGATACCGCGGGCCGGACCAGTTGCTGAGGTAGTCCACCGCATAGGACCCATAGGTCATGCGGTCATCGGTGCTGAAGCCGTAGCCGTCGCCGGGGAAACCGGGACGGTTGTACTCCACCCACAGAAACAACGGACTTGTGACGGCCCGCACGGCGAGGACCAGGAGGATAACGGGGTAAAAGGCGGCAAGCAGGACCTGCATGACGCGGGGCAGGACCGGCTTGGTGTTGGCAGCAAGCTCACGCTCGGCGTTGCGGCGCTCCACCTCATCCTGCGGCGGGCGCACCTGCAGGGCGGAGGTGGGCAGCGGTTCGCGGAAGTGCGTGCCCCTCCCCTGCGGCTCGGGAGTGGAAGGCCCGACGGCGGCCTCTGCAGCCTTGCGGTCCGCGCGGCTTTCGGCCTGCGTAGAGCCGGTTTGGGTAGATCCTGCTTGGCTAGATCCCGGCTGGGTGGATCCCGTCTGCGTGGATCCCGGCTGGGTGGATCCTGTCTGGGTGGATCCGGTTTGGCGCGCAGGGGTGCCGGCGGACGCTGCCGGCTGGTCCTTGCCTGCGTCAGGGGAGGTGCCTCCGGCCGGAGCTGCTCCCCTGGCCGTTGCCCCTGCGCCTGTCGCCGCGGCGGCGGGCTTCATCCAGTCGAACGCGGGTTCGTCAGTGTCGCCGGCCGGATCCAGGTGTGGATCCTGCCGGTTCGGCGGGGTGGGAGTTTTCTCAGTCACTAAGTTTCACTTCCGTAGGCGTCCGCATTGCCGGGTACCGCCAGGCAACGCTACTTATCTCCAGATGAGCCTACCGTCAGGCACTGTGTGGCGGCAGGTGCCACCCCGTTCCCCATCGCATTCAGGCAGCCAGCTCGGTGTACCCGGCATCGGCGCTGTCCAGGTCGCCGCTTGCCCCGGAGCGGTAGGCCCGCCTGCCCCAGACCAGCACATAGGTCCAGTAGACGGCGAGGACGGCCGCACCGATGCTGATCTTGGCCCAGACGGGAAGAATGCTGGGCGTCACGAAGGCCTCTACCAGGCCGGAGACAAACAGCACCAGGACGAGTCCAAGCGCCACGGTGATCAGCGAGCGTCCTTCTGCCGCCACCGCGCGGGCCCTGGTTCGGGGCCCCGGCGACACCAGCGCCCAGAAGATCTTCAGGCCGGCCGCACAGGCGATGAATACGGCCGTGAGTTCCATCAGCCCGTGGGGCAGGATGTAGCTGAAGAAGACATCGGACTTTCCGACCGCCGCGAAGACTCCCGCAGCAACCCCCAGGCCCTGGGCGTTGCCAAAAAGGATCATCGGAACCCAGAATCCGGTAATGCCCAGGGCCACCGCCTGCGCCGCAATCCAGGCGTTGTTGGTCCACACGGCACCGGCGAAGGAGGCTGCCGGGTTTTCCGAGTAGTAGTCAATGAAATCCTGCTCGACGTACTGCCTGATGGTGGCGTCGGAGCCGAGGGCGCGGAGCGCGTCGGGGGAGGTCGCGATCCACAGCGCGTAGGCGGCCGCCACCAGGCAGAACGCCAGGCCGCACCAGACCGTCAGCCAGCGGATCCGGTAGAACGCTGCCGGCAGTGCCACAACGAAGAACCGGGCCAAGTCGTCCATGAAGTTGGACCTCGCCCCGGTGAAACGCGTACGCGCCTGGGCCAGCGTGGCCGACAGTGTCGCGGACAGTCCGCTTTCGGGCGCCACGGAGCGAATCAGGGAAAGGTGCGAGGACGTGGCCTGGTAGAGGCGCAGCAGCTCATCGGCTTCGTTTCCGTTCAGCCGCCGTTTGTACGCCAGCACGTAGAGCCGGGCCCATCTGTCTCCGTTGACCGCGGAGAACGCATCCATGTCCACGGCACTACCCTAGCCCCAGCGTGCCCGGATTAGACTGTGAGCGTCCGTAGACGGCGTGTAGGGAACGGGGACCCCGGCTTGAGTTCAATCATCACAGGTGAAGCGGTTGTCCTGGAGCTCCGGCCGGCGTCGTTCGGCGCCCGGGCGCTGGGCCTGGCTTTGGACGTCGTGGCCCACGTGCTCCTCCTCATAGTGATGATCACGGTCATTGCCTCTGCCTACAGAGACCTGGACGGGGCCGCGGCGCGCACCCTGGTCCTGGTCAGCGTGGTCTTCTGCTTCGTGATCCTCCCGGTGGCGGTGGAGACCCTCACCCGCGGCCTCTCGCTGGGCAAGCTGGCGGCCGGGCTCCGCATCGTGCGGGACGACGGCGGGGCCATCCGGTTCCGCCACGCGGTAATCCGCGGCCTGATCGGTTTCCTGGAGATCTACCTGACGTTCGGCGGCCTGGCCATCGCCGTCGCGCTGTTCAACGACAAGTCCAGGCGGCTCGGCGATATTGTCGCCGGAACCTACTCCCTCCGGCGCCGCGTGCCGGCAGAACCCCCGTTTGTCCCGTTCGTTCCGCCGCACCTGAGGTCCTGGGCCGCCTTGGCGGATATCGGCCGGATTCCGGACGCCGTCGCCCGCCGCTCCTCGCAGTTCATCCGCCAGGCAGAACGCATGTCGCCGCCGTCGCGCGCCGCAATGGCAGCGTCGCTGGCCACAGAAGTTTCAGCATGCGTCGCCCCGCCGCCACCGGCCGCCACCGGCCCGGAAGAGTACTTGGCAGCAGTCCTCGTGGAGCGCCGCGAGCGGGAACTGGCCAGGCTGACCCGGGCGCGGGCACGCAGCACTGGGGTAGGGGAACGGCTGAACCGCCTCCCCTACGGCCGGGACACCGCGTAACCCACTGCCTGAGGCGCTGCCTTAGCCACTACCGCTCAGGCCGCAGGACTACCGCTTGGCGTACTGTGCCCAAGGAATGTTCCAGTCGCCGTAGCCCTCAAGCGGCTCCACTGGCGGTGCGCCGGTGTTGAGGGTCTGAACGACGTCGCCGGTCTTCATGTTGTTGAAGAACCAGGCCGCGTCCGCGGGCAGCAGCCCGACGCAGCCATGTGAGACATTGGCGTTGCCGACGTAGCTCCAGGCCGATTCGAGGGCCTGGTGGACGTAGACTCCCGACGAGGTGAGCCTGTTGGCGTATTCCACGGTCAACGGCGGGTAGTACCCCTTGTCGCCGGGTTTGAGGCCGATGCTTCCGGCGTTGAATTTGGAATGGCGTTCCTGCTCCATGATCACGGCGTATCCGGTGGGCGACAGCCATTCGGCATCCCCCAGGGTCACGGGTGCCGTCTTCACCAGCTGGCCGTCGAAATAGACGTTCATGGTCTTGGTGACGTCATCAACGATGGCGACACGCTGCGGGCCCACCTTGAAGCTGACTTTCGTGTCGACGTTGCCAATCATCTTGTGCCCGAAGTCAACGCCGAACAGTTTCATGTCCACGGTGACCTGGCTTCCGGACGCCCAGAACGTTTCCGGTCGGATGCGCACGCGCTGGTCCGAATACCAGCGCCAGGCGACGGCCTGGCCGGAGGAGGCGGTCACGGTGACGGCCTTCTCCATGGCTTCCTTGTTCAGGACCGGCTCGGAAAAGACGATTTCGATCGGCTGGCCGGAGCCTACCGTGGACCCGTTCTGGGGGTATACGGCCGCGTCGGCCTCATTCGCCTTTGCCACCGTGGTGAAGGTCTGGGTCTTCTTGGTTTCGCGGCCGGCCTGGTCCACGATTGTGAACGCGTACTCGTACGCCGCGTTGAACTCGAGTGGGTCCAGGGCCGTCCAGGTGGTACCGTCGGCGCTCAAGGTACCCTTGACCGGCGCGCCTCCGTCGGACGTGGCAAGGACAACTTCCTTGACGGTTCCGTTGACGGCCTTCACGGAGGGTGCGACGGCGGGGTTGACGGCCGCGGCTCCGTCGGTGGGAGTCACACCGAGCTCGACGGCCTTGACCACAGGGGCAGCCAGTCCGGGCTCAGTGCGGAGGGGGCTGGCGGATTCCGATGGAAAGGCAGACTTTGCCCAGCTGGGTGCCGTAACGACGCCGATGCCGCCGGCTGCCACGGCGGCGCAGATTGCTGCCACGCCGATGATCTTCATGGTTTTGCGTTTGTGGACTTCAGTCATGACCTTCTCCATGTCCCCCGACAGGCCAGTGATCAGCCCCAATACCGTGTTAAATCGATGTTCAAACTATGTTCAGTCTCGGTCAGCGCCCAGCACTGACCAGACGATTTTACCGTATGGTGAACGCCACTTCGGCACGCCGAACCCGGCGGCGTTGCGGCCGCCGAAGCTGCGGCGGATGCGCAGGAAGGGCCCCGGATTTGTTCCGGGGCCCTTCCTGGTACTGCTTTTCTGCCGGTTCGGCAGGCTCAGTCCTGGCGGGTCAGGTCTAGTAGCGGTAGTGGTCCGGCTTGTACGGGCCCTCAACGTCCAGGTCCAGGTACTCGGCCTGTTCCTTGGACAGTTCCGTCAGCTCAACGCCGAGAGCGTCGAGGTGCAGCCGTGCAACCTTCTCATCAAGGATCTTCGGCAGCACGTAAACTTGGTTTTCGTATTCCCGCTGGCCCTCGGGCTGGTCCCGCTTGGTGAACAGTTCGATCTGCGCAATCGTCTGGTTCGCGAAGGAGTTGCTCATGACGAAGGACGGGTGCCCGGTGGCGTTGCCGAGGTTCAGGAGCCGGCCTTCGGAGAGGACGATGATGGAGTGGCTGGGCTTCCCCGCGGCCGGGTCTTCCGCAAAGACCCACTCGTGCACCTGCGGTTTGATTTCGACCTTTTGGATCCCCGGGATCCGTGCCAGGCCGGCCATGTCGATTTCGTTGTCGAAGTGGCCGATGTTGCCTACGATCGCCTTGTCGCGCATGCCCGCCATGTGCTCGGCCATGATCACGTCTTTGTTGCCCGTGGTGGTGATGAAGATGTGGCCTTCGCTGAGGACCGTTTCGAGTTTGGCCACCTGGTAACCGTCCATGGCTGCCTGCAGGGCGCAGATCGGGTCGATCTCGGTGACGATCACCCGCGAGCCCTGTCCGCGGAAGGCCTCGGCGGCACCCTTGCCGACGTCGCCGTAACCGCAGACGACGGCGACCTTGCCGCCCATCAGGACGTCGGTGGCGCGGTTGATGCCGTCCGGCAGCGAGTGGCGGATGCCGTACTTGTTGTCGAACTTGCTCTTGGTCACCGAGTCGTTGACGTTGATGGCCGGGAAGAGCAGCTTGCCCTGCTCCGCCAGCTGGTAGAGGCGGTGCACGCCGGTGGTGGTTTCTTCCGTGACGCCGAGCAGCCGGGAGCCGATGCGGGTCCATTTCTGCGGATCCTGGGCGAGGGAAGCGCGCAGGACGTCAAGGAAGACGCGTCCTTCCTCGGACTCATCCGCTGCTGCTGCCGGGACGGACCCGAGCGCCTCGAACTCCACGCCCTTGTGCACCAGCATCGTGGCGTCGCCGCCGTCGTCGAGGATCATGTTCGGACCAAGGTCCGGGTTGCTGTCCGCACCCGGCCAGGTGAGGATATGCTCGGCGGTCCACCAGTATTCCTCGAGGGTCTCGCCCTTCCAGGCGAACACAGGAACGCCCTGCGGGTCCTCCACGGTGCCCTTGCCGACCACAACGGCGGCTGCGGCCTCGTCCTGGGTGGAGAAGATGTTGCAGGAAGCCCAGCGGACCTCCGCGCCCAATGCGGTGAGGGTCTCGATCAGCACGGCAGTCTGCACGGTCATGTGGAGTGAGCCGGCAATCCGGGCACCCTTCAGCGGCTGGCTTGCGCCGAACTCTTCGCGCAGGGACATCAGTCCGGGCATCTCGTGCTCCGCGAGGCGGATCTGGTGGCGGCCGGCCTCAGCCAGTGAGATGTCGGCAACCTTGTAATCGAATGTCATGTGAATCCTTGTGTTGTATCCGGGGAAGTCCGGAGCGGAGGAAGTACGTGTCCGTCCGGCGAAACCATGGGAAAGTTCGACGCGGGGCGGACGGTTGATGGGCCGGCCGGTCAGTTATTTATTGCTGGAGGCGCCGGTCGAGGTGTGAGTCGTTGCCGAACCAGTCCTTGCCGAGCCAGTCGTTGCCGGGCCTGCCGCTGTGGAGGCCCGGCCGCCGTCGTGCTGGTCAGAAGACGCCGCATTCGCGGCGGAGACCAGTTCCGGCGGCAGCAGCAGCGGGATGCCGTCCTCGATGGCGTAGCGGAGCTTTTCTCCGGTCTCACCGGCGGCGGTGGAGACGAGTTCATCGCCTTCCTGCACCAGGGTGGAACCGGTGACGGGGCAACGCAGGACAGACAAGAGGTCAGGACTGATCTTTGGCATGGTGGATGCTCCCTGATGGGTGCCGCAACAGGCGCCCGTGGCCGATGGATTTGCAGCTTCCAGCGTACAAGCTTCCCGGCGCTGGCGGCGGCTCAGGACGGTTCGCGGAGAATGCGCAGGTGTCCCCGGCGGATGCCTTCCGCGGCGGGCGGGGCTTCAAGGGCGGCATGGACGGACCGCTGGCCGGGTGCCGGGTCTGCGGCGGACGGTCGCAAGGCCGCCTCCCGGACGGCATTGGCGAGGGCCAGGAGGTCATCGGGCCCGGGCTGCGGCGGCGTTGCGGGCATCGCCAGGCGCAGCACTTCCCAGCCCCGCGGCACAGTCAACGACCCGGCATGCTGTTCGCACAAATCGTAACAATGCGGTTCCGCGTACGTTGCCAGCGGGCCCAGCACAGCAGTGGAGTCCGCGTACACGTACGTCAAAGTTGCCACCGCTGACTTGCGGCAGGCTGATCTGGAACATTGACGTATAGCACCCACGACATCACAGACTACTCCCCGTTTGGCGCCGTGCCGTGCATTCGGCTGTGCAGCGTTCTGTGGCGTCGCCCGGCGCCGGAATGGTGCGTGTGGCGAGCCAGGTTATGTCGCGGATTTCAGGCCGCGGGTTTAGAGTCAATGTATGCAGCAATCGAACCACGTTCCGGGATTATCGGTCCGGTTGGCTGACCCGGGAGCCGGCCAGCTGGCGGACAGTGCCGTGCCCGCGCAGGCGGTCCGTGGAAGGAGCTTTCGGGAGCGCCGCAGGAACCGCCACGGGCGTGGCCTGCGCGGCGAACTGATGCTGCCCACGCTTCCCGGATACCGCACCCGTTCGGACCGCTTCGATGAGATGGTCATGGACTCTGCCCAGCGCCTGCATGACATCTGGGGAAAGCCACTGGACGGCGTCAGGTTTGCCGTTGACGAGATCCCGCAAGGACTGGAACAGCTGGTAACGGACCGGTCCCCCGCGCCCATGGGGCTCTATGAACCCGCCACGGCCGATGAAGGTCCGGTGATCACGCTTTACCGCAGGGTCATCGAGAACGCCTGCACCAGCCGGGAGGAACTCCAGGATCTGGTGCACGACGTCGTCGTGGAGCGGACAGCCGAAATGCTTGGAGTTGCGCCGGAGACGCTGGACCCCGTGTACCGGCGCCGCTACTAGCTGCCGCTAATAGCCGAGCTTCACCGCAACCTGTTCCTGGCCTGCAGCGCCGGGGGCTACCGCCACGGTGGCGATGTCTGAGCGCCCTTCCTGCTCCAGCAGCACTGTGCCGTAGGCAGCGTCGCCCGACGCCGACACAACGTAGCCCAGCACCGGGGCCCCGCTCACTTCCTCCGGAACCTTGATGACGGCTGTGGTTCCGCCGGCGATGTCAGCCGCAGCGGCCGTGCGGACTTTGCCGTCAGCCGTGATGGGAGTGTAGGTGATCTTGGCCCGGTCATCCGGTGCACCGAAAACCAGATACCGCTCGCCGCCCCTGGGAACGGTGACGACGTGCTGGCTGCCGAGCCTCGCCGACGAGGCCGACCAGGTGAAGTCCGTGGCGCTGTCTGCCCTGAGGCCCCGGGTGACCCGTGCGGCAGCGGCGAACGACACGTCGGAGCTGGCTGCCAGGGTGTAGTGGCCGGCGGGGACCCCGGCCAGCGAAACCTCGGTCACGGCTCCTCCCTTGGCCGTCACCACCCCGCCGCCCGGCAGTGCTTTCTGGCCGTCACGCCCGTACAGCTTGATTTCCACCACCGCGTCCGCCGGACCGGGAACTGCGATCTGGAGAGCCGCCGCGGCGTCGGCGAACCCCTGTTTGGCGGCGAGTGCCTTCGCCGATGCCGGGTCCTGGATGTCCAGTCCGGCCATCACCTGCCGGGTGGCCGGCCCAGCCCCGGGCACAATAAAGTCCACGCCTCCGGGGGTGAGCCCCCTAAGGACGCTCTGCTGGATGACGGCGGTGACCGGCCCGCCGGCGCTGCGTGCATGGACGCTCAGCTGTTCCTGGTCCGGAGCAAGGCCTGCCAGCACGATCGAACGGGTGGTTCCCGGAGCGACCAGGAGCCCCCTGCTGCCGGGCGCCTGGATCTGGCCCTTCGCACCGTACAGGTCCAGGCTGACGGTTGCCGGGGTACTGGAAGCGTTGCTGAGGTTGAGCACCGCGGTCCGGCCCAAAGACGTGTTGGCTCCCACGAGCCACAGGTCGTTGGACGGCTGCTGGCAGGCAGCCGCCGCCCAGCCTTGGAGATCGCCGTCGGCAGATGCATAACGCATCACGGCGCCGGCAGTTGCCTGCTGGTTGCCCACAGCGTCCGCGCTCAGGACACTGACGGAGTCCACGGCACGCTGGGAGACGACTCCCGCGAGCAGGGACGGCGGGGCTGCCGAGGCTGTGGGCGTGCCGGGATCCTTAGCGATTTCCGCGAGGGTATTGCCGTTCAGCTCAGCGAGCCGGCTCGCGGGCAGCGCACCGGAGTTCATGCTCAGTACGGCCGCATTGAGCATGGTTCGGGCTGTGGACGACTCAGGACTGAATTGCGGGTCCGTTCCAACCGGTGTGCCTTCCAGCAACCGGGCGGGGCCGGGGCAGATTCCCACGTTGCTTCCGGCGGGAACCGCCGCGAGCGGGGCTTCAAGCGGACGGCTGCCGGCGCTTTGGGGGGCCAGGGACGCGGCGGCCACCAGGCTTCCGGCGGCGGCCACGATCACCGCCGCGGAGGCGAGTCCGGCAACCGTGCCGCGGGGGGCCTTTATCCGGACAGTCTTGCCGCGGACGGCCTTGCCTCGCGGGGTCTTCCCCGCCTCGGCGGTCCCAGCCTCGGCGGTCCCAGCCTCGGCGGGCCCGGCCTCGTTAGGGCTAGCTTCCGGCGCGCCGTCGTTCCCGTCCTTATGCATGCTGATGTTCCTTACGCAGGGAGCCTTCATCGCGGGAGAGGCCGGTGTTCGGCCGCCGGGCGGGCATGGGAACTGCCAGCAGCACGGTCAGGCCGATGACTGTTGCCTGGACGATGGCCGTCCACAAAGCCCACGGGTTTTCGTAGCGGATGGTCAGCTGGCCGGCCTGGGCGGGCAGGGTGAACGCCTGCGACCACCCGGACGTCGTTGATGTTAGCCGGCGGCCATCCATCCACGCGGACCAGCCTGGATCAGAGCGTTCAGCGAGCACCACAAGCCTGCCTTCGGGCCCTTCCGGAACGGCGGCGCCAACAGATTCCAGATCGGAGGGCAGGAGTCCTATTGCTGCGCCGGTTCCGTCGACAATGCGCACGCGGTGGGCAACGTCGGCAGCGTCGATGACGGGCTGGTTCAGCGGGCTGATCCGCCAGAGCCAGCCGACGTTGGTTTGTCCTACGGCCACCAGGCCTGGAACGGCGTCCATCCGGCTTGCAGTCAGCTGGGCGGCGGAGTCGGAGGCCCGGAGGACAACGAAGCCTGCTCCGAGGCGTTCCAGCTCCGGGCGCGGGTCAACGCCCTGACCGGCCACCACGGTGGCAACAACGCTGCGCAGGGCTGCGGTGACGGCGTCGTCGTCCCTGATGGTTTCCTTGCCGGGTTCGCCCATGATGTTGCGGGCGACCGCGATGGTGGACAGGCCATCCAGTGTGGTGCCGGCACCCCTCACGATGGAGGCGTCGAAAGTGCCGTCCTCGCCTGTGTCGATGACCAGCGTGCGTGTCTGCTCCGGGCCCTGGCCGCGGTCGATCGCTGTTGCCGGGAGGGTGCGGGCAGCGGCCGGGTCAATTTGCCGGGGGGTTCCCAGCGGCGAGGGCACCGTCGCGGCGGGCCCGGCCCCGGATGAGGACTGCAACAGGTTCTGGGCGGCCCAGGCAGTCAACCCGGCCAGGGGTCCGGCGAGGAGAAGGACCATGGCCAGGACGGACACGGACTTGAGGACCATCCGGCGGGCTGCCGGGGCCGGGTCCGTCTTCTGCGCGAAGCCGAGCAGGCCGTCGGCACCGATCAGGGCGGCACCCAGCAGCAGGAATCCGGCCGCGGAGACGGCCGGCCCCGTGAAGGGCGTGACGAGGGTGTCGGGCCCGGCACCGGTTGCGACGTGTCCGGCGAGCCAGCCGCCGGCCAGGATGATCAGGGCTGCCACCCACAGGGCACGGGCAACGCGTGTGCGTTTGCCCGGGACAAACAAAGCAGCCGTTGCGAGGACCAGGACCGGAAGTCCGATCAGGAACGCCATGAGCAGGGCCCACGGGACGCCGGATCCGCCGAAAACGGAAAGACCTGACAACCCGCCGTCGGCATCGAAGTACAGCGGCTGTCCGAGAACCTGCTGCCACAGCGGGGCGGCGTCGAAGGCAAGCGGCACGCCGGGGTCTGCCAGCAGGGCCCGCGGACGGTCGAGGGTGGAAACACCGAACGGTACAAAAAGTGCGGCGCCCGGCAGCAGTGCCCACCACACGGTGCGGCCGCGCCTGCCCAGCAGGATCCCCGCCAGGACAACGACGACGGCGGCCGGCAGCAGCAGGGACGGTGCCGCTGCAGCGACAGCAGCGAGTGCCAGCCCGGCGGCCGCTGCGGCTGTCCAGGACGGGGTCCCGTTGACGCCAGGCTTGGCGGGCGGCTTTTCCACGAAGCGCCGGTCTCCCGGTTCGGGAACCGCGAAGCGGCCCTGGCCGCGGGCGGTGCCCGTGGCGCGCAGCAGCGCCAGGACCAGCAGCGGCATCATGATGTGTGCAATCAGCGCACCAAGGCGGCCCTGGTTCAGCGCAACCTGCAGTGCGGGGGCACCACCCCAGACGAGTGCTGCGACCAGGCGGAAACGCCGCCGCGTGGTCAGGCCGCCCGCCGCGAACCAGGCGGTGAGGCCGGAAAGCGGCATGGCCAGGAGAAGCAGCCAGGCCAGGGCACTGTTCGCGTCCCCTCCGCCGGCCAGGCCAAGGACCCATAGAAGAAGGGCGAAGGGGTCGCCGTGGCCGGGCAGCCCGGCGCCAAGCCCGATCCACCAGCTGGTGGCGTGGTGCCAGATGTCCGAGACCTTCGAAGAGAGCGGAATCAGGGCCCCGCCGGAGACTGCTTCGGCGCGGAAAAAGCCGGAGAGCCCGACCAGCGAAGCGGCCGCCGTGACTATGACGGCCAGCAGGGCACCGCTGCCCACCCAGCCGCGGTCCGAAGTGGTCAATGCGGCGAAGTCGTCCGTGGAGTCACCGCTGGGCTGTTCCGCCAGCGGATCAGCCCGGGCGCTGTGGTCTGCCGGGTCATCGGAGCCAAGGGCTTCAATGAGGGAACGCCGGTGGGCCCAGACTTCGCGCCGCGGGGTCTGGAGTCCCTTAATCACAGAGCGGCGGATCCGGCGTGTCCGTGCAGCCTCGCGGCGTCCGCGGACCACAGCGGCGGGCCGTCCGAGCGCAACGAAGGTGGCCACGAGCTGGGAGAATCCGTGGCCGGGGTCCTTGACGGCAATGCTGAAGACGAGCTTGAAGAGGCTCCCCAGCAGCGCCCCGACCGCGTGGAGCGGCACCTTCCACCACACGGTGTGCTTGAGGCGAAGGTAAACCTGGGCCTTGCGGGCGGCGCTGGCGCTGCCTAGCGCCTGAGGCCGCTGCGAAACGTGGAACATCCGCGCACTGGGCACCACCACAACGCGGTGTCCCGCCAGGCGGTTGCGCCAGCAGAAATCGACGTCGTCGCCCGATCCGGGCAGTGCCGGGTCAAAACCGCCCAGTTCTTCCCAGACGTCCCGCCGCACCAGCATGCCGGCGGAGTTGACCGCAAAGGTGTCGCTGCGGCCATCGTATTGCCCCTGATCGAGTTCGTCCGCTTCAATGAGGGTCAGCCGTTCAGCCCAGCGGCTGGTGGAAAGTCCGACATCCATCAGGCGGCGCGTGGAATTCCAGTCAAGCTGCTTGCAGCCGGCTACCGTCACTGACGGTGCCCGCTCCACGGCGTGAAGCAGTTCGGCCAAGGCCTCGGGTGCGGGTGCGGCGTCGTCATGCAGCAGCCAGATCCACTCGGTGCCGCCTGCCGGCCGCTCGGGCTCCTGCGGGTCCGGGTCCTGCCGGGTTGTGTCCGGCCGGTGGGATTGCCACGGGTCCAAGGCAGCCAGGCCGGCCTTGACCGCATCCCCCATTCCGCTCCTTCCCTGCTGGAAGGTGGTGACGTTTGCCTCGCCGAACGCTTGCTCCAGCAGAACCGCGGAGTTGTCCCGCGAGCCGGTGTCAACGCCGATAAAAGCATCCACCGGACGGGTCTGCTCCGACAAAGCCGCCAGGGTCCTGGGAAGATAGTCACCGCCGTTGTGGGCAACCACAACGGCGGTGACGTGTACTACTTGAAGAATTAGACTGCTCGCTTCCTCAGCCGACGGCGCTCACGCTCGGAGAGGCCTCCCCAAATACCGAAGCGCTCGTCGTTCGACAACGCGTACTCCAAGCACTGTGAGCGCACGTTGCACGCACCGCAGACTTTCTTGGCGTCGCGTGTCGAGCCGCCCTTTTCGGGAAAGAACGCCTCCGGATCCGTCTGCGCGCACAGTGCGTCCGTCTGCCAGCCGAGTTCGCCTTCGTCGTCGAAGCCTTGCTCGAGGGGAAGCCCGATCCAGACCGGCTGCGCGGTGGTTTCCGAATGGAGGGTCTGCAATTCCATCGGAGGATCGTCAAGATTATGGTCCTGGTCCGGGTTGCCGGCCAGGAGCGCTTCATGTGCGGCCAGGAAAGCAGTGGCCTGGTCCTGCAAAGAATCGCTGGTGCTCTGGTTGTACCGCTCGGCAGCATCCGGATCGGCCGGATCTACATACCAATCGCTTGGCACGCCGCGCGAACGGTATTTTGCCGACGCCTGACCGGCGACGACGGCATCTTCATGGATACGCTCAACTTGCCCCATTATGGCGTCCCTCCTGATGTTGCTGCCCCTGCCTGAATACCTGGACACTCGGTTGTGTGGCCCGCATTTGCGCAATGGCTTTCGATAGCTAATTACACGTGTGTAAGTCGCCGGGAGTCAAGCGGCAGCCGGAATAATAATCAACTCCGAGCACGATCCGGCGCCACGCCACGCCCGGGATTTTTACCCACTCCCCCGCCAGTACGGGAAATTTGACAGCCTACTGACTACTTTTCTGGGAGTTTTCCGGGAATCCCGGGAAATCCACCCAGCTTCCGCATTTTAGCCAAACAAAGTTAGTAAAAACCATGTGTTCAAGATCACACGAGCTGCCCCCAACCCGATCCGGAGGTTGCCATGCTGCCGGCATGCCCTCCCCGCACGCCGGGCACCGTGGCAAGATGTTGGCATGAGCATCCCGGCGATCGACCTGATGACTGCGCTGCGGTCCGGCCACTCAACCTCCCCCCGACTGACCTGGTACGGACCTGACGCCGAGAGGGTGGAACTGTCAGGCCGCGTCCTGGACAACTGGGTCGCAAAGACCAGCAACCTGCTGCAGGACGAACTCGACGCCGAACCCGGGATGCGCCTGCGGCTGGACCTCCCTGCGCACTGGAAGTCCATGGTCATTGCCCTGGCCGCCTGGCAGCTAGGGATGGAAGTTGTCGTTGACTCTGAGGGCGCCGACTCCAGGGAAGCCGAACTGCTCGCCACCGGGTCGCCGGAGGCCGGCCAGGAGGCCGGCGGGTTCGACGCCGTCATCGCAGTGCCGCTTCCGGCACTGGCCATGCGCTGGCCCGGTGAGCTGCCGCCCGGCGTCGTCGATTTTGCCGCCGAAGTGCGCTCGCACGGCGACGTTTTTATGGGCCACGAGGACCCGGACGGGTCCGGCCGGGCCATCGTGACATCAACGGGCACTTCGCACGCACACGCTGACTTGCTCAAAGGCTTTGCGGCTCCGCACGACGCCGGAGTGCGCCTGCTGGTCCAGGCACACGACGGCCTTGAGGCCGCCCTGGTCCAGTCACTGGGTGCCTGGCACAACGGCGGCTCCGTCGTGCTGGTCCACCCGGACGTGACGGTGACGGACAAGCTCCTGAGTGACGAACGGGTGCAGGGAGAGTAAACCTAGCTGCGGGGCGGGCTGGGCAGGTCGGGATCCTGCACCGTTCCGGCAGGCTCGCTGCCTGGAACGCGGACTGCCTGCTTGTCCTGGTGGTGATGCAGTTCGATGATCTCGTGGTCATGCGAGAAGGCGGGCTCTTCGTCGAGTTCCTTATTGAAGACAAGGAACCGGTAGGCGAAGAAGCGCACCACAGTTGCCACGAGGATGCCGGCAACGCCCGCCAGGAACAGCACGTTCTTGTCAGTGATGCCGAACGAGTACTTGGCCAGGGCCGTGAACCCGGTGGAGATGCCGATACCAATGCCGTTAATCAGGATGAACATGAAGAATTCGCGGATCACGTTGTCCTGGCGGCGGTGGCGGAAGGTCCAGAAGCGGTTAGCGATCCAGGAGAAGATGGTGGCAACCGTCGCCCCGACGAACCGTGCTTTGGCCTCACTGTCAGTCATCGGGCCGTGCATCAGGTAATACGTCAGGCCGTTGTCGATCACGAAGGCGACACCGCCGACGGCGCCGAACTTGGCCACCTCACGCCAGAAAAGCGAGGCGAGTCCGCGCAAACGTTCTGCAAGTGTGTAAAACATGACCCTCCATGGCCGACTGAAATTTCAGGCCACAGGGCCAAACCCCCATTTTAGCCCGTAAGCCGGGAGCAGGCCTGCCGGGACCCGCAGCACGGCCTTTCCCGGGAGACGAATCGACGCAACTTGCGGGCCGAAACCGTGGGGAAGCCCGGAACTCCCCTGCTCTTCTGTAGGCTGGCTCTGTGACTTTTCCAGTAATCGGCGTAGTTGGCGGCGGCCAACTTGCCCGCATGATGGCCCCCGCCGCAACGGCCCTGGGCTTTGAACTCCGTGTCCTTGCCGAAGGTGAGGACGTTTCCGCGGTCTCGGCTGTACCCACCTCGCCGGTGGGTGACTACAAGGACCTTGACGCCCTTTTGGAGTTTTCCAAGGGACTGGACGTCATGACCTTTGACCACGAACATGTCCCCAACGACCACCTGCGGGCACTGCAGGAGGCCGGCGTCAACGTACAGCCCGGCCCGGACGCCCTGGTCCACGCGCAGGACAAACTCGTGATGCGTGCAGCCATCGACCGGCTGGAGCTGCCGAATCCCCCTTGGGCTTCCGTTGCCGACGTCGACGCCCTGGTTGCCTTCGGTGAGAACACCGGGTGGCCGGTAGTGCTGAAGACCCCGCGCGGCGGTTACGACGGCAAGGGCGTGCGGATCGTCAGATCGGCTGAGGAAGCCGGCGGCACCGCCGACTGGTTCGAGGCCATGAGCCCCCTGCTCGTCGAAGCGAAGGTGGAGTTCAGCCGCGAGCTGTCTGCGCTTGTTGCGCGCACTCCCGACGGCGAGTCGCGGGCATGGCCTGTGGTGCACACCATCCAGGTGGACGGCGTCTGCGACGAAGTGATCGCCCCCGCCCAGGACATCTCCCTTGAGGTGGCGGCAGCCGCCGAAGACGCAGCACTCCGCATCGCCAACGAACTCGGAGTCACCGGCGTCATGGCCGTGGAACTCTTCGAAACTCCCGGCGTCGGCTCCGGCTTCCTGATCAACGAGCTCGCCATGCGACCGCACAACACCGGCCACTGGACCCAGGACGGATCGGTGACCAGCCAGTTCGAACAGCACCTCCGCGCCGTGCTGAACCTCCCGCTCGGCGCCACGGACGCAGTGGGTCCCGTCGTCGTGATGAAGAACTTCCTCGGCGGCGAGAACCAGGAACTGTTCTCGGCTTATCCCCTGGCCATGGCCACCGAGCCGGCCGCGAAGATCCACTGCTATGGCAAGGCCGTCCGGCCCGGCCGGAAGATCGGACACGTCAACCTGGTGGGGGCGTCAGCCGCGGACGTTGACTCGGTCCGGCAGCGGGCCACCACCGTGGCCGATATCATCCGCGACGGCCGGGCTTCGGCCCGAACAGCATCAGGGAACTCAGAGGAGACCGCATGAGCACACGCCCAACGTCAATCCACGCAGCTGAAACAGACGCCCCGATCGTCGGCCTGGTCATGGGCTCCGACTCGGACTGGCCGGTCATGGAGGCCGCGGCGGAAGCCCTCGCCGAATTCGGCCTCCCGTTCGAAGCCGATGTGGTCTCAGCCCACCGGATGCCCACCGAAATGATCCGCTACGGCCAGACGGCGCACGAGCGCGGACTTCGGGTCATCATCGCCGGCGCCGGCGGCGCGGCCCACCTGCCGGGCATGTTGGCGTCCGTAACGCCTCTTCCGGTCATTGGTGTCCCTGTACCGCTGAAGACACTCGACGGCATGGACTCGCTGCTGTCCATCGTCCAGATGCCCGCCGGGGTTCCGGTGGCCACAGTGTCGATCGCGGGCGCACGGAATGCGGGCCTGCTGGCCGTCCGCATGCTGGCCTCCGGCACGGACGACCTGGCCGTCCGCCTGCGCCAGGACCTGATCGAATTCGCCCAGGAGCTCAACGACGTCGCCACCCGCAAGGGCGCCAACCTGCGGCAGAAAGTCAGCGAAGTGTTCTCCGACGGCAACGTCGTTCTCCGGGGCAGCCGTTAGGAATCACAGATGACCACCAGCCACTCCCGCCCCCTGGCGCCGCGACAGGACCTGACGGATCCCGTCCGCAACCCTGTAGCAGCTCCGGCCCCCGTTCGGACCAAACGCGCGTTCGTCCTCCTGCTGCTGACCCTGCTCGTCCCGGGCAGTGCCCAGATCGTAGCCGGCGACCGCAAGCTGGGACGGATTGCGCTGCGGGTAACACTGGCGGTCTGGAGCCTGGCAGTCGTGGCCCTGGTGCTCCTGCTGGTCAACCGCACGATCCTGATCGGGATCGTCACCAATTCCGTGGCGTCCCTCCTGATCATCGTCATCCTCATTGCCTTGGCGGTGGGCTGGGCAGTGCTGTTCGTCAACACCCTGCGGCTCATCCGGCCTGTCCTCCTGGCTCCCGGAATGCGGCCGATTGTCGGCGTCGCCCTGGTCCTGGCCATGGTGCTCAGCAGCGGCACGCTGGGCTATGCGGCCTACGTGCTGAATGTGAGCCGGAACGCGATCGGCAGCATCTTCTCCACAGGCCCGGCCATCGACCCGGTGGACGGGCGCTACAACTTCCTGATGATGGGCGGCGACGCCGGCGACGACCGCACGGGCCGGCGCCCGGACAGCCTGTCCGTCCTCAGTGTCGACGCGAAGACCGGCCGGACCGCCATCATCTCGGTGCCGCGCAACCTGCAGAACGCGCAGTTCGCCGAAGGCTCCCCCATGCGGCAGATCTACCCCGACGGGTACAACTGCGGCGACGAATGCCTCATCAACGCGATCAACACCGAAGTGACCAACGAGCACACGGACCTCTACCCCGGGGTGGCCGATCCCGGCGCCCAGGCAACACTCGAGGCCGTGTCCGGCTCCCTGGGCATCACCGTCCAGGCCTATGTCCTGGTCGACATGGAGGGATTTGCGAAACTCATTGACGCGATGGGCGGGATCAAGATCAAGGCCGGCGGCTGGGTGCCGCTAAGCGGCGACATGGTGGATGAGGCCAACGGAATCCACGGCATGCCCACCGGCTGGATCGCGGCGGGTGATCAGCACCTCGACGGCTACCACGCCCTTTGGTACGGACGCTCGCGCGAATTCGTGGACGACTATGCCCGCATCCAGCGCCAGCAATGCGTGCAGCAGGCAATGCTGAAGCAGCTCGACCCGGCCACGCTGCTCTCCAAGTTCGAGGACATCGCGAACGCCGGCACCAAGGTTGTGGACTCCAACATTTCCGCAAGCCAGCTCGGAAGCTTCGTGGACCTGGCCATGAAAGCCAAAGGCACCGAAGTCAGCCGGCTCACCATCGGGCCGCCGGACTTTGACGCATCGTTCTCCACCGTGCCGGACTTCGACCAGATCCACGAAAAGGTGCAGAAGCTGCTCGCCGCGCAGTCCGGAGAGTCAGCGGGTGCCGCCGCGGATCCTGCCGGTAAGAGTCCCGCCGCGGAGGACAGCATCGTGCAGCCCCGGGCCGCTTCCGGACAGCTCATGGCAGCCGCACCCGCGGCTCCCCTGACCCAGCCGTCGCCGTCGCCGTCGTCGTCGGACTTTACACCGGTGACCACCACCCCTGACGGCGAGCCCATTACGGAAGAGATGCTCAACCAGTTCAAGCGCGAAGGCAACGAGCAGGCCATCCGGGACCTCGTGGCCACCAACGGCCAATGCCGCCCGCTTTAACTGCTGCAATTAGATAAGGACACCAGGCAGTGTACGAAATTGAGAACGTCCTCAGGCCTTACGCCTGGGGCTCCACCACCGCGATTGCCGGGCTGCTGGGCCGGCCCGCGTCGGGCGGGCCTGAAGCGGAGCTGTGGGTGGGCGCCCACCCGGATTCACCTTCCGTTGCAACCGCGGCCGACGGCGGTCCGCTGGCTCTGGACGCACTGATCAGTTCTGATCCCGGTCACCATTTGGGCAGTGCCAGCGTGGCGGAGTTCGGCCCCCGCCTGCCGTTCCTGCTCAAGGTCCTCGCCGCCGAAACTCCCCTGTCCCTCCAGGTGCACCCCACGCTGGAGCAGGCACGGGCCGGGTTTGCGCGCGAGGAGGCTGCCGGCGTCGACCGTTCCGCGGCCGAGCGGAACTACAAGGATGACAACCACAAGCCGGAGATGATCTTTGCCCTGACGCCGTTTGAGGCGCTCTGCGGCTTCCGTCCGGCTGCGTCGTCCCGTGCCCTCTTTGAGCACCTTGCGGCGTCCATGCGCGAGATATCCGTTGACGTCCCGCAGGTTTTCCTGGATGTCGTGGAGGACCTTGCTGCGCCGGTGGAGCACGATGCGCTGAAGGCTGCCTTCACCCGCCTCATCGGCGGAGGCCATGCCGTCTCCCATGCTGTGCGAGAGCTCGTCGCAGCCCTCAAGGCCGGGCTGACAATGACCCCGTACCAGACTGAGCTGTCCACTGTCGTCAGCCTGCACGGGCACTACCCGGGGGATCCCGGTGTACTCATTTCGTTGCTGCTGAACCGGATCTCGCTGGCTCCCGGCGATGCAGTGTACCTGCCGGCGGGCAACGTCCATGCCTACCTCCATGGCCTCGGCATCGAGGTCATGGCTTCCTCGGACAATGTGCTCCGGGGCGGCCTGACGCCAAAGTTTGTGGATGTTCCCGAACTGTTGGACACCGTCGAATTCGAATCGGTGGGCGTGCCGATGCTGCAGCCGGAGACGTCTGGGCTGGGCCAGGAGCTGTACCGGCCGCCGTTCCGCGAATTCCAGCTGCAGCGGATCGAGCTGGAGGCCGGCGCCGGCCCCGTTCCGCTGGCGCAGTCGGGCGCGGCCGTGATCATCGTGATCGCCGGCTCCGTGCTTTTGGACTCCCCCAAAGGCGACCTCCGCCTGGACCGCGGTGCGAGTGCCTTCCTCCCTGCCGCGGAGGCTCCGGTCAACGTGCACCCCGCAGCCGGCGCTGCAGGGACCGCCGTTGCCTTTGCCGTGACCACCGCAGCGGGAGCCTGATTCGGTGGAATACTTCCTGCAGACCCCGCAATGGGCGGAATTCCAGCGCTCCCTGGGCCGCACGGTGCACGAACAGTCAGGTGCAGGCTGGAGCTTCCTTGCCGTGGAGGAGAAGAATCCGGCGGGCAAGGTCCTCTACGCCCCGTACGGTCCCGTGGCGTCTTCGCTGGATGCGTTCGACGCCTCCCTGGCGGCTCTGGTGGCGCTGGCCCGCAGGTCCGGGGCGGCATTCGTCCGGATCGAGCCGGTCAGTGCCGGCTTCGAAACCCCTGATTCCGAAACAATTTTGCGGAGCCGCGGCCTGCGTCCGGCCCCCGTCAGCCAGCAGCCTGAACTGAGCTGGATCGTGGACCTTGACCGGGACTTCAAAGACGTCCTGGCGGAGATGAAGCCCGTGAACCGGAACCTCTACCGGAACATCCACAAGAAGGACGTGACGTTCCGGACGTCGCAGGATCCGGAGGACATCCGCATCCTCCTGAACTTCCTGCACATGACGGCGAAACGCAGCCGCTTCAAGCCGCAGAGCGATGAGTACCTCAGCCAGGTTGCGCAATCGCTGATGTCCGCAGGTGCAGCCACGCTGTTCATCGCCGAACGCCATGGCGGCCCGATCGCCGCTGCCCTGGCCTACGACTCCGCCGACACCCGCACCTACGCCCATGCGGCGCTGGACGACTCGCACCGGAAGCTCAGCGCCGGCATACCGCTGCTGGTAACGCTTATGGCAGATGCCAAGGAGAAGGGCCTCAAGCACGTCGACCTGTGGGGTGTGGCCCCGGAAGACGACCCCAACCACAAGTGGGCCGGGTTCACCGCGTTCAAGAAGTCCTTCGGCGGCCGTGAAGTCGCCTACCCGGGCACCTGGGATCTCCCCGTGAAGAAGGCTCGTTACGGCGCCTACCAGCTGGCCCGGAAGGCCCGCGAAAAGCTCCGCACCCTCCGCAGCTAACCCCCATCAGCGCGAACGGACACTTAAGCCCCACCCCCGAAGCGCGAACGGACACTTGGGGCCCGGCGGTAAAGCGCGAACGGACACTTGGGGCCCGGGTTTCGGGGCCTCAAGTGTCCGTTCGCGCTTCCTGCGACGGTTCGCCTGTGGATAACAGCTCTGGCCTGCGCCAAGCGTTGCAGACTGGAGCATGCCCAGGACGCCCCTGCCGTGTGAACTACTCACCGGTTCCTTCACTTCAACTGCCGCCAGCGCCTTGGGGGTGCCCCGAAAGCGGCAGCGGCAATCCGACGTCCTCATCCCCTCCCGTGGCATCCGAATCCCACTGGAGAGCCCGAACTTTGCTGCATGCAGTCTCCGGGCTTATACGGACCTGGATGACGAATCAGTCCTGACGCACCAGTCCGCTGCCCGCATTTGGGCGTTCGGCCTTCCTCCATGGATGCAGGAGGACTGGCGCATCCATGTAGCCCGGGATCGCACGGGCAGCAAACCCCGCCGGCTCAATGTGGTGGGCCACCGGCTGACGTTCAAGGACGGCGAAGTGATGATGCACGACGGCGTACGAGTCACCTCACCGGAAAGGACGTGGCTCGATCTTGCTGCTGTCCTTTCCGTCGACGAACTGATCGCGGCCGGTGATTCCATCGTTGTTGCCCACGGCCCTGACTTTCCCCGGCCCAAGGAAGCCCTGTCCACCCTTGCAGAGTTACGTCGAATGGTCGGCGCTCATCCCGGAACTCAACTACGTCATCACCGATGAGTGGGGACAGGCAGCAGTGTGGCCGGACGGTGCCTATCCGGAGGAACGGATCGCCTTGCAGTACGACGGTGTCCACCATGCTGACCCGATCCAGGTCCGAAGCGACACCCGCCGTCGGACCGTAACCGAACGGCTCGGTTGGCGCGAAGTACGCGTCTTCAAGGAGGACCTCGAAGGAGACAAGCCGTTCGTGATCGAAAAAATCAAGGCCGTGATGAGGTTCGGTGGTCACCGCCAACGAACAACGCGAACGGGGACTTGGGGCCCTGAATCGGTATGATCCGGGCCCCAAGTGTCCGTTCGCGCTGAAGGAGGACGTGGAGAAGGCGGGGCTAGCTCTTGCGGGCGTAGCCTTCCCACTTGCTGGCCTGGTGCTCGCCGTCCACGAAGCGGATGGTTCCGGACTTGGACCGCATGACGATCGACTGGGTCAGGACCTTGTCCTTGGAGTAGCGCACACCCTTGAGGAGGTCGCCGTCGGTGATTCCCGTGGCTGCGAAGTAGCAGTTGTCGCTGGAGACGAGGTCGTTGGTGGAAAGCACGCGCTCAAGGTCGTGGCCGGCATCGATGGCCTTCTGCTTCTCGTCATCGCTGGTGGGCCACAGGCGGCCCTGGATGACGCCGCCGAGGGACTTGATGGCACATGCCGCGACGATGCCTTCCGGCGTTCCGCCTATACCCATGAGTGCGTCGACACCGGTTCCCGAGCGCGCAGCCGCGATGGCTCCGGCGACGTCGCCGTCCATGATGAACTTGGTGCGGGCACCGGCCTCGCGGATTTCCTCCACGAGCGGACGGTGGCGGTCCCGGTCCAGGATCATGACGTTCAGCTGGTTGACCTTAACGCCCTTTGCCTTGGCGATTAAATGCAGGTTCTGCTTGACGGGGAGCCGCAGGTCGACCATGTCCGCCGCTTCCGGGCCCGTGACGAGCTTCTCCATGTAGAACACGGCGGAGGGGTCGAACATGGAGCCGCGTTCGGCAACTGCGAGAACGGCGAGGGCGTTGTTGATGCCCAGGGCGGTCAGCCGGGTTCCGTCAATGGGGTCGACGGCAACATCACATTCGGGGCCGTTGCCGTCTCCGACACGCTCGCCATTGAAAAGCATGGGAGCTTCGTCCTTCTCACCTTCACCGATGACCACAACGCCGTTGAAGTGGACGGTCTGGAGGAAGGAGCGCATGGCGTCGACTGCTGCGCCGTCAGCCTTGTTCTTGTCGCCGAAGCCCACCCAGTGGCCACCGGCAATTGCCGCGGCTTCGGTGACGCGGACAAGTTCCAGGGCAAGGTTGCGGTCCGGTTCGTCAATGCCAACGGCAAGCGACGGGGAGATCGTGGAGTACTGCTGGGTCATAGGCGCTGGTGACACGTGAACCTCTTCTTCGAGTGGCGATCATTGAACCCGTACGGCCGGTATCAGTCGTCACGGTGATTCCTCTGATACTGATCATAGTCGCGGCGGCATCCGAAGGTCATGGGATGACCAGCCCGTGAAACACGGCGGTTCCTCACCGGCGGAATGGCAGGAATGTGAGAACGGCGTTCGAATGGGCGACTATAGAAGGGTGAGCGAAACGCAGGACAAGTCCACTCCCGAGACCCAAACGCCAAGCACGGGCGCATCCGCAGGCCCTGCCGGCGCCGCCGATGCACCCGTTGTTAAGCCTGTTATCCGCGCCGCAGCGGCAAAAAGGGCCAATGCGTCGGTCATCGGGATGATCATTGCCCTGGTGGTGAGCGTCGCCGCGTTTCTGCCCATCGTCTTGATGAATCCCGCGCCGAAGTCAGAGGGCTACCGGCCCAATGTGGACGTCAGCGCCGTGGCCTCCAACGCGGCAGGTGTGGCGGGATTCACACCCGTAGCACCCGAGACCGGCGACACATTCAGTCCGAATTACGCCCGCTGGGAGTCCGGGACCGAATCCGGGGTGCCCACCTGGGAGGTTGGCTACCTTACGCCGAAGGAATCTTTCATCGGCCTGGTCCAGACCGCCAAGGCCAATCCGACGTGGCTGCTCCAGGAAACCAAGAACGCCCCCGTCACCGGAAGCCGCAACGCCGGCGGCCTCGACTGGGAACTCCGGGACACCGGCAAGGGCGAGAAGAGCATGGTGCTCGCTCACAAAGGCACCACCGTCGTCTTGACCGGCACGGCCCAACTGGACGAGTTCGCCGTCCTGGCGGACGCCGTCGTGAAGTCCTTGGAAAGTAACCCTGCCGCCACAGTTTCACCTTCGGCCGCTCCTTCGTCGTAAAGTAGCGGCGTGGCTACTTACCTGACTCCAGCACTGGCATGGCGGCGACTGCGCGAAGGAAATGAGCGCTTCGTTGCCGGAGAATCCTCCCACCCCAACCAGGACGCATCGCGCCGTTCCTCACTGGTCGAGAACCAGCACCCTTTCGCGGTCATCTTCGGCTGCTCCGATTCCCGCCTCGCGGCAGAGATTATTTTTGACCTAGGCCTGGGCGACGCGTTCGTCGTCCGCACCGCCGGCCAGGTCATCGACGACGCCGTCCTTGGGTCCCTGGAATACAGCATCGGCGTGCTCGGGGTGCCCTTGATCGTGGTGCTCGGCCACGACAGCTGCGGCGCCGTCAGCGCGACAAAGACCGCTGTGGAAACCGGCAAGATGCCCGTCGGCTTCATCCGCGACCTCGTAGAGCGCATCACGCCGTCGGTCCTGACGTCGCTGCGCAACGACGAAAATGAGGTCAACGAGATGGTGGTGGAGCACGTCAAGCAGACCTCACAGCGGCTTGTCGACAGCTCGCGTGTGATTTCCACCGCAATTGAAACCGGCAGGGCGGCGGTCATCGGCCTCTCCTACAGCCTCGTCGAGGGCCGCGCAAACCTTGTTTCCGGAATCGGAGACCTCTAGAACCACTTGGAGGACGAACCGTCGGCGCCATCCGGCGCCGACGCAAGCCCTTCACGGTTTCAGCCCCGGCCGCAAATCGCCCTAAGCTAGCCCCATGACTTCCACTGAAGAATTCCGCATTGAACATGACACGATGGGCGAAGTCCGCGTCCCCGTGAACGCCCTGTACCGTGCACAGACGCAGCGTGCAGTTGAAAACTTCCCCATCTCCGGAAAAACCCTGGAACGCGCACACATCGAGGCCCTCGCCCGGGTCAAGAAGGCTGCCGCCCAGGCCAACGCTGAACTTGGAGTGCTCGACGGCGAGCTGGCCAAGGCGATCGCGGAAGCTGCCGATGAGGTTGCTGCCGGGAAGTACGACGGCGACTTCCCCATCGACGTCTTCCAGACCGGCTCCGGCACGTCCTCGAACATGAACACCAACGAGGTCATCGCGGAGCTTGCCACCCGCGCCCTTAAGTCCGCCGGCAGCGACAAAGTTGTCCACCCGAACGACCACGTCAACGCCTCGCAGTCCTCCAACGACGTGTTCCCCACCTCGGTCCACGTCGCGGCGACGTCAGCGCTGATCAACGACCTCATCCCGGCCCTCGGCTACCTGGCTGATTCGCTGGACCGCAAGGCCCTTGAGTTCAAGGACGTCGTCAAGTCCGGCCGTACGCACCTCATGGACGCCACCCCGGTGACCCTCGGCCAGGAGTTCGGCGGCTACGCCGCACAGGTCCGCTACGGCATCGAGCGCATCAACGCCTCCCTCCCCCGGGTGGCGGAAGTTCCCCTCGGCGGCACCGCTGTGGGCACCGGCATCAACACCCCGGCCGGCTTCCCGGAGCGCGTCATCGAACTCCTTGCGACCGACACCGGCCTGCCGCTGACCGAGGCCCGCGACCACTTCGAGGCACAGGCCAACCGCGACGGCCTCATCGAAGCCTCCAGCCAACTGCGGAACATCGCGATCTCCTTCATGAAGATCAACAACGACCTCCGCTGGATGGGCTCCGGCCCCAACACCGGCCTCGGCGAAATCGCCATCCCGGACCTCCAGCCCGGCTCCTCGATCATGCCGGGCAAGGTCAACCCGGTCATCTGCGAAGCGTCCATCATGGTCTGCGCGCAGGTCATCGGCAACGACACCGCCATCGCCTGGTCCGGCACCAACGGCGCCTTCGAACTCAACGTCGGCATCCCCGTCATGGCCGCCAACCTGCTCGAGTCCGTGCGCCTGCTGGCCAACACCAGCCGCGTCATGGCCGACAAGATGATCGACGGCATCACCGCCAACGTCGAGCGGGCCCGCTTCCTCGCCGAGGCTTCACCGTCCATCGTCACCCCGCTGAACAAGTTCATCGGCTACGAAAACGCCGCCAAGATCGCCAAGAAGGCTGTAGCTGAGGGTTTGACCATCCGTGAGACCGTCGTAGCCATGGGCTTCCTGGAGCGCGGCGAACTCACCGAAGAGCAGCTGGACACCGCCCTTGACGTCATGTCCATGACGCGCCCCCCGCACAAGGCATAGTTTCCAAAGAAGTACGACGGCGGCCGCCCCCTTCGCAGCGAAGGCGGGCGGCCGTCGTCGTTCTTTGTTGTTCTGTCCTCCCCGGAGTTTTTGGCGCTGCCCTCCTTGGAGTTTTTGTCCAGATATCGCGAGTTGGAGGCCCACGAAGTCGCGATATGTGGACAAAAACTCGACGGGTCTACAGTGGGCCCTCAGCGGCGCCTCGATCTAAACTTGCACTAACTCGTTTTGAGTGCAAAACTTCACTTTTGTGAGTGATAGTGCAAATAGTAGTGCCAGCCTCCGGGAGCGGAAGCGGGTGGCCACCCGCGGTGCCATCAGCGCCGTCGCCCGGTCACTGACGGCGGAACGGGGCCTAACCGGCTACACCGTGGAGGAAGTGTGCGAACAGGCCGGCATCTCGCGTCGGACGTTCTTCAACTACTTTCCGTCCAAAGAGGACGCCATCCTGGGGCACGTGGACGACGAGCTGCCCGAGGAAGTCTTTGACGACTTCATCCGCGGCGGTGCCGGCTCCGGTTCGGGCGAAGTTTCCCCTACGCTCTTCCAGGACCTGGTGGAGCTGAGCCTGAAGATGTCGGAACGGATGAGCTCCTCGGAAGAAGAGACCCGCCAGCTGATCGGCGTCATCAAAAAAGAGCCCCAGCTGATGCTCAAGATCATCGGGGCCACCGAGGAACGGGAGGCCCATTTTGCCAGCGTCCTCGCCGCCCGGGAGGGTGTGGCCCCGGACCACCCGGTGGTCCGGATGGCCGTGGTGACCCTGGGCGGGATTGCCCGGCACGCCAGCATGGCCTACTTCTCCGAAGGCAATACCCGTTCATACCAGGACCTGCTGATGGAAAACATCTCCGCCGCACGCCTGCTTTTCTCACAGCCCCTTAATCTCCCCTCGACCGACTCCCCCGAAGGACACCAATGAGCGCCGCAGTCAGTCCCAAAGCAGCCGAGCCGCTGCTGCTGACCCAGAAACGCATCTGGATCATTTTTTCGGCGCTGATCGCCGGGATGCTGCTTTCCAGCCTGGATCAGACCATCGTCTCCACCGCGATGCCCACCATCGTGGGCAAGCTGGGCGGCGTGGAACACCAGGCCTGGATCACCACCGCCTACCTCCTGGCCACCACCATCGTGATGCCCATCTACGGCAAATTCGGTGACGTCCTGGGCCGGCGCAACCTTTTCCTCGTGGCCATCGCCCTCTTCACGCTCGCTTCGGTGGGCTGCGCGTTCGCCACTGATTTCTGGGGCTTCGTGGTTTTCCGCGCCATCCAGGGCCTGGGCGGCGGCGGCCTCATGATCCTCTCGCAGGCCATCATCGCCGACATCGTCCCGGCCAAGGAGCGCGGCAAGTACATGGGCCCGCTCGGTGCCATCTTCGGCCTGTCCGCCGTGGCCGGGCCCCTCCTGGGCGGCTACTTCGTTGACCACCTGACCTGGGAGTGGGCGTTCTACATCAACATCCCGATCGGGATCGCCGCGTTCGCCATCGCCTGGTTCACGCTGACTCTCCCGAATAAGAAGGCCGAGAAGCGGATCGACATCCTCGGCGTGCTGCTGCTCTCAGCGGCCACCACATGCCTGATCTTCTTCACCGACTTTGGTGGCAAGAAAGATGAAGGCTGGGATTCGCCGCTGACCTGGGCATTCGGCGCAGGCCTCGTGCTGGCAGCTGCGGCTTTCGTGACAGCGGAGCGGCGGGCCGAGGACCCGATCATCCCGCTGGCCCTGTTCAAGAACCGTATTTTCGTGAATTCCACGGCCATCGGCTTCACGCTGGGCCTAGGCATGTTCGCGGCCATCGCGTTCGTTCCGACCTTCCTGCAGATGTCCTCCGGGACCTCCGCCGCCGAATCCGGGCTGCTCATGCTGCCCATGATGGCGGGCCTCATGGGCATGGCGATCTACTCCGGAATCCGGATCTCCAAGACCGGCAGGTACAAGCTGTTCCCCATCATGGGAGCTGCCCTCACCGTGGGCGCCATGCTATGGCTGACCACGCTGACCGCGGACACGCCCATCTGGGTCATCTGCGTCCAGCTCTTCGTGTTCGGCGCCGGGCTGGGCTCCATCATGCAGGTCATCGTCCTGGTGGTGCAGAACTCCGTGCCTGCGGAGCAGATCGGCACGGCCACCAGCACCAACAACTACTTCCGCGAAGTCGGTGCCTCCCTGGGCGTTGCAGTGTTCGGCTCCATCTTCACCTCCCGGCTGGCCGAGGCCCTGACGAACGCCTTCACCGGGGCCGGGGCCTCTGCCGCGCAGGCCGCGCAGTCCACCCAGACCCTGGACCCGCAAGCTCTGAGTCAGCTTCCGGGACAGCTCCGCGACGCAATCGTGAACGCCTACGCAGATTCACTCGCACCCGTGTTCTGGTACCTGCTGCCGTTCCTGGGCATCGCTCTGATCCTGGCACTGACCTTGAAGCAGATCCCGTTGTCCGACACAGCCGGCATGGTGGCGCGCGGCGAGGCCGTGGGCGGCGAGGAAGCTGAGCGCCTCGAGGCCGAACGCCAGTCCGCCACCGTCTAGGAGGGCCGGAGTCCAGGAGGGCCGGACCCGGCGGCCGCAGCTGCGGCCGCCGGCACGGTCAGGGTTCGTAGTGGACGGTGTCGTCTGGCAGCAGTGCGCGCCGGATGGATTCGCGGTCTCCGGGCCTGATGTCCGGCAGCTCCTCGAGCGGGAACCAGCCCACTGCCACGGATTCGTCGTCGTTCACGCGGGCTTCGCCGGAGACGTGGCGGCAGCGGAACACAATGTCCAGGAAGTCGCACACATCGCCGTTGGGGAAGGTCACCGGACCCACAACGCCGACGGAGACCATGCGTTCCGTTTCCGCCACGACGGCTGTTTCTTCGAAGATTTCCCGGATAAGCCCGGGGGCTGGATGCTCTCCCGGCTCCAGCAGTCCGGAGATCAGTGTCCACCGGCCGTTGTCGGCGCGCTGGCCCAGGAGGACGTGGCCGTCGTCGTTGAAGACCACTCCGCGAACCGCGGGAATCCACAACGGGTCATGACCGATTTTTTCGCGGAGCTTGAGGATGAAGTCGGGCACAGCCATGACTTCAGCGTAACCCGCCCGTCCGGCCAACCCGCAGCAAGGCGGCGCAGGCCATCAGCCCGCGGGCAGGAGCAGCATGGCTGCCGCCGTGCCGGCCAGCATGAAGGGGCCGAACGGGATGTCCGATTTGAGTGTTCCGCGGCGGGCAGCGAGCAGGCCCAGGCTCCACAGCCCGCCCAGCAGGAAGGCGGCGAAGGTCCCTGCGAACACATGGCCCCAGCCAAGGTAGCCGAGGTACATCCCCAAGACGCCGGCGAGCTTCACATCGCCGAAACCCATCCCTGGCGGATAGATCATGCGCAGGACGAAGTAGAAAAGCCACAGCACGGCGCCCCCGGCCAGGATCCGGACCCCCGGGAGCCCGAAGAGCCGGGCGGCGCCGTCGGGCACTGCCCCGCCGTCCGCGCCCGCCACTAGGACCGTGACCGCCGCGGCCAGCAGCAGCACGCCGCCCACGGCGTAAGACGGGAAAACGATCCGGTTGGGCAGGAGATGGTGCCGGACGTCGATGACGGTGAGCCGCACAGCCATCACGCCGAAGTACGCGCAGGCCGCAAGCACCAGCCAGAAGGCGAGCGGGGTGGAATCCCAGAGTTCGCCGAGTCGTTGGATCACCCTCGGATGCTACTGGATTTTCCCGTTGCGCCGCTGAGCCCGCGCGTAAACTGTGGATATGTCGACATGGGACGCGAGGCGTCACGGGGAAACCGGTCAGCAGAACAGGCCCGCCGACGTCGCCATGCAGTTTAGGAACCTGTGCCGTTCCTCGCCCTGGAAGTGGCAGAGCCTCCGTTTCGAGTATGTGGACCGGCCGGATCCCGTCCCGGAGGACCTTGTCCGGGCTTGGCTGCGCCGGCCGGGCGCCCTCAGGCTGGAGTCCGCTGCCGGCGCGGTGCTGCACAGCACCACCGGGATCAATGATTCGAAGGACGGCTTTTACGTCAGCGCCACGCGGAAGTCCTGGCTCCTGCCGCCGCAGCTGGTCACGCCCGTGTATGACGACGGCGGGCTGGTCCGGCGGCGCCCGGAGGCAGCCTATGGTGAGCCCTGTTTCGGGAACGGCCGCTTTGCCGCAGCGCTGGACCCCGTGGAGCTGGCCGGGAACGCCCCAGTGCCCATCGAATTCCCGAACACGAATGCGGTGGAGCTCGGCCCCCTCACTGAGGTGGACCACGCGGGCCGCCCCGCGTTCGAGACCATCGTGATTCCCAACGCTGCATACAGGCCGTCGGATCCCGAAGCACCGCTGTGCCGCCCGGGGCGGAACCTGATTCGGGTCGACGCCGGCACAGGGGTCTGCGTTTCCAGCCGCCCCCTGGAGGACGAATGGAAGAGTCATGGACACTGGATCAGGATCCTGGCAGTGGACGAATACATGCTCGATGACCTATTCCTCGCCGAGTCCATGAACCTGACCGACGTCCGCCGGCACATCAGCTGGGACATTTCCCGCGGCGTATGACTGGCCGCAAGACTGCCGGGCTGGCTAAGCTTCGCTGATGACCGAGCTCTCCGCCATCTGGCCGCCTCTAGGCCTCACGCTGACCACACCCCGGCTTGTCCTCAGGCCGATCTGCGACGATGACATCCCGGCGGCTGTCGACGCGGCGCTCTCGGGCATCAGTGAGCCTGGCCGCAATCCTTTTGGCATACCTTGGAATGACGTGCCGGCAGAAAACCCGGGCCCAAACATGGCGCAGTGGTATTGGCGCTGCCGGGCCGGAGTCTCGCCGGAGGGCTGGACACTCCCCCTCGGCATCTGGCACGGCGGTGAATTCATCGGCTGCCAGGACCTTGAGGCGAAGGACTTCGCGGTTCTCAAGACGGTCACCACAGGCTCCTGGCTCCGGAAGTCCGCCCAGGGCCGGGGCCTCGGCAAGGAGATGAGGGCCGCCGTCGTCAGTTACGCCTTCGATCATTTAGAAGCGGAAGTGGCCGAATCCGAGGCAGCTTTCTGGAACGAAAAGTCCCTCGGCGTATCCCGTTCGCTGGGCTATGACCTGAACGGCGTCACCAGGGCCGCTTGGGGCGGCAAGATGCAGGACGTCCAGAAGGTCAGGGTGACCCCGGAGTCATTCAAACGCCCGACTTGGACACTGAAAGTCCAGGGCCACGAGGCCACAGCGAAATTCCTCGGGATCTGAAGGTCCGTGGCCGGCTAATCCGGCCACGGCCCCCGATCGTTAGATTTCGGCCCCTTCAAGCAGTTCCGTCACCAAGGCCGCGATCGGCGACCGCTCCGACCGGGTCAGGGTGATATGTCCGAAGAGCGGGTGCCCCTTGAGGGTTTCGACGACGGCGGCTACGCCGTCGTGCCGCCCGACCCGCAGGTTGTCGCGCTGGGCGACGTCGTGGGTCAGGACGATCTTGGAGTTCTGGCCGATCCGGCTCATCACGGTCAGGAGGACGTTCTTTTCGAGCGACTGCGCCTCATCCACGATCACGAACGCGTCATGGAGCGAGCGGCCGCGGATGTGGGTCAGCGGCATGACCTCCAGCATGCCCCGGTCCATGACTTCCTCCACGACCTCCTGGCTGACCAGCGCCCCGAGGGTGTCAAAGACTGCCTGCGCCCAGGGGTTCATTTTCTCCGCCTCGGAACCGGGCAGGTAGCCGAGCTCCTGCCCGCCCACTGCGTAGAGCGGCCGGAAGACGATGACCTTGCGGTGTTCGCGGCGTTCCAGCACGGCCTCGAGACCGGCACAGAGCGCCAGCGCCGACTTGCCGGTGCCTGCCCGCCCGCCGATCGACACGATGCCGACGGACGGATCCATCAGCATGTCGATCGCCAGCCGCTGCTCCGCGGAACGGCCGTGCAGTCCGAAGACGTCACGGTCCCCCTTGACCAGCCGGACCTGCTTGTCCGCACCCACGCGTCCCAGCGCGGAACCCCGGTTGGAGAGCAGCACCAGGCCGGTGTTGACGGGCATCTCCGCCGCCGCCGCAATAAAGACCGGCTCGTGGCCGTAGAGGGTGGAAACGTCCTCCTCGCTGGCTTCGACCTCAGCCACCCCTGTCCAGCCCGAGTCCTTCACCAGTTCGTTGCGATACTCGTCCGCGAGCAGTCCCATTGCCGAAGCCTTGACCCGCATCGGCAGGTCCTTGGAGACCACCGTGACGTTGCGGCCCTCGTTGGCGAGGTTCTTCGCGACGGCGAGGATGCGGCTGTCGTTGTCCGCCCCGCGGAAACCCGCGGGGAGCACCTCGGTGGAGATATGGTTCATTTCCACCATGAGCGTGCCGCCATCATCCCCGAGGGGAATCGGACGGTCGAGCCCGCCGTGCTGGACCCTGAGGTCATCCAGGAGCCGCAGCGCCTTGCGTGCGAAGTAACCCAGCTCGGGGTCATGCCGCTTGCCCTCAAGTTCCGTAATAACCACGATCGGCACAATGACTTCGTGCTCTGCGAACCGAAGCAGGGCGCGGGGGTCGGAGAGCAAAACCGAGGTGTCGATGACAAAGCTCCACACAGTGTCTTCTGTCGCGGCATTTTCGCCGGATACAGCAAGACCGGCCACAGCGTCATATTTCGCCGCACCGGTCTGTGAGGTTGCTCGCTTGGCGCGAGAGGTAGCTTTCTCTCCCTGGTCAGAAAGGACGTCGGGCAGTTGTTCAGAAATAGCCACATCGACTCCAGCCCCGGGGCGCACGCCCGGATTTTTATAGGTGAGGCGGATCGGCCACGAGGCCGGTTCCGGCCTCCCATACATCCGGTGCGAGAATCCGCTCCATGTACTGGCCTCCCCGATCAGCCGGCAGTTTGCCTGCTAATGAAATCAACGTAATTCCCCGCGGCTTTGTTTCCCAGACTATTTCTTCGGCGATTCGTGTTGCGTTCGCGTGAACTCCGCATGAACGGACCTGGCCTGCGCCGGGGCCCGGCATCAGGAACCGAAGCGTCGCTGCCTGCCGGCGTAGTCACGCAGTGCCCGGAGGAAATCGACCTTGCGGAAGGCGGGCCAGAGTGCTTCACAGAAATAGAACTCGCTGTAGGCGCTCTGCCACATCAGGAATCCGGACAGCCGCTGCTCGCCGGAAGTGCGGATCACGAGGTCCGGATCCGGCTGGCCGCGGGTGTAGAGGAACCGTGAGATGTCATCGACGGTGAGCTCATCGGCAAGCTGCCCGATGTCCTCGCCCCGGTCCACGGCGTCATGGAGCAGTTCCCGGACAGCATCCACGATTTCACGGCGCCCGCCGTAGCCCACAGCGACGTTGACGTGGATTTTTTCTTGCACCGGCGTACGTGCTGTCAGCTTGTTGAGCCGCTCCGCCAGATAGTCCGGAAGCAGTTCCGGCGCCCCCATGGCGTGTACCGAGACGTCCTCATCTTCGTCCAGCCGGTCCAAGGTGTTCGCGATGATTCCCATCAGCAGGTCCAGCTCTTCACCGGAGCGGCTCATGTTATCGGTGGAGAGCATGTAGAGCGTGACCACCTTGATGCCCAGTTCCTGGCACCATCCGAGGAATTCATGGATCTTGTCGGCGCCCGCCTGGTGTCCCTGGCTGGTGGGTGCATTGAACTGCCTGGCCCAGCGGCGGTTGCCGTCCACCATTACTCCGATGTGTTTGGGGATGCGGTCCTTGTCCAGCGAGCGCAGGAGCCTGCGTTCATAGAAGCCGTAGAGGATCCCGGGCAACTCCATCGGGAGGCTCACCTGACTTCCTTATGTGTGACGGCAGTGCATTCCTAGGCTACCCGCCCGCAACCGGGACACGGTGCACCGGGATTCCACAATTCGGGGCCCCGCCGTTACTCATAAGTAACTTACTGGAACGTAGTTTATTCTGGAGCCATGCAAAGCAATCCTCCCCAACCGGCGCCGGAAGCAGGCCGCGGCCGGAAATCGAGCCCGATGGACGATGCAGCAGTCCGCATCGCGGAGCTGCTGACAATCAAGCCCAAATGGCGCGGCTGGATCCACACCGTCACCGCGCCGCTGGCACTAGCCGCCGGGCTGGTCCTGATCCTGTTGGCACCCACTGCCGACCTTAAAATCGCCTCCGCGGTCTACGCCGTTACGGGCGTACTGCTGTTCGGGGTCAGCGCCGTGTACCACCGGGGGAACTGGTCGCCCCGCGTCAAGATCGTCCTCAAACGCCTCGACCACACGAACATCATGCTGGTGATCGCCGGCAGCTACACGCCGCTCGCGTGGGCGCTGCTGGAACGGCCCAAGGCAGTGGTGCTGCTGTGGGTCATCTGGTCCGGCGCCATTCTGGGCGTGCTGTTCCGGGTGCTGTGGACCCACGCGCCGCGCTGGCTCTACGTTCCCATCTACATCGCCCTGGGGTGCGGTGCCCTCTTCTACCTGCCGGACTTTTTCTCGGCCAGCATTGCCTCCGCAGTCCTGATCTGCGTTGGCGGGGCGCTCTACATAGCGGGAGCCGTTTTTTACGCGCTCAAAAAGCCGAACTTCAGCTACCGGCACTTTGGATTCCACGAGCTCTTCCACGCCTTCACCGTGTTCGCCTTCGCCGCACACTTCATCGCCATCGCCATCGCTGTCCTCAGCCGGCCGGCTTAAGGCAGCGCAGCGCGGCCGGGAAGACCGGCCGGGAACACCAACGCCGCGTGCGGGAATGAATCAGCCTGTCACCGCAGCGAGTCGCTCCAGCAGTTCAGGCACGGAGCCCACCGGTCGTTCGCACACCATGCCCCGGCAGAGGAACACCTGCGGCGAGCCGTCGGGCGCGGCTGTCCTGCCTTCCAGCAGCGGCACTGAGGCGGCGGCGCCGCCGGCGACGGGGGTGCCGCCGTCGGACGGCCTTGCCCCGGACGGCGTTGCCTGAGACGCCATCGCAACCACCAGCCCGGGACTGGCGGACAGCATCAGTGCGTGGTGGAGTTCGGTTCGCTCCGGACCATCAGGTCCGACGACGGCGGCCTCCACCGGGCCCGCCAGCGCCGCCTGTGCCGTGGCCAGCAGCCAGCCGGCCGCCCGGGGCGCCCGCGTCGCCAGGGCCGGCAGCAGCGACATGATATTGCCGGCCATGATCCGGTGCCCGGTTGAACCGGAGAGCGCTGAATAGCTCAAGAGTGCTCCGGCGAACGCGGCCGCGCCGCTGGGGGTGGCATTGTCGAAGGGCTCCAGGCCGGCCCGCCGCCCCTGGGCGTTGAACACCTGCGATGATTCACCCGCGGTGTCCACCAGCGTCCCGTCGGCCGCAAACCGCAGGCACGCGGCCCGCAGCACCTCTTCGGCGAGCAGGTACCACCGCTCGGCCCCTGTTACCCCGTAAAGGGTCAGGAACCCATCAGCGCTGAAGGCATAGTCTTCCAGCAGGCCGCCGATCCCCCGGGCCTGGCCGGCATGCGAAACACGCACCAGCGTGCCGGGCCCGCCGACTGGTTGCGCGCCGGGTTCGGGGCCGGGTTCAGCGCCGGGATCGGAATCCTGCCAGTGGACCCGCTCAAGGTATGCGGCCGTCCGATCGGCTGCGGCCACCAGCTCCGGCCGGTCCAGAACCGCCCCCGCCTCAGCCAGCGCGGCAACGGCCAGCCCGTTCCAGCCGGCCACCACCTTGTCGTCCCGGGCGGGCTGGGGACGCGCGGTACGCGCCTCCAGCAGGCGCGGCCGCACACGCTCCCAGAGGAGGGCCTCGGCGTCGTCGAGCCTGCGGCCCGGATGAAGCGGTGAGGCCGTGGCCGTTACGGTGCCCTCGGCCCGGACGTTCATCAGCGCTGCTACAGCCTGGCCGTCGTCGGGCCCCAGGATTTCCTTCAGCTCCGCCGGGGTCCAGAGGTAGCTCGCGCCCTCGTGGTGCTTCCCGTCCACCACAGTGTCGGCGTCCAGCGACGAGGCAAAAGCCTCGGCAGGGCCGCCGGCGTCATCTGGGGCGGAAAGACCCAGCGATGCCAGCATCCAGTCCGCAGTGCGGGAGGCAATGTCCGCGGCTTCCTCCGCGGGGTACACTTCGTCGCCGCCGAGCCGGACCCAGTGGACGTAGGCCCGCAGTAACTGGGCGTTGTCGTAGAGCATCTTTTCGAAGTGCGGCACGGACCAGTCCCGTGTGACGGAGTAGCGGGCAAAGCCGCCGTCCAGCTGATCAAACAGCGCAGACCGGGACATGGCGGCCAGCGCCCGGCCCGCCATGTCGCGGGCCGCACGGGCGGTCTCCGATGCCGCTGCCGAATGCCGGATCAGGAATTCCAGTACGGGCGACGGCGGGAACTTGGGTGCGGTGCCGAACCCGGCGTCCTGCGGGTCTTCGGAGCGGGCAAGCACGCGGACCGCTTCGGAGAGCAGTCCCGCGTCCACAGGGTCCGGCCGGCCGGTCAGTTGAACTGCTGCCGCAAGCTGGGTTTCAGCCATCCCGCTGGCCAGCAACTCGGCGTTGTGTTCTACGCCCTCACGGCGTTCCAGCCAGGCTTCGCGGACCGCCTTGAGGAGCTGGCGGAACGAGGGCCGGCCGGGCATGGGCCGGGGCGGGAAGTAGGTTCCGGCATGGAAGGCGCGGCCATCCGGTGTCAGGAATACGGACATCGGCCAGCCGCCTTCGCCGCTGATCGCCTGGGTCGCAGCCATGTAGACGGCATCGACGTCGGGACGCTCTTCCCGGTCAACCTTGATGGCCACGAAGTTCGCGTTGAGGTAGTCGGCTGTTTCCTGGTCTTCGAAAGATTCGTGTGCCATCACGTGGCACCAGTGGCACGCGGCGTAGCCAATGGACAGGAATACGGGCACGTCGCGCTCCGCGGCGAGGCGGAATGCTTCGTCACCGAAGGGCCGCCAGTGCACCGGATTGTCCGCGTGCTGCCTCAGGTAGGCGGACGGTTCCCCACCCAGGGCATTGCCTGCCCCGGGCCGGACTGTGCCCGCCCGCCTCTGGCCGACTCCGCCGTCAGCGCCGTCCGGGGCCTTCATCACCGTTGGATTCCGTCCGGACGTCGGCGCCGCCGTCGTGGGCTCCCTGGGTGTCCGGTCCGCCCTGAGAGCCGGACCCCTGCGCGCCGGAAGTCTGCGTGCCGGGGGCGCTGCTGCCCGGCAGCTCCTGCCGCGCCTGCTCTTCGGCCTGCAACGTGGCCAGACGTTCTTCCTCGACCTGCGCGCGGTAGCGGACCCGGCGGATGCGCCGCACCATGTCAACGATCAGCAGCGTGGTGGCCAGCACGAAGAAGGCCGTCATGATGAAGCCCCACATGCCCGGAGTCACCTGGTCTTCGGAGAGGCCAGGGCGCAGCGACGGCGTGGGGCTGGGTGCCGGGGTCGTCGCGAGAGCAATGAGCAAGTGATGCACGGTTAAACCTTCTGTGGAGCGTATTGAGGGCCTCGACTTCTACGGGACATAGAAGTAGGCCTGTCTCTATCTTAGCCCTGCGAACAGGTCCTTTTCCGGCAGTTCCGAAGGCACCCGGGACTGGACCAGGGTGTAGTCCTCCCAGGGCCAGGCGCGTCGCTGCATGTCCGGGGACACGGCAAAGAAGAAGCCCAACGGATCCACCTGGGTGCGGTGGGCGCGGAGCGCGTTATCCCGGGTTTCGAAATAGTCCCCGCAGTCGATCTGCGTGGTGGTGGGGTGCGTCGGAAGCGGCGGAGTGTGGCCTTCGGCATCAGCCTCGAGCCATGCTGCCAGCCGTTCGGCGTAGGGCGACTGCAGGCCCGCCTCCTCGAGCGCAAAGTGGAGAGCCCGGAACCGTTCAGGGCTGAATGCACGGTCGTAGTACAGCTTGCTGGGCGTCCAGGGCTCGCCGATACCCTGATACCGCTCGGGATCGCCGGCCGCTTCGAAGGCTTCCACTGCCACGCGGTGGGCCATGATGTGGTCGGGATGGGGATAGCCGCCGTTTTCGTCGTAGCTGAGGATCACCTGGGGCTTGAAGTTGCGCACCAGCCTGACCAGCGGAGCCGCTGCCAGTTCCAGCGGCTGGAGGGCGAACGAGCCCGGCGGGAGCGGCGGAAGCGGGTCGCCCTCGGGCAGCCCGGAGTCCACGAAGCCGAGCCAGCGCTGACGGATTCCCAACACCCGGGCTGCGTTGTCCATTTCAATGCGGCGGGCACCGGCCATGTCCCGCTTGGGGTGCGGTTCGTTCTCCACTGCGGGGTTCTGGATGTCGCCCCGCGATCCGTCAGTGCAGGTGGCCACCATCACATCGACGCCCGCAGCGGCGTACATGGCCATGGTGGCGGCGCCCTTGCTCGATTCGTCATCAGGGTGAGCGTGGACGGCCAGCAGGCGGAGCGGTTGCGACTGGCTTGCGGACGCTGTCATCTGAAACGGCTCGCTTTCTTCGATTTTAGGTTGCGGTTCCACGGCGGCGGGGAAGCGGAATTATCCCGCTCGGATCCACACTAAACTGGAATGGTGACATCCGAGGATCAGCCGGCCACTTCGGCGCCGGTACCTACCACCCTAGCCAATCGTTACGGGGGCCAAAAGCGCGCCCTCTCCCCCAAAGCCAGGCGGATCACCGGAATCGCTGCACTCGCTACCGGGATCGGTTTCATGGCGTGGATTTCAGCGTCCCTGAACACCGAGACCGTAACGTTCAAGGACATCGGCTACAGCACCACGGACGCAACCCAGGCGGAGATCGATTTCCAGGTCACCAAGGAGCCGGGAACCGCCGTCAAATGTGCGGTCAAGGCCCTTGATTCCAAGTTCGCCGTGGTCGGCTGGAAAGTTCTGGACATTGGTCCGAATCCCGCGGATGCCACCGCCGACGGAGGCCGCACCACAGCCCATCGTGCCGTGGTGCGCACTGAGTCCCTCTCTGTTTCCGGCGTCGTGGACAGCTGCTGGATTCCGGAAGCGAACAAGTAGCCGGCCGCAGTTTCCGCCAGGGATCGGGCCGCCCGCTGTGACACCCGCCTGTGACCCACACCGCAAGCCTTCTTTGGTTTGTCCACTGCATTGACTACAATGGACCAATACCTTCACCCCGCTGAGCTGGTTACTGAGTCCCACAAGTGGCCACCGTGGCGGGGTCTTTGCTTGTTTGACCGCAAACTTGTTAGACCACCAAAAAGGAGAAGTCCGTGTCTACCACCAACAGCGCAACTGCAGCTTGGCTTACCCAGGAAGCTTTTGACCGCCTGAAGGCAGAGCTGGACCACCTCTCCGGCGCCGGCCGGGCGGAAATCGTCCAGAAGATCGAAGCTGCACGCCAGGAAGGCGACCTCAAGGAAAACGGCGGCTACCACGCCGCCAAAGAGGAGCAGGGCAAGATCGAAGCCCGGATCCGCCAGCTCACTGTCCTGCTCCGGGATGCCCACGTCGGCGAGTCGCCGGCTGACGACGGGATCGTCGAGCCCGGGATGATCGTCGTCGCGAAGATCGCCGGCGACGAGGAGACCTTCCTGCTCGGCTCCCGCGAGATCGCGGGCGACTCGGATCTTGATGTCTTCAGCGAAAAGTCCCCCCTTGGCTCCGCCATCGTGGGCCACAAGGAGGGCGACAAGCTCAGCTACACTGCCCCGAACGGCAAGGACATCTCGGTGGAGATCATCTCTGCCAAGCCGTACGCAGGCTAGAAGCGGGACTCCGGCGCCGCTGCTCCGGAACCACTGCAAAGACGTTAACGCACGACGCCGGCAGTCCCCTCCGCGGGGACGGTCGGCGTCGTGCGTTGTGCCTTATCTCTCCGCCGCCCCGCGCTGCTGCGGAAGCCCGCGGCGCTTCAGCAGCATCGCGGCGGCGACGCCGCCCAGCGCGCCGCCCAGGTGTGCCTGCCAGGAAACGAAACCTGCGACGCTGGGGAGGATGCCGAACAGGATTCCGCCATAGCTGAGGAACAGGACAACTGAAAGTGCCACGTGCCACCAGTTGCGGTTGAAGAAGCCGCGGACCAGCAGGAAGGCGAAAAGGCCGAAGACCAGGCCCGAAGCGCCCACAGTGATGCCCCAGCCGCCGATCAGCCACACCGCCAGGCCGGAGCCGAACCAGCTGAGGGCCACCGCCGTCAGGAAAACCCTGAGACCGGACATAAAAACCAGGAAGCCAAAGACGATCAGCGGCAGCGCGTTGGACGCCACGTGGCCCAGGTTCGCGTGGAACAGGGGAAACGTGAGGATGTCCAGTAGTCCATCCGCGCTCCGCGGCCGGAGGCCGAACGTCCTGTTCAGGGCATGGAAGGTGGCTGCATTGACCAGCTCGATCCCGAACAGGAGAACGACGAACAGCCCCGTGACCAGCAGCCCGCCCTGCGCACGGGCGGCAGGCGTTTGCCTTGTTTGCGGTCGGCCCCCCGGAACGTCCAGCATCGTGAGCCCTAGTGGACCACGATCGGCTGGAAACCTTCGGCACGGAGCGCTCCGAGGACCTTCTCGCAGTGCTCGTGGCCTTTGGTTTCCAGGTTCACCGTGATGGAGACGTCACCCATGCTGATGGAACCGCCCACCCGGGTGTGGTCCAGGCCCGTGACGTTGGCGTCGTTCTCTGCGATGATCCGGGCGATGGTGGCCAGCGAACCGGGGCGGTCGTCCAGCATCATGCGGACTGTCATGTAGCGGCCTGCCGCGGAGAGACCCCGCTGGATCACCTTCAGCATCAGCATCGGATCGATGTTGCCGCCGGAAAGGATGACAGCCGTGGTCCCGGGATTCTCGATCTTGCCGTCCATCAGGGCGGCGACGCCGACGGCACCGGCGGGCTCCACCACCATCTTGGCGCGTTCGAGCAGGAAAATCAGGGCCCGGGCGAGCGAATCCTCGCTGACGGTCACCACGTCGTCCACGAGTTCCCGAATGATGCTGAACGGCAGCTGCCCCGGACGGCCCACGGCGATGCCGTCCGCCATGGTGGAGACCTTCTTCAAGGGCACCAAGGCGTCAGCAGCGAGGGACGGCGGGTAGGCTGCGGCGTTCTCGGCCTGGACGCCGATGATCCGGATGTCCCGGCCCAGCTCCCGGGCCCTCGCCTTTACCGCAACGGCCACGCCTGCAAGGAGACCGCCGCCGCCGACACCCATCAGGATGGTGTCAACGTGGGGCACCTGTTCCAGGATCTCCAGCCCCACGGTGCCCTGGCCGGCCACCACGTCCACGTTATCGAAGGGGTGGACAAAAACGGCGCCGGTTTCATCAGCGTAGCGCTGGGCTTCGGCTAGAGCTTCGTCGACGTTGTGCCCGTGCAGGATCACTTCGGCCCCGTGGCTGCGGGTGGCGGCGAGCTTGGGCAGCGCCACCCCCAGCGGCATGTAGATGCGCGCCTTGATACCCAGGCTCTTCGCTGCCACCGCGACGCCCTGGGCGTGGTTTCCGGCGGAAGCCGCGACGACGCCGCGCTTTTTCTCGTCGGCCGATAGCTTGGCCATGCGGACATACGCGCCGCGGACCTTGAAGGAGCCCGCGCGCTGGAGGTTTTCGCATTTGAAGAAGACGTCGCCGCCCACCATGGCGCCCAACGCACGCGAGGATTCCACCGGGGTCCGGGTAATAATCCCCTCAAGCAGCTTCTGCGCCTCCAGGACATTGTCCAACGTGACGGGCAGGCTATTGAGGGTTTTCACGAACTAGTCTCCTTTGGGAAATTCGGCTGGGGCGTCCGGGCCGGAATGTCCGGCGGGAGTTCCCGTTGACTGTGCGGCGCCCTTGCCGCGTCCCGGAATCGCACCGGGAAGATAGACATCCTTGAAGGTGTTGTCCTGGCCGGGTCCGGGGTCCCCGGTGGCATCCGGGCCCGCCGTCGCCGGCACCCCTTCATATTCCCACGTTCTGGCAGCTATATATCGAATCGCCGAGTTTGCTACGGCCAGGATGGGCACCGAGAAGAGGGCTCCGGGGATGCCGGCGAGGTAGGAACCGGCTGCCACGGACAGAATAACGGCCACCGGATGCAGTGCCACGGCCTTGCCCATAACGAGCGGCTGCAGGATGTGGCTTTCCAGCTGCTGGACCAGCAGCACGATCCCCAGCATGAACAATGCGTTGACCCAACCGTTGGCCACCAGGGCCAGGAGCACGGCCACGGCCCCGGTCACCAGGGCACCCACGATCGGAATAAAGGATCCGATAAAAACCAAAACTCCCAATGGCAGGGCAAGCGGAACGCCGATGATGGCTGCACCCGCGCCGATTCCCACGGCGTCCACGAAGGCCACGAACATCTGGATGCGCGCATAGCTGACCATGGACGCCCAGCCCCTGCGGCCTGCACCGTTCGTGGCGGCCTGCGCCTTGCGCGGCAGCAGCCGGACCAGGAAACCCCAGATCCGGCCGCCTTCGAGCAGGAAGAAAATCAGGACAAATAACGAGAGGATCAGTCCCGCGGCAAAGTGTCCCGCAGTGCTGCCGAACGAGAGGGCGCCGCTGAGGATGCTGCTGCTGTTGTTCTGGAGTGCGGCCGTTGCCTCCTTCAGGTACTGGTCCATCTGGGCTGCTGTCAGGTGAAGCGGACCTTCCGCCAGCCAGCCCTGGATCTGCTGGATGCCGGTCAGGGCCTCACTCCACAGTTCGCTGAATCCGCGGACGAGCTGCCGTCCCACGAGGGCCAGGGCGCCGGCTATGAGGCCGATGAATCCCAGCACTGTAATGGCCACGGCAGCGCCGTTGGGCAGGCTGTGAGCCCTGAGCCAGCGTGTAATGGGACTCAGCAGGCCGGCGAGCAACGCGGCCACCATCACGGGGATTATCAGAAAGCTGATCTTGCTCAGCAGCCAGATCAGCGCCGCACTGACCAGGAGAATTAGGCCAAGACGCCACGCCCACGAGGCGGCAATCCGCACTCCATAGGGGATGTCCTGGTCCAGTTCACGGTCAGTAAGCACGCGCAAGGGGCCGGCCGGTGCAGCCGCGGCAGCTCCGGAGGCCGGCAACGCCGCGGCAGGCAACGCGGCGGCAGGCAGGTCAACTCCCGTTGGAGGCAGCGCGGCTCCGGCGCGGCCGTCGTTGCGCGCGTCGGGTCTAGGGTCTGGTGCGGCGTCCTTAGCTGGCGTCATAGCCTAATACTTCCCCAGCCCGGCCCCGATGGGAAACCCGGCCGCCGGGCGCCACATGCCTGGGCACAAAGCTAAAGCGAGGCGCTGATGCCCCACGTCATGGTGAACGACTCCCCCGCGGGGAGCCAGCGCAGGCCGTCCCCGCTGTTGAACGCGTTCGCCGCGCCGGTCATGGGTTCAATGGCAACAGCTTTTGCCCTGCCGGGGTACCGGTCGGTGACGAAGACGTGGACATAGCCGCAGCCCTCGTCCTGCCAAAGGCTGACGCTGCGGCCGTCGGACGCCTTGAGCGTCTGGCGGGCAACACCGCCGTCGAACACCAGGTCTGTGAAGGCGACGTCGATGTCCAGTTCGGAAACCGTCCGGCCGCCGCGGAGGTCCGCATCACCACTGACCGGTTCGGAGCTGCGGGGTATGAGCCGTTCATCAGCCACAAGGCGGCTGCCGGCGTGCACGGTAAGGACCAGATCCCCGTCAGGCACTTCGCCCAGCCTGAGATAAGGGTGCGCACCGAGAACGAAGGGGGCGGGCGCCTGGGAATCGTTGACCACGGTCTGGCGGACGACGAGCCCCAGGTCGTCGGCCAGGACATATTGAACGCGGTGCCGGAGCAGGAACGGGTAGCCGTGCTGCGGGAAGATGGCGGCTTCGAGCGTGACTGAAAACTCTGACTCGTCCACGAGCTCATAGGAGGCGTTGCGCAGCAGGCCATGGCTTGCGTTGTTGCGGGATACTTCGGTGATGTCCAGCTGCTGCTTCTTGCCTTCCAGGTACCAGACTCCGTCTTCCACCCGGTTGGCCCAGGGCGCCAGGGTGATGCCCGTGGCGCCCGGCGGGATGGAAGCATCGCCGTATGTTTCCGTCAGCTGAACGCCGCCTCTCTCGTAGAGCCGAAGGCCGGCGGCCAGCTCTGTGACAACGGCCAGTGCATCGCCGCGACGGAGTTCGTACTGCCGGCCGGAGGCATAGCGGCGCGGGCCATGCGGCGTGCTAGGAGTCATGGGCACAACGGTACCTGTTCAGCCTGCGTCCAGACCCACACCCGAGAGGCACAGGACGCAATGTTAACTTTTGTTCGAAAGTCTTTCTTTTTGATCGGTTTGTGGGAGAATTGACCTGCCAGCCGTTCGGCCCGTCGAGGGCTGGGCTCAGATGGCCGACGCCCCGCAAAGGACAACACGCATGACACACATCTCCAGCACCACCCTTGCCGACGGCCGGGAGCTGCTTTATTTTGATGACGCCACGAGCAATGGTGCCCCGGTCGAAGGCGGCACGGTTGATGGTGCACCGGTCGAAGGTGCCACCGTGAAGGGCATCCGCAGGCCCGAGGACTTCCCCGACCGCCGCGAACTGCCGGCCAGGAGCGAACCGGGCGAAGTCAGGTTTGACGCCCTCACCGGTGAGTGGGTCGCCGTGGCCGCGCACCGCCAGAGCCGCACGCACCTTCCTCCGGCGGACCAGTGCCCCATCTGCCCGACGACCACCGCCAACCCCTCCGAGATCCCGGCGCCGGACTACGACGTCGTCGTCTTTGAGAACCGCTTTCCGTCGCTCGGACCGGCGCTTGGAACGGTGCCGGAAACGGCCGGGTGGGGAACCACGGGGAATGCCTTCGGGCGCTGCGAGGTTGTGTCCTTCACGCCGGAGCACACCGGAGCGTTCAGTGGCCTCAGTGAAGTCCGGGCCCGGACCGTGGTGGAGGCCTGGGCCCACCGCACCGGTGCCCTCAACGCACTGCCGGGCATCCGGCAGGTCTTCCCCTTCGAGAACCGCGGTGCGGACATCGGGGTGACCCTTCACCATCCGCACGGCCAAATCTATGCCTACCCGTACGTCACGCCGCGCGCTGCGGTGATGGGGGCAGCGGCCCGGAAGTTCTTCGACGACGCCGACGGCCGGCAGACGCTGACCGGTTCCCTCCTGGGGTCGGAACGCGAAGACGGCAGCCGCATGGTCCTTGAAGGCGAGAACTTCAGCGCCTACGTCCCGTTCGCGGCCCGCTGGCCGCTGGAAGTGCATCTGGTGCCCCACCGGCAGGTGCCGGACCTCGCGGCACTCAGCGGCGAGGAGAAGGACGAACTGGCACATGTGTACCTGGACCTGCTCAAGCGGCTCGATGCCCTTTATCCGACGCCTACGCCTTATATCTCCGCCTGGCACCAGGCCCCGCTCGATGCCATACTCCGGCCGGCCGGCTACCTTCACCTCCAGCTGACCTCCCCCCGCCGTGCGGCGGATAAGCTCAAATATCTGGCCGGCTCCGAAGCGGCAATGGGTGCTTTTATTAACGACACCACCCCGGAGCAGGTGGCGGAGCGGCTGCGCAACGTCACGGTTCCAGCATCAGCACTTAAAGCAATCCCGGAAGGTGCACACGCATGACCGCCCCAACAGGCACCCCCCTCGGCAACGCCGACCTCGAAGCCCGGTTCCAGGACGCCTTCGGCTCCGCCCCGGACGGTATCTGGCAGGCACCGGGACGCGTGAACCTGATCGGCGAGCACACTGACTATAACGACGGCTTCGTGCTCCCGTTCGCCATTGACAAGACAGCCCGGGTGGCGGTCCGGGTCCGCCCCGACTCGACGCTCCGGCTGCTGTCCACCTACGGCGACCAGGGCATGACGACGGCGGACACCGCGGCGCTGGACGGAGGACAGGCCAAAGGCTGGACCAAGTACCCCCTTGGCGTCATCTGGGCGCTGCAGGAGCGGGGCATTGAGGTGCCGGGGCTTGACCTGCTGCTGGATTCCAACGTTCCGCTCGGCGCGGGCCTTTCCTCGTCCCACGCCATTGAGTGCGCCGTCATCTCGGCCCTCAACGAGCTGACCGGGGCGGGGCTCAAGGCCGAGGAAATGGTGCTGGCTACCCAGCGTGCCGAGAACGACTTCGTCGGAGCCCCCACCGGCATCATGGACCAATCGGCTTCGCTGCGCGGGGCCAAGGGCAAGGCTGTCTTCCTCGACTGCCGGGACCAGAGTGTGCGCCTCGTCCCGTTCGAGACGGAGCCGGCCGGGCTGGTCCTGCTGGTGATCGACACCAAACTGTCCCATTCGCACGCCGACGGCGGTTATGCCTCGCGCCGCGCCTCGTGCGAGCTCGGCGCCGAGGTGCTGGGGGTCAAGGCGCTCCGCGACGTCGGCGTGGACGACCTGGACGAAGCCAGCGGCCTCCTGGATGAGGTCACGTTCCGCAGGGTCCGGCACGTCGTCACGGAAAACGACCGCGTCCTGCAGACCGTGGAGCTCCTCGGCTCGGGGGGACCCGGCGCCATTGGATCCCTCCTCGACGCGAGCCACCGTTCCATGCGCGACGACTTCGAGATCTCCTGTCCCGAGCTGGACCTGGCTGTCGACACCTCCCGTGCCAGCGGAGCCCTCGGAGCCCGCATGACGGGCGGCGGTTTTGGCGGCGCCGCGATCGCCCTCACTCCCCTGTCGGCGGAGCAGCAGGTGCGCACCGCCGTCGAGCTGGCCTTTGCCGGCGCGGGATACCGGAAACCTGACATCTTCACCGTCACCCCGGCCGCCGGGGCGATGCGGCTGGTGTAGCGCGGGCGTAGGCTGGGCGCATGTCAGAAGCAGTCATTGTTTCCACTGCCAGAAGCCCAATCGGACGCGCCTTCAAAGGGTCCCTGAAGGACGAGCGGCCGGATGACCTTGCCGCCGCGATGGTCACGGCCGCCCTGGACAAGATCCCGTCCTTCGACCCCCGCCGCGCGGACGGCACGGGCCTGGACGACCTCTACCTGGGCTGTGCCGAGCCGAGCGGTGAAGCTGGTTCCAACATGGCCAGGGTCGTCACTATCCTGACCGGGCTGGACAATGTTCCCGGCGCCACCATCAACAGGTTCTGCGCCTCCAGCCTCCAGACCATCCGCATGGCGTTCCACGCCATCAAGGCCGGCGAGGGTGCCGCGTTCGTGGCTGCCGGCGTCGAGTCCGTGTCGCGGTACCCCAACTGGGCCGGGGCAGGAGAAACCGACGCCGGCACGCACAATCCGCTCTTCGAAGCCGCGCGGCGGCGGACCGAGGCGCGCGCCGCGTCCAACACGCCGTGGACGGACCCGCGGCTCGGCGGACGGATGCCGGATATCTACATCGCGATGGGACAGACCGCGGAAAACGTGGCCACCACGTACGGCATCGGCCGGACCGAGCAGGATGAGTGGGCCGTCCTCAGCCAGAACCGGGCGGAAGCGGCCATCGCCTCAGGATTCTTTGCCCGCGAAATCACCCCGTATACCAGGCGCGACGGCACGTTGGTGGAACGGGACGACTGCCCCCGCCCCGGAGTGACCTTCGAGGGGGTTGCCGCACTCCAGCCGGTGTTCCGCAGCGAAGGAACCGTGACCGCCGGCAATGCGTGTCCGCTCAACGACGGGGCCGCCGCCGTCGTGGTGATGAGCGACGACCGCGCGCGCGACCTGGGACTGGAACCGCTGGCACGGATTGTGTCGACGGCAGCCACGGCGCTTTCCCCGGAACTGATGGGCATGGGGCCGGTCGAGGCAACCCGCCAGGCCCTGGCCCGGGCCGGGCTGGGCATCGGGGACATCGACCTGGTGGAACTGAACGAGGCGTTCGCGGTGCAGGTCGTGGCCAGTGCCAGGGAACTCGGCATCGACCCCTCACGGCTCAATGTTCACGGCGGGGCGATCGCGCTGGGCCATCCGTTCGGCATGACCGGCGCCCGCATGACCACCACCCTGCTGAACGGGCTCCGGGAGCGCGACGCAACGCTGGGCCTGGCGACACTGTGCGTGGGCGGCGGCCAGGGAATGGCAATCGTCTTCGAGCGGCTCAGCTAAACCCCGGGGCACACTTCCCGCGGGCGCCCGTCCGCCCTGCCAATCGAGTTTTTGTCCAGATAATCGCCCCAAAACGGCCCGGAAGTCCCTTGAAGTGGCCAAAAACTCGGGAGGTTTGAGTAGCGGAAGCAGACAGACAAAGAAGGCCCCGCCGGTTGGCGGGGCCTTCTTGCGTTAGTTCACGACGGCGTCGGCCGGCTTTGCGTGCTAGTCGTCGCCGCGGAGGATGGCCAGCAGGCGGATGATCTCCACGTACAGCCACACGAGCGTCACGGTCAGGCCGAACGCGGCGGTCCAGGAGAAGCGCTCCGGGGCGCCGCTGCGGACACCGGCTTCGATGCTGGTGAAGTCCATGATCAGCGAGAAGGCGGCCAGGCCGATCGCCAGCAGGCCGATAAAGACGCCGAGCGGTATTCCGAAGATTTCAAAACTGGTGCGCAGGCCGAACGGCTCCTGTACCGCGCCGGTCATCACCATCACCATGTTGATCAGCGAGAAGACCGCGTAGCCGATAATCGCGATCATGAAGAAGCGCATCGCCTTCGGGGTGGCCCGGACCTTCCCGCTCTTGAAGAGCAGCAGTGTCACACCGAACACGGACAGCGTGCCGATGACGGCCTGGAGTCCGACGCCCGGGTAAAGCCCGTCGAGGACGCGGGTCAGCCCGCCGAGGAAGAGTCCTTCCAAGCCGGCATAGGCCAGGATCAGCGCCGGCGAGGGCTGCTTCTTGAACGTGTTGACGAGGGCGAGCACGAAGCCGCCCAGCGCGCCGACGATCATTAGAAGTGAGGCCAGCGACATGCTTATAAAGAGCGTGACTGCCGCGCCGGCCATCAGAACGCCGAGGCAGGCCGCGGTCTTCATGATGACGTCGTCGAACGTCATCCGCCCGGTTTCGACCGGGCCGGCTGCGGGACGGTTGTACATCTGCTGCAGCTGGTCGTGGGTCATGTTCTGCTGCTGGGCCATCCAGCCGCCCTGCGCGTCCATGACCTGCCCGGGGGCGCGTCCCGGAACTTGGCCGTACGGATTCTGGCCGTAAGGGTTCTGGCCATATTGCGCCTGCGGAACAGGCGGTGCCTGGGTGGCTCCACGGAAATTCTTTCCGTTGAAGATCGGGTTTCCGCCAAGTGCCATTGCGGGTGTCCTCCAAATAAAGGGGGTGGGTGGTGATCCTTATAGTTCAAGCTACCAATTCTCACGCTCGGTGGGCAGGGATAGTTCCCCCACGGAGCCACCCGAGACCCAACCGTGACATGGGCGGGAACACGCGCGCCATGGCTGGAAGGAGCATGGGCGAACGGAATGTTAAGGAACACGCACACTCAACAAAAGTTTTCTTTAGCTGAACTGAATTGTTTCTCAGGCACCGCTACATGGTTGTTATCCGATCGCTATCTTAGGCGCCGCTACACAGCGCTTCTTTGGTGTCGGCTGGCTGTAACATAAGCCAAGCAGGGTGACCAACATCACAAGATGCTCGGTTTGTCTACCGCGTATTTGGCGCCACGATCGGTCTCCTGTTCCGTTCGCAGAGGTTGTAAAGGCGCAACCCACACCACCCCCATGTGGAGGTTATCAATTTGAGAAGTACACCGAGAGGCCTGTCGCACAGACGGCGCGGCGGATTGCTGAAGACGCTGGGGGCTGTCTTTGCCGCCGTTGTCGCAATTCTGCTCGTTGTTGCCCCGGCATCGCAGGCCACTACTCCTTCGCCGACACCATCCCCGTCGAACCAGCAGTTCCAAAACAGCATCAGCGGCTTCCTCCGTGACGATGCACGCGCACCCATCGCTGACGTTACGATCACCGCCAAAAGCGGTGATTTCACCGGGACCGCAAAATCAGGCGCCAACGGCTCGTGGACCATCGGAGTTCCGGTCCAGGGCACCTATGAGGTGGAGCTGGACGAATCCACCCTTCCCGAAGGAATCAAGCTGGCCGAAGGCCAAGAAAACCCACGCACCGTCACCTTCAGCCAGACCTCCAATCTCTCGGTGATCTTCGCCTTCGGCAAAGGCATCGTTGTCCAGCAACAGGACTTCGGCCAGAACCTTCTCAACAGGCTCGTAGCCGGCCTCAGCTTCGGCCTGCTCCTGGCGCTCGCGTCCGTCGGACTCTCGCTCATCTTCGGAACCACCGGGCTCACCAACTTTGCCCACGGCGAAATGGTGACGTTCGGCGCGGTCCTGGTCTTCGTCTTCAATGCCATGAGCCTTCCGTTCTGGCTGGCGATTGTCCTGGCCCTGCTGGGCGGCGGCCTCTTCGGCTACGTCCAGGACGCCGGCCTCTGGAAGCCGTTGCGGCGGCGCGGGACCGGCTTGGTCCCGATGATGATCGTCAGCATCGGGCTCGCACTGGCAGTCCGCTACGTCATCCAGTTCTACTTCGGCGGAGCCACCCAGCAGCTGCCGTACGCACAAAGCGCTGAAATCCAGATCGGGCCGGTCTCCATCTCGCCCAACAATCTTTGGTCCCTCATCATCAGTGCCATTGTGATCGCCCTGATCGGGATCATCCTGCTCAAGACCCGGCTCGGCAAGGCAACACGTGCAGTGGCCGATAACCCGGCCCTTGCGGCGGCCTCAGGCATCGACGTGGACAACGTGATCCGCATTGTCTGGGTTGCCGGCGGCATGCTGGCGTCCCTGGGCGGCATCCTCTGGGCGTACTACCGGCCCGGCGTGACGTTCGACATGGGTTCACAAATCCTGCTGCTGATCTTCGCGGGCGTGACCCTGGGCGGGCTGGGCACCGTCTTTGGCGCACTGATCGGATCCGTCATCGTCGGCATCTTCGTGGAGCTGACCACCGTGTTCGGCCTCGCCGCCGACCTCAAATATGTGGGAGCACTGTTCATCATGATTGTTGTCCTCTTGTTCCGGCCGCAGGGCATCCTGGGCCGTCGCGAGCGCGTGGGTTAGGAGACAGCCATGGACTTGGGATTCATTTTTTCCAGCGCTGCCGGAGAACTGTTCAGCCCGACGACGGCGGCGTACGCGCTTGCCGCGCTCGGCCTCGCCGTTCACTTCGGCTACTCCGGCCTGCTGAACTTCGGCCAGGCCGGCTTCATGGCGGTGGGCGCCTATGGCTTCGCCATTTCGACGCTGACCTTCGGGGTACCGTTCTTTATCGGCCTGCTCATCGCCGTTGTCTGCTCGGCGATCTTCGCGCTGCTGCTGGGTATTCCAACCCTGCGCCTGCGCGCCGACTACCTCGCCATCGTCACGATCGCGGCCGCGGAAATCGTCCGCTACATCGTTACCACCAACCAGCTGACGTCCGTAACCGGTTCCGCCAACGGCCTGGCCGCGTTCGAAGCAGGGTTCTATTCCATGAACCCGTTCCCCGAAGGTTCCTACTTCGGCATGAACAACAGGGACTTCTTTATTCGCGTAGTGGGTTGGGGACTTGTGATTATCTGCTGCACGCTCGTGTGGCTCCTGATGCGGAGCCCGTGGGGCCGCGTGCTCAAGGGCATCCGGGAGGACGAAAACGCCGTCCGGTCGCTCGGCAAGAACGTGTACGCCTACAAGATGCAGGCCCTCGTGATCGGTGGCGTCCTCGGCGCCCTCGCAGGCATGGTCTTCACCCTGCCCCGCGGTGCTGTCCAGCCTGCCAACTACGGCACCGAACTGACGTTTTTCCTCTACACCTGCCTGCTGCTGGGCGGTCTCGGGACAGTCCTCGGCCCCGTGGTGGGCGCCATGATTTTCTGGGTGGTCCTGTCACTTACCCAAGGCATCCTCTACGGCCTAATTGAATCCGACGCCGTGACCTGGCTGAACACCGTCCAAGCCGGTCAGCTTCGCTACATCCTGGTGGGTGTGGCATTGATGCTGCTGATGATCTTCCGGCCGCAGGGTGTCTTCGGCAACAAGAAGGAGCTGGCATTCGCATGACTGAGCAACGCAACGTGCCCATGGGCGCCGAGAACATTGATTACATGACGGACACACGGCCGATCGCCGCCGACGAGACCGCGCCGGGCTGCAAGAAAAGGGACCCGATCGTGGTCGCGGAGAACGTGACCCGCAGCTTCGGCGGCATTAACGCCGTCGACGTCGAATACCTCGAGATCCCGCGTCACAAGATCACCGCCCTGATCGGCCCCAACGGAGCCGGCAAAACCACGCTCTTCAACCTGCTGACGGGCTTCGATACGCCGAACTCCGGCAAGTGGCAGTTCGAAGGCAACAGCCTTGCGGGCGTCTCCCCTTACAAGGTGGCCAGGATGGGCATGGTGCGGACGTTCCAGCTGACCAAGGTGATGGGCAAGCTCACTGTCATGGAAAACATGCGGCTGGGCGGCTCGGAGCAGCCCGGCGAGCGGCTCTCCAAGGCATTGTTCAAGGGAATGTGGGGCGGCCGCGAAAAGGAGATTACCGCCCAGGCCAACGTCCTGCTGGAGAAGTTCAAGCTGGACGCGAAGAAGGACGATTACGCGGCGTCACTGTCCGGCGGCCAGCGCAAGCTCCTGGAGATGGCCCGGTCCCTGATGGTCAGGCCCAAGCTAGTGATGCTGGACGAGCCCATGGCCGGCGTCAACCCCGCACTGACCCAATCCCTCCTCGACCACATCAAGAACCTCAAGGCGGAAGGCATGACCGTGCTTTTCGTCGAGCACGACATGAACATGGTGCGGCACATTGCCGACTGGGTGGTCGTAATGGCCGAAGGCAAGATCGTTGCCGAAGGTCCGCCGCAGGAAGTCATGAAGAACCCCGCCGTGATCGACGCCTACCTGGGCGCGCACCACGACGTCGACCTGGGTGACGCCGAAGGCATCAAAGAGCTGGCAGCAGAGCTCGTGGCTGACAAGGAGTCAATCGTGGGCACCGAGGACGCCGGGATCATCGCGGCCGACGTTGTCGCCACTGAACCGGACGAGCCCCAGGCAAGGAAGAAGGACATCGAATGAGTACAGCCAGTACAGCAGCGGCCGCCACACCGACCGCCGCGGACCACGCTGTGGTCACGGTCACCAACCTGGTGGCCGGCTACATCCCCGGTGTCAACATCCTCAACGGCTGCAGCATCGAGGCCCGCAAAGGTGAACTGATCGGAATCATCGGACCCAACGGCGCGGGCAAGTCCACGCTGTTGAAGGCGATGTTCGGCCTGGTGAAGGTGCACTCCGGCTCCGTTGTGGTCCGGGGCCAGGACATTACCGGGCTCAAGGCCAACAAACTGGTGACCAAGGGCGTGGGATTCGTCCCGCAGAACAACAACGTGTTCGCCACCCTGACGATCGAAGAGAACATGCAGATGGGCATGTTCCAGCGGCCCAAGGACTTTGCCCAACGGTTCGACTTCGTCACCAGCCTGTTCCCCGAGCTCGGTAAGCGCCGCGCCCAGCGTGCCGGGTCGCTGTCCGGCGGTGAACGCCAGATGGTGGCCATGGGACGTGCCCTGATGATGGAGCCCGCCGTCCTGCTGCTCGATGAGCCATCGGCAGGCCTCTCCCCCGTCAAGCAGGATGAGACTTTCCTGCGGGTCCACGAGATCAACCGGGCCGGCGTTTCGGTGATCATGGTCGAGCAGAACGCCCGCCGCTGCCTGCAGATCTGTGACCGCGCCTACGTGCTGGACCAGGGCAAGGACGCATATACCGGCACCGGGCGAGAACTCATGAAGGATCCCAAGGTGATCCAGCTCTACCTCGGCACGTTGGCGGACGACGTCTAAGTCCAGGCAGCGTCCTCAGAAAGACCACGAGGGCCAGAAGGGCCGCCACCGCTTGGTGGCGGCCCTTCTGTGTCCCCGGCGGTTCCCCTCCCCAGGCAGCAGAAAGCCCCCGTCCGAATATGGACAGGGGCTTTCGTGCTGGTTCAGGAGTCGGCTTTACAGCTTGCCGAATTCTTCCTTGGACGGCTTGTAGGTGTTGTCATCCTGGTACTCGTAGATGCCGATGTAGGCCTCCGTCGGGTCGCCGGCGTCGGAGAAGGACACCGGACCGGACTGGCCGTCGTAGTCGATGTCCTTGCCGTCGCGGAGCAGCGTGACGCAGGATGCGAAGTTGTTGCACTTCTCGCCGGTTTCGGAGACTGCCTTAAGCTGCTGGGCGATGTCAGTGCCCTTGGTGCTCTTGGCGGCCTCGGATGCCAGTGCGATCAGGTTGACAGCGTCGTAGGACTCGCCTGCGTAGCTGTAATCCTTCAGCGCCGGGTCAATCGCAAGCAGCTTCTTCTTGAAGTCCTCCTTGGCAAACGTTCCCGGGATGGTGCCCTGGGCGCCCTTCAGCGTGCCGGCCTGGAAGTCCTTGCTGTAGTCCGACGTGTTGCCGTCCACCATGAACATCTGGGTTGCCTTGACGCCCTTGCCGGTCATCAGCGGAACGATGCTCTTGGCCTGGTCAAAGGTGATCAGGGCGATCGCGTCGGGCTTGGCGGCAATGACCTTGTCAACCTGGCTGCTGAACTGTGAATCGCCCTCATTAAAGAGCTCCTCTGCAACCACCTTGCCGCCGGCGGCTTGGAAAGCTTCCTTGACGTTCTTGGCAAGGCCCGTGCCGTAGGCGTCGTTCAGCACGATCATGCCAACGGTCTGTGCACCACAGGTGGCCATGTAGTTGCCGAGGACCTTGCCCTGCAGCACATCCGAAGGAGCCGTGCGCCAGTAGAGTCCCTTGTCATCCCAGGTGGTGAAGTCGGGGGACGTGTTCGCGGGAGAGAACTGGATGACGCCGGCACCCGTGATTTGGTTGATGACGGTCTTGGAAACGCCGGATGAAGCAGCACCGACGACCGCGCTGACGCCACTTCCAAGCAGTGCCGTAGTGGACTGCGTAGCGATGTCGGTCTTGGTGTCGCCGGAATCGCGGTGGATCACCTCAACGGGCTTGCCCAATACGCCGCCTGCGTCATTGACTTCCTTGATGCCAAGGTTGACACCGGCAATTTCGGGCGGGCCAAGGAACGCCAGCGACCCCGTTGTCGGCAGGAGCGATCCAATCTTGAGTGGCGTGTCGGTTGTGGTGGCGGAGGGGGGAACCGCGCCGCCGCCGCCGCCTGCTTCAGTGGTGCTGCTGCCGGTGGCGCTAGGTGCCGGGCAGGCGATGCCGGACGCTGCCGGGGCAGTGGATTCTGTGGCGCCCGGGGTGGACGAGCCACCACAAGCCGTAGCCAAAAAGGCGACGCCGATGCTAAGCGCTGTCAGCTTAGCGATCCGCGGCGCCGCATGGGGGAGTGAAATCATTTTTTAAGTCTCCTCGATCGAAAGGTGCGAACGGCCTTTGATGCGAATACCAGGTGTTCCTGATTTGATTTCAAGCTAGTGCAATTTTTCCGCGAACATAAGTGACTATGGTCACATCCTTATAACAGTCGTTGCATATGAGAAACCACGGCCTGCAGGCGGTGAAAAGCGGAAGAATCCGGGCCGGCGGAGGGCGCCCCGAACGGCGCCGTCAACGCGACACGGCTGGAAGAAAAGTACCCCAGGTGGGACTCGAACCCACAACACGCGGATTTTAAGTCCGCTGCCTCTGCCAATTGGGCTACTGGGGCGCCCGGTCAATGGTATCCCGTCAGAGCCGCTCAAAGGGCCCTGCATACCGAAACGTCCCATGAATGCCTCCCGGCCAGACGGCGAGCGGCAGCAGCTGGAAGAAGTCCCCCCACTCGGCATGGGGCGGCTCGATGCCCAGGGAGACCGACGGCACGAAGCCGAAACGGGAGTAATACTCCGGGCTTCCCAGCAAGGCGATTCCCCTCTCCCCCGCGGCATTGCCCCGCGCCACGGATTCCTGCATCAGCGCGGAACCGATTCCGTGCCGCTGCAGCCGCGGCACAACTCCAATCGGCCCCAGCCCCAGCAGCTCATGGTCCCCCACCCAGGCGCGGGTGCTGATGACGTGTCCCACTACTTCGCCGTTTTGTTCGGCAACGATGCTGAACTCCGGCAGGTACTCGTCGCAGTCGAAGAGCTCCTTCAACAATCCGACTTCGGCGGGTTCGCCGTCGACGGGAAGCCCGGTGGCGGGCGATACCGAGAAAGCAGCCGCCGTCAGCTCCAGGATCGCGGGCCTGTCCTCCGGCCGTTCCGTGCGGAGAATCAGTTGGGGCGCGGGCTGGTCGGAGCTTTGGGCGGAAAGTTCGTGCAGTATTTCCATGGCGCGGTCCGCGTCGGCCACCGGCACCAGAAGATGGTCGTGGTGGAATCCGGCGAGGACGTTGCAGCTGATGCGGGCATCGGTGAGCGCTGCACTGACGGCAGCAGTGAGTCCGACGGCTTCGAGCGATGAATGGACCTGCAGCGTGATCCATGCGGCAACGAAGTCGTAGCGAAGGTCCAGCTGGTCCGCTTCGGCGCGTGGCAGCACCACCGTAAGCCCTTCCGCCTCCCGCACGGCTGCTTCGATGCCACCGGCCAGCGGCCTGCCGTACGGCCAGAGCACGTACACATACTCGCCCTCGCGCTGCACGGGGTGGATTGACGCCAAGAGGGTCAGGATGTCCTTTTCACCAGTCATTGAGCCATTAAACAACAACGGCGGCCGCTCCCCGGAGGGAACGGCCGCCGTCGACGGCGTTGCAGGCTACTTGGTGTCGGCCGACACGGTCTGCTTCTGCGGGCTGCTGCTGCCGGACTCGGCCGGCTTGCCAGCCGCCGGCGCGACAGACGCGGCAGCAGGCTTCGGGGCCGGAGTGGCGGCGGCTACGAACGCACCGCGCGGGTTGTCCAGGTCGATCAGCTGGGTCGTGTCGCGGCCCATGAAGAACGCGAGGATCCAGCCGAAGATGACACGGATCTTGCGCTCAACCGTCGGCATGGCCAGGCCGTGGTAACCGCGGTGGGCCAGCCAGGCCAGGGGCCCCTTCAGGCCAATGCGGCCCAGGAGGTTGATGTTGGCAACACCCTTCCACTCGCCGAAGCCGGCAACCGCGCCCAGGTTCTTGTGCTTGTAGTCCTTGAGCTGCTTGTCCCAGCGGGAGGCCCACAGGTTCTTCGCCAGGCGCTTGGCCTGGCGCAGGGCGTGCTGCGCGTTCGGCACGCAGGTACCGTCCGGCAGGCCGCTGCCGGTGAGGTCCGGCACGGCCGCGATGTCGCCGGCGGCCCAGGCGTTCTCGATGATGCCTTCATCGCCTGCCACGCGTAGGTCCGGAAGAACGCGGACGCGTCCGCGGGGCTCGAGCGGGAAGTCGGTGGAGCGGACCATCGGGTTGGCCTGCACGCCGGCGGTCCAGACGAGGGTGTCCGCCTCGAATTCCTGGGCGGGGGTCTTGTCCGGCAGGTTGATGAGCTTCAGGGCGTCCTCTGCGTTGTCCAGCGAGGTGTTCAGCAGGACTTCGATGCCGCGGCTGCGCAGGTGCTCCACAACCCAGTCGGCCTGCTTGGCCGTGACCTCGGGCATGATCCGTCCCATGGCTTCAACCAGGACGAAGCGGACTTCCTCCTGCTTGACGCGGGGGTTGTTCTTGACTGCCGCGCGGGCAAGGTCTTCCATCTCGGTGATGCACTCGATGCCGGCGAAGCCGCCGCCAACCACCACGAAGGTGAGTGCGCGGGCCCGCTCGGCGGGATCCGTGATGGTGGAACCGGCTTCGATCCGCTCGAGGACCTTGTTGCGCAGTGCAACGGCCTCCTCGATGGTCTTCAGGCCAATGCCCTTGTCCGCCAGGCCCTTGATGGGGAAGGTGCGGGTAATGGCGCCGGCGGCCAGGACGACGTCGAAGTAGGGCAACTCAAAGGTGGGTCCGCCATCGGACGGGGCAACCACGGCGGTGCGGTTCGCGTGGTCGATGGAGGTGACACGGCCCTGGATGAGTTCCGTCTGCTTCAGGTGCTGTCGGTGCGAGACGACAGCGTGGCGCGCCTCGATGTTTCCGCCGGCAACTTCCGGCAGGAAGGGCTGGTACGTCATGTAAGGCAGCGGATCAACGACGGTGACGATGCCACCGGCATTCGCGATCTTGTTCTGCAGTTTGAGGGCTACGTACAGGCCGACGTACCCGCCGCCGACGACGAGTACCCTGGGACGGTCCTGGAGCTGTGGGGTTGTTGCCATGATTCAAGAATACAGTACTTTGTGAAAATCTTCACTAACTATTGGCCCGCGCTCTTACGTTCCGTTTGTGTCCACTTTGTCCAGCACGCCGCTCTCCGGTTCTTCGCCCGCATTTCCGGGATTTCTGGATGCTCTTCTAAGCTGAAATATGCCGCCGCCGATGATGGCTGCGAACAGCATTCCGAAGCCGATCACCACCACGGCGGGCACGGCTGCGTCCAGCTGGGACGGGGCCTCCGCCACCGGTATCGTCGCGACGGGCAGCGTGGGCGGAGCGCTGGTGGGGCTCTCCCCCGGCTCGGCCGCGGGAACGGTCTCCGCTGCCTCGCCGCGGCGGTGGATCCTGATCCAGTCCGAGACGGTGCCCAAGGGATTCACCCTCGTTTCAGGCACATCGTCCCTAAGTGCGGCCTCCGCATTGAGGACACCGAAGCCGTAGATGGGATCCTTGCCCGGCGCCCCGGCGTCTTTGGCGGTAGTGACAATCCTGTTGATGACCTGACTGGCCGTCATCTCAGGCCACTTGGAGCGGATCAGCGCCGCAACGCCGGACACAATCGGTGTTGCCCCTGACGTGCCGGCCCATTCCGCGTAGCCGTCGCCGGGCATGCCGCCGATGAGGTTCTCCGCCGGTGCGGCCACGCCGATGCTGATGCCCTGGGAAGAGGAATCGATGCTGGCGGCGCCCTTGCGGTCCAGGCCTGCCACGGTCAGGACGCCAGGGATGGTTGCCGGCGCTCCGACCTGCACGTTTCCACCCACCCGGTTCCCTGCCGCGGCCACGATGACAACGTCCTTTTGTTCGGCGTAGAGGAACGCCGCGTCCCAGCTCTGCGGCCATTCCGGCGAGGTGCTGCCCAGCGAAATGTTGATGACGCGTGCGCCGTTGTCCACGGCCCAGCGGACGGCAGCGGGAATCTGTTCCTGATCGCTCTTCCCGCCGGGATTCACGGATCCAAGCCATGTGGACACTGAAAGGATCTGGGCTTCCGGGGCGACCCCGACTATTCCGTCCGGGCCGGGTGCCGTTGAGGCACCGGGGGTGGGACCAGCGGTGGACTTGGGCGGCTGGTGGCCGCGGCCGGCCAGCATGGTGGCCACCAGCGTGCCGTGTTCAGGCTTGGAACCGATGCTCTTCTGCCCGTCCGCGCTTCCGGCTCCGGAGGCGTCGCTTCCCCCGACTACGGCGCCCTTCAGGTCGGGGTGCTTGGCATCGACGCCGCTGTCGATGACAGCCACTTTGACGTTGGCGCCCTTGGAGACCTCCCAGGCCTTGGTAATGCCGGATTCCGCCAGCCAGTACTCTTTGTCCCGCCAGGAATCGGCCCGGGCTTCCGGTGCAGCAATCAGCCCTGTGGCCAGGCTGCCGGCGGCAAAGGCCACCGCGGTCACGGCGGAGGCCAGGCGGCCCCAGCGGGTTGTTGCTCTGGTCATTCGGGTCCAATCGGGTCTGCGGCTGATGGTGCAGCGCGGAGGCAGGCTGCGGGCGCTTGGCACAGGCGGCATGCGGCATCCGCCTGGGGCGTGTTCATCAGCTGATGCTCAGGGCAATTCCGTCGAGAATATCGTGCTCGCTGGCGACCGCCGACGTGATCCGGCCCCCGGTCGCTTCCGCCAGCCGTTCCAACACACGGCGCCAGACCAGCCCGCCGGCGCCGATGACGTCCACCCGGCCCGGGTGCATGTACGGAAGCCCGGCGCGTTCGGCCTTGGACATCTCCAGAAGATCAGTGCAGGCCTCGCTGACGGTGCCCAGCGGAAGTTCCGCGCCGTGGATCGCAACCGGCGAGTATTCCGGCAGCCGGAGTGCGTGGGCAGTGATCGTGGTGACCGAACCCGCCACGCCGACGACGGCGGTGGTACGGTCCAGCGGAACGGTCAGTCCCGCTGCACTGATGGCGGCATCGACGTCGGCCTCCGCAGCGGCGATCTGCTGAGGTGAGGGCGGGTCGTTGCGAAGGTGCCGTTCGGTCATGCGGACGCACCCGACGTCGACGGACTTGGCGGCGATGACGCCGCTGGCGTCGCCGAGAACGAACTCGGTGCTTCCGCCACCGAGATCCACCACCAGCAAGGGGTCGGTGCCTCGGGACGGCAGGACACTGCTGGCCCCGGCGAAGGAAAGTGCGGCCTCCTCGTCCCCGGTGATCACTTCGGGTTCCACTCCGAGGATCTCGCGGATGCCGTCCACGAAGACCTTCCGGTTGCGGGCGTCGCGGGTGGCGGAAGTGGCAACGAAACGGACCTTGCCGGCGCCGTGCTCACGGATGAGGTCGGCGTAGTCGGACGTAGCCGCAAAGGTTCGGTCCAGGGCCTCCTGCGCGAGTTCACCGGTTGCGTCCACGCCCTGGCCGAGCCGGACCACGCGCATTTCGCGCACGACGTCGGTGAGCCCGGAGGCGCTTCCGTCCACGTCCGCGATGAGGAGGCGGATTGAATTGGTTCCGCAGTCGATGGCGGCAACTCGGGTCATTGGGCGGCCTCCGTGGAGTTCTCAGTGTTTTCTTCAGCGTTCCGCTGGGTCTTGCGGACCGGCGCCGGGCGTCCCACGATGTCGGGGAGCCCCTGCGGTCCGTGCCGGCTGAGGTCCCTTGACGGCGCCTCTCCCCCGGTGTCCCAGGCGCCGTCGCAATAGCAACGGTCCACCGACCACCATTCGCTGATGGCTGCGATTGCTTCATCACCCAGCGGGTTGACGCCGGGACCGGCAGCCAGGGATTGGCCCACAAGGACATGCAGGCACTTCACCCGGGTGGGCATTCCGCCGGCGGAAATGCCGTCGATTTCGGGGACGGCGCCGATGCCGGACCGCGCACCGATCTCCGCCCGGGACGCGAGGTACGCATCATGGGCAGCCCGGTATGCGGCTGCGAGGCCGGCGTCTTCGGCCAGGCGCTCGTTCATGTGGTTCATGAGGCCGGCGGCCTCGAGCCGCGAAACCGCCGAGGTGATGACGGGGTGGGTCAGGTAGAACGTGGTGGGGAACGGTGTTCCGTTGCTGAGCCGCGGCGACGTGGCTGCGACGAGCGGATTGCCGCAGACGCAGCGGGCAGGGATTTCGACGACGTCCCGTACCGGCCGCCCCAACTGGCGGCTCAGGACGTCCAGGTCCCGGGCGGAGGGATGGCTGTACGACGGCGCGGGAGCGGTCTCTGCCTCCGCGGGTTTTCCGCCCGGGGCGTTCTCGCCTACTGCATTCTGGTCCACTGGCGCGGCCGCCTTCCTGCCCTTGGAGGCTGCCCCTTGGGACAGCCGGCGGTGGGCACCGCCTCTAGTCTGTTGCCGAACGCCTGATGGACTCCCAAAGTGAATCCACCCATGGCAGGTTGGCCGGGTCCTCTGCTGTTCCAGTGCCGCCCAGGCCACTGGCGGTCCCGGCCGGCAGATCGCTGCCAAACACCCAGTAGCCGGTTTCTCCCGGCATAACCATGTTAATGCGGTCGCGGGCCTGCTGTTTCACGTAGTTCGGGTCCTGCCAGCGGGACACCTGCAGTTTCAGGTTTGCCTGCTCAGCCTGCCGTGCGGCGATGTCCGCCTCCAGGGCGGCGATCTCGGCCCGTTTGTCGATGAAGATCTTGACAGTGGGCGCCAGCATGATGGTGATGGCAATCATGACGACGGCGAGGGCCAGCATCCGGCCGGAAAACGCCTTGGCCGGTACCGGATCCTGGTTCTCCCCGGTGTTGTTCCCGGCGTTCTTTCCGGCGTTCTTCCCGGTGGCCCCGTCGGTTTTTCCCGGCGCCTTGGGGCTGGCTGACCTGCTGCCGGGTGCCCTGGTGCTGGTTGCCCTGCCGTCGGTGGGGCGGCCGGTTGCCTGCTTCCCGGTGGCGGCTCCGGCTTTAACCGAGTCGCCCGACCGGCCGCCGGTGGATTTTCCGGGCGCTTCCGGTTTCCTGGCCTCCGCGGAGGCGGGCAGGTGCCGCGTGGCGCCGAAATCGGCGCGGATGACCTCAGCGCCGTCGTCGGGGTCCTTGGATTGACGCACCGCGGGCGTAGCCCGGGGAACCTTGGGACGGCGGGTGGCCATGACACTCCTGTAATGAACGGTGCTGTGCCCATTTACTCTGCTGGTGCTTGCCCAGCTCTGGCCGCGGACCGGTCCTTGGCACAAACAGAACCGGTGGCCATGGTCTTTCAACCATAGCCACCGGTCAGCTGTTTTATTGGATGCTAGCCCTTGAAACGCGGGAAGGCGCTGCGTCCGGCGTAGCGTGCGGCGTCGTCGAGTTCCTCTTCGATGCGCAGCAGCTGGTTGTACTTGGCAACGCGCTCGGAGCGTGCCGGGGCACCGGTCTTGATCTGGCCCGCGTTGGTGGCAACGGCGATGTCAGCAATGGTGGTGTCCTCGGTTTCGCCGGAGCGGTGCGAGGTGATGGTGGTGTAACCGGCGCGCTGGGCCAGCGAAACGGCGTCCAGGGTTTCAGTCAGCGAACCGATCTGGTTCACCTTGACCAGCAGGGAGTTGGCCGTGGCCGTGTCGATGCCGCGCTGCAGGATGGACGGGTTGGTGACGAAGAGGTCATCACCGACGAGCTGGACCTTGTCACCGATGGCGTCGGTGAGGGTCTTCCAGCCTTCCCAGTCGTTTTCATCCAGCGGGTCCTCGATGGAAACCAGCGGGTAGTCGGCCACGAGTTCGGCGTAGTAGGCGCTCATCTCGGTGGCGGAGAGTGCCTTGCCCTCGAACTGGTAGGCGCCGTCCTTGTAGAACTCGGAAGAGGCGACGTCCAGTGCCAGGGCGATGTCCTTGCCCGGGGTGTAGCCGGCGTTCGTGATGGCTTCCTGGATCAGGTCCAGTGCGGCGCGGTTGGACGGCAGGTTCGGAGCAAAGCCGCCCTCGTCGCCCAGGCCGGTGGAGAGGCCCTTGGCCTGCAGGACGGACTTGAGGTTGTGGTAGACCTCAACACCCCAGCGGAGGCCCTCGGAGAAGGTCTCGGCGCCGATCGGGGCGATCATGAATTCCTGGATGTCCACATCGGAGTCGGCGTGCGAGCCGCCGTTGAGGATGTTCAGCAGCGGAACGGGGAGGACGTGCGCGTTGGGGCCGCCGAGGTACTTGTACAGGGGCAGGTCAGCGGACGCGGCAGCAGCGTTGGCAACGGCCAGCGAAACACCCAGGATGGCGTTGGCGCCGAGCTTGCCCTTGTTGGGGGTGCCGTCCAGGTCGATCATGGCCTGGTCAATGCTGCGCTGGTCAGTGGCGTCGAAGCCGGTCAGCGCCGGTGCGATCTGGTCGATGACTGCGTCCACCGCCTTCTGGACGCCCTTGCCAAGGTAGCGGCCCTTGTCGCCGTCACGGAGTTCAACCGCTTCGTGCTCGCCGGTTGATGCGCCGGAGGGCACTGCTGCGCGGCCGATCTGGCCGTCGGACAGCAGAACTTCAACTTCTACGGTCGGGTTGCCACGGGAATCGAGAATCTCGCGGGCGTGGATGGCATCGATAAGCGCCATGAATATGCTCCTTATGGGCGATTAACGGGGGGATGTTGCAGAAAAAATTCGACGTCCTCGTCAGGGACTAGCGTAGTCGAGAGTGGTGCGCGTTACGGAAACCTATCCAGCACCCGGACGTCATGATCCCGCCAGCGGCGGATCAGCCTTGGCAGGGCGGTGGCCGGCCTGATAGCGCCGGACGGCCCCGCGGAGGGCGCGTTCGGCGTCGAAATCCCGGGTCCGGGCGGCGGCGACGAGCCCGAACAGGAGCTCTCCGAGCTCATCCTCAGTTGCCAGCGCGCCCACGAGGTCGCCAGCCGCAGGTTCCGGGTCGGCCATCCCGACGCCGGCCCGCTCGGCGCGGTCCAGCGACTTTTGCGCCCGGGCGAGGGCCGGAAGGGCCAGCGGAATTCCCTCGAACGGGTCACCGCGCTCCGGTTTCTCGGCCCGCTTGATGGAATCCCACTTCCGGACAATCTCGTCCACGCTGGCCGGGAAGGTGTCCTGCAGCGAGCCGTCCGGCCGGAACACGTGCGGGTTCCGGCCGACCAGCTTCGCCGTGAGGCCCTGGACGACGTCGTCGAAGCCGAAGCTTCCCCGTTCCTCGGCCAGGCGGGCGTGTAGTACCACCTGGAGCAGGACGTCGCCCAGCTCCCCGCGGAGTTCGGCCTCGTCGGCGCCGGTTTCAATGGTTTCGGCCACCTCAAAGGCCTCCTCAAGGAGGTACTCCACCAGGGACGCGTGGGTCAGCGCACCCATCCAGGGGCAGTGCTCCCGGAGGGCGGCTACCGCGGCGACCAAGGTCTCCACGGGCTCCGGACTGTGCTTAGCCAGATTGTCGTCAGGCAAGGTTGGCGTAGGCGTCGTTGATGTACTCAACGAGGGCTTCCTTTTCCTCCAGCGGCAGGAACGCGGCTTCGGCAGCATTGAGTGTCAGTTCAAGGAGGTCATCGAGGTCGTAGTCGAACGTCTCCACCAGCAATTCGAATTCGTCGGTGAGGGTCACGCCGCTCATCAGGCGGTTGTCGGTGTTGATCGTAACGTTGAAGCCGATCTGGTAGAGCATGTCCAGAGGGTGGCTTTCAATGCCTTCGCCGAACCCTGCGATGGCGCCCGTCTGCAGGTTGGAGGAGGGGCAGATCTCGAGGGCGATGCCGCGGTCGCGGACCCAGTTGGCGAGCTCGCCGAGGGTCACCATGCCGATGTTGTCGTCGGCGTCGTCACCTTCCGAGGCGTCGTCGAATTCGATGGTGATGTCCTCGGCGATGCGCACGCCGTGGCCGAGCCGCAGGGCGCGGCCGTCCACCAGGGCGGACTGGATGCTTTCCAGGCCCGCGGCTTCGCCGGCGTGCACGGTGGCGGGGAAGTTGTGCTGCGCCAGGTAAGTGAAGGCATCGCGGAAGCGCGCGGGCAGGAACCCGTCCTCGGCTCCGGCGATGTCGAAGCCCACTGCCCCGTTGTTGCGGTGGCGGACGGCCAGTTCGGCGATTTCCTGGCCGCGGTCCGCGTGGCGCATGGCGGTGATGAGCTGGCCCACCTGGATCTCCCGGCCGGTTTCAGCGACGGCGTCGACGCCAGCGTCCAGGCCTTCCTGGATCGCCTCGACCACTTCGTCGAGCGTCAGGCCCTTCTGCAGGTGCTGCTCAGGTGCCCAGCGCACTTCGCCGTACACCACGCCGTCGTCGGCAAGGTCTTCCACGAATTCCTTGGCCACGCGGAAGAGACCCTCTTTGGTCTGCATCACGGCGATGGTGTGGTCGAAGGTCTCGAGGTAGCGGACCAGGGAGCCGGAGTCGGCCGATTCACGGAACCACTCCCCCAGCGCCACCGGATCAGTGGAGGGCAGGGTGTGTCCGACCGCTTCCGCCAGTTCGATGATGGTGGCCGGGCGCAGGCCGCCGTCCAAGTGGTCGTGCAGGGATACCTTGGGGAGGCTCTTGAGGTCGAAATCGATGGCAGGGGCAGCGTCAAGAATAGGCTCAGTCACGTTCCAACCTTAGGGTCGGACGGCGTCAGGCGCCACCCGGAAGGCGCTGCCGTGCTTCAGCGGCCCGATTCCAGTTCGGCGACGATGGGAAGGGCCACCGGAGCGGCCTCGACCACGGCCTCGCGCTCGGAATGCGCGTCCTGTTCGGGCGCGCCTTCCCCGTTGGCCGGGACAACGTCATCGTGGCGTCCCAGCCGCTTGTGCCACCAGCGCAGCAGGTGGTCAATGACGATGCCCAGGATGATTGCGAACACCACGGCTATACCGGCGCCTAGCAGCGGGTTGTCATGCAGCCAAGGGAAGGAACTCGCGAACAGGCCGATTCCGATCGAGTAGCCCACCCACGTGAAACAGGCAAAGGCATCAAGGACGAAGAACCTGCGGTGCGGGAAAGCCGTGGTGCCGGCAACGTAGTTGACCGCAACCCTGCCCCACGGGATGTACCGGGCCGTAAAGATCAGGACGGCGCCGCGTTTCTCCAGCTCATAGTGGGCCCAGGCGAAGACCTTCTGCACCTTCGGTTTGCGCATCCAGCGCCAGCGTTCGAGCCCGATCTTGCGCCCGAGCATGTACGCCATGTTGTCTCCGGCCATGGCACCCACCAGCGCCGTGGTCCCAAGGATCCAGAGGTTGGGCTCACCGCTCTGACGCGAAAACGCTGCCAGGGCCACGATGAGCGTTTCGCTGGGTACCACCATGGCAAAACCGTCGACAAAAAAGAACACCAGCAGGATGGGATAAATCCACCATTGACCTGCCGCATGGAGCACTGCCTCATTGATAAAGTCCACGCGGGCCCTGCTCCTACTTAAGTGACGGAAATCGCTATTAGTGTCGCATGTCAGAAGCTTTATTCGCTACGTTCACGCGGGGAAAAACTAGTCATTGGAGTCTTCCTGCACGGGGCACAGGACCCCGGCCGTGAACCCCGGTTGGAGCCCAGGCTAAGGACCCGAGGCGGACTCTTCCGCAGGCTCCTCCGGAAGCCTCCCCCGCACCCGGCTGATCAGGATGTCAACAAAGATCCCGAGCATAATGGCGCAGACGATGGCAATGACCGCGCCGAGCAGATGGTTGTCCTCGAACCACTGCCCGAAAAACAGCCCGATCGCTACTGAATAAGAAGACCATAGCGCCGCGGACAGCACAGTCAGCCATACGAAACGCAGGTGCGGAAAATGGGTGGCGCCGGCTGTCAGGTTGACCGCAACCCGGCCAATCGGAACAAACCTGGCAACCAGCACCAGGGACGCCGGCCGCTTCCTGAGTTCATTCCCGGCCCAGTGGAACGCGGTCTGCATTCTCGGTCCCCGCATCCAGCGCCACCGCCGGGTGCCCACCCTGCGGCCGATCAGATAGGCGATGTTGTCACCCCCGAAAGCTCCGAGGGCGGCAATCAGCATGAGCATCCCCGGGTTGGGGACGTCAGCGGTGGCGGCCACCGCAGCCAGGCCCACAACAACAGACTCGCTCGGAACCGGCGGAAAGAACCCGTCGATCACGCAGCAGGCCAGTACCAGTAGGAGGACCCAGGGCTGCCCGGCCGCCGCAAGTATGAAATCGTTGATAGCCTGCACAGTTTCCTAACGGCCGGGGCCACCCTTTTTCTCCCCGTCCACGCGGCGGGCCGCCTGTGGGAGCGGCCCGCAGTTGGGTGGCCGGAGAATCGCGCGGTCAGGCGATGCGGTCGATGATGAGTTTCTGCGCGGGCCGGGAGCCCTCCGGCGCCACCACAACGGCACCTTCGAGGGCTTCCTTGGCGCGCGCGAACTTCTCCGGAGTGTCGGTCAGCAGCGTCATCAGCGGTTCGCCTGCCCGCACCACGGCCCCCGGCTTGGCGTGCAGCCTCACGCCTGCGCCTGCCTGGACCTGGTCTTCCTTGCGTGCCCGGCCGGCGCCCAGCCGCCAGGCAGCCACACCCACTGCCAGGGCATCCAGCTCCACCAGGACGCCGTCGGCCGGTGCGTAGACAACTTCGTTTTCCTTGGCAACAGGCAGCTTGGCCCGCGGATCCCCGCCCTGCGCCTCGATCATCCGGTTCCACACGTCCATGGCCCGGCCGTCCTTGAGCGCAGCACGCGGGTCGGCGTCGTGCACGCCCGCGCAGGCCAGCATTTCCTCCGCCAGGCGCACGGTCAGCTCGACGACGTCTTCCGGGCCGCCGCCGGCCAGCACCTCCACCGATTCCTCCACCTCGATGGCGTTTCCAGCGGTGAGGCCCAGTGGCGTATTCATGTTGGTCAGCAGGGCCACCGTGTTGACCCTGGCGTCCTTGCCCAGCGCCACCATGGTCTCGGCCAGTTCCCTGGCGCGCGCCTCATCCTTCATAAAGGCACCGCTTCCCACCTTGACGTCCAGGACCAGCGAGCCGGTGCCCTCGGCGATCTTCTTGCTCATGATGGAGGATGCAATGAGCGGGATCGCCTCCACGGTTCCCGTGACGTCGCGCAGGGCATAGAGCTTCTTGTCCGCAGGGGCCAGCCCCGCCCCGGCGGCGCAAATCACGGCCCCGACGTCCTGCAGCTGGGCCATCATTTCCTCGTTGCTCAACGCTGCGCGCCACCCCGGGATGGATTCCAGCTTGTCCAAGGTGCCCCCGGTGTGGCCGAGGCCGCGGCCGGAGAGCTGCGGCACGGCCACGCCGAACACCGCGACCAGCGGTGCCAGCGGGAGCGTGATCTTGTCCCCCACTCCCCCGGTGGAGTGCTTGTCCGACGTAGGCTTCACGCCGCCGTCGGACCTTCTTAGACCCGAGAAGTCCATCCGTTCACCGGACGCGATCATGGCAGCGGTCCAGCGCGCGATCTCCGCGCGGTCCATGCCATTGAGCAGGATGGCCATGTTCAGGGCCGCCATCTGCTCGTCGGCAATCGCGCCGCGGGTGTAGGCGTCGATGGTCCAGTCGATCTGGACCGGGGTCAGGACGCCCTTGTCGCGCTTGATGCGGATGATGTCGACGGCGTCGAACGGTTCAGTGCTGTTTGCGGTTTCTGTCACCGGGGTTCCTCCAGGTGTTGGGGACCAAAGGCGTCGGGTAGGACCTGGTCCATGGTTTTGATTCCCTGCGTGGTCATGAGCTCCATGTCCGGCGCCCGGAATTCGTACAGCAGCTGCCGGCAGCGCCCGCACGGCATGAGGATCCTCCCTCCGGCGTCCACGCAGTAGAACGCGCGAAGCCGGCCGCCTCCGGTCATGTGCAGGTTGCCCACCAGGGCGCACTCAGCACACAGGGTCAGGCCGTAGCTGGCGTTTTCGACGTTGCAGCCGCTCACAATCCGCCCGTCAGCGGTGAGGGCCGCTGCCCCCACCGCGAACTTTGAATACGGCGCGTAGGCGTTCTTCATGGCCGAAACGGCTGCGGCTTCAAGGGCCGCCCAGTCGACGGCCGGCCCTGGTGAAACATCGTCCACGGCCGTCATCCCTTGACGTAGGGGATGCCGCTGGCCGCCGGCGGCCTGGAGCGTCCCACCAGTCCGGCGACGGCGAGCACCGTCACCAGGTACGGAAGCATGGCCATGAACTGGCTCGGAACCGGGGTGCCGATGATGGTCACGATGCTCTGCAGGTTGTCCGCGAAACCGAACAGCAGGGCCGCGAAGAATGCGCCGATCGGGTTCCAGCGGCCGAAGATCAGCGCAGCCAGGGCAATGAAGCCGCGTCCGCCCGAGATCTCCTTGGTGAAACTGTCGATGGCCACCAGGGTGAAGAAGGAGCCGCCGATGCCGGCAACGGCGCCGCCGAGCGTGACATTCCAGAAGCGCGTGGCGTTGACCTTGATGCCCATGGTGTCGGCGGCCTGCGGGTGTTCGCCGACTGCCCGGACGCGGAGGCCCCATTTGGTCTTGAAGAGGCCGATCCACACGACGATCACCGCGATGTACATCAGGTAACCCACCACGGACTGCTTGAAGAGGATGGGACCGATCACCGGAATGCTGGACAGCACGGGGATGTCGATAATGGGCAGCCGGCCCGGTGAGTTGAACCGGGCCTTGTCGGCCTGCATCACGGTGCTGAACAGGAAGCCGGTCAGCCCCGAGACGAGGACGTTGAGGACCACGCCGACGATGATCTGGTTGACGAGGTACTTGATGCTGAAGACGGCAAGGACCATGGAGACGACGGCGCCCGCCACTGCCGCTGCCAGCAGCCCGATGAAGGGGCTCTTGGTGAGGGTGGCCACCATGGCGGCGGTGAACGCACCGCCCAGCAGCTGGCCCTCGATGGCGATGTTCACGACGCCGACGCGTTCGCAGAGCACACCGGACAAGGAACCGAAAACGAGCGGCACGGCCAGCGTGACGGACCCGGCGATGAGCCCGGCCAGCGAAATGCTGGGCGTCCGCGCGCCGCCGACCACCCAGATCAGGAAGGCTGCCACGAACAGGACGATGAAGACGACGGGCACCCAGCCGGGAGAAGGTTCATTCCGGGTCTTGAGGTACAGCGCGTAGGCGGCGAGGCCCAGCATCAGGACCGACAGGATTATTCCGCCCAGGAAAGCGGGCACTTCGATGGCCGGCAGCTGGAAGAAATCACCGCTCGAGGAGATCCCGAACTTTGCAGTCTGGTTAGGTCCCATGACGCCGAAGAAGATAAATGCGACGACGCCGAGGACGGTCAGCAGGACCGGCACCTTCCAGGTCACCGGCTTCGCTGACAGGACGGGGGCCTTTTCGGTGGCCCCTTGCGTGTCCGGCTGCGGTTTTCCAGGCTGCGGCTTTCCCGGAACGGGCGATGTTGCTGTTGTGCTCATGCTGCACCTCCGGTGGTGGCTGCCTTCTTGGACATGCCGGCCGTTGCGGCCTTCTTCTTGCGCGGATTGAGCCCGAAGAGGGCGCGCACCAGCGGCGGCGCCGCGATGAACAGAACGATCAAGGACTGGACCACCAGCACAATGTCGATCGGGGTTCCGGTCTGGATCTGCATCTGCACCGCTCCGGCGCGGAAGGCGCCGAACAGCAGGCCGGCCGCGAAGGTGCCCCACGGCGTCGAGCGTCCCAGCAGCGCAACGGTGATGGCGTCGAAACCGTAGGTGGCGGCGACGCCGTCGGTCAGGACCTTTTCGGTTCCCGCCACCTGCGCCACGCCGGACATGCCGGCCAAGGCACCCGCGATGGCCATGACCAGGACGGTGGCCCGGGGGACGTTGATGCCTGCGGTCAGCGCGGCCTTGGGGTTGGCGCCGACCGCCCGGAATTCGAACCCAACGGTGGAGCGGTTAAGCAGCCACCAGACAAAGACGGTGGCGGCGATGGCCAGGACAAAACCAAGGTGGAGCCTGTACTGGGTCCCGAAAATCTGCGGATACACGGCCGTGGGATCCAGGATCGGCGAGATGGGGTTGGACTCCCCCGGCCGCTGGAATGCCGGCGTGTTCAGCAGGTACCGCAGGAAGTACAGCGCGATGTAGTTGAACATGATGGTCAGGATGACCTCGTGCGCCCCGGTCCGGGCCTTCAGCAGGCCCACCAGCCCGCCCCAGACCGCACCGCCCACGATGCCGGCGACGAGGGCCAGCAGCAGGTGCAGGCCAAGCGGCAGGTGCAGCGCGAAGCCGACCCAGGCGGCGAGGATGCCCGCCATGATGATCTGGCCCTGGGCGCCGATGTTGAATAGGCCGGCGCGGAAAGCCAGGCCCACGCCCAGGCCGGCCGTGATCAGCGGGGTGGCGATGGTGAGCGTCTCCATGAGCGGAGCAAACTGCACCGCAACGCTCGAGCCGCGGGTGTTGAACACCGAGCCTTGGAACAGCGCGACATAGGAACGCGTCGCCGCGGTCCAGACGGCCGAGAAGAAGTCCGAGGGCCGGGCAAAAAGGTAGCCTGCCGTGGTCCCGACCTGCTTGTCCGTGCTGGCGATGAGGAGGCCGCCAAGGATCAGTGCGAGCAGGACCGCCAGGACGGAGACCATGCCGCTGCCGGTGAAAATCCGGCGGACCAGGGTCTCAGGCCCGCCGGGGACCGTGCCGCTCTGTGCCGAGACGGGGACGGCCGAGGGCTGCATGGCGCCGCCGGCCGTGTCCAGCGCGGTGGTTGCCGCGGCGTCTTCGGCCGGGGCCTGGTTTTCGCGGTCTTCCACCGCATTTTCGTCAGCCACGTGCTTGGGCCTGTCCTGTTCAGTCATGGTCGCCTCCTTCGGCACCGGAGGTGGAAGTCCGGGCAGGCTGTCCGCCGGTCGTGTCGGCACTCGCGCGGGCTGTACCGGCGTGGGCGGCGTCTGCCTGCGCGGTTTCCGGTGGCAGGCCGGCCATCATCAGGCCCAGGACGTCGCGTCCGGTACCTGCCGGAACGATCCCCACCAGCTTGCCCTTGTAGAGGACGGCGATCCGGTCCGCGAGTTCGATCACTTCGTCGAGTTCGGTGGACACGATCATCACTGGCGTGCCCTGGTCCCGTTCAGCCACAATGCGTTTGTGCAGGAACTCGATGGAACCCACGTCCACACCGCGGGTGGGCTGGGAGGCGATGAACAGACGCAGCGGCCGGGACAGCTCCCTGGCCATGACCACTTTCTGCTGGTTACCGCCGGAGAGCGTTCCCGCAGCCAGTGACCCTGACGGGGTCCGGACATCGAATTCGCCGATCCGGGACTTGGCGTTCTCCAGGATCTTTGCGGGGCTCATGCTGATGCCCTTGGCGAACGGCGGCTGGTCGTAGAGGTCCAGCACCAGGTTCTCCGCGATGGAGAACGTGCCGATGAGGCCGTCGACGGTCCGGTCTTCAGGAACAAAGCCGACGCCGGCCCTGAGCACTTCCTTGACGCTGCGGCCCACGAGCTCCTCGCCGTCCAGGAGGATTGATCCTTCGCAGCGTTCCTGGAGGCCGAGGATGGCTTCCGCAAGCTCCGTCTGGCCGTTGCCCTGCACACCGGCCACGGCAAGGATCTCTCCTCGGGCGATATCGAAGCTGATGCCGTCCACGACGTGCTGCCCGGTCGGGGCGATCACCGTAACGTCCTTGACCTGGAATGTGGTTTCCTGCGGCTTGGCCGGAGCCTTGTCCAGCGTCAGGCTGACTGCCCGCCCCACCATCATCGAGGCAAGCTCGGTGGTGGACGCACCGGGATGGGCAGTCCCCACCACTTTGCCGCGCCGGATCACCGTGATGGTGTCGGATACTTCCTTCACTTCGCGGAGTTTGTGCGAGATGAAAACGATCGAGGTGCCGTTGCTTTTCAGCTGGCGCATGATGTCCAGGAGCTCGTCGGTGTCCTGCGGCGTGAGCACGGCGGTGGGTTCGTCCAGGATAAGCACCTTGGCGTCGCGGACCAGGGCCTTGATGATTTCCACGCGCTGCTGGACACCCACGGGGAGGTCCTCGATCAGGGCGTCCGGGTCGACGTCGAAACCGTACTTGTCGGAGATCTCCTTGATCTTCCGGCGGGTGTCGTCCAGGTTGAGGAAGCCGCCCGCCTTGGTGGTTTCGGCGCCGAGCGCCACGTTCTCCGCGACGGTAAACACCGGGACCAGCATGAAGTGCTGGTGCACCATGCCGATGCCTGCAGCCATCGCGTCGCCCGGGCCGCGGAAGGTAACAGCCTTGCCGTTCACCAGGATTTCGCCCTCACTGGGCTCGTACAGTCCATAGAGGACATTCATCAGCGTGGACTTGCCGGCGCCGTTTTCACCAAGCAGGCAATGAATTTGCCCGGGTTCAACAACCACATCGATGTGATCGTTGGCAACTAGGGAGCCGAAGCGTTTGGTGATCCCTCTGAGTTCAAGTTTCAAAACTCTGACCAATCTCGAAGCGTCCGGAAAATGTGCCCGGACGGGATATGTGGCTGCAGCACCAGCCTAGTGCCTGCAGCCTTTGGCGAAGCGGGCTAAGCCCGTCGGAAAAGCAATGCCGTTAGGAAAACGGACGCGCAACGAAAAGCGCCACCGCCCGGAAGTCAATGACCAATCGGGTGGTGGCGCTTGTGCGGAGGAAGTCAGGCCTTCGGGCTTGCTGCCGACTCGACCTTCAACTTGCCGTCGACGATGTCCTTCTTGATCTGCTCAAGTTCGGTCTTCAGTTCCGCGGGGACCTGCGAGTCCAGCTCGTGGAACGGGGCCAGCTGCACGCCGTCGTTCGCCAGGGTGCCGATGTACGGCGTGTTGGTGAACTTGCCGTCCTTGTCTTCCTTCACCACGGTCTCGACTGCTTCGCCCATCTGCTTCATGACGGAGGAGAGCATGATGTCCTTGTAGTCAGGAGCGGCGAGGAAGCCGTCCGAGTCCACCCAGATGAGCTTCACGTCCTTGCCCGCAGCCTTGGCTTCCTTGAGAGCCGCGCCGGCGCCCTTGCCCACTGGGCCGGCAACGGGCATCACGATGTCTGCGCCCTGGTCCAGGAAGTTCTGGGTCAGCTGCTTGCCCTTGTCCTGCTTTTCGAAGTCGCCGGTGAAGCTGCCGTCCTGCTTGGCCTTGTCCCAGCCAAGGACCTTGACGTCCTTGCCCTTCTTCTCGTTGTAGTACTTCACGCCGTCCGCGTAGCCGTCCATAAAAATAGTGACCGCGGGGATCTTGATGCCGCCGAAGGTTGCCACGGTTCCGGTCTTGGTGGTGCCCGCTGCCAGGTAGCCCGCCATGAAGGCAGCCTGGGCCGTGTCATAGATGATCGACTTGACGTTGGTGACGGGCGTCTCGTAGCCGAAGTCGATGATGGCGAAGTGCTTGTCCGGGTTGGCAGTGGCCTGGACCTTCGTGGCATCGCCGAGCAAGAAGCCGACGGTGATGGTCAGGTCACAGCCCGCGGTGACCATGGCCCGGAGGTTCGGTTCGAAGTCATTGTTGGTCTTGGACTCGACCTGGTTAACCTTGATTCCAAGGTCCTTCTCGGTTTTCTTCAGACCTTCGTAGGAGGACTGGTTGAACGACTGGTCGTCGAATCCGCCCGAGTCGGACACGATGCAGCCCGTGTAGTCGCTTGCGGTGGCGCTGGCGGTGCTGCCGGCTTCCGGTGCGGCCCCGCAGCCGGTCAGCAGGAGAGCGGCCGTGCCCGCGGTGGCGACGCCGGCCATTGAACCGCGCTTGAGGGTTGCACGCAGTGAGTTCTTCAATTTTCCTCCAGGAACAAAGAGATAGGCGCTACGACGGGAGTCAATGAGTGTCCGTTTCGAATTGCCACTGAAATTCTGTTTTCACTGATGGTTTCGCAGCACTGCGCCGAGGCGCACTGATGACAGCTACTGTAGTGGCCTAGAACACGTCCTGATACCGGGCCGGCACCCGCGGCGGAAGATTGTTGAGAACTTGTTACCTATCGGTAGCCGCCACCGCAAGCCATGTCCAGATCCCTAAATCCGGACTAGCATCTTTCCGGTGTTGGCGCCGTCGAGGAGGTCCATGAAGGCCTGCGGGGCGTTCTCCAAGCCGTCCACCACCGTTTCGTCGTAGCGGACGGTGCCGTCAGCCAGCCACGGGGACACCGTTTCAATGAACTCCCCCATGTACTGCCAGTAGCTGCCGACCAGGAAGCCCTTGAGCGTCAGCTGCTTGCCGATGGCCTGCATGAGGTTCCGGGGAGCAGGCGTAGGTTCAGTGGAGTTGTACTGGGCGATGGCACCGCACATGGCCACGCGGCCACCGACGGTCAGCGCAGCCAGAGCCGCTTCAAGATGCTCACCGCCGACGTTGTCAAAGTACACGTCGATTCCGCGTTCACCGGCTGCTGCCGCCAGCTGTTCGCCCACCGGGGCATCGTTGTAGTTGAAAGCGCCATCGAAACCCAGCTCCAGCAGGCGAGCCACTTTGTCCGCGGAACCCGCGCTGCCGATGACACGGGAGGCACCCATCGCCTTGGCGAGCTGGCCGACGAGGGAACCCACTGCACCGGCGGCTCCGGAAATGAACACCACCTCGCCCGGTTTGAAGGCGGCGACTTTGAGCAGCCCGGCGTACGCCGTCAGACCGGTCATGCCCAGTGCGCCAAGGAACGCCGACGCCGGCGCATGATCGGTTCGGGCCGGGGCGGCGGCGGCGGCATCAAGCACCGCGTATTCGCGCCAGCCGAGGGAATGCACGACGACGTCCCCCACCTTGCGTTCGTCCGACCTGGACGCGATCACCTCACCGACGGCGCCGCCGTCGAGCGCTTTATTCAGCGCAAACGGCGCTGAATACGACTTGACGTCATTCATACGGCCGCGCATGTAGGGGTCCACGGAGATGAAGTGGTTGCGGACCAGCACCTGGCCGTCCTGCAGTTCCGGGAGCTCCGATTCGGCGAGGCGGAAATTCTCCGGTACCGGCCGGCCGTGGGGACGGGAGGCCAGCTGGATCTCGCGCGTGGCGGTGGGGAGTGTGATGGTTTCCGTGCGGGTGCTCATGCGGCAACCTCCAGGATCTTGATGTCTACATTGATGTTGCCGCGGGTGGCATTGGAGTACGGGCAGATCTGGTGCGCCTTGGCCACGAGGGCCTCAGCGGTGGCGAGGTCCAGGGCCGGCAGCGCGATTTCGAGCTCAGCGGCCAGGCCATAGCCCACGCCGTCTTCGAGGGCGCCAAAGTGGATTTTGGCTGCCACGGCGGAATCGGTCAGGTCCGCTTTCTCCTTGCGGCCCACGAGGCGCAGGGCGGAGTGGAAGCACGCGGCGTAGCCCGCAGCGAACAGCTGTTCCGGGTTGGTGCCCTGGCCGTTGCCACCCAGTTCCACCGGGCTTGCCAGCGTCACATCGAGCTTGCCGTCCTTGGTCCGGGCGTTGCCGTCCCGGCCCTCGCCTGAGGCCAGTGCTTCTGCAGTGTAGAGAGTCTTCACGTGGTTCCGTTCTGTTTAATGGAAAGTCTGTGTAAAACCGGTTTCGCCTAGCGGACGGAGTGCAGGGCGGCGGTCAGCCGGGCGAGGGTCTCCCGGAGCTGGTCGAGTTCCGCCGCGGAGAGGCCGGCCGCGTCTGCGAGCTGCTGGGGAATGGCGCTGGACTTGGCGCTGAGGGCCGTGCCGGAGTCCGTCAGGTAGACCTCGACCCGGCGCTCATCCTCGGCCGAACGCCTCCGCTCCACCAGGCCCAGGGATTCGAGCCTCTTCAGCAGCGGGGAGAGCGTGCCCGAGTCCAGGCCCAGCTCCTCCCCCAGTTCACGCACGCTGCGGGGCTGGTCCTCCCAGAGCACCAGCATGACGAGGTACTGCGGGTAGGTCAGGCCCAGCTCGTCCAGCAGGGGCCGGTACACGGCGGTGGCCGCCTTGGACGCGGAGTACAGCGCGAAGCACACCTGCCTGTCGAGGCGGGGGGCGTTGAGTCTGGGGGCTTCGGGCATGGGAAAAACGATATCGCACAATTAGATTGTGCACAACTCATCCACGCAATAAAGAGCGCGAACGGACACATGGGGCCCCGCAAGAAGCGCGAACGGACAGTTGGGGCCCCGATTTCGGGGCCCCAACTGTCCGTTCGCGCTAAAGAGCAGGGCTTAAGTGTTCGTTCGCGCTGAAGGGGTGCGCTTCTTAGAGGTCGCGGATGGTGCGGAGTGCTGCCGCGGTCAGGACCTGGATGCCGTAGCCCAGCGCACGCTCGTCGAGGATATAGTCGCCTCGGTGCAGGTCGTACTCCTCGCCGCCGGGAGTCTTGGTGCCGAGGCGCATCATCGCTCCGGGCAGCTCGGCCAGGAACCAGGCGAAATCCTCGCCTCCCATGGACTGGGGCGTGAGGACAACGGCGCTTTCGGCGATCTCGGCACGCGCGGCCGCCTCGATGAGCGCGGTCTCGTGTTCGGAGTTGACTACAGGGGGAACGCCGCGCGTGTGCTCCAGCCGGACGTCCACGTTATACGGCTCGGCAACCTGGTGCACCACTTCGTCCAGGAGTTCACCGGCGCTGTGCCAGGCGTCGCGGTCCAGGCACCGCATGGTCCCGGCCATGTACCCCGTGCCCGGAATGGCGTTGGGCGCCGAGCCCGCGGAGATGTGGCCCCAGACCACGGAGACGCCGCTGCGCACATCCACGCGCCGGGACAGGACGGCCGGCACGTTGACGGCGATCTGCGCCAGCGCGAAGACGAGGTCCTCGGTGAGGTGCGGCCTGGAGGTGTGGCCGCCACGGCCGGAAAGCTCGATCCTGATGGTGTCCGAAGCCGAGGTGATGGCACCGATCCGGGTGCCGATCTTGCCCACCTCGATGCGCGGATCGCAGTGCAGGGCCAGGATGCGCGGCACCCCCTCCAGCACGCCCTGCTCGATGCAGGAGTGCGCTCCGCCCGGCATGGTTTCCTCGGCCGGCTGGAAAATGATGCGGACCGTGCCGCCGAGCGGGGACTCCTCATGCATGCCGTGCAGCACCAGGGCGATGCCCAGCATGGTGGTGGTGTGGACATCGTGGCCGCACGCGTGCGTGACGCCGTGGTTCTTGGACGCGAACGGGAGCCCTGTTTCCTCAATGATGGGAAGGGCGTCGATATCGCCGCGGAGGGCCGTGGCAATGGGGCCCGCACCGACGTCGACAGTCAGCCCGGTGCCTTCGAGCCGCCGCGGTTTCAGCCCGGCCGCTTCGAGCCGCTCCGCCAGTTTGTTGGTGGTCCGGAACTCCTTGAAGGACAGCTCCGGATGCGCATGCAGGTCACGGCGGAAATCGATCAGTTCCGGCAGCAGCGGCTCCAGCCACGGCGCCACCAGGGCGGTTGGCTCGGCTTCAGTAGTGTAATTGCGCACTATCCAACTCTAGCGACGGTGCCGGGAATACCCGCATCAGGGTCTGCGGGTTACGGATCCGGGAGCCGGCCTCCGCCTGAAACAGCTCAGCCCAGGCTGTCCGGCGGAAGCCGGAAGCCTGGGCTGAGTCAGGGCACGTCAGGTTTAGAGGACGTCGGTGTCGCCGCTGGCCTTGAGGGCATCGACGGCGGCCTTGACCCGCTGCGAGTTCGCCATGGTGGTCACCAGCAGGGCATCGGGAGTGTCCACGATAACCACATCTTTGATGCCGATCAGCGCAATGACGCGCTTGGTGTCCGTGACCACCACGCCGCTGGCGTTCTCGGTGAACACGCGGGCACCCTCGCCGAGGACGGTGACGTCGTCCACTTCCCTGGCGCTGTTGAGCCGGCCCACGGACGCAAAGTCCCCGACGTCGTCCCAGCGGAAGGTGCCGGGCACGACGGCGACGTCCCCGGCCGCGGCGGCAGGCTCCGCCACCGCGTAGTCGATGGCGATCTTCGGCAGCGTGGGCCAGAGCCGGGCGGTGACCTCGTCACGCTCCGGAGTGTCCCATGCCTCGGCGATCTCCGTGAGCCCCTTGAAGAGTTCAGGCTGGTTCGCTTCGAGGTGCTTCAGCATCAATGACACGGGCGCCACGAACATGCCTGCGTTCCAGACGTACTCCCCGCTGTCCACGTACTGCTGGGCAACGTCCTCGCTGGGCTTCTCGACGAACTCAACCACCGACTGCGCGCTCGGGGCCTTGGCAATGGCAAGGTTCTCCCCCGAGCGGATGTATCCGAAACCGGTGGAGGGGTGAGTGGGCTTAATGCCGATGGTGACGATCTTGCCCGCCGCTGCCGTGTGGATTGCTTCCCGAACGGCGTCCTGGAACAGCTCGTCCGGGCTGATCACCTGATCCGCGGCGAACGAACCCATGATGATTTCCGGGTCCCGCTGGTACAGGATGGCTGCTGCGAGGCCAATCGCTGCACCGGAGTCCTTGGGCTCGCTTTCGAGCACCAGATCCGCTTCACCGATTTCGGGGAGCTGGCTGCACACGGCGTTCCGGTGGGCCACGCCGGTAACCACCAGCATGCCTCGTCCGGCGAGCGGTTCCAGGCGGTCATAGGTTGCCCGCAGCAGCGTGCTGCCGGAACCCGTGAGATCGTGAAGGAATTTGGGGGCTGCTGCACGTGACAGGGGCCAGAGGCGGGTCCCCACTCCGCCTGCAGGAATTACCGCAATAAAGCGGTCCAGCGGTGAATCCCGGCTTGTCACTATGTCTGTAGTCATCAGGGCCTACTTTAGCTGACAGCTGCCCGCATCAGGGCAGTTGAGGCCTCCGAACCGCCCGCGCGGCAGCACCGATGTGGCGTTCGTCTCAAAAATGGACAAAAACCGCGCAGGCACGGGACACCAAGGAGTTCCTAAATTGAATAAGCTGTGAGCGAAGCCTAGATTTAGGCTTGAGCTTACGAGTGCTCTCGCAGCAGGCGTTCCCCCCGCGTGGATCCCATGCCAGCGCCGCTGTGTTGCAGGGAGGTTTATTCAGTGCCGACAAAACCAGCTGGCACCTTGTACCGCGGCCGTGAAGGCATGTGGTCTTGGGTTGGACACCGCATTACCGGTGTTGTGATTTTCTTCTTCTTGTTGGTCCATGTGCTGGACACCTCATTGGTGCGCGTGTCCCCAGAGGCATACACCGCCGTCATCGGCGCCTACAAGAACCCCCTCATGGCCCTGGGGGAAACGGGCCTTGTCGCAGCGATCGTCTTCCACGCCTTTAACGGCCTGCGGATCATCGCCGTCGACTTCTGGAAGAAGGGCGCGAAGTACCAGCGCCAGATGCTGTGGACGGTCCTGGTGCTCTGGGTCATCGTCATGGTGGGCTTCTCCATCCGCCACCTTTCCCTTGCCCTCGGAGGTCACTAAGCCATGACTGCTACCCAGATTCAGAGCCCGCGCAGTGGAAAAGACGGCAACGGCAGGCCCGGCGCGGGACTGATCGCCCCGAAGTACCGCCGCAGCGGCGCGTCGAAGGGCAACTTCGAAATGGCTGCCTGGCTGTTCATGCGGCTGTCCGGCGTTGTCCTGGTAGTCCTGATCTTCGGACACCTCTTCGTCAACCTCCTGGTGGGCGAGGGCATCCACGCCATCGACTTCGGCTTTGTGGCCGGCAAGTGGGCCGATCCGTTCTGGCAGTTCTGGGACCTGGCCATGCTCTGGCTCGCCATGCTGCACGGCACCAACGGCGTCCGCACCATCATTAACGACTACGCCGAGAAGGACTCCACCCGCTTCTGGCTGAAGATCGTGCTTTACGCCGCAACCGCCGTCATCATCATCCTGGGCACCCTGGTGATCTTCACCTTCAACCCCTGCCCGCTGGACGTCAACGGCATACCGCTGCCCGGCGGCTTCTGCCCCGCAGCCTAAGCGGCTCCTTTCCCCGAGGGGATCAGCTGCGCCCGCACTCTGTGCCGGGCAACGGTTTTACGGTGCGGGCTCCGCCCGCCCGTGGTTTTATAGCGAATTTTGAGAGAAAGAGCGTCTGGTATGCAGGTCCATAAGTACGACGTCGTCATCGTCGGTGCCGGTGGCGCTGGCATGCGCGCCGCGATCGAATCCGGTCAGCGCGCGCGCACAGCAGTACTGACCAAGCTCTACCCCACCCGCTCGCACACCGGTGCGGCGCAGGGTGGCATGTGTGCGGCACTGGCCAATGTCGAGGAAGACAACTGGGAGTGGCACACCTTCGACACCATTAAGGGTGGCGACTACCTGGTGGACCAGGATGCAGCCGAAGTTATGGCGAAGGAAGCCATCGACGCGGTTCTCGACCTCGAAAAGATGGGTCTGCCGTTCAACCGCACGCCGGAAGGACGCATTGACCAGCGCCGCTTCGGCGGCCACACCCGCGACCACGGCAAGGCCCCGGTCCGCCGGGCCTGCTATGCAGCGGACCGCACGGGCCACATGATCCTGCAGACGCTGTACCAAAACTGCGTCAAGCACAACGTGGAGTTCTACAACGAGTACTACGTCCTTGACCTCCTGACGGTCGAGGAAGACGCCGTCCGCGAAGACGGCACCCCGTACAAGCAGAAGCGTGTTGCCGGCGTCGTCTCCTACGACCTCGCGTCCGGTGAACTGCACGTGTTCCAGGCCAAGTCCGTAGTGTTCGCCTCCGGCGGCGCCGGCAAGGTCTTCAAGACCACGTCCAACGCCCACACCCTGACCGGTGACGGCATGGGCATCGCGTTCCGCCGCGGCATTCCGCTGGAGGACATGGAGTTCTTCCAGTTCCACCCGACCGGCCTGGCCGGCCTCGGCATCCTCCTCTCCGAGGCCGCACGCGGTGAAGGCGCCATCCTCCGCAACTCGGAAGGTGAGCGCTTCATGGAGCGCTACGCCCCCACCATCAAGGACCTCGCGCCCCGCGACATCGTGGCCCGCTCGATGGCCAACGAAGTCCGTGAAGGCCGCGGCTGCGGCCCGAACAAGGACTACGTCCTTCTTGACCTGACCCACCTTGAGCCGGCGCACATTGACGCCAAGCTGCCGGACATCACCGAGTTCGCCCGCACCTACCTGGGTGTGGAGCCGTACACGGAGCCTGTTCCGGTGTTCCCGACGGCGCACTACGCCATGGGCGGCATCCCCACGAACATCACCACCGAGGTCCTGCAGGACAACGACACCGTGGTGCCGGGGCTGTACGCCGCCGGTGAGGTTGCCTGCGTTTCGGTGCACGGCTCCAACCGCCTGGGCACCAACTCCCTGCTGGACATCAACGTGTTCGGCAAGCGCGCCGGCATCGCAGCCGCGGAATACGCCAAGACGGCTAACTTCGTGGAGCTCCCGGAGAACCCCGAGGCGTACACGATCGAGCTGCTGGACATTGCCCGCAACGGCACCGGCACCGAAAAGGTGGCCCAGATCCGCAAGGAACTGCAGGACACCATGGACGCCAACATGCAGGTGTTCCGCACGGCCGAAACCCTGAACCAGGTCCTGCGGGACATCGAGTCCTTCGAGGCGCGTTACAAGAACATCAGCGTCCAGGACAAGGGCAAGCGGTTCAACCTGGACCTGCTCGAGGCCGTTGAACTCGGCTTCCTGCTGGAACTGGCAAAGGTCATGACGGTTGCAGCCCTGCACCGTGAGGAATCCCGCGGCGGCCACTTCCGCGAGGACTTCCCGGACCGCGACGACGAAAAATTCATGAAGCACTCCATGGCGTACAAGGATGACCACGCCCCTGCTGACGGATCGGCTGAATCAGTTGCCGGCATCCGCCTGGCCACCAAACCGGTTGTCTTTACCCGCTACGAGCCGATGGTGAGGAAGTACTAAGATGAGCGCTGAAATCGCTGAACCAGCCTCCAAGATCGAGCTGCCCGCCGGCGTCGGCGGCGGCGGGGAGATCCCCACGTTCGACGTCACCCTGCGCGTGCGCCGCTACAACCCGGAGATCTCGGAAGAGGCCACCTGGGACGACTACAAACTGACCATGTACGGCACCGACCGCGTGCTGGACGCCCTGCACAAGGTCAAGTGGGAAATCGACGGCAGTGTCTCCTTCCGCCGCTCGTGCGCCCACGGCGTCTGCGGCTCCGATGCCATGCGCATCAACGGCCGCAACCGCCTCGCCTGCAAGACCCTGCTGAAGGACCTGGACACGTCCAAGCCCATCACCGTTGAGCCCATCAAGGGCCTGCCGGTGGAGAAGGACCTGATCGTGGACATGGAGCCGTTCTTCCAGTCCTTCCGCGAGGTCATGCCGTTCCTGATCAACAAGGGCCACGAGCCCACCAAGGAACGCCTGCAGTCCGCCGAGGACCGTGAGCGCTTCGACGACACCACCAAGTGCATCCTCTGCGCTGCATGCACGTCCTCCTGCCCGGTTTTCTGGACCGACGGCCAGTACTTCGGCCCGGCAGCGATCGTGAACGCCCACCGCTTCATCTTCGATTCCCGTGATGACGCCGGCGACATGCGCCTGGAGATCCTCAATGACAAGGAAGGCGTGTGGCGCTGCCGCACCACCTTCAACTGCTCCGAAGCATGCCCCCGCGGCATCCAGGTGACCCAGGCAATCGCCGAGGTCAAGCAGGCAATCCTCTCCCGCAAGATCTAGTTACCGTTCACCAACGGACGTAACGGCCGACGGCGTCACTCACCACGTACGGGAACGTACGGTGAGCGGCGCCGTCGTTGTTTAACAAACTGATGGCCACAACGAAAGGGGACGCAATTGTCCCGCTCCGAAAAAGTCAGATTCGAAGGATCCACCGGCGAGCTCCTCTCCGGCATCATCGACGTCCCGGAAGGCACAGTGAAGGGCTGGGGTGTCTTTTCGCACGGGTTCACCCTGGGCAAGGACGGCCCCGCCGCGTCCCGGATGTGCAAGGCGCTGGCGGACAACGGCGTGGGCATGCTGCGCTTTGACAATGTGGGCCTCGGTGACTCCGGAGGGCAGTGGTCCGAGGGCTCATTCAGCCACAAGGTGGCCGACACTGTGAAGGCTGCGGAGTTCATGCGGGCCGAAGGCAAGGCGGTGTCCCTGCTGGTGGGGCATTCGTTCGGCGGTGCGGCTGTCCTGGCCGCGGCCCGGCACATCCCCGAGCTCGACGCCGTTGCCACCGTGGGAGCGCCGTTCTCGCCCAAGCACGTGGCCCATGTCTTTGACTCGGCGCTGGACCGGATCCTCAGCGAAGGCAGCGCGGAGGTGGACCTGGGGGGCAAGCGCGTGGAAATCCGCCGCCATTTCGTCGAGGACCTGGAGAATGCAGACCTCACCGACTGCATCAAACAGCTGCACAAACCGCTGATGGTGCTGCACTCCCCCACGGACAACACGGTGGGGATCGAGAACGCCAGCACCATCTTCCAGACGGCGCGGCACCCGCGCAGCTTCGTCTCGCTGGAAGGCAGCGACCACCTGCTGACCGGCAAGGGCCAGGCCGCCCGCGCGGCGCTGATTATTTCCGCGTGGGCCGATCAGTACCTCGACGCCGGACGGTAGCGGACGTCCGGTCCCGTTCCACCGGCGTCTTTCCGGGCTGGACCTGGCGGGCGCCCCAGCCGGTCACCTTGGCGGCCGGGGCGTTCTTCAGGTCTTCCTCCCGGACTGCGGACCAGGCCCCTGCAACCAGGTAGACCTGGCTGACGAGGTTAAACCAGATGAGCAGCCCGATGATGATCGCGAACGGCGCCAGGATCGGGTTGCGGCCGGCGTTGGCGAGCAGCTCCGTGCTGAAGATCTGCAACACGGTGGTTCCCACTGCGGACAGGATGGTTCCCTCCAGCAGGGCCTGCCGGGTAAGTTTCAGTCCGGCTGCGAGCCGGAACATGATGAAGGCGGTCATCCAGCCCAGCGCCAGCGGCACGCCCACCTTGATGGAGGTTGTCAGCGGCCAGGCCACCACGGGGTCCAGCTGCAGCTGCTCTGTGACCCACCCGGCCGCGGTACCGAAAATCAGGGAGGCGCCGGCGCTGAGCACCAGCGCAACGCCCAGCAGCAGCAACGTCCCGGCGTCGCGGAGTTTCTGGACCACCGGGTTCATCCTCAGCGGGCCAACCCGCTGCACGCCCCGAAGGCCTTCGCGGACGCCGGCCATCCAGCGCAGGGAGGTCACAACGGTGACCACGGCGGCAATTACCGCGGTCCAGCCGAGGCCGTCGGGGTTCAGCAGGTCCTGCGGATTGACCAGGCCTTCGCCGCCGTCCACCTGCACCAGCCCCGGAGCATTTGCCGCGACACTGCTGACGATCCGGTCAAGGAGCGACGGCTGCCCGCGCAGCAGCAGCCCCGCCACCGAAAAGCCGGTGGTCAGCAGGCCGGTGATGGAGAAGAACATGTTGAAGCCGATGCCGGCGGCCATTAGCGGCCCGTGTTGCAGGTTGTAGTGCTGGAACGCCCGCACGGGACGGAAGGCATTCACGCGGGCAAGAAGCCACTGGAACATGGCCAGAAGCCCGGGCACGGCGCCGCCGCCGGAGCGGCGGACCTTGCTCCACTCGACCTTCTTCCGGCTTACTTCCAGCTTTAGCCGGTCGCGCTCAGTGGGAAGCGGAGGTTCAGTCCCCGTCGCCGGACGTGCCTCGCTCGTGGTCAGTTTCGATGCCAAAATCGAGCTCTTCCCGTAGCTGCCAAATGCCGTTGATGTCGTGCTCGTACAGCCCCATGCTAACCACCGGGAACGTGACGCGGTAATCCTTCAGCACCGTTTCGGCCTCGTCCAGGCTTTCCGGTGCCACGTCGTGGGCAATGGTGACATGCGGGTGGTACGCAAACGGCAGGTCCCGTTCAAGGGGCCCAGTCTGCAGCTGTTCGTGGAGGTTCACGCAGTGTTCAAAGCCCTCTTCGACGTTGAGGAAGACCACCGGCGAGACCGGCCGGAAGGAGCCGGTCCCGGAGATGGTCACCGTGAACGGCTCCTGCCGGCGGGCCACTTCGCGGACGTGGCTGCGCGTGGCTTCCCAGTCCAAGGTGGGCGTGGTGGTCACCAGGGTGATGTGTGCGGGGATGACACCGGCCATGGGGTCGCCGAACGATGCCCGCCAGCGCTGCAGCTCCGCGGCAATGTCCGGCGGGAATCCCAGGATGACGCCGACGCTCATTCCGTCAGTGCGGACCTGCCGGTCGCTTGGGGCGGTACCGCGGCCCACGGCAGCGTCATCGGCCTCAACGAAGGTTCCCCCGCCGCGGTAGGCGGAGCGGACGTTTTCATTGTCGGTGACTTTGCTGACGGATGACATAGGGCTAGTGGACTCCCTGGCTGCCGGCGTAGGGAAGGAACCCCACCTTTGCGTACACGTCCCGCAGGGTGGCGGAGGCAATATCGCGCGCCTTGTCCGCACCGTGTGCGAGGAGCCTGTCCAATTCGGCGGGGTCGGCCAGAAGCTCGTTGGCGCGGTCCCGGATCGGGGTCAGCCGCTCGGTGACCACCTCTGCCAGATCAACCTTGAGGTGACCGTACATCTTGCCCTCATAAGCGGCGACGATCGCTTCGACCGTCTGGCCGGTGATCGCCGAGTAGATGGTCAGGAGGTTCGAAACGCCGGGCTTGGATTCGCGGTCGAACCGGATTTCCGTCTCGGCGTCCGTCACGGCCGACTTGATCCGCTTGGCTATCTGCTTCGGGTCGTCCAGTAGGTTGATCAGCCCGGCCGGCGACTCTGCGGATTTCGACATCTTGGCCGTCGGGTTCTGCAGGTCGTAAATCTTGGCGGCGCTCTTCTGGATGAAGGGCTCCGGAACCGTGAAGGTGTGGCCAAAGCGCGAATTGAACCGGTTTGCGAGGTCACGGCTGAGTTCAACGTGCTGGCGCTGGTCCTCGCCCACGGGAACGCCCTGCGGCTGGTACAGCAGGATGTCCGCCGCCTGCAGGATCGGGTACGTGAACAGCCCGACGCTTGCCTGGTCGGAACCGTGGCGGAGGGATTTGTCCTTGAACTGGGTCATGCGTGATGCCTCGCCGAACCCGGTGATGCAGTTCAGCACCCAGGCCAGCTGCGCATGTTCCGGCACCTGGGACTGCACGAACAGGGTGCACTTTTCGACGTCGACGCCACCGGCAATGTACTGGGCGGCTGTGATCCTGGTGCGCCGTGCGAGCTCGGCGGGATCCTGTGGGACCGTGATGGCGTGCAGGTCCGGGATGAAGAAGACGGCGTCGTATTCTTCCTGCATCTTCACCCAGTTCACCAGGGCGCCCAGGTAGTTGCCGAGGTGGAGCGAGTCCGCGGAGGGCTGCATGCCGGAGAGGACCCGGTGGCGGGCGCCCTCCGTTGTCCCGACGACTGCGGAAACGGAGGCAGCGGCTGACACGCCGGCGTCAGTCACGGTTGAAGAGGAAGTCATTCGTGGAAACCTTAAATCTAGAGCTGGTAGTCCACTACCAGCGGTGCGTGGTCGGAGAAGCGGGTGTCCCATGACGGTGCCCGGTCCACCACGGCCGAAATGGCGGCGGAGGCGAGTGCCGGGGTGGCCATGTGGTAGTCGATGCGCCAGCCTGTGTCGGTGTCGAAGGCCTTGCCGCGCTGGGACCACCAGGTGTAGGGGCCGTTGACGTTTCCGGCCAGGCCCCTGTGGACATCCCTCCATCCGATTTCTTCGCCGAAGAACCGGTCAAAGTACGCACGTTCCTCGGGCAGGAAGCCGGCACGCTTGACGTTGCCCTTCCAGTTCTTGATATCCAGTTCCGTGTGGCCGACGTTCAGGTCGCCCACCACCAGGGCGTGGTCGCTGTGTTTCGACAGCTCCGGGAGGCGGGTGGCCATAACGTCCAGGAAGCGGAACTTGTCGTCCTGCTTCGGGGTTCCGGCCTCGCCGGAGTGGACATAGGCGCTTGCCACAGTCAGCTGGGCTGCGGCACCGGCGGAGTCCCTGACCCGGAAGTCCGCCTCGACCCAGCGGCCGGCGGTGGCGAAGTAGTCATCGCCGATATGTGACCGCGTGGCCAGCGGCTCTTCGCGGGAGGCAATGGCCACGCCCGCACGCCCTTTGGCTTCGGCTTCCTCGTGCAGGATAAACCAGCCGTCGCCCAGGAGCTGACGGACAATCGCGTCGGGAGCCCGGACCTCCTGCAGGCAGAGGATGTCCACCTCGCGGGGTTCAAGCCACTCCGCCATACCGTTCTTGTAGGCGGCACGGAGGCCGTTCACGTTGACTGATGCGATGCGAAGGTGGTCCTTCTTCAATGCCGAGCTCACCCGCTCCACTCTAGTCGATGATGGTTCCGCTGACGGGCTCGTCGGCACCACCGGAGGACTTGATCATGTCCCTGGCGTTGGTGGCGGTGATTTCGATGGTCTCCAGGGCACGGTGGATGGTGTCCTGGTCCGCAGCGTCACCCTTGGCCCGCTCCTGCTCGACGACGCGCACCTGGACCTGGACGATCTTGAAGGAGTGGTCCAGTTTCAGGTCGCGGACTTCATCCGCCTCGCTGCGGGATTTCACCAGCCGGGTCCCCCCGTGGTCCGCGCTGCCGGACGACGGCGCGCGGCCGGTGGCAGCGTTGAAGGCGTTCTGTGCATCGTTAAGTTTTGCGGTCGCCTTTCTGGCCGCCTTCTGGATGCTGAAGACGACGAACGCCGCCAGCGCGAGCCAGAACCCGGCAATGACCGCCACAACCCAGCCGACGACGTCGTTCTGGTTGGCCGCAAAGACGACGGCCACCACGAAGGCGATGACAAACACCATCATTCCGGGGCCGCTGATACGGAGCATGGAGAACCCGCCCTTGGCCGGGTTGGACGCAGAGTGAGGGTTACCCAAAGATCGCATGCCCCCATTGTCTCAAACCCCCGGGAGTGGGAATGGACGCTTCCACCCCGGGCGAACGTTACTGCAGGACAGCTACTTCAGGAACAGCTTCCGCAGGCGCCCGGCCGTGAGCAGGACCCCGAGCACGATCATCACCAGGTAGTACCCGATGTGGATCGCGGTGGCGGGACTGAATGTGCGCACGCTGATCTGCCGGAGCAGCTCCACCCCGTGCCACAGCGGCATCGCCTGGATGAACCACTGGATGTACTGGGGATACACACTGAGCGGGTAGAACGTGGCGCTGAAAAGGAACATGGGAAGCATCACGAAATTGATCCAGTCCATCTGCTGGAAAGTCTTCATGAAGCTGGTGATCCCCATGCCGAAGCTGGCGAAACCGAAGGCGATCAGCACCGAGGCCGGAATCATGAGGATGGCCCACGGAGTGGTGATGAGCCCCATGAGACCCATCACGGCGGTGAAGCCGGTGGCGTACAGCAGCCCGCGCAGCAGTGCAAGGAAGATCTCGCCCATGGCAACGTCCAGCGGACCCAGGGAGGTGTAGAGCATGCCCTGGTACAGCTTGGCGAAGTTCATCTTGAAGAAGACGTTCCAGGTGGAGTCGTAGATGGCGCCGTTCATGGCTGAGACGGCCAGGAGCGCCGGTGCGATGTACGCGGCGTAGCTGATTTCCTGGCCGCCGGGACCCTCCACGGCACCGACGATTGCCCCCAGGCCCACGCCCATCGAGATCAGGTAGAGCACCGGCTCGAAGAAGCCCGAAAGCATCACCATCCAGTTGCTGCTCTTGGTGGCCATCAGCCCGCGGGCAATGACCGCCTTGACGTTACGCGAGTACATCGGCCCGAAGCGGCGGTTCCGCGCCGCCTCCGTGACGCTGTGGCCTTCGGTGAGTGTGCTCATTGCCCCAGCCTCCGCACGAACTGCCGCTTGGTGAGCACCCAGCCCACCACGGCCAGGCCCACCAGGAACACGATGTGCAGGATGGTCAGCAGCGGGGACTCCTCATAGCCGTAGCTGAAGACCCGGCCCAGTTCGGTGCCGTGCCAGATCGGGGAGATCCAGCCGATCCACCGCACCACAAGCGGCAGGGTGTCGAGCGGGAAGAAGGTGCCCGAGAACAGGAACAGCGGCATCACGATGAACCTCATCACCATGGCGAACTGGCCCTTGTCCTCCTTGATGGAGGCGGCGTAGGCCATAAGCGGCAGGCCGAACGAGAGCCCTGCGAGGGTGGCCACCAGGACGGACACCCAGCCCCAGCCGCTCGGAGACGCGCCGAAGAGGGCCACCACCACGAAGTAAATGGCCGACTGAAGCAGGAACCGCAGGGTCACCGCCATAATGTGGCCGGTGGCGATCTGTTCCGGGGTGAGCGGGGAAGCATGCGGGCCGTAGTACACGCGCCGCCACTTGAAACCGTCCATCACGGGGAACGTGAATTCGTTGGCTGCGGTCATAACGGCCGCCGAGATCAGCAGGGCGGGAGCGATGAAGGCAAGGTAGCTGACACCGCCGAAGGCTGCTTCGCTGTTCGTGTCCACCAGCGTGGCCAGGCCAACGCCCATGGCGAACAGGTAGGCCACCGGCTGGCCTACGCCGTACATGACGATGGTCCAGCCGTAGCCCTTCATGACCCGGAGGACCTGCTCCGCGTAGTAGAAGGAGCCCCACCGGCGCGCACGGGCAGCGGACACAGCCGGCGGGTGGGCACGCTGCTCAGTCAACGAGGCTCCTACCGGTGAGGCGGAGGAAGACGTCCTCCAGCGAGGACCTGCGCACAAGGGAAGTGAGCGGACGCAGTCCGCGGGCAGAGACCTGCTCCAGGGCGGCCTCGCCGTCGTGGGCGTAGATCAGCACCCTGTCCGGCAGGGTTTCCAGCCGTTCGCCGATGCCCTCGAGTTCGGCACCGATGGTGGCATTGCGTTCCGAGCCGAAGCGCAGCTCCAGGACTTCACGGGTGGAGTACTCCCGGATCAGGCTGGCAGGTGACCCCTCGGCCATGATCCGCCCCTTGTCCACCACGATCAGTCGGTCGCACAGCTGTTCGGCCTCGTCCATGTAGTGCGTGGTCAGGATGAGCGTGACGCCTTGTTCCTTGAGCCGGAACAGCCTGTCCCAGAGGATGTGCCGGGCCTGCGGGTCAAGGCCGGTGGTGGGCTCGTCCAGCAGCAGGATGCGGGGTTCGTTGATCAGCGAGCGCGCAATGGTCAGCCGGCGCTTCATGCCGCCGGAGAGTGCGTCCACCTTGGACTTGGCCTTGTCCGTCAGCTGGGCGAACTCCAGCAGCTCGTCCGCCTTGGGCCGCAGGTAGCTCATGGGCAGCCCGAAGTACCGGCCGTAGACCAGCAGGTTGTCGCGGACCTTGAGCTCTTCGTCGAGGTTGTCCTGCTGCGGCACGACGCCCAGGTGGGCGCGGACCTCCGGCCCGTGGCTTTCCGGATCCAGCCCCATGATGGACAGGCTTCCGGAGGTGCGCTGAGAGACCCCGCCGATCATCTTCATGGTGGTGGACTTGCCCGCCCCGTTCGGACCCAGCAGGCCGAAAGCCTCCCCGGCGGGAACACTGAACGAAATGCCGTCCACGGCGATCACATCGCCATAAGTCTTGGTGAGGTTTTCGGCGGTGATGACGTACTGCATCTGTTCGCCCTGGCTCTGGGTGCTGGTTTGTTTGCTGGACAGTTCTTCATTGGACACAAGTTCAGGCACCCACACCACGGTAGTACTCACGTTCGAACAAAGAAAGAGCCGGATCTCAAAAAATCCATTCGATTTGGTCCGGCCGGCACCAAGCGAACGCGGAGCCGGCGCCCCTCTCAAGGGTCGCCGGGACGCGTCCTACTTTTCCTCTCCGCGGAGGACGTGCAGGCGCTGGCGGAACTCCGTTTCGTCGATTTCCCCGCGGGCGTAACGTTCCCTCAGCACTCCCTCACCGCCCTGCCGCGCCGCCCACCGGTGGTTGGTCCGCCACGTGCGCCGCGCGATGAAGATGAACAGGCCGATGACCAGGATCCAGAACAGCGGAAACAGCAGGAACCAGGGCGGCAAACCGCCGTCGTACCACGGTCCGACCGTGCCTATTGCTGTCAACATGTCAGCTCCAAACTCTCAACGAGCCGTCCTTCGGCTCTGCTTCAAGTCTGGTTTCCGGTCCGATTGGCGTCGTCCGACGGCGGGAGGCACTTGCGCCGTCACCCCTACTCCCCGGGGAGGCAGGCAGGCGGGGTCAGCTGCTCCAGCCGGGACGCACCAGGCCGGATTCATACGCCAGCACTACCAGCTGGGCGCGGTCACGGACCTGCAGCTTGGCCATGATCCGCGAAACGTGGGTCTTGGCCGTCAGCGGAGTGATGAAAAGGCGACCGGCGATCTCGGCGTTGTTCAGTCCCTCCCCCACCAGCCGGAGCACTTCCTTCTCACGGTCGGTGACCGCGCCGAGGGACTTCGGCTGGCCGGCGGCACGGGACTGCACGGCCAGCTGCGCCATGATCCGGCGGGTCACCGACGGCGACAGGAGGGCGTCGCCGTCGTGCACCACGCGCACCGCGCGGAGCAGTTCCTCCGGTTCGGTGTCCTTGACCAGGAAACCGGCGGCGCCCGCGCGCACGGCCTCGGCGATGTACTCGTCCAGTTCGAAGGTGGTGAGGATGATGACCCTGGTTCCGGGCAGGGAAGGATCGGCCAGGATCAGCCGCGTGGCTTCCAGTCCGTTGCCCTGCGGCATGCGGATGTCCATCAGGACGACGTCGGGCTTTTCCCGTGCCGCGAGCCGGACTGCGTCGGACCCGGTGCCGCATTCGGCCACGACTTCCATGTCCGGTTCGGCGTCCAGGAGTGCGCGGAATCCGGCGCGGATGAGCGTCTGGTCATCGGCGATCAGGATGCGGATCACGGCTGCTCCCCCTCCGCAGTGCCGTCCAGCGGCAGGACCGCCTGGACCCGCCACCCCGGGTCCAGGGGCAGGTACCGGACCGTGCCGCCCAGCGCCGCTGCCCGTTCACGCATCCCGGTAAGGCCGTTGCCCTCCGGCGCGCCGGCGGCGCCGCGGCCGTCGTCGTCGACCGTAACGGTCAGGCGGCCGGCGTCCGGGCCGTCTTCCGGAATGTCAAGCACGACGGCGGCCCGGCTGGCACCGGCGTGCCTGACCACGTTGGTGAGCGCCTCCTGGACGATCCGGTAGGCAGCCTCCTGCACGGCTGCGCCAGGCTGCCGGGAGGATTTCGGCAGCCTGACATCCAGCCCCACGTCCAGGCCGGTCCGGCGCGCGTTCTCGGCCAGCCCGGGAAGTTTCCGCAGTCCCGGCCCTTCGGCCGGACGCAGCGGGACGTCGTCCCGGAGGACACCCAGCAACTGGCGGACCTCGTCCAGGGACTCCTTGCTTGCCGCCTTGATGGCTTCGAGGGCAGGGCGGAATTGCTCCGGATCCCGGTTCCCCAGATGCAGTGCCACGGACGCCCGGACGTTGATCATGGACAAGGAGTGCGCCACGACGTCGTGAATGTCACGGGCCAGGGCGAGGCGGTATTCGTCCCGCGCGGCCTGCTCCCGGGACTCCTGCTGGCGGCGCCTTTCGGCCGCCCGTTCACGGCGAAGCCTGGCGCCCTCCCCCAGCAGCACCAGGATCACCAGCCACGACGTTCCCGCCACGGCACGGATCAGTGCACCCTCGTCGCCGGTGGCCACGAAGTAGCCCACCAGGGCAGCGGCGCAGGCCGCCACCACTGTCCACGTTTGCCAGCGCCGGCCGGCGGCGGCCGAGAAGATGATGGCAAGTGCGAGGGACAGCGGAACGGGGCCCCAGGGGTAGTCGGAGGCCAGGTATAGGAGGGTTGCGGCGGCAGCGATCGGCAGCATGATCCCGGGGGCCCTTCGCCGCAGGGACAACGCCGCCGGACCGGCCAGGAGCAGCGCAAAGGCCAGCGCGTCCAAGGGCGGGTGGTCCGGCTGCCGCGCGGAGGCAAACAGCGTGCCAACCACCTGGACCACCGCCACCGCCGCCACCACGAAGGCGGTGGGAGGACCTTGGAATCGGCGCGGCATACTCCGAGCCTAGCCGTGGAGCCGCCCCGCGTCGTCGGCTTAACGGCGTAGGGCGCCTACTCCTTCCGGAGTAGGCGCCCTACGGCGATCGGGTCCGCGAAATCAGGCCCTGCCGGCGCGGCTTTCCGACGCCAGTTGGCGTTCCGCGGCTTCCACCACATTGGTCATGAGCAGCGCCACGGTCATGGGACCGACGCCGCCTGGGTTCGGCGAAATCCAGCCGGCCACCTCGGCAGCGGCGGGATCGATGTCGCCGTGGACCCTGCTTTTGCCCGTCTCGGGGTCGGTTTCACGGGTGACACCGACGTCGATCACTGCCGCGCCCGGCTTGACGTCTGCAGCCTTGACGATGTGCTTGGCACCCGCCGCGCCCACAATGACGTCCGCCTGCCGCAGCAGCTCCGAGAGGTTCTCGGTTCCGGTATGCGTCAGAGTCACCGTGGCGTTCACGGCCCGCCGGGTGAGCAGCAGGCCGATCGAGCGGCCGATCGTGACGCCGCGGCCGACCACCACGACGTGCTTGCCAGAGAGGCTGTAGCCGTTGCGCTCCAGGAGTTCGATGACGCCGCGGGGCGTGCACGGCAGCGGCGAGGTGATCTCGTCGTTGACGTTGAGCACCAGCCGGCCAAGGTTGGTCGGGTGCAGGCCGTCTGCATCCTTGGCGGGGTCGATCCGCTCGAGGATGGCGTGCGTGTCCAGATGCTTGGGCAGCGGCAGCTGCACGATGTACCCGTGGCAGGCGGGGTCCGCATTGAGATCGTCAATGAGGGCCTCGACCTGGGCCTGGGTGGCGTCCGCCGGGAGCTCCCGTTGGATCGAGTTCATCCCGATCTCCACGGACTGCTTGTGCTTCATGGACACGTACAGCTGCGAGGCGGGGTCCGCGCCCACGAGCACGGTGGCAATGCCCGGAGTGACGCCGCGGGCCTTCAGCGCCGCGACACGCTCGACCAGCTCGGACTTGATGGCGGCAGAGGCTGCCTTGCCGTCAAGGATCTTCGCGGTCTGCGCCATAGACGGGTTCACCACTGCTCGTGCTGCGGGTACAGCGGGAAGTCGGCGGCGAGCTTGTCCACGCGGGCCTGCAGGGCCTCCACATCCGTCGCGGAGCCGGCCTTCAGGGCGGTGGCGATGATGTCCGCGACCTCGGTGAATTCCGAGGCGCCGAAGCCGCGGGTGGCCAGGGCAGGGGTACCGATGCGCAGTCCGGAGGTGACCATCGGCGGGCGGGGGTCGAACGGCACGGCGTTGCGGTTCACGGTGATGCCCACGGAGTGCAGGAGGTCCTCGGCCTGCTGGCCGTCCAGCTGGGAGTTGCGCAGGTCCACCAGGACCAGGTGCACGTCGGTGCCGCCGGTGAGGACCGAGACGCCGGCTTCAGCGACGTCGGCCTGGTTCAGGCGGTCCGCGATGATCTTGGCGCCTTCGAGGACGCGCTCCTGGCGCTCCTTGAATTCCTCGCTGCCGGCGATCTTGAAGGCCACGGCCTTGGCTGCGATGACGTGCATCAGCGGGCCGCCCTGCTGGCCCGGGAAGACGTTGGAGTTGAGCTTCTTGGCCCACTCCTGCTTGGCCAGGATCACACCGGAGCGAGGACCGGCGAGGGTCTTGTGCACGGTGGAGGTGACGACGTCGGAGTGCGGCACCGGGCTCGGGTGCAGGCCTGCGGCCACGAGGCCGGCGAAGTGCGCCATGTCGGTCCAGAGGAGGGCGCCGACTTCGTCAGCGATGGAGCGGAAGGCCGCGAAGTCGAGGTGGCGCGGGTAGGCGGACCAGCCGGCGATGATCACCTGGGGCTTCTCGGCGATGGCCTGCTCGCGGAGCTTGTCCATGTCCACGCGGAAGTTGTCCTGCTCCACCTGGTAGGCAGCCACCTTGTAGAGCTTGCCGGAGAAGTTGAGCTTCATGCCGTGGGTCAGGTGGCCGCCGTGGGCCAGGGACAGGCCCAGGATTTTGTCGCCGGGCGTGATCATGGCGGACAGCGCTGCGGCGTTGGCCTGGGCACCTGAGTGCGGCTGGACGTTGGCGTACTCGGCGCCGAACAGTTCCTTGACGCGGTCAATGGCCAACTGCTCGGCGATGTCGACGTATTCGCAGCCGCCGTAGTAGCGGCGGCCCGGGTAACCCTCGGCGTACTTGTTGGTCAGGACGGAGCCCTGGGCTTCCATGACAGCGCGCGGGGCGAAGTTTTCGGAGGCGATCATTTCCAGGGTGCCGCGCTGGCGGCCAAGCTCCTGGTCCAGTACGGCGGCGATCTCGGGGTCGAGCTCAGCCAGCGGCAGGTTACTGACGGTGGAGGAAGTGCTGACGGAAGTCGGTGAAGTAGTCACGAAGAACTCCTGGCTAGGATGGGCGCTGCTAAGGTCAGGCTACCGGCTGTGACGCTGCTCCGCCCCTTGGTTACAGGCAGGCCCGTGGTTGCGGGCAGGACAGCGCGGTGGGTCGGCAGTTGTTAAACTGCCGGCCGGCAAAACATGACCCTCGGCCCAGGCGTACGATCCGTGGTCTTCGTCAGTGCCGCTCCCTGATGGTTAGCCATCCAACGCCAGTTGCGACCGGTTAAGAGTATCAAAGCACGGGCCACGGCGCGGGTAGGCTGGTGTGCGTGACTGAAGACCAGCAAAACCGCCAGCAGAACGCAGGCTACGTACTGACCCTTTCCTGCCCGGACCGGCCCGGCATCGTGCACGCCGTCGCGGGAGCACTGCTCGTGGCCGGCTGCAACATTACCGACTCCCAGCAATACGGCAGCGAAGCCACGGGAACGTTCTTCATGCGCGTTGAAGTAACCACGGGCGCGTCCCGGGCCGACGTCCACAGTGCGCTGGAGCCGGTGACCGCGGCCTTCGGCATGCAGTGGAGCCTGAATCCCGCCGGCCGGAAGGTCCGCACCCTGCTGATGGCCAGCAAATCCGCCCACTGCCTCAACGACCTGCTGTTCCTGCAGCGCTCCGGCACCCTGCCCATCGAGATCCCGGCCATTGTCTCCAACCACCAGGACCTGGCCGGACTCGCGGAGTTCTACGGCATCCCCTTCCACTACATCCCCGTCACTGCGGACACCAAGGTCCGGGCCGAGGACCAGCTGCGGAAGATCATTGCCGAGGAGGACATCGAGCTGACCGTCCTGGCCCGCTACATGCAGATTCTGTCCAACGAGCTGTGCACCGAGCTCACCGGCAAGGCCATCAATATCCACCACTCCTTCCTGCCGTCCTTCAAGGGTGCGAAGCCGTACCACCAGGCCCATGCCCGCGGCGTGAAGCTGATCGGTGCCACCGCACACTACGTCACGGCCGCCCTGGACGAGGGGCCGATCATCGAGCAGGAAGTCATCCGCGTGGACCACCGGCGCACCGCCGAGCAGTTTGTGCAGATGGGCCGCGACGTGGAAGGCCGCACCCTGGCCCAGGCCGTCCAGTGGCACGCCGAGCACCGGGTGCTGCTGGATGGAAACCGCACGGTCGTCTTCAACTAGGGGCCTGATGGCTTCGCAGGTGCCGCAATGAATTCGCTGGAGGAGCACAGTGGCGAAGACAGACTGGCCGCGTTCTACAACCAGCGCGCTGTCCTTCATCCCGTGCATCCGCTGACCCACCAGCGTGTGGAGCAGCGGGAGAAGTTCATTGCCCGGTTGAAGGCGGAGGGCCGGCATGCGGTGCTCGAGATCGGCTCAGGCCCGGGTCTCGACGGGCTGAAGTTCGTCCAGGCCGGCATCCATTACACGGGCGTTGACCTGTCCGAAGAGCAGGTTCGGATTGCAACGGCCAAGGGGCTCAACGTCTCGGTGGCAAGCGCCCGCAGCCTGCCCTTCGCCGACGGGGCCTTCCCGGCGGTGTGGACCATGAGCACTCTGCTGCACATCCCCAACAGCGACATTGACGACGTCGTACGCGAACTCGCGCGGGTCGCCGCGCCGGGCGCGCCGATCGCCGTCGGACTTTGGTCCGGGGACGACGAAGAGGTGCTCAACCCCGAAGACGTGATCCAGCCGCAGCGCTTTTTCAGCCGGCGCAGCGATGCTGCGCTCCGGCGGATCTTCGGCAGGCACGGGGAGATCGATGAATTCATCACGTGGCCGGAGGGCACCGGCGCGGAATCCGGGCCGGGCGCCGGCCGCTGGACCCAGCACTACCAGTTCCTGGTCCTCCGCACTCCCAGAGCCCAGCACACCTAGGTTGGGGAAGATAGGTGCGGCTAGCTGCCCCTGCGGTCCCTTGCCATGTAGCCGCCCAGGAAGCCTCCGGCGACCAGCAGGACCGCCCCCACCCGCGCCAGCCGGACGCCCAGCTTGTGGCGGTCCCGGAGCCGTGCTGCCAGCGATGCCGCGAAGATCAGCACGGACACGGCGTTCAACCCGGCATGGACGATGCCCACCCGCTTCGTGGGATGGGCGGCCAACGCCCATTCGGCCCACCCTGTCAGTGCGGTGGGCGCGGCGGATATAACACCAAGACCCACCAGCCGGGTGGCCGCCCGCTGCGTCCCTGGATCCGCAAACAGGTCGAGGTACACGGCCATGAACCACGCGCCGAAGGGCACATCGGTGAGGATGATGTGCAGCGGTATGCCGGTTGCATCACCGTGCAGGATACGTCGGAGGCGACCGTTTTCGACCAGGCGGCGGGCCCGCGGTTCAGCGACGCGGACCGCCGCATCCAGGGCTTCCAGCCGCTCGAGGCGGTGCATCTGCCGGCGGAACACGCTGGACCCGCCCCCGGTGTCCTTGCGTAGGTTGAGGCCGGGCAGTGCCAATGAACGCAGTCCCATGGGCCCATGCTAGTGAGCCCGGGCAGCGGCGTCACTAGGCACAAAGTCCGTTTCCAGGGCCGGAGGCCGTGGAACCCGATCCCGGAGCCCGTTTCCAGGGCATGCGGCCGGCTGTGTCCTAGGCTGGGCTCATGGCTCCTCTCTATCCTTTTGCCGGCACCAGCCCGGACGTCCACCCTTCAGTCTTCGTCGCCCCCAGCGCGTCCGTGATCGGTAACGCCACCCTTGCCGAGGACGCCAGCGCGTTCTACGGCGTCTCGGTCCGCGCCGACACCGCCGCCATCACTGTCGGCATCGGCAGCAACCTGCAGGACAACGTGGTGCTGCACGCGGACCCCGGCTTCCCCTGCAGCGTCGGGGCGCGCGTCAGTGTGGGGCACAGCGCCGTCGTCCACGGCTGCACGGTGGAGGACGACTGCCTGATCGGCATGAGCGCGACCATCCTGAACGGTGCCGTGATCGGCGCCGGCTCGCTGGTGGCGGCCGGCGCCGTGGTGCTCGAAGGCACCGTCATTCCGCCCCGTTCCCTGGTGGCGGGCGTCCCGGCGAAAGTGCGCCGTGAACTCACCGATGAAGAGTTCGACGGCGTGAAGCGCAACGCTGCGCACTACCGCGAGCTGGCGCAGGCGCACCGGGAGATGCACGGCAGTCCAGGCTGAGGACCCGCGTTCGGCGCCAAGACGCCGTAACGGTCCTGGGACACCTGAATACCGGTGTCCCAGGACCGTTTGTGCGTCGCACGACCTCAGTCCAGGCTGATCGGGCCCAGGGCGTCGAGCAGTTCCCCCGGGCCGGGGTTGCCCGGTGAGGAGGACCCGCCGAGGTGGTTCACCACGCCCCACACGGCGTTCAGGCCGGTGGTGACAGCGCCCTCGGCCCAGCCGGCGGTGAAGGAAACGTCGTCGCCGGCCAGGAAGATCCCGCGCTGGGCTTCCGGCAGTTTGTCCTGCTTGAAGTGCGTGAACAGCCGCTGCTGGTAGCGGTAGTGCCCGGGCAGGTTCGCCTTGAACGCTCCCATGAAGTTGGGGTCCGCCTCCCACGAAACCGTGATGGGCTGCCCGATGATGTGGCTCGCGATGTCCACGCGCGGGTAGATCTGCTCCAGCGAGTGCAGCATGAGCTCCACCCGCTGGTCGGCGTCGAGTGCCAGCCATTTCAGGGCGTCGTCGTTCCAGGTGTAGGAAAGCAGGATCACGGCAGGCTTGTCCGGGCCGTCGTCGAGTAGGTAGGTGGCGCGGTTGAGCCTGTCCGTCAGCGTCATGGACAGCACGTCGCGGCCGGTCTCCGGATCGGTGTCCTTCCAGAACGGCCGGTCCACCATCACGAAGGTCTTGGAGGACTGCATGTAGTGCGAGCGCTCGATCGCCGTCCACAGCTCTGCGGGGAACAAGGCCTCCTCCGTGTGGATCCGAGTGGACAGCAGCCAGGACTGGCACGTGGTGACGACGGCGGGATAGCTCGCTTCCCGGCCCCAGCGTTCGCGCAGGCGGAGGTCGCCGTTGGCATCGCGGCCGATCCGGTCCACGGCGCCGCGCGGGGAACCTGAGTGCAGTGACGCCAGTGACGTTCCTTCCGGCCAGTGCGCCATGCCCGACGGCGAGTGCTGCCACAGTGCCTCGGGGAGCCGCTGCGCCCCGCCGGCTATGAAGCGGTGCTGGTCATCGGCGTCCGTATAAACGACGCGCAGTATTTCGAGGATGGAGTTGGGGAAGTCGGTGTCCCAGCCGCCGGTGCCGAAACCCACCTGCCCGAACGCCTCGCGGTGGGCGAAGCCGGCTTCCTTGAAGGACTCGCTGGCGGCGATGAAGCCGTAGAACGTCTGCTCGTCCATCAGGGGTAGGAGTTCGTTCCAGATCTCCTTGATCCTGGCCGTGTCCCGAGCCCGGATGGCCTCCTGCATCTCACTGAATTTGGCGCCGTCGTTCACGGCTGCCTTCCATGCGTCCGCCACTTCGCGGAAGAACGGCGGCAGGTCCGCCGGGGTGCTGGCATAGTGCTTCTTCCCGGCCAGTTCGATCACGGTGCTTGAGGTGGCGGGGGCCAGCGGGTTGGGGAACTCCTGGGTCTTCAGGCCCAGCAGGTCCACGTAATGGTAGAAGGACTTGCCGGACACCGGGAACCGCATCCCGCCGAGGTCCGCCACGACGCCCGGCGCCGAGGGGAAGCTGGCAGTGCGGAGCCGGCCGCCGATCTGGTCGGCTTCGTAAATGACCGGGCGGAGTCCCAGCTTCATCAGTTCGTAGGCCGTGACCAGGCCGGAGAGTCCTGCACCGACCACTGCCACTTCGGTCCCGAAGAGTTCGGGCGGCACGGAACCGAGCCCGTCGGGGTGGGCGAGGTAGTGGTCATAGCTGAACGGGAAGTCCGGGTTCAGCATGGTGATCGGGGCCGCGCCCGCCTCCGGCAGGGTGCCGGCCGTCGCGGTTTCAAGAGCGGCCGCAGCAGGATTGTTTGCCGGCAGTTCGGTGGCGATGGTCATGAAAGGTCTGCCTTCGTCGGTTCGGTGGTGGAGGGTGTTGAAGTGTCGCGCCCGCTGAGTTCACGGTATTCCTCGTGGCTTAGCGCCGCCACCCTTGAGTGGCGCCGGCCGTAACCGAAGTAGGCTGCGAGGCCCACCAGCATCCAGAGGCCGAAGACCAGCCAGGTCTCGGCCCCGAGGTTAGCCATGAGGTAGGCGCACATGAGCGCGCCGAGGATGGGCGTCAGCGGGAACAGCGGGACACGGAAGGTGCGTTTGAGTTCCGGCCGGTTGCGCCGCAGGTAGATGACGGCAACGTTGACCAGGGCAAAGGCGAACAGGGTACCGATGCTGGTGGCGTCCGCCAGGTCGCCGAGCGGCACCAGGCCGGCTGTGAGGGCCACGAGGAAGCCCACAATCAGCGTGCCTGCAACGGGGGTGCCGGTGCGGGACGAGACGCGGCCGAAGATCCTGGGGATGAGGCCGTCGCGGGCCATCGAGAGCAGGATGCGGGTCTGGCCGTAGAGGACGGTCAGGACGATGCTGGCGATGGCCAGGACGGCGCCGACGGCGAAGACAACCGCGATCCACGGCTGCCCGGTGGTTTCCTCGAGGATCTTCACCAGCGCAGCCTCGGTGCCGTCGAACCAGCCCCAGGGGCGGGCGCCGATGGCGGCGACCGCTACGAGGACGTAGATGGTGGTGACGATCAGCATCGACAGCATAATGGCGCGCGGCAGGTCCCGTTTGGGGTTGCGGGCCTCCTCGCCGGCGGTGGAGGCGGCGTCGAAACCGATGTAGGAAAAGAAGACCGTGGAAGCGGCGGCTGAAACGCCGGCAGCGCCCATGGGCAGGAGCGGCTCGAAGTTGCCTGCGTTGAAGGCGGTAAACGCCACGGCGCAGAAGAAGAGGAGGATAGCGACCTTAACCACCACGATTGCGGTGTTGATCCAGGCGCTTTCCCTGGCCCCGCGGACCAGCAGGATTGTGGCCAGGACAACAATGATCATCGCCGGGATGTTCATGATTCCGCCGTCTCCCGGTGGCTGCGAGACGGCGTCCGGCAGGACTTGCCCGAAGACCGCCAGGGTCTCGTTGACGTACTGGCCCGCCCCCACAGCCACTGCCGCCACGGACACGGCGTACTCCAGCACCAGGCACCAGCCGCAGATCCAGGCCATGCCTTCGCCCAGGGTGGCGTACGTGTAGGAGTAGCTGGAGCCTGCCACCGGGACCAGCCCGGCCATCTCGGCGTAGGAGACCGCCGAGAGCAGGGCGGCCAGGCCGGCGATGGCGAACGAAATCCAGATGGCGGGACCGGCCAGGGGCACGGATTCGCCCAGGATGACCAGGATGCCGGTCCCTAGCGTGGCGCCGACGCTGATCATGGTCAGTTGCAGAACGCCGAAGCTGCGGACCAGCCCGGTGCCGCCATGGCCGTTTTCGGCTTCGCTGACCATCTGGCCGATCGGCTTGCGGCGCAGCAGTTGCGCAGCCAGGCCCGGGCGGGGGGCAGCTGCCGGCGGCCGGCCGGTGAGTGTTGGCACAGTCATCGTTGACTTCCGTTCGTGAGTAGTTGTCGGTTTCCCCCGGTCAAGCTTAGGTTTGTGAGCTACCTCTCGTGTTGTGCAAAATGCCCTATAGTATTCTGGCATGAGACTTAATGCACACACCGAAGGCCCATTGGAAGCGGCCCTTACCGGGCAGGTCAGCGTTGACCTTTCCGCTATTTCCCGCAACATCCGCACGCTCCGTGAACGCTCCGCCGCGGCCCATTTCATGGCCGTGGTCAAGGGAAACGCGTACGGCCACGGGCTGGTCGAGGTCGCCCGCGCGGCACTGTCCGCGGGTGCGGACTGGCTGGGCACAGCGCAGCTGCATGAGGCAATCACCTTGCGCCGGGCGGGCATCACCGCCCCGGTGCTCTCCTGGCTCTACCTCGCGGCGGCGTCCAGCGAAACGATCAGGGAGGCTTTGGAGTACGACGTCGACGTGTCGCTGGGCAGTGTCGCCCAGCTGGACGTCGTGGCCGGCATCGCCAGCCGCCTGGGCCGTCCCGCCGTCGTCCATCTGGAGCTGGACACCGGGCTGAGCCGCGGCGGGGCCCGCGCGGAGGACTGGCCGGAGCTGGTTGCTGCCGCCCGCAGCGCCGAGGTTGCCGGAACCCTGTCCGTCAGGGGCGTGTGGACGCACCTTGCCTGGGCCGATGTCCCCGCGCACCCGGCCAACGTGGCGGCGGTGGACTCCTTCGAAGAAGCTGTCCGCGCGGCCAGGGCAGCCGGACTTGAACCCGCCCTCCGGCACGTTTCGAGCTCCGCCAACATCCTGGACCGGCCGGAATTCGCCTTCGACATGGTGCGGGCCGGCCTGGCCTTCTACGGGCTGGCACCGGCGGACCATCTGGCTCCCTCGGACTTCGGCCTGCGCCCGGCATTGACTGTCACGGCGCCCGTGGTGCTGGTCAAGAAAGTACCGGCGGGAACCGGCGTGAGCTACGAGCACCAGGCCATCACGCATGAGCCCAGGTACCTGGGACTGATCCCGCTGGGCTACGCGGACGGCATCCCCAAAGGCATTTCGGGCCGCAGCCTGATCCTCCTGGGCGGCCGCAGGGTGCCGGTCATCGGAAAGGTCTGCATGGACCAGTTCATGGTGGACCTGGGACCGGACCTCAACGGCGTCGCGGTTGGTGACACAGCCGTGCTATTTGGCGCCCCGGCCACGGGGGCGGCGAGCGCCGACGACTGGGGTGCGGCGATCGGCAGCCACGGGGATGAGATCATCAACCGGATCGCGCCGCGCCTGCCGCGGGTGTACGAGTGCCCTGATTACCAGGAGGCCGGTGGTCCCGTTGGCGCCTGAGGCTGCCGCCGAGCGGCTCGGTTTCGTCACCCTGGAACAGTTCCTGCAGAAGCTCCCGCCGGAGCTGAAAATACTGCACGACGGCGGGAACGGCAGCGGAACGCTCCGCTGGGTGGAGCCCAGCGAGCTGGACGATCCGACGCCCTACCTGGTGGACGGCGAGTTCATCCTCACCGCCGGGCTGCCGTTCCTCGGCGACGGGGGCGGCGACGAAAAGGTGGACGCCTACGTGAGCAGGCTGGTCGGCGCCGGCGTGGGCGCCCTCGGCTTCGGGCTGGAACCATACTTCGACGCCGTTCCGGAGACTCTGGTTGCTGCCTGCCGGCGCCACAACCTGACGCTGCTGGAGGTTCCCAAGACTGTACCGTTCGCCGCGATCGGTCTGGAATTTTCGCAGCTGCTGGAATCGGACAACGCCAGGGTTTTCCGGCAGCTGGCGGACACCAACCGGCAACTGATGCGGGCGGTCCTGTCGGCCCGGCCGGAGCACGAGCTCCTTGCCGCGCTGGTGCAGCGCGTTCCGGTCTGGGCCCTGCTCGTCGGCGCGGACGGGCGGACGCGCGCCCGGGCCACGGCCCCCGGAAGCGGCGGCGCCGGCAGTGGAACAGCCCGAAGCGGAGGTGCCGGCAGCGGCGCCATTAGCGGGAACGGAAGCCTGAACCCGCCCGCCGCCGTCGAACTTTCCGTCCTGCAGCCGCTGCTGGGACGGCTGCTGGCCGGCAGCGGCCCGCGGGTGGAAATGGAGTCCCTGGCCGAACCCGCGTCCGTGGTGTTCGGACATCCGCTCCGCAGCACCCGGGACGCCAACCTGGGCGCGCTGGTCCTGGGAGCCGCCGCGCCGCTCACCCCGGCGCAGAACAGCGTCGTGTCCTCCGTCGTCGGGCTCCTGGAACTGCTGGTGCGGCAGCGTACCAGCGGTTCGCTGGCTCCGAGCCAGCTGGCGACGGCGCTGCTGCTGCACCCGGAAACCGCGGGCTCGGGCGGCACCAAGCATGTGAACGGGCTCAAGGACCTGCTGGCACAGAGCATTTCGTCCACGCGCTCGGCACCGCTGCGGGTTGTCCAGGGCGTCAAGGCGGACGCCGGCTGGAGTGCGGGCGAAAGCCCCGTGCGGGAACTCCTGCAGTGGCGCCGGATGTTCGACACCAAACTCGTGGAAATCACCGACTACGGTTTCGCCGCCATCACGAGGCTCAAGGTTGATGACGCCCTGCTGGCGGAAACGGAAAAACTCGGCTGGCGGCTGGTGATCGGCGATGCCACCGAGTTCCAGGGCCTGGCGTCCGCCTACCAGCGGGTCACCTCGCTGCGGGCACGGGTCCACGCCACCGGGAGAAGCGCCCGGGTGGACGAGGTGACCTGGTCCGTGGCAGGACTGCTGGGCCGCGAAGCGGGGACCATGCTGGCGGCCCGGCTCCTGGAACCGGTGCTTGGCCAGGAGGATCCCGAGCGGCGGTCCGCGCAGCTGGCTGTGCTGCGGACATGGCTGGGCGAGAACGGCAGCTGGGACGCAACGGCGAAGGCACTGGGCCTGCACCGCAACAGTGTCCGCCGCCAAATCAACGGGCTGGCCGAGCTGCTGGACACCGACCTCAACCAGGCCCAGGTGCGCGCCGAGCTCTGGTTTGCACTTCAGTACGTGGACGAAGATTCCCAGCCGCGGTAGACCTCCGGCCGGCGTTCCCGGAGGTACGGCACTTCCTCCCGCGCGTCGCGGGCGCTTGCTGCTGACGCCTCCGCGTACAGCAGCGCCGGCGCCGTTCCCGCTTCGGCCAGCAGGGCGCCGTGGGGGCCGGCAATGACGCTGCCGCCCAGGAATTCGCAGCCGTCTTCGGTCCCCGAGTGGTTGGCATACGCCACGGTCAGCTGGCTCTCCAGGGCCCGGGCCCGCAACAGGACCTGCGGGACGGACTCGAACCCCGCCGACAGGGCCGTGGGAACCAGGAGCAATTCGGCGCCGCGGACGGCGGCCGCCCGCACGGATTCCGGAAATTCGACGTCGTAGCAGATCACCATGGACGTTTTGATCCCGTGAAAATCCACGACGGCGGGAGGTTCAGCCGCCGGGCTGAACGCCTGGCGCTCTTCCCCGCCGAACAGGTGAACCTTGGCGTACGTTAGTAGCTCGGCGCCGTCGTGGTCCACCAGCGTGGAGGTGATCTGCCAGCTGCCGTCTGCCGTCACGGCGGGCAGGCTGTAGACCAGGCCGATGCTGTTCCGCCGCGCAATCCCGGCGAGCTCCCGCCTGAGGGAGGGCAGGACGGCGGGGTCCAGCCCGGAGCGGACCCGCAGCGGGGCATACCCCACAGGGAACAGTTCCGGAGTGAGCAGCACTTTCGCTCCGGCCGCGGCGGCCGCCCGGGCAGCCTGATCCACCGTCCCGCAGTTGGCTTCCACGTTCAGCACGGCGGAGTTCGCCTGCATCAGCGCCAGCAGCACCATTACCACCGTTCCTCAGTCTTGTCACCGGCCCATTCCGGTCGCCGGTCATTCCCGGCCTTCCTTGAGCGTACCGAGGCGGCGCGGACGGCTGTCAGGACATTTTGACCCGTGGCGGGACAGCTGCGGGCAATGCGCCCGGGTGTGGTCAGGGAACCAGCGAGGAGAGGCTGACGAATTCATACCCGCGCGCACGCAGCCCCTCGATGATCGACGGCAGCGCGTCGGCGTCGAGGGTGGACCCGTCGGTTGGATGGGCACCCACGTGCATCAAAACGATCTCACCGGGAGTCGCCGCAGCAAGAACGCGGTCGCGCACGAACGGCACGGAACGCCCGCCGCTTGTGCCCTGCCAGCCCAGGGAGTCCACGGTCCAGCGGAACGCCACATAACCGGCGTCGTTGACGACGGCGATGTCCGCCGGAGTCCGGGCGCCGAAGGGGAAGCGGAACAACGGTACGGTTCCACGGCCGATCGCGGCCTTGACCGACCCGTCTGCAGCAGTGAGTTCCGCGGCTATCTGTGCGTTGGTCAGGGTGGTGAAGTCGGGATGGGTGTCGCTGTGATTGCCCACCGGATGGCCGCCCGCCACCATCGCCCGGACCGCTTGCGGATAACTCCGGGCAAATGCTCCGGTGACAAAGAATGTAGCGTCAACGTCGTACCGGGCCAGGGTGTCAAGGATCGAGCGGACGCCGGTGTCCGAGGCTCCGGCGTCGAAGGTCAGTGCCACAACCGGCCGGTTGGTTTGGATCCGCTCAAGATCCACGCCACGCCACTGGGCGGGAACTCCCCAAGTCGCAGGCACATTGATAACCAGCGGCGCCGGACTTCCTGCCGACTGCCATTCGGCGAAGCTGATGGGCCTGTATTCCGTGGGACCCGCGTACCAGATGGTGCTGCTTAAGTATTCACGGAAGAACTGGTCCCCGGTCACCCGGTTCACCACCCGTGGGGCGGGGAATGCTTGCTCACGCCATTGGTCATAGGTAATGGGGGCACCTTTTCCGGTGGCAAGGTCTGACATCCGGGCGATCGTGCTCGTCCAGGACAGTTTCAGGAAGCCTTCATTGTGCCGGCGGTCGAACCCTTGGAATCCGGAGGCCTCCCACTCCGGGTAGCTGAGCACGTGCCGCGCCTTGCCCGGCTCCTCAACCAGGATCTGGGTGGAAGTTCCCCACTGGTAGAAGTAGCTGCCGCCGACGTACGCCACTGTCCGCGGCGCAGGCGCCCCTGCCCTTTGCCATGACGCATAATCGAGGGGCTCCCAGAGCCACGAAGCGCTGCTGTCGGGGTCGAAGTAGGTCACCGCACTGATGGTCGGGGCCCACGAATACTTCACGTAATCGGTAGGCGCGGGCCGGGGCGCCGGAAATCCGGCTGCCGCCCATTCCTCGTACGTGATGCTGCGGATGGAGGCACCGCTCACCCGGTAAATTACTCCGGAATATTCAAGCAGGTAGTACCCGTCGGCTATTTGCGCTGCCTTAGCCGTCTCGACGGCACCAGTGCTTCCGAGTACGAGGGCGATAGCGGCCATGACGGCTGTGAGGAGTCTGCGAGGCTTCATTTCTTCCAGCCCCTGAGTGTGGGAGTGCCCGGTTGGGCCTTACCTGATAATAACTCCGGAACATGAAACCCGTCACCAGCCTGCCGGCAAAACTACCGATGATCATTGCGTTAACTTCTTGACTACAACGGTGCAGATGGTGCACTCTTCATTCCATGCCCTCAACACCGCGCTCAACGAGGAGCCGAACCAAAAACCCGGGTTCACAGTCCGCATTGAGGCACCTGAACCAGCAACGGATCATCGAGTGCCTTTTGAACGGTCCGTCCACCCAGGCTGAACTCGCACGGCAGACGGGCCTGTCCACGGCCACGGTCTCCAACATCGTCAAAATCATGCAGGACGCCGGGCTGGCGTCCACGGAACCGATCACCAGCTCAGGCCGCCGGGCGCTGAACGTCAGGCTCAACAGCAACGGGGCCGTTGCTGTCGGGATCGACTTCGGCCGCCGGCACCTCCGGGTGGTCCTGGCGACACTGAGCTACCACATCATCGCCGAGGAATCGGTACTGCTGCCGCTGGGCCACCACGCGGACGAAGGCATTCATGCCGCCGTCGAACTCCTTGCCAAACTGCTGGCGGAAAGCGGCGTGGAACGCAGCGCGGTGGTGGGTGCCGGCGTCGGAATCCCCGGCCCGATCGACCGCCGCACAGGCACTGTGGCGCAGGGTGCCATCCTCCCCGAATGGGTCGGCATCAACATCCTCCAGCACCTCGAGGACACGCTGAATTTCCCCGTCTTTGTGGACAACGACGCCAATCTCGGGGCCTTGTCCGAAGTCACCTGGGGACCCCACAGCGGCATCAGCAACCTGATGTTCATGAAGATCGGTTCGGGCATCGGCGCCGGCCTGATCCTGAATGGCGCCCCGTACTACGGCCACGTGGGCATCACCGGCGAAATCGGCCACGCGACCATCCACGAACACGGCCTCATCTGCCGCTGCGGAAACAGGGGGTGCCTGGAAACCATCGCCTCCACCACCACCATGGTCGAGCTCCTCGGCCGCGGCGAGGAGAAGCCGCTGAGCGCTGAAGACATTGTCCGCAAGGCGCTTCAGCGGGACTCGGCCACCCTTCGGGTTGTGGATGATGCGGGTCTGGCAGTGGGCCGCGCCCTGGGCAACGTGGCCAACCTCATCAACCCCGAGGTCATTGTCGTCGGCGGTCCGCTGGCGGGCCTGGGCGACCTGCTGCTGGACCCGATCCGGCGGGGACTTGTACGCCATGCGGTACCCGTCATCGGCGAGACCACCACCCTGACGATGTCCTCGCTGGGTGACCGCGCCGAGGCTCTGGGGGCGGCGGCACTCGTCTTCCAGCACGCAGGGATCCGTAGATCCTGATCGTTTCGTTATCTGGCCGTTGCGTTAAAGACTTGACGACAAGGGTTGTGATCCAGTTTACTTTTTCATCAGACGGCCCTGCGGTTTGCGGGGCGGACAACGAAGTCATGCATTGGAGGCGTAAGGGCAAATGACGTCCCAGACCACGCAAAGCGATCCGATCCTTCTCGAGATGCGCTCCATCACCAAGGAATTCCCCGGCGTTAAAGCCTTGTCCGAGGTGAGCCTTCGGGTGAAGGCCGGCGAGATCCACGCAATCTGTGGTGAGAACGGCGCCGGCAAGTCCACCCTCATGAAAGTCCTGTCCGGCGTGTATCCGTACGGCAGCTATTCGGGAGACATCGTCTACCAGAACGAGGTCCAGCAGTTCAAGGACATCCGCGCCAGCGAGCACGCCGGCATCGTGATCATCCACCAGGAGCTCGCGCTCATCCCCGAGCTCTCCATCACGGAGAACATCTTCCTGGGCAATGAGCCCACCAAACGGGGCGTGATCGACTGGGCCGAGGCCCGGACCCGCTCCAGGGAGCTGCTGGCCAGGGTGGGCCTGCGCGACGACCCCGACACTCCCATCAAGGAAATCGGCGTCGGCAAGCAGCAGCTGGTGGAAATCGCCAAGGCCCTGAGCAAGTCCGTGAAGCTGCTGATCCTGGATGAGCCTACGGCCGCCCTGAACGAATCCGATTCCCAACACCTGCTGGACCTCATGCTGGGGCTCAAGGGCCGCGGCATCACGTCCATCATCATTTCCCACAAGCTTAACGAGATCGAGCAGATCGCGGACTCCATCACCATCATCCGTGACGGCAAGTCCATCGAGACCCTCGATGTGAAGGCCGAAGGGGTTGACGAGGACCGCATCATCAAGGGAATGGTTGGCCGGACGTTGGAATCGCGCTTCCCGGATCACGAGCCCAAGATTGGCGATGTGTTCTTCGAGGTCAAGGACTGGAACGTGGGCCACCCGCAAATCCAGGATCGGATGGTCTGCAAGAACTCCAACTTCTTCGTCCGCCGCGGCGAGATTGTGGGTTTCGCCGGGCTCATGGGCGCAGGCCGCACTGAGCTCGCCCGGTCCGTGTTCGGCCGTTCCTACGGACGTTTCATCTCGGGGCGCATCTACAAAGAGGGCAAGGAGATCACCCTCCGCAGTGTGCGCCAGGCGATCGACGCCGGCCTCGGGTACGTCACGGAGGACCGGAAGTCCCTGGGGCTGAACCTCCTGGACGACATCAAGACCACCACCGTTGCGGCCAACCTGAAGAAGATAAGCAAGCGCAACGTAGTGGACCTCAACAAGGAGTTCACCGTAGCGGAGCAGTACCGCAAGTCCCTCCGCACCAAGACGCCGTCAGTGGAAGAAGGCGTCGCCAAGCTTTCGGGCGGCAACCAGCAGAAGGTGGTCCTGGCAAAGTGGATGTTCACCGACCCCGATCTGCTGATTCTTGACGAACCCACCCGCGGCATCGACGTGGGCGCCAAATACGAGATCTACGGCATCATCCAGCAGCTGGCCAACCAAGGCAAGGGAGTGATCGTGATTTCCTCCGAGCTGCCCGAACTGCTGGGCCTCTCCGACCGCATCTACACCATCTTCGAAGGCGCCATCACCGGCGTCCTGGACAAGGATGACGCCAGCCAGGAAAGCCTGATGAAACTCATGACATCCGACCGTAAGACCGCCGCCTGACCCTCTGGATATGTCCAGAACCTTCCAGACACAAGGACCGAAACAATGAACGCGCTCAAGAAGCTCTTTGGCGGCAATACCCGCCAATTCGGCATGATCTTCGCCCTGGTTGCCCTGATCGTCTTTTTCCAGATTTTCACTGAGGGCCGCACGCTCACACCGGGCAACGTCATCAACCTCTTCAACGGCAACTCCTACATTCTGATCCTGGCCATCGGTATGGTCCTGGTGATCATCGCCGGCCATATCGACCTCTCCGTCGGCTCCGTGGCCGCCTTCGTAGGCGTCGCCGTCGCCCTGGCCATCCGAGACTGGGGCATCCCCTGGTACGCCGGTGTGCTGCTTGGCCTGGCCTTGGGAGCGCTGATCGGGGCCTGGCAAGGGTTCTGGACCGCCTACGTGGGCATCCCCGCCTTCATCGTGACACTCGCCGGCATGCTGCTGTTCCGCGGCTTCAACCAGTTCGTCGGCAAGTCCAACACCATCCCCGTCCCCAACGATTTCCAGTACCTCGGATCCGGCTACCTCCCCGAAGTAGGACCCAGCACCGGGTACAACAACCTCACCCTGCTCCTGGGCCTGCTGGCCGTGGCCTTCGTGATCTTCAGCGAAGTACGCTCACGCCGCCGGGCCATCGCGCTCGGCGCCGAAGTCCCCGAAGCCTGGGTGATGATCCTCAAACTGGTCCTGATCTGTGGCGCCATCCTCTACGCCACCTACCTGTTCGCCACCGGCCGCCCGGGCACCTCCTTCCCCATCCCCGGCCTGATCCTGGCTGTGCTGGTTTTGATCTACGGCTTCATCGCCTCCAAGACCATCGTGGGCCGCCACATTTACGCCGTGGGCGGCAACCGGCACGCCGCCGAGCTCTCCGGCGTCCAGTCCAAGAAGGTCAACTTCCTGGTCATGATGAACATGTCCATCCTGGCCGGCCTGGCAGGCATGATCTTCGTGGGCCGCTCCACCGCTTCCGGCCCGTTCGACGGCGTGGGCTGGGAACTGGACGCCATCGCGGCCGTGTTCATCGGCGGCGCCGCCGTGACTGGCGGCGTGGGGACCGTGATTGGCTCGATCGTCGGCGGCCTGGTCATGGCCGTGCTGAACAACGGCCTGCAGCTCCTCGGCGTCGGCGCCGACCTCACCCAGATCATTAAGGGCCTGGTGCTCCTGATCGCCGTCGCCTTTGACGTCTACAACAAGACCCAGGGCAAGAAATCGATCATCGGCATGATGATGAAGAACTTCGGCCGCACCAGCACCGAGCTCCAGCCGGACGAGACCACAGCCACCAAGGAAGTCATCCGCAAGGAAGCCTGAGCGCTGCCACACATTTCTCCGCACACCATCTATAGAAAGCGAACCAAGAAATGCGAATGATTGGTAAAGCAGGAAAGGCAGCAGCAATAGCTGCCATCGCGGCACTGGCGCTGACGGCCTGCGGCCGCGCCGAATCCCCCACCCCCGGAGGAACCGCCGGAGGCGAGGCGTTCCCCAAGGACTCCTCGATCGGCGTCGCGCTCCCCCAGAAGACCAGCGAAAACTGGGTGCTGGCCGAGAAGCTGTTCAATGACGGCCTGAACGGAGCTGGCTTCAAGGCTGACGTGCAATTCGCCAACGCTGGCGTGTCCGAGCAGCAGAACCAGATCAGCGCCATGGTCACCAAGGGTGCCAAGGTCATCATCGTCGGTGCCATCGACGGCGCCCAACTGGGCACGCAGCTCAAGCAGGCCAAGGACGCCGGCGCGACGATCATCGCCTACGACCGCCTGCTCCTGAACACGGAGAACGTGGACTACTACGTGGCCTACGACAACTTCAAGGTGGGTGAACTCCAGGGCCAGGCGCTGCTGGAAGGACTCAAGGCCAAGAAGGCGTCCGGTCCCTACAACATCGAACTGTTCGCAGGTTCCCCCGACGATGCCAACGCGAGGGTCTTCTTCGACGGCGCCATGAGTGTACTAAAGCCGAAGATCGACGACGGCACCCTCAAGGTGCTTTCCGGCCAGACGTCCTTCGAACAGGCCGTAACCCAGGCTTGGAAGAGCGAAAACGCCCAGAGGCGCGCCGATACCCTCCTCGCGGGCAGCTACGGCTCGGCCTCCCTGGACGGTGTGCTGTCCCCGAATGACCTTCTGGCCCGCGCAATCATGACCTCTGTCAAGGCCGCAGGCAAGCCGGTTCCGGTCATCACGGGTCAGGACTCCGAGGTTGAGTCAGTCAAGTCCATCATGGCCGGCGAGCAGTACTCCACCATCAACAAGGACACCCGCAAGCTCGTTGAGCACGCGATCACCATGGTCAAGGACATCCAGGCCGGCAAGACCCCCGAGATCAACGACGACAAGTCCTACAACAACAAGGTCAAGACCGTTCCGGCCTACCTGCTGGAGCCGGTCATCGTCACGAGCGCCAACGTCAAGACGGCCTACGTCGACGATCCGGTACTCGGACCGATCACCAAGTAGTCCGCGCTTAGGCGCCTGCAAGCCGGGAGCCCCGGCCCGCCCGAGGAGGGCGGGCCGGGGCTTTTCGTTTGGTGCTTGACGTGAATACCCCCCAGGGGTATATCTTGAGGCATGCAAGATCACGCAAACCATCACGTCCACCACCCGATGTCAAACAGCGGGGACGGCGACCACACCGTACACACGCACGGACAGCATGCCGGTCACAGCACTGCCATGTTCAAGGACCGGTTCTGGCTGGCCCTGGCCCTGTCCGTGCCCGTGGTCTATTTCAGCCCGATGGTGGGTCACCTGCTGAACTACCACGTTCCGGTGTTCCCGGGATCGGTTTGGATTCCGCCGGCGCTGGGGACGGTGATTTTCTTGTACGGCGGCCAGCCGTTCCTGGCCGGTGGGCTGCGCGAACTGAAGAACCGCACACCCGGGATGATGCTGCTGATCGGCATGGCCATCACCGTCGCTTTTGCAGCATCCTGGGTGACAAGCCTGGGCATCGGCGGGTTCGACCTGGATTTCTGGTGGGAGCTTGCTTTGCTGGTGGCCATCATGCTGCTGGGCCACTGGATCGAAATGCGGGCGCTCGGGTCCGCGCAGGGCGCACTCGATGCGCTGGCTGCACTGCTGCCGGATGAGGCAGAGCGCATCACGGATGCCGGCACGGAGACAGTGAGTGTTGCCGATCTCCGCACCGGTGATCTTGTCCTGGTCCGCTCCGGTGCACGGATGCCCGCCGACGGAACCGTGATCGGCGGGCAAGCGGCCTTCGACGAGGCCATGATCACCGGCGAATCCAAGACCGTGCTCCGTGCTGAAGGAGATGCCGTAGTGGCCGGGACGGTGGCCACCGACAACACGGTCAGGGTGAGGGTTACCGCCGTCGGCGATGACACCGCATTGGCAGGCATCCAGCGGCTCGTCGCGGAGGCGCAAGCCTCGTCGTCGAAGGCGCAGGCGCTGGCGGACCGTGCCGCCGCGTTCCTCTTTTACTTCGCAGCTGGCGCCGGCGTTATTACGTTCGTCGCCTGGACGCTGATGGGGAGCGTGCCGGAGGCCGTCACGCGCACCGTGACCGTGCTGGTCATCGCCTGCCCGCACGCGTTGGGCTTGGCCATCCCGCTCGTCATCGCGATCTCCACCGAGCAGGCGGCCCGCGCCGGCGTGCTGATTAAGAACCGGATGGCGCTGGAGCGCATGCGGACCATCGACGTCGTGCTCTTCGACAAGACCGGCACCCTTACCAAGGGCGAACCGGAGCTCACCGGCGTCGTACCCGTCCAGGGCGGGAGCCGTGAGGAACTGCTGGCATTGGCCGCCGCCGTCGAGGCCGACAGCGAGCACCCCGTCGCCCGGGCAATCGTCGGCGCGGCCCGCGAACAGGGCTTGGACATCCCGCGGGCCACGGACTTCTCGGCCATGACCGGCCGCGGCGTCCGGGCCACCGTGGACGGGCGGAGCATCCACATCGGCGGACCTGCACTCCTGCGCGAACTCCGGGTTTCCGAGCCGGAATCGCTCAGCGAAGCCACCCGGACCTGGATCGACCGGGGCGCCGCCGTGCTCCACGTGGTGGACCAGGGCACCGTCCTGGGCGCGGTCAGCCTCGAAGATGCCATCCGGAAAGAATCCCGGCAGGCTGTCACTGCGTTGCAGCACCGGGGCATCAAGGTGGCCATGATCACCGGCGACGCACGCCAGGTGGCCCGCACCGTCGGGGCGGCGCTGAACATCGACGAAGTCTTCGCCGAGGTGCTCCCAGCGGACAAGGACAAGAAGGTCGCTGAACTGCAAGGACGCGGCATGAAGGTCGCGATGGTCGGCGACGGCGTCAACGACTCCCCCGCCCTGGCCAGGGCGGAGGTGGGCATCGCGATCGGCGCGGGCACCGACGTCGCGATGGAATCGGCCGGCGTTGTCCTGGCCGGCAACGACCCCCGTGCGGTGCTCTCCATGGTTGACCTCTCCCGTGCCAGCTACCGCAAGATGTGGCAGAACCTCATCTGGGCCACCGCGTACAACGTCCTGTCAGTTCCGCTGGCGGCGGGCGTCCTGGCCTTCGCCGGAGTGGTGCTGTCGCCTGCAGCCGGCGCCATCCTTATGTCCGCCTCCACCATCGTGGTCGCCTTGAACGCCCAGCTGCTGCGCCGGCTGAAACTGAACCCTCCCCAGGTACGTTGAAATCTGGGATGCAGCACTCGGCCGCGCCGGCAGCCCCGGTGGCGGGTAGCCTTGCACACAGAACGCCGGAAACGGATAGGAGGAACGAAATGGCCGTAAGATCCAGCGGCGATGCCCTGACGTTCCTCCGGATGGTTTCACGCCGTGCCGGCCTGCTGGGCCTTATCCTGGCGATCACTGTCGGGATCCTCGGGATGCACGTCCTCGCCGCAGACCACTCCTCCCACGGGGGACATGGGGCCATCTCCGCGCAGCCGAGCCATGCCTCCCGTGCAGATCACGAGGCGGATCACGAGGCTGATCACGGGGCTGCCTCCAGCCACCACCCGGCAGATGTGCCCACTGCGACGGCGGAGTCCTGCAGCTTGGGTGATTGCGCTGCAAGGCATGCGATGACCGTCTCCTGCACCCCCTCCGCGAAAAAGGCCTCGCTCACTGCCCCGCTGCCCGGAAGCACCACCATCATCGTTCCGCCCGGCTACCGCTTCGGCGGACCCGTCACCGGGGACTACTGGTATCTGCCCGGTACGCCTTCGCCCCTCGAACTTTCAATCAGTAGAACGTAAACCCGGGCTCCCGCCGTGAGCGGTTGCCGCAGTCATCTGTTCCGCGCAGTCACCCGTCCGGCGCTCAAAGCACGACGGCGTGCACACCGCGCACCTGAAACGCATCGCTGATGCGTGCCCCCTACGTTTTCGGCCGTCCGGCCGCTTGATCTTGAAGGACCTGATTTCGATGAACAAGAAGCTACTGACCCTTTCCACCGCCGCCGTCGCCGCCGCCCTTGCCCTGGCCGGATGCGCCCCAAGTTCCGGGAATGGCATTTCCGGCATGGACCACAGCAGCACCGCCCCGGCAAGCGGCACTGCCGGTTCCACTGACGGCAGCCCCACTGCGGCCGACGCGGAGCACAACGCAGCGGACACCATGTTTGCCCAGATGATGATCCCGCACCATGCCCAGGCTGTGGAGATGAGCGAGATGATGCTCAGCAAAGAGAACATCCCCGCCCCGGTGACCGAGCTGGCCACCAGGATCAAAAAGGCCCAGGCGCCGGAAATCGAGACGATGACCGCCTGGCTCACCAGCTGGAACGAACCCACCGAGGCCCCGACCGGACACGACATGGCCTCCCACAGCATGGCTTCCGGCATGGACGGCATGATGAGCGACGATGACCTGAAAAAGCTGGATGCGGCCCAGGGCACCGAAGCGGCCCGGCTCTTCCTCACCCAGATGATCGCCCACCACGAAGGGGCTGTGGTTATGGCGGAGACTGAAGGAACCGACGGGAAGAACCCCGACGCCGTCGCCCTGGCCAAGATCATTGCGAGCTCCCAGGAAAAGGAAATCCAGGAAATGAAGGAATTGCTGGCAGCCCTCTGACGCCCCGCGGGTGCCCCGCGGGGCACCCGCGCACCCGCTTCACAGCGCAAACATAGCTTCAGCCCGTCGTCCGCACAGCAGCGCGCACCACTGTGGGATCAGCAAGCCGGCCATCCCGTCCGGCCAGAGATCCTAGGAGTACCGTGAGCGTCCTCGCCCGAAGTGTAGGCAATGCCTTCAGAAACAAGGTCCGAACCGGGGCCGTGGTGGCAGTGTTGGCCGTGGCGATCGGCCTGGCCCTGTCCATGCTGGTGGCCAACCAGGCAGTCGCCGCCAAAGTCACCGAACTGAACGCATCCGTGGGCACCGTCCTGACCGTGAATCCGGCCGGCGGCCAGGGCTTCGAAGGCGGCGGCGAGCCGCTCACGGCCGAGCAGGCCGCCACCGCGGCCGCGGTGCAGAACGTCAGCTCCGTCGTCGGGACCAAGGCGCTGCGCCTCCGCAATGCCACTGCGGCCGCAGCGCAGGCCGCAGCCGGCACGCCGGCCGCCGGCCCCGGCGGGGGCCAGGGCGGACCCGCCGGGCAGAACACCACAACGCTGACCACCAGCCTCACCGCCGCCGTCGACGCCGGAACCCTCGGCAACCGCAACCAGGCCGCAGAAGGAACCACCGGCAGCACCGGCACCACCCAGCCGGTCCGCAGCCTGCCGATCACCGCCACTGGCATCGGCGCTGAGGTGGACAGCACGGGCAAGGCCTTGTCCATCACCGAAGGCACCGGCCTGGGCGGCTACGCCGCGGCATCAACCAACGCGCTCCTAGGCACCACACTCGCCGAAAAGAACGGCCTGAAGGTCGGCTCAACCTTCACCATCAATGACCAGACCTACACGGTTGCCGGCCTGTTCGACGCAGGCACCACCTTCGGCAACAACGCGCTGTACGTCACGCTTCCTGCCGCTCAGACGCTGGCCGAGCTGCCCGGCGAACTGTCCACGATGATCGTCACAATCAACACCCTCGAAAACGTCGATTCCACCAAGACCGCGCTGCAGTCCGCACTCGGCACCGACAAGGCCGACGTCACCCAGGGTCAGAACCTCGAAACCGCCGTCAGCTCGCTGGACAGCGTCAAGAACATCTCGTTCATCGCGTTCGTCGCGGCGCTGGGCACGGCTGGCCTGATCATCCTGCTGATCATGGTGATGCTGGTCCGCGAGCGCCGTCGTGAAATCGGTGTGCTCAAGGCGATCGGAGCCCCCAACCGCACCATCGGATTCCAGTTCGTCCTGGAGGCGCTGGTACTCGTTGCGCTCGGCAGTGTGGTTGGTGCCGCCGTCGCATCCTTCGCCAGCGGAGGCATCGCCTCCGCGCTGATCAGCTCCAACACCAGTACGACGACGACGGCAACCACCTGGCGCGGCATGCCCGGCGGGGCGGCCGGCTTCCCCGGGGGCGGCGCTGGTCTTCCCCAAGGGGGACCGTTCGGCGGGGCGTCCCAGCTGCTGACCACCGTCACCGCGAGCGCCTCCCCCGGCGTGATCGCCACCGGCATCGCCGCAGTGTTCGGGGTGGCCATCATCGGAGCGCTGGTCCCGGCGCTCCTGACAGCACGCATCCGTCCCATCGAAGTCCTCCGAGGAGAGTAGCCATGATCGAAGTCAAGAACCTCGTCCGCACCTTCAAGTCCGGCGACCGCACCATCAAACCCGTCAACGACGTCAGCTTCGAACTCGAACAGGGCACGCTTGCCTCGATCGTGGGCAAGAGCGGCAGCGGCAAGAGCACGCTCCTGTCCCTGCTCGGCGCACTGGACAAGCCCACCAGCGGAGACGTCGTCGTGAACGGTGTCAGCCTGGCCAGCATGCCGGACGGCAAGCTGACCGAGTACCGGCGCCGGGACATCGGCTTCGTGTTCCAGCAGTTCAACCTGATCCCGAACCTGTCGGCCGTGGACAATGTCATGCTGCCGATGGAGTTCGCCGGAATCCGCAAGGCCGTCCGGCTGGCACGGGCCAAGGAACTGCTGGAGCAGGTGCAGCTGGATCCCGAGAAGCACATCCGCCGCATCAACCGTCTGTCCGGGGGCGAGCAGCAGCGGGTGGCGATTGCCCGGGCACTGGCCAACGAGCCCAAGCTCATCCTGGCCGACGAGCCCACCGGCAACCTGGACGAGCAGACCGGGGAACACATCATCGAGCTCCTCAGTTCGCTTAGCCGCGACCACAACACCACCATCCTGGTGTCGACACATGACCGGCAGCTCGCCAACAAGACGGACCGGCGGTTCCGGCTGCAGCAGGGCCGCCTGACCGAAGATCCGGCCCGCACCCGGATCGCGGCAACAGCCCCGGCGTAGGCGGTCAGCATGGCGTAGGTAGAGGGCATGGCGTAGGCGGGAGCCGAGGGAGGGCAATTTCCAACCCTCTCTCAGCTCCTGCCGCTTTTTACGCGACGCTCCCTCACTTCCCGCCGGAATTTCCCAAACGCTCTCTCACCCGGATGAGAGGATGGCACAATGAGTGCCCCCATCGCGAAGCCGTGGCTGTTCAGCCAGTCCGATCAGGATCCCCGTTCCGCCACGGGAGCAACCCTGCGTTGGGGTGTGATTGCCACGGGTGCAATTGCCCGGGCAGTCGCGCAGGACCTCGTCCTGCTCGCCGACGCCGAGCTGTATGCGGTCAGCTCGCGGAGCCCGGATCTGGCTGACTCGTTCGCCGCCGAGTACGGCTTCGACAAAGCCTACGGTGATGACGACGGCGGGCGGGGCATTCACCGGCTGCTCGCCGACGACTCGGTGGACGTTGTGTATGTGGCAACGCCCCACGCCCAGCATTACGAAGTCGCCCTGGCCGCGTTGCAGGCAGGCAAGCACGTCCTGTGCGAAAAGGCGTTGACCATTAATGCGCGCGAGGCTGCAGAGCTCGTTGCCGTGGCGCGGTCAAAGAAGCTCTTTTTGATGGAGGCCATGTGGAGCCGGTTCCTGCCCAGCATGCAGCGGGCCTTCCAAATCGCGGGTTCCGGGGAACTCGGCACGGTTCAGTGGGTCACCGCAGACCTCGGATTTCCGGCGGTTTACTCCCCTACCGCCCGTCTCTGGGCCCGCGACGACGGGGGCGGCGCACTCCTTGATCTGACCGTTTACCCGTTGCTGTGGGCGCTGGGAACCTTGGGCCTGCCGCAGACGGTCAGTGCCACAGGCACTTTGAACGACGACGGCGTGGACGCACAGAATGCCTTGACCCTCGGATACCACCATGGTGCGCAGGCCCAGCTGACGTCGTCCCTCATGGCCTTCGGGCCGCGGGCCGCCACCGTTGCCGGCAGCCTTGGCTACCTCCGAACCATCGGGTCGGTCAATAATCCGAAGGAAATCCTGGTCAGAATCGGCATGGAAGAACCGCGGATTGAACGCTTCGATGTGGTTGGCCGCGGCTACACGTACGAGCTTCGCGAGGTCACCCGGTGCATCCAGCAGGGGCTCACCGAGAGCCCGGTAATGCCCCTCGAAGATTCCCTGAACGTGATGAGACTGTTCGACGGCGTCCGCGCGCAACTCGGTGTAACCTACCCGAATGATTCCCACTGACCCTCTCAAAGACGGCTCCGACGTCGGCGATCAATAATCCAGTTGCCGGAGTATTTACAGAAAACTCTGGACTCCCGCAATTGACCGTGGCTACGCTGTAGCCAATCGTCGATTTTTCGAGGAGCCCGTGGGGGGTGGTGCGCATGGAATCAGCACGACTCCCATGGCGCGCGCTCCGTCCCTTGCTCCTCGCGGGGGCAGCCGCATCCGTCTGGCTCGCATTGTCAGCTCCCGCGGCCAGTGCCGACTCGACCGCAGATCCGGGTTCCCTGCTGGGCGGCATTAGCTCGTCCGTTTCCTCAATTGCCGATAAAGCGGCTGCGCCCGTCGATGCCTTGGCCTCTGCGGTCAATGTTGCCGACCCGATCACGACGCCGGCACCTCCTGCCGCTGCACGTCCGGCCCAGCCAGCGGCTCCCGAACAGTTGGGCTTGCTTCAGCCAGCCACCACCATCACCCGCACCGGGGACCATCTCATCGAAGTTGTTCCCGTCGTAGCCCAGATAGTTCCTGCTGGCGCGGTCAACACAGTCACAACTCCGGTCGCCGCGGCCGCGGACACGATCGTGGCCGACGCTGCTGACGCCGTCATACCGGCTGCTGGCGACGCCGTCCCCGTTCTCGAACCGATCCTTGAGCCCGTCGAGGAAGTGCTGGCGGGCATCGATGCGCTCCCAATTCCGGAGAGCAAAGTCCTCGACCCAAGCCCTGCCGCTGTCCCGAATATTTCTACGTTCGACGGCGGTCTGACCACGGGCGTTGAACCAGCCGTAGGTGGGTCAGGCCAGGCTTCCCTCGTCACTTCCGGGCCGACGGTGGTGACGGAGTCCGCACAGCCGATGCACTCGGCCCGGACTGCACCAGCGCAATTATCCGCCCAACCGCATTCACCCGCGCCGCCAGGTGGGAGCCTTGAATCCCCTGGCAATGGGGAAGCTGCTCCGGTCCCCCACGATCCTCCGGCCGTGCCGGGGTCCGGTTCGGGTGGTGGCCAGTCTTCAGGCGGCGGCTCCGGCGGTTCCGCCTGGCTTTCAGTTTTCCACCTCGATACTCCGCTGACCGGAGTATTTTCCATCAGCGGCCCTCTTCAAAGCGCCCCTGCGCCGGTGTCGTTCGACCCCGGTTCATCTCCTGACTAGTTGGGCCTTACCTGCGCCTAGGCGCGGAAAACGGCCGTTCGGGCTGCCTTATGCGCCCAACAACAACTTCAGGAGAAATCACAATGCACACAAATATCCGCAGAGGGCTGCTCAGCACCCTCTTTGCCGGAGGGTTACTGGCTCTCGGCACAACGGCTGCCAACGCAGCGGACACATCAAGCGGGTCGGATGGTCTCTTATCCGGCACTACCGCTACGGTCTCAGCGGCAGTTGCCGCAAACTCGTCGTTGGGCCTACTGGGTGACTCAACGCCGGAAAACATCACGGCCGACGTCAACGCACTTGTCGACGTCAACCTCGGCACCGGCAACGGGACGGCGGCGTCCAACACGACCACCGCCGACGTCGATGCAGCCGTAGACGTCAACCTCGGCACCGGGACGACAGGAACGACCGCGACCGGAACCGATTCCGACACGGCAGCGGCTCTCGACGCAGCCGTGGACGTCAACCTCGGCAACGGAACCGGGACGGCAGGGTCTGACACGACCAATGCCGATCTCGCCGCGGCCGTAGACCTCGGCCTCGGCCTGGGCACGGGAACCACCGGAACGGACACCGCGGCAGCTCTCGACGCAGCCGTGAACGTCAACCTCGGCACCGCACCGGCAGCCACCGGCACCGACACCGCCGCAGCTCTCGACGCAGCCGTTGACCTCGGGCTCGGCCTCGGCAACGGGTCCGGGAACGGGACCGGAACCGGGACCGGGACGGCAGGGTCTGAAACGACCAATGCTGACCTCGCCGCAGCCGTAGACCTCGGCCTCGGCGTGGGCACGGGAACCACCGGCACAGGCACCAACACCACAGTGGATCTGGGTGTCGACCTGGCTACTGCTGGGTCAACCGATACGGGCACTGACACGGCAGTCGATCTTGGGACCGACCTGGGTGTCGGCCTGGGTATTGGTGGCGGTGCACCTACCACCGGTGGACCTTCGACCGGCGGCGGCACCGTCCCCGGCGGCACCGTTCCGGGCAGCACTGATCCAGGTTCAAACAACCTAGGCGGTCCTTCCAACGCCATCGTTCCCGGCGGTACGGTCCCCGGCACCGTCGCTACCGGTGGCTCTGTCCCCAGCGGCACCGATTCTGGCGCCGTCGTTACAGGGAGCACAGTGCCGGCCATGGGCAATGCCACTGGCACGGGCCTGAACACCTCGGCTGCAGCGCAGTCCGCTTCGACTGCCAACCCCGCGACGGCCGGCAACTCGCCGGCGCTCGCCAACACGGGAGCCAACGTCGAACTGTTGACCGCGGCCCTCCTTCTCCTCGCCGCCGGCATGATCATCATGCTGGTGCTCTCGCGGCGGAAGAAGGCCTAACCCGACTGCGGGCAGGGTGCCGGCCCCGCCGGCACCCTGCCCGCAAAGACTTGGAGCGCTTAGTGCTCTGGCCGGGAAGCCCTCCGCGGATGACCGGCCGGGCAGCCGTGTGGCACGCCGGCGAAAGGAGAAGAAACTAACAAGCACCCTTATGAATTTCGATCCCCGTCCCCGTATCATTCTTGAAGTGCACTCCGACGGCGCACAGAAAAGGACGGGACAACGTGGAGAGTTCGCCAAGCGATACGGCGGAGGTCTTGGGCGGCCGCTACCGTCTTGGCACAGTCATCGGCCGCGGCGGCACGGCGTCGGTCTACACGGCCAGGGATGAGAACCTCGGACGTGACGTAGCCCTGAAGCTGTTCGCTCCGCAGTCCGCCGATGCCGACGAGCTGAAGCGCCAGGAAGCCGAGATTGAACTGCTCGCCACCCTGAGCCACCCCAGCCTCGTGACGCTGTTCGACGCCGGAATCGACTCCCGGGTACCGGAGGAACCCCGCCCGTTCCTCACCATGGAGCTCCTCGACGGGCAGGATCTTCGGAGCAGGATCCGGCACAGCCCCGTTCCGCTGGACGAGCTGGCCGTGATTGGAGCAGGGATTGCCGACGCATTGGCTTACGTCCACAACCTGGGCATCATCCACCGGGACATCAAGCCGGCGAACATATTGCTGGTGCGGGTCCGGCCCGGCGAACCCCTCCGTCCCAAACTGACGGACTTCGGCATCGCTCGAATCGTCGATGGCACTCGCCTTACGGCCACCGGAACAATGGTGGGGACGGCGGCCTACCTCAGCCCGGAACAAGCTCGGGGCACCGACCTCGGGCCCGCCAGCGACATCTACTCGCTGGGACTCGTGCTGCTCGAATGCATCAAGGGGTCCGTTGAGTACCCCGGAAGCGCCATTGAATCAGCTGTCGCGCGCCTTCACCGGGCGCCGCAGATTCCCGCCGACCTGCCTGCTGAATGGGCCAAGCTGATCAGCTCCATGACGGCAATCGATCCCATGGACCGGCCGACGGCGGCAGAACTTGAGACCGTACTTCGGCATGCCTTGGTCTCCCCCGAGTCCGTTCCCGCGGTGATGGCCGAGGAGCCCACCCGAGTACTTCCCGCGCCGCCGTCGCGTCCGCCACTGCTGACGCCCGAGAACATTCAGGTTCCTGAAAACATCCAGGCAAGCGGCCAACACACGGTAGTCAGCACAGGAAATTTAGCGGAAGCCGAAGACACCCCAGCCCCCACACTGCTCAGACAACCGCCCCGGCCCCCGGGCCGCAAGCGCGGCAGCCGGGGCGGCAGCAATGACCGCAGGGGCAAGCTGGCTGCCGCTGCAGCGACGGCCATCGCGCTCCTGGTCGCCGCCCTCGCCCTTCTCTCCGTTACTCAACCTGCAACATCGGACCCCGTTCCCTATCCCGCCGTCACCGGGACCCTGGGCGAGCACCTGAACCAGCTACAGAGGAGCGTCGAACCATGAGGCCGTACGAGGTGCGCGGCCTTCGCCTACCGCAGCTTCCGCGTTGGAAAACGGCATTCGCGGCAGGGCTGGTTGCTGCCGCCCTGACCGGTTGCAGCCCGGCCGTCCCGGACCTCGATCCGGACGCGGCCAAGCAACTGCAGGCCAACGTACTGTCCGTGTCCCGCTCCGCCGCCGGCCAGGACGCCGCCGGAGCGCTGAAGTCCCTCGACGAGCTGGTCGCCCTGCTTGACGCTGCGGCGGCCGAAGGCCGGGTTTCCTTCAAGCGGCACCAAAGCATCATGAAGGCCGTTGATGCAGTGCGGGCAGACCTCGCGGCAGCCCAGGCCCAGGCGAAGGCTGAAGCCGAGGCCGCTGCAGCAGCCGAAGCCGCAGCTCAAGCGGCGGCCGCGGCTGCTGCAGCAGCCAGCGAAGCTTCACAGGCGGCCGTGCCGCCTGTGGTGGTGGCCCCGGAGCCGGCACCGGCGCCGGCGGGGCAAAACCCGGGGGGAGGCAAAGGCGAAAAAGGCAAGGACAAGGACGACTAATCGGGAAAGCTGTGCACGAAGCTGACGCCGGGATCCCGCCGTCGGACGCCTGCGCATTCCTCAGCAAGCTTACTATTTGCCTCGAATGCCGCTACGTTGGTTAAGCGGGCCCCAGGAAGCCCGCAGCGAGATCAGAACCCGAGATCAGAACCGCGGACCGTCCGGTCCGCAGCTGAAGGAGTGATGTGAGCATGGCAACTGTCCGGGAATCCATCAACGTGAATGTCCCGCTGAGCCAGGCCTACAACCAGTGGACCCAGTTCGAAGATTTTCCGCACTTCATGAGCGGTGTGGAGTCCGTCCGGCAGCTCGACGACACAACGGTGCATTTCCAGACCAGCATCGCCGGCGTCAAGCGCGAGTACGATGCCCGGATCACCGTCCAGGAGCCGGACCAGCAAATTACCTGGGAAAGTCTCGACGAACCCCGTAACGCCGGAACCGTGTGGTTCGAATCGCTCAATCCCACCGAAACCAAGGTCACGGTGGAGCTTGTCTGGGAGCCGGACACCGCCGTGGAAAAGGCCGGGGCAGCTGTCGGGATGGATTCCCGCCAGGTCGCCTCGGACCTCAAACGGTTTAAGAAGTTCATCGAGGAACGCGAAGTTGAAACAGGGGCCTGGCGGGAACGCGTCGGTCCCGGCGAAGCGGCGTCCGCTGCCACAACCGCCGTTCCCCTTGAGGAGGAAGTGGGCTACGACGCCACGCCTACGGAGCGTCCGATTAGCACAGATCCGGACATGGCCACCGAGCCGCCGTTCGGTAAGCACGTGGAGCGCTGACACCACCCAAACAAAGCGTTCGCAAAACGCCCCGCCTCCCATCAGGGAAGCGGGGCGTTTGCGTAGTGCCGTAGTGCTAGTTGGTGCCGTCGGGCTACTTGGCCAGTCCGGCCAGCACTTCCGTGAACTTAGCGGACGGACGCATCACCGCGGCAACCTTGGTGACGTCGGGGTGGTAGTAACCGCCGATGTCCACCGGGGAGCCCTGCACTGCGAGCAGCTCGGCAACAATGGTGTCCTCGTTGGAGGTCAGGGCGTCCGCGACGGCAGCAAAGTCGGCGGCCAGCTCGGCGTCGTCGGTCTGCTTGGCCAGCTCCTGCGCCCAGTAGGTGGCGAGGTAGAAGTGGCTGCCGCGGTTGTCGAGTTCACCGACGCTGCGGCGCGGGGACTTGTTCTCGAGCAGGAAGGTGCCGGTGGCCCGGTCCAGGGTGTCGGCGAGAACCTGCGCACGCTTGTTGCCCGTGGTGGTCGCCAGGTGCTCGAAGCTGACGGCGAGGGCCAGGAACTCACCCAGGCTGTCCCAGCGTAGGTGGTTTTCCTTCAGCAGCTGCTGGACGTGCTTCGGCGCGGAACCGCCTGCACCGGTCTCGAAGAGTCCGCCGCCGTTGATCAGCGGGACCACGGAGAGCATCTTGGCGCTGGTGCCCAGTTCCAGGATCGGGAAAAGGTCCGTGAGGTAGTCGCGGAGCACGTTGCCGGTGACGGAGATGGTGTCCTCGCCCATTCGGACGCGCTCGAGCGTGAAGGCCGTGGCCTTGACCGGGGACATGATTTCGATCTGCAGGCCCTCGGTGTCGTGCTCCTTGAGGTATTCCTTGACCTTGGCGATCAGGTTGGCGTCGTGGGCGCGCTCCTCGTCCAGCCAGAAGACGGCGGGGGTTTCGGAGGCACGGGCGCGGGTCACGGCCAGCTTCACCCAGTCGCGGATCGGGACGTCCTTGGCCTGGCAGGCACGCCAGATGTCGCCGGGGAAGACCTGGTGTTCGATCAGGACGGTGCCCTTGCTGTCCAGGAGCTGGACGGTGCCGGCGGACTGGATCTCGAAAGTCTTGTCATGGCTGCCGTATTCCTCCGCGGCCTGGGCCATGAGGCCCACGTTGGGAACGGTGCCCATGGTGGTGGGATCATAGGCGCCGTTGGCACGGCAGTCGTCGATGACAACCTGGTAGATGCCGGCGTAGCTGCTGTCCGGAAGGACTGCGAGGGTGTCGGCTTCCTTGCCGTCCGGGCCCCACATGTGGCCGGAGGACCGGATCATGGCAGGCATGGACGCGTCCACGATGACGTCGCTGGGAACGTGCAGGTTGGTGATGCCCTTGTCGGAGTCCACCATGGCCAGTGCGGGGCCCTCTTCCAGGCCCTTCTTGATGGCAGCCTGGACGCCTTCGCGGACCTCCTCGGGAAGCTCTTCGAGTCCGCCGACGATGGAGGCGAGGCCGTTGTTGGGGCTCAGCCCGGCCGCCGCGAGCTGCTCGCCATAGGTGTCGAACAGTTCGGCGAAGTAGGCCTTGACCACGTGGCCGAAGATGATGGGGTCGGAAACCTTCATCATGGTGGCCTTCAGGTGCGCGGAGAAAAGCACGCCTTCTTCCTTGGCGCGCGCAACCTGGGCTGCCAGGAATTCGTCCAGGGCGGCGGCGCGCATCACGGTGCCGTCAACAACTTCGCCGGCGAGAACGGGGAAGCCGCGCTTCAGGACCTTGACGGTGCCGTCTTCCTTGACCAGCTGGATCTTGAGGGTGTCATCGGCTTCGATGACCACGGACTTTTCGTTGGAGCGGAAGTCGTCGGCGCCCATGGTGGCCACGTTGGTCTTGGACTCCGGCGTCCAGGCGCCCATGGAGTGCGGGTTCTGGCGGGCGTAGTTCTTGACGGACAGCGGCGCGCGGCGGTCCGAGTTGCCTTCGCGCAGGACGGGGTTGACAGCCGATCCCTTGATCTTGTCGTAGCGCGAGCGGATGTCCGTCTCGGTGTCGGAGGAGGGGTTGTCCGGGTAATCCGGCAGGTCGTAGCCCTGGCCCTGAAGCTCGGCGATGGCTGCTTTCAGCTGCGGAATGGACGCGCTGATGTTGGGCAGCTTGATGATGTTGGCTTCCGGCTTCTTTGCCAGGTCACCCAGTTCGGCGAGGGCATCGGTGATCCGCTGTTCTTCAGTGAGGTAGTCGCCGAAAACGGAGATGATGCGGCCAGAGAGGGAGATGTCGCGGGTCTCCACTTCCACACCGGCAGTCGACGCGTAGGCCTCGACGATCGGCAAAAACGAGTAGGTGGCCAGCATGGGCGCTTCGTCAGTGTGGGTATAGATAATCTTGGCCATTGCTTGGGCGTCTCCTGAAGGTATACATACATCTGGAACTCTGGCGTTCGTTCAACATACTTAACTTACCCGAGCAGGGCGCCTTGGCACCTACCGGGGCCCTTCCGGGCCGTAGCATGACCGGCGCCGTTGTTGCGGGCGCAGTCGCCAGGAGGCCGGACCGCCGTTCCCGCCTGCGAAAAATACAAGAGTTGTGTATCTCTTTACAAAAATGTCACGGCTGGGTAGGTTCATCTCCAGCAGCGGCGGCCGCTATGTGAGGCCGCCGCATCACGACGGGTTAGGACGACCATGACGAAATCGAAGACTCTGGCCACGAGCCTCCTGAGCCTTTCCGCGGCCGCAGTGCTGGCAGTGTCCGCAGCCGGCGGCGCCATCGCCGCACCCGCTTCAAAGACCGCCGCACCCGCCTCAAAGCAGGACGGCGGGCAGGTCGCCAGCCAGTCGGTGGAGGGAACGAGTGCCGCCGCTTACTGGACCGCGGACCGCATGCGTGCAGCGCTTCCTGGCGATGTGCTGGCAGGCAAGGCGCTTCAGCGGGGCAACACATCGCCGGCCGTTGCCGTGGAAAAGGGTTCCAGCACCAAGATCGCCGGCAATGCCGGCAAGGGTAAGACTCCCCTCCATCTCGACGAGAGTCCCGTGTCCCACATTGGCAAAGTCTTCTTCAGCATGGGCAGCAACAACTACGTCTGCTCCGGCAACTCCGTGGCGTCCAACAACAAGAGCACGGTATCAACGGCCGGGCACTGCATAAATGAGGGCCCCGGCGCCTTCGTTACGAACTTCGTCTTTGTTCCCGCATACCTGGACGGTGCCGCGCCGTACGGCAAGTGGGCGGCCAAGGCCCTGTACGCCCCCACCCAGTGGAGCTCGGCCGGCGACATGCAGTACGACACCGGCTTCGCCGTCGTCTCGCAGCTGAACGGCCAGAACCTGGCCGATGTTGTCGGGGCCTCTGGGGTCCAGTTTAACGCCGCCCGCGGCCTGGCCTACAAGGCCTTCGGCTACCCCGCCGCCGCCCCGTTTGACGGCGCCTCCCTGGTGAGCTGCACCGGCACGGCCGGCAACGATCCCTACAACCCGCAGTTCCTGTCCCAGGGCATCCCGTGCGACATGACCGGCGGGTCCTCGGGCGGTCCGTGGTTCATCGGCAGCAGCTCGGGCGGCTACCAGAACTCGGTCAACAGCTACGGATACGGCAGCCGGTCCGACGTCATGTACGGACCGTACTGGGGTTCAGTCATCCAACAGGCGTACTCCAGTGCATCGTCCGCGAACTAACAACCCCGGCGCTCCGGATGACGATGCCGTAAGCCACAGCGACATCAGCCAGGCCCCGGAGGAGATCCTGGCCTACTGGACGCCTGAACGGATGGCCGAAGCGAAGCCCCGCGAGGTGCGGCTCCCGGAGCCAACGGCCAGCCCAGACGCTGACACGGGACCTGACGCCGGAACTGAAAAAGGCTGACTGAATTAACGACGACGGCGACCGTCCCCTTTCGGGGGCGGTCGCCGTCGTACTGCGGTTGGGCCCACGCCGCCCGGGTTCCCTGGCCGAGCGCAGCGAGGTTAGGGAGGCGGTTGGGCCCACGCCGCCCGGGTTCCCTGGCCGAGCGCAGCGAGGTTAGGGAGGCGGTTGGGACTAGTGGAAGAAGTGGCGCGCACCCGTGAAGTACATGGTGATGCCTGCAGCGTTGGCTGCGGCGATGACCTCGTCGTCCCGGACGGACCCGCCGGGCTGGACCACGGCGCGGACGCCTGCGTCGATGAGGATCTGCAGTCCGTCAGCGAACGGGAAGAACGCGTCCGAAGCAGCAACGGCACCCCGGGCGCGCTGGGGTGCGCCGCTGGCGTCGGCGTTGGAAGCACCGCCGGGGGCATCGCCCCCAACAGCACTGTCGGACTCAACCTTCACGCCCAGCGTGTTGGCGCGTTCCACGGCGAGCTTGCAGGAGTCCAGGCGGTTCACCTGTCCCATGCCGATGCCGACAGCGGCACCGTCGGCGGCGAGCAGGATCGCGTTGGACTTGGCGGCGCGGCACGCGGTCCAGGCGAACGCGAGGTCTGCCAGCGTGGCGGCATCGGCGGCGTCGCCGGCAGCGAGGGTCCAGTTGTCAGGATTGTCGCCGTCGGCGTCCACCTTGTCCGAGATCTGGACCAGCACGCCGCCGGAAACCTGGCGGATTTCGGCCGGGTAGCGGCCGTAGCCCTCCGGCAGGGACAGGAGGCGGATGTTCTTCTTCTTGGAGAGGATTTCCACGGCCTCCGGCTCGAAGCCGGGTGCGATGACCACTTCGGTGAAGATCCCGGCAACAGTGTTTGCCATGCCGGCGGTCACCGTGCGGTTGGCCGCGATCACGCCGCCGAACGCGGAAACCGGGTCGCAGGCGTGGGCCTTAGCGTGGGCGTCGGCGATCGGGTCGGCGGCATCGGCGGAACCGACTGCCACGCCGCACGGGTTGGCGTGCTTGATGATGGCCACGGCGGGCTCGGCAAAGTCGAATGCGGCGCGGAGGGCGGCGTCGGCGTCCACGAAGTTGTTGTAGCTCATGGCCTTGCCGTGGATCTGGTCGGCCTGGGCGATGCCCGCCGGGGCTGCCTTGTCCACGTAGAGCGCGGCCTGCTGGTGCGGGTTTTCGCCGTAGCGGAGGACCTCCGAGCGTTCCAGTGCGAGGCCCGCGTACGCGGGCCAGTCGATGACGCCGTCGCCGTCTTCGTCCAGGAACTGGCTGGCGGTCCAGGTGGCCACCGCGTTGTCGTAGGTGGCGGTGTGGGCGAAGGCCTTGGCAGCCAGGCGCTGGCGGGTCTTCAGGTCGAAGCCGCCCTCGGCGGCAGCCCGCACAACATTGCCGTAGAACGTGGGGTCAACCACGATGGTGACGGCGGCGTGGTTCTTCGCCGCGGAGCGCACCATGGCGGGGCCTCCGATGTCGATCTGCTCCACGACCTCGTCCTGGGCGGCACCGGACTTGACGGTTTCGACGAACGGGTACAGGTTGACCACCACGAGGTCGAACGCTTCGATCTCCATGCCGGCCAAGGTTTCCATGTGGGCCGGAACGCGGCGGTCAGCCAGGATACCGCCGTGGACGCGCGGGTGGAGCGTCTTGACGCGGCCGTCGAGCATTTCCGGCGAGCCGGTGACTTCCTCGACCTCCTGCACCGGAATGCCTGCTGCGGCGATCTTCTTCGCCGTGGAGCCGGTGGAGACGATCTTGACGCCAGCTTCATGCAGGCCCTTCGCGAGCTCCTCCAGACCGGTCTTGTCGTAGACCGAGATCAGGGCTCGGCGGATGGGAACACGGTCTAGCTGCGTAAAGCTCACAAAGGTCTCCGTCTTTTGACACGGTGGTTGCCGCGGTTGGTGGGGATGTGGCCAGTTTATCGCGTCCGGCGGACTGCCATTCGTGCATGCCTCCAGCACGCCGGAGTGTGAAGGGCTGCCCGCGGATCCAGCCCGGCAACGTAGAGTTTTCCCAGGAGGCCGAGATGAATACTTACACCACTGTGCCCAGCGGCGAACAGGTGGTCCAGGAACTGCCGTGGCGGTGGAAAGTCCAGGGCCGGATCTTCCTGATCGGCGGTCTGGGCTTTATGTTCGACGCGTGGGACGTGACGCTCAACGGGATCCTGATTCCGCTGCTGTCCACGCATTGGGCGCTGACTCCCGGCGATGCCGCCTGGATCGGCACGGCAAACCTTATCGGCATGGCGCTGGGGGCGTTTGCCTGGGGGACCATCGCGGACACCATCGGCCGCAAGAAGGCGTTCACGGCAACCCTCCTGATTTTCTCCCTGTTCACGGTCCTGGGCGCTTTCTCCCCCGATTTCATCTGGTTCTGCGTGTTCCGGTTCATGGCCGGTTTCGGTCTGGGCGGCTGCATCCCGGTGGACTATGCGCTGGTGGGCGAGTTCACGCCGCGGAAGCAGCGCGGCAGGGTCCTGACCGCCATGGACGGCTGGTGGCCGGTGGGTGCCGCCCTGTGCGGCTTCATTTCAGCCTGGCTGGTTGCGGCCTTCGCGGACTGGCGGCTGACCATGCTGGTGATGGTGCTGCCGGCGTTGCTGGTGTTCTGGGTCCGGCGGAGCGTGCCGGAGTCTCCCCTGTTCCTCATCCGCAAGGGCCGCCGGGAAGAAGCGGCCAAGGTCATCGACGATCTTGTCCAGGCCACAGGCGCCGAGCCGCGCGCCTACAGCCTCCCTGAAGCCCAGGACGCGCCGCGGCTCTCCGCAGGCAGCGCCTGGCTGCAGCTGGTCCGTGTCTGGCGTTTCAACTGGAAGATCACTGCCGCCGCCTGGTCCCTGTTCTTCAGCATCCTGCTGGTCTACTACCTGTCCCTGACCTGGATGCCCCGGATCCTGATCAGTGCGGGGTTCGCTGAATACAAGGCCTTCCTGACGACGGCGGGGATGGCCGCCGTCGGACTCCTTGGCGTGGTGGTGGCCGCGGTGCTGGTGGAGCGCGTCGGCCGCAAATGGATCCTGGCTGTCACCGGCCCGCTGTCCGCACTGACCCTGGTGATCGTGGCGGTCGTGGTGGACATCCCGTCGGCCGCGGTGTTCTGGCTGCTGGTGTTCGGCTTCGTCGTGCAGGTGGCCATTCCCGTGCTGTATGCCTACGTCTCCGAGCTCTACCCGACGGACCTGCGCGGCTCGGGCTTCGGCTGGGCATCGACGTTCTCCCGGCTGGGTGCAGGCTTCGGTCCGCTCATTTTTGCCTCCGTGCTGTGGCCGCAGCTGGGCCTGGCAACATCGTTCGCGCTGGCGGGCGGCCTGGTGCTGCTGTCCGTGCTGTGGATGGCGTTCTTCTCCCCCGAGACCAAGCAGCGGACGCTCGAGTAGGCCGAGCCGCAGCCACTAGCGCTGGGCGGACCTGGCTGCGGCGGCTCCGGAATGCTGCGGCGAGGCCGCGCCGGACGTGCTCAGAAGAGGCGACGCCGAGCCAGGCGCTCACTTGACCTCCCCCGGCGCCAGCCCAGCAGGCGCGAAGGCGACAGGCTGGGTGTCGAAGACGACGGCGTGGGGCGGACCCGCCTTAGACCGCGCCAGGCCGCAGGCATTGCTCATAGAACGCGGCAGAACGTTCCAGATTGCTTACCTGCAATGAAATGAAATCGAGCCCAATGACGCCATGATGCTTCCCTTCTCGTATGTCAGTGGATTGACATGGCCATGCTATGTCAGAATATTGACATGAAACAAGGTGGAGACGGTTTGGATCTGGACAGCTCGCTCGGGTATCTGCTCAAACAAGCGCACAGCGCACTCCGGGCAGCCATGGACGCCGCCCTTAGACCACTCGGGACGACCGTCCCGCAGTACGCCTGCCTTGAGCTACTGGCCCAACGACCGGGGCTGTCCAACTCCGACCTTGCCCGGGGTGCCTTCGTAACCAGGCAATCGATGAACGTTCTGCTCCAGGCACTCGAGCGCGATGGCTTAGTCTCCCGTCCGGAACGCCCCGTTGCAGGCAGAACCCTCCCCGTGGAGCTCACTGCTGCCGGCCTCAAGCAGTTGCACGCCGCCAGCTCTGCCGTTAATTCCGTCGAAGAGAAGATGCGCCAAGGACTCGACCCGAACGAGCAAACGCAGCTGCGCCAGCTGCTCGCCGCCTGTACCACGGCCCTTGAGAAGCCTTGATCGCGGTCGGAAGGTAGGGACAGTTTGGGTGGGGCTACGCGGCGGCGAGCTGCCCCAGGGTCGAGACCAGGAGCCGGCGCTCCACGACCTTGATCCGTTCGTGCAGGGTTTCTTCCGTGTCGTCGTCGCGGATGGCCACGGCTTCCTGGGCGATGATGGGGCCGGTGTCCACCCCGGCGTCGGCCCAGTGCACGGTGCAGCCGGTGACCTTCACGCCGTATGCCATGGCGTCGCGGACACCGTGGGCGCCCGGAAAGGCCGGCAACAGGGCGGGGTGGGTGTTGAGGTATTTGCCGTCGAACGCGTCGATGAACTCGGGGCTGACGATCCGCATGAAGCCGGAGGACACCACCACGTCAGGCTTGTACTCGGCCACGGCGTCCGTCAGGGCCGCATTCCAGTCGGCCCGGTCCGCATACGCCTTGAAGTCCACCACGAACGTCGGGATTCCGGCGGCGGCCGACCGTTCCACCCCGTAGGTTCCCGGCCGGTCTGCGCCGACGGCGGCGATTTCCACGTCCAGCTCGCCCGCCTTGACGGCGTCGATGACAGCCTGGAGGTTGGAACCGGTACCGGACACGAGGACAACGATGCGCATGGCTCTAGCTTATGGGGCCGCTCGCGTAGGCTGGAAAACATGAACCCCCCGAAGGATCCCGCAGGTCCCCAGCAGGCCCGGCACCCCCTCAGCGAAGCCGCGAAGACCTCCCTCCTGAAGACGCACAACCTGTTCCGCAGTTTTGTCGTTGCCGTCCTGGGCTCCTTCTTCGTCTACCAGCTGGACATCAACTTCCTGTGGCTGAGCTCCATCCTCACGGCCGCAAGCATCGCGCTCGGCATCATCCTGCTGATCCGGGCCGCCAAGCTGAAGGAATCCAAGCTGGTCCTTTTCGGGACGATTTCCGGACTGGTGGTCTCAGCGGTGATGGTGCTGCTGATCATGGTCTCCGCGGTGTTCTTCAACCAGGTCCGGGATTTCCAGCAGTGCGCGCGCAATGCACTCACCCAGCAGGCCACGACGCAGTGCCAGACGCAGCTGGAGAAGTCACTCCCCGCCCAGCTCCGCTAGGCGCCCGCTCCAATAAGCAGTAATGCCCGACGCCGGGACCTCCTACGGCTTGGCGGCCTCGAGATCCGCTTCGCGCAGCTTCTGCCGGCGCTCCAGCCAGGGACCGGCCGCATAACCGATAACGACGCCGATGCCCACTTCCGCGGCCACCCACAGCGATGTGCCCAGCGGGTCCGGGCCGATGTCCGTGAGGCGGCCGATCCCGGCCGATCCGCGGGCAAACCAGGCAAGGCCGCCCGCCATCGCTCCGGCCGCGCCGCCGATGAACGCGCCGAGCACCAGGGTGGAGGCGGCGGCGGTGAACCAGCGGACACGGAGCTTGATGGACAGCCACTCATCGAAGTGGTTTTCGCCTTCGCGCAGGAACCACCAGCCGGCCAGCGCACCGGCGAGGGCGGGCACCACCAGCGCCACGAAGCCGAAGTCCAGCGACCCGGACGGCAGAGCGGCGAACACCGGGATGGACGGCAGCGGGCCGACGGCGGTTCCCAGCGGGCCGGCCTGCGACCCGACGCCCAGGGCGAAGCCGGAGCCGGACGTCCAGGCGAGCGCAAAGACGGCCAGGTTGGGGAGGAACCCGAGCTGCGCGATGGTGAGCACGGCACCGCCCATCGCGCCGGCGTCGAGCCCTTCATACACCGCGATCACGCGGTCCCAGTGGATAAAGAGGTCCACCGCGAGCAGCGCAGCGGACATGGTGAAGGACGCCATCAGTGCCACGAATCCGGCTTTGATCGCGGAACCCAGGTAGGAACCGGCCCAGCGGGAATGCTGGCTGGTCCGGGCAATCCAGTCCACGGCGTCGACGCCGATGAGCCGGCTCCAGGACCCCGCCTCGCGCCGGGCGCCCACCACCATGCCCAGGCCGAACGGGATCAGCGGCAGCAGCCCGGCGAACCATAGGAAGATGGCGACATCGTCGGTGCGGCACACGAAGCCCGTGGCCATGCCGAATCCGGCGTATACCAGCCAGGAACCGAGCAGCGCCTGCCAAAGCTGGTCCGTGTAGGAAGCGCGGGCCAGGCGCCGGCCCGCCCGCCACGCGAGCAGGAACGGGATCAGCGTCAGGCCCAGCGGGATCAGCGAAAGGGTGCCCGATTCCGGCTGCGCCGCGGCCTCTCCGGCCACCATTGTCAGGTGCAGCGGCACGCCGTGGATCAGCAGCCACGCCTGGCCGCCGAGCCGGGCCAGGGCGTCGAAGTTGTTGTTCTGGAATCCCGCCGTGGCCCACACCGCAACGATGGGCGCCAGCACCACCAGCGCGGAAATGACCGCCGCCTGCGCCGACTCGAGCGCTCCCTGCAGCCATAACGGCATGGGAATGCCACGGTCTCCGGTCTGATCAGCGCGCAGTTTCATCGTGTTCCATGGTGTCACGGGAGGCGCCCCGGGCCCGTCTGCGACAGGCTCAAACCCCGGAGTTACCAGCGCCTTTAGTTGTCGATAGTGACAGGCCGGCCAAGCCTGCCGCTGTGCAGAAGTCCCCTTGCCCCAGCGCTTTTTTGATTACCCAGCCGTAAAATTGGATTGTCCGCAATCAGTGGTTGGAGGCAGAAAAATGACTACCGCATCCCCACATGCACATGGCGTTCACTTTGGTCGTACAGATGTCCAGAACGTCGGCATGGGTGTTGGTATCGTCCTGATGTTGGTGGGTGTCCTGGGATTTATCCCCGGCATTACCCAGCAGTACAGCGAACTGAGGTTCCTGGGACCCGATTCGCACGCCATGTTCCTTACCCTGTTCCAGGTATCCATGCTGCTGAACATCGTGCAGCTGGTCATCGGAGCAACAGGCTGGGCAATGTCCCGCAGTGGAATGGGCGCTCGGAACTTCCTCATGGGCTTTGGTGCGCTGTACATCGTCCTCAGCATCTTCGGGCTCAGTGTCGGAGTAGATTCGGCGGCCAATTTCCTGTCGCTGAACACTATGGATAACTGGACCCACATGGTGCTGGGTGTGCTGATGATTGGCGCCGGCTGGATCCTCTCGAGGCATCTGGCCGAGGACCGCAGGTAACCCGGATCGCGTAGCCGGGACATAAGGAGCCGCTAATGAGGAACACTTCATAGCAATCTGAAATGTATTAACCACCGGTTGGTGCAGTTGCCCTGCGTAGTCGCAGGCGGCTGCACCAACTTTTTGCGTTGAAGGCACGACGCCGGTGCTCAAGTGCCCGTTCGCGCTGAACGGCCGAATACCGGCCGGGCTCTGGACTCTTGGGCAGGGGCCAATCAGACTATCTACAACAGCTGCCCCGGCAGGCCGGAATTACCCGCATTTCGACCGGCCGGGAATGAACAGCTGCATTTATTGGGGCTTTACCGCGATGCCTGTTCCACACCCTTGAAAGGACCTGGTCATGCCGGACTTGTCAGCATTCTTCCCGCTTATTGCCACCCTCCTGGGGGTGCTTTTTGCCGTTGCTTTTATATGGGTGGCAGTAAAACTGATGTGGAAGGTGGCTGAACCCAACGAGGCCCTCATCATCTCCGGCCTGACCCGCGGAAACCTTGAAACCCGGGCTGGAATGGACTTCAAGATCGTCACCGGCAAGGGCGCGCTGGTTCTTCCCGGCCTGCAGACGGTGCGAACTTTGTCGCTCACCCTGAATGAAACCGAGCTCAAAGTTTCCTGTGTTACTTCACAGGGCATCCAGGTGATTGTGGAAGGCGTGGTCATTTACAAAATCGGCGACGCCCCGCCCTTCATCGCAAATGCGGCCCGGCGCTTTCTGGGCCAGCAGCCGAAAATGGAAAGCCAGGTGTACAACGTCTTTGAGGGCCACCTCCGCTCGATCATCGGCAGCATGACGATGGAAGAAATCATCCGTGAGCGGGACAAGCTCGCCTCGCAGGTCCGCAGCGCCAGCGGCGTGGAGATGGAAAAGCTCGGCCTGGTGGTGGATTCACTCCAGATCAAGGACCTGCAGGATCCCACCGGGTACATCCAGAACATCGCGAAGCCGCACATTGCCCAGGTGAAGATGGAGGCCCGCATCGCCGAAGCGACCAGGAACCGCGAAGCCGCGGAGAAGGAAGCGGAGGCCTCGGCGCTCATAGCTGATGCGCAAAGCGTGTCTGCCATCAGGCAGTCGGTGGCGCAGGCCAACGCCGAACGGGCCAAGGCCAACGCAGCGCAGGCCGGCCCGCTCGCGGACGCAACGGCACGTCAACAGGTGGTGGTCCAGGAAACCGAAGTGGCAAAGCTTGAAGCGGACCGCGAAGAGCAGAAGCTCCAAACCAGCATCCGCAAGCCCGCCGATGCCAAAGCCTACGCCAAGCGTACGGACGCCGAAGGCCAGAAGGCCGCGGACATCAGTGCCGCCGAGGCGCTGGCCCGCCGTACCGAACTGGAAGCCCAGGTCAATGCCCGGCGGACGGAACTGCAGGCGCAGGCCAATGCCACCGCTGCTGCGGCCGCGGCCGGTGCCACCAAGGTGACCGGCGAGGCGGAAGCCGCGGCCACGAGGGCCCGCGGTGACGCTGCCGCATCCGCCATCAAAGCGAAGGCTTTGGCGGAGGCCGAGGGCATCAAGGCCCGGGCCGAGGCACTTGCCAGCAACCAGGACGCGGTCATTTCGCAGCAGCTGGCGGAGAACATGCCTGCCATTATCGCCGCGGCAGCCGAGCCGTTCTCGCACGTGGGCCAGATGACGGTGCTGAACGGCGGCGAAGGGGTCAACCGGATGCTCGGCGGCATCCTCGCCCAGGTGGGTGACTATCTCCCAGCCCTCTCCTCCGCCCTCAAGAACTCACGGAAAAACCCCACGCAGGGCGACGGCAGGGTCCCGAGCCAGCCGCCGAAGGGCACCGATGCGCCGGGACGTTGACCGGAGCCTAACGGGCAAAATCGGGCGGGTGACGGGGCGCATCGGCCCCGGCACCATCGGCGAAGTCATGCTGCCGTACCTGGGCGGCATCATGGCCTTCCACGCCCACCCCTTCGACAAGGCCAGTGTGATTCCGGTGGGCGAGGAAGTGCTGGTCATCTATTTTGAGCCACCGCAGACGGTCTACGTTGAAGAACTGCCGGAAATTCTGAGGCACGACGGCCATCGGTAAGTCACGCTGCACCGCCCGGAGCGTCTCGCCGGGATCAGAACCGCCAGACTGAGTACGGAACGCTGGGCAGGTTGCCTGCCATCCACGGCCGGTCGGATTCCTCCCGCGGAAGGAACCCGCGGCCGTCGCGCACGACGACCACCACCGTCCCGATCACTCCCCACAGGGCAACGACGGCTAGAAGAATCAGGACCACCACGATTGACCCGGACATCTCTGGAACACCTCTGATACCAATCTTACGGCGGTTTGTTCCTGCCGCTGTTGCTCTCACGCCAAGGAGCCCGGCTGCCTACTGATCCGGGCCGTCCCGCTACAAGCGCGAAGGTATGGACGGGCTGGCGCCCCGGGCGTATCCTGATTTTCCATTGCCACTGGGGGGTGATCTGGATGGGCAGCACTTTGCGTGGTCGTTGCCGCAGTGTCCTGCGCCCATTCATGCTCGCCGCCCTCCTCACCTTCGCCTGGCTCGTTTGGGCCGCAGGCTCCGCGAGCGCTGCCTCCAACGACTCCGGCTCGCCGGGCACGCCGGGCACGCCGGGCACGCCGGGCACGCCGGGGCAGGCTAGCGTTTCCGTACTTCAGGAAACCTCCACCACCCTTCAGGCAATTCAGGATCTTTCCGTTCCGGTCGCCGCTGTGCCGTCTCCGGTCTCCAGCACAGCGGCGGTCGCCGTCGCCCCCGTTGTGACTGTGCTCGGCGACGGCGTGAAGGTTGTTACGACGCCGGTGGTCCGGTCCGACTCGGCGCCAGGCAACACACTGCCGGATGCGCTGCCCGCGGAAGCGGTGACTGACGGAGTCACCGGTGCGGTGGGAGGCACCGGTGACGCTGTGGTTCCGGTGGTGGATCCACTCGCTCCCGGGTTGCCCGACGTCGAGGTTCCCACAGTCCCGGTTCCAACGCTGCCCGTTCCCACAGTTCCGCTACAACTGCCCGACACTGTCGTCCCGGGGCGTTTACCTGGCCGCGAATTGTCGCCGTCGGCCTTTGATGCCTTACCCGTGGCACACGCCAGCGGGGGCATCGATAGATTGGTCGGGGCGGGCACGCAAACCACCCAGCGCCCCACGGGCGCCTCACAGCAGGTGCGTTCAATTTCGCCCATGGAGTTCCTGGCGAATACGCACAGATTCCACGCGCTGGCTGCCACCATCACCCACGTTGCTTCCGCCGCGCCCACGCCCGGAAGTGCGCCGTGGACCGGCGACGCACTTCGGTTTGCCGCTGTCCCCAACCACTCCGGGTCCGCGTCCGGTGGCGCAGGCAGCGCCGGCGCAGACGCCGCCGACGTCGGCGGTTCATGGAACGCGCAGCACGATGCCCGGAGCGCCCTCGCAACGGACGCGGCTGAGACTGTGGCCGCAGGCCCGTCATTTGATCCGGGGTCTTCCCCCGACTGAGCAGGTCACCTCTGTCCTCTTTTAGGCAGAGCAAGGCCTTTCGACGCCATCGGCGTACGGAATCACAACTCAGTCAGGAGAAAAGTCATGTCCTTCAACACCCAGCTCTTTAGTACCGCCCCGACGTCCCGCTCAGCATCTGCCCGTGCCCGCATCGGCAACTGGCCCGACCCCATGCAGAACCGCATCGGCAACTGGCCCGACCCCATGAACGCCCGCATCGGCTGGTGGCCCGACGCCGTGGGCCGGGCGGGTTCGGCGGCCGGCCGCTGACCGGGAGACGTCCGGGCCCTGTCCCGCGCTTGCCTGGGGGTAGCGCGGGGCAGCGTCCGGCGCAACGCGCAATCGGAAGTTCCGGCGTCGAACCGGGAAGGTGCGGCGTTAACCCAAGCTTCTCTTCCCGGTAAGGCCGCCTCCCCCTCGGCGCAACACGCTCCGCGCACCGTGGAGGGGTGAGGATCGCAATTGTCGCTGAATCATTTCTGCCGCTGATGAACGGGGTTACGCACTCCATCCTTCGGGTGCTGGAGCATCTGCAGGACCGGGGCGATGAGGTCTTGGTGGTTGCCCCGTCGACCCAGGACACAGAGGTCCTGGATGAGGTGAACGGCGCGTTTGTGCACCGGCTTCCGTCGGTGCCGCTGGCGGGCTACACGAACGTGCGGGTGGCGTTAGGCGGTGTGAACCGGGTCAAGCGAATCCTTGCCGATTTCGCGCCCGACGTTGTCCACCTCGCGTCCCCGTTCGTCCTCGGCTGGCGGGCGGTGCAGGCGGCACATCAATTGGGAATCCCCACCGTTGCCATTTACCAGACCGAGGTCCCCGGTTACGCGGCGCGCTACGGGGTGCCGTTCATGGAGAACTGGGCCTGGAACCGGGTGGAGAACATCCATCTGATGGCTTCCCGGACGCTGGTGCCGTCCACTTTCGCGCTGAACCAGTTGCGCGGCCGCGGAGTACTGCGGGTGGACATGTGGCGGCGCGGTGTGGATACCGCGCGGTTTGCGCCGGGAAAGCGCGACGACGCGTGGCGGGCGTGTGTGGCCCCCGGCGGCGAGCGCATCATCGGTTACGTCGGCAGGCTGGCCGTTGAAAAACAGGTGGAGGACCTGGCCGTGCTGGCTGACGTGCCGGGTTCGCGGCTGGTGATCGTCGGCGACGGACCGCAGCGGGAAGCGCTGCAGGAGGCCCTCCCGAACGCCGTCTTCACGGGCTTTCTGGGCGGTGAGCAGCTGGCCACGGCGGTGGCCTCCTTCGACCTATTCGTGCATCCGGGAGAATTCGAGACGTTCTGCCAGACCATCCAGGAGGCCATGGCATCGGGTGTGCCAGTGGTGGCCACGGGGCGCGGCGGCCCGCTGGACCTCGTGGAGAATTCCCGCACCGGCTGGCTGTACAAACCTGGCGATCTGGCCGGGCTCCGTGCCCACGTGATGGACCTGATGGGCGACGACGCCAAGCGCCGCGCGTTCGCGGCGGCAGCGCACGCGTCGGTCCAGGGGCGGACGTGGCCGGCGCTCAGCGCGGAGCTGGTGAGGCATTACCGGGAAGTCATGGCCGGCGAACCGGTGGTTGAGCCGGGCGGGACCGGACAAGGAGCAACCGCACGAGGAGCAACGCTGTGAAAATTTCAGTGATCGGCTGCGGGTACCTGGGTGCCGTGCACGCCGCAACCTTGGCGTCGATGGGCCACACCGTGGTGGGGATCGACGTCGACGCCGCCAAAGTGGAGCAGCTGGCCGGCGGCTTCGCCCCGTTCTTTGAGCCTGGCCTGGACGAGCTCCTGCAGGACGGCCGGGCCACCGGCCGCCTGACGTTCTCCACGGATTTCGCCGACGCGGCCGGCGCCCGGGTGCATTTCCTCTGCGTGGGCACGCCGCAGTCTAAAACGTCCGACGGCGCCGACCTCAGCTACCTGCTGGCGGCCACCGACAGTCTCCTTCCCCACCTGGACCGGGGCGCCGCCGTCGTGGGTAAATCAACGGTTCCCGTGGGAACCGTCGCGATGCTGGAAGGCATCCTCTCGGGACGTCCTGAGGTGCTTCTCGCCTGGAACCCGGAGTTCCTGCGGCAGGGCACCGCGGTGAAGGATTCCCTGGTACCGGACCGCCTGGTCTACGGCGTGCCGGGTGGAAAGACTGCCGCGTTTGACCGTCCCGAAGGATCCGGCCGCGGCGTGACGGCGGTCCTCGATGCCGTCTACGAGCCGCTGCTGCGAGCCGGGGTCCCGCGGCTGGTATGCAACTTCGCCACCGCGGAACTGATCAAATCGGCGTCGAACGCGTACCTGGCCACGAAAGTCAGCTTCATCAACGCGATGGCCGAGCTGTGCGACGCGTCCGGCGCGGATGTCACCGAACTCAGCGAAGCGATGGGCCTGGATCCCCGCATCGGCAGCCGGTACCTGCACGCCGGGCTGGGATTCGGCGGCGGCTGCCTGCCCAAGGACATCCGCAGCTTCCGGACGCAGGCCGCAACACTCGGTGTCGGTTCCGTGGACGAGTGGATGGGCGTGGTGGATGGGATCAACCTGGGCCAGCGGTCGCGGACCGTGGAGATTGCCCGGGAGCTGTGCGGCGGATACCTGAGCGGACGGACGGTGACTGTGCTGGGGGCTGCCTTCAAGCCGGACACGGACGACATCCGGGACTCCCCCGCCCTGGACGTCGCCTTGCAGCTGGCAGCGGCCGGCGCCCACGTGACCGTGACGGATCCGAAGGCGGTCAACAACGCTTGGATGCGGTACCCGCAGCTGCGGTTTGAAACGCATACGGACCGGGCACTCGAGGGCGCCGAGCTCCTGCTCCTGCTGACCGAATGGGACGAATACTGCGCGCTCTCGCCCGCCGTTGTCGGAGACCAGGTCCGACGGCGGACGGTGCTGGATGCACGCAACGTGCTGGACGCTGCACTCTGGCAGGCGGAAGGCTGGACGGTACGCGGCCTGGGGACGGGCTCTGGTGTTGGCGCTGTTTCTGTCCGGGCGGAAGCCATCCCCTAGCCCGCACTGGAGATTGCCCGGGTTCGGCGCCCCCGTCTTAAAGAATTTTTGCCGGAGCTCTGGCACCAAGTTATAAGCATGCTTATTATATTGGCAAAGGCAAGCAGCACCCGAGGCATTGACGTCAGGGATTGACGATCGATGCCTGCGGATGGGCGCCGGGAGAATATATGCGGCACGTCGCAGTCAGACTTTTGTTGGCCTCCGCAGTGGGCGGCTTGGTTTTTCTGAGGCGTGGGCCCGCGGGGCTGGCTGGCGGGCCGTCCAGGCACGCGGGCTGGCGAAGTTAATTGAAAACGGACCCCGTCCAGCGGGGCGATTAGATGATGGGGGCGAGTCCCGGTGGAACAGGCGACGATCGTCAGTTACGGCTTCGGCTACATAGCGGCGATGTTCGCTGCATTCCTGGTATTGCTGCCTGTATTGCTCCCGTGCCTCCTGCTCCTGCTGCTGGGCGGCGCACTGCAGCTGCTGTTTTCCGGGCTGCGTCTTATTGCCCTGGGCATCTACCGGTACGCTGTCCGGCTGCTGCACAGCATTGCCGAGGCGCTCAGGTCGTGGATGGATAAGAGTCACGGGAGCCGCGGCGGTCGCCGTCTTCCAATGCACTGATCCCCCGGGCGCGGGCGGGTCGGCGCCCTGAGGGATTGGCCTATTGCGAGAGGATCGATCGTGATCACGGTTGTTGTTATCGACATGCAGAACGCCTACTTTGAGGACCCGGCACTGGGTCGACGTCGGGATGAACTCGTCGAGGCGTGCAACGAACTCATCGGTGCCGCCCGCAGCAGGGGCGTAAACGTCCTGCTCGTGAAAACAGAGCACGAGAGGGACAAATCGACCTGGACGCTGAACATGCTTGAGGACGACCAGGGGTTTATCTTTCGGGGCTCGGAGCAGGCGGACTTTGTTCCCGGGCTCATAACCGCCGATTTGCCCCAGCTGGTCAAAACCCGGGATAGCGCCTTTCTGGGAACCGACATCCTGTGGCGGCTTCGCAACTGGGAGTCGGACACCGTCGTCCTCGCCGGAGTGTCCACGCACAACTGTGTCGCCCAAACAGGGGCAGACGCGTTCGGCCACAACATCAGGGTTGTTTATGCCGCCGACGCCACCGGATCGGAAGATGGCGAATCGGCCGAGGCGCTGTTGTCCATCCTGTCCCGGGAGTACCGGCAGGCAGCGCTGAGCCATCCCGAGATCGAAAAGCTCCTCGACGAACGCTAACAAGGAACGGGATTCCCCGTGTGACAAGCGGTCCTGATCTTTGCGCTCTATGATGTGCGGAGGGGAGGACATTCTATGGAATTTTCGCGGTCTCATAATGAATTTGCGGTGCTCTGATGGCGGCGCTCGATGGTAGCCAGGAACCGTACCCGGTATCCGGCGACGATTCCACGGCCATCATTGATTCACTGCCTGATGCCCTTTTGGTGCTTTCCGAAAACGGCACCGTCATGCTCATGAACCGGGCCGCCGAACGGATGTTCGGTTATCAGCGCGGGGAGCTTGTAGGGCAGGACCATCGGATCATACTCGCCGGGGGATACCGGATGGGAGTCCGGCGCCTGTTCAGAGCCCTCCTCCGCGACGGCCCGGAGTACGGCTACAGCTCGCCGTTCGACGCCTTCGGGCTGAGGAAGGACGGTACCGAGTTCAAGGGCGAGGTGGCATGCGCGCTCCTGGACACCGCCGCCGGCCTATGCATGTCGGTGTCGGTACGTGCCACGCAGCATCGGGAGACGCCCGACGATGGGCTTCGCGAAGCGATGTCGCTGCTCAGTGCAACCCTCGAGTCCACGGCTGACGGGATCCTCGTCGTCGATACCGACGGTCAGATTGCCGGTGTAAACGAGCAGTTCGTGTCGATGTGGGGCATTCCGCGCGATCTGCTGGCCACCCACGATGATGATGCGGTGATCGGCTTCGTGCTCGGGCTCCTCGAAGATCCGCAGGGATTCCTGGACAAGGTCCTGGACCTCTACGCCCACCCGCTCGCCGAGAGCAATGACATCCTCAAATTTATCGACGGCAGGACCTTCGAGCGGTACTCCCGCCCGCAGAAGGTGGCGGACAAGATGGTGGGCCGCGTTTGGAGTTTCCGCGACGTCACTCCCCGGCTGACCGCGCAGGACCAGGCGAAGCGCGCCATGGCCGATCTCGCCGAGCAGGCGGCACAGCTGAAGGCGTTGGCCTTCCAGGACCCGCTGACCGGGCTGGCCAACCGCAAGCTGTTCCATGACCAGCTGGCTGAAGCGCTCCGCAGCGACCGGGCCGTCTCCGTGGACGTCCTGCTGCTGGACCTGGACGACTTCAAGGAGGTCAACGACATCCTCGGCCACCATGCGGGCGATGAAATGCTGACCGAAGTAGCGCGCAGACTCCGTTCCTGTGTCCGGCCCGACGATACTGTGGCCCGTTTGGGCGGGGACGAATTTGTGGTGCTTCTGACGGCATCGCCGGAACCGGACGCAGTTGCGGAGCGGATCGTTGCCTCGCTGAACGTTCCGATGTGGATTGACGGCACCATGCTCCGCCCCAGTCTCAGCCTTGGCCTGGCTTCAGTGTCACAGGAAACCGTGGAGGGGTCGGAGCTGCTCCGGCAAGCCGACGTTGCCATGTATGCAGCGAAGGCGGCCGGCAAGAACCGGTACATGCGGTTCGAGCCCGACATGATGACGGCCTTGGTACAGCGCACCGACATGGAGGCCGGCCTGCGGACGGCCGTTGAGAACAGCGAAATCTTTGTCCACTACCAACCCGTCATCTCGCCCGCGCTAGGCGAGGTGGTCCAGTTTGAAGCCTTGGCCCGCTGGAAACAGGACGGGGAAATGGTACCGCCCGCACAATTCATCCCCACTGCGGAGCGCAGCGGCCTCATTTCGTCCGTCGGCATGCAGGTCATGCGGCACAGTTTCACCGAGCTGAAACCGTGGCTGGCCGCCGATGCCACCCGGTCCGTTGCGGTCAACGTCTCCGGAGTACAGCTGAAGGACTGCAGATTCGCGGATACCGTGCTGCGGCTTGCCGCCAGCTGCAGCACGGATCCGCGGCAGCTGGTCCTGGAGGTCACCGAGAGCGTGTTCTTCGACCCCGATGCGCACGTGATCAGCCAGCTAAGTGTGCTCCGTGACGCCGGGGTACGTGTGGCGCTGGACGACTTCGGCACCGGTTACTCTTCGTTGGGCCGGCTGCAGGAACTACCCGTGGATGCGGTGAAGATCGACCGTTCCTTCGTCTCCATGGTCCGCACCGGCGCTGAGAAACTGCCGATCCTGAACTCCATGATTAACATGGCGCACAGTCTGGGCCTGACCGTCACAGCAGAAGGAATCGAAACCGGTCCCCAGGCCAGCTATCTAACCAACCTGAACTGCGACTCGCTGCAGGGCTATCTGTTTTCCCACCCCGAACCTGAGTCCGGATTGGAGCTCGCACTACTGCGCTCAGCGGACGCCATTGATGAACTGAGAGGCGTCCGACTCGAAGGGTGACCCCTCTGACGCAGACTAACCTCCGGGTCCCCCGACCACATCAATTCCGGTCTGGTCATAGCAGGCCTGCCGCAGCGCCGCGAGGTAACCCACAGCTTCCGCCGACGGCGGCTTATCGCTGGGATAGAGGATCTGGCCCCACAGAATCCGTGTGGCGATGCCGGACTGGACCCGGATTTCCGGCGGGGCGGCTGCTGTAGCCTGCTCCAACGGCGTCATGGCTTCCTTGGCTGAAACACGGCCTTCGTTGAGGACCTTGAAACCCTGTTTCCACACCGTACAAACTTCCTCGACGGTCATGGTGGGAGCCGCCGGCGTCGGCTCTTCACTGGGCCGTGGAGGGGACGCGTCTGCGGACGCTTCTACGGGTATCGAACACCCGGCCAGACCCAGTACGGCAACAATGCCAAGCACAGCAATTGGCGTCTTCATGCTTCCCCCTCACAGCGAATGTCATCACGCTATGAGGGCCTGGGTGCCACTGGAATGGGGAGCCCGGGCTATGTGGAGAACCGGGTCCGCTCCGTGCTGACGAAGGTTTCACTGCGCTCCCAAAGCTGCTGGGCCAGGCCGGCGTCGTAGGCCTGCTTGTTTGCCTTGGCGAGAGCACGCTTGGCGTAATACCCGCCGGAGACCCAGTCCTGCCCCGGTTTGGAGTTCACGAGCCACACAAGGGTGTCCGCGCCCTGCTCAGCAGTAAGCATGAAGCGCTTGATGAATGTCTTGTAGGCGAAGCGGAACCAGCTGGTCGATTCTGCCGCGAAGTTGGTGGCAACACCGCCCGGGTGGAATGCGGCAGTCGAGATGCCGGCAGTGTTGTATCGGTGATGAAGCCCCGTGGTGAAGAGGATGTTTGCGAGCTTGGCGGTGCCGTAGGCCCGGTTGGTTGAGTACTTGCGCGCTGCGTCCAGGTCGTCAATGTCGATGTGTCCGAACCCGTTCGCTGCGCTCGAGGTATTGATGACGGTCGCCTTGCTTGCCGTCAGGACGTCCATCAACTCGTTGGTCAGCAGGAACGGCGCCAGATGGTTTACCTGGAAGGTCTTCTCGTGGCCGTCGACGGTGAGCTCCCGCTTGCCCATGATGCCGCCCGCGTTGTTTACCAGGACGTCGATCCGCGGGTACGTCTCCTTCAGCTGGGCGGCCAGTGCCCGCACCCGGGACAGATCGGCGAAGTCGCAGACAAAGTAGTCGGCACCAATCTCCCGCGCCACTGTCTGAGTCTTTTCCGCCGATCGCCCGACGACAACAATCCGGTCCCCCGCCTTCGCTAAGGTTCGCGCGGCTGAGGCGCCGATACCGTCGCTTGCTCCCGTGATGACGATGGTTCGTGCAGTCATAGAAGTTCTCCCGGATCAGTAGTTGAGCTGCCGATACTTGGCGCACCGAAACCCGATGAGTACAACGAAGCCCACCCCGCCGGCGTTCCTCTCCCCGACGCTCTCTCACTACCTGCCGGGTTTCCCCCGACGCTCTCTCACTTTGCGACCTGCAGTGCGGTCGTATGGTTTTCTGAGACAGCTTGATGGGAGCTTCACTTCAGATGACGACGCCTAGAAGAAAATATGATGCTGCGTTCCGTGAGGAAGCGGTGCGCCTGGTTTTATCCTCGGATCGTTCGGTGAAACAGGTTGCCGAGGAGATCGGGGTG